>CAJXUD010000032.1 GCA_913061415.1 uncultured Oleispira sp. | reverse complement strand
TTCCTACAGAGGACTTTCACCTCATTAGTTCATGCCCATGCTGGGCGTACACAAAGCAATGCAGTCGACGCAAGGGGCGCGCGACTGATTGCGGCGTTAGGCTACAGTACGCCCCGAGTAATATTTGTACATTTAATTTTTTAATATCCAAAGGAGAGGATAAAAATGAGTGATATAGTAATACCAATAGTGTTTCCCGATTATAAAATTTCGGTAAGTATCCCGAGACAAGAATTTGATTTTATTCCATATATAAGTTTTGACAACTTTTCCACCCCGAAATATAAAGAAAAGTTTTCTAACTTAGGGCACGCTGGTGTTTTATTTATAAATGGGAAAAATGGCACTACAAAGTATTTTGAATATGGACGGTATGATCCACCTGCATATCTAGGTTTAGTTCAAAAAATAAGAAACTTACCTGATGTTAAAATAAGTAAAGGAAGCATCGATCTTTCTTCCCTTAAAAAAGTTTTAAATAAAATATCAAAAGTTTCAGGTCAATCAAGTAGAATCAGTGGCGTATATATCGAAGTTGAAAACAAATTTGATGATATGTTGATGTATGCTCGCTTGAGAAAAAGCCAAAACGCCCAACCAAATAGAAAACCTTACGATCTATTGTCAAATAGTTGTATTCATTTTGTAAAAGATCTTACTAAAAAAGCAGGTGTGGATACTCCTTGGATGATTGACCCTAGGCCTAATTCTTACATGGGAGAATTTAGGGATGATTATATAGACTTGAATTATAGCCTTAAAGAAAATAAATTGGTTATTGAAGAATCTGGTAGCTACTAATGTCAAAATTTATCAAGTATTTTCTATATTCAACAACTGTATTAATTTTATGCGTATTTATTGTAGGCTTTTTTATTTTAAATAATGCTGAGATTGAAAGCGAAATGCCTCCAAGACCTGAAAGCATACCACAGAGTGCTTTATGGGTTGGTGGGCCTGATGGCGGTGTCTATGTAGTGCTGGATAACAAAAGCAATGAAAATCCTGCCATTTACAATGCGAAGATATTTCATAGTGAAGGTTCAACAAGTTATATAGGAAAGCTAATTATCAATACTCCTACTAACCCTTCTTTTGATTTTAATGACACTAGTTTTTATACAGGTTGGGATGGTGATACATTATATTTAAAAGACGGAAGATCATTGAGTATTTACAAGTAGCCTAATCGGGTAGCCGGAGGTTTCTAGCCTCCAGCCCCCACAACACCCTGCATGCGGATCCGCACAGGGCGTTTCACTTAGAATGGTGAAGCTTAATCCATCCATCGCGCAACGAATATAATCCTTCAGTTTTCAAATAAACATTTGATAATGCCTGATTCTCTTTATTTAAAGATTCCCGAAGTTTTAGAGCTGCGCCATGGGCCTTTACTCGTGATACCACATGCTACCGCAGCTTGAACGTGGACGCCTCGGCTCATCAAATTTCTTACTTTAGTCCGTGGTTTTCGCCACTGTCGCCAATAGGCCATCCTTACCCTGCGTCGAATCCAATGATCTACTATTGTTTTAAAATCGGCATACAAAGTTGATAGCAATCACACTATTTAAATACAAGCAGAAAATAATTAATCCAGCCTCGTAAATACTGACTGGTTTTAAAGAGTTGATAGCGCATATTCTTTTTATATAAATAGGGCCCCAGTTACGATTGGTTAAACGACGTACTTGCTCCTTAAATCGATGCAGTGTTTTTGGATGAATTTTAATTCGTCCTGATCGAAAAGACTCTTGTAAATGAATCGGCCAAGAAATTTACTTTCTGAGGTTTTCACAACGCGACTTTTATCACTGTTAACGATTAGTTTTAATCGACGCTCTAAATAGTTAGAAATGCTGTTAAGAATACGTTCGCCAGCACGCTTGCTTTTCACCAAAATGGTGAAGTCGTCAGCGTAGCGAGCAAACTTATGACCTCGTTTCTCTAATTCTTTGTCGAGCGGGTCTAACATAATATTCGCGAGCAGGGGCGAAAGAGGCCCACCTTGCGGAACGCCTTCTCGGCTAGCCACAAAGTGATTCTTATTCATGATTCCAGCGCGCAAATATTTTGCGATCAATTTTAATAACTCTTTATCCTTCAGCTTGTAGCTTAGGTGGGTCATTAATAAATCATGATTTACTCGGTAATAACCAGGGATGGTTTGAATGCAGAAAATGCAGAAGCAATTTTCTGCCAAAGAACTTTGAAAGGTCAACATCAACGGCAAAGCGTCGGCCTTTCTTGATAATGCTTTGTACTCTTCTTTTAGCTAAAGAGTGCTGCTTGCTGCCCATTTCTATTCGGCCTGAATCCAAAACTATTGTTGGAAAATGCCGGATCAAAAATAGGCGTGAGCCCCTTCTTTTAAAATGAAAGGGAGCAATCGCTTGCTGAATGACGCGGTTTTTAATCGTAGACTCTCATCTACAGGCAGCAAGCTGACGAGTACCACCGTCAGGCTTTTCAATTTCTACGCGACGAACAGGATCAGGTTTATAAATACCTGATCTAAGTTCTTGCGTCACTCGCTCCCATTGACCGGATCTTACCCAGTCAGGCCTCTTTAATACTAGAGAGTTTCAATGGTCATACCATCGATGCCCGCGGCTCCTTTGTTGGCTCGAACACGCTTCCATGCAGCTTGAATATTTTCTCGCTGTAAGGTGCGTTCGAATAAATTTTCGCTAAAGGATGGCTGCAAGCTAAAATGCTGAGTCACGTCATTACCGGACGGTATTCGTGTGTTCAAATCTGACAAGGCTCCTCCTTTATTCTAAATGTTCAGG
>CAJXUD010000031.1 GCA_913061415.1 uncultured Oleispira sp. | reverse complement strand
ATAACCAGCTTTACTTTTTGCTCCATTATTTTTGCAAGATGTTCATCATCACCAAGCGTTTCAAGAGGCAACTCTAAGCACTGATAGGGGCGTTGTAATAATTCGTGGTCTGGAATTATACCTACCCCAGGGCCTATTTGGCTTGCATAACAGGGGCTGGCCATGCGTATGCCATTGCTATCCGAAATAACAGCATTTACAAACACAATATTTTTAGCCATGTTGTATCGATCATCCTGTTCGTTTATTACAGGCTCAAAGGTTAACTTTTCTTTTAAGCGCTTCTAAAGAAATAAATTCTTTAGCCTTGTTTATTGCTTCTTCCAGATCATTAAAACGTTGCAGTATTTTTCTGCCAAGCTCTGATTCTTTTAATATATTTGCCCATCTTATCTCCTGAGCATAAGAGTAAGCATAGGACGATCCTAACTTATACATAAAAACTTTATCGGTTAAAAAGTTAAGTGCCTTTTCAGGGTCTCTGTCTTGTAGATGGTTCTTGGTTTCTTCTATGAGCGCTATTTCATTCTTTGACATGAGGCGACTATTTGAAAGTTTATCCAGTGATGTTATGGCTTTATTAGGCTCTTCATTTTTAATGTAAACATAACTTTCAGCTAACCATACTAGTTCATTATCAATGCCGAGCCGATTAAAGTCAGTAAGGGCTTCCTCAATATCAGCAGAAGCCTGCTTCATTAGATCTGCATCATCAGACTGATGCCTTGCCCAGCCGCGCATAAGGTAAGAGGCCCCTCGTAGTAATAACTGAAGTTGCTCTTCTACGGTAAAACCGTCGATAAGGTGGGCCTCGGCGAAAAACTTGGTAGTTTCATTTAGACTAATATCACCCCGGTTTAATTCATTGATGCTATTAGTAAAGGACTGATCGGCTAGGAAATACCACTGATTACGAAGGTTATCAAAACCTTTATGCATAGCTGTAAAGACCCTTAAGTCTGTGGTTGAAAAATCATCAATATTGACCTTATCTAATTCATAAGTTTTCCAAGAACCAAATGTAGGTTGGGCTTCCATAACTAGCGCAAATCCCCAGTGATCATAAGAATTAGACCAAGGTTTTGGATAATCTAATATTTCTCCTGTAGTCACTCGGCTACCATGAGCAACCACTTCCATAAAAGCGGGGTAATCGTCTTCATCGAGCTGTTCAATATTATCTTGCATGTCATAAACTTCTTTTGAGAATGCGAGAATTTCTGAAAATGATATTGGATCAATAGAAGCTGGCTGGCTTTTAAGTAAAAACTCCCAATCGTAGATATTACTTAAATACGGGCCTAAACCGAGCCTCTGGGCTTGTTCTTTTTTTATTTCAGAAAAATTAATTTCTTTGGTATCTTCTGTGATGGGTAATGAGCGTATTGAAATTTTAGCTCCTTTCCAATAAGTGACAAAAATACTGTTAAGAGTATCTTTGTGCTCTGAAATGTCCTTTTCTAAACTATTTCCAAAGTTAAGAAAACCAAAACCTGAGGTGAGTAATACTACCCCTACAATAAAGAAGAAACGAAAGAGCATAAAATATCCTTTTTAAGTTTTTATGAAAAATAGTACTTAACGATCTGGGCCAATGGAAATATCACCAATTACATCGTCAGGCGCAAACTCTTGTTTAATAAGAATGCTACTTTCAAAGCCCCAGTCACCTTCACATTTAGAAAATGATGATTTAACCCAGTATGTATATCCTTCAAAGAACTGGCTACCACTACCTTGCCCCCAAGGTGATTCATAACCGTCATGCAGTTTCTGACGGTATTGAGCCAATTGCTGGTTAAATAGCTCTTTATTGAAGTGATTTTCAATAATTGCACCATTAAACCAAATGGGTTTTGGGTGAGGGATGCGAGAGTAAATAGTTATTTCTTTTTTTGCTTTGGCAATACGCTCTTTTAAATCTTCCTTATAGTTCTTATGGCGCGTTGTGAAATATTTCATATGCTCTTCATCTTTTAAATAACTTTCTAACTCTATAAATTCTGGTTCTGGCACATATTTCATAATTGTAAGCGTTTGAACTTTGCTTTTATCATCTCTGCGGGTAAATACACGAAATCCTAGCTCCTTCCAGACGAAAATATTGGCATCAAAATTGACATAGTCATCACCTAAAACATCAATCCAACTTTGAATGGTAGGTGCTTGATCAACTTTAGTACCTGTGAACAGTGGTAGCTCCTTACCCTTATAATAAATATGACAACCCGCGATGGCAAAATCGACCTGTTTAGGATGTGTGATGTATGCAGGGCTACTCAAATCGCTTAATGACTCGTTTTTCTCACAGCCTATGGATAGTAGAGTTCCAAGACTGCAAACGAGGATGCAAGTTATTTTTTTAATGTAATCTAAAATTTTATGAATCCGTAATTTATTATAAATAAGGTATTAAAAGAATCTATTAAATAAGACTTCGATTTGCTTGTGGCTTTCCTTTATCGACTCTTTTAGCAATTTAATATCTTCTTTTGTTTGATCATAATAATGACCTGCATCTGTTTTTGATTCGGATCTTACGATTCTAGCTAAATTATTTTACACCATTTTTTAATATATTCTTCAATATTTATAGACATATTCTCGGGATGAACAATATATTCTTTAGCAACTGAAACAGGATCTGATGTTTTATTTCCATTCCAGTATGCTTTCATTGCTTTACCTGTATCGCGGACAGCTATCATGGCTAATTGTGCTGCTAGATCATGTAAATGATGGTGGTCGTGGTCTTTAGCAAGCTGACTGTGGCTAGGGTTTGTACCTAGTTTTTCTCCCGTAATTTCTTGGCTTAGTTTTTGAGCACTACCTACATTTTCCCCTACTAGCTTTGCTCCTATAGAAAGAGGCATATTAATTATGACTAATCCTGTATTCAATCCATTATGCTTGGCTTCTAATGCAGCTTCTAGTTTAGGGTTATCTTCTTTTTTATCGGCCCACTTATCTCGTAATTCTAGATATTCTTGGTATTCATTTTCTAATATAGGTGAGTTATCTTTGCCTTGTTTATTACTAGGTATGTCACTATTGCTTAACGCTTGTTGTTTTGACTTTTCTTCGAAGGCGAGCAGTAGAATTTGATCAGTCGGGGTGCGAACACCTCTTTTGGCTCCCTTATAGGGTGGCACTTCAGTCTTCGTTGTAATTCATAGAGAATTTCCTGTAATGCTGCAATTCTCAAAAGCGGGTAGGGTGATTTGATTATCTTCTGGGTTAACAAAATGATAACAATAATTGATGTGATTGGTTTTCCAGTTCGATAAATCGGCTTTTAACAACGAAGCTCCATAAAATGCGTTTCTGGCATAGGTTATGTTGTCAATCGCAAGTTTAGGTAATGGGCCTTTAAATGATTTGGCATTATAAAATAGGCTATCAATATTAGTTGCTTTTGTCAGGTTCCACTGCGACAGATCTTGATTGAATTTTTCGGCACCACTGAATAAGTAGTCAACATCAGAGATGTTATTGGTATTCCATTGGCTAATATCACCGTTAAACATTTTAGCATTTTTAAATAAGTTACTCACATCTTCTAGATTTGACGTTTCCCAGTCACTAATATTTCCATTAAATGATATGGCTCCGCTGAACATTGCTGAAATACGCGTAACGTTACTCATATCCCAGTGATTTAAGTCGTCATTAAAATGTTTAGCCATACGAAACATACCTGTAAAATCATCGCAGTTAGGCTGACCTTCTGCATCAATTCTTTCCAGTCCTGAATTTTTGAAGATGCCATTAACAATATAGCAACCGTAGTTCCCCCAGTTTAATATTGATTTTAACGCGGATTGATTGTCAAACCGTACCATGCTATCCACAAAATAAATTCTTACTTTATAAGCTCCTTTATTAATATAGGTATGTTTTACAGACGTTTCATTTTCCCATAATCCACGTGTTTGTTTACTGATAAAGTTTTCAATATTATTATCTCCCCAATCGATTGTTACCTTTGGTGGAGTACGAGCGTAATTGTAAGTTGTAATTTCTATGGTCTCATTGTCATCAACCTCCCATAATGTTTCGAAAGGTATGACAACTTGCGCTGAGTGTGAAGGAAGAGATAGTAGTAAAAAAATGAAAGTGATGATGGTTGATGTCATAGTATATTTCCAGTATTTGGTGAGTCCCTGATTTAACAATTATAAAAAAATATTCTTATAGGGTATTGGTTTAGGGAATTTATCCGCTAAGCGATCGTCGTCATCAGGGTGCTTTCGTGATTTAATATAAGCAAGCTGCTCAGGCGTTAAGTTAGGAAAGCTTTCGTCCATAAAACACTTTACGGCTTTCCACTCACCATGACAGCGTTTGTATAATTTATCATACTGCTTGGCCGTGATGGCAATGCCTTGAATTTCGTGAAATTTATGCGGTTTGTTTTGAAGCTCTTGGCCAGTAAAAATACCTGTAATGTAAT
>CAJXUD010000030.1 GCA_913061415.1 uncultured Oleispira sp. | reverse complement strand
TTAATAAGGAGATAGCGTGGCTTGGATATATTTGATACTTGCAGGTTTATTTGAAATTGGATGGCCAGTCGGTTTAAAAATGGCTCAAGATGAGAATAGTCGTGTTCAAGGTATTTTAATCGCTCTTTTCTTTATGGGGGTTAGTGGTTTTTTACTGTGGCTTGCTCAAAAACAAATACCTATCGGCACTTCTTATGCTGTTTGGACTGGTATTGGAGCGGCAGGTACATTTGCTGTTGGGGTTATTTTTTACGGGGATCCCTCAAGCTTAGGTCGCTACCTAGGTATTATCTTAATAATCGCAGGTGTTGCTACATTAAAATTCGCACACTAATCAGGAATCACTTAACAAGCGCAAGCACGTGGAATTGGGCATGTTGTCACCTTTTTCGCGTGCCGCAAAAAAGTCGCCAACACACCCAATCCAGTGTTGCGGGCGTTATACGATAAGGTGGTAACAATCGAACTTTTAAAGGAGTAAGAAAAGTTGTTATTCAAAAAGAATGATAAACCCAACTTGTTAGGCTTTGATGATGACAAGCGGTACGAGTTTATTGAGGCGTGGTGGGCCATGAAGCCTGCTGATCGTTTACAGCTGGTCACATGTGAGTTGCGAAAAGCCAGCATTGAATATAAGCCGATAACAGACTTGTCTGACAGTAGTCAGATTTCTCCGTATATCATTGAGGCTTATAAACTGCAGCAAGATATTGAAGAAGGCTATACAGATGAGCTAGACGAACTTATAGAGTCCTTTAGAGATCCCGATATTGGCATGCTGTTAGAGCTTTTAATACCTGATAAGCGAGTTGTTGTAGGAGGCTCACCATTTTCAGAGTGTAGTGATTTGTCAGAAGTAGCCTCGGTATATCCAAGAATCTGGAGGAGCATGCTTAGCCTTTTTGACGTAAACATAAATCTTAGCGCCTTCGAAGTGAAAATTGATGGTAAAAAACCAGAAGGTGACGCTGAGCCCGAGTTTAAAAAAATTGAAGTGAAATTTGATTACGAAGGCAAAATTTTTAAATATAAATATAAGAAGCATTGGGTTTACGAAGAAGCCCTTGATTTTGATGTTATTAGTGACATTGAAAAATTCGCAAAAAAACGTGGGGTTCAGGACTTCTTTTTTAAAATCGTTGGTAACTTTGATGACTGCTACTTTTTATTACCAGCCACAGTCATAGAAGCTTTAGATAAGTATGCAGACCATGCGGGATAAAGCGTTTAATATTTGAATCCAAGTCGTACAACAAGGTGCTGCATAGGACAAAAAACACTTGGCACCTTTCTTGGGTCGCTTCGCTCCCAACAAAGTCGTCAAGTGTTTTTTGCCCATGAGCGTTGCGTTATATTAAAACACTAGGAATTATCTATGTCTGAAATTTATTCTCCACCAAATTCTCTCATTCAGGACAATAACAGTATAGAACTTACCTTTTCATCACTGGGTATTTGGCGAAAAGTTTATCTAGTATTGAATTGGCTATTTGTCCTACTAATAATATTTGTTGGGAATATGAGTGTGTTTTTTGAAGTAGCGGAAGGTAAAACAGCATCTCCATTATACTTTCTATCTGCTATCTCACTAATTTATGTAATTTGGGCTCATACTGCGATAATTGGCAGGCGTGTTACGCAATTAAGGGTTCTTTGTTTTATACAAATCATTCCTTTTCTAAACCCTATAGGTGCAATTATCTTATGGGCAATAAGCTCAACTAGTAAAACTGAAATACAAGGGTCGCAAGAGTAAAGGTTATTTCGCCTAACTCTAATATAACAATTACATTAAATACGCGCCCTACGGTCGCACGACACTCGTTCCTCGTGCGTTTTATGTAAGGCGTTATGTTTCATGAGCTTTTGGAAATATGAAATTAATTGGTAGCAGAATGGAATCTGAGTTTAGAGTGCAGCTAAAGGAATCACTCCTTAATTTCTCTGCTAATTCTAGACTCGTCCGCGCTCTAGAGTCCGAGGGCCATAACACAAGCAGAGCTTGTACTTTGCAATGGATTCCAGAACAATGTGAGGATATATTTGTTGTCCTAATTGATGGTTCTTACTTGATAAGTATTGAATTAAGTAAATTCGAGTCGGATACTCCACCGATATTTGAACGCACTGAATTGAAAGACTA
This sequence comes from uncultured Oleispira sp., assembly GCA_913061415.1. Lineage (GTDB taxonomy): Bacteria > Pseudomonadota > Gammaproteobacteria > Pseudomonadales > Oceanobacteraceae > Oleispira. The sequence continues at coordinate 5,337 of CAJXUD010000030.1, read as the reverse complement.
TAGGTCTGGACTTAGTCGTTTGCACCAAGTTCAATTATTAGTTGCGCAAGAGTTGGTGAATGAAAAAACATAACAAAAGCATGTTACGTAACCACTGCGTGGTTTGGACGGTTTTTCGCTCGTGCCTCGCTACAAACCGCCGCAAATGCGAGCGTTATGCGCTTAAAGTGGTATTAATCAAATGAACGAGACTGATGCGAAAATTTGTGAAAATATACTCGATGCTTTAGATCGTCTTTTTGATCGAGAGTCTAAGGTGATTGACATATTTGCATTGATATTTGCTTCAAGTGAGGCCCTTGGATCTTCGGTCACTGGACTAAATCTTGATGGTCTCGCAATCGAATTGGAAAAAATATCGAGAAATGGAAAGGCAGAAGAACTCCAGCGAGAAGAAGCTCTTCAGGTAACTAATAATTTACGAGTAACTCTGAATGATATGCTTTCGGTCTGAGTCATCGCATAACAAAAGCATGTTGCGTAACCACTGCGTGGTTTGGACGGTTTTCCGCTCGTGCCTCGCTACAAACCGCCGCAAATGCTAGGCGTTATGACTTTATATGATGAGTAATAAGCAGGATATTTATCGAGAACTAATAAGACAAAGCATCATTTTGTCTAGGAGTACTCTGTCCAGTAAAATAGTTTACGGCAAGAATCGAAGAGCTGCTTACGAGCTTGCGGAATTGACTCATAATCTATGGGTAACTTTGTTTGAGGAAGACTTTTGTCCACATGACTTCCATATTTTAAATTATCAAGCAAAGTCATTTTGTGAGAGGGCCGTAGGTACCGGAATCTACGAACCAATTAAAGCGCTTATTGCTGAACTGTTCTCTGAAGTACCTGAGGAGCAGAGGTATAAGTTAGAGTGGTCGGGGCCATGAGTCATAACAAACAGTTGGTGTTCGCCCCTTCGGGGCTGGGACGGTTACACTTCGCTCGTTCCTCGCTACGTTTCACCGCCCCACAACAAAAGCGTTAGCAGTCATGAATAAATCATCTCAAAAATTAAAAATGGGCTTTCGCTTAGGTATTTATACCAAAGAAGAAGTAATAGATTGGGTTGTTGTTGAGATAGACCAATCTGATGAACCCAGTGAAAAATTACTAGATCTATCCTTTGCTACGACTAAGGGAGTTCATGATATTTATTCTGCACTTTGTGATTTGGATGGATCGCCAGAAGAGGATGATGTTCTAATCGAAGTTCTTACCGACTTGGAAGACCAAGTTATAGATAATATTGAGTTCTGTAGGGACTTAGCAATAAAACTTTATAGTTATTATATAGATAAGAACTATGAGGTGGATCAAAGATTAACTGAAATTGGTTATTTTGATGACGGATATGATTTGGCATTAAGAGGAATTGGGGAAACCATTGATGAATGGCATACTAGGTTTAAAAGATTTTTGAATGAACTTAAAAACTGCTAACAATACATTGGTAGTCGCCCATTCTGGGCTGGGACGCTTTCGCGCCCCACAATATTCGCGTTAGGTGAAAGGAATCTGATGAAATTTAAGTTACTTATACTATTAGCATCACTAATGATGTCTGGCTGTAATGTGCCTGATAATAAAAATTTATCACCAGACGGGCAAGTGATTCTGCAATTAAAAAATGCTGGATCGAACTTGTCAAAAGAACATCCAGTAGAGTTTTTCATATATGCCCCAAATAAAGATGCTGCAGAAAAAATAGCAACGAGAATTGAACGTGAAGGTTTTAAACCGAAAATAGAGAAATCTGAAAGTGATCAGTCTTGGATGGTTTTTGCAGTAAAATACATGATTCCAAATGAACAAGAATTAGTAAAAATCAGAGCTAATCTAGGGCAAGTAGCAAGATCTGTTGGTGGTGAATATGATGGCTGGGGGACTCCAATTGTCAATTAAATACTCACCTAACAAGAATATCAATGAACGCCAGCAAAGCTGGCTGGACGCGCAAAAAGCCGCGTGCCCATTATATTGGCGTTATGAGTAATAAGGAATAATATGAAATATCTATCTATTTTAATACTGATGATCACTCAATTATCGTGTGCAGTAGATAACCCTGAAGCACCAAACTATGTGGCTGAATTTGAATCAAGAATAAAGGTCTATGAGGATTACATATCTAAAACTGCTGCGACAACACTTGAATTCTCTACAGGCTATGGTGATCTTTACACCGCGCTAGATACAGAATTAAACTCAGCATATAAGCAACTGATGCTTAACTTAGGTGAAGAGGAGAAACAATCTCTAAAGGCATCACAGAGACAATGGATTAAATATCGTGATGCAGAATTCAAGTTTATCGAAAAGGCTATAACGCGAGATAAGTTTGGAAGCTCATTTATATTATCAGCAGGCTCTCATAGAACTACCTTGTTGAAATCTAGAGTAAAAGAATTGCTGTGGTATTTAAATAAACACTCATAACGAATAAGGATAAGTCGCGCGAAGCCGCGACCTATCCTATTGTTGAACGAACCCGGAAAATCTAGGTGGGTTGCTTTTCTATTTATAGTATTTATCTATTTCTGAATCGAGGTGAATAGTGATGAAATTCATCATCTCTATTTTTGATAGATGTCATTAAGCCTCACCATCGCTGGCGATAAAATTTAAACACAACTCATTATTAAATAAAACTCCTCTATTATTCGGTGAATCGCTCACGGTATCAGTGAGTTCATTAATTTGCGTTTAATGGCGGTCGTTTCTTTTTACTAAAACCAATGATATTCATTGGCGAGCAGCAGCATTTACAGATAAATTTTGGTCTTTCAGTTTTAACAATTACTGGCAGCCTTGCTTTCAGTACAATCTGAATAAGAATCAATAATTTCTTGGCATTCCCATGTAAAAAACCATAATCCCTAGCTCGTCGAAAACCTTTCGGCAAAGTGTGTTGCAATACCAAGGCAATAAAGTCTTCGCCTTTTAGTTTTCGAGTCATGACCTTTTTCGTATGGCTATCGGTATATTGAAAGGTAATATTTTCACCATCGTTCGCAATAATATTGCGATTGCTAATAACACCTTTATACAAGTAGCGTGAAAGGTATTTGATGGCAGGTAAACCTTTGCCAATGTGCTGGCATTGCACCACCCACTTTCTAGGATTGTCAGGTACCGACAATCCTGCTTCTTTGATTGCTGATATCATTCTGGCTCGAAATACCATCGCTAATTTGAATCCATTAAATAGATATTTCGTTTTAATTTTACGCCATTCCTTTCTATTTTTGTTGATGCCTCCAGCAGGCACAACGATGTGAATATGCGGATGATAGTCGAGTTTTCGAGTGTGCGTATGCAATACGGCCGTCATCGCTAATTCTGCATGAAAGCCTTTTTCATTACGCCCAAAGTCCTTTAATGTTGAAATGGCACATTGAAAGAGCAATGAGTAAATCAAGCTTTGATTAGCGCTAGCCAGTGCTCTTAATTCGAAAGGTAAAGTGAACGTTGCCATGAAGTAATTAACGGGTAATAACTTTTGCTCTTGCCTATCGAGCCATTTCGTAGCGCTATGGTTTTGACAGCTATTGCAGCTGCGATGGCCACAGGATTGATAATGGCTGGCATGAGTGTGGCACTCATTGCAGGCCAAATAAATTTGACCATACTGCTGGGTTCGACAGCCAATGATTGCGTTTAAAGCAGACCACTGATTTTCTGTTACCGGATTATTCTTTTTTAATAAAGGAAGGTATTGCCTTGCAATATCGGCTAGCTGAGTTGAATGCTGAAGGGAGGTGTTCATATGTCACACCTCGCCATCAAGTCTGATATTTAAGCGCTTGATCATGCGATTAATAATCGCATCGGTTTTTTGCTGAGTGACATCAGTGAGTTGAGTATAAATTGCGGTTGTCTTTGGGCATTTATGACCCATCTCGTGCTGAATAGCACGAAGGTTTAAGCCCGACTCAACCAGATGAGCACCGTAGCAATGACGCAGGCTATGAACATAGATGTGTTTATTAATACCGCAGTCTTTGCAAATAACTCGAATCGATTTTTGCAAACCACCACGGTCCATAAATTGTTTTGCTGTGTGACGTTGCTCTGGATTTTTACCCGCTGGGAAGATAAAAGAAGGATTGCGATGTGTGCTCCAATATTTTCTCATGGCCATTAGGCTGACTTGGGGTAATGTCACGAATCGATCTTTTTTACCTTTGCCCATACGAATGTGAACCTTCATTCGTTCTTTGTCTATATCACCGACCTTAAGATTAAGGGCTTCACCTAGCCGTAAGCCCATACTGTACACCACAAGAATAAATGTCTGATAACGCAGCTCTCGTGTGCCATTAATTAGGCGTTCAATTTCACGAATAGTTAGAATATCGGGCAGTACTTTTTTCTGAGGTGGTTTGACGATTTCAACCCACTGCCAGTCTTTATTCAGAACGTGTTTATAGAAGAATTGAAGGCCGTTACGATCCACTTTAACGGTGCTCCAAGAATGGCTTTGAATCAATGCGGTGAAGTAATCCTTCAGTTGATCAAGAGTGAGCTTGTCGGGGCACTGATCGTAGAACTCGGCGATGCGACGAACAGCACGGGAATACACATTAACAGTAGAATCAGCCTTGCCTTGACGCTGTAATGCGCTAACATGCTTCTGGTACAGTGAATTGAACTTATTTTGTTGGGTCTTATTCATGAGTACATCCTCTAGTAGTCGCACTCGGGGATATGAGTGCGTAGAGGAATTATTGTTGATGTTTAGGTTTTTGCTTTTCTGTCGCGTAGCGGCTTCGTTCAACAAGGCGTTCAACGTGGACTCCGTAATGCTGTCACCTTTTTTGCAAAGAAACGCAAAAAAAACTGCCACCATTACTGCGCCAGTTAACGCGGCGTTAGCAGTACTAAGGAAAGGTAATGGAGTATCTTGCAATTATAGGAATATCTTTGGCTTTTTTATTGCCAATGTATGTGGCCGCCATTTATTCAAAATACTCAAAATTTGAGTTACCTAAAAAGTTTACCTTCTGCCTTATTACTCTTGTTTTTAGTTACGGTGCTCTTGGTATAGTTGTTCCCATATTTGTATTAACTCAAATGGTTGTTACTTTTTTGCTTCCAAACTTACTTGATGCTGGTTTCAATTCTGTTGCAGAGTTCTTTATCGGCTTAGAGGCCGTAAATGGTTTTATTATTATAATTGTTCCTGCTATCTTAAGTTTTGTAGTGCCAATAAAACTAGCACCAAAATGGCAACGTCTTGTGCAATCGTACAGCTAACAAGGCGTTCAAACGGACAAAAAACAGTTGGCTGTTTCACTCCGTTCACAATTTTAGCCAACAATTTTTTGCCGCTTAACG
>CAJXUD010000029.1 GCA_913061415.1 uncultured Oleispira sp. | reverse complement strand
ATCAGGCCTTATTGGCCGCTTAATAAAAGTGTCCAACTTTATGGGGTCACTTCATTAGGCTTCCTTTTTTTATGTTCAAAATAGATGAAAACCCGTCATTAGACATTAGTAAAAAGAGAAGTTTTATGTCTCAGTCCCTTCACTGGCAGCCGAGTGCCTCGATCAAAGCTTTGCATGCACGGGCTGCATTGAATCGAACGATACGTGAATTTTTTATAGAAATTGATGTGCTCGAAGTTGAGTTACCCATTCTAAATAGGGCGCCTGTGGCTGATATGAACATCGTGCCGATAGAGGTTCAAGCAACTAATGCGATGCCAAAGCTGTATTTACATACATCCCCAGAATATTCGATGAAACGATTATTGTGTGCGGGCAGTGGTGATATTTATGCATTGGGCAAAGTGTTTCGCGCGGGGGAGGCGGGAGGTCGTCATAATCCAGAATTCACCATGCTTGAATGGTATCGCATTGATATGGACCATCAGGCATTGATGCATGAAGTGGCTGATTTATTAACCGAGCTCTTTCAGGATACCTGCATTACATTGGAGAATGCTCCACAGTTTATCAGCTATCAGCAAGCGGTTATTCAATACGCGGGTCTCGATCCGATGGCCGCGAGTGATGAGCAAATTAAACAGCTCGGCATTGAATTGGCAGGGGCTGACTTAGACTTAAATCGAGATGGATGGCTCGATATGATTATGAGTCATAAAGTCGAAAAAGAATTACCCAAGAATCAATTAGTCTTTATTTATAACTATCCTGCGAGCCAAGCGGCGTTATCTAAGTTAAATTATGATGACAATGGCCAGTTAATTTCAGAGCGCTTTGAAGTGTATTTAAATGGATTAGAGCTTGCCAATGGTTATCACGAGCTGACCGATGGCGCAGAGCAAAGGCTCCGCTTTGAAAAAGAATTAGTCGCAACCGGGCGGCCAATTGATGAGAAATTATTAGCTGCGATGATGGATCCGAAAGCAGGCTTACCCGATTGCGCTGGTGTGGCGATGGGGCTTGATCGTATTTTAATGTTGCAGCTGGGGGTTCAGGAAATCTCAGACGTCATTAGTTTTTCAACGCAGTATTGCTAACCGTCGTTAAAGGGTTAGTGCTTTTTAACGTACTCGCGTGATGATTGACTTACCGCGTAGAGAAGCAACAGCTGAAGCCAAGCAGGCTTTTAGTTATAATATGACGAATATTATAGGCGAGCAGGAAAGTCCTGTAGCGCATCAGAATTAGACACTTTCTTTTAATGGGAAACGATACACCATAATGAGCCTTTCTAAAGTTACTATCGGCCTTACGAACCCCAAAAGCCCAACCAATGTTGGCGCTATTTTTAGAGCGGCTGGTTGCTTTCAAGCAGACAGCATTCTCTATACTGGCAGTCGTTATGATCGTGGCGCCGCTTATTGTACCGATACCCAAAACTTGAGCAAAAGTATTCCTTTAACCGGAGTTGAATGCCTATTAGAAAGTGCGCCTGAAAACGCTAAAATTGTCGTGATTGAGCTGGCTGAGGATGCCATTTCGCTAGCGGACTTTGAACATCCCGACAATGCTTTCTATGTGTTTGGGCCAGAAGATGGCTCGGTAAAACAAAAGGTTGTGAATAAAGCAGATAGTGTTGTGTACATTCCAACCGTAGGCAGTTTGAATCTTGCCGCGACAGTGAATGTCGTTTTGTATGATCGTCTTGCAAAATCAACCCGCGGCACTGGGGGCAACGAGTTGATTCGTGAAAGCCGAGATATGAATAATCGGCTGAAAGTTAAGGTTAACGCTAAAAGCGAATAATCAAAACGGAGTGAGTTACTCTAACTCACTCGCCTGAATACCTTTCAATAGTTTTCCTAAAATATCCGCACCGGTAATAATACGTGGCTCTTCGCCCCAAATTAAGACTGCGTCATAATCAATAGCGGCATCATCTTCTGCGGTTGATGTCGGTAGCGACTTCAAATGTTTGATGACTTCACTAATCGTTTTATCGGTATCGCGAATCACTAATGGGCGGCGGCAGAACTTATAAATGTCGTATGGCGTCTCTTTATTGAGTAATGCGGCTCGTAATGCGGCATCGGCATCAAGTAATAATAACGGATTGCCTTCTTCATCTGCGAGCACAACCCAGTGGTGGCCGCTGGCATTAACTTTCTGTAAAAACGGATCATCGACATCACGAGAGACTTCTGGAATCAGAGGTAAATCGACCTTAGTCGGTAAGCGAATAATAGAGTCGGCATCAACCAGTTCGCCTTCTTCCGTCACCTTAATTTTATCGATCATTAAGAAGTTAAGTGCGCCACGACCTTCGATGGCATCAATCTCAGATTCTTCTGCATCCATATGCGCATGAATCATTGAAATTAATTCTTTTTCACGTAGGTAGTCGATGCCTTCTTTTCCTAACCACTTATCCAATACGATGGCACAAGGGCGCGCTACAGGTGCTAATACAAATTGATAAAACTTAAGCACAGGTGTTAATAGCGACGCCATACGTAACGCATTCCGAGAGAAGTACGCCTGCGGTAAAATCTCACCAAAAATGGTGATGAATATAGTGGAGAAAGCAAACGCTGCAATACCTGCTAATGCCGAATCGGATAGCAGAGTGAGTAGAACGTTAATACTCACATTCCCCCAAAGAATGGTGGTGAGCAAGTAGTTTGAGTCTTTGCGCGCTTCTAGTACTTTACCCGCAGCTTCATTGCCATGTTTCATCTCTACTTCTAGTTGAAGTCGACTCAGCGAGAAAAAGGCCAAGTTCAAACCAGAAAACATTGCGGACTGTGAGATGCAAAAAAAGATGCCAATCCACAGTAAGGTATCGACGGTGAAGAAATCCATTACAGATAATTCCTAGTGCATAAATAAGAAGCGCACATCGTACACGTATTTATAATTCTGAGCGCTATATTTTCTTCGCCTAAAACTGGCAATTCTTAGGAAGGTAATCAAATTGCTTTTATGCTTACCTTCCCAATAAGTACCAGAATTTAATTATTTAAAATCTTCACGGCTATGGCGTTCCGCGACCTGGGCTTCTGGCTCGCCCCAAGTACGATTGACCTTTTTACCGCGTTGCACCGCAGGACGATCAGCAATCATCTTGGCCCAGCGAACAACATTCTTATAACTACTCACCTCCAAAAACTCTGCGGCATCGTATAACTCACCTAAAACCAATACGCCGTACCAAGGCCAGATGGCTATATCGGCGATGGTATAGTCTTCACCACAAATAAACGTTTTATCGGCAAGCTGCTTATCCAGAACATCCAGTTGACGCTTCACTTCCATGGTATAGCGATTGATAGGGTATTCGAATTTTTCGGGTGCATACGCATAAAAATGACCAAAGCCTCCTCCTAGAAAAGGCGCACTTCCCATTTGCCAAAACAACCAAGATAAACACTCCGCTTTGGCCGCACCTTGTGGTAAAAAGCAATTAAACTTTTCTGCTAAATGCATCAGGATTGCGCCGGACTCAAAAATTCGGAGTGGCTGTTCTTTTGCGCTGCCGTCGATGTGGGTCGCTGAATTATCAATCAAGGCCGGAATTTTAGAGTTAGGGTTAATCTCGACAAAGCCCGAACCGAATTGATCACCTTCCATAATATTAATGGGGTAGGCGTCATATTCCGCTTCATTAATGCCCTTCTCCAATAATTCCTCAAACATGATGCTGACTTTAACGCCATTAGGAGTCGCTAAAGAATGCAGTTGAAAGGGGTGTTTCCCTGCAGGTAGAGTTTTTTTGTGGGTAGCGCCAGACACTGGACGGTTAATATTAGAAAACTGGCCGCCAGATTCTGCTGGGGCTTGCCATACTTTTGCGGGAACATATTGAGAAGAACTGCTCATAATCTTTAATCCTATGGGGCTGACTAATACCAAGTGATTTAGACAGCCTAGCTTAGAACTTATGAGCTTGAACAGTAGGCGTACTGGATTAAACTATCTCATGGGTGGAACATGTCTTTTAATACACCGGCCTATCGACTGTAGAGTATATCGAAAGCACAGGTATTAGCTTTTGCCATACTTTGCTAAATAGCGATCTAAGGCATTAGCAAAACTCTGTTTATCTTTCGCATTCATTGCCGCTTGGCCACCGCTGTGTTCACCTGAGCTGCGCATGGTATCCATAAAATCACGCATGTTGAGCTTTTGTTTGATATTGGTTTTATCGAAAATATCACCACGAGCGCTAATAACATGTGCCCCTTTGTCGATAATTTCTGCCGCTAATGGAATATCGGACGTAATGGCAAGGTCATCTTTAGCAATTTTAGAAACAATGTAGTCGTCGGCTACATCAAAACCAGACTCTACTTGAATACTGCTAATCCACTTTGAAGGGGGGACTTTAATGTAGTGGTTCGCCACTAAAATGAGTTCAATCTCAATTCTATTCGCCGCTTTAAATAACGTTTCTTTAATCGGGTTGGGGCACGCGTCTGCGTCAACCCAGATGGTATGTTTGCTCATTGCAACGAGTCTAGTTAATTATTGAAAGGATATTATAACGTATTAATATTATTGTAGAGACAAAATCGAGAGAAGAAATAAAAGGCAAGGATTACTTTTTTGCCTTTTATTTCAAGTGGAGTTGTTTATCTTACTGGTCTTTCTGCTGCTTTAGGTAAGCAGAATATAAATGGTATGGCATCACGTGATTCCCATTTTCTTTACGTAAATTGTAAGAATCGTTTCCAAAGTAAACTTCAAATACTTCCCAGCTCCCCCAGCCTTGGCGTGTAATCATGCGGTTAAACCACTTGTCGCCCTCTTGGTACTGAAAGTTTTGACCGCTACCAGCATGAATTGATTTATATCTAATGACCTTTCCGTCGATGCCATCTTGCTCTGCTGGCATGCCCGTGAATTTTAATAATACGTCGTGTAGACCGTCATCATTTTTCTCTTTGAAAACAGCCATTTCTAGAGTAATACCTTGGCTGTGGTCAGTAAACATAAAGCCATATTTACTGATTGGATAATCTTCTGCACTAGTCGCTGCAGAGAAGTTTAGTAGCATACAAAATGCTAATATGAGTTTTTTCATAAGAATCAAAATTCCATTTAAGTATTTAGAAGATCAAATTGTGAGTGTGTGCTCATAGGCGGCAAGCAAAATACTGCCTGTGAAGAGTCATTCAAATAACAATCTGAAGAAAGCTTATTATACGTGTATTATTTTGATTCTTATCTCAGCAATATTACTTAATTTTGATGAGAAATTTTTCATAGTGGTTTACAGTTTGGATTTTAGAGGCTTACCAGAAAGCTCTTCTAATAAATGCAGGCTTTCTTCAGCAAAACCAGTACCGGCTTCGACATAGTAGTTGAATACGTTATCAACCCCAATTTCTAATAGCATCTCACGCTCATCTTCATAGCGGGCAATGGCGGCAATACGGCCTTTATAGTCTGAGAGTTTTAACAGTTTAGTAATATCGCTGATGTCTGTCACCGAAGGCATTGCCAGCATGATGAGTTTAATGTGCCACAGCTCGCGAGTTTCCCAAAAGTCTGCATCCTCTGCATCCCCTAAAATAATATGACGACCTTCATCGCGGTGGCTGCGTACTTTATCGATATCAGATTCTACCCCCCAGACTTTATCATCCAGTTGTGCGTGAAGCACATCGTAAGAACTTCGTCCGACTCGACCCATACCAATCACTAAAACTTCAGCGCTTTTCATTTGTTCTTGATAGATAGGCATTGGCTGTTGGCGTTCAAAATACTTCACCCAATTACGGGCGTAGGCATAAGCCGTATGAGCGTAGTCGTAGAAGATACTGGTGAATACAAATGAGATACTCACGGCCAAAGCAATAACCACCAGCCAGTCTTTATCGAGCCAGCCATTCTGTACGCATAAAGCTGTGACGATGAGACCAAACTCACTGTAGTTGGTTAATACCATACTCCCTAAAAACATATTACGACCGGCGACGCCAATCGCCGCAAGTATGTGAAAGAGCAAGATGCCTTTGATGATGAGCAGAAAGCTAATGACCGCTAATGCAGGAATCATTTCAACGGTAGGTAATGCGGTAAAGCCAATCGATAGAAAGAACCCAATAAGAAAGATATCTTTAAAGCTTAAAAGTGATTTTGCTAATTCTGCAGACTTGATATGAGGACTTAACAATAAACCAATAACAAGCGCACCTAAGTCACCTTTCATATTGAGCATTTGGAACAGCTCATAGCCACCCATCGCCAGAAAGAAACCAATCAAAGGCAACAGTTCACCGTGACCCGCTTGATTGAGAATGCGGCCTAAAAGAGGGCGAGCAGGCCAAAGTAAGATCAAGGCAAAGGCATACAGCGAAGGGATCTTGCCCGTTGCGATTACCAAGAATGCAACTGCGACAATATCCTGCATCACTAAAATACCCACCGCGAGCTTGCCGTGGCGGGCTTTCATTTCATTCTTTTCTTCCAGCAACTTAACAATACAGACAGTACTGCTAAAACTCAGAGCAAAACTGACGAGGGCCAGAGCAGGCCAGTCTAGATCAACAAAATAGTTAATGCCAAGCAGCGCAACGCCCTTTAATAATAGCGTGGCTAACAGCACCCAACTGAGCATATGCAAACTCGTGCTAGCCCAAACGGAGGTTTTTAATAGCGTATGAAAATTCACTTTTAGGCCAATCGTGAACAGCATTAAGGTGATGCCGATATTCGCTAAGGTTTGTAGGTTTTCATGAGGCTCAACGCCATAAGCATGTAAGCCAAAGCCAGCGGCTAAATAACCGATAAGAGGAGGTAAGTTGATTTGCTTGGCAGCATATCCGCAAACAAACGCAATAAGAATCCAGAGGAAATCCATTAACAAAAACTCGATTAAGTGTAAAAGTAATGACCGAAATCATAGTGCAGTGTAGCACGTTCGCAGAATCCCTTGAGCATGAACGTTACCGCTTTTTAAAATCGACAGCGACTGGCTGCTGAGTTTGCCTTAACCTTAAAAGTAGTGGGTCGTTATGACAGTTACTGGTTAAGTAATCTTGTGCTACTTTTAAAATTGATTAAGAACGCTCAGATGCAAAGCTGTTTATAGCCCTGTATTATGCGCACCACTAAATTAAGTACTATCACGATAATTAACACAGAATAGACATATGACGAATCCTGCTAAGCCAAATACCCATCGCCTATTGCAACAGTCTCATACCAATATGCCCATGGGCGTTGCCGATAGCTATCGCTATTGGGGTGAGGATAATACGGTTTTTGTTAAAACCAGTGAAGGCTGCACAATCACTGATGCAGACGATCAGACGTTTGTTGACTTTCGTTTGGCCTATGGCCCTATCATTTTGGGTTACCGTGATACCCGTGTTGATCAGGAAGTGATTAAGGCCATCACGGAGCGCGGGACTATTTCAGGTTTTTCTACCGATCTTGATTCTGAAGTTATCGAACTCGTTAAACAGATGTGCCCTAATATTGAGAAGATGCGCTTTGCTAACTCAGGCACTGAAGCGGTCATTGGCGCAGTTCGAACGGCGCGTGGTTTTACCGGACGTAATAAAATTGTTGTTGTCGAAGGTGGATTTCACGGTCTGTATGACGAAATGATGTGGAAGTCCGATGTTGATAACTGGGATGCCGATTCGGGCCAAGACCCTGAAATCGCTTCGTTTGGTATCGGTATTCCTGAAGCCAGTCGCGAGCATTTAGAAACTGTGCCGCTAAACAGCTTCGACGCCATTGATGCGGTATTCGCTCGTGTAGGGGATGATATTGCTGCAATCGTGATTGAGCCTATTTTAGGCAACTGCGGCAGCATCGCTTCTAGCCAAGAATACATGCAGAAGTTACGAGACATGTGTGATGCCAACGGCACTTTGTTAATCATGGACGAAGTTAAAACAGGTTTCCGAGTGGCTAAGGGCGGGGCACAAGAGTTATACGGCATTAAGGCTGATCTTACGACGTATGCCAAGGCTATGGGGAATGGTTATCCGGTGGCGGCGTTTGGTGGTCGTGCAGACGTGATGGATATTATTAGCTTTAATAAAAAAGGCGTGACGCATGGCGGTACTTATACGGCCAATATGATCGCGTTGAGTGCCGCTAAAGCGACGCTGACCATCCTCAACGAAACCGATGCTTATGCAACGATCAATAAAGCCGGAGCAGAGATTCAAAAGGTATTGAGTCGTGTATTCACGAAACATGGCATTGAACATCGCTTTGCTGGCCCTGATTCGATGTTTGGCATTCACTTCGGCGACATAGTGCCGAGTAACTATCGAGATTGGAAACAAACGGATAGTGAGCTGTATACGGAGTTTGCAATGAACCTCATTAAGCATGGCATTATGCTTGAGCCAGATTCACGTGAGCCTTGGTTTATTTGTGAAGCACATAAAGAGGTTGATTTGGCTTGGCTGGAAGAGGTTGCTGATCGATCAATGGCAGAGGCTATTGCATCAAAATAAGTGTGCTTAGATACGTGGATTTTTAACAGCTAAAGCCGAACCTTGAAATATAGGTTCGGTTTTAGTTTTTTGCACATGATTCCATAAGGCTTAAAGGTCACCCTCTAACCCTGTAATTAAGTGGATAGTCTCGATGCTTGCAGCCTCCATATCATTAAGTGCTACGATCATTTTTTCGGTATCCCCTTCTTTGAAAGAATCGAATGCACTATGTCCTGACTCATGGATTTTTTTGTGGGGTGCTTCTAAATTTATATATCGTGATGACTTCTTGTCAATATAATTACTAGCGTCTTCGTAATACCATTTGCCTAATCGACACTCAGTATGGGTGGTGAAACTACGATGCTCTTCGCGAGTCGGATTGATAATGCTATTATAAATTTCTGTTTTCCAAGCAATATGATCCAGCTTTACCGATTGTAAGAAAGAAACATGACTTGTTCTTTTTATAGAGTGAAACATACTTTTTGCAGCAACAGATACTTTACCTATAACGTCGCTGATAGAGTTTGAAACCTCGGTAACTTTTTCTGTTTCAAGTTGTTGGTTGGTAATCTCTTTTGTTGCTAGTTCTGTTTGGGTTTTAATAGTTGTTGTTAGGTTTGTAATTTGTTCTGAAGCATCTGCAGAGCGAGCAGCTAAAGCTCGTACTTCATCGGCCACCACTGCAAAACCACGGCCTTGCTCACCTGCACGAGCTGCTTCAATGGCAGCGTTCAGGGCTAATAAGTTGGTCTGGGCTGCAATGTCTTGAATTTGAGAAACAAATGTCTCGATTTTCAGTGTTGTGCTCGAAAGCAATTCAACGGTGCTCGCGATACTGTTCATTTTACTATTAAGGCCGCTGAGAGTCGTGGTGCATTTATTAACTAAGGCGTCGACCTCAGAAAAACTGTGCATCGATTCTGAAAGATTATCTTTTTCACTTAATGATTCTGCTGCTGAATCAGCAACAGAGTGGCGAATATCATTAATGATTGCTTGAGAATTAATATACTTAGAAAAGAGTAATTTATTGAATGCATTTTGATCTTTTTCAGCCCGATATCGATCATCATTTTGAATATCAATAGAATTCTTATTCGCTAGATCTTCAAGTAGCGCAGAGTTTTGTGCTTCCAAAGAAGCAACTTTTTGTACTAAGTGGGCATGTTCTTTGGTGTTGTGGAATAGAGGCATAATTAGACTTTTGACCCAATACAAATAGTGGTCATTTAAGCCTAGTACACAAATATATTTTAGACAGAATTTTCCTTAAATATCATCATAGTATTACTTTTGTTGATCAATAATTTGTTGGTTCATTGCAGTAATACGACGTGCTAAGTTCTCGATCAAATTAACGGCCGCTTTAGGTTGGGCTTCGATCAAGTTGACGAATTCATTTTGTGGAACGGCCATAATCGTACACGCAGAGCGAGCGATCACCGTTGCCGAACGTCTTTCACCCGTGAAAACAGCCATGGCGCCAAATACTTCATCTTCGCCAATCTCTCCGACTTTTACACCATCAGCAAAGACATCGGCTTCGCCGCTAATGATGGTATACACATGCTCAGCAATATCACCTTCTTGGATGATAATGTCACCAGGCTGGCAGTTTTGAAAACCCGCAACCGTTTTCTTTTGCTGTTTATTTAATTGCGCCAAGTGATTCAGCATTAAGCTGTTTTGGCACATTAAAAAATGGCTCCAGTAATGCTGGCGGCGTTTATCACTGTATACGTGGCGTAAGAATGAATCGCGATCAATGACCTGAACTTCAACGAATTCATCAGCGCGAATGGTTGTGCAAGGCAGGTTGAATCCGCGAGATAGGCCAACAAGGTCGCCTTCATCAAAACTAAGAACTGTTTCGCCCTGAGCCGTTAGATGCATCATGCCATCGGTGATTAAGAAGAGCTGGTGGCCATCAAAATGCTGGTAAAGGTCCTCAATATTTTCAAGCTGGATTGGATCTTGATCTAATGGAAAGCCTTCAAACAAACCTTTTAAAAGCTGCTGCATACGTGCATAGACAGGTTCCATAGCTTCAAGGGGTTTGCCCGGTAGGTACATATAGATCTCCAATGATGATAAATGATCGTTATTATTCAACTACTTCGATAATAACCCTATTCTGAAGATTGAATCTAACTTTTATTGCAAATATGTCGCAATCGAGTCCCCATAGTGACAGATAATTGTATTTCTGTGGGGGGTATCTCAAAAGGGAAGAAGCAACCGCTAATTTTAGCCCCTGCGAATGACGCACCATTCAGGTTGCAGCCTCTGAAATCAATTCCACGCAGATCTGCCCCTCGGAAGTAGGCATTCTCTAAATTGACCCCTGCAACGTTCAAGTTACGCAGATCTAAGCCCTTGAAGTCGCAGCCCTCTAGGTTGCAGGTTTGTCCTTCAGATCTTGCTTGATTGAAGGCACTCACATTATCACTTCTTAATAATTGATAGAGCGGGTCATCACTGATTATCGGGGCATTCATTGCTATATCCTTCAAGCTTGCTACATTGCGAC
>CAJXUD010000028.1 GCA_913061415.1 uncultured Oleispira sp. | reverse complement strand
ATGGCTGCATAAAATTAATTAGTAGGGCGTCTACTATTTGGGGTGAGCTCTCCAGCGCCCGCCATTGCTTGTGCGGTTTCAAAACCAATACCACAGTTAGAGCCTGTAATAATAACGGTTCTTCCTGTTAGGTCTTTGCCTTGTAAAACATCGTTGGTACTGCTGCGTGCGCCGAGTTTTTTCATGATAGATTTAATTTCTTATGAGTTATTAAAATATTTTTCTTTTTCTTTTTCTTTTTCTTTTTCTTTTTCTTTTTTATTCAGTTAATTAAGCAAAGGACGGTATTGTCGAGTCTGAATTTTTCTTAGACGCGGCTAGCGGGTGAATATGTTGCCATGCTTTCGCTTCTTCTAATTCGTACGCTAATTCGAGTAAGGTTTGATCCTCGCCATAACCTGCAGAAAACTGCATGCCAATGGGAAGGCCCTGAGTTGAACCATCACCGCTAGTGCCCATAGGTAAAGAGATAGCCGGTTCACCTGTAATGTTTTGCAGCGCTGCGAAGGGAGCAAATTCGGTCATTTTTTTAACCATGGTGCTCGGAGGTAGTGCTTGGTTGCAGATGAAGTTATTCGTAGGAGCTGGTGTTGTTAGCGTAGGGCATAGCAATACATCGTAATGTTTATGCATTTGACGGGTGATCTGAGCTGCTTTTTTTAATCGTCTAATAACAAAAGGCAATCTTCCAATGCTTCGAATAGAGTTGTTGCTTAAATGGGCACACAGTTTTTCAACCTTTGAACTGTCAAAGCCAGGGCCTATCAAAGACTTTCCAAAACGATGTAACGAGAAAAATAATAGCGAGTAATAGGTCAGGAAATCATCGGCAATTCGATCTTCAAATGGAAACGCTACTTCTTCTACGTTATGGCCCAAGCTTTCGCACAGGAGACTTGTTTCGGTAAGTGTACGCTGTACATCAGGATGAATTGAGATGCCTTTTATGGCGCCGGTAATAAAGCCAATACGCAGTCGTTTTTTGCCTGGATTTTGGATGTGGCCGAGAGAAACTAGCTTTTGATTTTTAAAGTGCTTTTCAGCTTCAGCCATAAATAGCGCGGTATCTCTCACACTGCGAGTGATTACACCTTCGTGGCCTACATTAATCGGCAGGCTATCGGTGCCATGCATATTTACAAGTCTGTTCCGAGTAGGCTTTAGTCCCACTAAACCACAGCAGGCTGCCGGAATACGTATTGAACCGCCACCATCATTACCGTGAGCGATTGGCACAACGCCTGCCGCAACTAATGCCGCGGCCCCACCAGATGAGCCACCACTTGAGTGATTAATATTCCAAGGATTGCAGGTCGCGCCTTGAGCTAGAGATTCGGTGGTTGGCATAATGCCAAACTCAGGCATTGTACTCTTGCCTAGAATGGTTAGCCCTGTGGAAAGCATCTGGTCTGCGAACTCGCCGTTTCTTTTGGCTGGTCTGTTGGCGACTGCGCGGCTACCAAATAAGGTAGGCAGTCCTTTGACGTCAGTATTATCTTTCACAAAGGTTGGTACGCCTGCAAAAGCGCCTTGGTGTGGGTCTTTAGATAAATTGTTTTTAGTTTGTAGGCGGGCTAAATCGAATGATTCGGTCACAATGGCGTTTAACTTAGGGTTGACTAATTCGGCTCTAGCAATGGCAGCTTCTAATACTTCGGTCGTGCTAACGTCTTTGTCAGAGATTCTTTTAGCGAGTGCTGTGGCGTCACAATCGCCCATTGCGTCATCTGTGATGCTGCTAACTGTAAATTCATTCATGGCCAGTTTCCTTCTCTTTTATAAAGAGCTGTATTGAAGGCTGCATTTATTTTTATAGTTCGTGGGAGGTAACTTATGGGGAATTATGAGGATAATCAAGATGCTGGAGGGGTGAATAAACGCCAATAATTTTGATGAAATTGATGCCCCAACCTTACAGAAAAAGACATCGCCCCTTTAAATGCTAGTGAATTGGGAGCCTTTGTACTTTCTCTTTAGGGGTTATTCATATTGTTATTCATGTAGTTATTCTTAAATACGTGTTTGGCCGATATTCACCTCGGCTGTATTGGTTTAAAACGGTACTATGTCACAAAATTAAGCTATAAAAATATAATAATATTTCCATGTTAAAAATACTAAGACTCCCTTTGCTCTGTTTTATGTTAATCGTTTTACAGGGTTGCGCTTCGATTGAATATTACGAATTCTTAGAGCCACAGCGCAGTGCCAATCAGCAATTTATTAATACGCCTTATGTCTATTCTGGCCTAGTTGAAATTAGCGAGCAGTCACAAGACTACCAGTTTTCGGGGGTGCTATATGATGCCGACGATAAAATCCTAGATATCGCAGTGCCGACGAATCTTGCAAACAACTCAGAGCCTCAGAATTTGGTGGAGCTGAGTAATATCGACCAAGAGCGAATACTAGGCGAGCCAGCCTTATTAGTCGTAAATCCAAATTATCCCTTTAATATTGAAGAAATTAAGTCGCAGCCAGGTGCGTTTGCACGAAAACATTATTTGCAGTACCAGCCTTTGGTCTTATCTCAGCTTGCTCGCGAAAACGCTGTCGATTCATCGATATGTCCGCATATTTTATTATTGAGTATTGATATCTATGAAGAGCTACCGACCACGCTTGAGATTGGTCAGTGTTTTAATACCGATATCGAGACAAACTCCTATGAGTGGCAAACCGTTAATGCTGAACATATTTTAAATAGCGTTGAGCATGACAAAATGTTTGGCTACCAAATAGGGTATTTAGGTTTTTTGGTCACAGTACCGTTTGATATGCTTGTCTCACCTTTTTACACCTTGGGCTGGGCTCTTATCGCGAGTAAGAACTTACTCTTTTCTGTCGATGAAGAGGAGGATAAATAATGAATACCTTATCTAGAATTTCTTGTTTTCTGCTTGCAGGGATATTTTATTCGTTCACTACCTGCGCACAAAATATTGATAAGCCTCATTCGGCTATTGGGCCTAGGCAAAATCATTCTCCTATCTTTTTATTGCATGGCTTTACTGGCTGGGGCCGCGAAGAAGCACTCGGCTTTAATTACTGGGGAGGCCTGGTTGATGTGCAGGAGCATTTAAAAGAGCACGATTATCAGGTATTCACTACCGCATCGGGGCCTGCTTCTAGCTCGTGGGATCGAGCATGTGAAATATTCGCACAAATTAAGGGTGGTAGAGTTGATTATGGTGAGGCGCACAGTAAAAATCATGGACATGATCGTTTTGGTAAAACGTTCGAGGGTTTTTATCCTGAATGGGGAACCTTTAATAATGAAACTAAGCACATAAAAAAAGTTCACTTGATTGCGCATAGTCAAGGTGGCTTAGACTCTCGGATGTTGAGCCAGTTATTAAGTGAGGGTCATGCAGAAGAGCAGGGGGCAACCGCTGAAGAAAATTTAAGTCCATTGTTTAGTGGTGGTCATGACTGGGTACACAGTGTGACAACGCTTTCTACTCCTCACGATGGAACGACCTTAGCGAGCAGTGTTTATCGGATATTACCCAATCACCAACAAGTTCTTACCTATTTGAGTTCTATGTGGAGTGGTTTAGGCCTGCCTGCCTACGATTGGAAGCTCTCGCAGTGGGGATTAGAGCGTGGTGTGGACGAAGAGTATGACGACTTTCAATTAAGAGTTGAAGACAGTCAATTTTGGCGTACAACCCGTGATAATGCTGCTTGGACTTTAAGCCCAGAAGGCGCACGTGAAACCAATGCTTGGGTGAAAGCTCAACCTAATGTGTATTATTTTTCTTATGGCAGTCAGCAAACCAGTGAATCTTGGTTTGGTGATGAGCATGTGCCGGATATAGGGATGTTTGCCATCTTCCGACCTTTTGCTAAATGGATGGGGAGGTATACCCAAGACAGCCCTAATCGCGTGATTATCGACAAATCTTGGTATGCCAATGATGGTATCGTGAATACTGTTTCAATGAATGGCCCTAAAATTAACTCAACAGATCGCATTGTCGAATATCAGGGTAAGCCCGAGCGTGGGGTGTGGAATGATATGGGAGTATTGCAGGGCTGGGATCACTTCGATTATTTAGGGCAGTTTAATTCAGATTATTCTGACCCAAGGCCCTTTTTTGATCGCTTAGCGAACTATGTTAGCGCACTCCCCGAGTAGGTTAATGATACTTCTAAGGTAAGTATGTTTAAATACCGCTATATTGCATCAGTATTTTACTAAAACATCTTACACAAGATAGTCGTATCATGATTACCAAAACTCTTCTGACCCTTGCCATTGTTATTGCTGTTTTTATTTGGTTTAGAGCGCAAAAATCTAAGCAAGCTAATTCTAATGCTTTGGCTCAGGGGCGTTTGCCTGCTGCTGGGTCTGCGCACAATACTTGGATTAAACCTCTGTTATATGTCTTAGCTGCGCTCTCTATTATCGTCAGTATTTCACTCTATTATTACTCTTGGCTGGATGATAATACGCAATATCAGGTCACCATCATTAATCCACAATCGGGTATAACAGAAACTTTTATTGCACTTAAAAAGGATATGCGAGGCCGACTGTTTATAACCCAAACGGGGCGCGAAATTTGGACCTCTGATTTGGAAAGAATAGAAATTAAAAAGCTCAGCACAGGAAGTGAATAGTTGTGAAAGAGTGCAACTCTTGTGGCAAGTGCTGTATCAAATACAGTAACGGTGCTTTATCGGCTTCTAAGCAAGAGATCGAACTGTGGGAGGTCTTTACCCCTGCTATTGCAGAGTATGTGCATAACGGTGAAATTTGGGCAGACCCCAAGTCGGGCAAGTTGTTGGAGTTATGTCCTTTTTTGCGGCTAGAAGAGAGTCATAAAACCTCACGGGTAAAATACAGTTGTGATATTTATTACGATCGCCCTGATGATTGCAAATACTACCCCTCGAATGTGCAGGAAATGATTCTGGATGGTTGTGAAATGATCGAGGAGGCGGACTTAAAAGATTTAAAAAAAGCTCAAGCAAAACTTGAGTTGATTATGACGGATAGTCACAACTAGCGACTGCAATATCTTTATTTGTACATACCCGATTACGACCTGTTGTTTTGGCCTTGTAGAGTGCTTTATCGGCTTGGTCTAACCACTTGTAGGCGTCGTTATATTGAGCATTGAGGGGAGCAACACCAATACTGACAGTGCAGGTTTTCACTACTTCAAACGTTGTTTGTTCAATATCCCTACGTAAACGCTCTGCAACTTGTAGTGATTTTTTTAAATCGCTACTGGGTAATAAAATTGCAAATTCCTCTCCGCCATAACGCCCCGTAATATCGCTTGAACGTAAATTTTGTAACAGCCCGCCAAATTCTTTTAATACACGATCGCCAGCTAAGTGCCCGTAAGTATCGTTAATCATTTTGAAGTTATCAATATCAACCATTAACACGCAGGCCTCTTCACCAGAGCGTTGGCATCGTTTGAACTCTTCTAATAAACGTTGCTCCCAGTAATGTCGACTGAATACGCCTGTTAATCCGTCATGTCGGCTTAGATGAATAAGCTGCTCTTGTTTGCCAACGAGAGCCTGAGTAAGTTTGTAGTTGATCGCGGCCATGAGCATTGGGTATACGGTAATCATGGGAATGCAGGCTAAAATGACGGTTAAGTTTGATTCGAAGCGAAGTATTGGATTGACGAGTAGACTAGAAAATGAGATGGCTATGAACATACTAATAAGCCCACTAACAAACAGCTTTAGGCCTCCAGCGCTGATGTGATTAACCATGATTGTCGTAAAAAAACAGCACAAGGAATCAGTTCGAAAGAAATAAGTGGCATCCAAAGACCAACGAAGGCTGCGTCGAATAACAGGCTATAAGTCACTGCATGCTTGGTATGAGTGGCTAACTTTGCCCATTGAAAAGCGATGTGTGGCCACATGAGACACACACTGGATAAGAAGGCTATCAGCCAAGGGTTTTGCAGATATTGACTATCAAATGTCAAAAAAATCGACATAAGAACCGCTAGCCCTGCTATGTACGCGAATGTACGCGGTGCATAGGAGTAGTAGGCGATCTTTCTTAGTGTATCGTTAGTAAACTGATAGTCAGAAGCCAAATAGGGATACCTTCGAAACGTATTCGTTAGGTTAATAATGTAACAAATACTACGTCATTGGCGCATTTTGTCTGTTATTTTGAGCATCTTATTGCAAGTTTATGTACTCAATTGTAGACATTGCGCTCAACGACTATGTACCTTAAAGGTGATAACTTTAATCAATATCAGGTAAGGGCATGATAGACAGCTCTTCAAATTCTAAAAATAATTAAACGCTGTGATTAACTAATAATAAGTGGGTAAACCTTATGAGCCAGATTCAAGAAAAGACGATAGAGCTGCAAAACTTTTCTGTGACAGATTTAATGAGCAAAGAAGTATTGTGTGTTTATGAGGGGTGGACCATACAGCGATTAGCTGAGTTCTTTCTTAAAAATGAAATAAGTGGTGCGCCCGTTATTGCCTCAGATCATGAATTGGTTGGGGTTGTCAGTGTTTCTGACATATTTCGCTTTGAAAATTCTGATGATGAAACAAAAAGTGAAGCACTTCGCCGCTGTTACCGTGATAGTACTGGAATCGATATTGCTAGCCGAGAAGATTTGGTCAACTGGAGTAAAAACTCACAAGGCAGCTGCACGGTTCACCAAATTATGACGAATGACGTTATTAGTGTGGGTTGTGACAGTACGCTGAGTGAGGTGTCTGCGATTATGGTAGAGAGTGATATTCATCGCGTTTTTGTGACAGAAGACGAAAAAATAATTGGTATCGTTTCTGCTTTGGATATTTTGCGAAAGCTACCCGCTGCAGAGAAAAGTACACAGAAAAAAGCCTAGATCTGTTCCTTATTTATCGACTGTATCTTTTGTATAGGCAATCTAGTTGTCTGTGCGAATATGCGTCGTTAGATAATCAATAATCGCTGCTGCGGCCTTAAGTGGAGATGGTGAGTACTGATACTCAATTCGAATTTCAGGCTTAAGAGGCTTTTCGTAGAGCGAATCAATACCTGTAAAGTCTTTGATTTCTCCCGCACGGGCTTTTTTATACAGGCCTTTTATATCACGTTGTTCACAGATTGCTAACGGGGTATCGACGAAAACTTCGATGAAGTTGTCACCTGAAAATAACGATCGCACATTATCGCGACTGTTTTGGAAAGGCGAAATAAAAGCACATACCACCACTAAGCCTGCCTCAAACATTTGATGCGCGACATGGCCAACGCGACGAATATTTTCAGCGCGGTCTTGATTGCTAAACCCTAAATCTTGACATAAACCTTCACGGACGACATCGCCATCGAGAGAAGTGTTTTCAATACCGAGTATTGATAGCTGCTTTTCAAGTTCGGTAGCAATGCTCGATTTGCCAGCACCGCTATAACCTGTCAGCCAGATTACGCAGGGAGCTATCTTTTTCATGGGGAATCTCCCTTATATCGAAAACTTCGTTTCTAGTGTATTTAAATTAAGATAAATTACGTTAGGCTTATCAAGCTAGGTTAAAGCAAACTAGGTTAAAGCAAGCTAATTCAAAGCTCCTAGGATACTACATTGCCATAGGTCATAGTGCTAAATTATCTCTGATTGCGGCAGATTGTCAGTGCTTTGGTGCGGAGTAAATTTACTGCTAAATGTGCTCTGTATGGTAGAATACTTGCTAAATCGGGCAACATCTTTGTCCGCAGCCCCTAAAAGTAAATTCCAGAGCAATATCTATGCATCCAGCAGAATTCAAAACCCTACGCGAATCCCTTGGCCTTACCATCTCAACTTTAGTTAAAGTGATTGACGTTGATGAACGTACACTGCGTAAATGGGAAGCAGGTAAGAAGCAGCCACCGCAGGGCGTTGTAGATACCTTGGTGGGTTTCGATGACTTAGTAAATAAAACCGTTGCTGAAATTTTCAATACGCATCAAGAGTCGATGAAGAATGGCGGCCAGCAAGGTGTGGTACTTGAACGCTTTGTTGAAGCTGAAGATTTAGCGGCGGCTTACCCTGCATTTGCAGCACTACCAACCATGACGTTTGGTGTGGTGTTATTCCGTGTTAGACAGAAGTTCATCGACCTAGGTGTTCCAGTTTCAATTATCTACAAAAAAGCATAAGGGTAGAATGATGGAATACCGTAAGCTCGGCAGAACCGACTTAGATATTAGTTTAATTGGTTTAGGCACAATGACTTGGGGTTTACAAAATACCCAAGCCGAAGGCTTTGAGCAGATGGATTATGCCCTGGAGCGTGGCATAAACTTCTTCGATACCGCCGAGATGTACGCTATTCCTCCTAGCCCTACGACTTATGGTACAACCGAGTCGATTATTGGTAACTGGTTTCAAGCACGTGGTAGCCGAGACAAAGTAATCTTAGCGTCTAAAATTGCGGGCCCAGGTTTAGACTGGATTCGTGATGGCAAGAACCATATCAATAAAGCTAATATTTTAGCCGCTGTCGAAAGCAGCTTGGGTCGTTTAAAAACCGACTACATCGACTTGTATCAAATGCATTGGCCAAACCGTGGGTCGTACCACTTTGGTAAAACTTGGGATTTTGCCCCCGAGTTTGATCCGCAAGCGGAAGAAGATAATTTCTTAGAGTGCTTACACGTTTTTCAAGGCTTAATTAAAGACGGTAAAATTCGTCATATTGGCCTATCCAATGAAACGGCATGGGGCATGAATAAGTGGCTTCAGTTAGCGGAAAAACACAACCTGCCACGCATGGCGAGTATTCAAAATGAGTATTCATTATTGTGCCGCAACTTCGAACCCGATTTAAGTGAAATCGCGTTAAGCGAAGATTGTGGTCTATTAGCGTGGTCGCCATTAACCCGTGGTATTTTAAGTGGTAAGTATCTGAATGGCGCACAGCCAGAAGGCGCTCGCTTAACCATTGAAACACGGGTAGAGCATAGAAAAAGTGCAGCCGTTGATGCGGCTACTGCTGCTTATATTGATCTGGCCCAGCGCTATGATCTTGACCCTTGTCAAATGGCACTAGCATTTGTAAATAGACAAGCATTTGTGAGCTCAACCTTGATTGGCGCCACGACGATGGCGCAACTTAAGAGTAATATAGACTCTATAGATGTGACATTAACGGATGAAGTGCTGGACGAAATCAAAGTGATTCGTCGCCAATATCCTATGCTTTTTTAAGCATTAAACAAAAGATTTAGACCGAGTAATAACATGAACGACAGAACCAATTATCAGAATAACCCTTTGCATGGGGTTAGTTTAAATAAACTGATAACCATATTGTCAGAGCATTATGGCTTTGAAATTTTGTATGCCTATTTGAATATTAATTGTTTTAAAACCAATCCTAGTATTGAGTCGAGTGAAAAATTCCTCAAGAAAACAGATTGGGCACGCGAAAAAGTAGAAGGCTTTTATCTTTACGAATATAAAAGTTTGCCACGCGCCTCGGCCAAAGAATTTGAATTGCCACCAAGAGACCGAACGATCCCTTTAGATCAAGAGTGTGGTGAGCCAAACGAGTTAAGCTTAGAAGATGCCGAGCAGTTACGTGAAAAGCGTGCAAAGAAAGCCGCTGAATTTGGCAATGGCACTGGCTATCGTAATGGTAAGCGCTTTAGTAACGAGAGGGGTGGTGAGAAAGATCGTAGTAAGACGACGCCTTATCGAACTAAGAAGCCAGACAGCTATTCAAATAATGATTCAAATAGTTCTTCTAGTCCTTATGGTGGTGATTCTTCGCGAGCGCAAGAACAAAAGACTACAAAGCCTTTTGGTGGCAACTCTTATTCAAACTCGTTTGATAAGAAAGATTCGAACAGAAAAAAACCATCAACGGATAGCTCCGACCCTTGGGGAACCAAGAATAAATAATTCTTTGGGGATAATAATCTGGCTAGCGTGCGAGTCAGATTATTTAAAAATCATTATTCTCAATATCATCGTTAATTATCCTGTTACAGAGTGACTTACAACTAGTTCTTTGTTCTTATTTTGTACCTAAATAACTTCTAAATAGACTGTCACTGTAGTTTTGCTAATTAAGGCCGCATATAATCTTTCGAAATTACTCGACCATATTAATACAGGAGTTAATATATGGGATTCGCTCAAAGTTCAACAGGCCATTATTCCGCTATAGACTTGAAAGTTGCTCAATATTTTCCAGAATCTAAATTAAAAGAATTATACCAGTCACTCGATAATGATCCTGAATTTTATGGGGCGGGTGTTACGTTTATTGGGTATAAGAACGAGCCTTTTAATATTTCTATTGACCCATTAAGATCTACAACGATATTTGACTTCAAGGTTTTAAGAGCAAGTTGCCGAGCAGACGGTAAGGTAGTTTATATTCGAGAAATATTACTGCCAAAGAACATTTCAAATACGGAAGTCGTTGCTAATACCAAAGCTTCGTTAGGGCGTGAAGTTACAAGTACTATTTTAAGTTGTACAGGTACAGCAGTTAGTTGGGTTCTAGTTATTGCGGAGGCGGGAGGTGGTGCTGTTACTTTTGGTGCTGCTTGGGCTGCAATGCCATTGACTGTGTCAGCTACAATGGCTTCGACATTCCAGTGCGGAGTCGCTATCGGGCGTACCTCGAACGTTTTGAATGGCAAAGTCCACTATAATAAATGGCTTGATGCCTCGCCCGTGTATTCTGCAACAATGACTGCATTAAATATAATCCAAATTGCTGATGTAGTTAAAACATTAGGAAAACAGGCTTTGTTATATAAAGTATTGAGCAAGAACGGTGTTAAGTCGGGTAGTTTTATATCAATGTATAAACAAATGCCCAGGGCATCGAGAAAAAGACTTGCTGAAGAAATATTAATGCTAAATAACGAAGAGTTAATAAAAAGTCAAAAAATATTAAAGCAGGTTTTGAATGGGACAAAATTATTAGATGATGGCACAAAAGCGATTAAGGTATATCGTCAGGTTCAAGTTCAGCAATTAATGGCGACTAAGTTTTTAGAAATACTAGGCTCGGGTATTACAGTAAAGGGCGGCGGTCAAGATGCTTATAATGGCGTTAAAAATTCACTCGGGTTTATAATCGGCTTCGGGGAGAGTAAATGAATTTAATTAAAATGGGGCGTTTATTTAGCTGCATTATTGTGTGCAGCTTTATGATTGCATGTGCAGATAATAAACCTCCACACATACCTATATACCTTCAAGATACCCTAAAAAATGGAAGTTTAGGCCCTAAATTAGCGATTATCCCAGCGGGGACAGGAGTAGTTGGCGGTGAAGAACTGATCCCCTTTAAAAATCATAGTCCTCAACATAAGGTTATTTCAACTCAAGAATATGCAATGGGCGTCGCAGAAATAACGTTTGCTGAGTACGATGCTTTTTGTAAATCAACCTTTACTCATTGTCCAGACGATAACGGTTGGGGGAGAGAAGATCAGCCGGTTATTAATGTTAGCTGGTTAGATGCCATGGATTATACCGAATGGTTAAGCGAGCAAACCAATCAAATTTATCGTCTGCCCAGTGAAGCTGAATGGGAATACGCTGCACGAGGTGGAACATCGACCAATTATTGGTGGGGCGACGAATATATACAAGGCATAGACCATTGCGATAGAGACTTAGGTGGTTGTCCAGAGGGAACTGAAATATCTGAGCCAGGGCCAGTAGGCCGATTCAGTGAAAATCCATATGGTTTATTTGACGTGACTTCAAATGTACTTGAATGGGTTTTAGATTGCTACTCGCCAGATCATAAAAGGGCCAATAATACTATGGAAGCGCGTTTAGACGGTAATTGTGGGGAAAAAATATTCAAAGGGTCTAGTTGGCTGACAGCTCAACCTTATGTGCATCTTTTTAAAAGAGGAGGGCTTGACAGTGGCTATAAGGGTCGTGGTATAGGCTTTCGAGTTTTACGTGAAATAAAAGAACATCAAAATTCAGTCCCCCAAGATTGATTTTAAAATAATGGTATTAATAATTCACTCGGGTTTATCATTGGCTTTGGGGATAATAAATGAAGTTAATTAAAAATAGTCATGCATTTAGTTTTATATTGCTGTGCGTGTCTGTTATAGGCTGCACAGAAAATAAGGCTCCTCATGTCCCGTCTTATCTTCAAGACACTCTGAGAAATGGTAGTCTAGGCCCTAAGCTCGTTATTATCCCAACAGGCTCAGGAGTAGTAGGTGGGGAGAACTTTGAAACGTTTCAGAATCAAAGCCCACAACATAAGGTTATTTCGACTCAAGAATATGCAATGGGAGTCGCAGAAATAACGTTTGCTGAATACGATGCCTTTTGCAAATCAACCTTTACAAATTGTCCAGACGATAACGGCTGGGGAAGAGGAAGCCAGCCAGTTAATAATGTTAGCTGGTTAGATGCAATGGCTTATGTCGAATGGCTCAGTGAGCAAACAAATCAAGTTTATCGGTTACCGAGTGAGGCTGAGTGGGAATATGCGGCTAGAGGTGGCACATCGACCAAGTTTTGGTGGGGAGATGAATACATACAAGGCATTGATCATTGCGAAAGACATTTAGACGGTTGCCCTGAGGGAACTGAATTATCTAAGCCAGGACCTGCCGGTCGGTTTACAGCTAACCCATTTGGTTTATTTGATGTTACTTCAAACCTTGCTGAGTGGGTGCTTGATTGTGATTCTCCAAGTCATGAAGGTGCAACCTCTGCGATGGAGCCTCGGTTAAATGGAAGTTGTGCTGATTTTATATCAAAAGGTTCTAGTTGGCTGAATCCTCAGCCTTATGTTCATCTATCGAAAAGAGTCGGAGTTAGTAAAGCAGGAAAATATAAAGATTTAGGCTTTCGAGTTTTACGAGAAATGAAGCAACCCGAAAATTCAGTTTCTCAAGATTAATTTGAAAATAATAGTATTAATAATCCACTCGGTTTTATAATCGGCCTCGGGGAGACTAAATGAGAATAATTAAAGTTGGGAATCTATTTAATTGCATTATTTTGTGCGGCTCTATTATTGCTTGTTCAGAAAACAAACCTCCACACATTCCAACTTATCTACAAGATACGTTAAAAAATGGAAACTTAGGCCCTAAACTCGCAATTATTCCCACAGGATCAGGTTTGGTTGGTGGTGAGAACTTCAGATCTTTTCAAAATCAAAGCCCCCAGCATAAGGTGATTTCAAAGCAAGAGTTTGCAATGGGCATCGCAGAAGTAACATTTAAAGAATACGATGTTTTTTGCAGATCAACCTTTATCGGTTGCCCTGATGATAACGGCTGGGGAAGGGGTGGTCAGCCAGTTATTAATGTGAGCTGGTTAGATGCAATGGCTTATACCGAATGGCTAAGCGAGCAAACGAATCAAATTTATCGTCTGCCCAGTGAAGCGGAATGGGAATACGCTGCACGTGGCGGAACATCGACCAAATTTTGGTGGGGTGATGAATACATTCAAGGAATGGATCACTGTGATAGAGATTTAGGCGGTTGCCCAGAGGGAACAGAGTTATCTGAGCCAGGACCCTCAGGCCGGTTTAAAGCCAACCCATTTGGTTTATTTGATGTGACTTCAAATGTACT
>CAJXUD010000027.1 GCA_913061415.1 uncultured Oleispira sp. | reverse complement strand
AAATGCTGTAGATTCAAATGCTGTAGATTCAAATGCTGTAGATTCAAATGCTGTAGATTCAAATGCTTTAGATACAAGTGCAATAGAGACAAATAGGTCATTACAATGTGGTTAAACGATGAAAAAATTAACAATATCGCAATCTCTGCCTATCGGAAATCATTATTGAGCAGCTGCCCCAATCATATTGTCATTGATAACTTATTTAATGAAGCCAAGCTCGATAATATAATAAAGGCCTTACAGCAAAAGCATCACTGGAAAACTCAAAGACATACCTACTCTGCATTGTACGTCGATGATGCTCTATGGAAGCAAACTGACAACGACCAACGCTTTGTGCAAAGAGATACTTGGCAACCGGAAGCACATACTCGCGATACCACTTATTCAAATACCATCGATAAAAACACTATCGATACAAACACCGCCCATGATTTCTTATTATTTTTACGAAGTGATGAATTTATGGCCGTATTATCCAGAATATTTAATACAACAATAACAGACATTAATGTCGAAGATCCTGATATTAATACTAACTATTTTCGTTTAGGGACCGCTGATTTTGTGGAGCAACATGCTGATGACTCCCCAGGAAGAGAAGTATGCATGTTGCTTTATTTAAATAAAAACTGGAACCAAAATGCAGGAGGAGAACTGGTTTTTAGCGGTAAAGATAAACCGATTAGCATTGCACCTTTTTATAATCGCTGTGTTTTATTTGATCCTTCTTCACAAGGATCTGAGCACTGGGTTAAAAAGCTCAACAGTGAATATTCAGATCCCTATCGGTATAACGTGACCAGCTGGTATTGGTCTGAATAACTTCAATAAATAATTAATCAGCCATATCAGTATCACGTTCAGCGTAAGCACGAACAGCGTCGAGCTCTTCGTCAAGTATCAATGCTTTCTCAGCATAACGCAGCGCTAAGCCCGATAAGCGACGAGCGGCTTTAACCATTTCTTCATCACCCGTACTCGACAAGGCTACAAACGCTTTTTGCAGCCGAATGCCGACCTCTACAGAGCCCGCACCATCTCGTGCAGTCGCCGCAAAGGCGTCGGTAAACAAATCATCAATATCAAGTTCATGCATGCCTACCCGATCAAAGGTAACTTTAGCACGGCCATTACTCTGGCAAACGTCCGACCATCTCACCAGCATACGAACCAATGAACCTATAATATTGATAGCAGTACCCGGATCATTCACCGCTGTCGATAAAGCTCTACTCGAAATTTCAGACATAACAACCATGCCAAAACGCGGATCAGACTCAAACGTTCTTTCAGGACCAATCACAAACGCAGCCATTATTTGCTTTTCGCAGGCGCATTCTTTTTCACCATCATCACCAGAAAAACGAGCCAGTGGTAAGTTAGGGGTTACAAACATTCCTGGTTCAGCACATACCGTAATAAACCCCGCTTCTTGTTCGGCTAAACGCTGCAATTTAGCGAAATTGATGTTTTGAACATAGCCCACACTATTAGCAAAAATCTCGTAACCGGCTTCATCGCTATCAACTCTAGTAGCCCCCATTCGAGGTAGGTGCGCCCACTCCTGCAAGGCCGCATCGGCCGCTGTTTCAACCTTAGCGACGGTATGCCCCAAACGTCCTAAGCGAGCAATTCGGTCTACCCAGCGAACAAAAGCCAAAACGACAATCGCAAATACAAACAAGGTAATAATAAAAAGTACCAATTTACCTGAACTTTTATAATAACCATTGAGCTGGGCCACCAAACCAACAATACTAAAAATGAAAGCACCGATGAAGGTCGACAATGCAATTTGAGAAACATCATCAGCCACCACCAATGGAAAAGCACGAGGCGTCGCAGTACCACTCGCAGAGGCGTAGGCCGATAACATTGCACCCACGGCAAACGTCGCAATAACCAACATACTTGAAGACATAATAGTAAGCAGAGCTTCTAAAGACTCAGCGCTGACTTGCGGCAGTTTTATGCCAACATCAATATCATCTGCAATCCCTGCGAGCAGTACCGCGCCTATTGAAAGCACACAACTCATCAAAGGTTTTACCCAAAGCCGCTCACGAATTCGGGCAAGATAAAACTGAATAATATTAGGAATTTCTAACATAGCCTGGGGCTGTTTACTCATAAACACATAGGCCTTTTATAAAAACTCTCATAAAACTTAATACCCGCATCATCAAGAGCCGCTTTAATCGCAGCTTTGTAACCGCACGCCCATTATCAACAATTTAGTGCCATCACGCGCAAACGGCACTAAATCATGGCTTAGCAGTCTACGCGTACTTTCTTGAATGATTTATCGTTATTCATCCAAATTCAAAATTTGGAAACCACCATAAATCAAACGCTGACCATCAAAAGGCATCGGGTTATCTTCAGAGTGCATTCTAGGGTCTTCCATTATCGCCGCCCAACCAGCATCGCGAACTTCTTTCGAAGGCCAAACGACCGTAGAGAAAACGACTGTTTCATTATCGGCACATTTAACCGCCATAGGAAAAGACGTAACCTCACCTTCAGGCGTATCATCACCCCACGCCTCAATGATCGATAACGCTCCATGATCTTTAAATACCACACCCGAAAGCTTGGCATGTTCAATATATTTTTGTTTATTTTCGGTAGGAACGGCGGCTACAAAACCATCGATGTAAGACATGGAATACTCCTAGAATATGATTAGTTTGTTAAGAATAGATCATTATTAATAGTTTTCACTTAGAGAGCTAACCTTATCTTAAAATATTCCTTTTTGCATGAGAAGAGTGACGTTTAACCCTAACCAAAATATAAGCCAAAAATAAAGGTTTTTAGGTAATCCACAATCAAATAAAATGGAGCTTCCTATTAAAGCTATCAACAATACAAAAAGGGGAAATAAAGCCGAGTATTTTAAATTAGAGTAGCTTGGCAAGTAGTCATTAAACAGGATGCATATAGCGAGCCAGATAATATTCCAAATTATTAACAATATCTTTTATTTCATAAAATAAAACGACGCATACCCATTAACAATAATTTCGATAAAAAAATTAAAATATACAAAAAAAATACATTAATGAAAAAGCAACAAGTAATGAATAAATCAAATAAAAGCGCCAACTCGAAGTAAAAACAATAACAACAAAAGCTATCGGTGTCATAATAATAAAGTAATAGAAAGCGGCTATTCCTCTAGCGCCTTCAAATAATGAAATATCGTGTGATTTAAAAAACGAGAACAAAAAACCTATGCATATAGAAAGCACCAAAGCTATTGGAATTCGGAACAAGAAACTCACTGAAGCTTTTTCACTAAGTTTATTTTCTATGCGTCTTCTCTCTGCAGTCCTAATATACCACTGATCTTCAACCACCCTACCTTCATAGAAGCCATCTCTAATCATTTGTATAACTTCTTCAACAGCAACTCCTTCATTATTTGAAAACTCTTCTATGGTAATCATTCCTTCGATAAGATCTTCCTTCACAACCCTCACCCGTCTATTCAATCCAGAAAAATAATTATTATTTAATAATCTACAATGTTAAACCTAAGGGTCATATCCATCCGCATAAAACCCCCTATCATTATCAGTAACGCATTTAATTTCAACTAGACTGAGTACCACAACTGCTATCTAGATTAGAACCTAATGATAATACAGGATAACAAAGTAAAACCATTCTTACTAACATTTATAAGAAACAGAAAGAATAAAAAAATAATAAGAACTCATCTACATAATTAGTGATAGGCTGAAATCATACGAATCAATGTTTTATGATAACTAAGAGAAGAATCGCTATTAATACAAAAAATTAAAAATAATTTTTCGGATAATATGCCTGAGATTTCATATAAATATGATGCCATCATACATACACATAAAGCCAGCTTTAATCTACTTCTGTAACCGGGCATTATAAATAATAAGTATATTTTTTCGAGTTACCCTTAAAGTTTTCATCCAAAAATAAGTCATTTTCTCTTTTAAATATTACTGGATCTGCGTCTTCAATGACTTCGCCATAACAGAAAGGCTTAGCATCAATAATAAGATCATCAGAGTTAGCTCTTTTTTCATAATACTCTGTTGTAGCCATTATGACTGGGGTAGGGTTATGCCTGTAAAGACTACCTTACTAGTCTGCAGTATAAGCGTATTATTAATCGCTTTTTGATTAAGAACTGTAAGCTGCTTCCTGTGATAATCGGAAGCAGATAATGCAGGCAAGAAATGCATAACTGCAGTTATTCTAGGCTGATTAAGTAAACGTTTAAAGCTGTTTACGAAACTGTCGTCACCCACAAAAGCAACAGCCTCGGTTATTTCACCCTCAGCGTCAAAATACTGCAAGGCGATAGGCTGAATCATAGCCTTCTCACGTATGGCAGCTTGATACAACATGGGTTTAAAAGGCAAGGTTGATCGTCCTGTTGTCGTGGTACCTTCTGGAAATACGATAATAGAAGACCCTGATCTTAAGCGATCTTGTAGCTTGGGTAATGAACGATAAGTCTGAAACTTGTTTTCTCGTGGAATAAGAATGGTGCCCGTTTTTTTAACAACCGCCCCGATAACGGGCCACTTGCCAACTTCAACTTTGGCAATAAAATCAACCGTATGGCTGCCTGCTAACAGTAAAATATCGAGCCAAGAGATATGATTACACACCCATAATGCAGGCGCATCAGTCGGCACCCCTTTAATAACCAGCTGTACATTTAAAGCCTGATAGAATTTACGGTACAAAAAGCTAGCAATCTCTCTACGTTTAGCACACGGCCTCAGCACGGGACTAAATAAAATAGGCACAACAATGATGATAAGCACCAAATAAAAAAGCGAACCCAACAGACGTACAGCGGGCCTAACTATTTCGTTATAAATATCTATAGTGAATGCCCCTAAGAAAAGTGACGTAAATAGCGAGGTTTAATGTCTTTTTTAGCCAGCAGAATCACAACATCAGCAACGTTAAAATCATGATCTAAAAAAGCTTCGCCGCACACTTTTGCCCCCATCCGCAAATACGTTTTTAACAAAGCTGGCACGTGTTGTTTACCATCAATATTGATATCAAATTGTGGAAGAGGTATTTTAGGCGTCGTCCGAGAGTTCGAATCGGTAAAATGATTCTCTCGTAAATAATTAACCACCGCGATGGCTTTCGCGCCGCCATCTTGCATAGAAATACTTGCACACCCCATAAGATAATCAATGCGATGCTCATTCATAAACTGGCCAATCTGAGACCAAATTAATCCAATAACCGCACCACTTCTGTAGTTAGGGTCGACACTGGTACGACCGATTTCCATGTAGCGGCAGTTAGGTTTAATGATCGGCGTAATATCAAACTCACTGGCGCTATAAAATTCATCGGGTGAAGCAGCTAAGTCACTGGTGATAATCCGGCTATAACCAACAATACTATTTGAAAGGCTATCTTTAACAATCAAGTGTAAACAAATATCATCAAAGGGATCTTTATCGTGGCTTATTTCAGTGAGATTGAATACGTTTGCGCGAAAAACCTGAGCACGATAGATCTCATCAGGATCTTTAGTGAAGCAAGCAATAAGCTTTGACTCTAAAGGTTTAGTCAGTGAGCCAATATACGCTAGCGAGGTTTGTGTCTGATCTTGAGAAAGGCCTGTCATTGTAATGTCTCATCTCTGTAATCCATAAAAGATGACTTACTGTAGAATGACTTTATGACAAGAGTATTACGGAGAACAGGTGGTCGATAAAATTTGGCAGCGCACCGCAAAAAATCAACGTGCTGAATGAGTATTTATGAGGTGGTTATAAGTTTTGCTGATAAGCTAGCGAATAACTAGGACGAATAACTAGGATAAGTACCCTAGTTATTCTCGGACATAAGCCAAACGTTAATCGATAAATCGATCGGGAAAGTGAATGCCTTGTTCGATTTGTTGAATGAAAGCGCTTTGCTCAGCCTCGAACTCTAGGGGCTCTTTTTCTTCTGGCTTACGCTCACTGGCAGCCGATGACGATTGCCATTGATCAAAGTGCAACAAGTCTTCTAGCGGTAAGCGCTTACGCCAGCCAGCTTTCTGCAACTCTGGGCTTTGGTGAAAGTGGCTGACATGCCCTATGCAAAGGTAGGCAATAGGAACGATATCATTAGGAATATTGAGTGCCTCATGCAATGCCTTCTGTTTAATTATACTAACCCAACCAACCCCAAGCCCTTCCGCTCTGGCCGCTAACCACAAGTTCTGTACCGCACAAACACTGCTGTATAAATCCATGGTTTTAATATGGGTACGACCAATAACGGTGGGACCGCTGCGTTTTCGATCACACGTAATACAAATGTTCAGTGGCGATTCTAAAATACCTTCAAGTTTTAACGAACGATACGTTTCTTGGCGTTCGCCATCGAACATGTTGGCCGCTTCATCATTGGCTTCAGAAAACGCTTTATGGATGTTTTCCCTAACACTTTTTGAACGCACTAAAATAAAATCCCACGGCTGCATAAAGCCAACAGAAGGAGCATGGTGGGCTGCCCTTAATATACGAGCAAGTACATCGTCGGCTATTGGATCGGGCTTGAATTGACTGCGTACATCGCGGCGATTAAAAATAGTTTTATACAGGGCATCACGTTCTTCTTGCGAAAAAGCAAAGTCTTGTTCTGACGAGTGTTCTGATGGTTGTTTTAATGGGTGTTCTGATGATTGCTCTTGTGTGTGCACCAAAGCATTTTCTACAGGCGTAGCTATATTAGATTCCATTACGTTCCCCTTAATGGAAGGCTCGAGTCCGTCTGTCCAAACGTCTCTTTTATCACTTTCAGGCCGGTCTTCTGACTTAGGGTCATTTCGTTTAATGGCCTTCCCGGAATCTAAAAAACCAGTGGCTCAAACATTAAACAATCACCATTACAGCGCTGGGCACGTATCGGATTTTCACCGATTTCCCGATTCTCCCACCCAAGGGGTGAGCACCTGAAAGTATCCGCAGGGTTATAACCCTGAATTCCAGAAATAGCAATATTTAGGCGAGTCGTTACGACGAACAACTAAGATGCGATACCCCGCCCATCGCAAAAAACTCAGCAGGTTTCAAACGATAGTATTTACTGTCTATTTCTTGTGACTGCTCGGCATAAGGGTTCGTCATAACGTCTTGCAGTTCTTTAATTAAAGAATAATCCCCCGCTTGCGCTTGCTGATAAGCCGGTTTAACAAACCACTCACGCAAAATATATTTTGGATTAACCCGTTTCATCTGCGCAGAAATTTCTTCTTTCGACCGAGTCGAGCCTTCATTTGCACCAGCAGAACCGACTAAAAGCGACTTCCACTTAACTAACCACTCTTGCCAGCGTTTATCCATCTCTTCGGTATTTGCTGCTTTCTTATTGTTTGCACTGTTATAAAAACTTTTCTTCAATGGCTCAATGTCATCAGGGATCGACGAAAGCTCGCGGAAAAACATCGTATAATCGACAGGAGTTTGTATCATCAGTTTTTGCAGTTCAGAGAATAACTCATAGTCAAAATCATCCACACCGTCTTTCAAAACCAAACCCAATTTAGCCGCCCACATTTTTTTCATGTGCATGCGCATAACATTCTGAAATTCGCTTTCTATTTCATCAAACGCTTCTAAACACGTTTTACCCGACTCTTTATACGACAAAAGTAAAGGTCGTAGAGCCGAACAAAACATAACAAAGTTACTTTCTGCCGCATTAGGCTGATTCAAAAATGAGAAGTGACGACCGCCGCCCGTCCATGGCTGGTAATACGGATTAAACACATCGCAAAAACCAAACGGACCATAATCAAGCGTAAAGCCACCGGCCGCACAATTATCGCTATTAAAATTACCCTGGCAAAAACCCACACGAATCCAATTAGCGATCAGAGATATAAGACGATCTCGAAATTCTCTCGCCAGCACCACCACTTTTTCAGCAAGACTAAGCTGCGGATCGATAACACCAGCGTATTCACGATCAATCAAGTGCAGCACAATTTTCTCAAGCTCTTCCATGGCCTGCGGGTGTTCATTATTACGAGTACGACGCGCAAACAATTCAAGCTGACCCACGCGTAAAAACGACGGTGCAACCCGTGTCGAAATAGCGACCGCTTCAGAAACCATCCGATCAGGATTCTCGGCACGCGAACCTTCCGAATACCAAGGTCGCTGTACAGTCTCTGACTTAGAAACATACAAGCTCAACGAACGTGATGTCGGCACACCCAAAGCGTGCATGTGCTCTTGGGCCAAGAACTCACGAATACTCGAACGTAAAACCGCACGACCGTCCGCACCACGGCAATAAGGCGTGCGACCGCCACCTTTCAACTGCATTTCCCAGCGCTGACCGTTAATCACCGCCTCAAGCACAGACACCGCACGACCGTCGCCATAACCATTACCTGTTTGGAACGGACACTGCTGAATGTATTCCGTGCCGTAAATAGACAATGCATAACCCGTTGCCCAGCCCACTTTACGCATCGGCTCAGGAACCTGAGAAATATCCCCAGAGAACATGCGCATAAAATCCTCAGACTCTGCCAAACTGTCAGCAAAACCCAGCTCCGCAAAAAAGCTTTGGCTGTGCGCTATGTATTCAGGGTCTTTGATCGGCGTAGGATTAACCGGCACATAATGCCCCGAGAATACTTGGCGTGATCGATGGTCGATACCGTCTTCGGTCGCATGAGGATCGCAGTTAAGCGTATCCATTAGAGAATAGTCTGCCAACTTCGCAAGATCATCGAGGGTCGAAACCGCTGGGGCCGTGTTCTCAGGTAGCTTAGTTGTCATAGTGGTATATACCAGAGTTCGTGAAGATAAATAATACGGTATATCTTAACCCGTTATGTAACATTCCTCATTATTCGAATGAAAATGAATGTTTCAATAAGCGTAAAAGTGTTATGAAACTCACAAGCAATGTATCCATGCAGCCACCCACCTTTACATAAACACTGATAATATCGATACTGAGCCAATAAAAGCACACTCAAAAGACATCACAAGGCATACACGAAAGCATGGATAGACGCGCGATAAAATTCGATTGGAATCAAGCACGGGCATTTCTTGTGACAGCTGAAGAAGGCTCTCTATCAGCCGCTGCCCGAGCACTGGATATGACCCAGCCCACAGTTGGGCGACAAGTCGCAGCGTTAGAAGCAGAGCTTGGTGTTTTATTATTTGAAAGAACAAATTCAGGGCTAGTACTCACACAAAATGGCATTGACTTAATGGCACAAGTACAAGCGATGGGAAGTGCTGCAACCAACTTATCATTATTAGCGTCAGGTCATGCCGAGACGGTTGAAGGCAGTGTTTGTATCAGTGCGACAGAAATGATTGCGGCCTATACGCTTCCGGCAATAATAGAAAAAATACGCAACAAATGGCCAAAAATTGAAATAGAAATAATTGCCTCCAGCGATACCAGCGATTTGTCGCGCCGCGAAGCCGATATTGCAATTCGCAACTATCGCCCCAGACAACAGGAACTGATCGCCAGGCGAGTTCAAAATACTCTAGGCCATCTCTACGCCTCAAAAAACTATATTAATACTCTTGAAAGACGACAATCTCCACAAGACTTAAACAACGCTATTTTTCTTGGCGTTGATCACTCCAACCGTATTATTTCGTATCTTAATAAATTTGGTTTTCAGCTAAATCTGAATAACTTCCCCGTCATTGTTGCCAACCACTTAGTACAGTGGGAAATGGTAAAACAAGGCATAGGCATTGGTTTTATGACAGCCCATATCGGTGATGCAGAATCTTCAGTTGAAAGAGTATTACCCACACTTCCAGCCTTTGAGACCGAGACCTGGCTGGTTGCCCACAGAGAATTAAAAACCAGCCGCCGACTCCGAATCGTATTTGATTATTTAGCCGAAGAACTGAGCCAGTGAACTATTGCTGAGCGAATGCATTTACGCATACCCGCTATACGGTTAACGCCATTGCTGGCCATTATTGGCCTCGATATACTTACGCTGACTAAACATTCACGCCAAAGCTTTACTAAGCCTAAGCACACGTAAGAGACATGACTTTATGAAAATGAGCTATAGCGTTTTAGGAACAAACAACATGGAAGCGGCGGTTAAATTCTACGATTCCCTTTTCGAACAAACAGAACTTGACCAAGTATTCGCAACCGACAGGATGACATTCTGGCAGTGTGAAGATTTTGCCTTTGCCATAGCGATCCCCTTTGATGAAGAGCCCGCCACGAGTGGAAATGGCACAATGATTGGTTTTTCTGTAGGCTCTACCGAAGAAGTAAAACGCCTTTATAAAAAGGCTATTGAACTAGGAGGCACTAGTGAAGGTGAGCCCAGTCAAAAAGGACCTCGTTTCTCTGGGTATGTGAGAGATTTGGATAAAAATAAACTGTGTTTTTTCGAATAACCGTTACGTCTTTATTGCCGTCGTATGAACAAGTGCCGCTAGTTAACCGCTACGTTTTCTTTCGCGCACTTCATAATCCATTAAATTGCCCTGCGCATCCAACTTCATATGACAGCATTCGTCAAATACACTTCTCAATCACAATCAAGGGGGCAGAGTTCTTGATTTAAATAATCCTGGGGAAGTTCAGGTTATTTTTAGAAAACTAAAAGCACACCTAAAAAACCAACAGGATTATTGGGTAACCACTGCAGTCGGCGGGATCAAGTACTCTGACCCCTTGATCGTGACCCCTTGATCGCTTAATGCACACCTTATTCAACATAATACCCAAACTAGAAGCCGCCGTATGAACAAACGCCGTGTGGCCTTCCATACGCATCGTCTCAACGTCAGCGGATTAACAAACGACGAAGCGGCGGCATGAGAGGTCGTACCGTAGTGATGCACAATGCAAGCTTGCACAGGCACGCAGCAATACTGGGTATAACTCACTTTGTACGAGCAAGATTTATCACTAAAAAGACGCTGTATTTATAGAGTAAATACAGCTAATAGAGCAGATTTTACACTGCTAATTATCGCGATAATTAGCAGTGTAAAATTCAAAAACGATCCATTAATTTACTTTTCTGCAATACTTCTTTTGGTAACACCATTATAAATAAAGTTATTAGCAAATATAATAGTCCGATATAAAGATCCTTGGGGAAGGGACCATCTAATAACTCCGTCGGGTTCAGTAATGTAGTTATTAATATAAATGGCGATAATAGAACAGAATATTTTAAATGTGGATGAGTTGGTAAAAAATCAATAAATAATATGCAGAAGATGGTCCAGATGATCGACCATATTAAAACTAAAGCTAATTTATATTTCATTAAATTTTACTACCTGACATTTTTAGCCATTTAGACTGAAATTCATTCCAGTCTATAGGAACTACTGATTTATTAGCAACAGATTTTGCAGCCATATACATTAGTTCAGACGAAGCCTTTATCGCTGCTTTTGGATCGAGTACTCTGACCCTTGATTACCTGACCCCTTTGATTACCTCGACAGGAGCAGCATCTAAAAAATGGACAATGCCAATTAGAGATTGGAAACCTGCGTAAAATCGTTTTATGATTGAGTTTGAGGAGCAGTTATCTCCTCATATTTAAAACGGGCAGTTACATAGTTTATTTTACAGCCTCTGAATTTGGGTAAGTAAACCAACAGATAAACTTGTTCTATATTTTCTTGAGAAAAGTTCATTCCTATACGGAATTAAGGGCTGTACTCTCACATTCGAACAGAATTTCATTTTTTTCAAGCAGACTATCTGGGTAATATTCAACCAAGCTTATTCGAGCATATTCAGGCTGATTAACAGCAGAAAAACTTCTATCACTTAATGCATGTGAAAACATCTTACTTTGCTTATTCTTAACAGCAACCTGAAAACTGTTGATAAACCTTTCATTCCCAATCGTTTGGATGCCATGAGTCATCACCCAGAATTCGTATTCATTAGTTTGATGAATTAATTTTGCCCCCCCTCGTTTATGCTTTGCTGCACTCAATCGTATCTCATCTGTATTAATATTATTTTCTAGCGCCTTAGCATCACTAAAATTAATATTACAAGTCAACGTTAGTGATACTTTTTCTCTAGTCGAGGACTCTGCATGAGAATTAAGAGTGAATAATAGTACTATAATAATTAGATTTATATTTTTGAACACGAAACACCCTCTTTAATATAAACCTTAAATTCAGAAAATGTCATAAAATTACTTTTCTCAGAACAATACAGATAGTCTTTCAAGTCTAAATCAAGCCTAAGGTAGTGCTCAATTAAAACCACCAACACTAAGAGCAGTGCAAATACACTAACCAAGGAGTAGTTAACGATCCGACCTGATACCAACTTAAATTTAAACAATGAGATTACATGTATAACAGGTAACATTGATGTCATAAAATACAC
Source organism: uncultured Oleispira sp. (assembly GCA_913061415.1). Lineage (GTDB taxonomy): Bacteria > Pseudomonadota > Gammaproteobacteria > Pseudomonadales > Oceanobacteraceae > Oleispira. The sequence goes on along the minus strand of CAJXUD010000027.1, from coordinate 1,784 downwards.
ACCAAAATAAGCTTGGTACGATATTACCTGTGCGCCGCTATGCATGTTTTCATATAATGTATTCCATTCAAAAAATGCATATACACAAGCAAGTATTGCGGCAACATCAAAAAAACCTAGTACTATATTCGCTGTTATCTTATTCATTATTTAATAAAACATACCCTGGCCAACAGATTCGCCATTCATCAACTGCCATTTCATTCTTTTATCCGCCTGATGAATTTGTCGTCCAAATTCTCCAACTGTATTATCATAGGCATCATTAAAAGCCTTAATAAGAGCTCGCGTAAGGCCAAATTTTTCGTCTAAAACATCAAGAGCATAACTTGCTGCTAAACCTACTACAATAGCGACTACAATAGGTCCTGCAACCAGAGTTGTAAGTGTTGCTGTAGCAGTGGCCGCCAACCCGACAAGTGCTGAAGCAACACCAACTTTCACAAGATCTATTGCCGTACTTCCAATAAGTTTCGACATACTTTTTTGATCTGACAAAATATGATTCAGTATATTAATAGGAACTATAAGAAAAATGGTCAACCGAGCACCGGATATAACAGATCCCCTAACCCCAGCTTTCCCAATAGCCATATCAACTACTTTTGGATTATCTGCTAAATACCGTGTTCCTGTGAATATCGAACGATTTCCAGCATGATTTTTAAAGATGACATATTGCTTATTTTTAACCGTTTTAAGTACTACTCTACCATCCATGTTGAAATCATTAATTAATCTTCTCGCAGTATCGATGTCCAGTACCGCAGATGCATAATTCGCTCCTATTCTTGCACCATTACCAACAACTTGAGATATTTCCTTACCCGTACTCTTCTCCCAAGCATTAATTAAGTATTCGCTTGAAAAAACGTCCATTACCTGGGCATTATTATTAATTTTATCTTTTATTATATGTATATTTGACATTTCAACTCCCTGTTAATAAATCGACTTATTGTTCCATGTTTAATGAAACCTTAACAAAGTATGAAAACCGACACTATTTAAATACGATAGCTGCCACATATAATAGTACTAAATCACTAACAACTTTTCCTTCATCCTCGTAAAAAATCAAAAAAATCAGTCCTAAAGCAGCCTATTTGCTCACTCAATTTTATTACGATTTATGAGAGCTCGCCCTGTGCTGTACTTATTCAACTACCCCTTATTAGGATTCAAAATATACTTCCCACCCGTAGTCTTAGCATTATATTTCTCAATCACCGCAGGCGTCATCGCCTCCTCAAAAGACAGCTCCACCGTCAACTCAATCGCAAACGTCGTATTAATCTCATCGGCCACACACTTATACAACTCACCCACTCTTGCAGGCTTTAACTTACCCAGAAAACGCATCCTAAATTACAAGAAGACCAACCACCCACACTCCACTTCATACCAAATGCACGGTTAAGCAGGGTCGGTGAAAAATCGAGCCCGCCATAAACCTTTCCCTAATAAAATGGGCCTGCTTGTTATCCACAGAACCATAGGTATTGAAACCCGTTGCGTCTTTACTGCCGACCGCTTCCATCGCCGCTAGAATATCACCCGCCAACTCACCGCCGCCGATCGCGTCAAACGCCAGCGTTGCGCCCGTAGCATCAATCGCCTTGTACAAATCTTTCTTGAAACTCTCACTCGAAGAATTAACAACAAACTTCGCACCCAGCTTCGTTAACAAATCGACCTGTTCTTGCTTACGCACAATATTAACTAACGCCACGCCTTCCTTAATGCACACCTTATTCAACATAATACCCAGACTGGAAGCCGCC
>CAJXUD010000026.1 GCA_913061415.1 uncultured Oleispira sp. | reverse complement strand
GTGCGCTTGTAGCTCAGCTGGATAGAGTACCTGGCTACGAACCAGGTGGTCGTAGGTTCGACTCCTACCAAGCGCACCATTTTTTCTTCTGTAATATCCCCTGATCTTTCCCCCCTAAAAAAATACTTGTTGAATGCTATCTTTCTGAATTTTTAGCACGCCATACTTTCTCTGTTTGATTTCAGATTTTCTACTATCTCTACTATTCTCTTTAAAAGCAGTGCTAATGCTGTGGATCTTTATTTTTTGTGAAAAAAATTGAAAGAAAATCGCTAGCATGAATGGCAAGATTGTTATGGAGCGTTGTTTGTTAAGCGGTTTTTTGTAAAGAAAATGTTCAGTTAATGTATCAAAAGGTGTCATAAAACTTGTCAAAAAGATGGTTTTTAAGTACATTGACCACCCTTTTTGTCGATTTAGGGGAGCGTAGTACGCTCAAAAAATGGATAAGTAGATTTATTTAATGAGGATCAGCCGGCATGTCTGAGCTAGTTTCGAGTGGTTTGGAACTGATGGTCTTTGGTATGGGAACAGTATTTACCTTTTTGATAGTACTAATTTTCGCTACCAACCTGATGTCCATAATAGTAAATAAGTTTGCACCTGAACCCGTTGTTGTTCCACAGGCCGTGGTAACAGCACCGACACAAGGCGCAGACCCGCAGTTGCTAAAAGTATTAGCAGCCGCAGTAAAAGAGCATCGTGCGCGCCAAAAGTAGTGCACGAATTCGGATCACCTATACGTCAACAACGTTAACGGAAGAAAAGGCCATCACCCATGACCGATTCTAAGAAACCTCTTGGTATCACAGACGTCGTATTACGCGACGCACACCAGTCTATACTGGCTACACGCATGCGCATTGACGACATGCTTCCTATCGCCGAAAAACTAGATCAGGTTGGCTATTGGTCACTTGAATCTTGGGGCGGTGCAACATTTGATTCGTGTATTCGTTTCTTGGGCGAAGACCCTTGGGATCGTATTCGTGAATTCAAGAAAGCGATGCCAAAGACTCCGCATCAGATGCTTCTTCGTGGACAAAACCTGTTGGGTTACCGCCACTACGCAGATGATGTTGTAGAAAAATTCGTTGAACGTGCTGCCGTAAATGGCGTAGACGTGTTCCGCGTATTTGATGCAATGAATGATCCGCGCAACCTTGAAACCGCTTTAAAAGCTGTTAAAAAACAAGGTAAACATGCGCAAGGCACATTGTCTTATACCACTAGCCCAGTACACACTCTGGACTCTTGGGTAGACCTAGCCAAGAAAATTGAAGATATGGGTGCAGACTCTATCGCCATTAAAGATATGGCCGGTGTTCTGACTCCGTATGATGCTTTTGAACTTATCACTAAGTTAAAAGCACAAACTGATCTAGAAGTTCAATTACACGCTCACGCGACCTCTGGTTTGTCTGATATGACAATCCTGAAAGCCGCTGAAGCGGGCGTTGACCGCGTAGATACTGCTATCTCTTCTATGTCTATGACCTATGGTCATACTGCAACAGAATCTGTTGTAGCGGCGTTGAAAGGCACAGGTCGTGATACTAATATCGATCTATTGTTGCTTGAAGAAATTGCTGCTTACTTCCGCGGTGTTCGTAAGAAGTACGCTAAATTTGAAGGCGCTCTACGCGGTACAGATTCTCGTATCCTAGTAGCTCAAGTTCCTGGTGGCATGTTAACAAACATGGAAAACCAGTTAAAAGAGCAAGGCGCTTCTGACAAGTTTGATGAAGTATTGGCTGAGATCCCACGTGTACGTGAAGATCTAGGTTTCATTCCTTTGGTAACACCAACCTCTCAAATCGTAGGTACTCAAGCAGTATTGAACGTATTGACGGGCGAACGTTACAAGTCAATCTCGAAAGAAACTCAAGGCATCTTGAAAGGCGAATACGGCGCAGCACCTTCAGCTATGAATGCTGAATTACAAGCTCGCGTATTAGACGGCGCTGAAGTAATCACCTGTCGCCCAGCCGATTTGATCGATGACGAAATGGATCAAATCATTGCCGACGTTGATAAACTTGCCGCTGAGAAAGGCTTTAAGCTTGCAGCAGACAAGATCGATGACGCACTGACTTACGCTTTGTTCCCGCAGGTCGCTCCTAAGTTCTTGGAAAACCGTGGTAACCCAGACGCATTCGAACCTGCGCCTAAAGGCGAAGAAGAAGATACCTTCACTATCTCAGTTGATGGCAACGAATACGTTGTTAAAGTTGACGATGGTGGTGATGTTACCGAAATGGCTGCCGTTAATGGCGCGCCAATGAGCATGGGTGGCGCAGCTCCAGCAGCAGCGGCTCCTACAGGCGCAGTCGGTGGTGGTGAGCCACAGAAAGCACCTCTTGCGGGTAATATCTGGAAAGTACTTGTTCAGCCAGGCCAAGCCGTTGCTGAAGGTGACGTTGTTGTCATTCTTGAAGCAATGAAAATGGAAACTGAGATTCGTGCACCTAAAGCAGGCACCATTGGTAGTATTACTACTAGTGAAGGCGCTGCGGTTAAGGTTGGCGATACTTTGTATACCATCGCTTAAGGAGCTGATTAATGGAAAGCTTAATTAATCTTTGGCAAGACACTGGTTTTTACCAGTTGACGATTGGCCAATTTGCGATGATTTCAATCGGTTGTTTATTGCTGTTTTTAGCAATTCACCCGAAGTTTCAGTTTGAGCCTTTGCTTTTATTACCAATCGCTATTGGTACTATCTTTGTAAACATCCCGGGTGCAGATTTTTATGCACCGGCTGTTTACGCGGCTGATGGCCACTTAGATAGCCCAGCAGGTTTGCTGTACTACATTTACCATGCAGGTATTGAAACGGGTTTATTCCCACTTCTAATCTTCATGGGTGTAGGCGCAATGACGGATTTTGGTCCGTTATTAGCAAACCCTAAAACACTATTGCTAGGTGCAGCAGCTCAGTTCGGTATCTTTGGTACGGTAGCGGGCGCGGTATTAGCAACAGATGCGGGCTTGATGGATTTTACTATTCAACAAGCAGCAGCAATTGGTATTATCGGTGGTGCTGATGGCCCAACGTCGATCTTTATTGCTTCTAAGTTAGCCCCTGAACTATTGGGTGCTATTGCGGTAGCCGCTTATTCATACATGGCATTGGTTCCTATGATCCAGCCGCCAATTATGAAGCTGTTCACGACAGAAGCAGAGCGTAAAATGGTTATGGTTCAGGCTCGTGAAGTAAGCCAGTCTGAAAAAATCATGTTCCCAATCGTAGTGCTTGTATTGGTAGCGTTATGCTTACCTTCTGCAGCACCGCTATTAGGTATGTTCTGCTTCGGTAACTTGATGAAAGAATCGGGTGTAGTAGATCGTTTAAGCGATACTGTGCAGAATGCTTTGATCAACGTGGTAACCATCTTCTTGGGTCTAGGTGTTGGCTCTAAGATGAGTGCTGATAAATTCTTGAACTTCGATACGCTAAGTATCCTAATTCTTGGTTTGACAGCATTCTGTGTGGGTACAATGGCAGGCGTATTGATGGCCAAAGGTATGAACTTGATCTTTAAAGAAAAAGTGAATCCTTTGATCGGTTCTGCAGGCGTATCAGCAGTACCTATGGCAGCCCGTGTATCGAACAAGGTTGGCCTTGAAGCGAACGGTCAGAACTTCTTATTAATGCACGCAATGGGTCCAAACGTTGCGGGTGTAATTGGTTCGGCAGTAGCAGCAGGCGTAATGATCAGCTTCTTAAGCTAAGTAGTAAATTAGCCAAGACGTTAGATGATTAAAAAAACCGGCCTCATAGTAATATGAGAGCCGGTTTTTTTATGTCCAAAATAAACCAAGATTAATCATTAGTCCCAGTAATCCACCAACCCCTCTATCTTCACATCTTGACACCAATAATACCTTCTACCTTCTACCTGTGCCTCTCTCCGTGGTAAACATCTTCATCTACACAGAAACCAGCCACACAAGCCAAAAACCGCCCACAAAAAAGCCAGCAACAAGGCTGGCTTCAAGTCGAACGTCCGTCAATATCAAATCAGCACAATCAGCTAATCTTGCCAGTAACCCGAGCGCGTTTAGATCCCACTTCAACCGCTGCTTTATTGGCTGCCGCTTTCTCTTCCAAATGCGTATCCACCAAGTTCTTAACCGCAATAATCAACCCCATCGCCACAAACGCTCCAGGAGGTAAAATAGCAAACAAGAAATCAGGGTAATCTTCAAAAATAACAATCTTCCAATTTACCGCCATTTCACCAAAGATTAGATCCATATTGGTAAAGAGCGTGCCTTGGCCAATGACTTCACGAATAACCCCGAGCAGTATTAATACAACCGTAAAACCAAGGCCCATGGTTAAACCATCAACCGCTGAAGGAATCACGCCGTTCTTACAAGCAAACGCATCAGCACGGCCTAAAATAGCGCAGTTCGTTACGATAAGCGGAATGAAGATACCTAGAATCTGATACAGCTCATACGTTAACGCCTGCATCACTAGCTCGGTCACGGTTACGAATGAAGCAATGATCATAACGAACGCTGGTAAACGCACTGCGTCAGCAACGTGGTTACGAATCAGCGAGACCGCAATATTAGAGCCGACTAATACTAAAATAGTCGCCAGACCCAAGCCGATGGCATTCACGACGGTTCCTGTTACCGCCAATAACGGACAAAGGCCTAATAACTGAACGAGGGCAGGGTTATTTTTCCACAGACCGTCTAATGAGATCTCTTGTAAAGATTTATTCGCCATGTGCAGTAACCTCTTGCTTGGTTTCGTTAGATCGCTCGACGATATCCTTGCCATGCTTCTGGAAGAAGTTAAGCGCCAAGCGAACAGAGCGAACAACAGCTCTAGGAGTAATGGTTGCGCCAGTGAATTGATCAAATTCACCACCGTCTTTTTTGACTGCCCATTCATCTTCTTTTGGCTCAGTCAGCGACAAACCAGAAAACTGAAGAATCCAAGGATGCTTCTTCGCTTCAACCTTGTCACCCAACCCTGGGGTTTCTTTATGATTAACGACTCGAACGCCGGCCAGGCTACCATCGAGTTTAATGCCTACAATCATATCGATATTGGCGGTATAACCATCAGGAGCCGTAACCGGTAAAATGACGGTATGTGCTTTGCCATCTTTACGAGCGATGTAAGCAACGGCGTCGTCGGCGATAGGGCCTAATAAACGAACATTCAGCTCACTATGAATACCATCGTATGCAAGGGCCACGGTATCGTTCAATAAATCGTTATCGTATTCTGATTCCGGCACAATCTCGTGCAGCGCTTTAGCTTGTGCAATCTGAATATTTTTTTCGATACTGTCTTTGGTCGCCACTTGAGCGATACCAATAGAGCCAGCAGTCACAATGGCAAATAAGCCAAGGCCAATTGCATTTTTACGAATGGATAAAAGCAGTTCGTTCATGATCAACCCTCCTTACTGGTGCTATCGGTTGTTGAAGTATCAAGCTTGGCGGGCATGCCGCGCTTCGCTTTTTCATGGCCATAAGTTCTTGGCTGTGTATACGTATCGATCAGCGGTGCGGCAAAGTTCATTAGCAGTACGGCAAACGCCACCGCATCAGGGTAAGCACCCCAAGTACGAATCACAAAAATCAAAATACCAATGCCTGCACCATAGATGATCTTACCCAATGGTGTTGTCGAAGCTGTAACAGGATCGGTGGCGATAAAGAACGCCCCAAGCATCGTCGCACCGGTGAAAATATGCAGTGACCAAGGCACGTATAAATCAGCATCCCAGCCAAAAATAACCGAACAAGTACCCAGTGCGGCTAAAAGGCTAAGCGGGATATGCCAAGTAAAAATACGCAAGGCTAATAAGGCTAAACCGCCCAATAGAAAGGCGATATTAACGAACTCCCAGCCACCCGCGAACCAGTTACTGGCCGAGCCGCCAGAAGCTGCGCCAGCAACATCGCTAGAGAATAATGGGTTTTGTAGAATCTCGACAGCCGTTTCATTTTTAGCTAAATGCTTATAGGTATCTAACGGCGTAGCGCCAGTGAACGCATCGGATAAACCCGCTGTTCCAGAAAAGATAACACTCAAGCTATTGGTAAAAGGAATCGTCTCTGCGCCACTCATAAAATAAGGCACTGTCCAGTTCGTAGTCATTTGCACCGGAAAAGAGATTAGGACTAAGGCATAACCGACCATGGCGGGATTAAAAGGATTATTACCCAAGCCACCGTATAGATGTTTTGCAAAAATCATCGCAAAACTCACCGCCACCACAGTGACCCACCAAGGTGCGAGAGGGGGTAAAGCAATACCCAATAAAACAGCGGTTAATAGTGCGCTGTTATCTTTTAAGAAAAAGCTAATAGGGCGCTTACGAATTTTTAAAATAAGCGCTTCACAGGCTAATGCGGTAAAACTGGCGAGTACGATATTAATTAACGTGCCCCAGCCAAAGAAATAGGTCAGTGCAATAATTCCTGGCACAGTCGCTAAAATAACCAGCAGCATAATGCGGCTAGTGGTATTGCCACCATGGGTATGAGGAGAAGTGATCTTCACAAAGCCTGAATTAGAAAGAGCCATCTTATGCACCTGCCTTATCAAACTGAGCTAATTCTTCTTCCAGCTCTTTTAATTTTTGCATTTGTTTATCTAAGCCTTTTTGTAATGCTGGCAAGGTTTCAGAGCCTTGCTCTTGGGCCAGCTCGAATCGTTGTTTGGTTTTATCAATACGATCTTGCTGAGCGCGTAATTTCTTTTCGATATCGTCGCGCGTGATTTCTTTTTTCACTACTGGTGCAGACTTCTTCGCTTCTGCAAGTTGCAGTGCTAATAGCTTCACTTTATCGCGACGCGTAGCGACTGCTTTTTCAAAGACTTCCATGTTCTCAATAGGTGCTTCAATAGGCGCTTCAGTATCGCCATTTTTCTCAGCCGCTGCAGCCGCTTTGAGTTCGGCTACTTTATCCATCGACTTCTTCAAGCCAGCTTGCGCCGCGTCTAATTGCTTTTGCAGTTTGTCTAAATCAACAGGCTCAGGCTTGACTGCAGCTTGAGCGGGAGAAGATTCGTCTGGGTTGGCATCGCCATTTTTAGCCGCCTCTTCCGCTGCTTTGGCGGCCGCCGCTTTTTTAGCCGCTTGGGCTTTTTCAGCCGCCGCTGCACGGGCTTGGCGTTTCGCTTCTTTCTCGGCGGCTTCACGATCTAAGCGATCTTGGCGCGCTTCAAAGCGAATTTTAGAGCGATTCGATTTATCTTGAGCAGCCCGCTCTTCTTTAATCGCCCCTTTGGTATGACGGTAATACTGCACCAGTGGAATCTGGCTTGGGCAAACATAAGAACACGCCCCGCATTCAATACAGTCAGCAATGTTATGTTGCTCGGCTTTATCCAGCTCACCCGACTTGCTGAACCAATACAACTGCTGAGGCAGTAGATCGGCTGGGCAAGCCTCTGTGCATAAACCACAACGAATACAAGCAGAAGCAACATCGTTTGCCGGAAGCTCTTTTTGGCTCGGCGCTAAAATGCAGTTGCTCGATTTTAAAATGGGCAGCTCATCACTGCTAAGCGTAAAGCCCATCATAGGGCCACCCATAATGATGCGAGGCTTAGCGGCAGAAGCTGCGCTATTGTCAGAACCTGCGCCAATAGAATGCCAAAACTTCTGGAACAAACTCTTTTCTTGTTTAAAACCTGCAAAGTCTAATAGGTGTTTTACTGGAGTACCGATTAAGACTTCCACATTCTGTGGTTGCTCAATCGACTCACCGGTAATGGTGGTTATGCGAGAGATTAACGGCTTGCCTTCGGCGACTGCGCGATAAACCGCTTCACAAGTCCCTACGTTCTGACAAACAATACCAATCTCAGCAGGAATACCACCACTGGGTACTTCTTTACCGGTTAAAATTTCGATTAACTGCTTCTCGCCACCAGAAGGGTACTTGGTGGGAATAGAAACAACGTTAATAAAGTGCTCACCATGAACTTGATGAAGCGCTTCTTTCATCGCCTTAATCGCTGCTGGCTTATTATCTTCAATGCCGATTAAGCAATGATTGGCCGCAGTTAGCTTTAATAAAATTTGAATGCCGCGCATTGTTTCTAATGCGCGTTCTTGCATCAACTTATCATCGGCGGTGATATACGGCTCACATTCCGCACCATTGATGATCAAGGTTTCAATGTTCTTACCGTTAACCGCCATTTTAACCGAAGTAGGAAAGCCTGCGCCGCCTAAGCCGGTGATGCCACAGTCGCGAATACGGTTAATTAAAACCTCGTTATCAGCCTCTAAATAATCAGCAATGGCACGAGAACCGTTAGCGATTTCTTCTAGCCAAGTATCTTGACCATCGCTATCAATAATGACGCAAGTGCCTTGAAGGCCCGAACTATGAGGTAACTCACGCTGTTCTATCGCTACGATCTTGCCAGAGGTAGGCGCATGAATCGCCGCACTGACAAAGCCTTTAGGTTGAGCAATTAACTGACCTTTCAATACGCGATTGCCCACAGCAACAATAACATCGGCGGGTGCACCAATGTGTTGGCCAACAGGCACAATCAGCTGCGACGGTAGAGGCAATACTGTAATGGGTGTTTGAGTCGACTGATGCTTATTTTCTTGAGGGTGAATGCCACCGCTAAAAGAGTGCAAAGTAATTGGTTGCATTAGTGCACTTCCTTTTCATGAGGTGTTTCATGGGGTGTTTCGTGTGGCTTCTCTGTCGTCGCAATTAAATCGTCAGGTTTATCCCAGTGCCAATTTTGTAGCGTTGTTGCAATCGGCACCATATCAATACAATCGACAGGGCAAGGCTCTACGCATAAATCACAGCCCGTGCACTCATCAGTAATAACCGTATGCATCTGTTTGGCGGCGCCCATAATGGCATCAATAGGGCAGGCCTGAATGCACTTAGTACAACCAATGCATTCATCTTCACGAATAATGGCCACCATGGGCACATCTTTCTCAGCGCCATGCTCAGCATCAAGCGGTTCTGGTTCAACACCTAATAAATCGGCTAGAGCAATAATCGTGCTTTCACCGCCAGGAGGGCATTTATTGATTTTTTCACCAGCGGCAATTGCCTCGGCGTAAGGCTTACAGCCAGGATAAGAACACTGTCCACATTGAGTTTGTGGCAGCAAATGGTCAATTTGGTCGACAATAGGATTGCCTTCCACTTTAAAGCGAACCGCCGCAAACCCTAAAATGGCACCAAAAATAATGGCAAGCGTCGCCAACAGCACAATGGCAATTAAAATAGAACTCATTATTAAATGCTCACCAATCCAGTAAAGCCTAAAAAGGCTAACGACATTAGACCTGCTGTTACCATCGCAATCGCAGAACCTTGAAACGGCTTAGGCACATCTGCAACGGTGATACGTTCACGCATTGCCGCAAAAAGAACCATAACCAAAGAAAAACCAACGGCCGCGCCAAAACCATAAAGAATGGATTCAACAAAACTGTTATCACGCTTAATGTTTAACAAGGCAACACCCAGTACTGCACAGTTAGTAGTGATTAGCGGTAAGAAAATTCCCAATACTCGATATAATAATGGGCTAGTTTTGCGAATGGCCATCTCGGTAAAACCAACCACCACCGCAATCACCATAATAAAACTGATGGTACGCAAATATTCCAACTCTAAAGGAATCAGCAAGTAGGTATAAACCAAATAGCTGCACACAGAAGCCAAGGTTAAAACAAACGTTGTTGCGGCTGACATGCCTATCGCGGTTTCTAACTTATTCGAAACCCCCATAAAAGGGCATAAACCTAAAAACTGAACCAGTACAAAGTTGTTCACTAAAATCGTACTGACCAAAATCAATAAATAATCGGTCATAATCTGATGCTCACTCTCGTCTTGGTGAAACTTAACGGTTTGGCTGTGGATTGTATAAAAAATAAACACAGCTAGAAATTCGGCGCCTTATTATCCCAAATAGGCGTTATTTCTTTCAAGCATGTTTTTCAATATTTTAAGCTCATTTTGTTATATGTATAGCGCTAGTTAGCTTACTTCCTTTAAATAGCTCTCTATCTCCTTTAAATAGCTCCATATCCCTGTAAAAACTCGTATACAATGTCGGCATTTGCATCCTAGCGTTCATCTTTGGCATTCATCTTTGCATGTAGGTAATCTATGACTGATATTCTTTTAACTCAGACAAGCATTGAAGAGGCGTTATCGTCTTATCAAGATCCTTACTTAAATACCGACCTTGTCAGCTTTGGTGCTGTACAAAAAATAGATATACAGGGCGGTAAGGTCACTGTCGATATTCACCTGCCATACCCCTCTGAATTTGTAAAAGGCGGCACAGAAGAAATTCTTAAGGTAATGGTCGGTAATGTAGAAGGCGTAGAAAGCGTCGACATTAATATCGGCTGGGAAGTCAGCGCGCACAAATCACAAAATACCGTTGAAGCCATCAGCAACGTAAAAAACATCATTGCAGTAGCATCCGGTAAAGGCGGCGTAGGTAAATCCACTACCTCCGTTAACCTTGCGATATCACTCGCTAAAGACGGCGCAAAAGTCGGGCTGCTAGATGCCGACATTTATGGCCCAAGCCAAGGTCTATTAATGGGCGTTGCAGAAGGCACACGCCCAGCGACCATCGACAATAAATGGTTTGTCCCTGTCGAAGCGCATGGCGTAAAAACCATGTCGATGGCCTACCTGACCACCGATGACACACCCATGGTATGGCGTGGCCCAATGGTGTCTGGCGCATTAATGCAAATACTGACCCAAACCGCTTGGGGAGAACTGGACTACCTAATTATCGATATGCCTCCGGGTACGGGCGACATTCAACTGACCCTTTCGCAAAAATTCCCAGTGGCCGGTTCCGTTATTGTTACCACCCCACAAGATATTGCGTTATTGGATGCGAAAAAAGGCATCGAAATGTTCCGTAAAGTGAACATTCCAGTATTGGGTATTATCGAAAACATGAGCATGCACATCTGCTCAAACTGCGGCCATGCTGAACACATCTTTGGTGAAAACGGCGGACAAAAAATTGCCGATCAATACGATACACAACTACTAGGCTCTTTACCGTTATCGAAGTTTATTCGCGAACAAAGCGATGCAGGAACGCCGGTCGTGGTTGAACAAGAGAATAGTGATGTCGCTCTGATGTATCGTAACCTTGCCCGCAATGTAGCCGTAGCCTTAGCAAAACGAACGGCAAACGACCAACAAATTCCAAATATTAGTATTTCAGACGACTAGTTCGCTGGCTTTAAATTAAAAGAAGGAAGATCCCATGCGCTTAAGTGATGGTGATATTGAACAAAGAATCGAACAAGGTTCAATCAAAATAGAGCCTGCTCCAGCGCCAGAATCGATAGCAGGTATTAGCGTCGACTTACGGTTGGCGAATAGCTTTCGCGTATTTAGCAATAATACCGTTACGCACCTAGATTTATCGGGCGAGCGTGAACAACTTACGCGCGACATGGTGCGTATTATGAGTAAAGAAATTATCGTAGAAGATGACGAGCCTTTCTTTATTCACCCTGGTGAATTAGTACTAGGCGCAACGCTAGAATCGGTAACCATACCCGATGACCTAGTCGGCTGGTTGGATGGCCGCAGTTCATTAGCAAGACTTGGCTTAATGGTTCACGTAACCGCAGGCCGAATCGACCCTGGCTGGGAAGGACAGATCGTACTGGAATTTTTTAATAACGGTAAATTGCCATTAGCATTACGCCCAGAAATGGTGATATGTGCCATGTCTTTTGAAACCTTATCTAGCCCAGCACTACGCCCTTATAACAAACGCGTAGATGCAAAATACAAAGGCCAAAAAGGCGCAGTATTTAGCCGCATAGCCAACGATTAAATCTGCTTTATAGCGCTCTCTAATCTTCTATATTGTAAGATTATCGAGAGGGCTGTTGGTGCCAGCGAAATGCTGGCCTAACACATGAGTGTAAATTTGGGTCGTAGAAACATCTGAATGTCCGAGTAGTTCCTGTACTGTGCGAATATCGCGACCAGCCCGTAATAATTCGGTGGCAAAGCTGTGTCGAAAAGTGTGGCAGTTTATCTTCTTAGTATTTAATCCAGCTTCTGTGACTGCTTTTTTCAATGCTTTACGTGGCACAGAATCATGTAAATGGTGTCGGCACGCTTTCCCCGTGACTGGATGCTGGCAAATTGTGGTAGAAGGGAAAATAAACATCCAAGCTGGTTGGCGATAAGCATTTGGAAATTTCTTTCCGAGCATATGGGGTAGAGAAGGGCCTATGCCCCTTTGATTATCTTGCTGCTGTAATTTAATGGCACTTTGAATTAACGTTTTTAGTGGGCTATTTAGAGAAGAACTAAGGATAGTCTTTCTATCTTTTCCACCTTTACCGTCATGTACAATGATGCTTGAACTATCAAATTCAATATCTTTAATACGTAAGCGAAGACATTCTGTGATACGTAACCCTGATCCATATAATAATGAAAAAATAATACGATCACGCTGAGGCAATAGTTTAAGAATGGCTTGAACTTCAACGCTAGATATAACAATGGGAATCTTACGTTGCCTTTTTGCATAATGAAAACCAATATCTCCTAAAGGCTGATTTAGAAATTGATTGTACAAAAAAGCAAGCGCATTGAGTGCCGTTTTTTGAGTATTAATTGCGACATCTCGGCTATTGGCTAAATAAGATAAAAACTGAACAACATGATCAGGGCTCAAATTCATAGGGTGTTGACGATTATGAAAGCGAATGTAATCTCTTATCCAGTAAAGGTAGGTATGCTCAGTACGGATGCTGTAACCGCGCATTCGCATGTTTTGTTGAATTTGCTGCATGAAAGGGCTACGTAATGGCATATTCAGGCCTCTATTGCTGATCAAAAAGTGTGTATTATGTGCATTTTCAAATGCTGTATGTACATACAGTTGATATTTAGAGGATAGATCAAATTTTACGCGTTTGCACGGACTAATTTTTAGCTATGCGCGTTTGTACTGGAACAAACACAAAAAATGTAGCAAAATCAGAATATTATCAATATAAGACCTGACATAACGAGACCCTCGTTATTTAGGCAAATGCGCATGCGCGTATTTCTGGAGCTTGGATATGGATTTCATGAATTACCGAGTTAAATCAAATAGTTGTCGTGAGGTTTCTAAAAGAGCCTTCCGTGCAAACGCGCATGCGTATGATTAAAATGTTATGCAGTGTGAATAAAAGGAAGCACAATGACTCATAAGTTGGATGCTAAAGAAATAAATTCGCTAGAAATTGATGGTGTTGGTGAAGTGAAAACTGGCATGATCCTAGAGCATCCTATGTTTGGTATCGGTGAAGTAGAAGCAATATTTGAGTTCGCTAAATCAGGTGAAAATTCTATTCGGTTAAAATTTGAAAAATATGGATCTAAAGCATTGTCACCAGAGTATGCAAAGCTTTCGTTACCAAATAAAAAAGAGGGAAAACCATCTTTTTGGGGCAATTTATTTAAACGTGGAAAATAATGCATAACAAGGCCAAGCAACATCAGCCACTTCGTGGCTTGGACAGCCTTGCAGCCGCGCTTTTTGTGCATGGCTTCGCCATTGTTGCACAAAAATCACAACTACAAGTCTGCCGTTGTTGGCAGCGTTAATGGTCACTATGAATATTCTGCAAATTGTTAAAGATTTACGTGATCAGGGTTATACCGAGGGAGAGCTTTCCATTGATCCTGAATGGTATGTGATCTTTGAGCCTGAGAACCTAGCTCAATATAATACTGAGTATGAAGTTGCCAAATATGCTCCTGGATTTACAGCATTCGGGTCTAGCGGTGGTGGTGAGCTATTGGTATTAAATGAAAAGGGCCAAGTTTTTACTTTGCCAGCTATCGGGATGGAACCTCAATATGCAGATAAAATTTCAGAGAGCATCGAAGACTTTAAGAGTTTTATGGAACGAAACCATTAACAATACGCTTAAATTCGTTCCGGCCAAAAAGACGGCCTCCACTGGACGTGCTGACGCACGCCCTTTAGCTAAGCGTTATGATTTTTTGACCCAACTCGAAGTAAGTAGCTCTAATGAAGGAAGATGAAAATAATACTGCCAATCCTAGCTGGTACATTTATCTGGTAGGCATCGCCATTTTTGGTTTGTGCTATGAGTCAGTAAAATCAGCTCTGGGTGGTCAATTTCTTTTTGTTGGCGCAGCTATTATCTATTTAATAGCGTTACGTTTAATCGGTGATTTTGTGGGAAGAATCTGGCATGAACGTAAAACATAATCGGGTAGCCGGAGGTTTCTAACCTCCAGCCCCCACAACACCCTGCATGCGGATCCGCACAGGGCGTTTCACTTAGAATGGTGAAGCTTAATCCATCCATCGCGCAACGAATATAATCCCTCAGTTTTTAAATAAGCATTTGATAATGCCTGATTAATCCCCGGAGTTTTAGAGCTACGCCATGGGCCTTTACTCGTAATACCACACCCAACTGCAACTTGAACGCGAACGCCTAGCCTCATTAAATTTCTTACTTTAGTGCGCGGCTTTCGCCACTGTCGCCAATAAGCCATTCGCACCCTGCGTCGAATCCAATGATCTAGATCCATGCAAAGCTGATAGCAATTAGCGATACCAAAATAATTAATCCAGCCTCGTAAATATTGACTGGTTTTAAAGAGTTGATAACGCATCGACACGCCCCAGTTACGGTTGGTTAAACGCCGTACTTGTTCCTTAAATCGATGCAGTGTTTTTGGATGAATCTGAATTCTTCCTGATCGAAAGGTAAAGCCTAGAAATTTACTTTCAGAGGTTTTCACAACTCGACTTTTATCACTGTTAACGATCAACTTTAATCGACGCTCTAAGTAGTTTGAGATGCTGTTAAGGATACGTTCGCCAGCACGCTTACTTTTCACCAAAATGGTAAAGTCGTCAGCGTAACGAGCGAATTTATGGCCTCTGCTTTCAAGCTCCTTGTCGAGTGGATCGAGCATGATATTCGCGAGCAGAGGTGAAAGAGGCCCGCCTTGTGGAACGCCTTCTCGGCTTTCTATAAAACGATTCTTATTCCCCTCTCTTTTTAAAAGAACTCCTGCGCGCAAATATTTAGCGAT
>CAJXUD010000025.1 GCA_913061415.1 uncultured Oleispira sp. | reverse complement strand
GTAGATTAAGCACTTTAGCTATATCAATAGCTTTTACATCAAGTTCAAATGTTAGCTTGATGATTTTAATTTTGAATTCTACCGAGTATTCAATGACTCGTTCAGAGCTGAGTATTCTTGGCATGTTTTACCTACCTTTTGATTAAGATAGGCGTCTACTTTATTGGGTAAGCTCTCCGATGGAGGCCGTCTTTTTGGCCGGAATGAATTTCAGCGTATTGTTATGCGGACCTTTAATGAACACACTCGCTAGAATCATAATCATATTTCCCGCCACTATCTAAGCAACTATCGATCACAAAAAAATCATAAGCAGATATACCGATAAAAATCAGCAACACCCAAAATAACAAGCCAATAATTAATACAAAGAAACCATCTGGTTCTACATCTGAATTGAACGGTTTACAAATTAAAAACCCTGCACCTTTAATCAGAATCTCTAAGATAATTTCAATAAAAATTCGGCTAATTATTCTAAATATACCACCAAATATTTCGCCTACTATTTCAGCTGGCATGACACAATTCCTTAATTCGCATAACGCCTCAATCAGCCGTCGCGTTAGCGGTCGACTGAATTGACTTGTTAAATTGTGTTTCCCATTCTTTGAATTTACAACCTAGACATACTTTATTTTTTAAGTATTTCACAACAACATTATTAACTATAGCTATAGCTTCAGTATGACTTACTGTGTTTTTAGGTATCTTCCAGCCCATAACGCCATGTCTAGCTTCTAACCCTAAAACTCCAAAGTTATTTACTGTTCCAGTAAAAGCTTTAACTTGTTTCTCATCTAAACCTAAATCCTTTATTATTTTTTTTACGCCACCACTATAGTGACAAACAGTATCCCAAATGCAGTAGAGATTTCTCCAATCGAATCCAACTGATATCTGCCTTAAAAGAATAAAAATATCTTCATGCTCTATACAGAGTTCGATGTATCCGGTCGTAGCGGAGTTGTATGGATTTAGCCATTTAGAGGTGCTTGCTTTACCAATAAAGGGGTTAGATGGCAAGATCTCACCTGAAACTCTAGCGGATGTCCAATCAGCATCAGACGGATATTCTTCTGTTGAAAAATATAATTCATCAAATTTTACATGGCCTCTGCGAATATAATCATTAAAACCCCAATGAATGGCAGAAGCCCCATTTATTAGCTGAATTAATCCAATTGTAGATGAGTATATTTGTTGAGGATCTTCAACTCCCTTAAAGTGATTAGACCGTAAGAAAAATTGCTCAGCTAGGTGGTCTTCAGAATCTTGAAAAACACTAAAGTGAGGTGAGTTCATTCTGTCTAAGTTGTCCAGAATAATGCTATTACCATTTAAAGATACTAACCAGTTCAATTTCAACCCTTAGATAAATTTAACATTGTTATTAATTTTTTCGCCATCTGTATTAGCTCAGGAAAATCCCAAAACTCGTGTATGTTCAATACCAAGATAATCCCATCCGTCTTCTATAAGCTCACGAACTGTATGAAGGTACCCGTCCGCTAGCTCATGACCTCCAAAGTGTTGATGAGGTGTTTCTAGATCTAATGCTGCTTCTTCTGAAACTAAATGGAAAAATTCTCGCTTCGGATTAACTCTATGCCCACTCATTACTTGATGTGCGGCGTCTTCTGCTATCTTCATATTTGGAACATGCCACACATACTGAAAGTACATCGGCTTTGCCGTACCAGATGAGTGTAATTGTTTTACCCTTCTGACAGGGTCTACCGATAATCCAATCTTAAATTCGTTCGGATTTGTGCTATTAACTAGGATGTAAATACATCCAGGCCCTCTAGGCGATCTTCCTGCCATAAAATAAAATCTCAATATATATTGTTTAAGGTGCCATGTATTAAATTAACAAAGAGCACCAGGCCATTCGTCACAAATCATCAATACTGATAGAAATTTAACGCCAAAATTTAGGGCGAATACAGCGTGATGACGCAGGAATGTAGCTGTATTTGCCCCTTAAGATTTTCTTGTTAGAGCAAGCTAGCATTGAAACCCATGATTTTTTCTGTAGTACTCGACCTGATCCTTTGGCATGGACTGAAATAATGCACAAATTGTATAGCTACCGTATTGCTTACCATTTTCTACGTACCCCCAATCAGTAATCATATCTTTATTGAAAGAAACGATTTCGCCGTATTTTACAGATTTTACAATTCTTGGTTCATTTGCCAGAATACCCTCAAAGCCACCATTTTTAGCTGGTCTGAAAGGTTGTACCCAAAAATGCTCTACGCCATTTGCATCTTCAATCATGACCTTAAGTTTATAATCTGCAACATTCGGAATATTTGATACATACCTATCAAGAAAACCATTCAAAGTGGAACGAGCTTCCTTGATTGCACTTACCATTACGGGATCTTCTTTATCTGCCCATACAATTTCATTTTCATCTCTGGTTTCTGCTATCGATGTGAACGATAAAATTGATAGGATTACTGTGAAGTAAAATTTATTCATGAGTATTTCCAAATTAAATATTAAAGCTCTAACGCCTAGCTTACCGGATTGGTGAAGATGGCAACTTTTATGCGTTTTTTGCATAAAAGGTGACAGCTTTACCAAGTCCGGTAGAGCTACTGGTTAGGTGATTTATGTTTATTTTCTCAAAAATAAAAATGCTAAGTTAACCCTGATCATTATCTAGATGTACGATAGAACTGTAGTATTTATATAGCTTTTCCATGCCGTCATTACCAAGTATTAACTTCAGCGAACAATCATCACCAAACTCAGATTTTAGCTTGTTGTCAATAGATAAAATTATTTCATCCCTCATTTTAAGGATGTTTTTTTTGCCAACTTCCGCATCAATATTATCTTTTCCATAATAAAAAGAACTATACGGGTAGCTGTCATTACCATGATATTCAGTATTGAACCTCAAGGCACAACGTTCGTTATTTAACATAAAAATACTGAACAAACCGCTGTGTATTTCAGCATACCCCGCGTCAACTAAATAAAGACCGTCATCATCAGTTGAAATGGTAGGATATTTCTTCGGGTATTTTCCTAGCGGATTTACGAATCCTTTCACTACTTCAATAGACTGTTTTTCCAATTTTAAAAAGGATTGCTCTCTCACTTTAAACTTCTCCGTATTATTTGTTTTTAATCCATTTACTAATTATTAATGTAACCCAATGCGCTTACCTAACGCCCGCATATGGGGCGGCTGTAATGTAGTGAGGAACGAACGAAGTGTAAGCCGTCCCAGCAGCCGAAGGCTGCGATTATGATGCGCTTGTTAGGTTTTTAGTTAAAATTTTCCACAAAGATAATTGCCTTCGTAACGCATTTCAGTATTACTATCCATGAACATCCAATTAAATGGCCCGCATGCATACAGTACTGGATCATAGTCTTGCCTGACTAATAATACAGGAATATTATTTTGATATGTGACTTCAAAATATATTTCGCAAACTGGCAGCCTTAGTGGAATTGGGATCCCTAGCCACAGCGTAATGCCGCACCAAAAATAATCACTTTTAAATTTAACTATTCCATTAGGCACTTTTAACTTTTCACTAGGCTCACTATAACTAATATGGAAGTTTTTTGTTTCTGCAATATCTACACTAAAACCTACGCAGCCAGCTAACAATGTAAAAGCCAGGACAATTAATAATGATTTCACAGTATACCTAACGCCTGCCAGCAAAGGCGAGTGAAACGAGTCCAGCCAGCTTGCTGGCGAATTGGCTGGCTTTGTTAAGTACTATTTCAAGCATAAGATTGGCTCACCATTTATCTCACATATTTTTGAGTTTCTAGCTTTAACAAGGTGATCACCTATCTTTAGGTCCTCGGCAGCCAAGATTATCCGAGTATGATGAAATTTCTCCTTAGTGCCATTTTTACGTGTTAGCAAGATTAAAGGCATTCCATGATTTTTAGATTTCCAATCTATAAAGGTAACCCAAGAGTCCAAACTTCTACTCTCTGGTTCTTTGTAGTCAAAGTAACTGTTCAGTCCTCCAATCCCAAGAACTGCAGCGACCATTAAAAAGAATGCAATAAATTTCATTAATTCCCTAATGTACTTAACGCTTTTGTTGTGGGGCGCTGAAAGCGTCCAAGCCCCAGAGGGGCTGAACCACCAACTTTTTGTTAAGTGCTTTTTATGCTCTAAGTTGCAATTAGCAGCCACCGTCACCTTCGCCGCAATCTCCTCCACCGCTCCATCCACCAGAGGAACTATCGTAGCCCCCACTAGAAGAACTTCCACCTTTAAGATTTGATATGTTCATGAAAGCTACAACAACGCTTACAGCAAAAATAATCGGGCATATTTGACTGAAAGTATATTCGTCCGATCCCATGTCAATAAAATAAAAAGAGGTTGAAGCACTAGCAATAATTAATATCCACAGAAACATAAATAATTCCTTTTAAATTTACGCCACTTAACGCCAATATTGTGGGGCGCGTAAGCGTCCCAGCCCAGCATGGGTGATCACGAATGCCTTGTTAAACGCTTTTATCATAAACTAGATCATGTCTTTAATTTGATAACCACTGACTTTGAGTTCTTTGACTATCTCTGTTTTCCAAGCGCCAGCTAAGTCATGAGAAACATACACAACACCGCTAATATCATTAGGTGTTTCAATTTCTCCTTTTACTAACGCACAAACATTTTCGCGACCCAGTTTAGCCATCAAATAACCATGTTCAAAGACTACATTTTGCCTAGCTCTTTGCCTCGCGGGTATTTTTGTTTCATGAGCACCACGCCCACGATCGCAACCGGTATAAAGCACAATAGCAAATCCAGCCTCTTCACTGTAATGCTCTATTTTCTCGATAATGGTTTTACCACCACTTGCCTGCTCATGAAGAATGATTGGTTTTAAACCAATTGCTTCGATGAAACGAGCCACTTCCTGCTTAGCCTCATTATCTCGCCCATGTACTATAAATACTTTATCTTTTTTAATTGGTGCCTTCGGGAATGGAATTGATTGAGCAAAAAAACTTGACGGTAATACCTGTGGCTTTGGCGGAGGAGGTGTTGGTGACAGATTCTCACCGAACTCCAAATAGTTACAAGCCTCTGAGAACTGTTCTGAAATATACGTTCGTCTTTCGGCGTATGTTCCGAACTTATTTTTAATAAAGCCCCAAAATGAGCCTAAATTCCGATGATGCTTTAACCATGCAGGCATTAATGGAGATAACGTAGAATTTTTTAGAACCTCGTTTCGAAGCATCATAAATTCGCCATCATCTGCGTCACCACCTGTGGCATGATCGGTTAGTAAATTACTTAAATAAATTACCTTATCTAAATCGTTATCTAAAAACTCAATATTCATGCCTTAAATTTCTTCCAATTGTTGAGCCTATGGCTAATTATTGCCTTGTTAAACGATATCATCCAGTAACTCTGCAGAATCTATATCCAAATCAATATGGAGTTTTGAGTCATCTTCAACCAAGCCTTCTACTAAATTTGATATTTGTTTGAGATTGAAGGATTCAGAGAGAGCGAACTCGATACTTCCAGTAAATCTTGCTTGGTAGGATTCATACAAATCACAGATACCTTCACTATTCATGCTATCCATATCAACATCCCTTGAACTGTCACGCTCCAACTCAAGAAAGCTGCTATAGTCACTTATGAAGTGAACAGATGCCGTGGTAATAAATGATATCTCTGCTGTAAATCTTTCAGCTGAAATGGCATAAAAATCACTTATACATAAATCTTTTATATTGCTGCTTATTGGGAAGTTAATTTCTGCATTTAACACTCTAACTCCAATAAAGTCGGTATTACCAACATTGCCGTCAGGAATATACACTCGACCAATCATATCTTCTTGAACTGCAAGATATTGAGTTAATGATTCCGAAAAGATCCTACCTTCAAAATATTCCCTTAAGTGCTCATTGGCTAAAAATACTTCTATAGGTTTAAATTTAAAAAAGTCTGCGAGAGAATCAAATACCTCTACTTTAGGGTGCTTGCTCATACAGTTTTTGAAGGTGCCATCTTTAATTATTAAATATACTTTATCAACCTTGTCTGCTAGCCGACATATAGATGTGTGTATCATTGAGTCAGGTATATCATCTCTATGCTTTAGTGATTTGAAAGCACCTTTACCTGTAAAGTAGTCATCCATCACGATAGAAATATCATCAGGGACAAATGAAAGAACTTCAACTCCAAATTCATTTTGCCAACTTGAAATCTCTTCATCTATAATCGCCCCCAAAGACTCCTGTATATTTCTAACTTTAGCTTCTATAGATGTAATTTCGGTTTTAATTTCTCCTTGCGACTCAATTTTTTTGTGAATTCCTTTAAAATTTGTTAGTGATTTTTCTAATAAGTCACTAACAGAATCCACACGTTTTGTATAAAACTCTCGCCTTACAATCTCAGGTAGATATAGCTTAACTATCTCGGCATCAGTTAGCTTCTTTAAGACCTGCATACGCCCGGACTTAATACCTTCTTGATGTAAAATATTTGTATCAAGTACAAGATTTATCATTATTTGTTATCTGCCAATCTTTCAGATTCGTTTAACAGCTTAATCATGCGCATGCGCGTTTGCACGGAAGTGACTCTTCTGTAAAAGAGCTCACTGAATCGTGGTAACTATTTGATTTAACTCGGTAATTCATGAAATCCATTTCCAAGATCCAGCCTCTTTATAGCAAGAAGGCGCATGCGTATTTGCACCAATTACGAGAGTCTCGTTATGTCAGTGCTTATTTTTATAACCCACTAATCTTGCACGACTTTTATTCTCAGTGCCAGAGCAAACGCGCATTAGAAATAGTCGTTACCGTGCAAACGCGCACAGTTTTACCCCATTTATAAAAATCAACTGTATAGATAAGGAGTATTTCAATTTGAGTGTTAACGCTAAGCTTTCAACTTATTTAACGCTGCATCGAATACACGCTGTGGTGCAATAGATCGATAACAAGGTGGTTGTGCTGGGTTGCCATCATTACGATCTGGATGATCGCATTGTTTGTTTAGGCAAGGGGCGCACGATAAATTACTGCTAAGCACTTCTACTTTTGGCCCTAGCACTCCGGTGAGTACGGCATCGGTTGCGCCGTAGATCGCAACAGACGGTACTTCTAGCGCGGCCACTACGTGAGATAACCCAGTATCAACGCCAATAACGACTTGTGCGTGCGCTAAGTATGCATTGAGTGCATTGAGGCCCATTTTTGGAAGTACTTCTACACCAGTTACTTGGCTCGCAATAGAGTCAGCTCTGGTTTTTTCTTCGTCATTGCCCCACGGCAAAACGACTTTTCGGCCAGATTCAACAACCCGTTTGGCAAGTTCACACCAGTATACTTCTGGCCATAACTTGGTATCCCAGGTGGTGCCGTGTAAAAACAGCCAATAATCCCCTTCGTATCCCCCTGCCATTTCTGGGCGTGGCCAGCGGCTGCGGTCAATACCATAAGAGAAGGTTTCAGGAATTGTGTAGTCTAATACTTGTGATAAAAGTTGGCGAACACGAGGAATGGCGTGCTGGCCTTTGGCAACCGATTGCGGGTGCTGGTAGGCCATTGCGGCTAAAGGTTCTCGGCAGCTCTGTTTGTCTAAACCGTAGCGTGGGCCTTTTGCCATGCGCGTGACTGCGGCGCTTTTAATTAGGCATTGAGCATCGAGTACGATGTCGTATTCGGTACTGCGCAGGTCTTGGTAAAAGGCTTTCATTTCAGCGCGAACATCAGCATTCGAAAGATTTTTACGCCAGCGACGCCAAGCAATAGGAATCACCTTGGTGACTGCTGGATGCCAGTTAGGAATATCGGCAAACGCTTCTTCCACCAGCCAATGAATTTCTAGATTCGGAACTTGCTGATACGCATCCTGCACTGCAGGAAGTGCATGAAACACGTCCCCTAAAGAGGACATTTTTACCAACAATACTTTCATCGAGAAACCCTAGCTAACGCTGCAAATGGAATAAATAGCACAATTATTTTGCCGTCTTTATACCATGTGCCGCTAAACCAGTCACTTATGCTGAGTATTTCTTGCCGAGCTTTAAGGCTTAGCATCGAGCTTACTTAGCCTGTTTAGCGATTGTTTGCGCTGCGATGCGTCCGTTTAAAATACACAATGATAAGAAGGTACCTTCTAAAGATCGAATGCCTGAGCAACCTGCTCCACCAAACCCTGCGGCTTCGCCTGCTGCATACAGGCCCGATATCACCTGCCCTTGCTGATTCAGAGCTTGGCTTTGAGTATTGGTTTCTATTCCTCCCATACTTTTACGGCTGATGATTCGCGAACGAATGGCGATAAACGGGCCGGCTTTAGGGTCGTTTATCTTCTGATCTTTTAGGGTTCTTACCTTGTCGCCTTTCCATTTTCGTAAAAAGTGAATTTTACGAATTTGGTCATCGGTGGTGAATTTTTCTCCGCGTTCAATTTGGCCATCGTAGGCTTGTATGTCTCGCTCAATATTACTCAAAGAAACGTCTGTGCTGGCACACTGTTTATGAGCGTTCATGGCCGCTACCAGCTCTGGCAAGGTATCACCAATAACAACGTCTTCGCAGTCATCGATTAACCACTTCACGATTTCACGGTTACCGCGTAGAGCCATTTTTACAATGCCCAACCAGCTTTTATTACGGAATGCTTTGTTAATATGCGACCCCGACACAGCCAATTCTTTATGGGCAATTTTAAGGTTCATTAATTGCCAGGTGTATTGCTCGGGTAAATGCCCTGTTACCTTGCACAAATTATGCGTATCAAAACCAGTGATTAAAGGCTTAGGGCCAATACGATTACCCTGAGCATCTAACCACAGCCCAGAGCGAGTTGGCATGATGCTTAGGCCGTGATTGTCGTATTCTGGCTTGGGGTGCTTAACCCCTGAGGCATAATTCCACATCCAGCCTCTATTTTTGATGCTACTGCCCTCGGCATCAAGTTCGTCATGCAATAGTCCATCCGCAAAGGGGTGCGAACCTAACAGTATGTTGGCTGGATAAGGCCCATAACATTCGCTATCCCAATGTTTCTCTACTTGCTTAAGGTTGCCATTCAGCCCGCCTGCACACACGATGGTATGTTTTGCAGTAATACTAAAAGGCTTCTTTGATGAATGCTCTGAAACATGTGAATTTGTTTGAGCATCATCTATGACATGCCCACGACAACCGACTAAACGCCCATCTTGCCAGATAAAGCTTTCAACTTTATGTTGAAACTGAACGGTTAACTTGTCGCTATTTTTATGATTAAGCAGCTGTTTAATCAGAGTCTGTGTCACTTCCCAGCCAGTCCCCCACGCTAGATGATAACGAGGTACTGAGTTTCCGCGACTGCCTTTAGCAAAACCATAATCTCCGCGCTCTACCCAATGAACAATAGGAAAAAATCGTATACCAAATCCATTTAACCAGTCGTACACATCTTCTTTATTTCGCTCTATATAGGTATGCGCCCATTGCTTTGCATGAGGGTGTTCGCCATCATCGGCCTCAAATTCGGCCGCTGCGAACCAGTCGTCTAGCGCGAGTTGCTTAGAATCCTTAATGCCATTTGAGCGCTGAATGGGGGTATCCACAAAATGCATGCCGCCAAAGGCTTCGTTGGCCATGCCACCAAACTTGTCTTTGCTATCACGGTCGATCAACAAAACCGTTTGATTGTTGTCTAATAACTCAATGGCCGCACTGATGCCTGCGATGCCGCCACCAATAACCAGCACAGGGCTCACGTATTCAAGAGTCTTATTGTTATGCTTCGCCATTTCGCTTTCCCTACAGTCATTGACTGATATTCTTAACCTTTATCATCAGTTGTACTATGCGGTTGTACTATAGGATTAAATTATGGCTTTGCACTATGGTTTTGAAAGCCATTGTATTGACTGCAGGAGTCAATGTAACAGCCATTACAGGAAAGTTTGATTCACATCATGATTAAGCCGTGCTGAGGGCTTGCTAAGAAGACTTGCTAATATGCCTCATCAAATCAACAACCCGATTAGCATAGCCCCATTCGTTATCGTACCAACTGATGATTTTAAAAAACCGATCATTGAGTGCCATGCTGGCCGAAGCATCAAATATTGAACTATGGCGGTCATGAATAAAGTCTGAAGAGACGACGGCTTCGTCGGTATAACCCAGTATGCCCTTCAACTCACCTTCGCTATTTTCTTTCATCACTTCTTGTATTTCTATTAACACACTGGGCTTTTGCAGTCGCACCGTTAAGTCCACGACCGATACATTGGTAACGGGTACTCTAAACGCCATTCCCGTTAAGCGCCCTTCGAGCTCGGGAATAACATGCGCCACTGCTTTTGCCGCGCCAGTGCCTGCAGGAATAATATTCCCGGTCACAGCACGCCCTCCACGCCAATCATTGGGTGCTGCACCATCAACCGTTTTTTGGCTGGCGGTGGCTGCGTGAATGGTGGTCATTAAGCCTTCTTGAATGCCCCAATTATCATGCAAAATTTTAGCGATAGGTGCTAAACAGTTGGTTGTGCAAGATGCATTAGAGATGACGAGGTCTTGAGGATTGTATTCTTGATGGTTAACACCCATTACGATCATCGGAACGTCGCTAGAAGGTGCTGAAATGATGACTCTCTTGGCACCCGCTCGTATGTGGCCACTGGCTTGATGATTATCGGTAAAGAATCCGCTGGATTCCACCACAATATCAATATCTTGATCTCCCCAGTTCGCTTGTTCTGGCAATGAGAAACTCGATACTTCAATCATGCGGCCATCTACGATCAACGCATTATCGGTGAATTCAATTTCTCCCTTAAATCGCCCATGAGTTGAGTCATATTTTAATAGGTAAGCCATGTATTCCGGGGTTATTTTGTCATTGACCGCTACCACTTCAATAGGGTATCCGATATCACTTTCTTTTAATGCTCGAAATACCAACCGCCCGATTCGCCCAAAGCCGTTAATCGCTATTCGTAAAGACATTTGATGACCTCCACTGCTGTTATCAGTACTGATATTTTGAGTATAGTGCAGTCTCTCTAGAGTTGAGAGTTGGAGTGGAAGGTTGGAGTGGAGAGTTAAGCAAACAAATCAAAGCTTATATCGCCATTTTCTCCACAATTCACCGCAGCCGTCTGTTTATTAACTATTCGGCATCAATATTATTCCAACTAAAAGCCCTCTAAGCCTCATTTTACACGCACGCTTTGCTTTTATCTGTGGTTAGATTACTGCATCATTGTGGTTCGATTTATTATCACGTGTTAATCGTTATTTTTTATTGCCAACTTTTACTGTTTAACATTATTTAGGGTTTTGTATGCGTCGTGTTGTTGTCACTGGTATCGGGATTGTGGGTTGTTTAGGCAATAATAAAGAAGAAGTGCTTGCCTCTCTACAAGAGCAAAAGTCTGGCATCCGCTTTGTAAGTGATTATAAAGAGCAAGGTCTGCGTAGCCACATTGCTGGCCGCCCTGATATCAATTTAAGTGTCCACATAGACCGCAAACTCATGCGTTTTATGGGGGATTCTTCGGCGTACGCGTATTTATCGCTGCAGCAAGCCATTGCAGATGCAGGGCTTACAGATGAACACGTTAGTCATTTACGCACGGGCATCGTGGCAGGTTCTGGTGGCGCGGGTTGCAGTGACATTATTGAAGCGGTAGATACATTACGAGAAAAAGGCGTTCGCCGCGTTGGGCCGTATCGGGTCACTCGCACTATGGGCAGTGCGATTTCGGCTAATTTAGCGACCGCCTTCTCTATTAAAGGTATTAACTACTCTCTAACATCTGCTTGCGCCACCAGTGCACATTGCATTGGTCATGGCGCTGAACTCATTCAATGGGGTAAGCAAGATATCGTCTTTGCTGGCGGCGGCGAAGAAGAACATTGGTCTCTCACTCTGCAGTTTGATGGCATGGGCGCACTATCAACTCGGTATAACGACACTCCTACCCTCGCCTCTCGCCCTTACGACCAATCCCGCGATGGTTTTGTGATCGCTGGGGGTGGAGCCATGCTGGTATTAGAAGAATATGAGCACGCAAAAGCGCGGGGTGCTGAAATTTATGCAGAAGTTGTGGGTTATGCGGCAACGTCAGACGGTGCCGACATGGTATCGCCTTCTGGCGAAGGGGCTTCACGCTGCATGCAGCTTGCCATGAGTCAGGCGCAATGTGATATCGATTACATTAATGCTCATGGTACGAGCACACCCGCTGGCGATATCACCGAGCTTGAGGCTACGGCCGATGCATTTGCACAATTCTATGCAGCGAATGATTCTTCAACACCCTTGAATTCAGTTGATCTTCCCCCTATTAGTTCTACTAAGTCTCTTAGTGGGCATTCATTAGGCGCTGCGGGTGTGCAAGAGGCGATCTACTGCCTGTTAATGATGAAGCATAATTTTATTGTTGGCTCAGCCAATATCGAGGATTTAGATGCAGGCGCGACACAATTTCCGATCCAAACAGGCAATAAAACCGCTAAATTAGGGGCAATTATGTCGAATAGCTTCGGTTTTGGTGGTACAAATGCCAGTTTGATTTTCAAGTCGCTAGAAAAGTGACATACTCAGGTTTTAATGATCAATCGACATTATTTTTACATCGGACATGATTGATCCAAAAACAATAACGAATAGATAATTCCAGACGGATTCAGATCGAATGACTCAAGTAATCATCGACAAAAAAGACAAGCCACTCGCAACTGGCGATAACATTAGTATAGATAAGCTTTACCAAGTTGCCGAGAAACTGGCCGAAGATTTTTCTTTATTTCCCAATATTGACGACGACTCTATTTATAACCGTGTACAAGGGTTGGTCGGCGATAAAGAATGCCAGCGCGAACGTAAAGCTCTACGCAACCTAGATATTGATAACTACATTGAGCGCGTGGTTAGCCCTAGCGAAAACAATGCGCGCATGTCAGCGAAGTCCATCGTAATGACGTTGGCTCACGATATTATTACAGAGTTTGATGAAGGTGCTTTATACGTTGCCGAAGTCGAGCTGGATTTTGGCAGTTTTTACCGCCGCATTGGCTTTATTTGCCAAAATCGTGAGCACAATAACGGCGCTTGGCTACCAAAACATCACCAACTAGCCGCGCAACACGTTCGCAACTTTGCCAAGCACTCTATTCCCGTAGTAACACTTATTGATACACCGGGAGCCGATGCGGGCGAAGAGGCTAACGCCAATAACCAAGCACACTCTATTTCACATTTCATTACCGAGATGGCTAACCTTGATGTGCCGTCATTGGCCATTATTTGGGGTGCGGGCTATTCGGGCGGTGCAATTCCTTTGGCCACCGCTAACTTATTATTATCGGTACGTGATGGTATTTTCAATACGATTCAGCCACAAGGTCTTGCGAGCATTGCTCGTAAATACAATCTTAGCTGGCAAGAATGTGCAAAATTTGTAGGGGTTTCGGCTTACGAACTTCAGCACATTGGTGTTATTGACGGCATTATTGATTATGTTCCAAGCGATGGTATTGATAAGCAAGGCAATCTGTTGCAAGCCATTGTATCGGGTATTCGTTCAATCGAAGTGGGGGCAACTGAGTTTGCTCGTCACAACCCTTACATCATGGAACATTACCAACGCAGCGTAACGCGCTTTTTATCGCCTTCTGAAAAGCTGGATGAAATGCAGCGCCAGTCGAGCTTCCACCTAGCTAACAACCCGACTGAACACTCTAATATTTTTGGTATCACCTACCGCTATTTACGCTACCTAACTCTGCGTCGTCGTATCCATTCTAAAACGTTGGAAAACTATGGCCGCCTAGCGGAAAAAGAGATTCCTACCGGCGAACTGAGCCAGCGTTTAGAAAAAGCGGCCCAGCGTAAATTCCAAAACTGGATGCAGGCACCAGAGAAAATCGTGTATGACGATACTCTGCATAAGTCGTGGAAAAACTTTTGGACTAAGTTTGAAGATCGCGACGAAGAACGAAATACTATTTTCAAAATGTTTTTGGGCGAGCCTAAAGATAACTATTTAAAAGCCAAGCAAGAGCTTTGCTTTAAGTTAGGATTGTATTTATTTAATCGCTGGAAAGCCGATGCGACTAAAAACTTCCAAGGTCTAATGACCTACTTAGAAGACTACAAACAAAATCGTTTTCTATTACGTGCAGACGACATTCTTGATGCCAGTTCAATTGCAGAATTTATTTTCAAAAACGAACACCCTTTAGCCGGTTTAGTGCTTGAAAAAGTGAGCCACGAAAGTCAGCAGAAAATTACTTCTGCAATGAAGCGCGAACAAAGCAAAGGCCAATTAAACCAATTAATCGCTGCGGCGCTGAACAAGGTTTTACGCGACGAACCGATCGCCGAAGACATTTGTGCACAACTTAAATTGTCGGATAAAACTCAAGCTCTCGCGAACAGCTTGGCAAACGTCACCGTTGAAGCCAACCGTCGTATTTTTGAAGAAGCGCTTGCACCTTATATTCAATTTAAACAAGAAAATATTCAGAATCCTGCGCATCCCGACATCACTATTCTTGATGCAATTTTGCATGACGAATTGCGCGGTGATTTTATTCAAGTTTGCCAAAACATGCTGGTATTTGGCGAATTGTATGATCACATCATTCATAACCTTCCAACTGTTGCCAAAGAAGCGAACATAGACCGCGCCCTGTCTCAAGACTCTGTGCGTTCGTTATTATTAACGTCTCTTGCGCAAGCAACTGAAGGTGATAGTTATACGCCGCAAGAACGTGAGTCGTTTGATCATTGGTTGAATTATTTCAGCCAAAGCAATCAACGCGGTAACTTTTTGAAGTCTGTTGAAGAGTGGAAAAAACTCGCCTTTCCTCAGCTGTCCGATACATTATTTGTAATCATTACGTTTTTCTTTGAAAAACTATTGCATGAATATCAAGCGGCAGAGCAAGACGGAAAATCTTACAGTGGCCGTATTAATCCCGTAAGCATTGGTCGTCGTAAAGATTTTTGGAACCGCTTGACCATGGCGTATCACGATTTATTAATTCAGCGTGTGCTGGAAGATGTAAAGCGCGAAAAGAAAACTATGGCTCCTGTTTTAATTGAAAAGTTCTTCTCTGATTTTGAAGAAATTAATAGCAACTTATTATCGGCCGATCCGGTTAACTTCCCGGGATTCCGCAGTTCCATCGAGCAAGCGCTAAACAATGGTATTACCCCCTGCGGTGTTGTTACGGGTTTTGGTAACTTATCCATTGATGGCGAAGAAAAACGCGTCGGTGCGTTGGTGTCTAACTTAGACTTCCAAGCAGGCGCATTCGATATGGCCAGTGCAGAAAAATTCTGCAAGCTATTGGTTGAATGTTCTCGTCAACAATTACCGGTTGTGTGCTTTATCTCTTCTGGTGGTATGCAAACCAAAGAAGGCGCGGCTGCACTTTTCTCTATGGCCATTGTGAATGATCGTATTACACGCTTTGTTCGTGATAACGATCTGCCTATTATTGTCTTTGGTTTTGGTGACTGTACCGGTGGCGCACAAGCGAGCTTTGTGACTCACCCGATGGTGCAAACTTATTATTTCTCGGGCACGAATATGCCGTTTGCCGGCCAGATTGTTGTGCCGTCTTATTTACCAAGCACCGCAACTTTATCTAATTATCTGTCGACGTCTCAAGACTCTATGGACGGCTTAGTGAAGCACCCTTGCTTTGACGATATTGATGATCGTTTAAAGGCGATTGATCCAAGCATTCCTGTTGCCCGCTATTCTGTGAACGATGTATTAAGCCGTATTTTAAAAGGTTTAGTCGTTGCTCAGCGAATGGGTCCTGATACCGGCCTGCTTGATACAACGACCGGCGCTAACAAAGAAAAGCTGTTTGGCCCAATCAAAACGGTTATGGTTCATGCACGCGGCTGTATTGCGGCCAAGCTTATTAAGAAAGCTCAAGAAAATAATATCAATGTTGTTTTGGTTCAGTCAGATCCCGATATGACTTCGGTTGCCGTCGATATGCTAGGCCCCAACGACCGTGTTGTGTGCATTGGGGGAAATACCCCTGATGAAAGTTATTTGAACGCCAAGAGTGTGATTCGTATTGCTCAGCATGAGCAAGTCGATGCCCTTCACCCTGGGATTGGTTTCTTATCAGAAAGCAGCCAGTTTGCCGCGTTGTGTGCAAACTATGACATTAACTTTGTTGGCCCTTCTGTTTCTTCTATGGAAACAATGGGTAATAAGTCGAATGCGATTAATACCGCCATTGCTGCACAAGTACCAGTTGTACCGGGATCTCACGGTATTTTGACCAGCTCGGCCAATACCGCCAGCGTTGCAGAAGACATTGGCTACCCAGTACTGCTTAAAGCCGTTCATGGTGGTGGTGGTAAAGGGATTCAAGTAGTTGAACGCCCAGAGCAAATTCATGAGCTGTTCCACCAGATTTCTACCGAAGCGAAAGCCGCATTCGGTAACGGTGACGTTTACTTAGAAAAATACGTCACTTCATTACGTCATATTGAGGTTCAGGTACTGCGTGACCGTTTTGGTAATACTAAGATTTTAGGTTTGCGTGACTGCAGTGTGCAGCGTAATAACCAGAAAGTATTCGAAGAGTCAGGCTCCACCATGTTGCCTAAAGAGCTTGAGCAAGCAGTATACGACTACGCTGAAAAATTGTCTGACGCGGTTGATTATGTTGGTGCAGGTACGGTTGAGTTCATTTATAACTTAGACGCTGATGCTATTTATTTCATGGAAATGAATACGCGCTTACAAGTTGAGCACCCTGTTACAGAAGTCGTTTCGGGAATTGATATTGTTAGCGCTCAATTCGACATTGCTGAAGGTAAGAGTATTGCTGATTTAGAACCCGTACAAAATGGCTATGCCATTGAAGTGCGCGTTACTGCTGAAAAAGCCATACGCAAAGGCGATCTTATCGATTTCGCACCCTTCCCTGGTACGATCAACGAATGTGTATTGCCAGAATATGACCACATTCAATTAATCACCAGTGCAGGGCCTGGCAAGCAAGTATCACCTTTCTATGACAGCATGATCGTTCAGGTTATTTGCTTTGGCAAAGACCGTGACGATACCATTGCTAAACTTCGTAGCTACTTAGATGAAGTACGCATCACCGGTGTTTGTACAAATATTGTTTTGCTTAAACGCATTTTAGACGACTCTATTTTCCAGTTAGGCGATTACGATACGACCTACTTACCTCAGTTCTTAGCGCGTACCGATGGTGCGGCTTTAATTGCAGATATGGAAGCATCAGCCGAACTCAATAGCAACCAAGTGGATGCGAAAGCCCTAGCAATTGAAGGGTCAGATGAACTGAAAGTTTTGTCTCCTAGCACCTGTATTTTCTACGGTTCTTCGTCCCCGAGTGAGCCTCCGTTTGCAAAAGAAGGGGAAATCGTAACGATTGACCAAACGCTTTGCTTAATGGAAGCCATGAAGATGTTTAGCCCACTCAGCCTGAAGAACTTTAACTCTAAAGGCAGTGTGCTATACCCCGCTAACCAACGCTACAAGATCACCCGTATCTTAAATAGCGACGGACAGCAGGTTAACCAAGGCGATTTACTGTTTGTTGTTAAGCCTGTTGGCGAATCGATTAAAGGCTAATAGCGGTTAAAGGCGAATAGATAAACTGCACTCATCATGAACTAAGCCTGTACTATAGTCTTAGATTTAGTTCATGATTAGTGCCTAAAAATACATTATAATTAACTTTCTTATGACTTTAGTTAGAAAGAGTTAATAGTATGTCTCGTGCCGATGCCCTGCAAATCTTCACCACCGTCGTTAGAACACGTAATTTCACCGCAGCCGCCGACGCCTTGGGCGTTACGCCATCAGCCATTAGTAAACAAATTAGTGGTTTAGAAGAGCGCTTAGGTGTTCGCCTACTCAATCGCACTACCCGCTCCGTCAGTCCGACAGAAGCTGGGCAATTATTTTATCAACATTGTGAAAATATTCTCGAGTCCATCGCTGAAGCTGAGCGCTTGGTGACCGATTTTGATGTGACGCCCAAAGGTCGATTACGCATTACGGCAATGGCTAATTTTGGCCGCCGCGAATTAGCACGCATGCTGAATGATTTTGCCAAGGTCTATCCTGATATCAGCTTTGAACTGTACATCAGTGATCGCCCGGTCGATATCGTGCAAGAAGGCTTTGATTTTGCTCTGCGCATTGGAACGCAAGAAGACTCGCGTTTGATCGCCAAGCCCGTCGCCGAGCAAAGCATTATGGTCTGCGCCTCTCCTGCTTATTTAGAGAGCTGGGGCACACCATTAAAGTTTGAAGACATTACGGACCACCGGATGCTGGTAATCAGCAATGCTGAGTACGCGAGAGCAAATTGGTTACGTGAATTCGAGAAGGTGCATTCTTTCAGTATTAGCGCCGTAGAGCGCAAGCTAACCGTGAATGACATTGATCTAGCGTATGAGGCTTGTTTGCAAGGAATGGGAGTGACGGCGCTGCCTAGCTACATTGCAGAACGCCATGTTCGCTCAGGTGAGCTTGTGCATCTGTTTAAAGATGTAGAAATACCGACTAGAACCATCAATGCCGTATTTCCACAAAATCGTTACCTATCAACCAAGAGCCGTGCGTTTTTGGATTTCGTCACGTCTTATTTTGCCGATTCGGTTTAACCCATCGATAGGATAATAACGACAGCACGGGATCTATAATGGTAAATCTACAATAGTCTACCTACAGCACTAAAACGCCAGTTTCAGTGCTTCGGTTGGGCATAAAACTCTACTTATTCGGAGATTTTCTCTTCATCGACAGGTTTTGGCAAAACCAAATCGGTAAATTTCTTAGGGATGCGAGCAATTTTACGCTCGTCGTAATCAAAGAAAACAATGCCTGTTTTAGCCAAGGTCACTAATCGACCTTCATCAGCACAGCTCACACGATAGATAAAATCACAGCCGTATTTATTGAAATCATTAACGCCCACTTCAAATTTCAAGTTTTCACCGACAAACGACTCTGACTTAAACTCAACCATCAGGTCGGTCACCATGATGCCCAAACCGGCAATATTAAACTCTCCGAAGCCATAACTGCGTAAAAATCTTAAACGGGCTTCGTGTAATAGCGATACCATTCGGTCGTTACCAACATGGTTGCCATAATTTATTTCTGTAACGCGTACATCCAAGACTGTTTCAAAGGTAAACGTATCTGGAAGTGTTAATTTAACTCTAGCCACTGAACTCTCTCACTTATTTTGTATCTAACCCATAACAATCATCAAAACTATTATAAATACGACTATATGAAACACCGCTATACAGACGGATGCAGATACCTTAGCATCACTGTATAGTTTAATGGTTTAGCTTAAAAGGTGCGCATGATAGCCTTGTGTGCATAAGCTCTACAATCTAATATTAATATTATATTTGGTAATCTTTTGTTAATAAGAATCTATATGAATAAAACACGTACAGTATTAGTGAAAACCAGCGCCTTTTTGTCTTTATCGCTCTTCGCTGCTTTTCCTACATTCGCAACCATTCCTGTTGCCGAAATCGACGCCCCTTTTGAGGCTCGAACCTATACTCAAACGCAAGTGACATCCTCAAAGCAGAGTTTGCATCAGCTGCTTGGGCGTCATTACGAAAAGCAACGTTTAAACGATGACCTTTCAAGCAAGATTTATGATCTGTATCTTAAATCGATGGACGGTACGCATAGCTATTTTTTAGCCAGCGATGTTGCTGAGTTTGAAAAGTACCGTTTAAAACTAGACGATGGTCTCATTCGAGGCAACCTAGATGCACCTTTCGCGATGTATAATCGCCTGCAACAGCGAGTCACTGAACGTTTATCTTTTTTGCTTAAGCAATTACCCGAAAAAGCGAAAGACTACGATTTTGATAAAGATGAGTTATTGAGTTTAGATCGCGAAAACGTTGAATGGTCTACAAGCACAGAAGAACTTGATGATTTATGGCGTAAGCGTCTTAAGAACTCGATACTGAATCTTCGCTTAGCCGATAAAGAAGATGACGATATTTATGAGTTATTAAGCAAGCGTTATCAGAACCAGTTAAACAGAACACACCTAGCCAATGAAGAAGATGGCTTTCAGGTTTATATGAATGCGGTCACTCACGCATTCGACCCGCACACTGCGTATTTTTCTCCTCGCAATACTGAAAACTTCAATATCAATATGAGCTTATCGCTTCAAGGTATTGGTGCAGTTCTACAAACAGAAGATGAACATACCAAGGTTGTTCGCTTGGTGCCTGCTGGACCTGCTGATAAAGCGGGTCAACTGCAGACGGCCGATAAAATCACCGGTGTTGGTCAAGGTGATGAAGAAATCGTTGATGTGATTGGCTGGCGCTTAGATGAAGTGGTTGATCTTATTCGTGGAGCAAAAGGCACGACAGTTCGATTAGAAATCATTCCATCAGACGCGAACGATTTAAAAACCAAGGTCATCAGTATTGTTCGTGACGAAGTAAAACTGGAAGAACAATCAGCACAAAAAGAAATTATCGAGATTCCTCAAGGTGACAAGGTATTAAAAATTGGGGTTATCGACATCCCTACGTTCTACATTGATTTTCAGGGTCGCCAAGAAGGCAAAAAAGATTTTAAGAGCACGACCCGCGATGTTGAAAAACTGGTGAATGAACTTAAAGAAGAAAACATCGATGGTATTATTGTCGACCTTCGAAATAACGGTGGTGGTTCTCTTGATGAAGCTTTGAACCTAACCGACTTATTTATTGATCGTGGCCCCGTTGTTCAAGTTCGTTATTCTAACGGCTATGTACAAGTACTGCCTGAAGATAAGAACCAAAAAGCGGGTATCGTTTATGACGGCCCTATCGCCGTTTTAACCAATCGCTTAAGCGCCTCTGCTTCTGAAATTTTTGCCGGTGCTATTCAAGATTACGGTCGCGGCATCATTGTCGGTGGCCAAACTTTCGGTAAAGGTACTGTGCAGTCAGTTCTTCCTTTAGAGCATGGCCAGTTGAAATTGACTCAAGCAAAATTCTACCGAGTTTCGGGTGATAGCACTCAGCACCAAGGTGTTATCCCTGACATTCTATTCCCGACGTTATTCGATAAAGAAAAAATCGGTGAAAGCGCATTAGATGAAGCCCTTGCTTGGGATACTATTCGCCCTGCTGGCTATAAAGCGAAACGTGATTTCCAACAATGGTTACCTGTTTTACGCGAAAGCCATCAGAGCCGAATTGAAAGTAACCCAGACTTTATTTATCTGCATAATCAAAAAGAATTAATGACCGAGTTACGTCAGCGCACTGACATTACGTTGAACGAGAAAAAGCGAAAGCAAGAACGTGAAGATAACGAGAAGCAGCGTTTAGAAATCGAAAACAAGCGTCGTAAAGCAAAAGGCATGGAGTTGTTAACTGAACTGAAAAGTGATGACGACAGCGATAAAAAAGACGCTAAGAAAAAGAAAGAAAAGGCTGAGGCAGACAGTAAAGATGACAAAGACATGGCCGATGCCAAGTCTGACGACAATAGCTCTGAAGATGAGTCTGACAAGGAAGACAAAGAGCCCGATGCTCTGTTGATGGAAACAGGGAACATTTTAGTCGATCTAATGAGATTAACTAAAACGCCTACCACGGCTCAGAAATAATAAATCTGAGCCCGCTCTGAGTCTATTATTATAGATATTAGAGCGCAGTAACAAAAAAAACGCCGCGCATTTCTTATTGAAATACGCGGCGTTTTTTTGCTCGCTTGTTACTGCGAGCTGCTTAGGTTTTTAATAAGAGACTGTGAATTAATTTGTGTATTTGCTTATCATTGACCCAAAAGGGAGATAA
>CAJXUD010000024.1 GCA_913061415.1 uncultured Oleispira sp. | reverse complement strand
GACATAAAGTCCCCCAAAGTTATTTGTCTAACTATTGGGGGTCACTTCATAAAGCGTCCTTTTTAAACGGGTTGGATCTTAAGACCAGCCAGTAATTTTTTGCAAAGCCTTACCGATATCCGCAAGACTGCGAACCGTTTCAACTCCAGCATCTTCAAGAGCCGCAAACTTTTCGTCAGCCGTTCCTTTACCGCCAGCAATAATGGCACCCGCATGGCCCATACGCTTACCCGCTGGTGCAGTAACACCCGCAATGTAAGATACAACAGGCTTAGTCACATTAGCTTTAATGAAAGCCGCCGCTTCTTCTTCAGCACTGCCACCAATTTCACCAATCATTACAATGGCTTCAGTTTTTGGATCATCTTGAAATAAACGTAAAATATCAATGAAGCTAGAACCTGGAATAGGATCGCCACCAATACCCACACACGTTGACTGACCAAAACCATAATCCGTAGTCTGCTTAACTGCTTCATACGTCAATGTACCAGAGCGCGATACTACACCCACCTTACCTGGCAAGTGAATGTGGCCCGGCATAATACCAATCTTACATTCACCAGGAGTAATAACACCTGGGCAGTTAGGTCCGATCAAGGTCACACCTAACTCATCACACTTAACTTTAGCGTCAAGCATATCCAACGTCGGAATGCCTTCAGTAATACAAACAATCAGTTTGATACCACTATTAGCCGCTTCAAGAATTGAATCCTTACAGAATGGTGCAGGCACATAGATAACCGAAGCCTCTGCACCTGTTTCTTTTACCGCTTCTGCAACGGTATTAAATACAGGTAAACCTAAATGCGTTTGACCGCCTTTACCCGGTGTAACACCACCGACCATTTTTGTACCGTATTCTATCGCTTGCTCAGAATGAAATGTTCCTTGCGCGCCGGTAAAACCTTGGCAAATAACTTTGGTATTTTTATCGATTAAGATGCTCATTATTTGGCCTCCTGTTCTGCAGCGGCTTTTACAGATTGCTCTGCTGCATCCGTTAAACTTGTCGCAGCAATAATATTTAAGCCACTATCAGCCAATACTTTTCTACCAAGATCTGCGTTATTACCTTCTAGACGAACAATCACTGGCACTGTCACGCCAACTTCTTGCACGGCACCAATTACACCTTCAGCAATCAAATCGCAGCGAACAATACCACCAAAGATATTAATCAATACCGCCTTAACATTGTCATCTGACAAGATGATTTTGAAGGCTTCAATAACACGTTCTTTCGTTGCACCGCCACCCACATCAAGGAAATTAGCAGGCTTACCACCATGCAACTGCACAATATCCATCGTGCCCATCGCTAGGCCAGCACCGTTAACCATGCAACCAATATTGCCATCTAGAGCAACGTAGTTTAATTCCCATTTAGCGGCATGCGCTTCACGCTCATCTTCTTGCGAAGGATCATGCATTTCTTGCAAATCTTTGTGACGATAAACAGCATTACTATCGATACCAATTTTGGCATCCAAGCAATGCAAGTCGCCCTCTTTTGTAATCACTAGAGGATTGATTTCTAACAACGCTAAATCTTTTTCAACAAATAGCTTAGCCAAGCCTAAAAATATTTTAACAAACTGATTGATCTGCTTGCCTTCAAGGCCAAGCTGAAACGCTAGATCGCGTGCTTGATAAGGCTGAGCCCCCACTAAAGGATCAATCTCGGCTTTTAGAATTTTTTCTGGTGTTTCGTGAGCAACTGTTTCAATCTCAACCCCACCTTCCGTTGAAGCCATAAAGACTACGCGACGGCTCGCACGATCAACAACCGCACCTAAATAAAGTTCTTGGTCAATATCCGTACACGTTTCTACCAAAATACGACTAACAGGTTGACCATTAGCATCAGTCTGATAAGTCACTAAGTTCTTACCTAACCAATGCTCTGCAAATTCTTTTATTTCTTCTTTTGTGGAAACAAGCTTTACACCACCAGCCTTGCCACGTCCTCCAGCATGAACCTGAGCCTTAACAACCCACTTATCACCCTCGATTTGATCCGCTGCTGCAACTGCTTCTTCTACTGTCTGAGCGGCAATACCTTTTGATACTGGCAAGCCATATTGAGCGAAGAGTTGCTTACCCTGATACTCGTGTAGATTCATTAAAATTATCCCGTCAATTTCTGTAGGTTGATCATTCAACTAGCCAGAGCAAAACTAATTACCTTCATAATATAATAGCTTTATTTTGTGACTTTTCACTTTCTACATTTGTCACATTAAACAGTGCCACTTCTCTCTGTGTCACTTCGCTATCATGCCCACTCAAAACTAGATGCCAAGTTTTTATAACCTTTCGTGATAATAGACCCTACCATTAAGAAATCCAAACACCAAAAACAAAAAAAGCCATAAAATCTTTGCTTATTTGTGAACTGATGATGCAAGTCACGAATAATCAAAAACTTTATAGCTTTTCGCGCGCTAATTGATTAATTAGCACTGTAAACCCTTATAACATCTAGGGTTTATTTTTTCTTTTTAGGCTTACGGTTTGCTTTATGAATTGCCGCATTGTTAACCGACAAAGCAGCCTCATGCACCGCTTCTGAAATAGTTGGGTGAGCAAAAACCATCATACCGATGTCTTCCGCACTCGAACCAAATTCCATCGCGATCACAATCTGCTGACACAAATCACCGGCATTAGGGCCAATAATATGAGCACCCAAAATACGATCCGTTTCTGCATCAGCAATGATTTTAACAAAGCCTTCTGTATCGGTTGATGCCATAGCACGACCGTTGGCTGCAAATGGGAACATACCAACATTATAAGACTCACCATCGGCCTTAAGCTGCTCTTCGGTACGACCAACACTCGCAATTTCAGGGCTGGTATAAATAACCGAAGGTACAACGTCATAGTTAAGCTGTGCTTTATGACCTGCAATTCGCTCTGCAACCATCACACCTTCTTCAGATGCTTTATGCGCAAGCATAGGGCCACGAACAACATCACCAATTGCCCAAATGCCAGGCGCATCAGTAGAACAATAATGGTTAACAAAGACGAAACCACGCTCGTCCATATTCACACCACTATCGCCAGCCAACAAACCTTCAGTATAAGGGCGACGACCCACTGCAACGATTAGCTTATCAAACGTAATCTGTTGTTCACCTTCAGAATCCTGATAGGTAACCGTCACTTCTTCGCCTTTCACTTCACTACCCGTAACACGAGCACCAATGCGAATGTCTAAACCTTGCTTGGTTAACAGTTTTTTGGCTTCTTTAGCAACAGCCTGATCAACCATCGACAAGAAAGAATCTTGCGCTTCAAGTACAACAACATCAGAACCTAAACGATTCCAAACACTGCCCAATTCAAGACCAATGACACCACCACCAATCACACCTAAACGCTTAGGTACTTCGGTAAAGTCTAATGCACCCGTTGAATCAACAATAATATTGTCAGTCAACGGCGTTGGTGGAATCTCAACAGGAACAGAACCCGTTGCAATAATCACGTTTTCAGCATCAATGGTTTCAGTTACGCCAGCATGGTTCGTAAATTCTACTTTACGACCCGCCAATAACTTACCCGTGCCTTCAAGTGCGATAACACCGTTAGCTTTAAATAATGTAGCCACACCCATTGTCAGATTTTTAACGATCTGATCTTTACGTTGCACCATTGCAGGTACATCCATCGTCACTTCACCGGTCGAAATGCCGTGCAAAGCAAACTTCTCATGGGCATCTTCGTATTTATGCGAGCTATCCAATAAGGCTTTAGAAGGAATACAGCCTACATTCAGGCAA
The DNA here is from genome assembly GCA_913061415.1 of uncultured Oleispira sp. Classification (GTDB taxonomy): domain Bacteria; phylum Pseudomonadota; class Gammaproteobacteria; order Pseudomonadales; family Oceanobacteraceae; genus Oleispira. Next base: position 22,168 of record CAJXUD010000024.1, on the reverse strand, counting down.
GTACCGCCAAAGACGCCCTTACCTTCCTTGTTAACCCACTTGTCGATACAAGCCGTTGATAACCCTAGCTGCGCGCAACGAATCGCTGCAACATACCCACCAGGACCACCACCGATTACCACAACATCAAATTGCTTACTCATGTATCTTCCTTATTAAATATCCAATAATAGACGTGCTGGATCTTCTAGCATGTCTTTAATTGCTACCAAAAACTGAACCGCTTCTTTACCATCAATCATGCGGTGATCGTAAGATAGCGCCAAATACATCATTGGCAAAATAACCACTTCGCCATCAACCGCCATCGGACGGTCTTGAATCTTATGCATACCCATAATGGCAGTCTGCGGTGGATTCAAAATAGGAGTAGAAAGCAATGAGCCGAACGTTCCGCCATTAGAAATAGTGAACGTACCACCCTGCATTTCATCGATACCTAGCTTGCCATCGCGTGCACGTGCACCAAAGTCACCAATGGTGCTTTCAACTTCTGCCAAGCCCATATTGTCAGTATCACGCAAGATTGGAACCACCAAACCACGCTCAGTCGATACCGCCACACCAATATCCTGGTAACCATGATAAATCATGTCGCTACCATCGATAGACGCGTTAACCGCTGGGAATTTCTTCAACGCTTCTGTTGCTGCTTTCACGAAGAAAGACATAAAGCCCAACTTAACACCGTGTGCTTTAACGAAACGATCTTGATACTTTTTACGCAGCTCCATAATAGGCTTCATATTAACTTCGTTATACGTCGTTAACATCGCTGCATTTTGTTGAGCACTGACTAGACGCTTAGCAATCGTTGCACGCAAGCGAGTCATAGGAACTCGCTTCTCAATACGATCACCGGCATCAAAATTAATCGCACCAGCGTTTGCTGTTACTGGCTTAGCCGCAGCTTCTGGTGCTTTCGCAGCAGCTACTGGAGCAGGTGCAGCTTCTTTAGGTGCTTTCAAGTGATTAAGAATATCTTCTTTCGTCACACGCCCGTCTTTACCCGTGGCCGTCACATCAGAAGCACTAATGCCATTTTCTTTAGCCATTTTACGAGCCGCAGGACTCATAATGATGTCGCCTTCAGAAACTACAGATTCTTCTTCCGCATCATCAGCTGTTTCTTCTGAAGCTGGCGTTGCTGATGCAACACCCCCCTCTTCAAATATACCCAATACTTCAGCGCTTAAAACAACTTCGCCTTCGCCCTTGAGAATTTCTTTTAAAACGCCGTCAGCAGAGGCAACAACTTCCAGCACAACTTTGTCAGTTTCAATATCAACAATTAGTTCATCTCGGCTAATGGCTTCGCCTGGCTTCTTATACCAAGTCGCTACCGTGCCATCCGCGACAGATTCTGGAAATGTTGGTGTTTTGATTTCGATAGTCATTTTCTTTCCTTAAAATTCTGTAGCTCGCTTACCCAAGGGTAAGCGCGTCATTAATTAGTTTTTGTTGTTGCTCAATATGCAGTGCCATGTAACCCGCTGCTGGCGATGCTGCTGCATCACGACCGGCATAATTCAAATGCAGATCAGGGTGCTGTATTTGCAATACACGACGCATGTGGTGCTGACTACTGTACCAAGCACCCATATTCATCGGCTCTTCCTGACACCAAACCATATCTTTAATGTTGGTATAAGGAGCCAATACTTCTAGCAACTGCTCTTCTGGGAACGGATAAAGCTGCTCAAGTCGAATAATTACAACATTGTCTTGCTCACGCTCACGACGCTCAGCAAGTAAGTCGTAATAAACCTTACCGGAACATAAAACAACACGCTCAACTTTCGCTGGCTCTAACTCATCCACTTCAGAAATAACAGTTTGGAAGCAACCATCGGCTAGTTCTTCCAAAGTACTAATCGCTAATTTATGACGTAATAGACTTTTAGGGGTAAATACAATCAATGGCTTACGTAAAGGACGAATCACCTGACGGCGCAACATGTGGTAAACCTGCGCGGGCGTCGTGGGGACACAAATTTGCATATTATGTTCAGCACACAACTGCAAATAACGCTCTAAACGAGCAGATGAGTGCTCTGGCCCTTGACCTTCATAGCCGTGAGGTAACAAAACAGTCAAACCGCACAAACGGCTCCACTTATGCTCACCACTTGAAATAAACTGATCAAATACTACCTGCGCACCGTTGGCGAAATCACCGAACTGTGCTTCCCAAATAACCAACGCACTTGGGTTCGTTGTTGCATACCCATATTCAAAACCCAGTACTGCCTCTTCCGACAATAATGAATCATAAATATCACAGCGTGGTTGATCTTCAGCAATATTCTGTAAAGAACAATACGTCGTACTGTCTTTTTGGTTGTGCAATACCGCATGACGGTGAGAGAACGTACCACGACCAACATCTTGCCCAGTAAATCGAACTTGATGCCCTTCTGCTAACAAAGTGCCATACGCTAGAGTTTCTGCAAAGCCCCAGTTAATGGTTAATGCACCCGCAGCCATTTTACGGCGATCATCAAGAATTTTACTTACTTGACGCTGTACCGTGAAACCTTCTGGAACTTCTTGCATTTTGATCGCAAGTTCTTGAAGCTTCTTAAGGTCATACTTGGTATCAGCATACGCTGTCCACTCATGCCCAATATGAGGCGTCCAATCGACAAACAGCTCTTCTTTTGGCTCTTTAACCAAACTTTTCACTACATGCAAACCACTATCTAACGCATCACGATACTCATCTTCCATTTGAGAGATAGCATCTTCGGCAACAACATTAGTCGTTACCAAGTTTTCAGCATACAACTGGCGCGTTGTTTTTTGTTCACGAATTTTTTGATACATCAACGGTTGCGTACCAGAAGGCTCATCCGCTTCGTTGTGACCACGACGGCGATAACACACCAAATCGATCACAACGTCTTTCTTAAACTCGTTACGGTAATCAACCGCTAGCTGAGTCACAAACAATACCGCTTCTGGATCATCACCATTTACGTGTAAAATCGGTGCTTCAACAATTTTGGCAACATCCGTACAGTATTCAGTAGAACGAACATCTTCACGCTTATTTGTGGTAAAACCAACCTGGTTATTAATCACAACGTGAATGGTGCCACCGGTTTTATAAGCACGAGTTTGTGATAACTGGAAAGTTTCCATCACCACGCCCTGGCCTGCAAACGCCGAATCGCCATGCAGTAATACAGGAATAACAGCATCACCTTGAAAATCAAGACGACGATCTTGACGAGCTCGAACAGAACCCTCAACAACCGGAGATACGATTTCTAAGTGCGACGGGTTAAAAGCTAATGCCAAGTGAACTTCGCCACCAGGCGTCATTACATTGGATGAAAAGCCTTGGTGATATTTAACATCGCCACTGTGGTTGTAATGTGCCTTACCTTCAAATTCATCAAACAAGTCTGATGTCTTTTTGCCAAAGGTATTAATTAACATATTCAAGCGGCCACGGTGCGCCATACCAATAACAATTTCTTTGGCGCCGTAGGTTCCGCTACGTTGAATTAATTCGTCCATTAGAGGAATTAAACTTTCCCCCCCTTCAAGACCGAAACGCTTAACCCCTGGGTAACGAGAACCTAAATATTTTTCTAGACCCTCGGCGGCAGTCAAGCGCTCTAAAAGATGCTTTTTAACTTCTTCGCCAAACTTAGGGTGCGAGCGCACACTTTCTAAACGTTGTTGGAACCAACGCTGCTCCCCAGTATTAACGATGTGCATATATTCAGCACCTACGGTAGTACAGTAGGTTTGCTGTAATGCATTTAAAATTTCTTTAAGTGTTGCTTCGTCTTGGCCAATAAATAATGAGCCAGTTTGGAATGTCGTATCCAAATCAGCTTGAGACAACTCATGGAAAGCCAAGTCTAAGTCAGCTACTTCTTCACGTTCCATTAAACCTAATGGATCAAGTTGCGCATGCTGGTGACCACGACCACGAAAGGCATTAATCAGTTGCAAGACTTTAACTTGTTTACGTTCGAATTCGCTGCTTACGCTGGATTGTGAAGTAGGTTTTGCCCGATTCTGATTTTTGGAAAGTAACAGAAATTGTTCGCGAATCGGTTTGTGCGGAATATCGGTCGTGATATTTTCCTCAACTCGTGGGAGTTGATTAAAATATTGACGCCACTCTTCCGGAACTTCGTTAGGATCACGAAGATAAGTTTCAAAGAGCTCTTCTATGTAAGCTACGTTCCCACCGGCGAGTTGAGACGTACTCCATAGCTGCTCCATTGTCAGCTCGTGCATTTAGGACCACCCTGTTTGAACATTTCAAAGGGATAAGTCACAAGACACCTAATACCGGCTCACCGGAGCAGGCCGATCGGATAAGATCGTTGGCCTTGTGAACGAAACGGATGTTACCCGCTCCCTCTTCTTATATACAGCTTAGTAAAAAATAATGCCTTGTAAGCATTATTTTTGAAAGTTTTAAACAGGAGTGAGCTGTATGTCCAACTCACCCCTGATACAGACGACCAATTAGAGCCTCTAAATCAACGATTAATCGTTAAATTTAGATCTCGCGTTGCAACAACATTCCACGAATATGTCCAATTGCGCGCGTTGGGTTTAAACCTTTCGGGCATACATTGACACAGTTCATGATGCCACGGCAACGGAAAACTGAAAATGGATCGTCCAATTCTGCCAATCTTTCTTCAGTAGACGTATCTCGAGTATCCGCTAGGAAGCGATAAGCTTGCAATAAGCCCGCTGGTCCAACGAATTTCTCAGGGTTCCACCAGAAAGAAGGACATGAAGTTGAACAGCAAGCGCATAAGATACACTCATACAAACCGTCCAACTTTGCACGCTCTTCAGGTGACTGCAAACGCTCAATAGCAGGCGCTGGCGTATTGTTATTCAGGTATGGCTTAATGCTTTCATACTGTTTGTAGAAAAGCCCCATATCGATAACAAGGTCACGAATTACAGGCATACCAGGCAATGGACGCAAGACTAGCTTGTCGTTTTTACCTTTAGTAGCTTCAGAGATTGGAGTAATACACGCCAAACCGTTTTTACCGTTAATGTTCATACCATCTGAACCACACACACCTTCACGGCATGAGCGACGGTAAGAAACAGATGAATCCTGTTCCTTAACTAGGTTTAGTACATCCAAAACCATAAGGTCTTTACCCGCTGGGATAGAGATCTCGTAGTCTTGCATGTAAGGCGCTTCATCCGCCTCAGGATTGTAGCGATAAATACTAACTAACATGATTTACTTCCCTATTAATAAACACGGATTTTCGGTTCGAACGCAGGCACAGTCTTAGGTGCAAAGTTCACATCACGCTTACCAATGGTTTTAGTTTCTGGGAAATACAATGAGTGGCATAACCAGTTCACATCGTCACGTTCGGTATAATCATTACGGGCATGAGCACCACGAGATTCTTTACGCTCAATCGCGGCAATAGCCGTTGCATAAGCTGTCTCGAACAAGTTATCAAGCTCAAGAGCTTCAATACGAGCTGTGTTAAACGCCTGACTCTTATCATCAAGAACCGTATTACGAACACGCTTTTCGATTTCGTCCAATAAGCCCAAACCTTTAACCATGCTGTCGCCATCGCGGAATACACCGAAATACAATTGCATTGTTTTCTGAAGATCTGCACGAACTGCAGCAACACTCTCACCAGAAGTTGTATTGTTTAGACGATTCAAACGAGACATAGCACGTTCGATATCTTCTTCACTTGCATCAACAGATTCAAAGCCTTCTTTAAAGCTCTTCTCAACCTGAAGACCCACAGCGCGACCAAATACAACCAAGTCAAGAAGCGAGTTACCACCTAAGCGGTTTGCACCGTGTACCGATACACAAGCGATCTCACCAGCAGCGTATAGGCCTTCGATGATAACGTCCTTACCGTCAACCTGAGTCAAAGCCTGACCACCGATATTAGTCGGTACGCCACCCATCATGTAGTGACACGTAGGTACTACAGGAATTGGCTCTTTCACTGGATCAACGTGTGCAAAGGTACGAGAAAGCTCAAGAATACCAGGAAGCTTGGCATTCAATGTTTCTTCGCCTAAGTGATCAAGCTTAAGGAATACATGATCGCCATCTTCACCACAACCACGGCCTTCTAGAATTTCTAGAACCATAGAGCGAGCAACAACGTCACGTCCTGCAAGATCTTTCGCGTTTGGCGCATAGCGCTCCATGAAACGTTCACCGTCTTTATTGACTAAGTAACCGCCTTCACCACGACAACCTTCAGTAACCAATGTTCCAGCACCCGCAATACCTGTTGGGTGGAACTGCCACATTTCAATGTCTTGCATTGGAACGCCAGCGCGAATCGCCATACCAACACCGTCGCCAGTATTGATTAATGCGTTCGTAGTAGACTGATAGATACGACCTGCGCCGCCAGTAGCCAATACCGTTGCTTTCGCTTTAATGTAAACAGTTTCACCCGTTTCGATATCAATCGCGATAACACCAGCAACCTGACCTTTAGAATTCTTTACCAAATCAACTGCATACCATTCGTTCAAGAAGGTAGTGCCGCCTTTAAGGTTGCCTTGATACAAAGCGTGCAATAAAGCATGGCCCGTACGGTCAGCTGCAGCACATGTACGTGCGGCTTGAGTTGAATCATTAGGACCTTTTGACTGACCGCCGAATGGACGCTGATAAATACGACCTTCTTCAGTACGAGAAAAAGGTAGACCCATGTGCTCTAGTTCGAACACCGCTTGCGGGCCAACAGAACACATGTATTCGATAGCGTCTTGGTCACCGATATAATCAGAACCTTTAACGGTATCGTACATGTGCCAGCGCCAATCATCATTCGGATCAGCAGACGCAATTGCACATGTAATACCGCCTTGAGCAGATACAGTATGCGAACGCGTTGGGAATACTTTAGTAACACAAGCAGTTTTAATACCCGCTTCAGTTAACTGAAGTGCAGCGCGCATGCCTGCACCACCGCCACCAATTACGATAGCGTCATAGGATAAAGTACGAATCTTGTTAGACATAACTTACGCTCCCCATAAAATATCAATGCCCCATACTAGATAGACGAAAACAAACGCCGCAGTCACTAGTAGGAAAAGGAAACGAATACCTGTTGGTTTAATATAGTCTGTAGCGATAGTCCACATACCAACCCAGCCATGCGCACAGATCGAAATCAATGCTAACAAGCTAGCGATTTTCATAGCAGTGCATGAAAACAAACCCTGCCAATCGCTGTACTGGAGATCCGGATGAGCAATAACAAAGCCCAACAAGAACAAGGTGTAAACTGCTAAGATAACCGCAGTTAAACGTTGAATGACCCAGTCGTATAAACCACTGCGTCCTAAATTAGTAATACTTGCTACCATACCCAAACTCCAGCCAAAGCGATCACGATTGCACCACCTACCAAGGTAATAATGGCACCAACTTTTCCGCCTTCTTTGCTTTCACCAATGCCTGCGTCCATTACCAAGTGCTTAATACCCGCGATTAGGTGATAACCTACCGCAGATAAAATTAACCAAGTAATTAACTTAGCAAGACCATTATCGAACGTCGATTTTAGCTCTGCAAAACTTTCAGCTGATTCAAGTGATGCGTTTAACGCAGTCAACATGAAGGCAACAGCAAAAAATAATGCGAAACCAGAAATACGATGAAGGATAGAAGCCTTTGCAGGAAGAGGGAGCTCTATAGTAGTCAGATCCAGATTTTTAGGTCTATTGCTATTCACGGCTCATCTACACTCTACTTTAGTGTTACTGTTTAAAAAATAAACAAATAACGTGGCTTAAAATAATCAACAACAAACTGCATACTTTCATACAGGTAAATGTCGCGACAAATTATAATCATCCACACACTTTTTTACAAACTTAAGGGCCAACTAATCCCAAACTCATTTTTTTACAGTGGATAATCAAGACAATTAAACCTGTGCGAAATTTAGTCATTAGAAAGTATGATCCCTAAATTATAAGGCTTTCAGCGATGTTTATGATGATATATGTTCTATACTAGACAACATATTGAGATAACGCCTTGTAATGGAATAATTGACAAACACGCAAGAGGCTCTATAGTTTCGACTTTTATTTAAGCGATAAACTAAGCGCCAATAGCTTTATTAACTCAATTAACGCAAATAAATTCAGTAGCAGGAGGCCTTCATGGCTGATATTAAAGCGACCTTAACCGTCGATGGCATTGAAGAAAGTTTAGAATTGCCAGTTTATAAAGGCACCTTAGGTCCAGACGTCGTAGACGTGCGTAGCTTAACCGGCAAGAATCTTTTCACTTACGATCCTGGTTTCGTTTCCACTGCAGCTTGTGAATCAAAAATCACATTCATCGATGGCGCAAAAGGTATTCTTTTACACCGCGGCTACCCTATTGATCAGCTTGCAGAAAACTCTGATTATTTAGAAACGTGCTTTTTACTACTTCACGGCGAACTGCCGACTGAAGAAGAAAAAGAAACGTTTGTTAATACCATCAAAAATCACACGATGGTTCACGAACAATTAAATCATTTCTTTAATGGTTTCCGTCGTGATGCACACCCAATGGCCATCATGTGTGGCGTTGTTGGTGCTTTATCTGCCTTCTATCACGATTCTATGGATATCAGCAATCCTCAGCATCGTTTGATTTCTGCACATCGTTTGATTGCAAAAATCCCGACATTAGCTGCGATGGTTTACAAGTACTCAATGGGTCAACCATTTATGTACCCACGTAACGACCTGTCTTACTCTGAAAACTTCCTACACATGATGTTCAACACACCGTGTGAAGAAAAGAAAATCAGCCCAGTGCTTGCTAAAGCAATGGATCGTATTTTCTTATTGCACGCTGATCACGAACAGAATGCCTCTACGTCCACAGTACGCTTAGCTGGTTCTACTGGCGCCAACCCATTCGCCTGTATCGCATCAGGCATTGCAGCCCTTTGGGGGCCTGCTCACGGCGGTGCTAACGAAGCAGTTCTTAATATGCTTGAAGAAATCGGTGATGTTTCTAATATCGACACCTTCGTTGCAAAAGCAAAAGACAAAGAAGATCCTTTCCGCCTAATGGGCTTTGGTCACCGAGTTTATAAAAACTTCGACCCTCGCGCTAAGGTAATGAAGCAAACATGTGACGAAGTTCTAGCTGAGCTTGGCATGGAGAACGATCCTCTATTAAAGATCGCTCTTAAGCTTGAGCAAATTGCAACTGAAGATGAATACTTCATCAAGCGTGGTCTATACCCGAACGTAGATTTCTACTCAGGTATTATATTGAAAGCGATTGGTATTCCATCTGAAATGTTCACAGTAATTTTTGCTACTGGCCGTACGCCAGGCTGGATTGCTCACTGGAATGAGATGATCAGCAGCGATTACCGTATTGGTCGTCCTCGTCAGCTTTACACAGGCTCTCCTAAGCGCGACTACCCAGCCAAGTAATATTGGTGTCGTAGCAGGACCCTAAAAGCCGCATCATTTGATGCGGCTTTTTTTTGTTAAAATCTCAACTCACAGCAGCAACATAGAAAAAATCATCTAAACTTTTTATAACATCAACGGATGAAATGAATCATGTTAGAACCTGAGCGCCATTCTTTAAGCAGCCAAGTGCCTAAACACTCCATGGACTTTAGCCAGGCTGCTGAAACAATCACCATGCTGGCACTAACCATTGCCCAAATTGAAACCAGCATGAAAGACGGCGACAAATCAGTCGATATTTTGACCAGTGGATTCTCCGACCTAGCCAAAAATAGCAAAGACATCATCAGAGAAGCCGGTAAACTCACCCCAGACTCAGACAACAATACCGAAATTCAAAAAAACATAATTCATGCCGCTAAAGACATTGAAGAAAGATTACAACAAGCCGTCATATCATTTCAATTTTACGATCGATTAACACAGCGCCTCGACCATGCATCTCAAAGCCTAGAAAAAATTGGCCATTTAATTGCCAACTCAGATGAACGCTGTAAAAAGGATGCGTGGCGAAAAGCACAAGAAGATATAAAAAGTAGCTACACAATGGAAGCCGAACGCATTATGTTCGAACACATTATACGCGGCCGAACCATTGCAGAAGCACTAGAAATTTACCAGCACCAGTTTAGTAAGAGTAAGCAAGAAAGCTATGATACCGATGACGAAGTAGAGCTCTTTTGATACTCTCTAAACCAGCACCATCAAACCGCAATATCAACCTCCTGCCCAACGCTCAAATCCAGACCTTCGGCATATTTAAACGTTAAGTTCTGTCCAAAATATATTTCTTTATTAGCGCGACAATATTTCAAAAGAACCGGCAAAATATTACGATCTCGTTCTGCAGTTGCTGGATTCAACATCGGAATCACACAACGCTGGCAACGTTTAACAACACTCATTTCCAGATTCGCTTCAAACCCAGAGCGCTTAATACTTAGCGCCTTCCAATCAATTTCAGCAAAAGCTAGGGTATTTCCTATAACAATATTAGGCCTAAAATTAATCGAACTAATATCACCTTCACAAGCAGCATTCATTTTATCAACACTCGACTGAGCAATAACCAATAATGGAAAGCCATCAGCAAAACTTACCGGAGTATTCTTATCTGCATAAGTTTCATCCGCCAAACGCTCACAATCACCTTGATAAATAAGGCGACAGTCATGCTGAAGCAATACACTAAACCACTCAGCAATTTCATCACCGCAATCATAACCACGAACATGATCAGACCAAACATCAACATCAACTAATTGGCCCTTTACTGGTAAACAGTGTGATGAAACCAATGCGTGATTCAACGACTGTTCTACCCAGACACAACCATCCGTTATGCGGGTAGAAATTAAAGCCATCTGCGGGATTTCACGCTGAGATAAAAAAACACCCGTTTTTGCATCGACTAGCATCCACCAACGATCAAACATAGGGCCTTTTTTAGTAAGTTGTATTTGAGAGACTGAAATACCCGCACATGACTTTACTGGGTAAATAAAAAGTTGATCAATTTGGGCAAGCATAGCGATTCCATATCGTATATCCAATTAAATAAAGCAGTGCTTAGTAGCACCACATTCATTAGCAAACAATTATACACATGGATGTTTGACGCTAGCATAAATTACTTACAATCCTTCCTCACCTCCTACTTCTTTTTCTTCGAGCCCCAGTTTTTTTCGGATTATCCTCTGAACTTCTCGCGTCAACTTCTCTGGCTGAAATTTAGATAAAAACCCATCACAACCAACCTTCTCGACCATTGCCTTATTGAAATTGCCTGAAAGAGAAGTATGCAACACAATGAACATACCTTTTAACTCAGGATCCTTACGAACCTCAGTCGTTAACATATACCCATCCATTTCTGGCATCTCTGCATCGGTTATCAACATCAACACATCATTAGCAATATCTTTCCCTTCCGCTTTCCAAGCCTGTAAAACTTGATATGCTTCAAGACCATTGTGTGTCGCAACTACATCAATACCCAACTTTAGCAAAACTCCCTGCACCTGATTCAATGCCACCTGTGAATCATCGGCAATTAAGATCTGCTTGCCTGCAATCAGTGGGGCCAACTCTTTATCAATCCAAGAATCGCTAATATCAGGGTTATAAGGCGTAATCTCAGACAAGACTTTCTCTACATCAATCACCTCTACAATACGATCATCTAAGCGGCAAATAGCAGTCAGATAATGAGATCGCCCAGCCCCCTTAGGCGGAGGTAAAATCTCATTCCAATTCATATTAACGATTCGCTCAACCCCAGCCACGAGAAAAGCTTGAACTGTCATATTGTACTCAGTCACAACAATCGTCGAGTTTTCATCAATTACCGTTTTGCCCATTTTAATGGCTCGGCGTAGATCAATAACCGGAATCGTCTGCCCACGCAGATGCGTCACTCCAACCACCAATTCATGGCAATCTGGAAGTGCAGTCAATCTTGGCAGACTCATCACTTCTTGAACTTTAAATACGTTGATAGCAAAAAGCTGACGACCACCCAGACTAAATAATAAAAGCTCTAGTCTATTCTGACCAACAAGCTGGGTTCGCGCATCAACTGAGCTTAAAACACCACTCATAGACTACTCCACACAGGTTTATCTTATTTAGTGTAGTCAATCCTATTGAGTCTGTATGACATTATTTGCCAAATCTCATCTACACTCATAACTAGATGAGGACAATCATGCAAAATAAAGCGAATGTACTGTTAGCAAGACAACCAATCTTCGATGCCGATCTCAATACCGTCGGCTACGAACTGCTGTATCGCCCTATCCCAAGTGACGATGAAGGCTGGCAGAATCATAGTGGTGACCTTGCAACCAATGAGGTTCTTGTTCACGCCTTTGATAACATCGGATTATAGGAAGTGACTGGAGGCAAGCCTGCGTATATAAATTTCACCGAGCACTGGCTTCACAACCCACCTCCATTTAATTCTAATAGCGTTATCGTCGAGGTTCTTGAGCATATAAAGCCAACACCTATTATATTAGAGGCCATTGCAAAGCTTCGTAAGCAAGGCTTTACGATCGCGCTCGATGACTATCTAGGCGAATCCTTTCAAGATCCTTTTCTGCCCTATGTCGACATAATCAAACTCGACATACTAGGCTTCGACTCACTTGATAACGTAAAGAGCATCATTTCAGAAAAAGGACGAGAGAAGTTTCGCTGGCTGGCAGAAAAAGTGGAAACCAGAACTGAATATGAACTCTGCCAAGAAGCTGGCTGCAACTACTTTCAGGGGTATTTTTTTAGTAGACCGTCAAACATATATGGCACATCACTCAGCAGCAATAAACGTATCATTTTAGAATTGATTCGCTCACTACAAGACCCAAAAACCACAACTGAAGACCTAGAGAAGCTGCTCTCACAAGATCCCGAACTGAGCTTTCGACTGCTTAGATTGGTTAATTCAGCAGCCTTCAGCCAACAAAATAAAGTAGAATCGCTAGAGAGAGCTATTATTTTAGTGGGATTTGACCAAATTAAAGCTTGGGTCGTTATGCTCAGCTTAGGAAAACTTGAAGATAAACCGCTAGAACTCTGTAGACAATCTCTGCAAAGAGCCTATTTCTGTCAAAATCTATCCGCGGTATTTCCCTCTACAGATAAAAGTATCGCATTCATCACCGGTCTTCTTTCGAACCTAGATGCTTTTTTTGACATGCCTCTTTCACAAATTTTAGAGAAAATTAATCTTCACAAAGACATAAATCTCGCATTAATAAACAAAACCGGAAAACTTGGCTTCATTATTTCAACGGTATTTAATATGGAAAAAGGCCATTGGCATAAAATACGCTGGGACCTTTGGAAAAAAATGGAAGTCCCCCCAAGTATCGTAGAAGGGTTATATTTAGAAAGCATTAAAAAAGCCGATAGTTTATTCGGCTATTAGTTATGCTAAAACAATAATGTTTAGAAGCTCAAAACGATAATACCTAACAGCTCAGACTAGCCCAGGCGTCACTTTTTAGGGTAACCCGTAATATCACGAATAGAACGATATAAAGGCTGCATACGCTTATACATTTTCTTATACACCTCTTTATAAAGCCTATCGTAGAGTTCAACCGTCGATTGATTAGGTTCAAACACATCGCCGACCCGAGTCATCTTCTCAATCGCTGATTCATAACCAGGGTATATCCCCAGCCCAACAAAACAGTTAATCGCAGCGCCCAAGCCCGAAGCCTCAAAAGTATGCGGGCGCTCAGCAGACATACCAAAAATATCAGCGGTTAACTGCATAGCCGCATCACTTTGTGAACCTCCACCCGAAACACGTAACCGGGTTATTTTGGTGCCACTGCGCTTCTCGATTGCTTCTTTGCCCGATCGTAATTCATAAGCCAAGCCCTCAAGAATTGCTCGGTAGATATGCGCACGCTTATGCACGTCACCAAAACCAATGAATGCACCCTTACCTTCAGGCCCCGGCTGTCGGATGCCAGGCGACCAATAAGGCTGCATCATTAAACCCATAGAACCCGCAGGAACTTGGTTCAGCAACTCATCAAATAACTGCTCTGTCTCAATACCCAACTCTTTGGCTTTACGCTGCTCTGCTTGAGCCAATTCATTTTTGAACCAGCTAACCATCCAAAACCCACGATATACCATCATTTCAGTATTATACTGACCCGGAATTGCGGCCGTATAAGGCGGCATAAAGGGAATCGTCTCGATATATTTTTTGGTCGTCGTATTAATCGTTGCCGTTGTACCGTAACTTAAACAACCAATGTGTGGAGCAATCCCCCCAGCCCCTAAAACCTCACACGCCTTATCTGACGCAGCCGCGATCATTTTCAGACCTTCCGGCAGACCCGTATGATGTGATGCTTCGGCAGTGATCTTGCCCAGTAATTCACCGGGCTTAACAAGTTCTGGCATCATACTGCGATCAGCCGTCAACAACTTCCACTTCAAATCACTTTTTTTAGCCCAATCTTGCTTGCGATAATCGTAGGGGAAATAACCAACCATAGACCCTGTTGAATCTTTTATTTCTCCGCACAACTGATAGGTTAAATAGCCCGACAGGTTAATATAATGCTTAGTCTTCGCCCAGATTTCAGGTTCATTTTGTGCTTGCCAATTGTCACGCGCCTTAGCTCTTAAATCTTCAATAAGATTGGTTAAACCCGCCACCTTAATAATAATCCCCCAAAGACCTGAAACGGGTTTTTCGGGAACGGCTTTTCGCTGATCCATCCAGACAATCGCGGGCCTTAAAGGCTTTTTATCAACATCTAAATTAATCATGGTATAGCGCTGCGTTGTGAGCGATAAACCTTTAATTTGCTTTGGTTTCACAATTCCTTGCGCCCAAAGTTCTTGACATGCCTGACCCAGCGCTCGCCAATAATATTCAGCCTCTTGCTCAGCCCAGCCAGGCTGATTAGAGAAATAAGCCTCTAAATGAACCTTACTTTTAGCAACTTCATTGCCTTGCTCATCAAATACAAGAGCACGAATACTCTGCGTACCATTATCGATGGCAAGTACATATTGTGGCTGAGTCACAGCATTTTCCTTTTTATTATGACCCGCCTTTCTTTCCCATAGAAATAGAAGCGAGCGGGTTTTATGCAGTCATTTATTTAGCAGGGATACTGTAATAGGTATTCCAAATCGTTTTGTACCGCTCAAGCTCAGCCTGCCAATGTGAGTCATCCCACTTCAGTTCTTGACAGCAAATTGCTTTAATTTTAGCTTCATAAATTAAACCACCCTGCTCTACTAATAAGCCAATGCGCGTTCGGCGTAATAACAAATCATCTAAATGAACGACAGCTTCGTTTCTAGCAGACCAACGTAATTCAGCCCACATAGCGCTAGCACCCGGAATTACATCCAGTTCATTGGGCTGAGCTTGAGCCAACAAAAGGTCGCTATCCATTCCATAGTGACCCTGTAAGCGCTTTTTCAAATACCCAGGTAACGATTTGAACAAGGCATGTATCGGATTTGACTGAGTAAACATCTCAGCACCAGAATCCAATGCACTAAAGCCAGGCAAATACGACTCTGCTTCTTTTAAAACATCGAGAGCAATCAGACGAAACGTCGTTAACTTACCGCCACTGACCGTCACTAGGCCTTTATCAGACCAAATACTGTGATTACGTTTTTCTTTAGAAGGATTCAACGCGCCAGAGCTGACCAATGGCCTAACACCAGCCCAAGAAGAAATAATATCGCTCACTTTCAAGTCTGCTTTAGGGAATTGAAAATTAGCCACACACATCAAGTAATCAAGCTCGGCTCGGGTCATTGCGACTTCTTTATTATCAATACCTTTATTATCGATATCCGTGGTACCAATAACAGTACGCCCTTCCCAAGGAAAGATAAAAATTGGACGCTTATCATCTGGATGCATCGCGGTATAAGCCTGCGCAACCGGCAAGCGCCAACTAGGCACAACAATATGACTGCCTCGAGCAGGACGAATATTCTTCTCGTCACTCATTTCACCACGCAGCTCATCAGCCCACGCGCCCGTCGCATTGATAACCACCTTAGCTTTAACAGAATAAATCTCATCCGTTTCCGCATTCTTAAGGTTCGCACCTACTACTCGGCCGTTGTCTTTGATTAAAGAATCAACACCCACGTAATTGATAACCTCTGCACCATCTTCTTGAGCTTCGCGTAAAACACGAATAACCAAGCGAGAGTCATCGGTAACTGCATCGGCAAATTGCGTCCCGCCAATCAAATTTTCTTCGTTAATTAACGGACTTAAACGTTCAAAGTCTTGAAGCTCATGATACTTACGGTACTTTTTACCAGCAAAAAAATCATAAATGCGCAGCAAGCTATTAAAAACAAATGGCCCAGGAAAACCGCCCTTATAATGCGCCATTAAATAGCCCATTTGATCAACCAAGCCCGGCGCTTCATTCATCAAACGCTCACGCTCAGACACCGAATGCATCGTCGTTTTAATATCGCCCGCCGCAATATAACGCAGCCCACCGTGAACCATCTTTGAAGAACGGCTTGAAGTGCCCCAGGCAAAATCTTTGCGATCAACTAAAAGCACACTTAATCCGCGCCGTGCGGCTTCACGCGCAATGCCGGCTCCAGTAATACCGCCACCAGCAACCACAACATCCCATTCGTCTTGCTTGTTCTCTCTCAGGCGATCAAGTAACAAGTCTCGATTACCTGATTGCCATGCTTCTTGCCACATATTGACTGCTCTATAAAAACTGCCGACTAAACGTCAGCAGTGAAATTAATAATTAATGCTAAAGGCGGAACAAGCTGTTTAACAGCCACCGCATTTACTCTCCATCTTCAATCAAAATACCCGGATTCAAACGTTTTTCAGGATCAAAATCTTTAATTAAAGTTTCAATCACACGCATACCAAGCTCGCCTTTTTCAGCAGGCATATAAGGCGCATGATCACGACCGACACCGTGCTGGTGTGAAATCGTTGCACGGCCTTGAGCGATAACCTCACAAGTATTACCTTTCAACTTCTTCCAGCGTGCCAATGTACCTTCATAAGTATCTGCGCAGCGGAAGAAATACGTTGTATAAATACTCGAACCTTGACCATAAACATGAGAAAGATGCGTAAAGACCATCGCCTCTTCGCCCTCATCTTTTAGCGCCGTACGCAAAGAATCTTCCATGCCATTCATCATGTTATCAACGTTATCCCAATCGGTAGACGTTTCTAACGTATCAACAGCAATGCCTTGCGCCCAAGTTGTTTCACGCAAGTACGGGAACTTAAAGCGACCGTGAGCCCAAATAGAACCCATAATGTTTGCTAATGGTCCGCCAATACCTTTGTATTGTCTTAAGATTTTCTTAACTTGCTTCATCGACGTTTTATTTTGGAACTTGGTACCTGTCACACCAAACGTCAACATACAGCGATTGTCATCCAATCCACGAAGACGCAAATAGCCATCAAGCAATTTAAACTGCTTCAATGTCGTACCTAAATTTGCATGAGCACGAGTTTCAGCTGCGTTACTCACACGCATCATCGACATAGGAATTTTCTGCTGAGCAACTTCACGCGCAACGGCCTTACCCGCTTCCCAGTTTGGCATAAAGCAAACCATGAACTTTTCTTCTTTAGCCACACGTACAACACGCACCTTAACTTCGGTATAGATGCCCATACGGCCTTCCATACCCATCGTTACTTCACGCATGTCAGGGCCAGCAGAAGATGCAGGAATGGTAGGAATATCCATCGTCCCCAACATCGTCTCCAGCTTACCACCGGCAAACATTTGCTCAATTCGACCGTAGCGCAACGACTGCTGGCCTGAAGAACGGGTTGCGATCCAACCACCAATAGTAGACAACTCCCAAGACTGAGGATAATGACCCAGAGTATAACCACGAGCTTGCAGCTGAGCTTCTACTTGTGGTCCAGGCGTACCGGCACCAAACGTTGCAATCTGACTTTCTTCATTCAATTCCATCAGCTTATTCATTCGACCCATATCAATGGTCAAAATCGCCTTAGGACTTTCTTGCGGAGTAATATGACCCGCTACCGAGGTACCGCCGCCATAAGGAATAACGATAAAGTCATGTTCAACCGCAAGATCAAAAATCTCACGAACCTGAGCACTGGTTTCTGGGTAAGCAATGCCATCCGGAAACACATCAAAATCGCCGCTGCGCATGGCCAACCAATCAGGAAAACTCTGACCGCGAGCGTGACGTACTCGTTCTTCAGCATCAGTGCTAATAAGCGGGTGTTTCGGTAAGCGTGATGCAGGAACCTTAGCAATCACACTTTCAAGAGTCGCATCTTTCAAAGGCTTCGGCTCGCCGATAAAACTACGAATTAATGCACCGCCATGTTCAGAAACTTCTTTAGTGGTACTGTCATCACCCCAACCATTCCAACGACGCATATTATTCTCCGATTATTTTAATTATGATCCAGTATATAGACCCATGACGCTTGTAGCGCTAATATGACATTAGTTTACTAAGCCGACTATCTTTAGCAACGTCACATTCGGACAGTAACGTAGTAAATTAGGACACCCAAAATTGCCGAGACTGTATTGACGAGCTTATGACTGAAGACCGCCTAGGATCCGCCTCTACTGCCGCACTCCGCCAGTATCTTCGAGCCGCGCAAGATTATGGCATTGAAGCGGAAGATGCGCTTGTACAAAATGATCTACCTATTGGTATTTTGGACAACAGCATTACTCGCGTAACGGGCACTGAATTTCAACGCCTCATCCGCTGGTTAGTCGACGCCTGCAATGACCCTCTATTTGGGCTAAAAAGTGGATCGTACGTTCAACCTGGTTCTTACAGTATATTCGGCTACATGATCATGAACTGCCGCAGTGCTCGCGAAGCCCTTCACATGACCCCAATGTACGAAAGTATCGTGGGCGATATGGGCGTAACCAAACTCGAAAAAGCCGGCAGTCGTTTAGCGGTTCGCTGGTTGTGCCAATATGACGACCCCGTCATCATTCCGCACATGATCGATAACGTCCTCTACTCTTGGACACAATTTGCCCGTTACCTTGCCGACCTGCCTGAAGGCAAACCTTATTGTGTTCAGCTTGAACGTCAGCAGCCCGGTGAGCAGGCACTTAAAACCTACCAAGATATGTTTGGCTGCGAGATAGAATTCAACGCCAAACGTAACGCATTAATTGTTGACGAAGATGTTTTAGAAATCCCCCTTCGCCAGCCCGACCCAGGACTTCTGCAAAGCCTAACGCAGCAAGCTGAGTCGATGATGAATGAAATCAAACAAAAGAAAACCATCGTCCTTCAAGTCCGTGCCGTTTTAAGACAATTAATGGAACACGAATTACCGCGCAAAGAAAAAGTCGCCGAAGCCCTCGACATGACGGAACGAACGTTGCAAAGAAGACTCCAAGAAGCAGGCACAGGCTACCAAAATTTGCTCGACGACATTCGACGAGAAACAGCGATCAAATGGCTAACCACTACTCAAGTTGCGATTAACGAAATCGCCACTAATTTAGGCTTTAGTGAAGTTCG
The DNA here is from genome assembly GCA_913061415.1 of uncultured Oleispira sp. GTDB lineage: Bacteria > Pseudomonadota > Gammaproteobacteria > Pseudomonadales > Oceanobacteraceae > Oleispira. The sequence continues at coordinate 2,602 of CAJXUD010000024.1, read as the reverse complement.
TTCATTTCATCGTCGATTTAAATCTTGGACCGGACATGCACCGGGCGAATACAGAACCTTGCACTCCAACAGCCTCTAATACACTCATAACAGGGTCACATAATGAGAACTAAAGTTGAATTCCCAAGCCAAGGTCAAAATTTAGCGGGTTTACTTGAAACACCAGAACGGGCCATTAGAGCCTACGTTTTATTTGCCCATTGCTTCACCTGCGGAAAAGACATTGCCGCCGCATCACGCATCAGCCGATTTTTGGTCCAGCACGGCTTTGCTGTTTTTCGCTTTGATTTTACAGGCTTAGGCAATAGCGATGGTGACTTTGCCAATACAAATTTCTCTTCCAATACCGAAGATCTAATCGCCGCCGCGTACTTTCTTGAACAAAACTACCAAGCACCCCAGTTACTAATAGGCCATAGCCTAGGTGGTGCAGCCGTATTAGCCATGGCTGACAAGCTGCCTGCCGTCAAAGCGGTTGTCACCATTGGAGCTCCGTTTGAAGCCAGCCATGTTATGCATAATTTCAATGCTCACCTAGACACTATCGATACCGACGGACAAGCTCAGGTGAATTTAGGGCCCCGAAAATTCACCATCAAAAAGCAGTTTTTGGATGATCTTCGCAATCAAACAACCGACCACATAAAACAGCTAGATAAAGCCCTATTAGTCATGCACTCCCCCATCGACCTAACCGTCGATATCTCAGATGCAGAGAAAATCTACAAAGCCGCAATGCACCCTAAAAGCTTTGTAAGCTTAGACTCAGCTGACCACCTACTGACAAAATCCATCGACAGCGAATACGTAGCACAAACAATCTCGGGCTGGGCAAGTCGCTACATTCCAGAACTCAAAACTGAAACCCCAACCCTTGAAAAAGGTCATGTACTCGTATCAGAAGTCGACCATAAATTTCAGCAAGACGTATTTTCAGATAGTCACCACTGGTATGCTGATGAGCCCGTCGAAATGGGCGGTCAAAACACCGGGCCAGATCCGTACGAACACTTATTAGCCGCACTCGGCGCCTGTACGGCCATGACCATACGCATGTATGCAAATCATAAGAAACTGCCGCTAGAACACGTTGAAGTATCGCTAAGCCACGAGCGTAATTATATAAATGATGCAGAAACGTCAGAAGATGAACATTCGAAAATAGAAGCCCTGATTAGAAAAGTTCAACTAGTAGGCCCGTTAACAGATGCAGACAAAGAACGCCTAATGCAGATAGCTGACCGATGCCCAGTGCATAAGACCCTGTACAACAACCCACACGTAATAACCACCATAGTTGAATGATTTCACTTCACTATTTGAAAATTTAGATATCAAGAACTAGGCTTTATATGAATACCCTAATATATCATTGCTTGTCTTGGAGCACCTATGAGTAATAAACAGCGTGGTTTTACGCTAATCGAACTGGTTTTAGTCGTTGTCATACTTGGAATTTTATCCGTTGTGGCACTCCCTAAATTCATTGATTTATCCGAAGAGGCACAAGTTTCTGCAATCAAAGGGCTTGCAGGCTCAATTGAAAGCTCAAGTGGTATTAATCATGCCGTGGATATTGCAGTTGAAGCCGGAATAAGTTCAGATACCTTTCAAACAATTGATAATTGTAGCGATGCTGGCACACTGCTCGCTAGCAATGCATTACCTGATGGATACACAGTCGCAGCGGCTGCTGTAGCCGATAAAGCCACCGTAACATGCACACTCACACACACAACATCTAGCGAAACCGCAACGTTTATTATAATTGGCGCAACTTAAAACTTGCCCTTTAATATGGCCCTAGGCTGCGCTTGATAAATAGTATTAAGCAGCAACCTAGAGCCATTCATCACCACTCTTCCAAACGACTATTTACGCCAATAATTATTAGCCGCCGCAATCGTAGCGAACTCTGTTGCCCCAACCCGCCCGATACTAAACTAGACTAAGCCACGATAATGACTCTTATTTTATTCACATTAAGCCCTCTCTATAAAGCATCATCAAAAACGGGAGCTGGAAAACGCCCAGCAACTACACCCGCCTCTGAATAATACGTCGCGGCCAACTTTTTGGTGAATTTTGATAACTTAACACTCTCAATTGAAGTACTAGCAACCAACTCCATCGGGGATTTACTTTCAGGCCTTATCCCAAACAGCTCAATATTTTTAAGATTAGGTAGCGTAGCTAAAGGCTTAAGGGAGCTAATAGTGGTTACTTTACCCGAAGAATCCCAACTAGGCAGCGTTGATAGTGACAACGATTCTAGACAATGAAGATCAGCTATTACTGACAATGAAGTTACTTTAGGCAAATGCATGACAGAAAGATAACGCAGTTTTTTTAACCCAGAAATACATTCAAAACTTTCATCAGGAAACGTCGCAACAACCAAAACCTCAAGATTAATACAGTCGGCTAATGATGCTAAAGAAGTATATTTACAGTGCCAAATTCTTATTGAACGAACCTCAGAAGGCGAATCAATAATAGGCATCACCTTACTAGAGTCTCTCATAAAATCTAAATGCATCTAACTACCCTGTTAATCTATGGCCTGTTAATCTATGGCCTGTTAATCTATGGCCTGTTAATC
>CAJXUD010000023.1 GCA_913061415.1 uncultured Oleispira sp. | reverse complement strand
TCACTGATTATCGGGGCATTCATTGCTATATCCTTCAAGCTTGCTACATTGCGACGTATTGATACTTTAGTATAGACCCTAAAACAGAATGTCACTGATTATCGGGGCATTCATTGCTATATCCTTCAAGCTTGCTACATTGCGACGTATTGATACTTTAGTATAGACCCTAAAACAGAATGTCACTGATGAGCGCAAGCAAACAAAAAGGCTTTTTATTAACCAGTCGCTGGTATGAAGGCAAAGAGAATACCGAACTGGAGTTTTGGTTTGCCAGTGATGCAGGGCCATTGTGTGCGTTGATTGAGCAGCCCTCTGTCTGCTTTATTCCATTAGATGAGCAAGATAAGGCTCAAAAATTGGCGCGGGCCGAAGGTATTCCGCTAACCTGTCGTGAAGTGCAACTGTGTTCATTTAGCTTGAAGCCTTTAATTGCCTGTTATTTAAGACAAAGTGATATTTACCGTTTTAACTACCTTTTAAGTGACTGGGATATTAAGGTTTGGGAATATGATCTCAGGCCTACCGATCGCTATTTAATGGAGCGGTTTGTTCGGGGTGGAGCTGAAATAGAAGGGCAGTGGCAATCTTGTGATGGCTATTTGCTCTGTCAGCAAGGCCGCATAAAGCCTAGTCAGGCAGCGGTAGAATCAGCTGCCTTGACGATTTTGTCCGTCGATATTGAAACCACCTTCCCTAAAGAGGGTAAGCACGATCGACTCTTTTCCATTGCTTGCCATGGCGAAGCTATTATCAACGGGCAGCGTGAAACGGTTAATCATATCTGGATGGTCGGCGCTGAAATTAGCCCAGCCGCGAAGTACTGCGAATACGTAGCGGATGAAGTAGTACTGCTAAAACGTTTTTTCTCTGAGATGCAGCGATTAGATCCCGATGTCATCATCGGCTGGAACTTCATTCAGTTCGATATGGATTTCATCCAGCGCAAATGCGATGAGCTTGGCCTACCTTTTACCCTAGGGCGTAACCAGCAAGAAGTCAGTTGGCGTCATGATCAAAGCAATACCAATAGAAGCTATGTACATGTGCCTGGTCGATGCATTATCGATGGTATTGAAATGCTGCGCCAAGCTCAGTATCAGTTTGATAGCTTTGCTTTAAACTCAGTCGCCGAAGAATTACTCGATCGACATAAACTGATTAGCGGTGAAGTAAAAATATACGAGGGTTACGATCATGAAATTGAATACTTATTTGATCATGATAAACCGGCATTAGCGGCTTACAACTTAGAAGACTGTATTTTAGTGGCGGATATTTTTCATCATACTGAATTAATGGATTTTGCTATTCAGCGCTCAAGCCTCACCGGATTGCTGCTCGATCGAATGGGGGGCTCGGTTGCCGCGTTTGAAAACCTATACCTGCCGTTATTGCATCGCAATGGCTATGTAGCCCCAAACTACGGGGAAGGCTATTCAGATATCAAAAGCCCCGGTGGCTTTGTTATGGATTCGCGCCCGGGTTTGTATGACAGTATTTTGGTACTGGATTTTAAAAGCCTGTACCCGTCGATAATGCGAACGTTTAAAATTGACCCGATGGGATTAATCGAAGGCTTGAAAGTTGGCCAAGACCCGCGACAAGCTCAGCAAAAAAGCCAAACAATAGCGGGGTTTAATGGCGGCTATTTTGATCGCGAGAAACATTGCCTGCCTGATTTAATTACCATGCTAGGCGAACAGCGGGATCAAGCAAAAAAAGTAAATAACCATCACCTAGCCCAAGCGATCAAAATCATCATGAGTTCTTTTTATGGTGTTTTAGGGAGTGACGGCTGTCGTTTTTTTGATATGCGGTTATCCAGTTCAATCACCCAGCGCAGCCATGAAATTATTCAACGCTCAGCACGCTGGATTGAAAGCCAAGGTTTTGATGTGATTTATGGTGATACCGATTCAGTCTTTGTTTGGCTAAAAGAAAAAAAGACACAGCAGCAAGCCGATGACATGGGCAAACAACTCAGCAGCGCGTTAAATAGCTGGTGGCAAGAAACCATACAGCAAGAGCATCAGCTAGAGAGCTTGTTAGAAATAGAATATGAAACCCATTATCAGCGCTTCTTTATGCCGTCGATTCGAGGGGCTGAAACCGGCAGTAAAAAGCGCTATGCAGGTACAGTACAAAAAACATTAGCAACAGGTGAAATTACCACCGAGACAGTTTTTAAAGGCTTAGAGGCGGTTCGCAGTGATTGGACACCGCTTGCGCGTGAATTTCAGCGACAACTTTTTCAACGCATATTTTCACAGCAAAGTTTTCAACAATGGATGAAAGATGAGATTGCTGAGTTGATGGCAGGAAAAAAATCTCAGCAACTTATTTATCGCAAGCGCTTACGTCAGCCGCTCAGTGAGTATCAACGCAACATTCCACCTCATGCGAAAGCGGCTGCCGTTTTAGAGTTATGGCGCAAGCAACAAGGATTGCCGCTTCTTTATCAGTATCGGGGTGGTTGGATTCAGTATTTAATGACGACCAGTGGGCCGCAACCGATTGAAGTCTTCAATCATGCTCAAGGAGCATTACAGATTGATTACCAGCATTACTTAGAAAAACAGCTAGCCCCCGTATGTGATGGTTTATTACAACTATACGATACTAGCTTTGCTGAAATATGTGGGCAGCAGCTGAGTTTGTTTTAGTGGTAATAAGAAAAAGGCCAATCAATAGAAGAAAGAACCAGAAGCAAAAAATAGAAGAAAGTCTGATTTGGAACAGTGCTAGGCTTGTGAAACTCCGTATACTCAAATACAACGTTTAAAGGAATATTCTATGAGTAATAAATGGTACATAATTTCGCTTGCAGTGATCATGCTATCAATTCCTGTGTTTACCATCTTCTATGCATAACCCCTCTGTGTCATAGAAGATGTTGGAGAAGTAATTTTGTTAGTCGCCATCACTAAAGTTGAGGCCTAAATTAATATTAAGGGCATCTGGAATATCGCGTTTAAAATTGCCGTCCAATGTGCCCGCAATCGATTGAGTACTAATGGTATTCTTTTCCTCAAGGGCTAGTTTTAGTGTCTTTAGGTTGGCTTCAATATTCGAAACAGTTTGCTCAAAACGGTTGTTTTTCATGATGGCATTAAGAGAAATCGTTGTCTGATCTGTTCCCGCTAATAATGCTTCTGTGCTGCTGATTGAGTGGCCCAGTGCCAGCCAAGTCGTCTCAGAAATTTGAGCAACATTGGTTGTCACATCACGCTTGACTAAATAATCATAAAATTCTTGCATCGAGACCATGAGGGTTTTAATCGCAGACTCTCCAGATTCATCATCCAGAATCACTTCTAATTGATTATTAATAATCAGATCGCGATAACTTTTTCCGGTCGCTCTATAGTTCGTCGTCCAGCCCTGTTGAATATCGTTGGCACGGTTTAATAATTTATGCCCAAACTCAGTCAGTACATCACATTTACGGGCTGTGCTTTGGAATTCAGCAATAATATCATTCGCTTCTTTTGATTGATTAGCGGCGTCTTCAAACAACACGACTTCAAGGGCTAATAGTCCAAGTCCATTCGCTCCTATTTGTGCTAATCGAACCGAAAACTCATTATCACTGCTGGTCGCAATGAGGCTATCAATATTACTGCGAACCGTATCGGTGGAATCGCTTCCACGCTGACGGTGATAATCAATAAAAATATAAGTCGGTAATACTTCACTATTAATCATTGGCCCAAACCGATAAGGCAATAATTCGAACCAAGCATTGTTCGTTGCTTGCCATTGTGTTTGCAGCGCGATCAAGTTTTCTTCAGTAATATTATTAGCACTGCAAAAACTTTCGCTGCTGCTAACCAGCGCTTGAACTTGCTGCTGAAAATTATTCGCCGCCGGAATAATTGTATAATCAATGGCTTCGGTTGCCGCAAGATTAAGTTCGGAATTAGCAGATTTTAATTTGGCGCTTGATGAGTTAGTACCGCCGCAAGCCGTCAGTAATAGACTCGTCATAACGACCAATAAAAAAGATGATTGAGACATTTATACAACCTAATGAAAGTAGTTACGTACGCGAGTTTGAAATAGAAAGCAGATGGTTGTCCCAACTTTTTTCTGGGAAATGTAAGCTTTTTAGTTTGTTGATTTTCAGCGTGCGGGCATCGATTTGACGAATTTTCCCCGCTGAGTTCGATAAAACGAAATATTTATTATCTTGGCTGATGGTTAATCCACACACATCATGGAAAGCATGGTAACCCTGCAAGCTCAAATCATCTAAATGCCAGAACATCGCTAGATCGCCCTTTGGACTGGTAAAAGCAGCAAGACGAGTCTCGTTGTGAATAACAACGCTGCCCATATAATCGTTTAATTTAACCATCAACGCTTCGGGGGCATGCAGTAATTCTAATGGCTGGCTTGTAGTCGTATGATTTGGTTTATGAATAGCGGCTAACGGAATAAGTTCATTACTGCTCATGGCTTCGCGCTGCACTTGTAGCGCTATCGCGACGGTGCCATCTTTGGCGACATCTAGGTGGCGAATACTGGCTTTAGGTGAAGATAAAAAATGCTCGCTAAGCAGTTCACCATCACGACTATCGATGTAAGTTAAGCTGGCCTGCATCGTTTCTAAATTTAGAATTTTTCGACCAGAAGCTGGATGGGTTAATAAACCGCCGTTTGCCACGACTAAGGTAAAACCATCGGGCATTAATTTTACTTCGTGGGGGCCAATGCCGTAGCTGTTAAATTCATTTACTTGCTCTAATGACTTTGCATCACGTACGGTTATTTTGCCTTCACCGCTACTGATTGACGACTCGGTGCAGTACAGCCATTTTCCATCGGCGCTATAACATCCATGACCTTGCATGTAGTGATCTTCAATGCTGTGAAAGTGACCATCAATTTCCCCAGAGGTGGTATTCAAACGAATACCATGAGTGCCTGGGCGGCGTGAGAACATGACGACTTGTTCTGGCTGTATCGGGTTTTGGCATAAGCCATGGCCTCGAAAATTGGATAGCTGTTGTGAACTGGATTCTGCTTGAGGATTAATCCAGCCGAGGCTGTAACTGCTTTTATCACGGCCTTGGGCGGATAACCAAAGTTCTTGATTATCCACCTCAGGGCTCAACCAGTTTTTAGCCCAGCCGCTATGACTGAATGCGGGTAGCGTCGTCGCGATACTTGCAATACCAGTACTCATTAAGCCTTGATTAAATCGTCGGCGGGATACGGTTCTATTCATCTTTTGACCTATAAAGAATTAACAAATGCAATCAGACGTTCCCGGTCTTTTTTTTCCAACACTATAAAACGATTTTTGGCGAGTTCGGCTTCTCCGCCATGCCATAAAATAGCTTCTTCAACGGTGCGTGCGCGGCCATCGTGTAATAGGGTTGCCATGCCATTTACTTGAGATAATAAACCGACTCCCCATAGCGGAGGCGTGCGCCACTCATTACCGCTGGCTAAAAAGTCTGCTCGTCCATCGGCAAGATCAGGCCCCATGTCATGCAATAAAAAGTCGCTATAAGGCCAAATTATTTGTTCCGATAGGTGAGCGGATACTGAGCTTTTTTGTGTGGTAAAGCGTGGATTGTGACATTGATTGCAACCGACTTGATAAAACAATTCTCGCCCGGCTAATACGTTTTTATCATGGCTATTTCTGCGCTGCACCGGCGCTAGGTCGCGATTAAAATTAACCACCAGTTGTAATAAATCGGCGGGTAGTTCAAAACCATTTTCATCATTACCATTGGCAATATTTGAACAGCTTGCTTGCAGCGCAGTGCAAGGTTGATTAGGTGCTAATGGATTATTAATGCCGAGGTCGTTGGCAAAGGCCCCCGCAACAATCATGTCGAGGGTCGGTTTATTCGCTTTTAAGCCAAAGCGGCCCATGGCGGTTGTTTGTTTTCCAGCATCCCAAACGTAATTTGGACGTCCTGAAATACCGTCTTGATTTTCATCTTGCTCATCGCTTAAGGCTAAAATATCGTGCTCTGAAATTAGGCTGATCAATCCCATGCCGTGAATCATCGGTGCTACGCGTAAACTAAAAACCGTGCCTTTGCCCAGTGAGCCATAACCTAAATATTGAAAATCTATTTCAGGTGCGCGCAGAGTGACTTGATGTTGGTCGGGGTAGATAAAGGTTTTTTCGATCCAGTTAATATGAATATACGCTTCTGGGGCGACGTCGTGTTTTATCCTTCCTGGCTTTTGTGAATGTCTTAATTGATGTGCTAATGAAATAGATTGGCTTTGAATTTGATCACCATAAACGGGGTGATCGATATTGCCAGATTTTTTTATAGCAGTGGCTTGTTCTTCTTTTGTCAGCGTAGAAAAAGAGGGAAGAAGACTTAAGCGCACAAGGGTACTGGTTAATGGGGTTTTGTTGTCCGTAGGAATAAAACCTTTACCGCCTTTTATATGGCAGCTTAGGCAAGTGCGAGCATTATAGATGGGACCCAAACCATCGCGCGCTGTGGTAATTGTCGGGGCTTTAACCCAGGGCTGATTGGCTAAAGCTTTTCCCGCGTGAAATGTCGGTCTTAGATTATTATCTAAATTCGCCGCAGGTAATTGAAAGCTGACAAAAGGTTTAATAGATACCGTGGTATCACCACCGGGTTTATTTTCAGCGTTGATAAGTTTTGGCGCAGAAAGGCTTGAGTAACCTTCTGCTAATTTTGAATCGGAATACTTGTCGCAAGCGCTGAGTAGGAAGAAACTACTGAAGAGCAAAAAAATAATTTTCATCGACGCCTACTTTACTGAACGAACTCAATTTATTTAACACACTGTAATAATTTATAGTGAAAGCAGAAAGCCGAGCAATGCTCGGCTTTCTGCTATAAACCCCCGCACCAACAAAATCCATTTCATGGGTGAGACTAGCGATTAACAGCCAGCGGTTGGGGTTTCAGTATTACAATCTGATGCGTCTGCTTCGACAACTGTCCCTAAACCAAGTTGGTTTGCAGCACTTTGAATTAAGCGAGACTGAGCATTTAACGACTTGATTGTTAAGGCAACTGGGCTTGTTTCAGTCGCATTCATGATCAATACGTCGAAAGGAGAACCTTCACGAGCAGAGGTATCGATTAACTTGTAGTTCGTTTCAGTCAGGGTCAGTGCTGCTGACGTTGCAACAGCGATACCTTCTAAACCCACTTCCGTTAGATACTCATCAATACCGTAACCATCAACGGCATTTGTCGTGACATCATCAATACCATCTAGGTCGCTATCGTAACCGGCATAAGAACCGTAGAAGCTGTTAGAAACCCCTTCAGCGTTTAACCAAATATCGCGGTGAGTATTATCAGAGAAACAAGAATGCTCATCTTCTTGAGAGTTAGAAGAGAACGCGATTTGCATACGCTCACCGGCTAATTCACCTTCAGATAACGTACCCATACCGGTAAGAATCTCAGTTAGTTTTTGCTTAGCATCGGCGGCATCAACAATGCTAGTGAATTGAGCGCGGTAGTTTGCTGTATCGTTTTTAGCCCATTCAGCTTGTACGGCTTCTAGATCGGCGATTAACTTATTAACCACAACTTCTAAGAAATGGTGACGACGATCTGCATGAAGATCTGTCGTGAAATCGGTTAGCGGACGTTGCCCGCCAGCAGCGGTCGTATTAACAGCGTCATCACGATCAGTACCATCGGTAGTGCTTTGGTCTTCGGTATTTAAATCTTGGCCCCACAATAAAAATTCAATCGCGTGATAACCCGAAATAACATCGTGCTCATCGTCAGCGGTTAGACCTTTAGCCAGCAGCGCATCGTTAATCACAATGTCGGTATTACCAATAATCGTATTGGTATTGGCAGCTTGTGTTGATGCGTTTGTTACATCGATAACAGCAGAAATATCTTCCCCTAAACCATGTTCAGTTACACCGATCTGATCGTTATCAAAGTCGTCACCGTCGTTGCCAGTATTCACATAATCGATCAAGGCTTCGCCTAAAGGCCAAGCGTTCAAATCACCTTCTACATCTAACGCATCAACCGGGGAATTACGGAAACGATAAACTTCAGTTTGGCCATAAGGTTCGCGTGCAACTAACCAAGCTTTTTTAGCCGCGGTTAATGTTTCAGTGCTTGGTGTCTCTTTAAGTGCGGTTAATGCAGTTTTTAATACCTTCGCCGTGTCTACTGAATCGGTATAAGCGGCTAAAGCGATATCGGCATTGGTATTTAATACCAGCTGAGCTTTTTCGATATTAATAGCAGGGGCAGGAGTGCTGTTATTACTGCTGCTCTCACCACCACAGGCGATTAATAGAGATGCTGAGGTTATGCATGCTGCCAGTTTGATAAATTTCATCGCTTTGAACCCTTTCAAATACTTGTCATTTCATTATTTTTGACAAGGTAATGCAAATGACAATGATTTGCAATAGCGTTAATTTATAAAAAATATTCTTGTCTGTTAATGGGACTCATTAACATTGGTTGAAAATAGGAGTATTATATTCCCAAGAAATAACGATTATTAAGGTACGAATGTCGATGAAAGATGCTCTTCAGCAAGACGCTTCTAGAAAAAGCACCACTACTATAAGAAGCACAGCAATATTGATCGTGGCGAGCTTGCTATCAATATTGCTAGTAGGGTGTGGTGGCAGTTCGTCAAGTAAAGACATCCCTAAATTGATGACGAAGGCACAGTTAGGAGAACCCTTATTTTTTGATAAGAATTTGTCATTCGATAGGACTCAATCATGTGCAACTTGCCACAATCCAGAGCAAGGATTTGTCGATGACAGAATCAACGATGCGAGTAGAGAGGAGATTGCTAGCGCGGGGTCGTTAGGAGATAACCAGACTTCTATCGGTGACCGAAATGCCCCAACCGCCGCTTATGCAGCTTTTAGCCCGGTATTTCATCAAGGAATACGAAGCCGCTCTAACAAGTTAATGACCGATTTAGATATCCCCGCGTATGAAGGGTTTATCGGTGGCCAGTTTTGGGACGGCCGTGAAGCTGATTTGAAAGGCCAGGCAGGCGGCCCACCCTTGAACCCCGATGAAATGAACATGCCCGATAAAGCATCCGTTGTTGAGCGTATTAAAGAAAATCCTGAATATGTCGCGGGCTTTGAATATGTTTATGGCGCTAATATTTTTGATGATGCTGATAAAGCCTACTCGGCGATGGCAGAGAGTATTGCAGAATTTGAAAAAACGGCAGAGTTTGCGCCTTTCGATTCGAAATTTGATCGTTCGTTTTTAGCAGAAGGGGATGAAGACCGATTTGAATATCCGATTGCCAAAGCAGGTTTTGGAAAAGCCTTATTTTTCTCTAGTGATCTTACCTGTGCAGCCTGTCATCAGATAATGCCACTACCGATGAAAAGAGAATTATTCACCAGCTTTGAATTTCATAATATCGGCGTACCAGAGAATACGGCGTTACGGGAAATTAACGGAGTAACAACGTTAGATAATGGCTTATTAAAAAATGAGGCGGTCAGCGATGATTCAGAGAAAGGTAAATTCAAAGTCCCCACGTTACGCAACGTTGCGGTTACCGCTCCCTATATGCATAACGGCGTATTCAACGAACTAGAAACGGTGATTCGATTTTATCAGCATGCTAAAGATAGAGCTGCAGATCGTAATACGGGGGCGGTTAACCCTGAAACAGAATTACTTTGGAGAGCCGCTGAAATTAGCGACAATATAGCTCACGATTTATTAGGAAAGAATAAACGAAATTTAAATGATGCAGAGGTAGAAGGCTTAGTCTGCTTCCTAATGTCATTAACCGATGCCCGTTACGAGCACCTATTAGACCCCATTAACGTTCAAAATTGCGGCCTATAGCCTCATTCATTTGTTGGCTCATAAAGCAGCTTATTCGGTAAGCAGAATAAGTTGTTTCACTGGGAAACTTAAAACGTTATTGTAAATGAGTCTCATTTGTAATTAAATGCCTATCTAAAATTTCTGCTGGAATTGCTGTTGTGAATCTATCTCCTGCTATCTGCTCCATTTTAATCGCACTGAGTCTTACTGCCACCATCTCGACTGCGCAAGCAGAAGAAGGCTTAGAACTCGATAGTATTTATATTACCGGCGGTAAAGACGAAGTCTTGCAAAAGCCCGGTTCGGCCACCTTGATTGATGATGTCGCTTTAGAAGCCTTTGAATATACCGACATCCACCGCGTATTAAATGCCGTGCCGGGTGTGAACCTGCAAGAAGAAGACGGTTATGGCTTACGACCGAATATCGGCTTGCGCGGTACTTCGCCAGAGCGCAGTAAAAAAATCACCGTGATGGAAGATGGCATTCTGTCTGGCCCCGCCCCTTATTCAGCCCCAGCTGCGTATTATTTTCCTAATATTTCTCGCATGAGTGCGGTGGAAGTGTTTAAAGGCCCATCGGCAATTCAATATGGCCCAGCGACGGTTGGCGGTGCGATTAACTTGGTGAGTCGTGAGATTCCTTATGATTCACAAGGCGAGTTAGATGTTCAGTACGGCAGTGATAACTTTCAGCGTTATAACGTCTTTCAAGGCCAGCAAATTGAGAACTTCGGTTACTTAATTGAAGGCCTGCGAGTCAGCGCCGATGGTTTTAAAGATCTTGATGGCAGTAATGATAATACGGGTTTTGTGCGTAATGACGTGAATTTAAAAACCAGCTGGCAGAGTATGGGTGAAGTAAGTCAGCTGTTTATGTTGAAGTTAGGTTATGCCGATGAAGATTCTGATGAAACCTATTTAGGTTTGGCGCGTGATGATTTTGAACGTGACCCTTACCGTCGTTATTCCGCATCGCAGTTAGATAATATGACGTGGGATCACCAGCAGTATCAATTTACCCATGTTATAGAATTCGGTAATTCGACTTTGACCACCGATGTGTATCGCAATGAATTTGATCGCGATTGGTTCAGGTTGAGTGGGTTTAATGATTATAGAGATGATGATAATAACGGAAGTGATGACTTTTCTTTGGTTAATGTTTTAGCCAATCACACAGATACTCAGTATCAGCCTTATTACGATGTCTTAACCGGCGCGGCCAGCTCGGGTTCTTTACAGCAATTACGCATTGGTAATAATGGTCGCACATTCTTCTCGCAGGGTATTCAAACCCGCCTGAATCAAGAGCTAACATTATTGGGTTTATCCCATTCGCTAGAAGTGGGCATTCGTATACATCAAGATCAGGTTAAGCGTCTTCATACGGAACAAAATTTTAATACGTTAACCGGTGGTGAATTACAGGCGGTAAGCGGCAGCTTCAAAACCACCGCGCGCAACCAAAACGATGCTTTAGCCTTGGCGGTTTATATTCAAGATGAGATCACCATTAATGAGACTGTGGTTAGTCTAGGTCTGCGTCACGAAAGTATCGAGGCATCGAAAACAATTTATGGTCCTATAACCGGTATCGAAGAAAGCAAAAATACCTTAAAACAATCCGTATTCTTACCAGGCTTAGGCGTGTATTCGCAGCTAACTGACGAACTGGGTATTTTGGCGGGAGTCTATAAAGGCTTTACTGCAGCGACAGCCAGTGCAGCCGGAGAAACTAAGCCAGAAGAAAGCACGAACTTTGAACTAGGCTCGCGCTTTTCTGGCAGTTTTGCCTTGGGAGGCCAAGCTGAAATTATTGCTTTCTTAAATGATTACACAGAATTCAGTGGCACCTGCAGCTTCTCTCAAGGTGGGTGTGACAGTAGCCAAACCGGTGAGCAGACTAACGCCGGTAGCGCTCAGGTTTATGGTATAGAAGCGAGTTGGAATAAAGAACTGGTGCTATCAGGTTTTACCTTGCCAGCGTTAATCAGCTATACCTTCAGTCACGGTGAGTTTGGTGATCAGTTTGTTGATGCGACGGGGGCATTTGGTGAAAAAGGACAAGTAATAGAAGAAGGATATCGGATTGGTTATTTACCCGAGCATCGTTTAAATGCTCAGCTAGGTTTGGCAAAAGATAACTGGCGTTTGAATGCCTCGGTCTTATACCAAAGTGATATGCGCAATATTCCTGGAAAAGGTCGTATTGATAAGGGCGACTTAATTGAAGCACATACCGTAGTGGATTTAAGTGCATCGTATGACGTGCTATTAAATCTTCAGTTGTATTCAACAATTGATAACGTATTGGATGAACAATACGTTGCAGGTGTTAAACCTTATGGCTTTCGCCCTGGTAAACCTCGGTCGTTGAACGTGGGTGCGAAATACCAGTTTTAATTTTTTGTTATAAGCGACGTATCTAAACGTCCGTGCTCAATGCCTGCTTTCATTAACAGCGCTCATCTTTTACTGAGACATAAACCTCAGTAAAAGATATCTTTCATAAAGATGAATAAATACGATACCCTTCTATAGATCAAGCAGTCTAGAAATTTAGCAGTCCAGAAATTTAGCGGTCTCGCTTATCGACGCGTTAAGATAATTCCTTCTTATAAAAAAATACGTTATGCAAACCAATTCGTTATGAAAGTACACAAGATTGCCATCTTCGCCGATGTTCAAAATATTTATTATACGACCCGTGATGTGTATGGACGCTCATTTAACTATCGCAAGCTATGGCAGAAGATAGCCAAGCAGGGCGATATCGTTTCGGCTTTCGCCTACGCGATTCATAAAGGGGATGATCAGCAAATCAAGTTTCAAGATGCGCTTAAGCACATTGGTTTTGATGTGAAGCTCAAACCCTATATTCAGCGTATGGACGGCAGTGCAAAAGGAGACTGGGATGTCGGTATCGCGATTGATGTGATGGAAGCCGCTGCGTCAGGGGATGTTGATACGATTATTCTGCTATCGGGTGATGGCGATTTTGATCTGCTGTTGAAGAAGGTTAGCCAAACCTATGGTATGAACACTGAAGTTTTTGGCGTATCTAAACTAACCGCAGGTTCGCTTATTGAGGCAGCCGATCAATATCATCCTATCAGCCAAGACCTTTTGATGTAGGCATACCGGCTCAATATCATTTTATAAATTTCAACTTCTGCAGAATTTTAGTCGGAAGTGGCTATACTTCAAGTAGTATGTACAAAAAACGTACTAAAGCAGAGCATAAAGAATAGACAATAGTAACAGGTGCTATGAGATTGATTAGATACTTACTGACTGTATTGACCCTTATGACCACACCCTTTTTACTATCTGGCTGTGAGTTGTATAAAGAACGCTATGACCTTCAAGGTAAGGCTGGTGGCATTGCCGATGCCATGGAGCATTGCCGTGCGTTAATGGAATTTAATTTACACGAAGGAACGTATATCTATTTTGATGCCGCTTCGAGCCGAGAAACTACTGAATTCTTTGAGATATTCCTATATTTACAGGATAGTACCCAAGAGGGGTTTGCTCATTGTCAGGTGAACAAACAAGGCCTTATTACGGGGTATGCAGTGCGAGATTTCGCAGAAGAAACCAAGTCTTTTGCAGACTAAATCGCCCCTCAGGTAGTGATCTTTTGAAAATAATAATGCCGCTCTCGAATTCGACAGCGGCATTTTTTATGAGTGCTAAAGATAGGCTTATAGCGTTGGCTATAGAACTGCTTTTAGCGGCTCATGTTGCTCTGCTTCTAAGCGCGGGCCAAACTGGCTAACTACTTGAGAAGACGCAGCACTGGCCAAACGACCGGCTGCTGCAAAGTCGTAACCATGAGTTAGGGCATACATAAACGCACCTGCAAACATATCACCAGCACCGTTTGAATCTACAGCCGTGGTTTTATTCGCTGCAATTTCATGCATTGTATTGCCGTCAAAAGCGATCGCACCTTTGCTGCCAAGGGTAATGGCAAACGTTTTTGCCTGAGTCTTAATGAAGCTAATCGCGTCTTCTAAGTTATCAGTACCGGCAAATAATTGAGCTTCTTCTTCATTGCAGAATAAAAGATCAACACCGTCACCGATCATTTCTTTAATGCCATCTTTAAAGAACTGAACCATCGCAGGGTCTGAGAAGGTCAATGCGGTTTTGATGCCATTCTTTTCGGCCAGTTTACGGACTGCAATGGCCGCTGCACGAGAAAGATCAGACGTTACCAAATACCCCTCAATATACGCGTATTCAGAATCAAGCAATGCAGCTTCGTCGATGTGCTTCTGTTCTAGGTTGGTTGTGATACCTAAATACGTATTCATGGTACGTTCAGCATCAGGGGTTACCATGACTAAGCATTTACCCGTTACGCCGGCATCACGGTCTGCGCTTAGATTTGTATCTACGCCAGCCGCCGCCATATCTTGCATGTAAAAGTCACCTGCTTCGTCATTCGCAACGTTGCAGCTATAAAAGGTTTTTGCACCAAAGTAACTTGCACCAATGATCGTATTGGCGGCGCTGCCACCACAGGCACGTTTTTTAAGGCCAAAGCGATCATTCAATACCGCTAAGCGTTCAGCCAACTGATCTTCTTCGATTAAGGTCATCATGCCTTTTTCGATGTTTAGGTCGGTAAAGAAGCTGTCTTCTACTTCAAATTCTTTATCAACCAGTGCGTTGCCGATGCCATAAATGTGGTACTTAGCCATGAGTCATATCTCTATAAATTGGAATGATGAGTATTTGTTGGCTGCAGTTTAACAGAACTCGGGCGTATCACTAACCCAGTCTGTGGTAGCATAAGCGCCATATGACGACAGCTAAAAAGCCAACTAGGGCGAACAAATCTAGTATAAAAAAAACGGCACCTAAAAAAACGGCACCTAAAAAAACGGCCGCTAACAAAAAGAAGCCAACCCCTATGCCGACCAATAAAAGTCCTCGCAGTTGGAAACAGCAAGTATGGTCTTGGCTCTGGCGCTTATCCATTCTTTTTATATTGGCGCTTGGGGTATGGCTAGTCTATCTAGATGCTCAGGTACGCTCGCAATTTGACGGTAATAAATGGACGCTGCCTGCCAAGGTCTATGCACGCCCCTTATCACTATACCCCGGTTTATTATTATCCTCCGATCAACTCAAAGCCGAATTGCAGTGGAATGATTACAAAGCGGTTAGCCATGTCGTGATCCCTGGAACCTATGGCCGAGAAGGTCGTGAGTGGATCATTTATCGCCGCGCGTTTTCATTTGGAGATCGCAACGAAAATGCAGTAAAAATCCGTTTATCGTTTGCTGCGGGTCGTATCGACCAGCTATCAGTGTCTGGCCAGCCTGAAGGGTTGGTGCGCATTGAACCTCAGTATATTGGTGGCATCTTTCCCGCGCATAACGAAGATCGTGAATTAATTGCCTTGCAAGATGTTCCGCCCGCGTTAGTGGCCGCGTTAATTGCCGTAGAAGATCGTGGTTATCTTGATCATTATGGTATTTCTATTCGCGGTATCCTACGTGCGATGAAAGCCAATATCGCCGCAGGCAGAACCGTGCAAGGTGGTTCAACCTTAACTCAGCAACTGGTTAAAAACTTTTTTCTTACCAATGAACGCTCTTTACGCCGTAAGGTAAAAGAAGCCTTTATGGCCTTATTATTAGAGCTGCATTACAGCAAAGAAGAAATCTTACAGGCGTATTTAAACGAGGTGTATCTGGGTCAGGCCGGTCGTCGTTCGATTCATGGTATTGCGTTAGCCAGTCGCTTTTATTTTGCTAAAAATGTTCAACAGCTTGATCTATCAGAAGTCGCGTTATTAGTCGGTATGATCAAGGGACCGTCTTATTACAACCCCTTTAAACGGCCTGAAAATGCGCGTTCAAGACGGGATGTGGTACTGAATGTGATGGCCGAGTTAAATATCATTTCAGCCGCCGAGCGAATTAATGCACAAGGGCAGCCGGTATTAGTGGCTAAGTCTGGAAGAGCTGGCCAGCGTGAATACCCTGCTTTTATTCAGTTGGTGAAGCGCCAATTACAAACAGATTATCGCTTAGAGGATTTACAAAATACTGGGCTTAGAATTTTCACCACCCTTGACCCTTGGCTTCAGCACGCAACAGAAACTTCGATTCAGCAGCATGTTGCTAAGCTAGAAAAACGCGCCGGATTTAGTAAGCCGACGTTAGAAGCCGCCGCCGTCGTTACGAGTGTAGATGGCGCTGAAGTGCGGGCTATTGTCGGCTCTCGCCGTGTGCAATTCTTTGGCTTTAATCGCGCATTAGATGCTCAACGTTCGATTGGTTCTTTGGCCAAACCCGCTGTTTATCTTACGGCGTTAACCTCAGGCCGATATGATTGGTCGAGCATTATTGATGATAAGGCGGTGCGTGTTGCGGGCCAAGATGGCAGCTTATGGCAGCCACAGAATTATGACAAAAAAGACCATGGCAAAGTATTTATGGTTGATGCGATGGCGCGCTCTTTGAACCAAGCGACGGCACGTTTGGGAATGAAGGTTGGCATTGGTCAGGTGGTCGATACGTTTGAACGCTTAGGCGTAGAGAGAACGATACCTCCTTATCCTTCTATCTTATTAGGCTCGTTATCGATGTCTCCGTTGGAAGTTACGCAAATGTTTCAAACCTATGCATCGGGTGGCTTTGCCATGAAACCGAGAGTGATTCAGACATTAACGACCAGCGATAATAAGGTATTAACGTCTTATGCGGTGGAAGGTCGACAGGCGTTCTCGCCAGAAATGATGGAAATTCTGCGTTATGGGTTGCAGCAAGTGGTTGTACAAGGAACAGGAAAGCGCTTAGCGCAAGCCTTTAATACAACGAAGATTGCGGCAAAAACAGGCACCAGTGATGACCAACGAGATGCTTGGTTTGCAGGCTTTGATGATCGTCATCTTGGGGTTGTCTGGTTAGGTCGAGACGATAATGACCCAATGCCTTTTACCGGTGCGAGTGGTGCTTTACCTATCTGGCAAAGTATTTTTGAAAAATCAGGACTTGAGCCATTAACGCCACTAGTCGATCTAGATTGGGCGTGGGTAAATGCTTACGGCCAGCCTGTTTTTGAAGACTGCGGAGGGATTAGAAAGATGCCATTTAAATCTGGGTCTTTAACAGGGCGTGAGATATCCTGTGGTGATAATAAAGGCGCATCTGGCGTGCAGATTGATTCCGTCGAAAAAGAAAAACAAGGTGGTGGTTCGTGGTTCGATTGGTTGTTTTAGTTTTATTTTTCGGCTTATTAACAGCCTGTAGCAGTTTACCCAATAGTGCAAAGCACGACCCAAGAAACCAGCAGAGCTATGAAGTTGAAGGTAGTCAAGAAGGCGCGGCTTCAGACAGCTCTATGCAAGATGATATTGTAAGGTTGGATGAAGGCAATCATCATCCGGCGGTACAGGTATTATTAACTCAGGCAGAGCAGGCTCGCCAGAAGGGTAATAACCAGCAGGCGTTATCGTACCTTGATCGTGCGCGTCAAATTCAGCCGCGTAATTCGGCAATATTTTATCGTCAGGCTTGGTTAAATTATCAGCTAGGAGAATTACAGCAAGCGCAGCAATTGTTGCAGCGTGCGCAGGTATTTTTACGTGGCTCGAGCGCCAGTTATGCTATTTTGCAGCGCCGTATTCAAACACTGCAAAATAGAGTGGATGCTAAAAACGGACTTTAATAGCAGATTAATTACTGGTACGAAAGTGAGTTAAAATTCCTCTTAGATCTGATGACATCGTGATGAGCTTTTCGCCATCACGAGCAGCCTCTGCAGCACGTTCATTAGTTTCTTGGCTGACATCGCGAATGCTGGTGATGTTATTATTAACTTCGCCGACGACGTGATGTTGTGCAGAAACTGCTTGGGCTATCTGCTGATTCAGTTTATGGATGGTCTCCACAGCGTCTTTCATTATTAACAATTTTTCTTTTGTTTCTTCAGTTTGCTGCACGCTTGATTCAGCACCTTGCTTACTGGTGTCCATGGCGTTCACTGCATCATGACTGCCTTTTTGCAGTTTCTCGATCATATGTTGAATTTCTTCGGTACTTTGCTGAGTACGTGAGGCTAATGTACGAACTTCGTCGGCGACTACGGCAAACCCTCGGCCCTGCTCTCCCGCTCTTGCGGCTTCAATGGCGGCATTCAGTGCAAGTAGATTAGTTTGCTCGGCAATGCCTCGAATCACGGTTAATACTGAGCCAATATTATTGCTTTCTTCGTCGAGGTTTTTAATGACGTTATGGGCACGGTCGATATTCAGAGCAAGATCTTTAATGGTATTTTGCGCCCGGTCGATTCTTTCTTCACTATCTTTTGCCGCCAGATCAGCATCGCTAGCGGCGTTTGCAGCATCGGTTGCGTACTGATTGACTTCTTGCATGGCCGTGCTCATTCCATGAGTGGCGCTGGCAATCATATCGGTTTCTTGTTGCTGCTGCTTAGCTCCGCTGGCCATAGCTTGTGTGCTTTTATTGACAGAATCTCCGGTAGAGTTTAAATGTCCTGCAATTACGCTAACGTTACTAACTAACTGATCTAGCTCGCCAAAGAAGTTGTTAAAGCCGTGGCTAAATTGGCCCTTGGCATTGGTGACTCGATAGCGTAAATCGATTTCACCCTTTTTGTTAATATGGCTACCAATCTCATTAAGTTCTTCTGTTTGCGTGAACTCGATCTCGGCTTTTCGGCAAAGATAGATAATCAGCCCTGCTTCTGCAATAACATAAGCGGCATGAATCATTACGATACTGAAGGTATTACGATTTTCGAAGACGTAAATACTGCTGCCAGATTGCTGTAGATAGCTGAATACCAAGTGATGGGTCGCAATTGTGAGGGCAGCGGCGAGCACAGGACGCCAATCGCGGAAATAGAGCAGCATGGCAAGGCTGACGAAGACGCCAAAGTGAATTTCTAGCATGCCATGAGCCTGCTGAATATTCAGGGCCGAAAAGATCATTAAGGAAATACCGAAGGCGATGCGAGTTGCCGCGCTGGTGGCCTGGGTACTTGCCAGTAGCGTAGGAATCAACGCTGCTGGCAAGCCTACGATAAGGGCTTCCATCCAGGTGTCATACCAACTGGCAAGTATTAAGGAAAATACGAATAATCCCCAAACAACCAGAGTAAAAAAACGATTGGCCTGTTGATAAAATATGATACGAGAATGACTCATTAAGAGCTCCTAAGATAAAATTTAACAACATGTTCAGTTAAGATGTCATTGGTTATTATCTTAGATTAGCTCAAGTCATTAGATTTGCTGCATTAAGCTTGGCTTGTTTGTTGGAGAAATAATCCACGATTTATCGCGACCAACAATAATCCTAACGCCAGCTCCATGGGCCATTTTTCGGCTAATTCGGCTGCTATAGGATTGCCTGTTAGGCTGTGTAAAATAATGATTAAACTGCCTAGGGTTGCAACTGAGAGCGTAAGGTTGGCTTGCTTAATACAAACCCCTGCGGCTTTATTTAATAATAATTTGGCGATCGCTAAACTACTGATCACTGCGCTAGCGACTAACAGGTAGCTTAAGTTTTGCGTTTGTTGGCAAAGCCAATAAATACCACAGACCCCCAATAAAATTCTGCCCCAGGCTTCTTTTGGCCAATCAATGTTGAAAGCCAATGCCAGCAAGACAAAACTCAATAACGGGTATGCGGCATAAAAAGCCAATTGCTCAAACCAAAACATAGGCGTTAGCTCTATGATATGGGTGAGCAAGCGAGACGCGGCAAAAGATGCGATGAGTAAACCACTGCAAAATGCAGCAGAAAACCAACCTGGTTTTTCATCTTTCGGCGGCCAGGTCTTTAGCATCCAAGCAGCGGTGATCAGCATCAGCAGCTGACCAGTAATCGTTAACATAAGAGACATTTTATTTAGCGGCGCTCATGTTAGCAAAAACGATATCTGCAGCGGCCACTGTGTCAGCGATATCTTTTTCATTATGAGCCGCCGACATAAAGCCCGCTTCAAATGCAGAAGGTGCTAAATAAACCCCTTGTTCTAGCATGCCATGGAAAAATTCCTTAAAGGCTTCTTGGTCACATTCGCATACTTGAGCAAAGTTGCTAACCTTGCTCGCTTCAGTAAAGAAGAAACCAAACATAGAACCTGCGTTATTGGTGGTAAACGGAATACCGTGTTTGTTGGCTGCGGCTTGTAAGCCTGTGCATAGTTGTTCAACACGTGCGCCAAGCTGTTCGTATAATCCGACTTCTTGAACGGATTTCATCATTGCCAAACCTGCTGCCATGGCTAGCGGATTACCCGATAACGTACCCGCCTGATAAACAGGGCCGATTGGCGCTAGGTATTCCATAATCTCGCGTTTACCGCCAAAAGCACCAACTGGCAAACCACCACCGATTACTTTACCCAGCGTTGTTAGGTCTGGCTGAATATCATAATAACCTTGAGCACCGGTTAACGATACGCGGAAGCCTGTCATCACTTCGTCAAAGATTAATACCGCGCCGTGTTGATCACACACTTCACGCAAGCATTGTAAGAATTCTTTGCTCGGTGGAATGCAGTTCATGTTACCGGCAACAGGCTCAACGATGATGCAGGCCACTTGATCGCCTTCTTGTTCGAAGTAGGCTTTTACATCGTCAATATCATTGAAGTTCAGAGTAACGGTATCGTTAGCAACGCCTTCAGGCACGCCCGGAGAAGAAGGAACGCCTAATGTCAGTGCGCCAGAACCGGCTTTTACTAATAAAGAATCGGCGTGGCCGTGGTAGCAACCTTCAAACTTAACCAGCTTATCGCGACCGGTAAAACCACGGGCTAAGCGAATCGCGCTCATGGTAGCTTCGGTTCCAGAGTTCACCATGCGAACCATGTCCATGCCCGGCATGAGGTCACAGACCGTTTGTGCCATTTCGATTTCGATTTCAGTGGGCGCACCAAAACTTAGGCCTTGGTCTAACTGCTTTTTAACGGCTTCGATGACATCGCCACGAGCGTGGCCCATAATCATCGGTCCCCAAGAACCAACGTAATCAATATAGCGGTTGTCATCAGCATCAAAGACACAAGAGCCTTCACCACGAACGAAGAAAATAGGGGTTCCGCCGACGCCTTTAAAAGCACGTACAGGGGAGTTAACGCCACCTGGAATAAATTCTTGTGCACGTTCAAAAAGGGTTTCTGATTGTTTGATTGAATAAGACATATAAAAGACTCGAATTCGTTATTGAATGATTTCAGTGCTAGCTGAATCAGTGAAGCCGTTCGCATCACTGAGTATTTATTCCGCAAACCGCCGTAAATACTTCCCTGTAGGCTGAGCTCGGCATCCCTGCCTCCCACATTTGCTCCACAAACACTCAGCAATACGAACTCTTGCTAACCAGATTCTAGACTTGAGCAATATTGTGATTACTAATTAAAACGGTCTAACCACCACTAAGATAACAATGGCGATCAAAAATAAAACTGGTACTTCATTAAACCAACGATAAAACACATGGCTTTTATCGTTAATATCTTGAGCAAAATTTTTCAGTAGAGCGCCACACATAAAGTGATAGCCGACTAAAAAAGTGACTAACGCCAGCTTTGCATGCATCCAGCCAGCGCTTAAATAATATTCTGCATTTAAGGTGATCATCCAAATGCCCAAGGCGATCACCACAATCATAGAAGGGGTCATGATACCCCGATATAATTTACGTTCCATGATTTTGAAGCGATCTTTGCTGATCTGATCTTCAGACATAGCGTGATAGACGAATAATCGAGGTAAATAAAACAGCGCCGCAAACCAAGTAACAACGGCGACAATGTGGAAGGCTTTTAGCCAAAGCATAAACAACTCTCTTGTACTAAATTTAAGATTCTATCGTTTGCGGTTGATAGCGATAATATTGTTCAATCATTTCACGGCTAACAATGCCGACAACATGATTGAATTGTTCATCACGATGAACGACCAACCATTCTATGTGGTGCTGTTGCATTAGGTCTAAAGCATTTTGCAAATTAGCCATCAGAGAAATGGATTTTACCATTTTTCGATCAGCAGGCAGAAGCAAACAATCTATTTCTAAGTGATCTGGATCAGCAGTATTAAATTTCTCCTCATTCTCATTTTGAGTATGAGATTCAATAAAGCGGACTAGGTCGGTGGATAATAACAGTTGCTGGTCGTTCTCTAGGTAAATCCATGATGGCTGGTTACTGAGTATGAGCTGAGCACTGGCAAGGTTAATCAAGCGCTCACTGGTATTGAAATCTTCCGACATCACTTGGCCAACCCAGGTATTACGCAATAACTGTCGAACGGGATCACTATTGACGGCAAGATTGGTCTGAATTCTGAAAATAGACGGTAGATGAAAGATTTCACTGACTGTTAAGCTGGCAATCACAATCGCCATCATGCCCGGCATAATAATATTAGGATTGGCGGTGAGCTCTAGTAACGCCATCAGGGCGGCCAAGGGAGCACGTAAAACGGAAGCCATCATTGCCCCCATGCCGAGCATGGCGTAGAAGCCTATGTTAATCGGGTACTCAGGCATTAAATAAGCCGAAAGCTGACCCATGACCGCACCAATCGCAGCTCCCATAAATAAGCTAGGGCCTATTAAACCGCCGGGAAATCCAACCGCAGAAGCCCAGCCCGATAAAAGCAGCTTTGCAAACAGTAAGACTAAGGCAATACCGATTACAATCTCACCCTGTAGCCAAGAGTTTACGCTGTCGTAACCAATCCCCATTATTTGGGGCAAGTACACACTGGTGAGCGCAGCGCAGACACCCAAAAGCCCCCATGTTTGCCAAATCGGGCGTACATTCCAGCGCTGCATAAATTTAACGGACGCAATATAAAGGCTACCCAGTCCACCACAAATTAGCGCTAATAATAAAATGTAAGGGATTTCTAAGAGTGAGCCCATTTCAAGCGAAGGCACAATGAAGGCTGTTTCATTACCGAATACTGCCCGGCTAACAATAGCGCCGGTTACGGACGCAAGTATGATAGGAATGAAGCCCTTGATGCTGTATTCCAATAGGACCACTTCCATGGCAAAGATCACTCCCGCCATAGGGGTATTGAATGAAGCAGAAATAGCACTCGCAACCCCGCATGCAGTCAGTACTCTTAAACGATGATGAGGGGTTTTTAACCATTGGCCAAACTGGCTGGCGGTACCAGCACCAATATGGACGGCAGGCCCTTCACGACCAATACTATGGCCGCCAATAAGCGCAATGATGCTGCCAAAAAATTGAGCGAGAATATTAACGCGGGGTAAATACCCTTGATGCTGCTCGATCCGCTGTAATACATGAGCAACGCCGACTTTTCTTTGGTGGGGCTGTAAGCGGCTAAAAATAGCAATTAATAACGCGGTAGAGCCTAATAAAAGCAGAATGCGAGTTTCGCTAGATAAAGACTCAAAACCTTCATGGCTACCATTAGGCATCCAGTGTTCTAGCGGCATCTCATAAGCTAGGCGGAATAACGTAATAATGCCGGCGCTTAATAAACCGACGAGGGTAGCGAGCAAGGCGAGTGATATTTGGCTTTCTTTTACCTTCATAGGGTTGCCCTTGTGCCTCCTCATTATTATTGGATTCCGTTAAGTTTTGTCTACTACAGCAAATTATACGAACTTTTTGACGCTCTGAACTAACAATTCTTTATATAAGGCTTATTATAAGCACTTTATATGTCCTGTATCTCAGATTTAGAGGCGCGCAAGTGATTAAAGTAGGTATTGTTGGTGGCACGGGTTATACCGGCGTTGAATTATTAAGACTGTTAAGTCAGCATCCTGAAGTTGAATTGACGGTAATCACCTCTCGTAGTGAGAAGGGCATTCCCGTTGCGCAGATGTTTCCAAACCTGCGTGGCCATGTCGATTTGTGTTTCTCTGAGCCAAGCGCGGAGAACCTTGCACCGTGTGATGTGGTTTTCTTTGCAACGCCTCACGGAGTAGCTCACGGGTTGGCTCAGCAAGTATTGGATCAAGGTATTAAAGTTATCGATCTAAGTGCTGATTTCCGCCTGCAAGATGCCGATGAATGGGAAAAATGGTACAACCAGCCGCACGGTGCTAAATCTTTATTGCCAGAAGCCGTATACGGATTACCAGAAGTGAACCGTGACGCAATTAAGCAAGCCCGCTTAATTGCCGTGCCAGGTTGCTATCCAACATCAGTTCAGTTGGCGTTACTGCCGTTATTGGAAAATAACCTGATCGAAACAACCGGCATCATTGCTGATTGTAAATCGGGAGTCAGTGGTGCAGGACGTCAAGCAAAAATGGGGGCTTTATTCTGTGAAGCAGGTGAATCCATGATGGCTTACGCGGTCTCAGGACATCGTCATTTACCTGAAATTCGTCAAGGACTAACACGCGCCGCGGGCAGTGATGTGAGCTTGACCTTTGTTCCTCACTTAACGCCGATGATCCGTGGCATTCACTCAACCGTTTACGCGCCGAGTAAATCTGCGGCTGTTGATGCACTAGGTGTTGATGGTTTACAGGCTTTATTTGAACAGCGTTATGCCAATGAGCCTTTTGTCGATGTTATGCCAGCCGGCAGCCATCCAGAAACTCGTTCGGTAAAAGGTAGTAACATGTGCCGTATTGCGATTCATCAGCATAAGGATACGGGTTTGATCGTTATTCTTTCTGTAATCGATAACTTAGTAAAAGGCGCATCCGGACAAGCCGTTCAAAACATGAACATCGTTTTTGGCTTGCCAGAAGAGATGGGACTACAAGTTGTAGGCTTACTTCCTTAGCGGCAAGTTGAAAAATGAATAGATAGCAAAGGATTATTGAATGGCTGTAGTAAAAGGCAGTAAGCAAGATCGATTGAGCTTAGTACGCTATGACCCTTGGCAGCGATTTTGGCGCAGTGTATACCTGTTCATTTTTATCGTCTTAGTTGCTGTCTGTTGTTTTTTTGGTGGGCAGTTTGCTAGTTTGGATCAGGTGAACAATTTAACGGCAGAGCGAGATCAGTTACAGGCGCAAATAATTGCCGCTAATCAAGAGATTAGAGGGTTTAGTCAGCGAGTCGGTGTACTGGAAAAAGGTGGGGAAGTCGACCGTCAAGCGGCAGAAGGAATTCGCCTGACGGTGAAAGAACTTAAGGTACAGATTGCTACGTTAGAAGAAGAGGTTTCTTTCTATAAAGGCATTATGGCACCGAGTGGACAAGATAAAGGTTTGCGTATCAGTAAGATTGATATTCAGCCACTTGACCAGCCCAATACCTATCGCTATAGCATCATGATGACTCAAGTCGCCGATAATTCTAGCTATATTAAAGGGTTAGCTGCGGTAAATTTTGTTGGGTTAGAAAGTGGGAAACGTAAAATGATTCCACTGAGAGAGCTAGATAATGACATTAGTGAGCTGGGCGTAAAGTTCAGTTTTCGTTACTTTCAAGAAGTAACTGGCGAAATTACAGTGCCTGCTCATTTTAAAATTGAACAAGTGCAGGTTGTCTTACAGTCAACGGGTAGCAAAGCCCAGCGCGTAGAAGAAACCATTGAATGGTTAAAAAAGGACGCATAGAAAATGTTTAGTAGTAAAGATAAAGCGGCCGCTAGCCATTACGATACCTTGATCTCAACAAAAACAGAGATCGTAGGGGATATAACGTTTAAGGGTGGTTTGCAGGTTGAAGGTGTTATTAAAGGTAACCTGATTGCCGAAGCAGGCAGTGGAGCAGTGGTACGTATTTCAACCAGTGGTCGTGTCGAAGGCCAGATCACAGTGCCTAATGTTGTGATCAATGGTACTGTTGAGGGAGACATTTATGCATACGAATACGTTGAACTTGCGAAAAAAGCACGTATTAATGGTGATGTGTATTACCACATGATGGAGATGGTTCTGGGTGCGGAGGTGAATGGGAAACTTATTCACCAAGCGAAGGACGAATTAAAAAAATCGAAGAAGCCGATGTCGGAAGCTCAGGTAGCTCCTGAAAATAAAGGTGACCAAGCTGGCGATAAAGTTGACTAAATTGGTTGGTTAATTCGATAATGGTCACGTTAGTCTTTGTGAGATAAAAAATGAACGCAGTAGTATCAGCCGAACCGATTGGGTTAACCCCAGCGGCAGAAGATAAAATTAGAGCCTTATTAGTTGAAGAAGCTGATGATGAATTGTGCCTGCGCGTTTTTGTAACGGGTGGTGGTTGCTCTGGTTTTCAGTATGGCTTTACCTTTGATGATGAGCGCAATGAGGATGATAGTGTCATTCTTAAAGAGGGGGCTCGCGTGCTGGTGGATTCATTAAGTTACCAATACTTGGTCGGCTCAAACGTCGATTACCAAGAAGGCCTAGAAGGTTCACGCTTTGTCGTGAGTAACCCAGGTGCGAGTTCAACTTGTGGCTGTGGTTCTTCATTCGCCATTTAATCTAACCGATTCAATCATTGAATCAAATATTGTTGGTTCAAATCTTATAGGAGCGCCGCATGCTGGGCAAAAAGGGTTTTATATCCGTTTGTGCATTGACCTTATTGCTGGTTAATACAGTGTTAGCACAAGATGCGGCGACTAAGCCAA
The DNA here is from genome assembly GCA_913061415.1 of uncultured Oleispira sp. Taxonomy (GTDB): domain Bacteria; phylum Pseudomonadota; class Gammaproteobacteria; order Pseudomonadales; family Oceanobacteraceae; genus Oleispira. The sequence goes on along the minus strand of CAJXUD010000023.1, from coordinate 4,858 downwards.
ATGCTCAACCTGAGGCGCCACTGGCTGTAACAGACGTGACTCTTAGCAAAGAGGTTATTAAACCGTCAAAGCTGCAGGCTAATATCGCGCTTCATACACTAGAAGAGTTAAAGCAGTTATTAGTTCAGGCCGAGATGATTGCGAACGATGAAGCGGGCAGTGAGTATGATACTGACAAACCGATTTCAGTTGTTCTGCACGGTGAAGAAATTCACGCATTTGTACGCAGTAATTATCGCAATAATAAAGCACTTGTCGATTTAGCGGCGCGCTTGGATGCATTTAATGTGATTGAAGTGAAAGTGTGTAAACGATGGATGGGTGCCAATGGCATTATGGAAAGCCAGCTTCCTCCTTTTATTGAGCCTGTTCCATTCGGTTTAGGTGAGCGTGAACGCTTACAAAAAGCAGGCTATGCCTATTTTTAATTTAACTAAATTTAAGCAGGAAAGATTGAACCCAATACTCTAGGGCCGATCGCACCTGTTGCATTGGCGAGGTTGCCAGGTAATTTCGCCATCGTTCGGTACGCTAGCCAAGCAAATGCGCAAGCCTCTACCATATCTGCAGGAATCCCTAAGTCATCCGTACGTCCTAATTTAAGCGCGGGTAAATGATATTGAATGCGATCAACAAGGTAGCCATTATGTGCGCCACCACCACAAAGATAGAGCTCGCCGTTATTATAGCCCCACTCCTTAACACCCTTCGCAATAGATATAGCCGTTAATTCTATAAAGCTCGCAAGTACGTCTGCTTTATTGGCCTCATTGATCTCTGGGCTAATACGTTCAAAGTGAGCGAGGTTGAACAGTTCACGGCCCGTACTTTTAGGCGGTTGCTTGGAAAAGTACTCAAGCGCTAGCCACTTGTCTACAAGTTCGGTTTGAATTGTGCCGGTGCGCGCAATGTCGCCGTTTTTATCAAAATCCAGCTGCCAGTGCTTTGTGACCCATTCATTCGAAAGCGCATTCGCAGGGCCTAGATCAAAGCCAAAGGTATGAGTAGGGTCTGGGGATAATACGGTGATATTAGCAATACCGCCTAGATTTAAGACTTGTCGCTGACTGGCTGAGTTTTGAAAGACTGCTTGATGAAAGGCGGGAACCAGAGGAGCACCTTCTCCGCCGGCTGCAATATCACGGCGACGAAAATCTGCAATCGTTGTAATGCCAGTGAGTTCGGCAATAATATTGGCATCACCAATTTGTAAACTGAAGGCATTAGGGCGTGGTCTATGACGAATGGTTTGCCCATGGTTGCCAATGGCTTCAATATCGCTCGCTATCAAATTTTGCTTCTCAAGCAGTGCTAAGCAGCAGTTGGCATACAAATGCCCCAGTTCTTTATCGAGTGAAATTAGGTCTTCAAGCTGAACATAATCAGACTGACTCAGGTTAAAGATACGTGCCTGAAGTGATTTGTCATAGGGCAGGTAATGGCTTGCGACTAAAGAAGGCATGCCTTTATCATCTATGTTTACCAACGCGGCATCGATACCATCTAAGCTCGTGCCCGACATGAGGCCTATGTAAAGCACGGCAGCTCCTTGATGTTATGCGTCATCTGTTAAGTCGGATGGACTCTGTGTCAATGAAGGGGAGCCATCATTGGCACGAACGTTATCTCTTTGGCTTTTAAGCCATTCAATCATACGATCAGCAACCGCTTGATAAGCACTCTTTTGATCCTTCGCAATAGAGCGAGATTTAGGCAGCTTAATGCGTAAGGAATCTCGGTGAACGCCATCAACTCTGAATTCGAAGTGAAGGTGTGGGCCCGTCGCAAGCCCCGTGCTGCCGACATAACCAATGACTTGGCCTTGTTTAACTCTTCGACCTTTACGGGCACTTCTATTGAATTTACTTAAATGTGCATAGAGCGTTTGATAGCGGCTACCGTGCTGAACAATCACGCAGTTACCAAAGCCTCCTTTACGGCCTGCAAAAATCACTTTGCCATCGCCGGTAGATTTAATTGGGGTGCCGGTTCTTGCTGCGTAGTCGGTTCCCCTATGAGCTCTAAATTTATTTAATACGGGGTGCTTACGCTTCAAATTAAAGCGAGAGCTAATACGGGCAAAATCGATGGGATTTCGTAAGAATTCTTTGCGCATACTATGGCCGGAGGGATCATAGTACTGAGCATCACCTTTTCCATCTTCATAGCGGATCGCCGTAATTTCTCGACCACGATTGCTGAACTGGGCAATCAAGATATTACCAAATCCGATGCGCTCTCCATCTAAAAAGAGTTCCTCATAAATAAGACTGAATTCATCATCAGGGCGGATATCCAATGCAAAATCGATATCCCAACCAAACAATCCCGCCAGCTCAATCAAGGTTGATTGAGGAATGTCTTGCTTTGCACCATCTAAAAATAAGGAAGACTTAATCGTTGCATGGGCAAATTTAGGGCGACGATCCGCTACTTTTTCATCCAGCTGATAGTCGTAATCACCTTCAATAGTGCGCTCAAAAACATGGGCGATCAGAGGTGACGTCTCGATACGCATGCGCGTTACATTATTGCTCTCACTACTTTGCCACTTAATAATTTGGCCTGGTTGCAAATTAAGCACCCGCTTAGGTGCACTAGAAGCAATAGCAAGAGCATCTGCAGCACTCAAGGAGTGGCGAGTGAAAACGCGCGATAGATTATCGCCAGATTTGAGCTCGGTCTGTTGCCAAGTTTCGACGGCTGCAACGCTGCTGACAACCGCTTCGCTATTAAGAACTAAGGTCTGAATTTCACGCTTTTGCTGAGTATCTGAGCTTTTACCGATAGCAAAAAAAACAATAATAGTAATCAAACTTATTGCTGCAATATGTGTTTTGGGGAAGTACCGCCACTGGCCAAGGACTGCCATAGTTATTATTGTTCCTAAAAATGAATCTTTTCTATGGCGCACAGTGTACAACAAAGTTCTCCAAAAAGTTTCTTAAATAGTCGTCATTAACAGTATCCCTATTGCATTTATTAACTGATTCGGTATTGTGACGATCGCTTATTTTCCCACTATAGACTGACAAGAGAACGTCATGACGGCAGCATTGATCGAAGATTTAAAGGCTCGAGGCCTTATTAGCCAGACAACGGCAGACGAAGAATTTATTGAATATCTAGAAGGTGGTTGTCGCACGCTTTATTGTGGTTTTGATCCTACTGCTGACAGTTTGCACATTGGTAGTCTTGTACCTTTATTAGCATTAAAGCGTTTCCAGGAAGCTGGACACAAGCCAATGGCATTAGTAGGTGGTGCAACAGGTCTAATTGGTGATCCAAGTTTTAAGGCTCAAGAACGTAAGTTAAATACCTCTGAAGTTGTTGGTGATTGGGTTAATAAACTAAAAGCTCAAGTAAGTAACTTTATTGATTTTGACGCAGGCGAGAAGAGCGCAGTTGTAGTTAATAATCTGGACTGGGTTGGTCAGCTAAGTATTCTCGATTTCCTTCGTGATGTTGGGAAGTATTTTTCTGTCAACAATATGATTCAGAAAGAGTCGGTTAAGCAACGACTTGACCGAGAAGGCGAGGGTATTTCCTTTGCTGAGTTCACCTATATGCTATTACAGTCTTATGATTTTGCAGAACTGGCTGAGCGAGAAGATTGCAGGATCCAAATTGGTGGTTCCGATCAGTGGGGGAACATCGTGGGTGGTGTTGATCTCGCCCGTCGCATGTACGGAAAGCAAACCTTTGGTTTAACCCTTCCTTTAGTAACAAAATCAGATGGTACCAAGTTCGGTAAAACTGAGAGTGGGACTATTTGGCTTGAGCCTTCTAAAACATCGCCATATGCATTCTACCAATTCTGGTTAAATACAGCCGACGCCGATGCTTATAAGTTCTTACGCTACTTCACTTTCTTATCGATTGAGCGCATTGCTGAGATTGAAGCGCATGATGCAGAAATACAGGGTCGCAAGACAGCTCAAGGAATCTTGGCTGACGAAGTAACTCTCTTGGTTCATGGGCAAGATGCCCTGGAATCTGCAAAGCGCATTACAGAAGCATTATTCTCTGGCGATCTAGCAATGCTGTCAGAAGCAGAGTTAGAGCAGATAAAGTTGGACGGGCTACCGTCGAGCGATTTAATACTTACTGATATTACAGACACACCACTGACAACTCTATTCGCAGAATGCGGAATGGTTAAAACCGGAAGAGAAGTTAAAGATGCACTTGGCCGTAACGCAGTACTTATTAATGGCGAAGCAAAAGGTGCTGAAGATAATATGAGCACAGCAGAAAGCTTTACCGTAGATAAAGCACTTTATGGGCGTTTTTTCTTAGTGAAGTTGGGTAAGAAAAAGCACCATTTGTTTGAAATCAAATAAATGGAAAGAAAACGGTTGACGGCGCTTACAAACTCCCTATAATGCGCCGCTCACTTGTTAAGAAGAGCGGTTCGAAAGAATGCTTTGAAAACAAATGAGAATAAAGGGTTGACTATTTAAAACGTTTGTTTAGAATACGCCCTCCTTTGAAGACAAGCAGATAACGCTTTGAAAACAAAGGAAAAAAGAGGTTGACTTGGTCATTCAGCAATATATAATGCGCCTCGCTTTGAAGTGGCTTGGTTCGAAAGAATAAGTCGACTGAAAAAGAAGTTTTAAAAAGCTGTTGACATGATGATTTAGATCATTATAATTCGCAGCCCGCTTAAGGTGAAAGCCTAAGCAACGTTCTTTAACAATGTATTTAGATAATTCGTGTGGGTGCTTACCTTGATTGGGTGGAGACAGTCACTTAACAGTTCGCTGTTAAGCTGACATCAAAGCATAAACAAAGTAAGAGCCTACGAACTCTCCATTAGTTTGGTGAGTATAAAAAGTGAGTTTTTATTTTGAGT
>CAJXUD010000022.1 GCA_913061415.1 uncultured Oleispira sp. | reverse complement strand
TTCATAGATTCATAGATTCATAGATTCATAGATTCATAGATTCATAGATTCATAGCATCATAGATTCATAGATTCATAGATTCATAGATTCATAGCATCATAGCATCATAGATTGTCGCGATTTTAGATTTTTAAGTTCGGCGTCTTAGAGTTTAATTTTTTTGAGTATTAATTTTGAATATTAACAGCAAAACATTTTTCAACTTTGATCCGACTCGCGTCCCTAGTCCATGCTTTGTTGTGGATGAGGTTGCGGTTGAAAACAATCTAAAAATCCTAAATCGTGTGCAAGAAGAATCCGGTGCTAAAGTATTATTGGCACTAAAAGCATTCTCAATGTTTAGCCTTGCGCCGCTGATTACCAAATACTTATCGGGTACATGCTCTAGCGGATTGCATGAAGCCTTGCTCGGTTATGAAGAATTTGGCGGCAACAAAAAAGGTGCTCCCAATACACCAGAAGCGCATAAAGAAATGCACGTCTTTTCTGCGGCGTTTACCGAGCCCGATTTAAAAGAACTATTAACCTTCAGTGATCACATCGTTTTTAATTCATTCAATCAGTGGAATCGTTTTCAACCATTGATTCAGCAAGCGATAAAAGAACGAGCACAAAAAGGTGAAATGATCGACTTTGGTTTACGCATCAACCCAATGCACTCGGAAGGTGCCGTTGAAATATACGACCCGTGTGCGGCTGGTTCACGCTTAGGTATTCCTTACGATACCTTTATGGAAAATGCACCAACACCTGACGCACTCGTTGCTGCTGGAATTCACGGATTGCACTTCCATACCTTGTGCGAGCAACTATTCGAACCCCTCGATCGTACGCTGAATGCTGTTGAAGAAAAGTTTGGTGAGTACCTGCATAAAATGCAGTGGGTGAACTTTGGTGGTGGCCATCACATTACGCACCCAGACTATAACGTTGATAAATTAATTGAACGTATCAAAGCGTTTCAAAAAAAGTACGACGTACAAGTGTATATGGAACCGGGCGAAGCCATTGCCATTCATACCGGTGTTTTGGTCAGCGAAGTTTTAGACTTGGGCTACAACCAAATGGATCTTGCGATTTTAGATACCAGTGCAACGTGTCATATGCCTGATACGTTGGAAATGCCATACCGCGCTGAAATTCTAGACTTGAGCTCGTTTGCTCATAGCAGTGCTGGTGAACAAGACGAAAAGAAATACAGTTATCGCTTGGGCGGTCAAACTTGTTTAGCCGGTGACGTGATGGGTGATTACAGTTTCGATCAACCATTAAAAGTCGGTCAGCGTTTAATGTTTGATGATATGAGTCATTATACAATGGTAAAAACATCCACCTTCAACGGTATTGGTTTACCGTCTTTAGCCTTATGGAACTCTGAAACTGACGAAGTTACCGTGGTTAAGCAGTTCGGCTATCAAGACTTTAAGCAGCGTTTATCGTAGTTAATATTGTTTAGTCTGATCAAAGTAAAAATTTAAGCATAAACTTAAAGGGTAGATGGACGCAGGTTCATTTCTCCTTTTTTGTTTTTGAAGAATACGCCTTTTTAAATGCTACAGATCGTTACAAAGCAATTGGGCCATATCCTTGCAAAGACTTAGTGATTTCCGTAGAGTAAATGCCCAATTTTTTAAACTCACGGTGTTTTTATCTCACACTCAATGAATGCTTCAAGCCCTGAAGGCTCGAATTTAAAAGCTTCTAATTCTGCTGTAAATAATCTTAATCACCGTTTTGGTGATCCTATTGTACTTTCTTTGACGATGGGCTTTATCGCTCTGTTCATTGGTTTGTCTATTTATGACTCCTCGTGGCTGACGTCTCAAATCGGCATAGGGTTCGCTTGGACGGCTAAATATCTTGGTTCCTTTTTTCAAATCTTATTACTGGCGACTTTCTTTGTAGCTATGGGGGTGGCGTTAAGCCGTGCGGGTGAGGCTAAGATTGGTAATTTAGATGTGCCAGAGATCAGTACTTTCCGTTGGCTATCGATGGTGATGTGCACATTACTGGCCGGTGGTGGCGTGTTTTTTGCCGCAGGTGAGCCGATTTATCATTTTATTGTTACGCCTCCTGCGTTTGATGTAGAAGCAGGAACCGCCGCCGCAGTAGCACCTGCTATGGCGCAATCGTTCATGCATTGGGGCTTTTTAGCTTGGGCGGTCATGGGATCTTTGGCCGCAATTGTATTGGCTTATGCGCATTACAATTTAGGTAAACCACTGCAGCCGCGTACTTTGCTTCATGGGGTATTTGGTGATTGGATTCTTACCAGCTGGGTGGGCAGTGTGGTTGATGCGCTTTGCGTGATTGCCGTCGTTGCGGGAACGGTTGGCCCCATCGGCTTTCTTGCAACTCAAATGAGTTATGGTCTGCATGTCTTATTTGGTTTTGCCAATGGCTTTACTACTCAGTTATTTATTTTACTGATGTTGGCTGTGGTTTATATTGCATCTGCGATGAGTGGCATTCATAAAGGCATACAAATGCTGAGTCGCTTTAATGTATTTTTAGCCTTAGCAATTGGTGCGATTATTTTTATTTTTGGCCCAACATTATTTTTAACCAATACCTATTTACAGTCGATGGGTGAATACGTTTCTTCGTTCTTATCGATGGCGACCATTACTGGTGAAACAGCGCCTGCTTGGTGGATGAAGTGGTGGACCATTTTCTTCTTTGCTTGGTTTATTGGTTATGCACCGTTAATGGCTATTTTTGTTGCGCGAATTTCTCGCGGCCGAACTATTCGCCAAATGGTAATCGCCGTCGCTATTTTAGCGCCGATCGCGACGACAATTTGGTTTACGCTATTAGGTGGTTCAGGCATCTATTATCAAATGACGGGGGCAGTGGAGCTAACGGAAGCGCTGAAAGGTTTTTCTTTTGATGTGGTGACGTTCTCGGTCGCACAAGCATTGCCCGGTGGCATGTGGATGGCCTTAGCCATGATGTTATTAACAACAATCTTTGTTGCTACCACGGGTGATTCTATGAGTTATTCGATTGCGGTTGTGGGTGCAGGTCATGATGAACCCCACTTTTCAATTCGTGCCTTCTGGGGCGCAGCAATGGCGATTATGGCAGGTGTATTACTGTACTTAGGCGAAGGTCAGATTGGTGTTTTGCAGCAGTTTATTGTGATCACTGCGATCCCTGTGTCGTTCATTATACTACCTACTTTATGGACTGGCCCAAAAGCGGCAATGGCGATGGCACGTGAGCAGAATTTTCGCTAAGGCGTAGTTTTTAATCATCCGCGTAGAACAGGCACCGACATCAGATCAATGATGAGGTGTCTTGTTTCATAACATACGTATTTCTCTTGTTTGGGTATAAAGCTCATTCTTCTCGCTATTGCTAATAATCTTTTCTCAATCATGCATTCATCAATGAATCGTTATAAAATTGACAAGCGATGACGTAAAATATATCGTTATTTTTGTTATTTTCAGACATGACTGGTTTAACTGCTAAAAATATTTTTGTTGCACATTGAAGTGCTGATCTAACTTTTAAGGAAGAATAATGTTCCCACAAGCTTATCCTCATGATGACATACAGTGCTTATATCCAGATGTTTATTTTCTTCATGGCAGTATAAAAATGGGGCCAGGCATGAGGATGAATCGAAATATGATCATCCTCAAAAATGGCAATGAACTGACGCTAATCAACCCCGTGCGCATGAATGATCATGGTCTTTCGCAGCTAGATGAGCTTGGTGAAGTTAAGTATTTACTTAGGTTAGGTGATTTTCATGGGCTGGATGATGCGTTCTATCTTGATCGCTATTCGTGTGAATTTTGGGCACAAGAAGGCCAAGCAACCTATAAAATGCCGATTCCAACTAAGTTCATTACGGCGGCTGCTTTAAGCCCATTTCCAAATTCAGAGTTTTTTATTTTTGAGTCTGCTAAATACCCAGAAGCTGCTTTATTGCTTAAAGATCATAAGCTCCTGATCACCACAGACAGTATTCAGTATCATTCAGATTGGCGCTACTTTACCCGTTTTACTCAATTTGCATTCAAACTTTTAGGGTTTAAAGTCGGGCTGAATATTGGTCCTCCTTGGCTGAAGCGAGTAACGCCAAAAGGAACAACGTTGAAGGGCGATTTTATTAGAATACTCGCGTTAGATTTTGATTCGATTATCGCTGCACACGGTCTGTTACTTAAAGGCACCGCCAAAGAAGCCTTAACGGAAAAAGTGAGCAAGGTTTTTGATTAGGTTATGGAAGGTTAGTCACATAAAGCAGCGTTAAATATTATGCGATAGCATCGTGATGTTTTAATTATTGATAATTTCGTTCGTTGTATATATTGTGACGGAAATTATTGATGTAATTAGAAATAATAGCTACAAACTAAGTATTTATTATTAATTTTATATTCTATTTCTAACAATGATTATGGCCTAAGCCATAAGCATATTTTTAGAGTTTAAATTAAGGAAGTTTCGCATGGAAGAAAATGTAAGAGTAGGGAAGTACGTCTTTCGATTTGGGGTTATACACTTAATATTGCTAGTCGGTATATCGATTATATTAGGCCTGTTGGAAGTTGAAGCTAATTCAGGTGTGAGTATTGGGGCTTTAATGGGCGCGGCTATGGCTGCTGTTATTAAGTTTATTCAAGACAATAAGCGAGCGCCCAGTCAATCAGAGAAGAGCCAGTTAATTTGGCTTTCTCTGCTGGTTGCTGTAGCAATATCTATATTAATATCGAGTATATTTTTTATCTTTTCAGGAGAAGGTCAAGAAGTTTTTGAGGCTCTGATATCGATGGGTTTTTTAGTGATGCTTTTAATTTTGTTATTTGCTTCAGCGGTATGCTTTTTTGTACTTTCACTTTCTTACGGACACTTAGCCAAAAAACAATATGAAACGTTGGTAAAGCACGGAAAGCTCTAGCAAAGCATTTTTAATGTGTGAGTAGCTTTGCTAAATGTGTTTACTTACTTGAACAGTTCAGCTGCTTTGGATTTTTATTTTAACCGCTTGATCATTCACATGGTCAAGCGCTCCTGCGATATATCCTGGTTCGGTTTGTGAAAATTCTGAGCCGATCAATCCCAAATTTAATCTGTTTAATTCTGCTTTGAATCTCGCTTGATCAAAGTGCGCATGTTGTGATGGTTCATTGATGTCGGTATTTGTGGATATGTATTCATTGTTAGCCCAATCGATATAGTGAGTGCTAATGGGGGAGAGGGCCGCTTCGCCAAATAGTTTCCCTAGCTGCGCAATGCAAGCATTTATGATTTGCTGTTTGTCGATGGTTTTTCGATTTAGCGCAGGCACGCCGATAAAACCGAATAAGGCGGCTGGACTAGCGTTATCATGGACACCCTCATTCGTATTCTCTCTATCAACGCCGCTAGCATCATTAATTTCAACCATTGGGCCAACTTGGCTAAAGCCTTGGCCTGATAAGCCAGCATCACGCCAAAACGGGGTTTCATATTCTGCGACAAATTTGGCTTGTGCTGACATCCATGTTTGTTGATCTTGTAGGTGTGAGATGAGTGTGGTGCTTAGTACAGCTTCGTTTAATAGCTGAGCTACTTTACGAGGTGGCATGGCGAGCCAAAGGTGCTTGCATATCAAGGTATCGCCATTGCTCAGTATGACTTGCCAAAGCTCGTCTTGCTTAGTGATGTGAGTAACGGGGCAGTTTAATACAATATTGTCTGCTGGAATGGTTTTACTTAACGCATTAATGATTGCGCCCATACCACCAACGACTCGGTGAGACAGCATAGTTTGTGCATCACGACCTCGGCTTATTTCAGTATTATGCGCTTGCTGGTAAACATAATCCCCTTGGGTATATTGATCAAAGGTATCCAGCTGCAGTTCACTTAATAACGCTTTCACGCTGTGTTGATGAGGCCAATACCAAGTAGGGCCTAAATCTAGCCCTTGCTCGGTACTTTGAATACGGCCACCTAAGCTGGCTTGAGCTTCGATCAACTTAAAGTCCCGCTGATACTTGGCTAGCTGTCGTGCCATGGCGCAGCCGCTGATGCCACCACCAATAATCAAATGCTCTACAAAACTCATATTCATACATCATTATTAATTCATTCAGTGAATTGTACGGCAAATGGCGTGTTTAGGATTAGTCGTTATGGCATATAACAGTGTTGCTTACTTAATCAGAAAGAACGTAGGCGTTAATTTGCGAGCGCGTGGTGGTGATTCTACTAACTGGGTAGGGATAAATACGCTAAAATATCAGTTCACAAAGTTGCTTTATTCATCGACGATTGATGGTTTGGCGCATACAGATTTAAAAGAGATATACGATGGAAGAATTTGATCAGTTAGCCGCGCCTGGTTATCCCATTTTTTTAGGCTCTGAGTTCGAGCATCCTAAAAAAGAAGACGCGCGTTTTCATGTTTTGCCGATTCCTTATGAAGAGTCAGTTTCTTATGGGGGCGGTACTGGTTTAGGCCCTGCAAAGATTTTAGAAGCTTCATGGCAGCTAGAAACTTGGGACGGCAAGAGCACTCCAAGTGATCAGGGCATCTATACTCATCCGCCGGTTGATATGACGGGTGATGCAGAGACGGTTGTTAATAACATTGCCCGCGATACTCAGGCCATTGTTGAAGCTGGGGGCTTCCCGATTGGTTTAGGAGGAGAGCACACAGTCACCTATGGTATCATTAAGGGCTTATTGGCGGCGGGAGTAACAGACTTTGGTGTTGTGCAAATTGATGCGCACGCCGACTTACGTGAAGCCTATGAAGGCAATCCTTATAGTCATGCTTCGGTCATGAAGCGTGTTGTTGACGAAGGCATTCCTCTTTTTCAATTAGGCATACGTGCTTTTTGCCAAGAAGAAGTTGAAATTCGTAAGCAGCATGGGGTTTATCATCTTGATGCAGAAGAGCTGGTACCGAATAATGTGTGCAGCTTTGACTTGCCAGAAGACTTTCCGAAAAATGTATTCTTCACATTAGATATCGATGGTATGGACCCTTCTGTTTTCCCGTCTACGGGTACTCCGGTTCCGGGTGGTTTGGCTTGGTATCAAACGCTGTCTTTATTTGAGTCTGTGGCAAAGCAGCGCAATATCATCGGTTTTGATATCACTGAGTTTGCACCGATTGAAGGTTTTCATTGCTATGAGTTTTCGGCGGCCGTACTGACGTATAAAATGATGGGAATTGTTGAGAGAAATACTTAGGCGCATTTGTTGGTTGTTTGTCTAAACATAAAAAAGCCCTGATCATAATAATGATCAGGGCTTTTTTGTGCACACAATTTAAATTGAGTAAGGTTGCGTACTAAATCTAAATCGTCTGCTTTTGAGCGTTCTATTTCTGAACTTTCTATTTCTGAGCGTTCTATTTCTGAACATGTACATCCATTTGTGGGAACGGAATAGAGATGTTGTTCTCGTCTAAAGCAAGCTTGATGCTTTCCGTAAGTTCAAAGTACACATCCCAATATTCAGGGGTTTTCGCCCAAGTACGAACAACAAAGTTAACAGAAGAATCGGCTAACTCTAATACGGCAATTTTATAACCTTCGTCATGCAATACTTTTTCGTTGGCCTGAACCGTCTTGGTTAATAGTGCTTTAACGTCTGGAAGGTACGCTTCGTAGCTCACACCAATTTTAAGGTCTACACGGCGCATTGGCTTACGAGAATAGTTAACAATGCTGTCGTCCATAATGGCAGAGTTTGGAATGATAACGACTTTATTGTCGGGTGTTTTTAGTTGAGTGGCAAAAATTTGGATGTCTTCAACCGTACCGGCTTTACCACCGGCTTCAACATAATCACCCAGCTTAAATGGGCGGAAGATGATCATTAATACGCCAGAAGCAAAGTTAGACAGAGAGCCTTGTAATGCCAAGCCAACCGCTAGACCCGCGGCACCAATAATAGTGATGAACGACGCGGTTTGAATACCAATTTGGCTCAATGCCGCAATAACAACAAACACATACAATGCGCCATAGGCTAGGTTGTGGATAAAGGTAGCAACCGTGTCATCGATGTTACGAAGTTGTAATGCTTTTGAGATACCTTTAGCAATCGCTTTTGCAACAATTCGGCCAATAATGAAGATGGCTAGGGCTGCAATGATTTTTAGTGAGTACTCTACAAAAATCCCTTGAAATTGCTCAAAAAGTTTCGGGAGATCGATACTTCCAAGATCAAAATTTTCCATTTTTACTCCAAATTTGTTGGGTTGTCGTTTTTATCAATTAAGATGAATAGACTATTGATTTTAAGTACTTGGGTAAACCCCCTAAACGTAAAATCGGGTAATAATGCGATGAATAGAACTAGATGAATAGAATTCATTCTGTTTATGGTGATAGTTCGATAATATGGGAATTAAGCACGTTTCACATAATAATTATGCACAGGAAAATATAATGAACGTCAGTCAAGCTGTTGAAAGTCGAGTATCTTGCCGTGGTTTTAAAAAAGAGCCTGTTGAGCAGGAAGTCTTGGAAGCCATTTTTTTAAAAGCACAGCAATCGCCTTCAAACTGTAATGTTCAGCCTTGGAAGGTATTGGTCGTTTCGGGTAAACAAAAAGAAACGCTGAAAAATAAATTGATTCAAACGGTGATGCAGCAGCAAAAGCCCAACCCTGATTTTAATTGGAATGTTGCTTATACCGGTGAGCATCGCGATCGTCAGTTTGGCGCAGCAAATGCGTTATACACAGCGATGGATATTGGTCGTGAAGAAAAGCAGAAACGCCAAATGGCGATGTTGCGTAATTGGGCTTTCTTCGATGCGCCACATGTTGCTATTTTCACTATGGACAAGTATCTCGATATTATGGGGGCAGTCGATATTGGTATTTATGCTCAGACCTTAACTTTGTTATTGAAAGAGCAAGGTATCTCTAGTTGTATGCAAGGAGCGCTAGGGCAATTCCCAGGACCAATTCGAGAGATGTTTGAGTTGCCAGAAGAACGCGGTATTTTGTTTGGTATGTCTTTTGGTTATGCAGATGAAGATGCTTTAGTGAATAAAGCTCGTACTGATCGTACAGAATTGAGTGACGCGGTTACTTTTGCTTGATATCTAGATACAAGAGATTTATGGGTTAGTAAGCACAACTAATAAAGGCTATGCACTTCGGGGCTTGGCCTTTTTTATTGCTGGAGTTGGCGGTGGTGTTAAACCTTTGGTAAGAAAAGCGCAGTCTAATAGACACATTGTCGCACCAAACATAAAGCAAACAACTGTTCGCCTAACTTAGGTCAATGATCGGTATTTAATCCGTGTTACCCTCCCCACGTTCAATTTATAGAACCACCGGAGGTGGCGCATGATTCAGTCAGAAGAATTATTCAATTTTTATTCACATTTGTTCGGCATGATTGCTGCAATTATTGGGACTGTCTTCCTGATAGATGCTGCCCCTAGCTCAGTTTCTATGGTCGTCGTAGCCGCTATCTACGGACTGTCGATTAGCTTTTTGTTATTGGCCAGTTCCCTTTATCATTTCTTTAAAAGACAAGAAAATGAACTGTCTTTTTGGCGAAAAATGGACCGTTTGGCGATCTTTTTTATGATCGCTGGTTCGTATACACCTGTTTGCTATTTCTTTTTGGATGATGATTGGCGTTTACCCATGATCTCTATTCAATGGGGTTTAGTCGCTTTTGGCCTGTTATCGCAAATATTCTTTCCACGTGCACCTCGTATGATTTATGCCGCTATCTTTTTGGTAATGGGCTGGCTGGTGGTTTTACCGATCAATCAAATATTAGATAGCATGAGCACCATTCAAGTCGGCTTATTATTTACTGGCGGTATCGCTTTTAGCTTAGGTGGAATATTTTACGCAATTAAAAGACCGTTATTGATACCGGGTATTTTTAGCTTTCATGAACTATTTCATGTCATGGTCTTAATTGGTGCGGGTTGTCATTATGCACTGATCTACAGTGCTTTTTCTTCTGCGACGATTGTTTAATGGTTATTCTGAATAAGCCCAACAATGCAGTGACCGACGAACTGGCGAGCGATAAAGCCTTAAGTAAGCAATGCCAGCAGTTGTTAGCACAAGAAGAATCTTTGTTTGACCAAGACTATGAATACCATGCCATTGTCGGAGAGAGCAAAGATAAGACGATCGGAGAACCCTTTCTGCTTCATCACCCTAAACATAAAAAAGGGGTTTTACTGATTCATGGGCTTATGGCAGCACCTTTTGAAGTGAAGCTCTGGGCGGATGTATTATTTGCTCAGGGTTATAACGTGTATGCACCCCGGTTGAGTGGACATGGTACCTCTGTGATTGACCTAGCGACTCGCAATAAGCTTGAATGGATTAACGCGGCAGAGCGTGGCTATAACATCTTGGTTGAATGCAGTGATGAAGTGATCGTTGCAGGTTTCTCAACCGGCGCCGCATTAGCATTGGATATGGTGATTAAAAATCCTAATAAATTCAGCGCGGCTATCTGTATCAGTGCACCGCTAAAACTAAAAAAGTTTACCGCGCATTTTGCCAGCCCAGTTCATTATTGGAACAAAATTCTGGCGATACTGAAGATTAATATGGCGAGAAAAGAATTTGTAACAAATCATGCTGATAATCCACATATAAACTATTTACGCTGTCCTGTTGCGAGTATCGTTCAGATTAAGCGTTTGATGAAGGGCGTTCGACGGGATTTAGCAAAGATTAAATTACCCATATTGGTCATGCATGCAACGCATGACCCTAAGGTTGATGTGCAAAGTAGTAAAGATATTTATAAGTCGATTAGCAGTTCAAACAAAACATATTATGAAGTTGACTCTGACCGGCACGGTATTATTAATGGTGATATCGTACAGACAGTCTTTCGTCAGGTTGAAGATTTTTTGCAAACAATACCTTCTTTAAAAACGACCAGAGCTTAATGCCCAATAAAAGACCGAAGTCTATTGATCCTTTTGAATAATGATTTTTAAACCATTTGGCTGCAATAGCAAGATGGATGGTGCCACCCCAAACATTGCTTTAAAAGTATGAGTGAAATGTGAGGAGTCGTTAAAGCCAGCATTAACGGCCGCTTCTGTTAAATGTCCACCTGAGGCTATTTTTACACTCGTCAAATACAGGCGGTGCCATAAACGATAACGGCGCATTGGTACGCCCGTTTGTTTCTTAAATACTTGCACTAAGCGTGGAACGGATAAATTAACGAGAGATGCTAGGTCATCTACCGCGAGATTATCATCAGCAGTTTGCTTAATTTTGTCCACCACTTTCGCCACTCGAGTATCGATGGCGTGATTTGGGTAAAATTGAGAGAAACGATGTTCGAGTAAATCTTCCAATAAGCTATAAGCCGTTTCAGAATCTAATTGTTCTTTTCGTAATTTACTATAAACCTGCCTGAAGTCGCCGTACTGCTTGAGGTTGTAAGCCGCTTTGCCTTCTTTATTCTGCATTAAAGCACTTAATCCTGAAAAGTCGGCCCCCAAAGGGTCTAGGTTACAGCTTGCGATAATTGCATCACCGGTATCAATATTAACAGACAGGCCTGCGGGTAATAATAGGCTAGTACATTCTATTTTCTGTGATCCATTATCAATGTTAAACGTTATGTTTTTGTCCAGCGAGACCAGTAGAGTCGCGGCTCCTTGGGTTAATTTTAGCGGCTCAAGTAGTGGTCCGATATATAAGGTACGCTTGTCCCACAAGTAGAGCAGAGAAGAATTTATGCTCTTCGTTTGGCTGGAAATCATGTTGTGAATCTATTTTTGTAGTTGGTTTTAAAAGGTAACAACATTCATCAAATCGTACAAGTTAGATAAAAAATCTAGGTCTAGGCTGCAGTTGCACTTTTTACTAATAAAAATAAATTAAAGGTCGACTATGAAAAAATTACTAATTGCAGCGATTGCTGCTATGACTCTTTCTGTTCCAACTCAAGCAGGTTGGTTCAGCAATTACTTTAAATATACCAAAACAAAACACCCAATTGTTTTAGTTCCAGGCATCTTTGCATTTGATTCGATAGCGGGAATTGATTATTGGTATCAAATACCGTCAGCGATTGAATCTCGTGGTGGTCGAGTATTTATCCCTAAAATTAATGCCTTCGACAGTTCGCCTGAACGCGGTGAAGCGTTAATCGCTCAGCTAGAAGAGATTAAAGCCACTTCTGGTGGTCGTATTAATAAGTTTAATTTAATGGGTCATAGCCAAGGTGGTATGACGTCTCGATATGTGATGTCTGTACGTCCAGACCTTGTTGCGTCTGTAACGACCATGGCGACACCTCATACGGGTTCTCCGGTTGCTGAATTGACGACTAAGCTAGCGCCAGAAGGAACAGGTCAGGCTGGATTACTTGGATCAGTAGGGAATGCGGTGGGTAATTTGGTTAATCTTTTATCTAATAATCGTGCGAGTGAATCTGATCTTTATGCAATGCTTAACGAATTTAATGAAGCGGGCTCTGCTAGCTTTAATTCTCGTTACCCTTTAGGTTTACCTGCGCAAGAGTGTGGAGAAGGTGCTCGTTCAGTTTCTATCAATGGTCATAATATAAAGCTATTTTCATGGGGCGGAGTTAGAACGGTAACGAATATTTTTGATCCATCAGATCTATTGTTTTCGATTACTTCTCTGGCTTTTTCTGGCGCAGCCAGTGATGGCGTGACTGGAAAGTGCGCAAATCATTTTGGCCGAGTATTACGTGATAATTATCTAATGAACCACATTGATATTAATAATCATGTATTAGGTCTTGTTTCTATCTTTGATACTAATCCAAAAACAGTATTCAAGAATCATGCAAACCGTTTAAAAAATATGGGGCTGTAAGCGGATAATAATTTAGCTGTTAACAGCTAAATAACTATTCTTTTATGTTCTTACTTTGGTTTATCGGTTTTGTAATAATAAGAGTGATTACTTTTATATTCTCTACCGATAAACCATTTTATATTTATTAAAGGTTCTATGTATGAATTACAAGTTACTAATGATGGGCGTTTTTTCTGTTGTATGCGTTACTTATTTTTTCTCGGGAAATAGCCATATTAACGGAAATGTTGAATTACAAAAGCCATTGATGAATAGCAAGTTTCAGCCGCTATTGACCAGTAACTTACGAGCTTTTGATAAAGCTACAGACAATATTCAATCAGAAAGTTCAGCGTTACCAGTATTAGGAAGCGCGATCCCAAAAAGTTTAGAGGGTATAGACTTAGATATTGCTTTACCTTTAGATAGTCAGGGTAACTTAATTATAGGTATGGAATTAAAAGATCTATTTGAAATCTATTTATCTGCAATGGGTGAAGAGGAATTAGAAGACATCTTATTAAGGATTCAAAAAGCTCTAGCAGTGCAGTTATCGTCACCGGCTTTAGAGCAAGGTTACGATGCGTTAAAACGATTCATTGATTATAAAATAGAACTAGCGAATCTAGAACAAAATGAGCCTACCGTAGACCAGAGCACCGATGGAAAATTAAATTTAGATAATATTCGCCGTCAAAAAGAAATACTCGCGAGTATTCAAAATGAATATTTCACGCCGCTTGAACGTGAAGCATTATTTGCGCAAGAAACAGAATACGATGAATTCATGATGACACATTTATCGATTCAAGAAGATGAAACGTTAAGCCTTCAAGAAAAACAGCAGCAAGTAGAAGCATTAGAAGCGACCTTGCCGGAAGATGTTAAACAGGTTCGCGAGACTGCGATGGCCCCCGCAAAAGTTTACCAGCAAGCACAAACAATGAGGGCCGAAGGTAAGACAGAAGCAGAAATTCATCAAATGCGCTCACAAGTACTAGGTGAGGGCGCCGCAACCGCTTTAGCCGAGTTGGATCAGCAGCGAGCCCAGTGGCAGCAACGTTTAGACGCGTTTAAAGAACAGCAGCAGTCTATTTCATCCTCAGGCTTAAGCTTGGCAGATCAGCAAACCGAATTAGAAGCGGTAATAAGCAGAGATTTCAACGGCACAGAGTCGATAAGAGTGCGAGCATTGACGGGTTTATAGGGGTTTTGCAATCACGATTAATCTGCATTATATTTACAGTGTATATTTAAAGCCGTAATGAATGCGGCGCTACTGTAGAGACTGCCGCAATGACATCAGAAAACGTGAAATTACCAGACTATAAAAGCTTTACTGTCACGCTTGAGCAAAAGATCGCCCATGTTCAATTTTCTCGCCCAGAAGCGATGAATTCAATGAACAAAGCATTTTGGCTAGAATTGCCACAATGCATGCTGGATATTGAAACCTTAACCGATGCTCGTGTTGTAGTTATCTCCTCAACAGGCAAGCACTTCTCAGCGGGTATGGATTTGGGGGTTTTTAGTGACTCATCCACGATGCCGCAATCAAAAGATCCTTCGCGCATGGCAGAAGGCCTTCGTCGCTTGGTATTACAACTGCAAGCAACGTTAAGTTCATTAGAAGAAATCCGCTTACCGGTTTTAACCGCGATACAAGGCGGCTGCATCGGTGGAGCACTCGACCTAGTGTGCGCGGCAGACAGCCGTTATTGCACCGCTGATGCATACTTCACCATTAAAGAAACAGAATTGGGTATGACCGCTGATGTAGGTACATTACAACGCCTGCCTAAACTGATACCTGCAGGCATTGTAAAAGAGCTAGCCTTTACTGGCCGTAAATTTACCGCCCAAGAAGCTCAGCAGTTTGGTTTAGTGAATCGTGTATATGATGATCAAGAAAGTATGCTGATAGGTGTTATGGAAATCGCTGCGCAGATTGCTGCGAACTCTCCATTGGCCGTTACGGGCTGCAAAGAAATGTTGAACTACAGCCGCGATCACAGCGTAGAAGATAGTTTGAAGTACATGGCAACGTGGCAAGCTGGCATGTTCCGCCCTAACGACATGATGAAAACCTTCCAAGCTAAAGCAATGAAGACTCAGCCTGAGTATGATGATTTGTTACCAATCAAAGGATTGTTTGAGAAGTAGTCCACAAATAAGCGAGTTCCCACATGTCAATCCATTCACTGCATTGACCTTGCTGGGGCTCGCTTTATGATGCTTTATCAATAATATAACTACGATAAAAGCATGACTATGATTAATAAACTTATCAGTATTGCACTTGTATCATCTCTGGCTAGTTTCCTAGCAGCATGCAGTGGCAGCAGCTCTAATGATAAAGATGGCTTGCCTGTAGAATTAACCCCCTTAGAGCAAGCGCTCGCCAAAGGCGATGCCAGTCTGGTAAGTGATGGTGATATATTCCGCACCGAAGCGCTAAAATACATCGAACAAAAAAACACCCTCTTTCATGCCGATATCCAGCAGATATTAAATCTTAATAGTGATGGCTCAACTAAGGCTGATGGTTCTAGTCTGACCGACATTTCATGGGATGCGACCCATGATGCCGCGCAATTGAATGCGCAGTTCGGTTATAACGCCCCCTTACTATTTTCTAATGCCACTCACAATGATGATAGTGAGGTCGTTCGTCAACTCGCTATTATAGGTAGCGAAAAAGTAGAAAGCGGTGTTAGCCGCTATCTGGTAATGGGTAGCAACCCCTTGCGTAGTTTGAAGCGTGGTTCTGATGTTAATGACCAAATGCAGTCGGTTATGCGAAACAGCTTGCAGTGGTTGAGTCAGCGCAGTGACTTCGATGTTAAGCCGTTAAATGTTGTTATTAGTCATCTAGACCAAAGCTATTATTTTCCGGATGAAGTAGCCACGCAAGAATGGCTAGACGCTCAATTACCTGAACAGGTTAACTATAATTTAGAAAATGCGTGTGATGAGGATTTACTCGCCAGTTGTATTACGGCTGATACCGATATACTGATTATTTCGCAACAAGGGTTAAGTGATAGCAGTAAAATCGAAAGTGTTATTAGTCAGATTGAGGCGGCTCAGAAAGCAAAGGTCGGTATTCTTTATATGCATTGGGATGGTGGTTTAACAGACCTAGGTAAAGCGATATTTAATAAGTTACACATAAGTTATGTTCGAGATAACTATTGGCAAAAAGCGATTTTAAAAAATGCTAATCCAAGTGAGCTTGCTTTTGAAACAGAATCTTCAATCGCGAGTATCCAGACACTGTTAACGTCTCTTGGTAATGCTAATATCAGTTTTGACTGGACTCAGTGCGATGGAGAAAACTGCAGCTCGGTAGAGAATTATCAAACAAAATTTTTAGCCGGCGCTTCTCAGGTTAGAAATAATCTTAGAGCATTAGAAAATAATCAAACAAATATTTTTGCATCAGAAAATGCGAATAACGAAAATTATCGTCTAGAAAAGCACCTCGTTTTATTATCCGATTCATTGCGTCAAAGTGTCACTTATCCTATGGATAAAGTCACCACCCCCGACATTAAATTTCTGTCAGCGATGTATGCCGACTATGCCAATTATATTACACGCCCAATAAATGCGGTTCAAAAAGATTTAGGTAATTTTAGTCGCAGCGATTTTTCAACGGCCCCTCGTATTGAAAAAACGGTTAGTTTATTGAGTAAAAGAAGTTTTCGCGCTGCGGGTGTTTATGCAATACCTGGACAAACAGTAAAGGTTACGCGATTAGACAGTGCAGATTTAACGACTGAAATTTTCATCAGTAGCGTACGCGATGGTGCAACGCATTGGTATGCAGAAAATGGTTATACCCGACCACGACATTTGAAAAGTGCATATCTAGAAGTCAAACCAGGTGAAAGTATTGAATTTACCTCGGCTATCGGTGGACCTATTCAGGTGTCTTTCTCAGCAAATGATGTGAATACTCAATTCAAGTTTGAGAACGTTGGCCAGCATCCGTTTTGGGCAACTAGCGCTGATGATGAAAGTTTTGCCATTCAAATGGGCGAAGACTTATTTGATTGGGCAGAAGTCGCTACTCCAGGCTTTGAGGTGCACTCTAAGGCCGACAAAATGCAAAACTCAATTGGCGGTTGGAACAGCGCTGCTGAATTAGCCCAAGCCACTGAACGTTATATGCATAATTTGCCTCATGTATTAGCAGGCTTTAAAGGCCCTGGTATTGATGAAGAGCCTGAAATTCATGACTTCGCTAAAAACAATAATTTAACCGTACAGACAATTGATATTGTTAAGCACATGAATGCCGACCAAGCGACTTGCGGCTACGGTTGTTCTGGTAACCCTTACGATGCTTATTGGAGCTATTCACCAACAGGGCATGGTGATGTTCATGAGCTAGGGCACGGCTTAGAGAAAAGTAAATTCCGTTTCGCTGGCTGGGAAGGTCATTCAACCACCAATCCTTATTCGTATTTCACCAAATACAATTATTACCTAGATACGGGCAAAGATCCTTCTTGCCAGAGCCTACCGTTTAAAAGTCTATTTGATACCTTGAAAGCCAGCCAGTCAGAAGCTGACCCTGTTGCGTATATGCAAGCACAAGGGTTAACGGGCTGGAGTCAGGGAGTTTCCATGACGATTCAAATGATGATGGCAGGGCAGGCACAAGGATCACTGACGAATGGCTGGTATTTATTAGCGCGGTTGCACATCTTAGAGCGCGAGTTCTATAGCGCGACACGTAATGATGAGAGCTGGGAAGCAATGAAAGCCAACTTAGGCTTGGCTAGTTATACTCGCGCAGAAGCGAGGGCAATGTCGAATAATGATTGGATGAATATAGCAACCTCAGTGGCTTTGCAAAAAGACATGCGAGAGTTCTTAGCGATGTGGGGATTACCTGCAAGCCAAGCTGCAAACGATCAAGTGGCCGCCTTAAGCTTACCTGCCATGAATAAGGTATTTTATGCCGCAGATGGGGCGGATTTCTGTAAGGGCCTTGATAAAACCCCTGTGGCGGTGAGCGCTTCAATGGCTTGGCCAGCTGTTACACCTTAATCAATATATTCTTTAAAGTAAGCCTGCAGTAAAAATTGGTTTCCGCGAAAAAAAGGATAGGGGCTTGCAAAGCCTCTATTCGAGTCAAATTAAACGATCCTGTTGTGGTTGAGACTAACAGTTAATGCACTATGGTTGATCTATTAAATATTTCAGGTGTGCCAGTTGCCTTAGGTGCAGCGCCATCCGTGATCGTGAGTTTATTAATCGGCCGTGCTTTGTTCTACATTCTAGTGATTCCAACGACTAAGCCAGGTCATTCTTCTGGAAGAACAAAGGCTTTGAACAACACGCCCGTGATGTTGGTTTGGCTGATATGCTCAAGTAGGTGTTGTGCCAGCTTGTCATCATCACTAGGCGATGAGTCGCCAATTTAAGAAGCAAGTTTAGTAATAGAAAGTCGTAAAAAGAAGGGTGGGCATTGCCCACCTTTTTTGTGGATAACTAGAAAAAATAGTCACACTGATCGTCATATAAGTAACTACAAGTTAGAACGTAGTAATTGATGTATTTTGGAATAGAAAGATTATGAAAATTTAAGATGTAGTAAATAAAACCTGTTTGATCGGCCTAAGCTACATCAATACCAATAGCGATCTTTTAAAGCAAGCTCAGTATGCAGTACCGTTATCACTGTGTATAAGGAAGAAGGCATTACCGTTAAACTCGACTCAATTGAAGGCGCAGAGAAAGGCAAGAAGACTGATTCTGGAAACAAAGGTACGCCGAACTTCCATATTCCTGCTTCATTAGATGCTTGGTTTATCGCGCCTAAAGGGCATTATAAAAATGCTGAGCACCATATTGATACCGAAAATCCTGACTACTTTGTGACCTGGGATGCGGTGAAGAAAAAGGATGAAACCGAAGAAGGGCAGCAAGAATGGTGGGAATGGCATCCGCAGAGTCAGGCTCCTCGGATGAATTAATTGTCTAATGGTAGGCTTGACAGAAGATTAATGAGTTCGAGTTGTTTTTTTGTATTGGTTTTTAGATAGCAGCTTTGTAATTGCTCCCTGACTGTATTTGCTGATTTGTTTTCTTGAATTGCAATTTCTTTCAGTGTCATATTTTTAGCAAATAGACTACAAACTTGAGCTTCAGCTTCTGTTAGGCCAAATAATATCTTAAGTTGGCTGGGTTTTATTGGCTGTAAGAAGTCAGGAGATACCACATATAGTAAAGCCCCTGAAAGGGTTTCACCATCCGCTGACTTTTCGGCAAGTTTACACGCCCCTATAGTGAAATTTTCGCCATTAGATCTTACAGCGACACTGTAGGCGTTAGAATCAAGCGACGATTCAATCTCCTCAGAGTTTTTCATGCTATTAGAAATAGAATGTACTAATAAATGGTTGTGTTTCTTATTCGATAATACAATTTTTTTATCTTCAATTTTTAGAGAGTTTTGAAATTTTATAAACTTTTCCATAGCATTGTTATGAGCAATAATATCTCCAAACTCATCAAGATAGCTTGCTGGTAGCCTTAGTTTATTAAGTATGGATTTTATGCGTAATTCATTTTTATCTTGATCCGAAAACTTTATTCTTAGCTCAATGGCTTTCTTCAGGAATTTACTCATATGGGTGAAACGTTTTTCTTCATTTTGCGTAAATGGAGTATGGATATTATCTCGTTGAAATTTTATTAGAACGTGGCCTAGGTGGTCTTGGTGTAAGGTGTGATCAATGGTATATCGGGCCTTGTGAGAATTATTCCGTGTATTCTTATGAGAGCATGCGGCGATGGATGTGTTATTGACATAGCCGGCTATTTCTGAAGGCGTAAGCGGTATTCCACTCCATTCTTGAAATAAAATATTAAATTCAGAATCCAGCATGAATATATTTATCTTGCTCAGTTTAAAATGCTCAAGAAAAATATTTAGTAGAGATTGCCAACCTTCGTGAGATTGGTTGGCATTCATGATGTAATTAAGTAATTTATAATCCTGAGTGGATAACTCTGACATTAAAGGCCTACTCGATATAGTAATGGAGTTAATAAAGTACAGTAGGTCATAAACTAATCAATAGTCCTTAGTATTTCACTTCTATTTCTTGAGCAGGTTTTATAAGCAGTTTTGAAAACGCTCAAAAATTTATTTTTTTCATATCTGTTTCTAAGAATATTTATACATGATAGAGCAATTACTCCACCTAAGAACGAAAAAAATGCTATCTGCAGGTGATTTCTATCAATATTGGTGAAATAGCCCGTAGCTAACACTGCACCAAATGCAAAAGTCATTATTACCTTGCTCAAATCTGAAATTGAACCATAGCTAGCTAAAGAGACTACTTTAGTCTTTATGTCTTTATTTATATTGTAAGTAAGTTCATTTGTATGGTAATAATCTCCATCTATATCAGCATGAGCCTCACCTAATAATAACCAATCTCCAACATCGATAGAGCGGAGTGCGTCTGTTGGAACATTTACTTCAAGGATTTCTTGTTTAGAGGTTAATACTTCAATTGACCCTGTTATTATTGACGATCTAGTCGTATGAGAGAAATCACGGTATGAATGTTTTTCATCTACTTTATAACCAAATTGTTTATCTCTATAGGTGGTGGTGGTTTTCTGGGTATATGATTTTTTTGATTTAGACGCAGATACTGATAGATCTTTATTGATAACTTTTGCTATATAGGTTTTTGACTGTGTGGAGCCTTTTTCATTTGGTGATAAAGCATGCCGGAAGATGAATTTATCTTCGTTGGAATTTCTTAGGCCAGTAAATGAATCTTCAATATCTTCAATAGACAGGTCGCTGGAGGAGGTGCCACCTTCGACTCCGCTAGGTACCTTATCAGTAACTTGAAAGTCTGAGAAAGTACTCAAAAGTTTTTTAGATGTTGATTTTAGGATGCTGAAGAGCAACTGAGTTTTTTCATGTTTAGCTATATTGTATTTATTAATGAGTGTGGTAATTGATAGCCAAATAAAAATCCATAATCCAATAATAATACTGAGAGAAAATCCTCCTTTTTTATTAATATTTGCCATTTTTAGTATGCTTACAAAGAATTGTGTTAATCCATCTTTTTGAAGGTAAACAGCATCCAATATTAATAATACAAAGAATATCACAAAGGTTATTCCGAATAATTTACCAGGATTGTTTATAGTTGGTTTTAAAAAATCATTAATGATGTAGAAGCCATTTTCTTTTCTATGGAATATTAAGGTTGTTGCAATTTCATCGCTTTTGACTATTTTTTTATCTTTTCTGATTTTTAAAGGTCGGGTGAGAAAGGCAGGTTTAGTGATTATGAAACTTATCAACTCTCCTTTTTTTAATGAGTCTACGTCCTTGTCTTCTGAAGATATATTGTAACTTACTAACTTATCCTCGAATGTTTTTATGGTTATCCACCAGTAACTATGGTCCTCATTAGTGGAGTGGTCACCAGACTGTTTATATCTTCTTTTATATAAGAAAGAACTTTCTATTGTTCCAGTATATATTTTTGCCTCTGGATATACCTGCATAATGTCTGTTGATATGTTAGATATGTCATAATTTGTTACTTTGTGAAGAGTTAAATCTTTTGACTCTTGCTGTTCAATTACTGATTCAGGCATTGTTTAAACCTTTAAG
The DNA here is from genome assembly GCA_913061415.1 of uncultured Oleispira sp. Classification (GTDB taxonomy): domain Bacteria; phylum Pseudomonadota; class Gammaproteobacteria; order Pseudomonadales; family Oceanobacteraceae; genus Oleispira. The sequence goes on along the minus strand of CAJXUD010000022.1, from coordinate 10,977 downwards.
AAAATTGTAGTGTATTAGGTATATGTGGCATTAATATTCATCGAATAAAATTACTGGTTGAGAAAATTAATGTTATCATTGTTGTTGCAAGAAATTGCTACATCTAATGCTGAAAAACCTTTTTTAGTCTGCTTCATCATTGGGTAACCATTTTCTTTTAGAGTTTTTATGTTTTTTGGGCTTCCATAGCAAGATGCGAAGTGTATTGCGTAAATATGGTCTGTGTATTTTTCCATATCATTTATTTGGTTGCTTGGGGAGTGTATTTCGTTGTACTTTTTATCATGGTTTCGCCAATCTTGACTAATGTTATTCTGTAGTTTTTCATTTTCTTTTTCGTATCTCTCTTTACTTATTAAATTAGAAGTATAATTATCCAATAGTCTAGATATATTCTTCTTATGTAGCTGAGTTAATCTGTCACTTTCTTTATCTAAGATAGATTTAGCAGACTTATACCACCTGTCATGATCGGCTCTATTCATTATTTTTGTCGGCATTTCTTCTTCTTTCGTTCTAATCATGTACCTTAAGGAAACAGCTAGTAAATTTTCGTTGTCGTTATTGAAGGCAGATAGCATTTGAATTATAGATGCCACTCCAGCTACTGGATAGTATTGAGCTTTTTGGTACATCGAGGTTTGAAATGAAAGGTATGGTTCACTATAACCATAACCAGAAACATGTGATGCAGAATTTGGGGTAATTCCATTTCCATAATTCGCGTATATATCTAGTATGCTAAATAAATCCTTATCATTAATCTCTAGTCCTAATGCTTTCATATATGATGTTGTTGTTAGTCCAGATTTTCTCAAAATCACAACCGGATCATTTTCAATTGTTGATTTTATCGAAGCTACATTTGATGCAGCTTCCTCAAGTTTTATTTGAATCATCGATTTCATTTGATTTTGCGATGCTTGTAATGATTCCTTAGTAAGTCTAACCCTGGTCCATAGCTGGCAAGTCTCATGGTTAAACCAAGTTCCGTCTAGTTCAACATCAGAAAGCAACATATCTGTATTGGATTTAATGACTTGATTAACAGTTCTTTTATACTCATTTGAAGTCGATTTTGATTCTTCTCGAATATCACTGTTCAATCTAGAGGTTATTCTTACTTCAATGGATGAGGATAGCTCTACTTCTGCATTTGCTCTAGATAGTCTTTTCATTGCATTGAACGTAGTATCGAAACCATCTGAAACGCCTATGCCATAATACGAATCTTTGATATTCTGGCTGTTGCCAAATACCCAATCAGGTGGTATCGAAGTGGGAACTGTTTGACAGCTCATATTATCTTGTATGCGTTCTGTAACAGGCTTTATCCCACTGCAAGCCATTAAAGTGATCGCAGCCAATTGAATATAAAAGTTATTACTGATCATTAATATAAATCACTCTAATTATGCTGAGAATTTTTCTTTGTTTTTACGAACTTTTAACAGATAGTTTCGTGCTTCTTCATATTTAAGATTTTTTCTTAATACCATATACACTTCTGCAGAGCTCATTGTATTAATCTTATTGATGGCTTTCTTTATATTGGTCGTATTGTTAAATGCTCGAGCTACATTACCTGCTCCTGTGTTATAGGCTGCAATACTGCAATACTCCAAGGTTTGCTTATCAACAATTCCTTTTAAATAACGAGTTTGCAGTATGTGCAAGTATGCAACGCCATGCTCTATGTTAATTTCTGGGTTAAATAGCATCTTTGAAGTCGGTCTTCGGTCTTTTTTATACACAATTCTTTGGACATCCTTTCCCGCACTTCCAGGAACAATTTGCATTAGACCAAACGCTGGGATATGACTTTGTGCTAAAGGATTGAATGCCGACTCAGTTTTAATGATGGCAAATATTAAAGGTGAACTTATGTTATATTTTTTAGAATATTTTTTAACATAAGGAAAAAGTTGCCGAGCTCGGGCCGATTCTGAGCCATTTGGCATTTTCACTGTTGTAACTGCGTATTCACCATGAGAGTCTTGATCGATATACATTCTCGCAGTCGACATTACTTTTTTTACGACACTCTTTGCCGCTTTTAAACCAGACATTAGCAGGCCCTCTAGGCTTGCAGGTGCTTTCTTTTCTATGGTATTGATAATAGGGTCTTTTTGTACAGCTGTTTGGGCACTTGTATTCAGTGTTTTTTCTATTTGTTCCTCAATCAGTTTCGCTGTGGGATTAGCATCAGTCCTTATTGCTACTTCTACTGTATTATTTTCATAATTAACCGTAGTTCTTGTTTTTAAATCATCACTGTAGGTTACCCATTTCTTAGGTGATGATATTCGACTTTCATCCCATTCTTTATTGATTCTATCTTTATACTGCTGGTACTCGGCTACGTAGGCTTCTTTATATGCATCAAAGCTTTCTTGTTGTTTTTTAACCCCTTCCTGGTTTTCTCTAAGAAAGTCTGAAAACTCATCAGCTAAAGAGTTGCATGTCAGCATTAATAACATGATAGGGATGAAAATAGGTTTTTTCATATGCTTCCTTAAATCAATCAAGCTTTGATTGTCTAGAATAGTTGAATATTTATGAGGTAGGCACCCTAAAACTTTAGGGTGCCACTAGAAATACTAGGCATGTAATACTCTGCTAATGCATAGAAATAGCTGATAAAGCTAGCTTCTGAATAGAGCTAGCAGTCAAAATTTTGGTGTTGTAATTATTTGATAATTTATGATACATGTTTATTCGGTTGATATGCTGCTGCCTCTCTGTCCTAGGGCAGGATTCAGAAATTATAATATTGATTTAAATATCATAAAAGTTGGTGCAATGAGTACACTATTGCTACTATCAAGTTACTTAACAAAATTGGTCGTGCGCTTAATATCAGGTAGTTTGCATGACATATGCCAACTAGTTAGGCGACTATAAAGGAAAGGCAATGATATATCATGGAATAGATTATTCTACGATCAGTACATTGGACAAAAATGAACTAAAGCACAGAGGATGTATGGCAGAGAATGGTCAAACCTCAGCGCTAAATAATGGAACTATAATAAAAAATGAATTCTGTACATCAAGATGACATACATCTTCTAGAGCTGCTAACTCTCGCAAATCATTCCGTTACTGGCTGGCAAGATTTTTTAGATACATTGGTATCGCACTTCAATTTAAACTGCTGCAATTTATATTTAATTAGCATGTCTTCTCAATCCATACGCTTTCAAGACTGGAGTGGTACTCGGCCATCGGACATTCAACTCAACGAATATGCGATGAAGTATTTTCATAGCGATACTACTCATACCCTTATGCTATTTGGTCCGGAAGGTGAGTGGTTAACACCTAATCTTAGAGAGGATAAAGAAAAATTAGAATCTACCGCTGCCTATCAGGAATGGGCCATCCCTAACAATTTTATTTACTCTACGGGTACGGCTTTATTCAAAGACCAAGAGTCTATTTGTGCTGTGCATTTTAACCGAGGTGCAGAGCAGCCGGCATTTACACAAGCAGAAGAAGATCGATTCACTCAGCTAACCCCTTATCTTACTACGGCTGTCAAACTACGTTTAAAGATTGCCAGTGAATTAACTTCTCAATCACTTATTAAACCTTTAATTAATACCTTTAGATTACCGGTAGCAATATTAAATGAGTTTGCAGAGGTCATTGCTAGTAATGACCCTATGGAAGATTTTTTATCTACCTCTAAAAACTTGGTTGTTAACGAAAAATTACTTTCGATAGATAATAAAGATAATGACTTTAATCTACAGTTTTCAATAGCTAATACTATCTCAATTGCAAAAGAAAAGCATTTGGACTACGAACCAAAAACAGTGTCTGTTCATAATGAAGAAAACTCTCATTTTACAGTAGGTGTCTGTGAATTGATGGAGAAAAATCAGAAACAGAGCGAGGTTTTTGTAGGTGCTATGGTCTATCTTGTTTCACGGGACAGGATGCAATCAATAACCGAAAAACAACTTAAATTAATTTTTGAGCTGACTACGTCTGAAGCTAAAGTATGTTCCTTACTTATGAAAAACATTCCTGCAAAGAAAATTGCAGAGCTTGAGTGTAAATCTGTTAATACTGTCAGGGAGCAAATTCAAAGTTGCTATGCCAAAACCGGTGCGGTTAATCAGCTTGAACTGATTAACCTGATTGGTTGTATTCCGTTAGAGGACTAGTTGTTTACTTACTTATTGTTTACTGCCTAGTCGGTGATTTCTTAATTGATTCATTTATGGTCGTTATCATACTTAATATACCTCTTAAAATTATTCTGAAATTAGGTCCTGACTAGTTTTAGATTCAAGATAATCGTTCGTAAATCCATTTATGTTCTTGCACCTGCATATAAATCGAAATGCCATTTTTTTCGCTATTACTCACTTCTTTAGGTTGTATTCATTTATTTTTTTCGACTGCTTTGCTCGTTTGTAATGATGAGTTTTAGTTATAAATGAAAATTATGAGTGGTAAAAAGGTTTTTATTACTGTTGGACCCTAAAGATTTAGGGTGTTATGAGTAAATTGTATACGTTAAGATTTTACATGCAATTAGCGAAATGATATTTGGGAGTATTATGATGTCTGCGAAGTACTTATTTGCTTCTTTAGGTATTGATGTTCCTTGAAAACTTAACGAACAAGGATTTTGTATTATGAAAATTTTATTGGTTATTCTTTCCATGTTATTGATTGCGTGTGGTGGTGATTCTGAGGCAGCTAAGGAGAATGCCGATGTTACTAAAGAAAATGTTAGCTCTAGTGATTATGAAGAATTAGACATAGATATTAGCAACTACGCAGATTTAATCGCTGGTAGACAGTTGAATAAAAATTCATTGAGAGGTACATGGGCGGTTACAACGGAAATATTAGATGAATATGGAATAGGTGATAAAATGTATTCCAAGCAAAGAGGTGTTTTTAAGGTGTCCTCTCATATCAATACACAGGACATTCCCGCTGAGATAATGCCAAGTGTTTATCTTGCATCTGTCATTGAAAATGGTAAAGAAGTGATTAAAATATCAACGTTCAACGGGACTCTTGAGCTCGCTGAAATCGCTAATGCAAATGGAAACAGAATTTCAATTGAGTATGTCATAGAGAATAATGGTGGAGCTAATAGACGTACAGCTAAATATGAAATGGCAAAATTAAGTGATGATCTTCTTGATTTTGGTTATATTTCAAATCATGCTCAAAGCTCAGAAGTGTTAATAGAAGAAAGCAGTCTCATTAATTATTTTGTTGAAGAGGAAATAAAATCGATATCAAGTGGTGAAGAGTCGATAGTTAGTATTATAAAAATAACAGCTGATAATGGTTCACATTTATGGATGTACGCTATTCCAACTGAGCCGGAGAATAAAGGCTCATATCTTCTGCACTTGCTACCTAATAAACATAGAGTTGATTTACGTGAAGCTGATTTTTTAATGCCTCAACCATCAATAACTACATCAACTGGAAGTAATACAGCTGTAAATTCAGTTTACACTTCAACAGTTTCTTATTCTTATAATCTGAACTTATGAAGACATGCTATAGATTATGATGTGGACATAAGCTGTTTGTGACTTTTATTTATGTCAATGAATTAACGGCTTAGTATGAGTAAATCTAAATTACAGGATTGTTGCCTTTACGAGTTGAATCTAGGCTTTCAATACAGTTGTCATAAAGAATTAAGTTTTACTTAATAGTGATGATTAATGTTATATCGCTTTAGAGCTCTGGATAGTCATCAACTTTGTAGTGTGGAGTTAGGATGGCTTGTAGGGCTTTACTAAAAATTACAAAAAGACACAAATTCTAACCAAAATAATGGCAATACCCTAACTTGTAAGGGTATGAATATTTTCGCTACTTACTATAGTTCTAGAGTCATGAATCTAGTCATAAAGCTTATTTTTAAGAGCTGGCTAATTGCTTAAAACATAGGAATGTTATGCAGAAATATTTATTATTAATAGTATTTTCACTGATCTTGAGTGCTTGTGGCGGCGAAGCGGCAGATGAGCACGGGGGTGAAACAGGCACTGAAACAGGCACTGAAACAGGCACTGAAACAGGCACTGAAACAGGCACCGAAACAGGCACTGAAACAGGCAGTGAAACAGGCACTGAAACAGGCACTGAAGCAGGCAGTGAAACAGGCACCGAAACAGGCACTGAAACAGGCACCGAAACAGGCACTGAAACAGGCACTGAAGCAGGCACTGAAGCAGGCAGTGAAACAGGCACCGAAACAGGAACTGAAACTAGTAATAATCCAATATTAACTTTCGATGCATCTCCTCTCTCATATTTTGCTGTGAGGCATGGGGTTAGTAATTGGAAGAAATTAGATAATACACTCCTGAACATCGAAGTTACTGACTCTAAAGGGGATATTTCAACCGTTACTGGCTGTGAAGATGAAACTGGAAATCTATATTTTATCGTTAGGATTTTGAGGCTGCTCGAAGATCTTAATACCAGAGCAGACTGGTGTAGCTCTGAGAGTATTACTATAGCGTCTGAGCAGGCTAATTTATCGCTCTCATTATCAATCGATAAATTAATGATAATAGGTGGTATCGGTGGAGAGTTAAGAGCTGAATTCTCTGATTTATCTGACCCAAGAACAATTGTTGCCTCTGCATATGGCGATTCTTCAGGCCAGATGTATCTTTATCGCAAGCTGAATAATCAATTAGATATTGATAATACCTATACTCTTGATTTTCTGAGCATCGACGCTATTGAGCTTGATACTTTCACTACGTCCGAAGAGAATGGGTTTAGATATAGCTATGCTTATCGTTCCGCGGCATCTAACTCATGGGGAATAGATTTGAATTCTGCTGATTTTGAGAGTTCTCAAAGGACTATTCATGTTCAGGGGATTGTTCCTACAAGTTTTGTTCAGGCAGGAGATTTATTTGAACATAGATACCAGTATGGAGATTTCTATAGACTTTATATGGCTAGTGATAATCAAACTAAGATAAGTAATCCTTTGAGTACTGAGCCAGAAGGGTACATGCAATCAGATTTCACGATATCTGCAGATAAAACATCACTGAGTTTTATACCAAAAACATCACAAATTGATTCTTTGAATTCTGTATTTCATATTATAGGTCTCAGTAATGGCTCTGAGTATGAAGTGGATGCCGAGCGTTTCTCTGAGGATGGAAATAGTTTTACGTTGGTCGATTTTAATAACCTTCCCGGCTACAGTGGTGATATTCCAGAAAGAACAATCGTAGAGCCATTCGTGATGTCTTATTTTGATAACGGTGGGATATTAAGGTCTGGTAAAAAATGGTTATTCATTTCTACCAAATATTGATTAATTACTTATGTTGAGTTGGACAATTAATCAATAGAAGTAGTACAAATATATTATGAATATTTGGTTTTAAAAGATTACAGGATCATATGGTACTCGTATCGGATCCTGTAGATCTGTATTTGTTTATTAGTGATCTCTTGGTGTAAGTTCTTCCACAGCTTCACTTTTCCAGCTCTTAGGCGAATTCAAGAAATTTTTCAAGGCGGTAAATTCAGTCATGCAGTTAAATTAATACGCTAGCAAAATTAGGTAGTCAGGACTTGTCTGCTGTGTTGGATAGCAGCAGAGGCATTTAATACTTTGAAGTTATGAGTAAGAATTATGGACAGCTTGTTGTTGAGTTTGGCCGCGATAATTACGGATTTCTTTAAGCTGTAGCCCTATGTCGACGAGTGCTGAATCTTTCATTATGGATACTAAATGTCAGATTATTACGATATTAAACACACTCAACTGCATCTTTTTTAGCCAACCGAACTGATGAAATATTAAGCCCCTTCACCCACTCCTCACTCACTTCCCATAATTTCCTTGCTGCCTAAGGGTTATTGACTTTTTAGTACTGCGCACTGATTTGCAATGCAATAAGTGCTTTCCTGCTAGCTCCTCAGTATTTTAATGACACGCGCAATACACAGTCATTGAATTGAAGATTCACCCAACTGTCACAAATAAATAATACTCCAGACTTCTAAGCTCAGTATTCTCTAATGCAGCGCATTATAAAATACTAATTCTATGGAGTTTGAAAATGAGTACCTCATTATCATTGGAAGGTAAGCGTGGCATCGTATTGGGTATTGCAAACCGCCACTCAATTGCATACGGAATTGCAGAGGTATTAAGTGAGCAGGGTGCTGAACTCTGCATTACTTATCTTAATGAAAAATCAAAACCGTTCGTTGCCCTCTAGCTAGAAGCTGTTTTCGCTGAAGCCAAAAATCAGTGGGGTGCGATTGATTTCGTTATTCACTCTATCGTGTGGTCTCCATTAGATGAACTGCATTTCCGCTTGGTTGATTCGTCGTCGGCAGGTTCGGGTCGCCAGATGTTGATGGTGGCCGATAAAGCAATAGTAGCCAATATAAACTGACTTTATTGGCCATTATTACTATTATCTGGCCGATAACTGTAAGAAATATAACATTATTGCTATTATATCGGCCACTCCCTATTTTTCTAAGTAAATGTGGCCGATATGTCAGACGAACAAAGCTTGCTACTCAATCATGTTAAACAGTTTACTGTTCCCACAGCATTCTCTGTCATTGCTGCTGGATTGGAGACCCCCGATAGAACCTTAAGGCGTTGGTTGTCAAAGCTGGTAGAGCAGGGGTTAATTGAAGCAAGTGGTGAGCGTAAGGGCAGACGCTATCACTATGCTGTTCACGAACCTTTGATTTCAGAGCCTCTAGTTCATGAACCTTTGATATCAGAAGACAGTGCCGAATATAACGCGACTGCTTCTCCTTCAAATTTATCATCTGCATTTTCTGCGGCAAGCCTGCAAGTAATCAATAAGGTTCGTGCGCCATTATATGAAAGACGACCTTGTACTTATCGTTATGAATGGTTAGAAAGCTATCAGCCGAATACTACGTTTTATCTGAATGTTGAAGAGCGAAATCAGTTACACGAAATTGGCCAGCGTTTGAATGTAGGGATGCCAGCAGGGACTTACGCCAAGCAGATCTTTAATCGTTTATTAATCGACTTGAGTTATCACTCTTCAAGACTTGAAGGTAATACATACAGTTTGGCAGACACTGAGAAGCTGCTATTACAGGGTATGTCAGCCGACGATAAAATTGATGCAGATAAAGTAATGATCCTGAATCATAAAGATGCCATTAATTTTTTGGTTGAAGGTATCAATCGATTACAAGTGAGTGAAGAAAATATTCGCACTATGCACTATTTATTGGCTGAAGGTTTAGTGCCAAATGGCAGTGCAGGAATAATAAGAAGTGACGGTGTAAGAATTACCTCATCGACTTATATTCCTATGGAAGGTAAGCAGCGTTTAGAGCAGCAGCTTCAATTGATTATTAATAAAGCGGCGGCGATTAATGATCCTTTTGAGCAGAGTTTCTTTTTGCTGATTCACATTGCCTACCTACAGGCGTTTATTGATGTGAATAAAAGAACGGCTCGATTAAGTGCAAATATTCCTTTGGTCAGAAACAATTTATCACCGTTGTCTTTTATTGATCTTGATAAAGATGATTATGCTTCTGCGATGATTGCCTGTTATGAATTGAATAATGAAAGACCCATGGTCGAACTGTTTATTCGTTCGTATATTCGTAGCTGTGAACACTACAGTGTGGTGGTAGGCGCGATGGGGATCGATACGTTAAGAGTTCGCTATCGTGGAGAAAGACGAAGGCTCATCAGTGAGGTTGTTAGTGGTTTGCTTGTAGGTGCCGCTATTCAGAAGCGCATCGAATCTTTTAGTAAAAGGGAAGTTCCGACAGAGCATCGAGAAAAGTTTATAGCAGACGTGCAGCAAGATCTGGAAAACCTAGAGCCTTTTAATATTGCAGGTATGGGGCTTTCAAAAGAAGAGCTGCTTAGCTGGAAAGCTAAGCAGTAGTTTAATGTCACACTACTATTTTATAGAGAGTGATATTAAGCGCACTCAACGGCATCTTCATTTTCTGTTTGAACTGCTGAAATATTAAGCCCCTTCATCCATTCCTCACTCACTTCCCATAGCTTTCTTGCTGTCTCTGGGTTGTTAGCTTCTTTAGTACTGCGCACTGGCTTGCAATGAGAGAAGTATTTCCCTGCCAACTCCGCCGTGTTTTCATGGCTAGCACAATACACTGTGGTTGCTGCGCCTTGATTTGGATTTTTAGTTAATGGGCTGACGACTTTAAAGAGTAGCGATAAAAAGCCCGAGTCACGGCCAAAGCTGGTGGTAATCAATGCACCTGGGTGGAGCGAGCAAGCGGTGAGGCCTTGATCTTGATAGCGACGTTGTAACTCGTTAGCAAACAGCGCATTGCATAATTTGGCTTGGCCATAAGCCATAAATGGAAAAAACGTATCTGTTTTCTTTAGCGGAAATTTATTGAAATTAAGTTTCAGTGGCATTCTATGAGATTCACTAGAAACCATGACGACACGTGGTGCTTTTCCAGTGAGTTCTTGTGCTTGTAAAAGCTGAGGTAGTAGAAGTTGGGTAAGTAAAAAGTGACCGAAGTGGCATACGCCTACGGTCATTTCTAATCCTTCTTGTGTTTCTTGGTAGCTTGTTGGTACCAACCCCGCATTGCAGATTAGCGTATCGATGGTTTCATCTTTAACTTCATTGCAAAAATGTTTGATGCTGTCAGCTGATGCAAGATCTAGAGGGAAAAAGGCCAGCTCACTTTGGGAATGTAAGGCTTTGCAGCGACGCAAAGCATCTTCCCCTTTTTGAATATTACGACAAGCGAAAATAACTTTAGCCCCAGGAGAGCTTACCCAATAAAGTAGACGCCTATCTTAACCAAAAGGTAGGTAACACATGCCAAGAATACTCAGCTCAGAACGAGTCATTGAATACTCTGTAGAATTCAAGATTAAAGTCATCAAACTAACATTTGAACTTGATGTAAAAGCTATTGATATAGCTAAAGTGCTTAATCTAC
>CAJXUD010000021.1 GCA_913061415.1 uncultured Oleispira sp. | reverse complement strand
CAGGCCTTATTGGCCGCTTAATAAAAGTGTCCAACTTTATGGGGTCACTTCATTATGCGTCCTTTTTTATTTCTGTTTTTTGTTTCAAATGTGCTAGTTCTTGTCTTTTATGTGTCGATACAAGGCCATATTTGTTGTGTACAAAACAAGCAGTGTGCACTTTTTTTGTAAGGTTCTGGTTTTATCCGTTACTAGAATAAGGTATAACACGCTCAAATTTCGGCATGCTACGATTAAGTTCTATCTATTATCAAAAACAGATTATTCTATTACGCCGACCTGTTAACTCAAAAAGTGATGCAATTATTGATGAATATTACCAATCAGCAAAAGGCAGAACGATTTTTGTCGGTATTACGACATTGCCAGTTATTAGGCTTAGAAGTCTTGTCTGCCGAAAAAAATAGCCTTGAAATGAAGTTGCCTTATAGTGAAAAAATCATTGGCAACCCTTTAGCAGGCATTATTCATGGCGGCGCACTCACTACCTTGATGGATACTGCTTGTGGCACGGCGTGCTTTGTTGCCATTGACGGTATGGAGCTATGCCCAACTTTAGATTTACGTGTTGATTATATGAAGTCGTCCGAACCGGGTCAGGATCTTGTTGCGCGAGCATCGGTTACCCGTATTACCAATAATGTTGTATTTACCGAGTGCCTGGTTAGACAGCAAAATGACGATACGTTAGTCGCTAAGTGCAATGCTGCGTTTATGCGAATTGGGTCGAAAATGACTCCGCCTGCATTTCAAGGTGTCATCGAAACCGGTGATGCGAGCGTCTATATGGGTGAATACAGTGGTGCAGAAGAAGGGGCTGTGGCCTTTGATGCTCAGCCTGTGAATAGCGGAGAACGACACTAATGAGTTTTCAGAACATTATTCAACAAGCACAAACCAGTGGTGATTTTCAGCCACTCGTCGACAGTATTCCTTATGCGGGCTACATCGGGCTTGAATTTCAACGCTTTGGCGACAACGTTATCTTTAAGCTCCCTCGAAATCCTGACAATATCGGAAATCCTATTTTGCCTGCGATTCATGGTGGAGTGATTGGGGGCTTTATGGAATTATCAGCGGCAATCAATCTGCTGATGTTTATGGATACGCCTTTAATGCCAAAGATCGTCGACTTCTCGCTAGATTATTTACGAGCCGGGCGTGATCAAGATACCTTTGCTGAGTGTCAGATATGGCGTCAAGGGAGTCGTGTTGCCAATGTGGCAATCAATGCTTGGCAGGGTGATCGTGCTAATCCGATTGCAACAGCGCGTGCTCACTTTTTATTAGCCAAAAAGTAAATCCGATTATCACGGTTTAAGCTCAGTTTGAGCCGTGATTCTTAGTAAGTTTTCGTTTTTCCTCATCCTCTCCCCTTGAAATTCAGTTCCTCGTCCCAATTTCTCTACCAAGGCTAAGACAATAGCCAACTTAATTTATGTCACTTTCGACGATTGACCAGATATAAACTGTGCAATACGTATTTGGAAGTGGCTATGTAGAACAAACGGTTCAGAAGTAACTGTTTAGAAATCAAAAAAACAGAAATAATTGATCAAGCATAATTGTTCAAGTTAGGGAGATAAAATGACTGCAACTCAAAAAGAAACAATGGGTTTTAAAACTGAAGTAAAACAGCTACTTCATTTAATGATTCATTCTTTGTATTCAAATAAAGAAATTTTCTTACGCGAACTTGTTTCAAACGCGTCTGATGCATGTGATAAATTGCGTTTTGAAGCGATTTCAGATGCTTCGCTTTATGAAGATAATAGCGAGTTGGCGGTCCATATTGATTTCGATAAAGAAAAAAATACCGTAACAATTGAAGATAACGGCATTGGTATGAGCCGCGATGATGTTGTTAATCACCTAGGTACAATTGCAAAATCTGGTACGTCAGAATTTTTAGGCAAGCTAAGTGGTGATGAGAAACAAGATTCTCAGCTAATTGGTCAGTTTGGTGTAGGTTTCTATGCTTCCTTTATCGTTGCAAAAGATGTTGTGGTTGAAACACGCCGTGCTGGTTTAGCGGCTGACCAAGCCGTTCGTTGGCAGTCACAAGGTGAAGGTGAATTCAGCCTTGAAGATATTGTAAAAGAAACGCGTGGTACACGAATTACACTGCACCTGAAAGACGATGAAACTGAATTTGCTGATGGTTTGCGTCTGCGCAGTTTGATTAAAAAATACTCAGACCACATCGCAATTCCAATCTTCTTACCACAAGAAGTAAGTGGTGATGATGCTGAAGGTGAGAATAAGCAAGCTCCTGAAGCAGTGAACGATGCACAAGCGTTGTGGACTAAGCCAAAAACAGATATTAGTGACGATGAATATAAAGAATTTTATAAGCACGTATCGCATGATTGGCAAGAGCCGTTAGCGTGGTCACACAATAAGGTAGAAGGTAAGCTGGATTACACAAGCTTGCTATACATTCCATCGCAAGCCCCAATGGACTTGTGGAACCGTGACGCTGCCCGTGGTCTGAAGCTTTATACTCAGCGCGTTTATATTATGGACGAAGCAGAGCAGTTCTTGCCGTTGTATTTACGTTTCGTTAAAGGGATCTTGGATTCCAATGATTTGTCGTTGAACGTATCTCGTGAAATATTGCAGCAAGATAAAAACGTAGATTCTATTCGTACTGCATTGACTAAGCGCGTTCTTGACGTGCTTACTAAAATGGCGAAGAAGGACGAAGAGAAGTATGCGAAATTTTGGTCGCAATTCGGTGAGGTTTTAAAAGAAGGCCCAGCAGAAGATTTTGCTAATAAAGAAAAAATTGCAAGTTTGTTCCGTTTTGCGAGTACGCAAAGTGGGTCTCAGGATGCAACGGTTTCTTTGGCTGATTATATTTCTCGCATGAAAGAAGATCAGAAGAAGATTTATTACGTGACAGGCGAAAACTACAATGCTGTATTTAATAGCCCACACTTAGAATTCTTCAAGAAAAATAATATCGAAGTATTGTTGCTGACGCAGCGCGTTGATGAATGGATGATCAGTCATCTAGCAAACTTTGATGAAAAGTCTTTCCAAGATATCACCAAGGGCGAGTTGGACCTTGATGAATTGACCGGTGAAGAAGAAAAGGCCGCTGCTGAAACATTGGCAGAGAATAATAAGAGCTTGGTTGAGCGCATTGCTGCAGCGCTTGAGGGTGAAGTGAGTAAGGTGCGTGTTACTGCACGACTAACTGATTCGCCAGCTTGCTTGGTGGTTGGCCAAAATGATATGAACGATAGTTTGCGTCAAATGCTAGCGGCAGCAGGACAACCTGTTCCTGAGGCAGAATCTACGCTTGAGGTAAATCCAAATCATCCATTGATTGCTAAAATGGATACTGAGCAAGATGAAGAGCGCTTCAACGATTTGGCACACGTTATTCATGGGCAAGCACAATTGGCCCAAGGAAGTCAGCTAGATAAGCCTGCTGAGTATGTGACTAAGTTAAATAAATTACTTCAAGATCTAATGAAATAATCTATGGGTTGTTGAACATTGATCGATAAGAACAGCGCCTTTTGGCGCTGTTCTTAATTGGGGTGGCTGTATTTTCTCAAATGCGAAAGCATCTGATATAATGCGGAAAAATATTAGGTGTAGTAGTAATGAAAGCATTAAAAGTTCTATTTTCCGGCTTGTTGTTATCAGTCAGTATGCAAAGTTTAGCCGGTGGTTCAATCGATTTGAGTTTGGCTAATGATTCTGCGCGTCTTGAGTACGATGCGACTAAAGTCGGGTCTGGTCTACACGTGTCAGCCAGTATTATGCATCATGAAGACGACGGTGATTTATTGTCGTTAGGTTTGCATGTTGTTGATGTGCGCGAGCCTAATAGCCCGTTATACATAGGTGTTGGTGGGCGTATTTTTGGTTATAAGAATGGCAATGTTGATGGCGGAGCTTTAGGGGTTGGTGGTTTTTTCCGTTACCAGATTCCACAAGTGCCCAGCTTAAGCGCTGCGGGTTATGCGTATTATGCGCCTAGCGTTGTTTCATTTGATAATACTGAAAACATAGCGGATGCGGATCTTCGTATTCAGTATGGCCTGCTACCAACGGCGCGAGTTTATATGGGTTATCGTTATAGCCGTTATAAGTTAGAAGGTATTAGTAAAGTGTTTATGCTTGAAGAAGGTATTCACTTAGGTCTAAAGGTCGACTTTTAATGGCTGAATGGCTAGCGCACAGTAATCAAAAGCTTTATCAAGCGCGCTTACTCATAGAGAAGCAAGAGCATGCCGAACAGTCAGATGATGACTTGGTCTTAAGTGCGGCTTTACAAGAGTCGGTATTGTTTCAGCTCGTATTGGCATATCAGTCATACTTACATGAAATTGCCGAGCTTGCGCAATACAGAGATGCGATTTCATCATTGCAGCAGTTAATTGAAAGTGTCCCTGTTGCTACGGGTGAAATGACTGAGTTACGTCAGCTAGAGAGTGATAAATTTAGCTGGTTAAGTCAGTTGCTTACGGCTTTTGAGTACTGTGCTCAAAAAGAAAATAGACCTGCTGCTCCACAACAAAATGCAGGAATGATTCAGCTGTATGACCAAACGTCTCAATCCTTGCCGCTGAGAGATTGGTTTCAAGCATTGACTGATATCATCGATTTGCAACGCAATAATCGACAAGAAAGCTGAGCTCAGTTCTGTACGCTGCGCTTATTCGTACAGTGTGTTGGGTTTATATTTGGTAAGTTCTAATAATCAGCGTGTTTTGATAAACGTGCTGTCGTAGAGAAGGGTATTATGGCTGATTTTTTTGAGATCGTAGAATTATCCAATGGTGATATTGGTTTGCGTAGAGCGGATGAAGAGTCAGGGGAGATGATTGTTAAAATTCAGTTTTCAGAAGAAGCCAAGGAAGGTCTGAAAAATAATCACATTGAAGTGGCGCATGCCATGATCGAAGCCGGTGTTAGTAAGGTAAGTGAATTGTCTGGGATGGATGTTGAGCAGGAAAGTATCCTGACTGAGCAAGAAGTGCCAGGGGTAATTCATTAAACGCTAATGAGCTGAGTTATCTGTTTATTGGCTAGGTTTTACTTTTTGGTGGTACGTAGGCGTAACATAGTTTGGCCGGCGTACCTTTCATCCATTTAAGCGTCTAATATTTAATCATCTAATATATTAGTCATCTAAAATAATAAACGCTGTAATCTGTTATCGGCGGCGTATCAGTAAAGCATGGCTAGCTCCGATTTTCGCTGCTTCTTCAAGTTCAAAAAGTTCTTCGTCGCTTATTTTTCCTGGCCATTCAATTATTAAATGACCCGTACCCGCTGCTAACGCCTTGCAGCAAACCTTATGAAAGCATTCGCTTTCGGCATTAATATGCAAAACTTGAGATGCATCGATTCCTAATGCTGCTAGCCAGTTTCGATTGATTGATGGTTCGTCTGCTAGCCACATTAACCAGCGTTTATCTCGTGACATCTGAGAGAGTAGTGGTAATAGATACATCGGCTGGAGTGCACTGTCTGCCGCCAAAATAATTTCACTAATACCTGCATTATTTGTATTGGAAGTACGATTCGTCGACGGATTAGTTGGGCTATGGCCCGTCTCGTTCTTAACAATACGACTGCTTAGGGTTAACGCTGAATTTTGAATGCCTAGTGGTAATTGGCGCATGTTTAACTCCTTGTATTAATGAATCTATTGGGCGTTGGTTTATCTTTGTTTATTTATTTGTAACGGCTTTTATTTAGCTGCTAGTGGCGACGAATGATGCCGACATACAAACCTTCAATAGCAAAGTTGGTATCTTTTAGGTTGACTTCAATAGGATCAAAATCATCATTCTCAGCAAATAATGTGACTTTATTGCGAGTCTTTTGGTAGCGCTTAACTGTTACATCTTCTTCTACGCGTGCGACAACAATTTGTCCGTTACGGGCAACGTTGGTTTTGTGTACGGCAATTAAGTCGCCATCCATAATGCCTACATTTACCATGCTCTCACCGTGAACTTCTAGTAAGAAGTTGGCGTTTGGCTTGAACCAGTCTGCCGGGATTTTACAGTGGTCTTCAATGTGCTCTTGGGCAAGAATAGGTTCACCAGCCGCTACACGGCCAATAATGGGAAGGCCTAGTTGCTGGCTTTCGACAATGCGAATGCCACGTGATGCACCAGGCATCATCTCGATAGCACCCTTGCGTGCAAGGGCTTTAAGATGTTCTTCAGCGGCATTAGGTGAGCGAAACCCAAGGCTTTCTGCAATTTCAGCGCGAGTTGGTGGATAGCCGGTTGTTTCAATGGCCACCTTGATGAGATCAAGAACTTCTTGCTGTCGGGCGGTAAGCTTAATCATGCTGATTCCTAATGCGTTATTTGTAGTGTGTATCTATACAGTAGTTGTAAATATATACAGTGTTTTTTAGTCTGTAAAGTCTTTCGCCTAATTTTCTTTTAAAGAACTAGTGCACAGAACCGTAATGACATTACTGAGTATTGCTTGCACTTAAAGCGTTTAAAACGTATGTTTGAATTTTATATATTTGAAATATGGGTAGTTATGGCACAGAAAGATACCGCAGAACGCATACTTGATGCGGCGGAAGCATTATTTTCTGAAAAAGGATTTGCCGAAACATCGTTGAGAAACATTACGACCAAGGCCAATGTGAACTTAGCCGCTGTCAATTATCACTTCGGTTCTAAAAAATCGTTAATACAAGCAGTGTTTGCACGTTATTTAGCGCCTTTCAGTGAAGAGTTTTCTAAACAACTCGACATAATCGAACAAAAAGAAAATACCCCTGACCAACTTTTGAAGTTGTTAGTCATTACACTTAACAAATCTGGGTTGGAGAATCCTGAAAAGTTTGGTGTATTTATGCGACTACTCGGCTTGGCGTATAGCCAAGGGCAGGGGCACTTGCGTAAGTTTTTAACCAGCGAGTATGGTGAGGTTTTTCGCCGCTACATGAAAGAAGTGAATCGTGTTACTCCTGAATTAACCCCACTTGAACGCTTTTGGCGTATTCACTTTATGCTCGGCGCGGCCGTTTTCACCATGTCGAGTGTCGATTCGTTAATGGCTATGGCAGAGCATGACTTAGGCACAGAGTCGGATGTTAAAGGGGTGGTTTCTCAACTTATGCCTTTCTTGGCATCAGGTTTGATGGCGAACGTTTAATATGAGCAATGAGCGTACTTTATTAAAAGTTGAAGTTTCAATTGATGATCAGGTTATGTGTTTAACCTATGATAAAGGCACTGTTAAATACCCAATATCTACTTCAAAACTGGGTATTGGACAGCAAAAAGGGTCTAATAAAACTCCTTTGGGCTGGCATCAGATTAAAGCCAAAATCGGAGCGGGCGCTGCCGAAAATACTGTATTTGTTGGTAGGCGACCTACGGGTGAAATATACAATGGTGAGTTGGCAAGCCAATACCCTGAGCGTGATTGGATCTTAACCCGAATTTTATGGCTGGGTGGCTGTGAGATAGGGCGTAATCGTTTTGGCGATGTCGATACCATGCAACGCTATATCTATATTCATGGAACGCCAGATACCGAGCCTATGGGAATTCCAGAGTCTCATGGCTGTATTCGCATGAGAAACTCTGATGTCATTGCTTTATTTGATGAGTTAGATCCGGGCACGCCTATTTGGATTCAAAAAGTTTCGCTAGAGAAGATCTCATGTCAATTTGTGTAGTTGCTGATATCGAAGGGTTAGAGCTTACTTCAGAAGACGAACGTTTTTTAATGCAGCCAGAAATATCGGGGCTTATTCTTTTTAGTCGCAATTACAGCTCTCCAACCCAACTCAAAAACTTGTGTGCGAGTATTAAGGCTTTACGCTCTGATTTGATCATTTCTGTTGATCAAGAAGGCGGAAGAGTTCAGCGATTTCGAGAAGGTTTTTTACGTTTGCCTGCTATGCGTCGCTTGGGTGAGTCTTACGCTATTAATAAAGAGACGGCACTTAAGCAATCGAATTCATTAGGCTGGTTAATGGCTGCCCAGTTAATTCATCATGGTATTGATATTAGCTTTGCGCCTGTTCTAGATCTAGATTTTGGGCGTTCGGGCGTAATTGGGGATCGTGCTTTTGCATCAACCCCAGAAGATGTCTATTTATTAGCAAAAGCGTTCATCAGTGGAATGAAGAGCGCAGGAATGTTAGCCACGGCGAAACATTTTCCAGGCCATGGCCATGTGCAGGCTGATTCACATAAAGAGTTACCGACCGACCCAAGGACCTTTGACCAGCTTAGCAAGCAAGATCTAGTACCTTTCGAGAAGCTCATTCAAGAAGGGATGTTGAGTGCTGTTATGCCCGCTCATGTTATTTATCCTGATGTAGATGGTGACTTTACCGCAGGTTTCTCATCTACTTGGTTGCAGGATATTTTAAGGCAGCGGCTGGGATTTGATGGCTTGATCTACAGTGATGATTTATCAATGGAAGGCGCGGCTGCGTCAGGTGCGCCTGCAATAAGGGCACAGAAAGCTAAAGAAGCAGGGTGTAATGTTTTGTTGATTTGTAATAATCGACAAGCAGCGCAAGAAATCGTCGATACGGTGCGCTTGCATCAATGGTCGCTATTAAGTTTAGAATCGATGCAAGCTCAGGGTCATTTAAAAGATAATTTATATCAAAATCCAGCTTGGTATTCGCACCAGAAAGTCGCGAGTCAGCTCATTCAATAAGGTTAATACGTGTCTATAATTGCGATCATTGGCGGAACGGGGTTGACCGAATTTCCTGAGTTGAATATTAAAAAAATTCATAAGCAGGTTGATACTACACTCGGTAAGCCAAGTGACGATATTGTCGAGGGTGAATTACACGGTCAGCGATTATTATTTCTTCCTAGGCACGGTAAAAACCATGCTGTCGCACCTCATAAAATTAACTATCGCGCTAATTTGTTGGCTTTGCAGTCTTTGGGCGCTGATAGCATGATTGCGGTTAATGCCGTTGGTGGCATTCATTGTGATGCTATTGCAGGTCATATATCGGTTCCTCATCAAATTATTGATTATACCCACGGTCGCGAGCATACCTATTTTGATGGTGAGTTTAGACCATTGGACCATGCAGAATTTAGCCACCCTTACGATGAAACGCTGCGCCAAAAGCTCATTAAAGTTTTATCAGTTCATACTTTGAATCATGGTTTCAGTCGCGGCGGCGTCTATGGTGCGACACAAGGGCCAAGACTAGAGACCATTGCTGAAATTAAGCGTTTAGAAAATGATGGCTGTGATATTGTCGGAATGACAGGGATGCCCGAAGCGGTATTGGCTCGAGAATTAAATATTCCTTATGCCAGTCTATGTTTGGTTGTTAATCCAGCGGCAGGTAAAACAGACGCTCTTATTACCATCGACGAGATAAGGTGCGTCTTATCTCGCGGCATGCTTGACATAAAATCGATACTCGGCGAGTTTTGTAAAGCCAGTGGGTAGTCTGCTTGGTTGCACGCTTTTAATAGCAGCCTTCTGAATGGCTAGGCATTAATTTTTAAACTGCGCCGACGTAATAAATTGATTAAAAGATTCGCACCAGATAATAACGGTATTGTAGTGTTCAATATTTACATTTTTATTTAGGGTTTTATTCATACTGCCGTTTAGTGGATGTATGTAATTACCAAAGCTATTCACCTCACCAATCTCAATCATTGAAGACTTCAATTGATTAAAATCTGCCTCCGTTTGAACAAATGACGGTGAAAGGTATAAACGGTAATCAGGACCGGGTGCAAGAGTGCCCTGAAAAACGATGTAGTCATCCCCAATAGAAAAAGTTCCCTTTCCCCAGTGCAGCCAATCAGAGTCGGTTAAATTATCTGAAATGGTCGCAACATAGCGTGTGTTTTTTATACTGAGCGCAAGAGCCCCAGAGCTTGGGTCGGCTGGTGCCATTAATATCGGTAAGGTATATATGCCTAGCATGAAGGCGCATATAGCAATCGTTGTATGACTCATTGCAAGTAATAGAAGTACTTTTATTTTCTTAATCATGGCAGCAGTCTGTTGGCTTAGTTGTTGATTCGGTAGTTGATTAGGTAGTCGATTTAGTTGCACTGGTCTGATCGCGTGTGAAGTCTTTATTATCAGTAGGCGATTGTGTTTCGGGGTTAGTGAAACCTTCGATTAAATGACAAATATTGGCCCCTGTCGGAGTGCAGTCGGGCTGCGTTTGCCAGCGATTCATTGCACTTTGCATCTGTAGATAGGTCGCTTGCATGGCTGAAATTTTGGCCGCGGTTTCTTTTAAGCGGGCCTCCATAATGATACGAACCTGAGGGCAGGGAGATTCGCCAAAGCTGGCTTGGTCGATGATAGTTTGAATGTCTGCTAGCGAGAAGCCTAAAGACTTTGCCTGTAAAATAAAGTGCAGTCGTTTTATGTGTTCCTCATGAAAACGCTTGTAGCCATTCTTAGAATCGCGCTCAGGTATTATTAACCCGCAGCGAACATAATAACGCACGGTATCGGCGCTGATGTTGAGCTGCTTGGCTAATTGAGAAACCGTTAAAGAAATCATATAAAACTGGGCGGCCTTTTGCTGCTATATGTTTAATGCTTTAGTGAATCTAAAGTTGAATCTAAAGTTGAGCGTTAATTAGCTTACCTCATTAAAGTCTGAGTTACGACAGAGTGAATATATCAAAAAACTGATCTGTCGGCTTATTCAAATGTTGAGCGCAGTCTTTCTAAATTTTAAAGGCTAAAGTTTATCTAACCAGTGGGTTTATTTAAAAGAGATATTGGATGAGTAGTGATTCTTTATATTGGTTCTGGACCATGCCATCAGCAGTTTTACTTGGCGATTTTTTGATACGTGGAAGTTTAATTCGACTTTCTATATGATGCAGAAAGTCAGACTCACTTGATCGGCTTAGATCATGTCGATGAGCAACCTTTGGCCGAATTATTGAACATATTGCTCCATTATCGATATTCTCCGGTAATTAATTCGACCGGTGGGATTAAAAAACTTCGAATGCGGCTTATAGTCAGTATTTCCATACTGAAGCGATCAAGCCAACTGTCTTTTTACTGCTTAGGTATTATCATTGATGCAACTACTAAAAACAGCTTTTCATCCTGCTGTATCCCCTGAAGATATCACCTTAGCAAGTGAATATACCCTGATTGAACGGCATGCTGCGCGAGGCATTGTGATGAAAGGGGAAGACATTCTATTACTCTATACCGAGCGCTATCACGACTACAGCTTACCTGGTGGTGGAATCGATGAGGGTGAGGATGAGATTGAAGGCTTGGTTCGAGAGCTTGCTGAAGAAACTGGGGCCCAAGGCATACGAAATGTAAGACCGTTCGCGCGTTATGATGAATATCGCCCTTGGTACAAGCAAGATGCCGATATTATTCATATGATATCGCACTGCTATTTTTGTGATATTGATGATGAGCTTGGAAATACAGCGTTTGAGGCCCATGAAATAAATAACGGCATGATTCCTCGTTGGATGAATATTCATGAAGCGATTGCGCATAATGAAGATGTAATTGCCCACAGCGAAAAGAAAGGACTCTCGATTGAACGAGAAACGTTTATCTTAAAGATACTGGCTAAACGGCTAATAGAAGCTGACTAGCCACTATAAATAGAACCGCTAAAAGCAATTGGGTATTAAATGCGCTAAAATAGCCCGATTAACCCTTTACTGCTTTTAATTAACAGTTTTTTAATTATCTTTTTACTTAACCATGCTCTGAGCTCTTATATTAATGACATCCGCGACTAATAACGACGTAATACCCGCTAATATTCCTACTGATACAATAACCGACTTTAAACAGCTTGGTCTTATTTCGCCTTTGTTAGCTCGGTTAGCAGAATTGGACTACCAGCAACCAACCCCCATTCAAGCGCAGTCGATTCCTAGTATCTTAGAGGGCCGCGATCTTATTGGTGGTGCGAATACTGGTTCTGGTAAAACAGCAACGTTTGCCTTACCACTTTTGCAGCAAGTATCACAAAAAGCGATTAATGCAGGCAAGCAAGGCGAGGGTAACTTTGTATCAGCTCTAGTTTTAGTTCCGACCCGTGAATTGGCAAAGCAAGTCGCGGATAGTGTACGCTCGTATGCCGTGCACTTTAACGGCGCGATTAAAACCGTCGCAGTGTTTGGTGGTGTATCGACCAATACACAAATGCTTTCTTTAAGAGGGGGCTGTGACATATTAGTCGCTACCCCAGGTCGTCTGCTTGATCTAATTTCGAATAATGCCATTAAACTCGATCGAGTTAAGACACTGGTGCTTGATGAAGCCGATCGTATGTTAAGCCTAGGCTTTACTGAAGAGCTAACGGCATTGATGGCGTTGATGCCAACGCAGAAGCAAACCTTATTATTTTCGGCGACTTTCCCAGAGCAAGTACAAACTCTGACGGCTGAACTGTTGAATGATCCTGTTGAAGTACAGGTTCAGAGCGCGGATGCCAGTACTCTCGTACAGCGGGTTTTTACCGTCAATAAAGGTGAGAAAACATCGGTATTAGCGCATCTGATTAAACAAAATCAGTGGCGACAAGTATTGATTTTTGTTAATGCTAAGAATAACTGCGAGCACTTAGCTTACAAGCTTTCGAAGCGTGATGTAGTGGCTGAAGTATTCCATGGCGACAAAGGTCAGGGTGCTCGAAGTCGCGTTTTAGAGGCTTTTAAATCGGGCGAAATAGAGGTTTTGATTGCAACTGACATAGCTGCGCGCGGCTTAGATATTGAAAAACTGCCTGTAGTGATCAATTTTGATCTACCAAGAAGCCCGTCAGATTATATGCACCGTATTGGCCGGAGTGGTCGAGCTGGAGAGGTCGGATTAGCCTTATCGTTGATTGATTATGAAGATTATCATCATTTTAAAATCATCGAAAAGAAGAATAAAATTCGCCTCGAACGAGAACAGATTGTGGGTTTTGAAGTTGATGAAGCTGCAATTGATGAATTGTTAGCCGCAGAAAAACCCATGGCAAAGCCAGAAGGGACGGGCAAAAAGAAAGCTAAGAAAAAGCTTAAAAATACACCTCAAGTTAATACCGATATTTGGTCTGGCTATACTGAATCGGACGAGTAGCGAATTCAGATTAGCATTAGATCACAGCTTGCTACGCGATTAGGTGTAACAAGCTGTGATGATGCTATTTACTTAAAGTCACTCTTATTCAAAGCAACTCTTATTCAAAGTCACTCTTATTAAATACCATGTCCTCAATGACCAATACATCGAGTCCGCTGGTAAAGAAAACCGATAATGCATCTTCAACCGAATGAATAATGGGTTTACCCATAACATTGAAACTAGTATTAATAAGAATGGGCACACCGGTAATTTCATTAAATGCCGAAATCAAATCATAATATTTTTCATTGCTCTCGCGCGTTACACTCTGTGCTCGACCTGTTTTATCTTCATGTACTACCGCTGGCACTTTATTCCATACAGCACTTTTGAACTTTAGTGTACGCTCCATATAAGGAGATGATTGATAGTTCTCAAAATACTCTTCGCCGTACTCATGAAGAATAGAGGGAGCAAAGGGGCGGAATTCCTCACGGAACTTAACACGTGAATTTAGCGCATCTTTCATTTCAACCGAGCGTGGATCAGCCAAGATGGAACGGTTACCCAGTGCGCGAGGTCCGAATTCTGCTCGCCCCTGCACCCAGCCAATTATTTTACCCTCAGAGAGTAAGGTGGCAACATGTTGATAAAGGGGCTGACCATTAAGTGTTTTATGCTTCAATCCACTGTGTTCTTTACAGTTCTTCATAACCTCAGTCTTCATTGATTCGCCCAAATAGGGAGACATCTGAGCAGTCGGTACATTTTTGCTTGGATTGTCTTTATAGAATGACAAAAGGGCGGCGCCAATAGCATTACCTTCATCGCCGGGCGCAGAATAAACGTGCAGTTTCTTAAAGGGTGTCTTTTCTAGTAGTAAACCGTTACAGGCTGAGTTTAATGCGCAACCTCCCGATAAGATTAAATTATCAGAAATATTTTTACCGTGAAGCTGCGTGAGAATTTCTGACATGAGTTCGGTGAAAATAAGTTGACCATTATAGGCAATATCAGCTGCTTCAATAGAAGAGTGCCCCGGTTTTAGCTTCATCTCGAAAAGTTCATCGTAGACATTCAGTACTGAAAAATTACGGCTTACAAAACGAGTGTCTTCTACATCTAATATTTTTTTTAATTTGCCGTAGATGGATTCGTCATATTTACCGTAAGGGGCTAACCCCATTACTTTCCATTCTTCACCCTTGATAGGATCAAAGCCGCAGACTTTGCATATCATGCTGTAAAACATGCCAAGGCTTTGTAATGATTTTTTAATTCCTGGTATTTTGGTTATTTTCCCATTTTTATAGCTGTAAAATGACGTTGATGTGCTTTCGCCAAAGCCATCAATCACGGCACAAACACCTTCCTGGAATGGGCTGCTATAACAAGCCGTCGCGGCATGTGTTAGATGATGGTCGCAGTTGTGTACGTCGACATTAACGTCTGGGTTTGACATACGACGTTGAAAGCGAAGGCTTTTACCTGAGAAATCATAGACGTTTTGTAAGGATTCAATTAGATAGTAATAAACGTTATAAACGTAAGGAATCATTTTCTTTTTAAACAGCGGTAGTAATAAGAAAATTATTTTCAAACTGAATTGTGTTTTACCACTCCATGTTTTGGCAATTACAAGATCTGCATCTTTGTCCGTGTATTTTTTTAAGAGATACTCGACGTGAATTAAATCATCAGCAAAGGTATTCCAAGTGCGTTTGTTTTGCAAATGGCGTTCGGTTGATTCAGCGTATACAACTTCACCCTCTGAATTAACAATGGCAATTGCAGGGTCGTGTTGTGAGCATGCAATGCCCACATAATTTTTTTTCATTGGTTATGTCCGTTACTACTAATCTTGAAGATACAATATTGTTATGTTTTCTTATAAACAGAGTTAAACCGTATAGGATACGCAGGCTGTGGTGATACCTGCACCGGCTGCTAGAAATAAAATCGTATCATCTGATTTAAAAGAATTTTCTTTGGATAAATGATGATAATTCATAGTAATCGCTGATGAATGTGCATCCCCATATTGTTCATAATGGTCCATGATTGAATCATCTTTTATGTTAACAATATCTGCTATTTTTCGTCCAAAATTAAGCTCGGGTTGAACGCTGACTAACTTGACCGTTTTGCGATTGATGTTGAAACGCGTTAAATATTCTTCGGCGGACTCACTAGAATATTTAAGCAGCTGATTTTTATAATCGCCAGGCATATCTACCGTTAGCCGTTCTTTGGCAGGCTCTGACAGATTATTGAAGTCCAAATAGCCTTTAACGCTTTGGTCGGTAGTCGGTGAATGGTTAAAGCTGAAGTCATGGAAGCCTTTATTATCATCGGTATGTTCAAGCAGCATTGCTCCGCCAATCGTAGCGTATGGAAATCCTTTATGGTCAGTGTTTGAAGGGTGAGCGTCACTCGAAACAATTAACGCGTATTTGATTTTTCTGCTTTTGAAAACTGCATCGGCGGTTTGTATCGCGTTAATTATTCCACAAGCGCTGTTCATCATATCTAATGAGAATGCGGCGTTAAAAGGCTGGGACTTTGTATAGTCGGGCTTTATGTTGAGTCCTTTTTGAGCAAAGGCGGCCATTGCAGGCTCAAGCATATTCTCATCGCGATAAATTCCAACGTTAATTATCAGATCAATATGATTGATATCAATACCAGCATCTTCAATACATTGTCGACCTGCTTCGATAGCGTGTTGATTTGAACTTTTAATAGACTTGTCGGTACTAATGCCCGTTGCTTTTATGATTGTTGCCATGATTATTTCACTGCCAATTTGTTAATGTTCATAGATAAAAAACCGGTAACAAAGCCGGATGCGGCGGGTACCATAAGTATTTTTGATTTTTCTTTTAGCTTGTTGGCTTTTAGATATTCATAAAGCACGATGAAATGAGAAGTGGATGACGTATTGCCATATTTCTCTAATACCGATAACGATTCTGGTTGCTCTGAAGAAAAAGCTTCTGTCCCGATTTTCAATAATCGCTCAATAAACTTTGAGCCTACTTGATGATGAATGATGTAATCAAAATTTTCTGTTTTGAACTCTTTGTTTTCTTTGGCCAGTGTATCTGTTTGAAAGTTTGGCCAAATTTTTAACCGTTCTTCGGTATGCATCTTTGAGTTACTTGCGTACATAGCGTACCGATTACTCTGATTACTAGGCTTTCCAATGGCAAGGTCAGAATATTCAGGAGTACTAATTAAGTTAAAGCAATCAATTACGTCATCTTCATTGGTCGCTTGATCTAAGATCACTGCTGCGCCTGCATCACCCACGGTAAGCGAGCCGAACTGAGGGTCGTAGATGTCTTTTGCTTCTAATACTGCCGTTTCGGCAATCGTGGAAATATATTCGCCACTAACAACCAAACCATTTTTAACAATGCCAGCTTTTATCATAGACTCTAAAATATAAATGCCAGTGAACATTCCTGCACATGCGTTGGAAATATCAAAGAATATTGCTTTTTTGGCTCCTAATTCATGTTTAAGTAATAGACTCATCGCAGGCTCGTAATAACTGGATTCCCCTACGAAGCGAGCGATGGAACATGAAATAATAATATCTAAATCTGCAGCTTCGTATTTAGAATTCTCTAAACAACTTTGTGCCGCATCGATGGCCATTGTGAAGGAGTCGTCTTTGTCTTCTTTCCAAGAACGAGTTTTTATTCCGGTAATAGCCTCAATATCAAACTGGGGAGGTATATTCATCTCTTGAGTTAAGCTTTCTGTTGAAACTCTTTTATTCGGTATATAGGCACCGATACTCTCGAAGCGTGCTTTTATCATTCTGGATTTCCTTAAGATTAATAGTTTATAAATTTGAGCATTGGTTGAGTATGAGTTAACTGCGTTCACGCAATCTCATTGTCAAACCTACAGGATTCATCGTAATTGACATCAGCTCTTGAGCTTCGCCACCGTCAGGAGTATCGACGCTAAGTATGTCGAAATTATTAAGGAGCATTACCATGGCCAGTTTGATTTCCAGCATGGCTAGGTAACGCCCAGGGCAGACTCGCGGCCCTGAGCCAAATGGCATTGAAACTTTTCTAGATAGAGAAAGATCGTTATCAGGATGTATTAACCAGCGCTCTGGGTTGAAGGCCTGAGGGTTCGGGAAATATTTTTCAGCCAAGGTGTCATGGCGACATACACTCCAGATCCAAGTTCCCTTAGCTATTGCAACACCTGCCACCTCTGTATCGTTTAGCGAAACCAGAACATTGAAAGGCCCAGTAGGTTTAAGTCTTAATGTTTCAAGAGTGCACGCTTCTATAAACTTTAAATCGTTAAGTCTTTCTGGTGTGATCTCGTTTAATTCGCCAGACATGGCCTGTGCTTCGTCTTGGGCTTTTTTAAATGCTTCTGGGTTTCGTTTTAATAGATACAGTAACCAAGATAATGTTGTTGCTGTTGTTTCTTCACCGGCGAGTAGCATGGTAATTACATTGCCTGCGATATCGTTATAATCAACGCTACTATTAGGTTGCTCTGCGGCAACGATCATCGATTCAAGCAAGTTTGTGGGCGTGGCGCGCCGCTCAGGTTCTTCAGCCAGGCGTTGTCGTGATTGGCTGATAAATTCCTTAATTGATTGATTTACAATCGATACACTTCGATCGAGTTGACGGTCGGAGGGGAGTTTAAAGTAGCGCCAATAGGGAACAAGTGCATTCAAACGGCTGAAGATTGCCGGTAATATTTTATCAAGATGATGTTGAATTACATCATCTTTAGTTTCTAGGGTATTAATATCTGAGCCAAAAGATAAGCCAGCAATAGCATCGACGGTATAGCGCATAAAATCATGCTGTACATTAATGCTGGTATTACTTTGGGCCGCTTTAGTCCATCGTTTCTGTAAGCGCTTGGTGACTTTTACAAGAGAGGGGAAATAACTGCGCACATTACTGGCTGTTAAACTGGCCATCACCATTCGTCTTTGATGTTTCCAAGCTTCACCTTCGGCGGTTAAAAGGCCTGATTGAAGACCCATTTCTTCTATTGTATCAACGAGTTGTTTTGGGCGACGAAATCCACTAGGGCGGTCTTTTAAAAGTTCAGTTTCTATTTTGTGATCAGCAATGACTAAAACTTTGGTTGGTCCAAGGTGCATCTTGAAGACGGAACCATATTTATTCGCCCATGCCTCGATGTCTTGGTGTAGACGAGGCAGCTTAACCTGCAGGGCATTGCCAACAATAGGCCAAGGATGTGGGCCAGGTAAATCTTCAAATTGAAGAAGTGGAGAAATATTATTTCCTGTCTTTGATGGCCCTGGCATTATACGTGTTCCACAAAAGCTTCAACGCCGCCCAGCTCATCAACCCACGCCTTAAGCTTAGGCATGCCTGTATTTTGTTTAACTCGAGCTTGGTAACCGAAATCTCTTTTAGCAGCACTGATATCGTAAGTCGATGTATAGGTTAATAACCCAACCGCATAGCGAGAAAGAGGCGCTTCAATTTTCTGCGCTAGTGGAGGGAATTTCCAAATCAAATCAAACAAACCGCCTAGCGTCATGAGCAGCTTTGAACTTAATTCTTTTTTAATCGGGGGGGCTGAAAAGGTTTGTCCTAGGCTGCGTAGGAAGTCCCAAACATTTACGGTTTCGTCATCGGTTATAAAGTACGCTTTACCGCCGACGTTGTTTGATTGTGCCGCTAGGATGCAAGCATTGGCTGCATTTTCAACATGGCACAAGGTTGCATAAATATTTTTACCGTCAGACATGTCGGGAAATTTTTCATTTAGCATGCCCTTTACTATTTTTGGCACAAATCCTGTTTTATCTCGAGCGCCCCAAATTCCGCGAGGTCTAAGTGAGCAGGTTGTAAAATTTTCATCATTGCGCGATAAAACATATTTCTCGGCAAGTGCCTTGGTCTCTGAATAGTAATTGATGTATTTTTTTGGGTAAGCATAGCTTTCATCAATGTGAACTTGATGAGAAAAGTCAAAAAAGATACTGGGGCTACTTATAAAAACAAAACGTTTAACGCCCTGTTTTTTTGATTCGTCAACTAAACAGCGAGTCGCTACAACATTGTCTCGATAAAACTGATTTCTATCTCCCTTAGTGGTGACCCGAGCGGCAGAGTGATAAACAATATCAACACCACGAGTAGCATCCTTAAGTGATGAAAGGTTGGTTAGGTCACCAAAAGCATATTCAATTGAGGGATACTTTTTTAAATATTCGATATCACTCGTTTTACGTACTAAAACTCGAACGCTATCGCCTTGTGCTATGCATTTGTCAACGATATAGCTACCTAAAAATCCAGTTGCGCCTGTGATTAAAACTTTCATTACTTGTTCACCAGTTGTTGCCTTACCGGCTTCCACCACGTTGCACCAAATAAAACCGTTAAGACAACACTCTGTGATTTTGTATAACCTGATTTTTTGCCCACAGGAACTGCTATGAAAAGCTGAAGTAAGTGGACGGGTACACTTAAGAAAATATCGATATACCACATCCATTTGATGTATAAGTTATCGATGGGAATTACTAAACCATAAAGGATGAATAACCAGCCAAAAACCGGTATTAACATCAGTAGTTTGTCGTTTTTATTAAAGCCTTTGGTATAGTTAGATATCATTTTATTGCTTTTCCTGTTCTGCCCAAATGGCAAGTTGCTCGCGGCCTATTTTGGCGTTATGTCGAATGTCTACTGGGAATGATGGATGAAATAGAAGGGTGCTTATCTCTTGAGTTAACGTGTGTGCTTTCCCTATGTTGAGAATTGATTGTGTTAAAGCAGCCTTTTCTTTAGGGATTTTTATATTTTCAACTTGCTCTGGCTCTAATTCAATGCAGATAACAGGGGTTTGATTATTCTTATCACCAATACCCACTAAGGCACTTCTGAAAACAGCAGGGTGCTGATTAAATATACCTTCGCACTGAACGGTAAAAAGTGTGGTCTTGCTTGTAATAACTCTTTGCTGCTTACGTCCGCAGAACCACAGTTGTCCTTCCTCGTCGAGCAAGCCAAGGTCGCCCATACGGTGTCTGTTTTCATTACCATCTTTAATCTTATTGAGTGAATTAGCCTGCGGGTTTTTGTAATAGCTTTGACTGACAATCGTACCTTTAAGAACCACTTCGCCAACGGTGCCGTTTGGTACTAGAAGTTTTTCATCCCATTGTGGTATTGGAGTGTCGGTTATTTCTATTATTGATACTTCGACGCTTTCAAGGGGTTTTCCTATGCAGGTTCCCATTCCCACTTCTGTTTTATGACGGCAATTCACTTCGAGTGTTTTGTAGTCTATGGATGAAATTGGTAGAGCTTCGGTTGATCCATAGGTTGTCAGGATCGATGCATCATCACTCAGTAGTTGTTGAAATACCTTCATGGTCGACAATGTCACGGGGGCCCCACCCGCTAGAACCGTTTTTAGTGTTGGAAGCTTGATGTTGTGTTCAATTCCATATTTACCCACTCGATTAAGTAAAGCGGGAGAAGCAAACATCATGCTCGCATTAAATTGTTTTATTGGATCAATAATATTTTGAGGGTCAACGAGTGCAGGTTTTGTTGCGTCTATCTTAGGGAGTATTGCTGTTACGCCAATTAAAATGTCATACAGAGCGAATAATGATAGTGTTGCCAGGTCAATATGGTCAGGGTTATTGTAATAATTAAGCTTCAATGATTGATATTCTTTATTAATCATCTCATGGGTATATTCGACACCTTTCGCAGGCCCAGTGCTACCGGTAGTGAAGTTAATGAGCGCAAGTTCATTTGGCGTTGTTTCGGCCATTTGATAAGGCGTTGTTATTTGTTTTGCAAGATTTTTAAGAGAATAGCCTCCCCAAAATAGTCGCTTACCTGCCGTTATCCATATTTTTACAGATTTAAAGTGGCGAGCAAGTAGAAGTCTAAATATATGGGCGCGTTTTATTCCGATAAAGGCTTCTGCATTCACTGCGTTGAAGCAATGCAACATACGTTTAACGCCTAGACCTGGGTCCACAATTACGGGGATCGCACCGACTTTAAACAAACCGAAGGTAATTGAAAATAAATCAGGCCCTGGTTTAACCATAAACAAGGTTTTAGTGCCTTTCTTTATGCCAGCAGATTCAAATCCACGCGCATATTGGTCGGATTCTATGTTGAGTTCTTTATAGGTTTTATGATGGTATTTAATTGATCCATCTTTGTGTGTGCCGACTGGATAGATGATTGCTTTTTTATTAGGAAATTTATGAGCATTGTCTTTTAGACAGTTGGCGATATTTGATATATTAATGGGCATGACTATTCATTGATATTTATGCTCTTTCATTAAAGCACTAGCATCGTTCCAGTTGATGATGTGTATCGGTCCGTGCACATATATGTGTGATATGTGGCATAAAATACTTAATTGATTAATGACTGTTCAGGTTAATCTTTAAGCGCGCGCATTTAGCCTCAAATTCAAATTAATTACTTGTATGAAATGATGAAAAAGGTAGGTTTGTAAGGCGGTTTTAGATTAAATTCCTCTGTAATCTTCGTTGTAAGATGAACAGATTTTGACATTAGGCAGTAAATGCACGTATATTCGCCCCGTCGAATTATTTCGATTTCGTTCTCGGGGCGGGGTGGAACTCCCCACCGGCGGTAAAGAATTATTTCTAAGCCCGCGAGCGCCTTCAATTTAGGGTATGGTTCAATATGCTTATTATCTTGAAGGGTCAGCAGATCTGGTGTGATTCCAGAGCCGACGGTTATAGTCCGGATGTTAGAGAACGTGTCAGACAAATCTAGGTATTCCTTGTTTTAGGATGATTTTGCCTGTCCGTTCGCCCTGATTCACTTTATAGGTATAGGGTTTTATAATGAATCAGAGCTCAACGAACTTCACTCCTGCAACCAAACGCATCGCTTTTTTACACGCCACTTGGCATGAAGAGATCGTATTAAATTGTCTGGAAGGATTCAAAAAAGAGTTATCTTCGCGTGGGTATGACGTATCATTGATTGATGTGATTCCGGTACCAGGTGCATATGAAATTCCACTGCAAGCTAAATTGTTAGCAAAAAGTGGTCAATATGCGGCTATTGCGGGTAGTGCATTGGTTGTAGATGGTGGCATCTATCGACATGATTTTGTTGCTCAAACCGTGTGTAATGCATTGATGCAAATTCAGTTAGAAACAGAAGTTCCGGTTCTGACGGCTGTATTAACACCGCATCATTTTCATGAGCATGCAGAACATATTGAATATTTCAGTCGTCATTTCTTGAAGAAGGGTCTGGAGCTTGCTAATGCATGCGATCAAGCCATTCAACTGACAGAGCGCGCTAAGAAACAGGTTAAATAAGGCATAGCATGATCGATATTTTAGCTGTATTCATTACATTTTTTGCGGTTATAGATCCTATTGGAACCATTCCGGTATTTATCGCTGTAACAGATCAATATGATGCAAAGACTAAACGTCGAGTTGCTTTGCTTGCCACGATTGTATCGGCATGTGTTTTATTATTCTTTGTGGTAATGGGAGAGCTGATCTTAAATGCATTGGCTATTCCGTTACCCGCGTTTCAGATTTCGGGTGGTATTGTTCTCTTCTTATTCGCGTTGACCATGATTTTTGGTGATAGTAAGCCCGATGAAGAAATCAAATTGCTTGAAAACTCCCATAGAGAAACAGCGATCTTTCCTCTTGCGGTGCCGTCTATCGCAAGTCCTGGTGCGATGCTAGCCGCGGTATTATTGACTAAAAATGCGGTGTACAGTGTTTGGGAGCAAGTTCAGACGGCCTTGGTGATGCTATCTGTTTTGCTTTTGGCTTATATCTTGATGCTGCTTGCGGGTGTTATTACCAAGGTGATCGGCAGTAGCGGCGCGAGTGTCGTCAGTCGGGTGATGGGGTTAATACTTTCGTCGATTGCGATTACCAATATATTGGCTGGTTTTACCGACTATTATAACGTTTTATAGATTGAAGCTTTGCCAGTCTCTACCTTGCTAGATGTCTACCTTGTTAGATATTCGTTTAATCGTTCGATGATTCAAAATTCTAAATTCCCTTTATAGACAAAATGCCTTTCCTGCTTGGTTACAGGGTCGATAAACCTAAGTTCTTTGGCCAAAAGCTGTAAGGGCTTCGTATAATCATCTTCTGAAAGCTCTTGTAATTCTGGATAATATCGATCATTTAAAATAGGCCAGCCGAGCGACTGCATATGAAGCCGAAGCTGGTGGGTTTTTCCTGTAATAGGGCTTAGTTTAAAGAGGGCCTTATTGGCGCTATGCTTTACGCAGCGGATGGTTGAATGGCTATTCGCTTCGCCCTCTGTAATGCACATCCGAAAACGTTGCTCTGTGGTGACTATTCGATTGCTAACTTCCCATGTTCTTCCCGTTATTGCTTTATTCTGAATGCTGCCAGAAATAGCCTGGTAGGTTTTCTGAATGTTCCGTGTTTTAAACAGTTCATGATAGAGGTGGCGCGTAGCAGGATTTACTGAGAATAAAACCAAGCCCGCTGTGACGCGATCAAGTCGGTGCATTGCTTGTAAGCCTTCTATTCCTGTACCGCGGCGTAAACGATTCTGTAAGCATTCATTTATATATTGGCCACCGGGAGTGACGGCCAAAAAATGCGGTTTATAAGCGACGAGTATGTGTTCGTCTTGAAAGAGAATCTCTTCTGCAAACGGAATTACCGGCTCGTTTTCAACTTCACGATAATAATAAATACGTTGCTGCGGTTTGAAAAGGGATTGCGGGTTAACTAGGCTTCCATCATGCAAATGCACTTTGCCATCGAGCATACGCTGTATCCATACCTGAGCCTCGATATAAGGAAACTTAATCACTAAGTATTCAAGTACGGTTTCGACGCCAGGGTTGGTCTGCGGTAAGCTGAGTTTTGATGGCTGTTCTGAGATGGCCATGAAGAGTCCAAAATTGTGACTATAGCATGAGTTAGGTATTCGTTTGTATTTCGCGTTGGGATGACCCATCGTAGTTTTTATGGATAGGATTATTAACTTGTGGGGTTAATTTATATTCTGATAGTACTAGGCTATTAGGGGCATAGTTACAATAGTTTTCACTTCTGACACGTAATGAATAATAGTGATGTTAGCACTTGCATAAGCTTGCACGGATCAAAAATCATTTTCAGTTAAAGCAGGAGATTTACCGATGTCGAATAACAAATGCCCAGTCATGCACGGTGGAGCAACGGAAACCAGTATGTCGAATATGGATTGGTGGCCTAAGGCGCTAAATCTAGATATCTTGCACCAACACGATAACAAAACCAATCCGATGGGCGCAGACTTCAACTATCGCGAAAACCTTAAAAACTTAGACGTTGAAGCTCTAAAAAAAGACTTGGTCGATGTCATGACCGATAGCCAAAAGTGGTGGCCAGCCGATTGGGGTCATTATGGTGGTTTGATGATTCGTATGTCTTGGCACGCTGCAGGTACATATCGTATCGCCGATGGTCGTGGTGGAGCAGGTACGGGCAATCAGC
Organism: uncultured Oleispira sp.; assembly: GCA_913061415.1. Taxonomy (GTDB): domain Bacteria; phylum Pseudomonadota; class Gammaproteobacteria; order Pseudomonadales; family Oceanobacteraceae; genus Oleispira. Next base: position 17,387 of record CAJXUD010000021.1, on the reverse strand, counting down.
GTTTCGCACCGATTAACTCTTGGCCAGACAACGTTAACCTCGATAAAGCACGTCGTTTGCTTTGGCCGATTAAAAAGAAATACGGTAACAAGCTTAGCTGGGCTGATTTGATTGCATATGCAGGAACGATGGCGTACGAGTCTATGGGGCTAAAAACCTTCGGTTTTGCGTTTGGTCGTGAAGACATTTGGCATCCAGAAAAAGATACTTACTGGGGTGCAGAAAAAGAATGGTTAGCACCGAGTGGCAGTGAAGGCAGTCGTTATTCTGGTGAGCGTGATTTAGACAATCCGTTGGCTGCTGTGATGATGGGGCTTATTTATGTGAATCCTGAAGGTGTAGACGGTAACCCTGATCCATTGAAAACTGCTCTCGCCCCCGAGCGTTTAACACTGCAGCGTACTATCGACTGGCTGCAACAATGCCAACTGTCTTTATTTGCTATTGATGAAGCTCACTGCGTAGCACAATGGGGCCACGATTTTCGCAGCGACTACTTGCAACTCAGTTTACTGCAACAATATTTTCCCAACATCCCAAGGGTTGCTCTCACCGCAACCGCTGATGTTAAAACCCGCGAAGAAATTGTTTATCGCTTAGGCTTACAAAATGCCAGAGTCTTTGTCTCGGGATTTGACCGCCCCAATATTCAATATCGCATTACACAAAAAAATAATCCCAAAGCACAGCTGCTGCATTTTTTACAGTCCGAACATCACAGCGACGCTGGCATTGTTTATTGTCTCTCTCGCAAAAAAGTAGACAGCACCGCGCAATGGCTAACGCAACAAGGCATCCAAGCCTTGCCTTACCACGCTGGTCTAGATAAAGCCGTACGACAGCAAAACCAGCAACGGTTTTTACGTGAAGATGGCATCATTATGGTCGCGACCATTGCCTTTGGTATGGGAATCGATAAGCCCGATGTCCGTTTTGTTGCGCACTTAGATTTACCTAAAAGTATCGAAGCCTATTACCAAGAAACTGGTCGTGCTGGTCGAGATGGCCAGCCTGCAACCGCATGGATGGCGTATGGCCTAGAAGATGTTATTAAATTAAAACAAATGATGGCAAAGAGTGAGGGCGACGAACAATTTAAACGCATTGAACAACAAAAACTCAATGCCATGCTGGGTTTAGCGGAACTCACCGACTGCCGCCGAAAAATGCTGATTCAGTATTTTGGCGACCAGCTTAGCAATCATTATTCCGACCCTCAGCGCTGCGGCAACTGCGACAACTGCCTAACACCTATACAAACCTGGGATGCAACCGAAGCTGCTCGTAAAGCATTAAGCTGTGTATTTCGCACCGACCAACGCTTTGGCGTGGTTCATTTAATCAATGTTTTACGCGGTAAAAGCAGTGAGAAAATCACTCAGTTCAATCACCATACTCTTTCAACCTATGGCATTGGCACCGAACTGACAGACGGCCAGTGGCGGTCCGTTTTTCGTCAGCTCGTAGCGCATGGTTATCTCAATGTTAATTATGACTATGGCCAACTCTCATTACACGAAAGCAGTCGCAGCCTGTTACAAGGTAAAGAAACTCTGACGTTACGCCTAGACAGTTTTGAGTCGGCCAATAAAAGTAAAAACCGCTACGCGTCTGCTAATAAAAGCAGCGCTAATAAAGACTTTGAAATCCCCGAAGACGAACAAGAACTTTGGCAGGCATTGCGCGACTGTAGAACTCAGCTCGCCCGCACTCAAGGCATCGCACCGTTTATGATTTTTCACGACGCAACGCTTAAGTCCATGCTGCAAATTAAACCGCAGAACAGACAAGAATTCGCGGGTATTTCAGGAGTAGGACAAATGAAACTCGATCAATACAGCCCCGCTTTTTTAAAGGTATTAGATCAGTTTTAGACCCTCTAACGATGTAAAGAAAACTTCTGCCGATAATCTGTTGGCGCTAGCGACGTTAATCGCTTAAATAGCTGCCTAAAAAACCGCACATCTTCGTAGCCAACCCTGCGGCTAATATCCGCAATGGCCTTATTTGATGAAACCAAGTGCCGCTTAGCCGACTCGATTCTTAACGCCTGAACATACGCCAAAGGAGACTCTTGAGTCGCCTGTTTAAAACGACGCTTAAACTGACGCTCGCTTAAATGCACCTTCTTAGCAAGTTCGACCATCGACACATTGAGCGAGAAGTGTTGATCTAGCCAATCCTGTAAGCCATGAATCACATCATCAACATGCTTTCTGCAAGGTTGATAACTCGCATATTGCGCTTGTGAATAGCGGTCTGCATCAAATAACAAAGCCTTAGCGCATTGCTGAGCTACCGCCTCACCAAAAAACTCTTGCACCAAATGAATACTCATATCTTGATAAGCACTCGCACCCGCAGAACAATATAAGCCATCTTGCTGGGTAATCATCGCATCCCGGCAAAGTCGAACCTTAGGAAACCGTTGTTGAAACAACTCTACACACTGCCAATGCGTTGTCGCGGGCAAACCCTCTAATAATCCACTAGCAGCCAACACAAAGGCTCCCGTGCAAATACTGGCGATTTTAGTACCCTGCTCATGCTGATGCTTAAGCCACGCTAAAACCTTCGGGTCAAAATCAACCGGTCTCGCATCTGGCGGCCCGATCGCGCCGATTATAATAAGATCTGGATTAGCATGATCAGGCCCTGACGAAGTGGTTAGACCTCCATGTACCGAAAGCGTTAATCCACCCAAGCACGGCACCGCAGCCCCCGAAGTGCTGACTAACTGCAATTTCATCCTCTGTTCACGCGGAACAAAACTGTTCGCCAAGGAAAAAATCTCCATTGGCCCTGAAACTGAGGTTACTGGGCTATTCTCTAACAAGAGTAAAATACATTTCATCGGCTGATCTTCATAAACTAAGACAGTAAATAGTCCAATATACACACCTATGTTGGCATAAGCGACACTCACGAATCATGTTATTCAGTACTACAATATCGTTTCAAACTGTTTATTTAGCTTATTTATTTAACCGGTTTATTTAAATTGTTTAAGCAACCCACCTCAATAACAAAGACCGACTACCATGAATGAATCCCAGCAGAATAAAGCGCTTATTGAGATGTTTTACAGCGCCTTCAAAAATAAAGACTACAAGACGATGTCGGCATGCTATCACCAAGATGCCTACTTTCGAGACGAAGCCTTCGAACTGCACGGAAAAGAAATAGGCTGCATGTGGCACATGCTGTGTGAGCGAGGCAAAGACATGACGATGGAATTTACCGTCACAGAACACGACGGACGTATCACCGCCCACTGGGAACCTATTTATACTTTTAGCCAATCAGGCCGACGGGTTCACAATATTATTGATGCTGAATTTGAGTTTAAAGACGGAAAGATAATCAAACACATCGATCGTTTTAATTTTTGGCACTGGAGCCGACAATCGTTAGGAGCTCCAGGATTATTACTGGGATGGACTTCGTTCTTGCGTAATAAAGTTTCCCACATGGCCAACCAAAACTTACACAAATTTATAAAGTCATTAATAAAAAGCAGTTAGGTGCGCTCTTCAAGGCACTCGTAACCGCCCATTTCAAATTCACGGCAAATCCATGGGCGTAATTCATAAATGCTGCACATCATGGTTTCGCGATCCAGCGCGGCGCACCAACCATCATCCAGTCGCGCCATGGTCATACCGCCCCATTCGTCGACTGCGATGAATTTTTCTGGTACGCCAGTATCGGTGATGAGCATCACTTCAAGCTGACAACAGTTGGCCCTACACGTTGAGCAGGTTATTTCTTCGCTGGGCAAATTAACCAGTTCAATGGTTTTTTCTTCTAACGTATTGGCGGTCATTTTTTACTGGCTTTAATGGCTCGGGCTTGATGCAATTTCTTATAACTTTCAATCAATCGCAAGTGCTTATCCAAACCCTCTAACTGCATATTGGTTTTAGTTAAACCGTAGAACTTTACGTCACCGGTAATAGAGCCAACCACATTCTTCATGATCGTCTCTCCAAACATTCTGTTGAAGTTAGCGATAAAGTCTTCCAATACCAAATCATCATCCAAGGTGACTTCTAATGCGGCGTGCATCGCTTGATAAAACAATCGACGCTCAACGGTATTGTCGTTATACTGCAAATACGTTTCGACCAGTTCACTCGCTTCTTCTAAATCCCCTAGGGCTAAATAGATCAGCAGTTTTAATTCCAAAATAGTTAGCTGGCCCCATACGGTATTTTCATCAAAGACAATGCCGATTAGAGTATTAATATCACTGTAATCATCCAGCTGACTTTCTTCTAAACGCTCAACCAAATTAGCCAACGCCTCATCACTGATTGAATGAAGATTCAAAATATCTTCACGGTACGCTAATGCTTTATTGGTATTATCCCAAATTAAATCCTCAACCGGATAAACCTCAGAATAGTCAGGCACTAGTATTCGACACGCCGACCCAAGATCAGAAAACTCCGCAACATAAACCTCTTTACCTAGGGTCTTAAAAATCCCAAATAAGGATTCAGATTCTTCTTCATTCGTACCCGAAAAATCCCACTCGCAGAATTCATAATCGTGCTTATCACTAAAGAATCGCCAAGAAATAACACCCGATGAATCAATAAAATGTTCAACACCATTTTCGGGCTCTGATACCGCCATGCTATTAAACGTTGGTTTTTGAATGTCATTTAAGCCTTCAAAACTACGACCTTGCAATAACTCAGTAAGACTTCTCTCTAGTGCTGCTTCAAAACTTGGGTGAGCACCAAACGAGGCAAACACACCACCGGTTTTTGGGTTCATTAACGTCACACACATTACCGGAAACTGGCCGCCTAATGACGCATCTTTAACTAAGATCGGAAAACCTTGAGCTTCTAACGCATTAATCCCTTCAACGATGCTTGGGTATTTATTAAGCACGTCCTGTGGAACATTCGGCAAGGTCATTTCTTCTTCAATAATCTGACGTTTTACCGCACGCTCTAAAATCTCCGACAGACACTGAACTTTCGCTTCGTTAACATTATTTCCTGCACTCATGCCGTTGCTAAGAAATAAATTTTCAATCAAGTTTGATGGAAAATAAACCGTCTCACCATCCGATTCACGCACATAAGGAATAGAACAAATTCCCCTTTCCATATTTCTCGAATTTGTATCAATTAAATGAGAACCTCGAAGCTCACCTTCAGGATCATAAATTTCACGGGTATAGTCGTCTAAAATGCCTTCTGGCAGTGCATCATCATCGGTTAGCGAAAACCACTTCTCATTGGGATAATGAACAAACTCACCTTGGGCAATATCTTCTCCCAAAAACTGATCATTATAAAAAAAGTTGCAGTTTAAGCGCTCTATAAACTCACCCAAGGCTGAGCACAAAGCACTTTCTTTAGTAGATCCTTTACCATTGGTAAAACACATTGGAGACGCCGCATCACGAATGTGCAACGACCACACATTAGGAACAATATTGCGCCATGAAGAAATTTCTATCTTCATGCCCAAATCTGCTAACAACTCGGTCATATTAGCGATTGTTTTTTCGAGCGGTAGATCTTTGCCTAAAATAAAGGTTTCAGCGGCATCATCTGCTTGCCCCATCAACATAGCTTGCGCATCTTGATCTAAATTATCAACGGTTTCTATTTTGAACTCGGGCCCGGTTTGAACCACTTTTTTAACCGTACAGCGGTCGATAGAACGCAAAATTCCCGCGCGATCTTTTTCAGACAGTGTATCCGGCAATTCGACTTGAATTTGAAAAATCTGATTGTAGCGATCTTCTGGGTCTACAATATTATTTTGCGATAAACGAATACCATCGGTCGAGAGATCTCGCGCCACACAGTACACTTTAATAAAGTATGCCGCGCACATCGCAGAAGACGCTAGGAAGTAATCAAAAGGACTAGGAGCAGAGCCATCACCTTTGTAACGAATCGGCTGATCGGCGATAAGGGTATAATCATCAAACTTGGCTTCAAGTCTAAGATTATCGAGAAAGTTAACTTTGATTTCCATTAAATAGCGTCCCACGGTAAAGCACGGTTCGTAAAAGTGACTAAACCCTATGAAATAGACGGTTTAAATGACTTTTGAGCGAATTGATCGTAATTAGAGGGATTATCGGTTTTTTAGAGACAATAGTCTTGGTTAGTTATCAAATTTTTAAAAATAAGTGCTAATTGTCTTCATACTGACCAATTCAAGAGGAAGCGGCCAGTATGAAGTGTTCTAATCAACTCGCTTCAATAAGCACAGATTCATGAAGACTTGCTCATAAATGCGCACTAATAAGTGCAAACCCATGAATGCAAAGCCGATCAAAGTAAGTCAAAGCGGTCCGCATTCATAACCTTGGTCCATGCAGCAACAAAATCACGCACGAACTTTTCTTGGTTATCATCTTGGGCATACACTTCTGCGTAAGAACGAAGAATCGAATTAGAACCAAATACCAAATCTACACGTGTTGCTGTCCACTTAACCTGATCAGTTTCACGATCACAGATGTCATATACGTTTTCGCCCTTAGGCTTCCATGAGTAATTCATATCCGTAAGGTTCACGAAAAAATCATTGGTTAACGCACCTTCACGATCGGTAAACACACCATGCTTATTAGAACGACTATGATTAGTCCCAATAACACGCATACCACCCACCAGCACTGTCATCTCTGGTGCGGTTAAGCCCATTAACTGTGCTCGATCAAGCAACATCTCTTCAGGAGTAACCACGTAATCACGTTTCACCCAGTTACGGAAACCGTCATGAACAGGTTCCAATACATCAAATGAATCAACATCCGTCATCTCGTCAGTAGCATCACCACGACCTGGAGAAAAAGGCACTGTTACATTCGTTCCAGCCGCTTTTGCCGCTTGTTCAATACCTACGTTACCTGCAAGTACAATCACATCAGCCAAGCTCGCACCCGCATCGGCAGCGATCACTTCAAGTACCGTTAATACTTTGGCCAAACGCGCAGGCTCATTACCTTCCCAATTTTTTTGTGGTGCAAGGCGAATACGGGCACCATTAGCACCACCACGGTTATCAGATCCACGGAACGTTCGTGCGCTATCCCATGCAGTCGACACCATTTCGTTAATACTTAGACCACTGGCTGCAATTTTGGCTTTAACCGCATCAACATCATATCCCGTTGACCCTGCTGGCACTGGATCCTGCCAAATCAATTCTTCTTTAGGCACGTCTGGGCCAACATAACGCGCTTTTGGCCCTAAATCGCGGTGAGTCAGTTTGAACCAAGCACGAGCGAATACTTCAGAGAAATACGCAGGATCTTTAGCAAACTTATCTGAAATCTTGCGATACTCAGGATCCATCTTCATCGCCATATCCGCATCCGTCATGATCGGGTTATAACGAATAGACGCATCTTCAACATCAACCGGCTTATCTTCTTCTTTAATATTGATAGGCTCCCACTGCCACGCACCCGCTGGGCTCTTCTTAAGCTCCCATTCATAGCCCAATAGTAAATCGAAGAAACCGTTATCCCACTTAGTAGGATGCGTTGTCCAAGCTCCTTCAATGCCACTAGAAACCGTATCACGACCAATACCGCGCTTGGTTTTATTCAGCCAGCCAAAACCTTGATCTTCTAGCTCTGCGCCTTCAAGGTCTTCGCCTAACAAAGCCGCATCACCATTACCGTGGCACTTACCCACCGTATGACCACCCGCCGTTAGTGCAACAGTTTCTTCATCGTCCATCGCCATACGTTCAAACGTAGTACGAATATCATGAGCAATAATGTCGAGCTGGCCGTTAAGCGCAAGTTGCTCGGTGTGAGCATTGTGATTGCTCGTCATAGAGGAGTTCATGCACGCCGCGCGAATACCCGCCTGGGTGAGTGCATCAACCTGATCTTGCATGAGGGCAATTAACGGAGAAATAACAATGCCGATACCAGGGCGAACTAAGGCAGGAATCTGATAGCACAACGACTTGCCGCCGCCTGTGGGCATTAAGACGAATGCATCTTCGCCGTTTAACAGGGATTGTATTATTTGGTCTTGGGGCGGACGAAATTCTTGATAACCAAACGTACGATTTAAAACCTGATAAGCGTGCTGCATCATAATGCTATTGCCTTGTTGTAGTTTGCTTTGTGGTTATTTGGCTTGGAGTGATTAAACGAGTCGTTCTTTAATCTTAGCCGAAAGTGCAATCTTCATGGGCATCCAGCCAAAATGGAAACTTCGCCATCGCTTTGCCATACAATTGGCTTTGCATGTGGTGCTCTAGCCATTCTCGAAGTTTTGGGTAGGGAGCCTGAATAAACCAAGCTCGATTTACTCGAGAAAACTGACGCACAAAAGGCAGTAGTGCGTAATCAATAAGCCCAGGCTTTTGACCGATAAAAAATCCGTTAGTACTCAGTCTTTGTTCTAGGTCGGCAATAAAAACTTCACACTTTTGGCGTTCTTCTATGACATTTTCTAAACGAAAGCGCTTCGCTTTTTTATAAATTTCGAGCTGGGGCTTAAACTGTTTGTCGTTATGATGAATCAGCTCAAGAGCAGACGCTAGGTCTTCGGGATGATCTTTGTGTAATAAATCGTCTGGATCATTTTGTTGCAAAGCCCAGATCATAATGTCGAGGCTTTCATCAATCACAGTATCGTCGGGTAGTATGAGTACCGGCACTGTCCCTTTGGGAGACTTGGCCAGCATTTCTTCGGGTTTGTTTTTCATCGTTATTGCGCGCAGCATGACTTGCTGCTGAGCCATTAATAGGCCTAAACGAGCACGCATTGCATAAGGGCAATGTTGTAATGAATAGAGTATGGGTAATTTCATGCTGTAATTATAGCGTGACTGTTGAAAATTATTGTATCTAAATCTAAATCTCAACCTGTCTGGGAATTTGTCTGAAAATTTTCCTAGGAATTTAGCCTTGGTATTTCGTTAATGCTTTAGTATGCTCTGATTTTTATCTACTTGAGAAAATCATGTTTAAAGTATTGGTTTTATCGCTGTTTATTTTCAGTCCGCTATTAGGGCAGAAAGCCTTGGCTGAAATCGATTTTCAAGCCGTCAAACAATCCGCTGAATTATCATCGGCATCTTATGACAGTCTTGAAAAAATAAAACAGTCGCTGCAAGCAACCGGTTATAAAGTAATTCATCATGCTGAGTTACCCGGTTCTGCGGTGAGCTATTACCTTGCACAATCGGCTACGGGGATGCAGCAGTTGGCCTTTAGAGGAACGGCTAATTTAGAAAATGTCTTAGTGGATTTGGATGTTTCTTTATTGCCGGATTCTAACTTAGGGATTCAACTGCATCAAGGTTTTGCGCTAGCAGCAAAGGCAGCTTATAACGATGCATTAGTTCATATTGATAAGTCGCAGCCTATTCGCACCACAGGTCATAGTTTAGGCGGTGCCATAGCGGTTATTGTGGGCATGTATTTACAGCAAGATGGCTACCCGTTAGATAGTATTATTACCTTTGGTCAGCCAAAAGTGACCAATGTAACGGGGGCAGGGAAGTTTGAATCTCTTCCGTTAACGCGGGTAGTAACGCCTACCGATATTGTTCCTTTAGTGCCGCCACTTAGCCCGTTACAGATTAAGGATTTGGATATTTATTGGCATAATGGAGTTGAGGTTATTTTAGTCGCTGAGCAGCAGTATGCTGTTGTTCAAGGGCTAAAAAGTATGATGCGAGCCACTAAGTTTGTTTCGGCTTTACCCAGTGAAGAAAATTTGCAAGCGCATCAAATGGCAACGTATTTAAGGTTTATTAATAGCAACCAGCAGCAGGCTGAGGAAGTACCTTATCAAACAGGCTTAAGTTTATTTGGCATGAGCTTTGATTAACGGTTAGAGGCTATAAGTATTTGATGAGTACTTGATAGTGAGATCTATCAAGCACTCATCAAATACTCATTTAAATAACAGACCCTTGGGTATGCTAGGTTATAAGCCTTGGCGGTATTGGGCATTGGTCGAAAGCGTTACCATTTCATTCAATTTAATCGCCGCTTCTTCTTTTCCTTGCAGCAGACTTTCAAAGTGTTCAAGCAGTTGAGCTTTATCTTCGACAGCGGTATCGCCAGATCCAATGTTGGTAAGATCAATAAAGAACTCATCAAATAAGTCTCCTAGGTCGTTAACGATGTCTAAGTTTAAAAACTGTTCGTCGTTATAAATGCTAGGGTAGCCGCCTTTTTGCTTATCAATAGAGTATTTAACCCCTCGGACACTTTTGATTGTGGTGGCTTTGTCACATTTCAGCATGCAGCCATCTTCGATGCTTGGTTTCTTGCAACCCACGGTTGGCTGAAAGAAGCACTGGCGGCTGGTCATCATCAGGATTGGATGATAGATGCTGTAATACAATTTGAAATCATCTGGGCGTGCAATGTTTCTTAATTGCAGGCGATTAATTTCGTTAGACATGAATGCGCCAGCACAATTTAGCTCTTCTTTTAGCGTTAATAGTGCATAGGAGTTGGTAGTATTTAAGAAAGGACCTGCAACCCATTCGATACCCATTTCATAGGCTTTATACGCAATGCCGGTATTGTTGGTGACGATGCGTTTGGGTTTTACTTGTTCAAGTATCTTAACCGATTCTAAATAATCTTTACCAATTAGTACTGCAGGGAACCAAGGAATAAGGCGAGGGTTGGCCTTTAAAAGATTGATGTGCTTTGTGCAGTTCTTTTTAAGACTTTCCGGTATTTTAAAGTACACGTCGGCGTCGGTTAAGTCGCATAGGTACAAATCTTTTTCATCGGCAATGAGAATCGACATCGTCGGTTTGCCATTCGATTTATTACTCTTATCCAGGGCCGGCACTTCAACATTTGGAATGACTTCAACCGAGTCGTTGAGTAAAAACGCTAAACGATTTTTGAGTGCTGTTAGCTCTTTAAAGGGAATGCTTAAGCCAGAGTCGTAATCGCTAAAAGTGAATTCATTAAGCGCGAATTCTGAATTATCAAAACTCTTAAAACGTTTACTTAATGTTTTTTGATCGAGCTCTGATTTCCCAGCAGTGGTTAACAGCGATTCCGATTGAATGCTGATGGTCTTAGCGTCGTCACTATTATTGTCACGCTCTTTATTTAATTCATCACCGACGGTGGCAGTAATTATTAAAGGAGCGTTAAGCGAACCTGAAAATGCGATGGTAAGTGGCAGTTTTGCAGTACTTAAATAATGAATCTTATCTCTAAGTTCTGCTCCCAGCTGATTTTTGTCGATGTATAATTCATCTTTCACTTCTTGAATCTGGACAACCGAAATCGCGTTACTGCTCTCAACGGCGTGTTGAATACTGTAATCACGCGGATTGTCGATGAACATGTCTTTGGTCAAGTTGCCTTGCAAAAACGAGTTGGTGAAGTCGCGGTTGAATACCTTGTGCAAATTAGAATCGTCAGCCAATAACTGGCCAGTTTCAACAAACTGATCGATGCCTTTGCGCCATGTGTCGACAACGGTATAGACGTAGTGTGCGCCTTTTATACGGCCTTCGATTTTCAAGGAATCAACCCCCGCTTCAACTAATTCAGGTAAGTCAAAGTAGGCTGAGTTGTCTTTTAGGTTTAACGGGTATTTATTGCCCGTTGCGGTGACTTCATATTCTTCACGACAAGCTTGGCTGCAACGACCGCGGTTACCGGAGTTACCAACGCTAACTGAGCTGGAATAACATTGGCCAGAGAAGGCAATACACAACGCACCGTGAACGAAGACTTCGGTCAGGATGCCTAGGTCATGAGATAGGGCGGTCAGGGATTTAATTTCCCCGAGGTTTAGTTCACGGGACAAGTTGACACGAGAGGCCCCAATTTTATTTAAAAAATGTAATTGCCCTTCATTGTGTGTGGTCAATTGCGTTGATGCGTGAATGTCTAACGTTGGGAAGTATTTTTTAACTAGGTTAAACATGCCAAGGTCTTGAACAATAATGCCGTCGATGCCGCTATTAACCAGCTTGTTGAGCAGCTTGATCATGGTTGGCAGCTCTTGCTCCAAGATAACCACATTGAGTGTTAAGAATACCTCGCAATCGTATTTATGCGCTAAGCGTAAAATGCCGTTTAAGTCATCAAAGGAAAGATTGGCAGCTCTATTACGTGCATTGAATGTGTCAAGGCCACAGTAAACAGCGTTGGCACCCGCTACGATGGCCGCTTTAATGGCTTCAACATCACCGCCTGGTGCTAATAATTCAATCTTTCTGCTCATGTGATCAACTGCTTTTCTTGCTGGTAAATTTGAGGGGCGATTCTATCGGGAACTGGGCTTGATTGCTATAAGCAAGCTTCTTCAGAAAATGAGGTTTGGCGGTAAAGTAGTCTTGTTGATAGACTTTAGTCAGTATGGAAAATTTATCAGTATGAAGCATTAGTCAGTTTGGTCTTCTTTTTTTAACGTTCGTCGCCAGTAGGAACAGTATGAGTTTCTTTTTTCGTAGTTTATTTTCCTCACTTTCTCTCGCTAGGATAGATCTAGCTAAGGTAGGCATGGTAAGAGTAGATCTGGCAAGAGTTGGATGTAGCGTGCTCTTGATGGGTATTTTGTTAGCATCACAACATGTAAGTGCCCGACCTAAAATTGGTTTAGCGTTAGGCGGCGGGGGAGCTAAAGGTGCGGCACATATTGGTGTTTTAAGAGTGTTAGAGCAGTACAAAATTCCGATTGATTACATTGCGGGGACAAGTATTGGTTCTGTGGTTGGGGGAATGTATGCATCAGGGCTAACGGTTGATGAGATACAAACAATTATGTTGGAAACGTCTTGGGCTGATGGATATTCCGATAGAATACCAAGAGAGCACTTGTCGTGGCGTGATAAACAGCAAAGTGATCAATTCAATATTCCACTTGAGATCGGTCTTGAGCGTGATCAATTAAAAATGCCTGGGGGGTTGTTGTACGGACAGGCAGCAACAAAGCTTTTGAGGCGGGCTATTGGTGAACACCCCAATTTCAAAAGTTTTGATGATTTGGTTACACCTTATCGAGCGATTGCGACCGATTTAGCAAGTTATAAAGCCGTTATTATTGATCGTGGCAGTTTGATTACCGCGATGCGGGCGTCTTCAAGTATTCCAGGTGTTCTAGCCCCTGAAAAGGTCAATAACTTATTACTTGTTGATGGCGGAATTACAATCAATTTGCCGGTCAGTATTGTACGTGAAATGGGGGCTGACATAATCATTGCGGTGGATATAGGCAGTGAGTTATTACCCAGCGAGGAATTGAACAGTACGTTTTCGGTGATGGGGCAGCTATCTTCCTTTCTAACCAGCAGTAATACCCTTATTCAAAGAAAAGAATTGTTAGAGCAAGACTTTCTCATTAAACCTGATATTTTCGGGTTGTCGACAACCGATTGGAGTACTGCTGGAGTTGCTTTTTCTAGAGGAGAAGCAGCGGCAAATGAACAAGTCGAAGAGCTTTCTAAGCTAGGTTTGAAGGAAGAATTGTTTGATGCCTACTTGTTAAATCGTCAAAAGGATCGCCAGCAGCTATTAGCACGAATGGATAAGCCTATCACAGGCATTGTTTTAAATAATAAATCGAAAGTTTCGGATGAATTGATCTTGGAGCAAGTCGATCTTATTGTTGGTGAGCGGGTGGCGGCAGAACATGTTAATGAAGCAGTTGATCGACTTTATTCATTGAATGAATTTCAGCTAGTTGATGCTTATACGCAATTGGAGGGTGATGATAAAACATTGCATGTTGTTTCAGAGAAGAAATCCTGGGGGCCAAATATTTTGCAGTTTGGTATTGGTTGGGAAGATGATTTGGGTAATAACTCTGATTTAAACTTTAATATTGCCTATACCTTAGGTGAATTAACGGAGCATGGCGGAGAACTGCGGTCTGAACTAAGGATGGGGTCTCAGCGTTCTTTTGGCACAGAATTTTATTGGCCACTAGAGCCAACAAGAAAATTTTATAGCAGCAGTCGTTATAGCTTAAGTTCATTTCAGTGGAATTATTATGTGGAAGGATCTCCATTGATTCCAATTGATCAACAATTTCAGAGATTATCTCAAGGTATTGGGTTTAATTATACTCAACCAGGGTTTGTAGAATTTGGTTTGACGACTGATTTGGGGCAATTTAGTGACACGATATTACTGGGTGGAAGTATTAATTACTTTACCTACGGAGGCTATTTAAAATTCGGTTTTGACACCTTGGATAGCCTGGATTTTCCGACAGAGGGCAACTATTTCTCGTTTAGCTATACACTTCGTAATGAAGATGTTGATGACCACGAAGTAATTGCTAAGCAATCTGGGGCTGGTCATGTTCAATCGTTAGTGGTTGATGTTAATTGGAAAGGGGCTCTCAAATTTGGCAATCATTCGGTCGTTGCAAAAGCAACGTATGCTGAAGCTTTCACTGAAGAAGATAATGAAAGTATCTATATCTCTTACTTAGGTGGTTTTTTGAATCTTTCGGGTTATCAAAAAAATGCACTTACTGGTACTAAAAAAGCCTTTGTTGCCGGTATCTATCAATTAGATCTTGGAAAAAGTTTCTTTAATCTAGATGAATTTCCATTGTATTTAGGTGTTAGCCTCGAGGCAGGTAATGTTTGGCAGTATAAAAGCGTTGATCAAAACGATCTTATATTAGCCCATTCGCTCTATTTGGGAACCGATACAGCTCTCGGCCCTATTGCTATGGGGTACGGCCAGACGGATGATGATTCTCAAGCCTTCTATTTTTATTTAGGGAAGAGTTTCTGATATAGCGGGTGCAAATGTATTACGGAGTCATGAGTAATGTAATGTTTTTTCGAAAGTCCCGAAATTTAATGCCTTGCTTTAAAAGGCTTAATTGAACGATCTTTATCAGCTTTTCCTCTAGTATTGTGAGATTTTCAGATTGAATTTGATCAGTTAAGTGGCAGTTAACCATTAAACTATTGGGGAAGTTACTCCAGTCTACTCGATAGCTGAAGCTGTCGAGCTCATGCATATCTTTGGTGCGAGAGCTTGCCAATGCTAAAGCCTTGCGGACGCTATTTTCTAGCTTGGTGACGACAGTCCGATTTTTCTTTGACTGTGTGTCATTAACAGATTTAGGCATGTCGAGTCTCCTTAGTTTGTTTCAGTTGGTGGCGTAAAGAATCCCAGCTGAAAACAATCAGTGCGAGCCAAATAAAACCAAAAGTAATGTAGTCTTTTAACTCTAATGGTTCGTCATAAAACTGCACCGCTAATATGAACATCAGGCTTGGGCCAATGTATTGAATAAATCCAAGCGTCGTATACTGCAGGCGTTTTGCCGCCGCTGTGAAGCATAATAGGGGCAATGTCGTTACGATACCTGCACTGAGCAACATTAAGTTGGTGCTTAAGGGGTTTTGAGTCATGTCGGATGTTGCCGAAGGCTCCATATAGATCCAGTAAAGGATCGCAAAAGGTAAAAGCACTAAGGCTTCAACCAGTAATCCCGGTATCGATTCAACGTGTGTCTTCTTATGGAGTAGCCCATAGCAGGCGAAAGAGACAGCAAGTGAAAGAGCAATGGCCGGTACAGAACCAAAACTGATAATCTGAATTGCCACTCCTGTTAGGGCGAGTACGACCGCTAAGCCTTGGCGTTTTCTTAAACGTTCAGACAAGAATAAATAACCCATCAATACATTAATCAGCGGATTGATATAATAGCCCAGGCTGGCCTCTAACATGTGGTTGTTATTGACCGACCAAATGAATAACCCCCAGTTAAAACCGAGTAAACAGGCGCTGAGTGCAAGTACGGCTAATTGTTTAGGCTGTTTAAATACGGCAATTGTTTTGTGCAGCTGACGAGATACTACGCTGATAAACACTAAGAATAGTACTGACCAAATAATACGTTGCGCTAGAATTTCAAAAGAATCGATATGTGCTATTTGTTTAAAATAGACAGGGGCGATTCCCCACATAATAAAGGCAGCTAAGGCAAAAAATACGCCTTTTTTCTGTTCTTGTTGCTGTATTAACTGTTGCATGAGGTGTACACGGGTTGTTATGGGATGATAAGGATAACGTTAAGGCTAGTTCTGAATAGATGTTAAGCGTAATATTAACACTATTATTCTTACTGTGGTGATTCTTCTATTAATAGTTATATTTAGTTGCCTACCTAATAGTTGCCTACCTAATAGTTGCCTATCTAATAGTTGCCTATCTAATAGTTGCCTATCTAATAGTTACTCTAGTAATAATTCCTCTCACGAAGGACTAAGGCAATGCTACACAAGATGATAGATAGAAACACATTAAACAGAAAAGAGTCTTATGTTAGTGCGGGTATCCGGTATTAAATAAGCCTAATGTGGTATATTTTAATAAAAATAATGCAGCTGTGAATTCAACGGAGCACTCAGTTAATGGAGCACTCAAATTTAGTATGTTTGGGCGGAGGCCATGGTTTAGGTCGATTACTTGTTTCTCTTAGAGAATCCGGATCGCGTCTGACGGGCATCGTTGCTACGACGGATGAAGGCGGTTCTACGGGCCGCTTACGCGAAGAGGCAGAGACAATTGCTTGGGGCGACCTACGAAACTGCCTTTCTCAGTTATGTACTCTCGATGGTATTGGTCAGCGCCTATTCGAATACCGGTTTGATACTCAGGGTGACTTAGATGGTCATAATTTAGGCAATCTTGTCTTGTTTGCATTAGATCAATTGTCGGTAAGACCTACTGATGCGATCCGTATCATGCGTGACATGCTAAATATCAAAAGCCACTTGTTACCGATGGCTGACAGCCCTACAACCTTAATGGCTAAAACAGTTGCACTGCCAGGGCATGAAGCCAATATTCTTGTGGGTGAGTTGTCGATAGATGATAGCGACGAAGAAATTGAGCACTTATACCTTGAGCCTGCAGTAGTCGCCGGACCAGAAGTTATCTCAACAATAGAACATTCAGATGCCATTATATTAAGTGCAGGAAGTTTTATGACGAGTATTATGCCGTCATTGTTGGTGGCTAATATTCGTGATGCGATCAATCAAAGTACTGCCCCTTTAATTTTAGTGATTAATATTAAAGAAGAGCATTTAGGGGGGGGGCTTGTATTAACTTTTGATAAGCAAATTGAACTGTTAGAGAAAGCAGGGATTCGTGCTTTGGATCATATACTCTGGCCCGCGAATCGAGATTTGTCCGTTCAAGATCTTGCCAAATATCCGATTACTCAAGTAGATATGAAACCTTGCGAAAGAGGGTTGCATAACGAGAAAGTATTAAGGGCGGCTATCTTTGATGCATTGCCTAAGGCAATATCGGGTTAAAATATTTGCGTTTATGATATAAAAAGGCTGCGTGATGAAGTGACCCCATAAAGTTGGACACTTTTATTAAGCGGCCAATAAGGCCTGAT
>CAJXUD010000020.1 GCA_913061415.1 uncultured Oleispira sp. | reverse complement strand
CTTAATAAATAGGTCCTTAATAAATAGGTCCTTAATAAATAGGTCCTTAATAAATAGGTCCTTAATAGATAAGTCACTTTGGGGTATTATCCGCATACAACAACTACAATCGGATTTATAGTGTATGGATACCCCAACAATTGAAAGCAAGCCGTCTGATCAGCCGTGGATCGCCAACTTTTGGAGACGCTTTTCGGCTTTCTTCATTGACGGTTTGCTGATCGCGTTAGTCGGTTATGGCATCAGTCAGCTGATGGTACCATTTTTAGTCGAAAACCCTGGGCTGGCTCGCTTCATTGGCTTTCTTATCGTACTTCCTTTGAGCATCATTTTTGATAGTCGCATTGGCCATGGCCAAACTCCGGGTAAAAAACTTTTAAAGCTGAGAGTTGTCGATAAAAATAACCTTCAAATAAGCCCTTTAAAAGCGGCCGCCAGAGCGATCATTCTCTACTGCCCTCTTTTCTTAAATGGTGCTGTATTTCCAGAAGACCTCACTAATTCTAAGTTGGGATCAGCCTTCCTCAGTGTCATTTTATTCGGGGGGTTATTCGCCCTACTCTATTTGATTATTTTTAATCGTAATACTCGCCAATCTTTGCATGATGTTATAACCGGTACTTATGTCATTAACTCCGAAGCCTGCATAGATACGCCCACCAGCATTTGGAAATGGCACATTATTATTGTGAGTCTTTTTGCATTCTCTATGCTCGCATTACCCTGGTTGGTTGATAAGCAGCTAGAACAGATTAAACTCGATGATCTTGGCCGTGTTCAAGAACAACTATCGTCCTTGCCAAATGTTGTATCAAGCAAAATAATGAAAGGCGAAAAACAGGCTATCTCAGGAAAAAATGGCAAGTCCACAAGTTCCTTTATCTCTGTGTCGTTGAGTTTGCGAGAAGATACGATTGATGATGAAATATTCGGTAAAAACGTTGCAAATTATGTGTTATTAAATACGGATAACGCCTGCTCTAAAGATGTTATTTCTGTTTCTTTATCGTATGGCTACAGCATAGTCATTGCAGGCAGAACAAGCACTAGAAATTACTTTATAAAAACGAGTGAATTAGAACCAAGTTGCTTAGAGTATGTGAAAGATTTACCGAGAATTGATTGGCAATATTAAGATATAGCAGACTGGCTGCTATATCTTGTAATGATACATAAAGTCGATTGCGACTAACTTAGTCGGCTTTATGCTCACGCGCTAAATAATCATGAGACTGCATTTCTAGCATACGTGATGTCGTACGCTGGAATGCAAATTCTAAACTGCCACCCGAATAGATTTCATGAATCGGCACTTCTGCCGACATAATGACTTTTACGCCACGGTCATAAAACTCATCAATCAAGTTAATATAGCGACGGGCTAAATCATCATTCTTAACCCCCATCACCGGCACGTTAGAAATTAAGATAGCGTGATACAACTTACCGATCTCAATGTAGTCATTTTGCGAACGCGGGCCATCACACAAACCAACGAAATCAAACCAAGCAACATCATCGCAAATAGCCTTAGCCGGAATTTGTCGTCCTAAAATGTCAATACTGGTATTTTCTTCAACATGCTTAGCATCTGGAATAAGATTATCGAAGCTCTTCTGCAGGCTAGACTCAGCTGTTCCATCTAATGGGCAATGATAAAGTTCAGCTTGTTCTAAAGTACGTAAGCGATAATCAACACCGCTATCGACGTTTACCACGTCAGTGTATGTATTTAGTAATTTAATCGCGGGCATAAAGCGATCACGCTGAAGGCCATCTTTATAGAGGCCATCAGGAACAATATTTGAGGTTGAAACTAACGTTACGCCACGCGCAAACAGCTCTTCCATTAATCCACCCAGAATCATGGCATCACCAATGTCGGATACGAAGAACTCATCGAAACAAATAACAACTGCTTCTTTGGAGATTTGCTCGGCAATAGCCGTTAATGGATTTTTGATGCCTTCAAGCTTAGTTAGATCGTTATGAACACGCTGCATAAAGCGGTGAAAGTGAGTGCGCATTTTACGTTCAAACGGTAATGCATCGTAAAAAGTATCTACTAGGTAAGTTTTACCGCGCCCCACACCGCCCCAAAAGTATAACCCTTGAATCGGAGTTGTCTGTTTTTTGCTAAAGACTTTACGAATGCCACGATTTTTTTTCGATTTCTCGTAACTCGCAACCAGATCTTCATATAAACGTTGAAGGTGCTTTACGGCTTTTTCTTGATCGGCATCATAAGAAAAATCGTCACGTTCTAAATCTTTTTGGTAGAGTTCTAATGGCGTCGACACGGGCATTCCTCTGTAGGACATTCTGAAGCAACTGCTGATTTAATAGATGCGTTACTTAATATAAGGCGCGCAATTTAGCGTAAAATCACTCATTTTAATAGTATTCTTGGCATTCACGGGATGAATGCCCACTAGACAAATATAAAGTTCACAGAATAATATTCGCTACATCTTCTAGAAATGCTTTTTTCAAGTCGATTAATCGACCATGGAAGAAGTGACCCGCCTCTTCGAATATGTGCCAATGAGGTTGCGGCGTTAATAAATCGACCCAATGCTCGACCTCATCAAAAGGAACTACTTCATCGGCATCACCCATATAAACATGGCTTTCAAACTCAAACGGTAAAGTAGAAGGTGCATCAAAATGGTGAACCGCAGGCGCCACAAGAAACAAGCCGGCGATCTTTTCTGGATTCGCGCAGGCATACAAACACGCAACCCCCGAACCAAACGAAAAGCCTGCTAAATACACTTTCTGCCAGCCTAACTCAGTCATTGCGTACTGAACAACTGCGGCAAGATCATCTTGTTCGCCCTTACCGTGATCGTGCGTTCCTTCACTACTGCCAACCCCGCGAAAGTTAAAACGAATCGTATCCAAGGCTCGAACACTCTCAACATCCAAGCGAGATACCCCACGCACCAGAGTTGTCACGACTTTATTATCCATTGTTCCAGAATATAAAGGGTGCGGATGACACATAATAAATCCGCACTTTGGGGCTTTTTTATTCTCTAGCTCATTTTCTGAATACTGATGTTCACCAAGTCTTAAATCCAATACTCCAACAGGCCCAGAAAGGCTTACTGTTTTTTCTGACCAAGTCTTAACTGACATTTATACAACCTTCTTATTTAATGCTAACTAATGAGCGTTCTTACGCTGTAAATGGTAGAGCTTATTGATCAATCTTTCTACATAGCCTTATATCTAAACGTTATTAGAATGATCTTTTTATATACCCCGGCTCTTGGTATAGTGTCTCTATCTTGGGAATGCCACTTAACGTTTCATTTTTAGCGGCAACCTATTATCACTTTTTTGTTCACCAACTCCGAAAGCGATTATGACTGAGTATAACCTGACTCACCTAAAACAATTGGAAGCTGAAAGCCTCCATATCATCCGCGAAGTAGCTGCCGAATTCGATAATCCGGTAATGATGTACTCCGTTGGTAAAGATTCTGCGGTAATGCTGCATTTAGCGCAAAAAGCGTTTTTTCCTGGCAAGCCTCCGTTCCCATTAATGCACGTCGATACCTTGTGGAAATTCAAGGAAATGATCGAGTTCCGTGACATGATGGCGAAAAAAGTTGGCATGGACTTAATCGTTCATACCAACCCTGAAGGTAAGGCTGAAGGAGTAGGACCTTTTACACACGGTTCTTCTAAGCATACTGACATCATGAAGACTCAAGCACTGAAGCAAGCACTCGACAAATACGGCTTTGATGCTGCATTCGGTGGCGCTCGTCGTGATGAAGAAAAATCTCGTGCGAAAGAACGCGTTTATTCTTTCCGTGACGAAAACCACCGTTGGGACCCTAAAAATCAGCGTCCTGAATTGTGGAACATTTATAACGGTAAAGTGAACAAGGGCGAAAGCATCCGTGTTTTCCCACTGTCTAACTGGACCGAGCTCGACATCTGGCAGTACATCTACTTGGAAGGCATCGAGATTCCAGGATTGTACCTAGCGGCAGAACGCCCAGTTGTTGAACGTGATGGCATGCTATTGATGGTAGATGATGAGCGTATGCCTATGAAAGAAGGCGAAACTCCAGAAATGAAGATGGTTCGCTTCCGTACTCTTGGCTGTTATCCATTAACCGGCGCCGTGGAATCTGAAGCAAATACATTGCCTGAAATTATTCAGGAAATGCTGCTAACCACTACGTCTGAGCGTCAGGGCCGTGCGATTGACCACGACTCTTCCGCGTCTATGGAAAAGAAAAAGCAAGAGGGTTACTTCTAATGTCACACCAGTCTAACTTGATTGCAGACGATATCCTTGGCTATCTGAAGCAGCACGAAAACAAACAAATGTTGCGCTTTTTAACCTGCGGCAACGTAGATGACGGTAAATCGACTTTGATCGGCCGTCTTCTTTATGATTCCAAAATGATCTTTGAAGATCAGTTAGCGTCTATTGAAAGCGACTCGGTTAAATCCGGTACTCAAGGCGACAAAATCGACCTTGCGTTATTGGTTGATGGTTTAGCCGCTGAACGTGAACAGGGCATCACCATTGATGTTGCTTACCGTTATTTCTCTACCGAGAAACGTAAGTTCATCATCGCTGATACACCAGGACACGAACAATATACTCGCAACATGGCAACCGGTGCTTCTACCTGTGACCTTGCGATTATCTTGATTGATGCGCGTTATGGCGTACAGACGCAAACGAAACGTCACTCTTACATTGCTTCTCTACAGGGCATTAAGCACGTTGTTGTTGCGATCAACAAAATGGACTTGATGGACTTTAGCGAAGAACGCTACAACGAAATCAAAGAAGACTATTTAGCATTCTCTAAGAACCTAAATATTCCTGACATTCAATGTGTTCCTCTGTCTGCATTAGACGGCGATAACATCGTGAACCGCTCTGAGCGCTCACCTTGGTATAAAGAAAAGACATTGATGGAAATTTTGAACACCGTTGAAGTTTCTGAAGATAAAAATCTTGAAAACTTCCGCTTCCCTGTTCAATACGTTAACCGTCCTAACCTCGACTTCCGTGGTTTCTGCGGAACAGTGGCATCAGGTAAAGTTCGCCCAGGCGATAGCGTTATGGCATTGCCATCGCGTAAAACCAGCACTGTCGATAAGATTGTGACCTTTGATGGCGACCTAGACGAAGCGTTCAACGGTCAAGCCGTTACGATCACTCTGAAAGACGAAATAGACGTTTCTCGTGGCGATATGTTGGTTCACATTGACGACCTTCCTACCGTTGCTAGCAAAGTAAACGCTGACATCGTATGGATGGCTGATGCTGAATTGGTTGCGGGTAAGCAGTACGAAATTAAGTTCTCGTCTTCTGTCACTCAAGGCGCTGTGAGTAAAATTCATCACCGTGTTGATGTAAATACTATGGAGCAACACCCTGCTTCTGGGGTTAAATTAAACGAAATTGCTTTGTGTGAAGTTACACTTAACAAGCCAATGTCGTTTGATTCTTATCAGCAGAACCGCGCTACCGGTGCTTTCATCATCATCGACCGCCTGACCAACGTAACCGTTGGTGCAGGTATGGTTGTTGGCGAAGCTCAAGATAGCGACGGCGATACAACTGAAGTAACTGCAGCAGATAAAGCCAAGCGCTTTGCACAGCTACCAGCGATTGTTGCGATCAATGGCAGTAACCCAGAAACAACGGCAAAAGCACTTGATCGCCGTTTATTCGAAATGGGTAAAGTAGCGGCTATTGCAAATAATGCTCAAGCTCACATCTTGAAAGATGCAGGCCTAATCGCATTGGTTGCAGGCGGAGCAGACGATGCTTGCATTAGCCTTGCTGCTGACGAAGATAGCCTAGACAGCATGATTGCTACGCTACAAGAGAAAGGCATCATCTAACTCTGATGCAACTCTGATCCTTTAGCGACAGCCTGCCTAGCAAGCACGAAAAAGCGCTCGAGCGACCGAATACCTTACTGAGGTAATTGATCGCAAGAGTGCTTTTTTTTGTCTGTTAATTGACAATCCTGACAGGCCAATCGCCTAAATAAGATCAAAAACCTAAGTCTTTGAAAAAGATACAAAATAATAGAAATAATGTTAGAAAAAGTCTTGACGAAAAATTAAATGGTGACATAATACGCGCCACTTAAGAGGCGAATGCCACTAAGTATAGCTATGTAGCTCAGTTGGTTAGAGCACAGCATTCATAATGCTGGGGTCGGCAGTTCAAGTCTGCCCATAGCTACCAAATTCTAAAGAACCCGCTAATGAGCAATCATTAGCGGGTTTTTTTATGCCTGCAAGACTGCTTTGATGTAACATCAGATGTAACACTGAAGCCCCCTTCTCATTTCACAAAGCCTGAAACACATGTCATTTAAAGAAAGAATCTTTCACGCGTTATTATTTGAAGTTATTGCTCTCATACTTCTTACCCTAATAGCGGTTGTTATTACGGATAACAATGCGGCTAAAATGTCTGGTCTTGCAATCATGCTGTCTCTGATTGCTATGCTGTGGAATTTTATTTTCAATATTCTGTTCGATAAGGTTTACGGCGAAGATCGCAACAGCAGGAAACTCTGGTTACGCATTCAACACGGATTCTGGTTTGAGCTGGGAATGTTAGTCTTTTCATTTCCTGTCATGATGTGGGTTTTGCAGTTAGATTTCGTGACAGTATTTCTACTAGATGTTGGCGCAATGGTTTTCTTTTTGCTCTATGCAATCGCTTTTAATTGGATTTATGACATCACACGCGTTCGCTTCTTAGCAAGAAATAAAACGTAAGAAGCAAACGGGTGATATAAGTCTAACGCATCATTACGATTCTAATGCCGGTAAAAAGTAATTTTCCCACAGCTTGCGATAACGCGCTTTATGCCAACCAATATGACCAATGCGTTTCTGGTCAACATCAGAGGGTTTAATTTTTACCATGGTTTTATCCGCTCCGGTAAAAAACGCGTGCAGCATTTCAACGTTTTTCATCGACATCATGTCGTCATCCGTAAACGCTATAGAAGTCATTGGCATTTTTGTATTCGCAAAATTTTGTCTTAACCAATCCCCTTCGTAGCCAATTGCGTAGTCTTTTTTCAAACACCAGCGACGCCACTGCATAATTACGCCTTTAGGCAGGTCACACATAATGCCGATTTTATTCCCTGGAAAATACCCTAAGAAAGGCACAGTGGCTGGGACTAAGAAATACCATAAAAACCAGGCAACACGTTTTGTTGGCGGTGCGTTATACCACCAAGTACCCGTGCCTGCACCCACGGTAATTGCTTTTGAAATATCACTGGTATCTTCCATAAATCCAAGTAAGTGAGCACCAACACTATGCCCAATCCAAGTGATTTTTTGTTCAGGAAATTCAGCTTTCACATAATCCAATACGGCTGAGCAGTCATATTTTCCCCAACTCAATTTATCACTTTTACTGTATTTAACATGACGGTCGATTGATAAACCAATACCGTCATAATCAAACGTCACAGCGGTATAGTTATGTTCGGTTAACCAGTTAGCAAAGTCTTCGTATAAGCGCTGCGCAACCCCCGTTGCGGTGGCGATGATACAAACGCCCTTACTCTGTGCCTCGTCTTTAGCTGAAAAGACCTGAGCCGTGATCGTATGACCTGCTGTGGTTAGTAATACTTGTGTTTTCATACTTCATTCCTACCTTTACGCCAGTGTTGGTTCATCACTCATCACTCAACTTTTGTATTAAAAATCTATTTGAGTGGTAAAAAACAGATGAACCGGATTAAAATCGTTTAATAATAAAATTTAAAAACTTAAATACTGTTTCCATTTCTTCGTCACTGAATTCATCAGTGAATACACCATTAAGCTGATCAATGAAGGGCATTAAATCGAGGGTCTTTTGTACGCCATTAGGGGTTGGGTATAATTTGATGGCTCTTGCGTCCTCTTCGCTCACTACTCGCTCTAGAAGAGTATTTTTTTCCATTCGAACAATCAGGCCTGTTACTGCTGATTTGTTCAGTGACAGTGCTTTTGCCACATCCTTTTGTAAACAGCCTGCATGCTTAACGATGTACAACAAAGCCGCTAGCTGAGTCACTGAAGTATCAAAAGTCTGCTCACAGGCTTTATCCACATGATTGAACAGCTTTCTTTGCGCCATGTTGAGTAAGAAAAATAGACGTTTATCCACAGCTAGGGCCTTCTTAATAAAATAGTATATATGCGAACTAAATATAGTTTACATGCGTACTATTAAGTTATGCAAGGTGTATTTATAACAAAAGAGGGGTTAAAAAGCGTGAAGAGGCAACAGACTGATGTTTATTTTAAGCGGCGATTCCAATTACCTGCATGTTCAAAATGACAAGCGTCTTCACTATCGAACTTGATGTGTTTGTGTTTTTTCGGTAGCTGAATACCCGCACCGTTTAATCGATCAATAATGTTATTTATTAAGTTTTCATGTTGCGGCGAATGTAATAGCGCCGTGATCTGATCTTGGGTTTCAAAAATACAGATTACCGTGAGAGAGCGTGGAAAGTCTTTGTAGTCCACTAAATGGGTTAGCCACTTAAAGCCTTCAATGGATTTTAGTGACTCTTCACATACCTGAGTCAGGACTTTTACAAGGGTATTTTCTAATGCTTTGTCTGTTTTTTTCATGGAAGTGTTTCTTTATCTATTGATAGGCACTTAGCAGTCTCTTTGTTACAGAGTTTAAAGCATCAAAGCACCCGATATAAATTTATGTTTTTAAGCATCAAGCCTGTCTAAAATGACTCAGTATTCTCAACACTCACATTATGATACCTTGGTATATCGATTTTTAAGCTCCGTCGCACAGGTTACTCATGAATATCGCCATCACACTCTTCGTACTAGCCAACATGGCCATCAGTGTCGCACTGCTATTGCTTTGGCAACGCAGTCGTCAACAAACCCAAAATTTGCTATTAGAAAGCGCCGCATTGGCCACCAGCAACTCGGTTATTCCTGCCAAACTAAGCAAGCTGCTAATGGAACAGAATAAACGAATCATTACGGTCGAGATACTAAACCCTACTGAACTTGCCATCGCCAAAACGGCATTAGCGAAACCTTTCGTGGGCCTAGCTCCCGACACTATTAATAAATTAGTGTACAAAGAAGCTCGTGACATTATTGCCGATCAGCTACCGTCTTTTGGTGTTAATGCGGAAGTAAAAATCCATGTTACTTAGTTCTGGTTTATTACTCATCCTTTCTATGGCTTCGCTTTTTATCAGCGCAGCTACCCTTGCAGTCGTTTGGCAAGAATATAGTTTAAGCCAACAGTGCAAAAGTGATTTATTGCATGTTCGTTGCGCGCAGCAAGAACGTGCGTTATTGATCAAACAACAGTGGCAGCTACTCGAAGCACAAGAAAAACTTGAAGATACCATCGACCTGACGACGTCTACCGTGCGAACCATTCACAAAGGTATTGCCGCTATTCCATTTGGTATTCTTGAAGCTATTCCGATTACCCGTCATACCACGTTAGTCGTTCGGGGGACCCACGATCTCATTTCTGATGTGGTTTATGGCAGTATCAACATCGTGACTAAAACTACGGGGAAGGTCATTCGAAAAGGAATTGGCACAAGCTCTCGTAACAAGCTTATCGATCAGTAGGTTTTAACTAGGGGGTAAAACAGTGGCGCATGCTTAACGCCACTGTTTTTAATTCAAAGGATAGGCGTTACTTACGATCCCAAGCATTCGTCTTTTGGCTGTTAGAGCGTTCGACTTTTTTAGCGTCTGCTTTTCTGCCTTTTTCGGCCTTGCCTGCTCCTTCCATTTTTTTCTTAGTGGTGCTTTTTCCAGCGCCCTTTCCATAGTATGGATTACTGTTATCAGACCCCGTGTGTCCCGCTCTTAGATGCTTAGGCACATAGTTTAGAATCGATACCGGTACTTCTTTACGCACAACAAAGCCTTCTATTTCTTTACGGCCAATCAGGTGCCCTAAACGACTTTCGATGGCGCAAAGGTTTTTAAAGTCTCCTGCAGCAACAAAAGAAATTGCTTCACCTGCTGCGCCTGCACGGCCTGTACGACCCACGCGGTGAATGTATTCTTCTGGTTTAAACGGCAAGTCGTAGTTCACTACGCGAGTTAAAGAACCAATATCGATACCACGTGCGGCAATACCGGTTGCGACTAAGTATTTTAGTTCGCCTGACTTGAACGCGGCCAAAGTTTTTTCACGCATTGCTTGGCTTCTATCACCATGAATACAATCGGCTTTAATGCCACGCTTTTCTAACTGACTAACCAATTTTGCGGCGCCGTGTTTTTTCTCGATGAAGATCAGTGCTTGATCCCATTTCTCTTCAACAATCAAATGGCTCAGCAAGGCTGACTTAGTATCTTTATCGATCGCTACCAACCACTGACTGATCGTATCGGCTGTTGTCGACGAAGGTGAAATAACAATGTCTTCTAAATCGTCATAAAATTCTTTGTTTCCAAGACCGTTGTTTTCAAAGCCAACACCTGCATAGCCATCGCCAGAGAAGCTATCGGCTAACTTACGAACATCTTCGTTGATGGTGGCTGAGAATAATAGGTTTTGACGATCAAACGGTAGACGTTCAATAATTTTACTGATGTCGTCAATAAAGCCCATATCTAACATGCGGTCAGCTTCATCTAAAACCAGCATTTCGATTTCATCAAAATACAACGCACGTTGATGCAATAGATCTAATAGACGACCTGGTGTTGCGACTAAAATATCAACACCGTCGATTAAGCGTTCTTTTTGCTCTTCCATATCCACGCCGCCATAAAGCGCCATAGAGGTTAGATCAAGATATTTGCTGTACTGCGCCACACTCTCTTCAATCTGCACCGCGAGTTCGCGTGTTGGCGTTAGAATCAAAGCACGGATACGCTTGCCGCGTACAGTCTGCGCCTTGCCTCTTTTGGTTACTTTAGACAGTTTTTCTAATAGCGGTAATACGAAGCTGGCCGTTTTACCCGTACCTGTTTGAGACGTTCCTAGGATGTTTTTACCCAGTAGAACTGCAGGAATTGCCTCTCTCTGAATAGGCGTTGGCTTGGTATAACCCAAGTCTTTGACCGCTTTAATAATAGGGTCGCTTAAGCCAAGCTTGGAAAATGACATAGAAAGAGTCTCGGTATAGGGGTAATAAGGGCTAAAAAAGGGGTTAGTACAGAAATAGTACAGAATTATGCCATCAGTATAACAGCAAGCGGATCTTAAGCAGAGTGCGGGTGTAAAAAAAGGCGCTGCCTTTCAGTAAAGAAAGGTAGCGCCTTATACTTATAGAATAGAAACTTCTTATTGTTAGCTCACGACACCTAATGCAACAGCTTCTAATGCAAGGCCTCAAGCGTAACAGGCACGCCATTCACCGCGGCATTGCCACATAATTTATCAATCAAGGTATCGTCGGTTAAATCGTTTACGCTGACTCCGGCATTGGCTTGTGCAATTTTCTGCTCAATCCCCTTGCGACCATGACCCCAACCATGCGGAATGCTCACTACACCAGGCATCAGTTCATCTGTGATCTCGGCTTCGATATTTACGTTGCCAACTCTTGATGTCACGTTCACTGACTGGCCATTCTCAATACCCTGCTGTTTGGCGGTTTCAGGGTGTAGCATTAAGGTGCAGCGAGATTTCCCCTTCACTAAACGCTGACTATTGTGCATCCATGAATTATTGCTACGTACATGACGACGACCAATTAATAGAATCTGGCTGTCGTTGTATTGCTGCATCATCTCTTTTACCCGTTCTAGATCAGCCTGATAAAAATCGACATTTAGATGAATTTTTTTATCTTTATGCTTTAAGCCTTGTGGCAGCATGTTTTGCAAAGGCCCAAGGTCGATCCCATGAGGGTTTTGCTTAAGCGTTTTTAAATTAACCTGTGGATAAGGTCCGCGTTTAAGCCCCTGCCCTAATAGGAATTTTGGCCCTAATACCTTCGTTAACCAACGCTCGATTTTGGTCGCCATGGGTGCATTTTTATTTAAACGCTTAGCCAGCTCTAGAGTGATTTCCCAATCGTGTTTTTCATTCGCTTTTTTGGCAAATAGTGCAGGTGAATATTTAGCGGTGTTATGAACCGCAAAACCGTTAAAGGTTAAATCGTAATGATCACGCTCTAGCGGTGATACCGGCGGTAAAATAATATTCGCGTGACGGCTGGTTTCATTGATCATCGGATCGACGGATACCATGAACTCTAATTGCTCTAACGCTTTATCTAATTTCTCACCATTTGGCGTGCTCAAAACTGGGTTGCCAGCGACATTGATAAAGCCTTTTAATTGGCCGTCTCCTGCAACCAACATTTCATCAGCCATAGCAGCGACGGGATAATCACCATTAAAATCGGGTAATTTACTAACACGTGTGAAACGCTTGCCTAAATAACCTGGGCCAGTATTGTTGACCAAATCGACCGCAGGATTCGGGAACATGAGCCCACCGACTTCATCCAAGCGACCCGTCACGATATTCATTACCATGATTAAGTATTGGCTTAATAAACCAAACTCTTGCACCGATACACCCATGCGTCCGTACATAACGGCGCTGTCTGCTTCGCAGTATTCTTTCACCAGACGTTTTATTTCAGCGGCGGAAATACCGGTAATACTGGCAACTGATTCTGCGCTGTAGTCTTGGGCGAAGGTTGCAATACGGTCGATTTCTGGAGCAAGTGCTGCGGCTCGATTAGAGGTACTTGTAGAGGTGCTTGTAGAGGTGCTTGATGGAGTATTGGCAAAGCCTTGTTGATAAATTTCATTCAGCATGGCGAGCAATAATAAAACGTCTGTCGCAGGGCGAATGAAATGATGTTCGCTCGACAGTTCAGCGGTTTCGGTGCGGCGAGGATCAATCACTACGACTTTACCGTTGCGGGCTTTAATGTCTTTAATTTTCTGGCGCATGTTCGGCGCGGTCATAATGCTGCCGTTAGACGCTAACGGATTACCACCAATAATTAGCATGTGCTGAGTGCGGTTCACATCTGGCACGGGAATACGCAGCATGTGACCAAATAGATGCATACAAACAACATGATGCGGCAGCTGATCAATGGAGGTCGCAGAAAAACGGCTACGAGATTTCAAACTGGTTAATAGGTGCTTGGTGGTTAACATGCTGCCCATGTTATGCACATTGGGGTTGCCTAAATAAATACCTAAAGAATTATTGCCGTATTTCTTTTGCAGCTTCTGAATACCCGCAGCGACTTTGTCGAAGGCTTCAGGCCAACTGATCTCTTTCCAGCCATCTACCGTTCTTTCAACCGGCTGGCGCAGGCGGTCTGGGTCTTCGTATAAGTCTTGCAGCGCGGTGGCTTTTGGGCAGATGTAGCCTTTGGAGAAAGGATCGTTTTTATCGCCTTTAATCGACAGTACTTTTTTACCGTCGTGCTTTACTTCTATGCCGCACATTGCTTCGCACAAGGTGCAGGTTCCGAAATGCAGTTTTTCATCAGCCATGGTTTTTCTCTCTGCTCTTTATTATTCGTTATTATTCGTTATTATTTTTTTGTATTTATTTATAATTTTTTTAATCTTGGTTAAAACTTTTATTTTTGCTTTTTACTATCCAGCGTTTGCTATCAAGCGCTTTTCTATCAAGCTAGGTGTTATTAAATAAGTTCATAAACAAGCCATTAAAGCTGTTGCATAACATAGAGATTGCTTGATCGTTTGAATAGCGCTGCTGATGACAACCTAAAATTAATTCATGCACTTGTGCCGTCGCCATATCAATGCACAAATTTAAATTGCTGAGTTCAAATGTGCGCCCAGATAGCTCCATGCCTTGTATAAAGATGTCACTCCACTCTTCTTGTATGTCGGTAATCAAGCTGCTCATGCCGTTAGCGGTTTGTTCGAACCCCACCAGAGAAATACGTGGGCGATCTTCCATCAAGTGTTGGAACAAGCCTATATTTTGAAAAGCCGAATCAAAGATCATGGTTAAGCATTGCTGGCAGCGCTGATTAAATTCTTGTTTATTTAAGCTGTCATAATCTTTCAGCATAGATACCCACGCCATACGCATGGGAGAGAAGTAATTTTCTTTCAGCTGCTGGCTCAATTCATTTTGCAATGCATCTAGGCTGGCGAAATGGTTGTAAAAACTGGGTTGAGCTATTCCTGCCCCTTTGGCAACTTTATTCATGCTCATACCCTGCACGCCTTCTGCGCTATACAAATGCAGTGCACTTTTTAATAAAGCACGTCGAGTTTTTGCTTTCGCCAACTCACGCTTAGATTCTGCGGGGGAACTCATTGCCATTGCTGCTTTAACTCTCGCTTTCTTATTTCTACTTAAACGATTAATTTAATCTCTTTCTTTCGACTATAAGGCTATAGTCATTTAAACTATAAGTCTATAGCTGAAGCTCTAACTGAACTCATTACGATTTTAAGGCGACCTCACATGTCATCATCGGTTTTTACCTCTTTCACATTGCCCTGTGGCGCAATACTTCCCAATCGATTAGCCAAAGCCGCAATGGAAGAAAACATGTCGGATGAAGGTCAGATACCAGGCCCAGACATGCTGCGCTTGTATCAACGCTGGGCAGAAGGTGGAACCGGCTTATTAATCACCGGCAACGTAATGGTTGATGGCCGCGCTATGACGGGGCCAGGTGGTATTGTGTTAGAGAAAGATTCAAAGCTAGCCCCTTTTGAAGCGTGGGCCAAAGCCGCTAAAAAGAACGATACTCAGGTATGGATGCAGATCAATCATCCTGGCCGCCAAGTCTATGCGGCAATGGGCGGCGATGTTTTATCGCCCTCTGATGTTGCTATCGATTTGGGCAAACATTCTCATTTGTTTGGCAAGCCTAAAGCCATGACTCATAAAGACATTCGGCAACTGATTCAACGCTTTGTCGATACTGCATTAAAAGCCGAGCAAGCAGGCTTTGATGGTATTCAAGTTCATGGGGCGCATGGTTATTTAATCTCTCAATTTTTATCGCCGCTAACGAATAAGCGTGATGATGAGTTTGGCGGTTCCATTGAAAACCGTATGCGTTTATTGATAGCAATTATTGAGGCTATTCGCGCTAAGGTTTCTGCTAAATTTGCGGTGGCAGTAAAAATAAACTCAGCCGATTTTCAGCGCGGTGGTTTTGATGCCGATGATGCTAAAACGGTGATTCTGGCATTGAATGCGCTAGAGGTTGATTTGGTAGAACTTTCCGGTGGCAGTTATGAAAGCCCTGCGATGCAAGGTAATGCGGCTGAAAAAACGGCAAAATATGGGCGCTCTTTGCAGCGTGAGGCGTACTTTTTAGAATTCGCTAAAGAGATTGCCCAAGTCGCTACTATGCCGATTATGACAACGGGCGGTGTAAGACGTTTAGCAATCGCCGAAGATGTACTAGCCAATGGTATTGATATTGTGGGCATGGGCACAGCGCTGGCAATGAACCCTTCACTGCCGAATGATTGGAAAGAAAATTCAAAGATAAACGCGCATGACCCTAGCGTGCGGTGGAAAGATAAAACTCTAAGCTCTATCGCCACGATGGCGGTAATTAAACGCCAGCTACAACGCATGGGAAAAGGTCGTGAGCCGAAGCTCAACTCTTCGCCGTTATTTTCGTTAATTCGTGATCGGCTACGTTTAAAGAAATTAACGAAGCGTTATCATCATTTTCTTAATTCTTAATAACTGCATCATGCGTATAAAAAAGCAGAAGCGTCGTTAACTTTTTACCTTCAATTCTGAGAAGGTAATAAGTAACAAGGCTTCTGCTTTTTGTACAGTTTCAGCAAGCGTATTCTTTTGCTTATTTTTTCTGTAAGTTCTTCCACAGAATTTTACTAACGCTTTCAATGAAAGCAGGATCTTCCTCTTTCATTGTTACTAGAATTTGCTTATTCATTTGAGTTTTATTTTGGCCATAAATCCAGCGGTTTTTATTAAACGTTTTGGCAAACTCAACAACACCTGCTTGCAGTTCTTCTTCATTAGCAAAGATGGCTTCTACCACTTGCTTATCCAATAACTCTTGCGCACCCACACGCTGACCCGTCATTGCCAAACGGTTAAAGAACGTTTGTGGAATGGCTTTGTTAATCAATGGGAACATTGACGGTACAAACGGCACTAATACGTCTACTTCAGGAAAGCAGAAAAAACCTTTGTCTGATTTCATAAAACGGAAATCACACGCACATGCTAATACCGAGCCGTTTCCATAAGTGTGGCCATTTAAGGCCGCAATGATTGGCATTGGAAAAGTGACTAAGCGCTTTAACAATCCAGCTAGGTCAGTCATAAAACCCGAGATAATCTCTGGGGTATTCGTTGGCTGAGACATCCACGCAAGGTCAATTCCTAAAGACCAGTTTTTCTCACTGACTGAGGTTAAGATAATCGATTTAATGCTTTGATCTGCTTCAATCTGATCTAGGTGTTGATTAAATTCAGACAGGAATTCTGGGTTGTGACGGTTCTCAGCTGTATTCATGGTTAATACAGCAATACTACCTTGTGTCGTAATATCTATTAAACGTGTCATCAGACACCTCATTTAACGCGATTGGATGGCTCATACTGCAATGTTTACAGTGGAAATATAAGTGTATAAAAATAACCACAACTTTTCATGACATTTTTATGACTATATATAACATTTAACACAACAAGCACTTAGCTTTCAGCATATAACCAACGCTCTATAAAGGCTATAATCACCCCTAATTAAATGCCTAGATAAATGAAGGTCAGCTCATGGTCATGAATACTAAGATTTATAAGAAAGTACATACATTGGCAGGAAGCTTGATGAAAGCTGTTGATCGCGAAGATCAAGAAAGCTTTGATAATGATTATGCGCAATTGCAGAGTATTTGCGAAGAGCATGAAGGGACTGAAAAAGATCACCCTGTTCAGTGGGAAACATTAGCAGACTTTACCGGCGAGCTTGAGCTAGCGGTGACCTTGTATGAAAAGGCATTATTAAAAGCAGAAGCGATTAGCTCGATTGATTTTTGCTCGTCTATTGGTTTTTCAATGGCGACGATAAAGCTAGAGCTTGGAGATAAAGCCGGTGCAATTGCGAGCTTAGAGAAAGCAAAAGCCGCTTGTCTTGAAATTGAAGATAAAGAACTAAAAGCTGAAATTCATGATTTGTTAACCGAACTAAATAGCGAAGGCTAAGCCACTGCTAATAAGCGACTGTTATCGCTATTGATTAAGCACTATACCGTCAGCTTGGCCGTATCGGCATTTAACAATTGGGTCAGGTTTGCGGGGTTTAGCTCAATTTCTAAACCTCGCTTTCCTGCGCTAATAAAAATGGTTTCAAAGTCTTCAGCACTGCTATCAATAAATGTTCTTAAGCGCTTTTTTTGCCCTAACGGACTCACTCCGCCTAATACATAACCTGTCGAACGCTCTACTGAGTGCTTCTCAGCCATCTGCGCTTTTTTAGCCTTTGCAGCCTTGGCGATATGTTTCATGCTGAGCATGCTTGCCACCGGAATCACCGCGACCACCAGCTCTTTATTATCCAGTATTACGACAAGGGTTTTAAAAACTTGTTCTGCGTTTATGCCTAATTTACTGGCCGCCTCTTGACCATAGGATTCTCCGTTACTCAATCTATCAGGTTCATGCTGATACTGATGAAGGGTATGAATAATCTTTTTCTTTTTGACTAGGTCAATTGCGGGGGTCATATCGTCTCGATTATTTTTACGGTTACGATGAGATGGTTGCACTGATAATTATGAGCAGCGTAATTATATTATTGTTCATGTACTCTATTCCAAAGCTTTTTTACTGAAAGAGTTTATATTTTGGTGCGATGAATGCTCATGAAATGGCTGCTTTAATTGTCTCTTTGTCAGTTTCTTTAACTATAACTCTGGTTGTTATTCTATTTAACGTAATTGAGTTGATTTAAAATCGTTAGAGCAGTAGCCTCAAGTGACTATCGAAACCTCTGCCCACTAATTTACAGAACTTATTTTATGTCGTTAAAACATGAAGATCCTAGGGTTATTCGTACAAAATCGTTAATTATTAAATCTCTAGTGGACCTTACTGGTGAGACTCCTTACAAAAAAATTAAAATTCAGGATATTACTCAAACAGCCCAAATTGCACGTCAAACATTTTACCTCCATTACAAATCAAAAGATGAAGTATTAGTTGATTATATTGATAATGTTTTTGATCGTTTTTATGAGGAAATAGAAGGCTATATTATTGCTTCACCTGACCCAGGTGACATCATTGCTTGGCATTTATTTAATCAGTGGCAGCAGCACTCTGACTTTTCTAAATTAATTATTGCGGCCGATGTTGAACATTTGGTGATCAAAAGTTTTCGTAATTATATTACCCGAGTCATGGGGCTTTACATGCGTAATCACGCTATGCCAATCAACGACCCTGAAGCATTAGGCTTTACCGTAGATTATTTAGCCGGAGCTTCGTGGATGGTCTTACAACGTTGGATTCACAGTGACTTCCGCTACCCACTCGATAAGTTAGCCAAGCTGTATTCACAAATCAGTCGTCCAGGGCTGTTAAGTGTGATTAACAGCGGTGGGGATATGGAATAAAACATTGGTTTTTTCTAATGCAATACCCTCCACGCCACAGCGTTCTTCTGCTGACGCAAAATCAAATAGAGGTTCGCCAGCTTAACTTCATACATAAATTGAGATTAACGATGGTCCTGATAAAGCTGGCGAATTCTTGCCAGCTTCACTTCGTTTTTATCCACAAAAACTTGCAAGGCCTCAGGTATTTTTTCAGGCCAATCTAAACCATAGCCTGTGGGCATAATTAACGGCGCCAATAAAGAAGCAGCGGTTAAATCTGCACGGCTAAATTCATTACCCACTAAAAACTCGCTCTTTTGATAAGCCTCATACAGTTTATCAATCGCTTGCTGGATATGTCCTTCCGACTTGTTAGCGCCTTCCTCATTAATCGCCATGGTTTTACGCATAATAGGTTCAACCTTAGAGAAGGATAACTTCAAGAAAAGTCCTCCCCACCATGGCCCACCATGCGCTAATAAAGGAATTACGACTTTAGGTTCGGATAATAAGTAGTGATAGCAGTAACGACGTACATGCACGCCAATTTCGACATCACAATATTTTTCCCACGCCAATGCCTGCTCTAACAACTCAGCGTCTTTTGGGGTTAATGATTTTTCTGGATAGGTTTCATCCAAATAATTAAGAATGATGTGCGAGTTTTGTATTTGCTCAGGTAGCCCCTGTTTATTAGTATCGACTAAAATGGGTACTGAGCTTTTCTTAGCCATTTTTCGGGTTGTTTTAAGATGCAGTCCTGGTAATAAGTTTTTAAGCTTATATTCAAGGCCTTTATGATCCATCGCCCAACGAACTTTTTCACAGTAATGTGAGATTGGAAATTGATACAGTATGCGACTCATGTGTGTTTCCTTAATTATTGTTATTCCTTAGAGCCGCTATACATACTTCAACGGTTAGAATGTCGGCGATTAAGAATTCAACCGCTGTTTATTCCATTCGGCTAGTTGCTCATTAGCTAAAAAGCTCCATGCAATCAAGCGGCTCACTTTCTGCCCTTGGCTCATGTTAATCACCTTAACTTGCTTTGCACCTATTTGGCTAAGCAATTTTTTAAGTGGCTTTATATTATCGCTTTTAGATACTAGGCTGGTAAACCACAAAACCTGCCCTGAAAAGTTTTTACTTTCGCTGATCATGCGCTTTAAAAAGGCTATCTCGCCACCCTCACACCAAAGCTCCGATTTTTGGCCGCCAAAATTGCGGCCTTTAGCTTGATCCAGCTTCAGGGCTTGATCATTATTTTTCGCTTTGTGCTTCTCTTGATGTTTACTTAGGTTTTTCTGCTTACGCTCTGTCCCGGCGTTTGCTTCCGCTAAAGAGGCATGAAATGGAGGGTTACAAAGTGTTAAATCAAATAGATCATGCGGCCCAATCACTCCTGAAAAAATCGACTGCTTATCTTTTTGCTGAACCAATTTGATCTTATTTTTTAACGTCGCGTTAGAGTCTACGATTAGCTTTGCCGTTGCTACCGATACCGGATCAATATCAGTACCCACAAACTTCCAGCCGTAGCTTCGGCTACCAATAATCGGGTAAATACAGTTAGCGCCCGTACCTATATCGAGCACCTTTGCATTATTCTTCTTTCCTTGTAACAGGTCAGCAGCGTGATGAATGTAGTCGGCGCGCCCAGGGATAGGGGGGCAAAGGTAACCTTCTGGAATATTCCAATGCGCAACTTGGTAGTGATGAGCGAGTAACGCTTGATTTAATAATCGTACGGCGTTTTCATTAGCAAAATCGACCGTTTGCTCACCTTTTGGATTTAATTTAAGGTGTGATTTTAATTCAGGACAAACCTCAACAAGGGCATTCAAATCGTAACGACCTTGATGTGGGTTTCTTGGGTGTAGCGAGGAAGCAGGTTTATTCACTGAGGATCACTTGGTAAATCGAAGTAGGCGAGCATTTTAACCCGTGATGAGGCGTTCTGCATCTTGATTATTTGCAGAGCATACAACCACCCGATTACGCCCTGCGGCTTTGGCCTGATAGAGACCATGATCGGCTCGTTCTAGTATTTTAAGCCAGCCATCCCTCTGTAAATTGCATTCTGTTGCGCCAAAACTTGCGGTTATTTGAATACCGTCTTCTGGATTGAAATTAAAATCACTTTCAGCAATTTTTATACGTAAATTTTCTGCGATGACCTGAGCCTTATCAAGCGCTGTATCAGGTAGCAGAATGATAAATTCTTCGCCACCAAAGCGAGCGATGCTGTCATATTTTCGGGTATTTTGGGTCAATACACTGGCGACTTCAACCAGTACTTCATCACCTCGACCATGTCCAAATACATCGTTAATACGTTTAAAGTGATCGATATCGAGCATGATTACCGACATTGGCACATTGCTTCGCAAAGAACGCGAATGCTCAACATTAATAATATTTTCTAACGCCCTACGGTTCAAAACCTTAGTAAGCGGATCGTGGGAGGCTTGCTCTATTAATACCCGCTGAACCTTATAACTCACAATCCAAACCACACCAAAACTGGTCACCGCAACGAGTAACTCATACACAATAATCGATATAGCGTGCATCAAGCCCGAAGTCATAAAATCATCAATACTGTCTTGAGTGAAGGTTAAAACCCCTCGCATGATAAAGAAGGTTGCAAAAGCCAAATAGGAAATGGCAATCGTAAAGTTCGCTTTGTTATGAGCCGTTAATAACGTGCGCATAATGTATAAACATTGAAAGCCAATAATAAAGCTAATGGCGATGATTCGTGCATTCACACTTTCATTCACATAGGTAAAATATGCGGCTGAGCTAGCCATCGCTAGCAGCATCACACCATGAAACGGTCTCATTAAACGTGTGTCGAGCTGGTAGAAATAGATAAAGCCAAGATGAATCGTAGCCATGCTAAAAGTCAGTAAGGTATTGGGCAGTACGATAGATAAAAAGTCGGGAATATAATTGCGCAATCCAATTAGTAGAAAGGCAATACCGCTCATAAAAAAGGCATAGGCAGTCTGCCGTATTCCTCTAAATTGAGAGTTATACATTGAATAAATCAGTAAGCAGGCACCAAATGATGCATTCATAACGATATTATTAATGGATAAAGATCTTAAATCTAAGAATTCTTGCACGTTATTACTCAAGCGAACGTAAAATAGACTGATTAATCATTGCACAATGGCCTTGGTGATTAAAGAGTAAACAATACGCTTACTATAAAGAGAAATACCTGCTAAATACTAGAAACCTGACACAGTTGTCAGTTTAGTCATGTTGTTAGATGATTAATGAGACAAATACCTCTCTATTGCGCTAATTAACTAATGCCTATACGAATACCTGCCATGGCTGCTGGATATACTCCAAGCAAAAAAAAGCCGTTCAGTGTCATCAACCTGACGATACTGAGCGGCTTCTTCATTGCGTTAAACTGTCTAGCTTAAGGCACTTTATTACTAAGAAATAATAACAGCGACCTAGTGCTGGTGACCGCCTTCGCCATGTACGTGGCCATGAGCCATTTCTTCATCAGTTGCATCACGGACTGCTTCAACCGTTACGTCAAACGTTAATGCTTTACCCGCTAGAGGGTGGTTGCCATCAACTGTAACCATGTTGTCTTCAACCGCGGTCACGATCAAGTTCATTGGACCTTGTTCAGTTTCAGCAGTGAATGCCATACCTGGTTCAACAGTCTCTACGCCTTCGAAAGCTTCCATTGGCACTTCTTGAACGCCTTCTGGGTTGTATTCGCCGTAAGCTTTAGCTGGCTCAACAGTGGTTTTAACCTGATCGCCAACGGCTTTACCGATTAATGCTTCTTCAAGACCTTGGATAACGTTTTGTGCGCCTACCAAAAATACTAATGGCTCGCCGCCTTCAGAACTATCGATGATTTGGCCTTCTTCATCCAATACGGTGTATTGAATACTTGCTACTTTGTTTGCTGCGATAGTCATATGACGAATCTCTGGTATGTGTGAATTATCTAGCCTGTTATTGTAAGAGAACTCACCTTGGATTAAAAGAGTCGATTAGAAGGGAGGAATTAACAGAGTAAATTCATAATGGCCTAGCTAATAGCGATGGCTTGAGAATGAGCCTTTACTCAGCCAAGTTTGAAAGTTGCGACTAGCGGCATCAATACCGCCAGGATAATTGGCACCGAATAGCTGATCAATACTGGCTTTACGGCAAGGGTTTTGTCCATAAAAAGCAAAACTTCGTTTAAGCCATTGTCGCCCAGCCTGATGATCCAGTAGAAAATACAGACTGGCAGTGGCCTGCAAATAATTCAATCGCTGATTACGGCCATTAAAATCTTGATGCTCGGTATTAACTAAGCGCTCCATGTTTACATTCTTTAATTGACTGTACTCAGTCACCCTTGGCTGTACTTTTGCAACATTCATTTGCCAGCTGAAACTTTCCATATATCCGGCTAACCCTTCATTCATCCACACAGGAATAGGCCCTAGCATTCCCGCTAGCATGGCGTGGGTCATTTCATGTCGGGCAACCAACATGGTTTGCTCAATATTAGGATAGCGCGGTAAATAGATGCTATTACTCACTGAGCTGTAACAGGCTCCCCACTGTGCGTTCTCTTTTTGCTGGTCACGATAATCTTCAAAATCCGTAACCGTTTTGAATAAAATAATTTTTAAATTAATCTGACGTTGATTCGCTTTAGGTACATATCGACTTAATACTTTATGCACCATTTTAGCTTGTTTCTTTATCTCGCTTTCGATAAAGCGATCCCCTGCCCAATTTGGGTACTCGATAGACAGTTTCACTTCTTGCTGAAGAGCGGCGTATTGCTTGGTCAGGTCTTCGACGTTAAGTGTTTCGGCATCAGAGCCTGCGCCTGACGTTAGTTTTTCGCCAAAATGCGTACGCCCTTCTGCATCAACCCATTTATAAATTTTTTGTGCGGTGACATTATCGAGCTGTTGAGTTTTAGGTTTATGACACAGCATTTTTGCCACGTAGCGACTGCCAGCAGCTTGCCAATTGAGCTCGGCTGAATCATTCTGGCCGGGAGCCCGCATTTCAGAATCTTTGCTCTGAGGCTCAGTAAGTGAACTATCATGCTTAGGGTCTAATGAATACTCTTGCTGAAGGTCGTTTAATACACGCTGATGATCTTCTACTCTCAACTGATATAGCTGTGAAAGTAATGGGTAATAAGGATCTAATTGAATGTCACGTGCTAGATCATCACGGCCCAGTGTTTCTAATAATTGCTGGCGCTGATAAGGCCCACAGCCAAACCAAATCATTTCTACACCGAGTAAAAATGCGAGCAGCATAAAGAGAATGCGTGAGAGGCTTTTCATATGTCGATCCCTTTTATTACTCAGTAATTACCTAGTCTTCTGATAGCCAAGGCCCCGCGATTTTTTTATCCAGCTTACGTTCTTTTTTATCGGCGCTGAAGTAGATCGTCACGTATTGCTTTTCATCTCGTATAACTCGGCCTTTGCCAAGTTTGCCATGAACCAGCCATTGTCCTTTTTGGTACTCGGCATCGTCATCTTCTAATTCGTATTTATTCCCAGGCGATATTCCTGAGCCAGTACTTTTAAAGCCTTTCGTTGAATCTGGTTTTTCTCGTTTTAAGATGAGCTTTACAGGTACTTCGAATTGAATCTTTTCACTGTAACGGGCCAGTAAATTTTGGCTTTTTTTAACTTGAATCGCAGCGAGTTCTTTGGGCTCTGAAAGCACTTCACCCACCTCGATTAATTCACCCACTTGCTGGCATAATTCAAAATCGGCTTCGCGCAAAAACTTACTTGGCCAGTCTTTGGTTTGCTGTTGCTCGGCCTGTGTTTTTTTATTTTTGTCTGCACTATTCCACGTCGGTGGTGCAATTAAATACAGATCTTCTTTGGCGCGAGTCATGGCGACATAAAATAAACGGCGTTCGCTTTCTTCACTGCTCTTGGTGGTAAAAGTACCTTCTGCTTCGTAGGGATAATAGCGTGCAGACAGTGCAGGAATTATAACCACAGGCCACTCTAAACCTTTTGCTTTGTGAATCGAGGTGATGCGAACGCCAGAACTTTGTTTGTTCTTGTGGCGTTCTTTTAATTCGTTTAAATAGGCATAAATCTGATTAGCAGGTCTATTGGTGGTTTTTAAGAATCGCACAAACGCTTTAATGGTTTCGCTGCGATCTTCGATTTGCTGTGCCGAAAATGCCGAATCTTTTATGCCTTCGTAAAAGTCGGTAGCATTAATATATTGCTGGGCCAATTGCCAAGCTTTTAGTTCTCGCTCACCGAAACCACTTTTGCTTTTTGCTACATGAGCAGCTGTATTTTTACCAATAGAGGCCATTTCAGCCGCTTCGATGACCTGCCCACGATCTTCTAGCTGCTGGCGCTGCCACTTGGAAATATCTTTTGGAATAGAATCCCACAACGCTTGGCTCAAATCGCCATCGTGCTGACTGATACTTTCGGCCATGTCTTCTAATAAGGCACGTTTCACTTTCGGGAACGGTTGGGTTAATAACGTAAGCCAGGCGGCTTTTCGTTCACGGCGGTTACGCAGTTTGAAGTTGTCACTGGCTATTTCAAATAGGATCCAAAAGACCTGCAATTCAAAACGATCAAGCACGGTTTGCGAATGATCTAATTGGTACGGCATGTCTTCTTGCAATAACGCTAATTCGATTGGCGCACTGATCCCCCACAATCTGTTTAAAATCGCGACGTCTTCTAATGGGCGCTTTTCAGCCAGCTCTTTTAATAAGGTTAATACTTGCTGGCTGTAATCGCCATGATGCTGCAAGTGAATGCGAGTATTGGGCGTGGTTGGATGCGATAAACACAGTACATCTTCGCGATCTTGGTTTTCTCCAATGACCTGATTGGCTAATAAAGAAAGTTTATGACCATAGCGAAACGTATGCGGCAGTTGATAACTAGTATGCGCGGTGGTTATTACTTCGCCGTGTACATCTTGAGTATTAAACGCTTTTTCAAATTCTTTGGTTATGTATTCGGGTTTTGATCCGCGAAACTCATAAATGGTTTGGTCAGCATCGCCAATCACCATGACTTGGCCATGACCCTGATAACCACCCGCACCGTGTAAAATCTGTAATAAGAATTGCTGAATGCCGTTTACGTCTTGATATTCATCGACCAAGATCCATTCCATGTGACCGGAGAACTGCTCTGCTATATCAGGGCGTTGTTTGAATAACATGCATGGGTCGTACAGCATGTCGGAAAAGGTTATGCGGTTATGTTCTTTGCGCCATTGTTCAAAACGCTCAAAGGTTTCGATAAAAATTTGGCATTGCTGCGGCAGTTCCGATTCTTCGAACATATCCCCTGCGCTCAGTAAATCGGATTTAACCAAGTCGATAAAAGCGACGGCGGGCTCTACCCATTTTTTACGCTGGGAAAGTATGTCTTGGCGAGTATCTTCTAACCCTTGGCTGGCGGCAACTTGTTGTAATAATCGCCACACAATACCGTCCATTTCACCGGCATTAATAAGATCTTGCTGAATACCAGGCAGATGGCCTTGGCTGATTAAGCGGTGGTAAATTTTGAACCCCAGCGCGTGAAAAGTTCTTACATCGGGGAGTTGGGTTCTAAATTCTGATTGGCTGACTACTTGCTGTAGTTTAATTTGAAAATCAGTTTGCGCGGCTTTGTTATACATCAAAACCAACATGCGCTTAGGATTACTGCCGGCTAATAAGCGCTGCTGTATAAAGTGCACCAGAGTGGTTGTTTTTCCTGCCCCTGCCACGGCAATAACACGCGCATGACCTTGTTGATGGTGGACAATGGATAACTGTTCTGGGGTTAGTGCACTCATGGAACTTTGTTCTGCCTGCGTTGAATAAATTACTTTTCGCGAAGCGCTTAGCTTATCACAGACACAAAAAAGCCCGCATCTCTTTCAAGATGCGGGCTTTCTTTTCATCGTCAGCTAATCCAATTAAAGATTAACTGTCGCCATGGTTCTTAATTAATATTAAGAATCACGACGTGGACGACGATCACCACCACCGCTGCGGCCGCCTGGACGACGATCGCCGTTACCTGGGCGACGGTTACCGCCAGCAGGACGACCTGATGGTGGCTTGCGATTTACTGGTTTAGCGCCATCTGCAACTTGAAGGTGCAAAGGCTGACCACAAATGCGAGTCGCTTTAAGCTTAGACATAACCGTTTCTGGCATGCCGTCTGGTAAATCAACCATAGAGAAATCGTCAAAGATTTCGATGTGGCCAATGAACTTGCTTTCAAGATCGGCTTCGTTTGCGATTGCGCCAACGATGTTGCCTGGCTTAACGCCATCTTGGTAACCGACTTCCATACGGAAGCGAACCATATCAACATCTGGGCTATCTTTAAGTGGCATCGCTTTAGTGCTTACGTCACCTGGGCTCTTACGAGGAGCACGTTCACGCTGTGGACGATCTCCGCGATCTTCACGCTCAGTACGTTCACGCTGTGGCTGGC
Source organism: uncultured Oleispira sp. (assembly GCA_913061415.1). GTDB lineage: Bacteria > Pseudomonadota > Gammaproteobacteria > Pseudomonadales > Oceanobacteraceae > Oleispira. The sequence continues at coordinate 17,186 of CAJXUD010000020.1, read as the reverse complement.
GAGCACGTTCATTTTCGTTTAAGAATAATGGAATGCCGTTTTGTGCCAAGTGAGCCAATGCAGAAGCAATTTCTACAACGTCTAATTCTTTATCTGTAACAAGCTCGTTGATCATTTCTTTAAACATGACCGCTTGAGGATTACCGATAGTACCTTCAACGGTTGCCTTAAAACGTTCGCGACGAACCGCGTTTACGTCTTTAGCTGTTGGTAAAGGCATTTCTTCGATACGCTGACGAGTAGTACGCTCAATCGTGCTAAGCATACGGCGCTCGCGACCACGTACGAACATGATGGCTTTACCAGAACGTCCGGCACGACCAGTACGGCCAATACGGTGAACGTAAGATTCAGCATCAAAAGGAATATCATAGTTAATTACGTGAGAGATACGCTCAACATCAAGACCACGTGCTGCAACGTCTGTTGCAACGATCATGTCTAGCGTGCCTTTCTTAAGCTTGTCGACAACACGCTCGCGTTGGGCTTGTGGAATGTCGCCGTTTAGAGCTTCACATTTCACGCCATTCGCTTTCATGAAATCAGCAACTTCTTCTGTTGCTTGCTTAGTACGAACGAAAACCATCGTCGCGTCGCAATCTTCAACTTCAGTAATACGTAGCAATGCATCATTTTTATGTGCACCACCAACGAACCAGTAACGCTGTTCAATAGTAGAAGCAGTTGCTGTTTTTGATTCGATTTTAATTTCGATTGGGTTGTTCAGGTGCGTAGAAGCAATGTGCTTGATTTGCTTAGGCATAGTTGCAGAGAACAAAGCAACCTGACGTTCTTTAGGTGCGTGACCCAAGATCCAATCTACGTCGTCGATGAAGCCCATACGTAGCATTTCATCAGCTTCGTCTAGAATAACTGCTTTAATATCAGTTAAAGACAAAGAGCCTTTCTTCAAGTGATCCATGATACGACCAGGCGTACCAACGATCCATTGAGCGCCACCACGGATTGCGCGAATCTGTGTACCGTAGTCTTGACCACCGTATACAGCGGCAACTTTCATGCCTGGAGTATATTTAGCATAATCTTCACACGCTTTAGCAACCTGCATCGCAAGTTCACGAGTCGGTGCAAGAACCAATACTTGAGGAGTACGGCTAGCAGCATCTGTACGTGCCAAGATAGGTAGTGCGAAAGCAGCTGTTTTACCAGTACCTGTTTGTGCTAGACCTAATACATCCTTACCTTCTAATAGAGGTGGGATTGCTTGTGCTTGAATTGGAGATGGCTTTTTATAGCCCATGTCGTCCAATACACGCAATAAGTTTTCGGGTAAGCCAAGATCGCTAAACATTGGACCTTGTTCTTCAGCTACTTCTGTAGCGGTTTCTGTTGTTTTTGGAGTGTCAGACATCACGTCATCCTGTAATAATACGTAGGGCAGGAATTAGGGCTGAGCAATACGCGAACAACAACAGATCACACTACACGATCAGTTCGTAACTTATAAATTTTGAAATATATAGCTAACGGAATGTTGAATTTTGCCTAGCCCAAAAAAACCAGCAGATTTGAGAGAGGCGAATTATACGCACTTTTAAAATAAAATCGTCTCTTTTCTACAATTTGTTACCATTTAGTCAGTTTTCGATATAATTTCCACAAACTTTGCTCTTTAATAAGAAACTTTTGAGCTGTAGCCCCTTTGTTTAAAGGCTTCTTCTTGATGTACATAATTTGTAGAATTTTGTCAGATTATGCGCTTAGTTAGACTGTGATATACTTCGCGCCCAATTTTTAACCGCTTTCTTAATAAGCAATTGCTTTATAAGGGGCATAATTCTGTAACAAGTAAGGAATGTTTATGTTTGATGTAAATGAGTATTTTGATGGCAACGTAAAATCTATCGCATTTAAAGGCGAACAACTTCCATCAACTGTAGGTGTTATGGCGGCTGGTGAATACGAATTCGGAACGAGTCAGAAAGAAGTAATGACCGTGATTGCTGGCGCTTTAATTATTAAGTTGCCGGGAAGTGATGAATGGAAAACATTCTCTGCTGGTGAAAGCTTCAACGTTGACGCTAACGTGAGCTTTGGCGTTCAAGTTAAAACAGATACTGCTTATTTGTGTACTTACGAATAATACCGAGAATACGCTGCTCTTTTAGAGGCTCTATTTATTAGAGACGCTTACTAAAAGCTCCAACCTCTAAAAGCATGAAGCCCAGTCTAAAATAATCTTACTTTAGACTGGGCTTTTTTGTGTGTCACTTTTACGTGTCTATTTTACATGCCAGCTTTACGTGAAGCCTTCAACACGACTGACAAGGTTTCTGTCCACGCACAAGTGCTTCAAAGTCTTTTACTGGCACAGGTTTAGAAAAATAAAACCCTTGATATACCTCACAGCCTTTAGCTTTCAAAATTGCCAATTGCTCATTATTTTCAACCCCTTCCGCTAGAATTTTCAGTTTCAAACTTTTAGCCATTAAGATAATTGCATTGGTGATTGCCTCACCTTGAGTATCGGTTAAAACGTCTTTAACAAAGCTTCGATCAATTTTTAACTTATCGACATTAAAGCGCTGCAAATACGCTAAAGATGAATACCCCGTTCCAAAGTCATCAATCGCTAAAGTAAATCCCTTCCGCTTTAATTCTGCGATGGTTTGAATAACCAGTGGACTGGGTTCTATTAAGGCCCCTTCTGTTATTTCTAACTCGATCGTTCTTGGATCCACACCCGTTCTTTCAATAATTTCATTCAGCCGAGATAAGAAACTCACATCCATAAAACTGTATTTAGTAATATTTATCGCGAGAATAAAGGGGGATAAATCACTTGCTCGCCAATTCGCTTGCTGCAGACAAGCCGTTTCTAGTACCCAATAATCGATCGAGGCCATCAGCCCACTTCGCTCTGCAACAGGTAAGAACAGCATGGGCGAAATAATTCCATCAACAGGATGATGCCAGCGTAATAATGCTTCAGCGCCCACAATACGACCATCAGTCATATCGACTTGTGGCTGATAATAAAGCTGTAATTCACTTTTATTCACGAGCGCCCGACGCAACTCACTTTCGAGCTTCATTTTTGCTTGAGCAACTTCAGTTAGCTCCAAAGTATAAAAATGAACGCCATTACGGCCATTATCTTTAACTTGAGTAACTGCAGCATCGGCATGGCTAATCAGCTCCGTAGCCGAGACTCCATCTGTGGGATAAAAACTAACGCCAATACTTACGCCCAAGAAAATGGTTTTACCATCGACAAATTCAAAAGGCTCTGCCATAAGCTCTAATATGGATTGTGCGACTGAGGCAACATGCCCTATTTCGTCAACTTGCTCTAATAACAATACAAATTCATCACCGCCAATGCGGGCCAATGTATCTGACTCACGAATCCGTTTGCGTAAGCGTTCGGCAACCATGAGTAAGACATCATCACCAATAGAATGACCAAGGCTATCATTAACATTTTTAAAGTGGTCTAGATCTATGTACATGACCGCTAATCGGTATTTATTGCGTTTCGCTATTTCTATTGAGTGCGTTAAACGAGAATGGAATAATAATCGATTCGGCAATCCAGTGAGCTGATCGGTATGGGAGAGCTGTTCAATTTGTTTTTCTGTATTTTTAAGATGACTAATATCTGAAAAAACTGCAATTCTATTGATGATTTCATCGTTTTCATCAAATACATTTTTAATCGATAACCATTCGGGATAAATATCGCCATTTTTACGTTTATTGCAAATCTCGCCTTCCCAGCTTCCCGTTTTGTCTAAACTATTTTTCATCCGCGCGTAAAATTCTTTTGACTGCAGCCCTGAACTTAATAATGTGGGCCTGTTGCCCAGAGCATCTTTTTCGCTATAGCCAGTAATGGCACTAAAGGCCTTATTCACCCCAATAATATTGGTGTCTTTATCTGTGATTAAAGACCCTTCTTGGGTCGACTCGAACATGATCGCAGCCAGTCTATTTCTTTCCTCGGCTTGCTTGTGTTCTGTTACATCAAGCACAGAGCCAATTCGTCTGAGTAACTTGCCGTTATGATCGAGCACTGCTTTCCCTCGGCCTTGGACATACTTCAACGCTCCCGAGGTCGAGTATATTCGATAAACAAAGCTATAAGGGACTTGCTCTTCTATCGATTGCCCGATGACTTCCGCGGCATTCTGCCGGTCATCAGGGTGGACGAAGGTGAGAAATAACTCAAAATTAATATCCTCAGATTCTTCTAATTCAAAAATTTTAAATACTTCAGGACTGCATTTTAAAAACTCACTACTGTTAGCTAAAGACCAACTGCCAATTTTAGCGACCGCTTGGCTCTCTAATAGCTGTTCTTGTCTTGCTTGTAATTCAGCATTTACACTTTTTCGATCAAGGGTAGCAAAAAAGATATCAGCCATACTGCGAATCAAACTTGTATCGTCTTGTCGCCAGTTCTCTATACTGTTTTTAAAGCCTAACAATAAACACCCCCACCCTAAACGCTCACCCTGTAATGGCAGCACTATTGCATAAGGTGCATTCATTGCAGCCAGCAATTGCTGCTGTAAAGGGGCATTCGATAGTGCGTCACTGGGTAAGAACAGAGCTGATTCTGTCGAAAATAGATTATTTAAATGACCAAAATCGAGACTATTTAACGCTTCCTTCGAATGCCCTTTTAAGTCCTCATTTTCGCCAGATCCATAGATATTTAAAGGCGTACTAGTATTTTGATTCCCGCAATACATTAGACAACTAAAATTTGCCCCCAGCTTTTCTTTTAGCTGTTTGAGACTCGTATTAAGTACTTCATCAATTTGAGAGTGTTTTACAGTGAGAAATTTTTGCGATAGCGTCATTACAAGGCGTTCTAGCCGTAAAAATAGATTGAAACTGTGATCAGGCTGCTTATCTTCCTCTAAAAAAATCACGACACCTTGTATTTTTTTACTGCCTTTATGGGTTAATGCTCCATGGCATATGATACTGAGGTACTGCTGACTTTCGCTTTGAACTCTAAACGTCAGGCTTTGTGGGCGCGCTGGTTGTTGAAGATATTTTTGTGTAAGCGCAGAAACTTGAGCAAGGTCTTGTGGATGTATTCTTTTCAGTAGCCAATCAATAGAAAACGTCTTTTCGCTTAATAAACCACCAGCCCGATCCATAAGATTTGAGGAACAGTGTATTAAGCCGGCATTCAAATCTACTTCCCAGTCTACGAGCGGGTCACTTATTTGAGTCAAACTTGTAGATTGTGGTGAATTTAGCTTTTTTTGCATGCCCATCCTACAACGTTTTTCGGCTTAAACTGCATCTTAAGCGTGTTTCAATAAATAACTGCTTAACGCAATTCGGTGGCAATCTTTGATTTCTAGAAATTGGGCACCTAATGAATATCCTACTGCTGTTTCTGTACGCGATCGAATCATTGCCGTTAAATCGATTATCTGAACAATACCAAAGACCCTGATCTCTAAGGTCATCGTGATATTATCGCCAACCTTCAGGTCATTTGCAGTGGTATCGATGCGGCAACCACAAATACTAGCATCAACCATTTTCGCCTTAATTGTATTTAATCCAGGACTGATTGAGCTGTTATCTCGGCCATCTGAGTAGTTTAGTACACAGGCTAAGCGGACGTTTGCTCGGTTATTTCGGCGCATTTCTCCCGAAACAATGCTGCTTGGCATTGCGATATGCAGATAAGGAGAGGGTTGTGGGCAAACATTAGATACCGTAGTCCGAAAGGCACAGGCACTATCCAGTTGTTCTATGAATAATCGAGCTTTTACAGACAAGTCTATGAGCGCATCACTAAGCTCCAGCTGTGGCGCCGAAACCATGATTGATTGATTGGGGCAAATTCCCCACAAATGATAACCGCCACTGAGTGCTGGCAAGCCTTCAAACTCTAGGTGAAGACTCTGACCTAAGCGCAGTGAATCTTCTAAAGAGTGAATCGGTAACGCGGTATGGGTCTGCAGAGCTTGATCCATAATATCCCTAAATACTATTTTATTAGTTTTAGTATAGACCAGCTCTGCTAATTACCAATTTTCTTATTAAATGAACTAGTGCTGATGACCGCCAATGCCGTGAGCATGGCCGTGCTGTATTTCTTCTGCGGTTGCTGGACGCATTTCTTCGACTTTTACTTCAAATGTTAACTCTTTACCCGCAAATGGGTGGTTGGCATCAACATCAACCATAAACTTACCGACTTTAAGTACCGTTACCTGGCGTGGCCCTTGATCAGTCTCTACATGAGCAACCATGCCTTTCTTCCATTTTTTAGCGCCCTGTAGGTGCTTCGCTGGAATACGCTGAATGGCAGTTTCATCACGCTGGCCGTATGCATTTTCTGGTGCAACGGTAGCCGTGAACTCATCCCCCGCTTCTTTGCCGATCATCGCGTCTTCCAACCCAGGTATGATATTGCCATGTCCGTGAAGATAGGCCATTGGTTCATTACCATGAGAGGCTTCAATTACAGTACCGTCGGCATCTTTTAATGTGTAATGAAATTGAACAACTGTGTCTTTTGCAATGGCCATGATGGGCTCCTTCATAAAAAGGCGCTAGTATCGGTAAAGCACAAGATTTTCGCAAGTGATACTATGGGAAAGTCAGCTATCAAAAGATGTTTATCACGATGTTTGAAAAAGAAGATTTATTAGCACTGGCCAACCAGCATATGCCGTTTGGCAAATATCAAGGTCGAGTGATTATTGATGTACCTGAAGAATACCTGCTCTGGTTTGCTAAAAAAGGCTTTCCTGAAGGTCGCTTAGGCATGCTGCTTGCTTTGGCTTTAGAGGTAAAGATTAACGGCCTAGAGCACATTATTGAACCATTGAAGAAAAAAGATGCGAGTCAATTTATTGCTAATGATTCACAAACACGTCATTAGCCGCATTTTTCTTTTAATGGAATTATTAAGAAAAATCAGTATGAACCTTAATTAGAGCTGATTAGATGCAAGAAGGAATTTAGATATGCGCATTGGATTATTAGAAACAGATGTTTTGTACGACGACCTAATTAAACAATATGGTTCATACGGTTTGATGTTTGAACAATATTTTACTCAGTTAGAGTGCACAGGCCTCAAACTTGAATTTATCTATTATCAAGTTCAGCAAGGCGAACTGCCTTTATTTTTAGATGAGTGTGATGCCTATGTTATTACGGGATCAAAGGCGGGAGCGTATGAAGACCATGCTTGGATAGAGCCGCTTTCGAAGTGGATTGTCGAGGCTGACAAAGCACAAGCCAAAGTTTTAGGGGTGTGTTTTGGGCATCAAATCATTGCACAGGCACTCGGTGGCAAAGTAGAACAAAGTGATAAAGGTTGGGGGCTTGGTGTACGTTCACTATTGACGGTTTCCGATTCTCCGTTTGCACAGCCTTTGCCTAAATACTTAGATTTAATATACAGCCATAAAGATCAAGTCGTTAAGCTGCCAGCGACAGCACATAATTTTATAAGTGATGATTTTTGCCCTCACGCAGGCTTTACTATTGGCCAGCATATTGTCACTTTTCAAGGTCATCCAGAATTTACTCCGCAATACAGTGAGCGCTTATTTACCCGCCGCGCCAAAGATATCGGTGAACCAACCTTTAGCAACGCCATTAAGTCGCTTCGCCAAAGTACAGATGAAAACTTCATCGGTCGCTTAATTTTGGAATTTTTACGCCCTGACGAGCATGTTCTAGAACAGATAGCTCTGGAACAAGAAGCTCTAGAAAAAGCGCTTTTAGAAAATAAAAAGCTAGAAAAGAGCAAAAAAAAGAATGAGCAGGATCTGGAAGATCCAATTAATAGCTCTCAAATCGATAACTCTCAACTGCATACCAGCTAGCGTTTTAAAATGGCATAGAGTCCAGTAAACTTAACCGAAGGTTTTGTTTCTGGGTCTATCTTCATCACACATGCATCATTATAAATGGCCGCTTCGAGAGTGATTTTAGCTCGGCCTTTCAGATCAAAGTTTTCAAAAAACTCAGCTAATCCTCCTTCGCTAGGGGCATGGCATATAGCACGGATACGGCCACTAACAGGCGCTATATATTTCATACTGCCTTCTGCCACAACTTGGTTGCAGTCTATATTTTTTTCTTGGGTCTTTAGATAAACCATTCCCCAGCAGGCCATCACTGCTGCATTATACAAACTGCCACCAAAAGCGGTTTGCTTATCATTAATATTAGGTTCAAGCGGCGCGGTTAAAATAAGAGTATCGCCATCATACGATTCTACTTCCAATCCCATAAACTGCGTAATAGGAAGGTGGTCGAGGAAAAACTGTTTGAGCTTTTCGCTAATCTGCTGCTGATTTAGAGAGGTATTCATAATACGGCTACTTATAGTAAATCAATAATTTGTTGAGCGGCATTATAAGGGGTGGTTTTATTATTGAGAACCTCATCTTGAAGTTTTGGTAATGCACTTTTAACTTCTGGGTTTTGTTTTAGCTTAAGTTCTAGCATTTCATGGATCAGCTTTTTTAACCATTCGCTGTTCTGACGTGCGCGCTTTTCAATAAACGAACTAATACCTGCATTAATATTTTCGTTAGCGGATTTTTGATAAGCCGTGATCATTTTCCAGATATCTTCAATACGCTCGTTATTGATTGCCGAACAGGTTTCAACTTGCGGCGTCCAAAAACTATTCTGTTTCATCAGTTTAAAAGCATTTTTATAATGCCCTTGGGTTTGCTGAGCCAATCTTAAACTTTCGCCATCGGCTTTGTTAATAACCAAAGCATCAGCCAGTTCCATAATGCCCCGCTTAATGCCTTGCAGCTCATCGCCAGCATTCGGCAACATTAAGACAAGAAAAAAATCGACCATGGCCGCGACTTCATATTCTGATTGCCCAACACCCACCGTTTCGACCAAGATCACGTCATAGCCAGCTGCTTCGCATAACAACATGGTTTCACGGGTTTTTTGTGCAACACCCCCGAGTGCCCCTTCGCTAGGTGAAGGACGAATAAAGGCATTCTCTTCGCGAGATAGCATTTCCATGCGGGTTTTATCCCCAAGAATACTACCGCCACGCAACGGTGAACTAGGATCTACGGCCAGTACGGCAACTTTTTTACCAAGGCTGATTAAGTACTGACCAAACGCTTCGATAAACGTCGATTTACCCACCCCAGGAATTCCCGAGATACCAATACGAATGCTGCTGCCTGTTTCCGGCAAGAGTTGATTGAGAACGTCTTGAGCTTCTACTCTGTGTTTATCGAGTTTACTTTCTACCAAGGTAATCGCTTTTGCCAAGGCTCGGCGATTACCGCTTTTTAGTTTTTCTAAATCAATCATTGATTGGCCTGATATAGAATTATTAAGACTGAGCTTCTCGAATCGAATCTAGCACAGCGCGAGCACTCAATGGAATTTTAGTACCTGGGCCAAAAATGCCTTTCACACCCGCATCCCATAAATAATCGTAATCTTGCTTTGGAATCACGCCACCGGCAACAACGATAATATCGTCAGCACCTTGTGCTTTTAACGCAGTGATCAAAGAAGGGATCAATGTTTTATGACCTGCGGCTAATGACGATACACCTATTACGTGAACATCATTTTCAACCGCCTGCTTAGCGACTTCTTCAGGCGTGGAGAACATCGGTGATAAGTCGATATCAAAACCGACATCGGCAAACGCCGTGGCAATGACTTTCGCACCACGATCGTGTCCGTCTTGACCCATCTTGCATACCAACATGCGCGGGCGTCGGCCTTGTTCGCTCTCAAAGCGTTCGATATCCGCTTTGATGGCTTGCCAGTCTTCATCGTTATCATACGAAGCGCCGTATACCCCAGAGATAGTACGAGCTTCTGCTTTATAGCGTCCGAATTCTTCTTCCATAGCGTCTGAAATCTCACCTACGGTGGCGCGCAAACGTGCGGCTTTCACGCTTAAGTCTAGCAGGTTACCTTCCCCTGTTTTTGCAGACAGAGTAATGGCTTCTAATGCCGATTTAACAGCTGCGCTATCACGGCTTGCTTTAATCTTCGTTAAGCGTTCAATTTGTGAATCACGAACCGCAACGTTGTCCACTTCTAAAATATCTAAATCAGCTTCTTCATTGAGTTGATGCTTATTCACACCCACAATCACATCTTCGCCACGGTCGATTCGTGCTTGCTTTCGTGCTGCTGATTCTTCAATACGAAGTTTTGGTAAGCCTTCTTCAATGGCTTTTGCCATACCGCCTTTTTCTTCAATTTCTTCAATCAACGCCCAGGCTTTATCCGCCATTTGCTGAGTAAGGCTTTCCATCATGTAAGAACCGCCCCAAGGATCAACCACTTGAGTAATGCCCGTTTCTTCTTGAATAATGATTTGTGTATTACGCGCAATACGCGCCGAAAATTCGGTGGGCAAAGCAACGGCTTCATCCAATGCATTGGTATGCAAAGATTGTGTGCCACCAAATACCGCGGCCATGGCTTCAATCGTTGTTCGCACAACATTGTTGTAAGGGTCTTGCTCGGTTAGAGACCAACCTGAGGTTTGCGAGTGCGTGCGTAGCATAGACGACTTAGGATTTGTTGGATTAAATTCCGCCATGATGCGGTTCCACAATAAACGTCCTGCGCGAAGCTTAGCGATCTCCATATAGAAGTTCATGCTAATGCCCCAAAAGAACGATAAACGCGGTGCAAACGCATCAACATCTAATCCTGCTGCTAATGCAGTACGTACATACTCACGACCATCACTTAAGGTATAAGCCAATTCTAATGCTGCATCAGCCCCGGCTTCTTGAATGTGATAACCGGAAATAGAAATACTGTTATATTTCGGCATATTGCCCGACGTATAAGCAATGATATCGCCAATGATTTTCATGGAAGATGACGGTGGATAAATATAAGTATTACGTACCATGAATTCTTTTAGAATATCATTCTGGATCGTACCTGATAATTTTTCCTGGCTCACACCCTGCTCTTCTGCCGCAACGATGTAACTCGCCAAAATAGGAAGAACGGCACCGTTCATGGTCATTGATACAGAGACTTTATCCAATGGAATACCATCGAATAATATTTTCATATCTTCTACAGAATCAATCGCCACACCCGCTTTACCTACGTCACCGGTCACACGAGGATGATCAGAGTCATAGCCACGGTGAGTCGCTAAATCAAATGCAACTGATACACCTTGTGCTCCTGCGGCTAAATTTTTACGATAAAAGGCATTAGATTCTTCAGCCGTCGAGAAACCCGCATACTGGCGAATCGTCCAAGGTCGACCTGCATACATAGTCGCTTGCGGACCACGCACATAAGGTGCAAGACCCGGCATAGTATTGGCAAATTTAAGATCTTTAACATCTTCTTGCGTATACAGAACTTTAATCGGTACACCTTCTGGGGTATGCCATTCCATTTCTTCAGGAGTTAAGCCTTTCATTTGCTTAGTTGCTAGGGCTTGCCACTCTTCTAAGGTGTACTTTTTTTCTGATTCGTTGGTATCAGACACTTTTTTATCAGTCATTAGTGCTCACCCGCGTCGTCTTGAGGTTGGTTGAGTTCAATTAGAACGCCATCACAACTTTTAGGATGAATAAATATCACCTTACAATTATGTGCACCCAACGTCGGAGCCTCAGATAAAAACTGATAACCCTTCTCAGTTAAACGGGCAACATCCGCTTCGATATCGTCACTGCGGAAACATAGATGATGCAAACCGCCACCTTTTTTATCTAAGTAACCTTGAATTGGGCCTTCACCGTTTAACGGATGAACCAATTCAATGCTGGTTTCAGATAACGGGAAAAAAGCCGTGCTGGTTTTCGCCGCAGGAACATCGTCTTGGCCGTTAAATGTCAGGCCAAAATCTTTCATAAAACGCTTAATCGATTTTTCTAAATCAGGAACCGCAATGGCTATATGATCCAATCCAACTATCATGATATCAATTTCCTATTTAACGACTAATTCGTAATTAGTCGTTATTAATGTGGTCAGAGTCGCTATTTATAAATTAATCGAGTTTAAAAACTCTGACGTCTGCGCTTCTATTCGCGCAGTAATCACTTCTGGTGCTTCAACAACGGCTTTTTCATCTGGCGTGATCTTAAACAATACCTGACCCTTGCTAATAATAGCGCCATCATCTTCAACCAATACCTTATCCACAGTGCCAGAGAAAGGTGCGTTGACTTTGTTGAACATTTTCATCACTTCAATAATGTATAACGGCTGACCCGCTACAAAATGACTGCCCTCTTCAATGAGCGGAGGCATTCCTGGTGCTTCGCAAGAGTAAAACATACCTCCTGTAGGCGCTAAAATCTCATCACTCTTAGCTGTTGGTGGTGGTACCAGCACTTTAGCCATTTTCACTTGCAGCACTTCGTCAAATAACGATTCTGGAATATGAACACTTAAGTCTTCATTCACTTTTAAATCAAAGAACTGAGTCTGTATACCAATGAAAGGTAATAACGATAAAATTTCGTTGCCCGCTTGATAACCCAAATGTGCAGACTGAATCGCAAGCCATTGCTGTGCATTTAAAGTATCAACAGGCGATTTTTTCTTAGCCAGTATCTTGCAAAGTTCAGCATAATTATCAGTCGCTAATAATTTCTCCAACTCTGTATAAAAGCCTAATGCTTGAGTGAGAACGTCGTGATCATGATCCCAGATCATACTGGAAGCTGGGCTATCTTCATTGAAGTTCATATTCAAAAAGTGATAAGCCTCAGAAAGTACTTTCACAGGGTTTTCAAGCCAGATAATTTCATTTTTAGCATTCACTTCAAAATGCTTTTGGTTCAAGCTCAACCAACCCGCTAATACATGCGGTTCTGCCATTAAGCTTTCTAGCGGACGCGTTAATAGCAAATGCTTACGGGTTAATACTTCAAGTAGTGCTGATTTTTCATCATCACTTTTAACGGCCGCCATGGCTTTATTACAAACCTGCTGATAAGCAAAATTTAAATCTAGGTTGTTCGCTTTTTGCTTAAGTAAACCAACCGCCGTTAAATAAGGAACAATAAATCGTGTGGTTGGGCGAGCGTTAATATTATTGCCCAAGAACCAATTCACCAAACCATAATGGAATTCTAGATTTGTGGATAAATCTTTACCCGTCAATTTAGTTGTGCGTAATACTTCGGACAGCCTTTGATAACTATCAAGACGATCTGTACCCACGGTTAATAGCAAAGCGATATTACTGTCGTAAGCACCGGCTAGATGATATTTCATGAACACGTCAGTATCTGGATTGTGCAAGCTAATGCCTTGATCGTCTCTAATCTCGCCTTCACGAGCATCTGACCAATTCTCAATAATACCGCCAGCATGTGGAGCTAGTGCTTGGTTAGTCGCATTTAGGCGAGCTTCTACAGAAGCGTTATTACGCTTGATACGTTCTGGCTTAGGCAGACGTGAACCGTGCGCTGCTAATAGCACCATTGCTTCAACAAGGGATTCTATAATGAAGAAGTCATTCTCATTTTCTGGATTAACAAACTTCAACGCATAGCATAATTCGGTAACGCGATGCTCTACTTGAATGCGGGTATTCATTTCCATAAAGAAGTGTTTATCACGATCAACAATACACTCAAAAGTCGAGACGCTATCAAGACCTACCGCCTCACCGAAGACTTCAGATTCTTTTTCCATCGCATGAAGCGTTTTTAGATCTTGTGTTAATACTTTAGCTTCAACATCACGACCGTCTTTTACCGCTTCGGTTAATGCGCTCTCAAGCTCTTCCGTAGTCACTGAAACTTCTAATAGCTTTTGTTCGTGCATTTGCAATGAGCAATCACGTCCACCAAGAGCCAAACTCCATTGACCATTACCAATCACCTGAATTTCTTGGTGACGAGTGGTTTCAATGTTCAGTTCGATCAATACGTTTTTATTGTCGCCTTGGCCTGTCGCTTTTACCTCGTTAAGGATTTCTAAAACCAATGAAGGTGCTAGCTCAGCAACTTTAGCAAGTTGCTCCTCTGCTTCACCTTCAAAAGACGTTGGATTAGGAAGAATTCGTTGACCTTTACCACCACCGCCGCCGATGCATTTTAGGCGAATACGGTTTTCAGGATAGCCACGACTCATAACAATGACTTGTTCACGAATCGTTTCTTGTAGTTCTTCCGTGGTGTAAAGATCAATACCTTTTTTGTAACCAGCAGCCAATACAAAATCGGCTTTTTCTACAGCGGTTTCTGCACTGTCAAAAAGTTCTTTATTAAAAGCACCGTCAACAGTATCCAAGCCTTCTTTTTTGACTAAGGCTAATAGTGCTTTTTCGTCAGGGTATTTCTTTACTAACGTAATCGCAGTGGCGTTATCGATGCCTGGAGTCACACTGACGCCGACTTTTAACGCGGTACGTTTAGCTTCATCTTTAAGACCTGCATCGTGAACAGTTTTAGAACACGGGCCAATGAAATTAAGACCTGCTTCTTCCATTGCTGCAACCATAGTTTCATCTTCGGCCATGAAGCCATAACCGGTAAAAATAGAGTTATAGTTATTTTCACGGGCGATACTAATGATTTGCTGAATACGAACGTTACGTTCTTCTTTATCGACACCGGTATAATCTGGTACGCGGTGAACACGTTTAGGATCGGTTAGCTGGCGTAATTCTGGGGCCAGTGCATTTTGATAAACAATTGAATCTTTTTCAGATAATAGAATACCGTAATGTTTGATACCCATTTCTTCAAAAACATCCATCGCTTCTTTACGAATTGGGCCACGGCAAATAATTAATGGGCGCATGTTGTTGCACTCAAAACTTTGCGCCCATTCGTTTGCTGCATTTACTAAACGACGATCTTTGTGTACTAGCGGATTATTTAAATAATGTTCGTTGCTCATGTTCTATTCCTACTAAGCCGTTGGCTTTAAATTCTTTTTATTTGATTGCTTTAGCGCTAATTAAGTTATCGAATTCCAAACTCTATTAATGGAACTCACGCTGAACAGCATTCAATGGCTCTGGAGTGTAATGACGCAAATGGAAGTTCATATTTTCAC
This sequence comes from uncultured Oleispira sp., assembly GCA_913061415.1. Taxonomy (GTDB): domain Bacteria; phylum Pseudomonadota; class Gammaproteobacteria; order Pseudomonadales; family Oceanobacteraceae; genus Oleispira. The sequence goes on along the minus strand of CAJXUD010000020.1, from coordinate 2,162 downwards.
ATAAGACTTTGCGTAAATCGCTGGGCATCACAATTTGAGAAATAGAACCTAAGCTTAGGGCTTCATTAGGATTCATTAATTCTTCTTCATAGCGTTTGGCTAATAAGGCTTCTTGTTCTTTCGCCCAGGCGGGTGTTTGCTCTTTATTTTTTACTGCACTGCGAATCGCACGCAATTCATTTTTATAAACAAACTCAACGCCCGCCGGACCCATTACCGCTGCGCGGGTAGAAGGCAACGCAATAACAAAGTCAGCACCTGTCGGATAGTTATTGTAAGACGCATAAGCGCCACCAAAGGCATTTCGGATAATCAATAAGAAACGCGGCGTGCGTAAATCAATAATCGCATCCAACATAGCACGGCCCGCTTGCACGATACCTTGTGCTTCTTGATCTTTGCCTGGCAGGAAGCCAGTGGTATCTTCCATAAAGATCACTGGAATATTGTATAGGTTACAGAAGCGGATAAAGCGTGCGTTTTTATAGGCTGCAGCAATGTCGATCTGGCCAGAAGATACCGCTGAATTATTCGCAACAAAACCAATCACGTTTCCGCCCATGCGACCTAAGGCTGTAATAGTATTTCTGGCACGGTCTGGCTGAATTTCCATGAAGTCACCGTGATCACAAAGCTGCTGGATCATGATAGAAACGTCGAGTGGAGTATTGAAACCACTTGGGCTGTTGAAAGCTTTCTTTAATAGAATATCGATATCCCAAGTTCTACGATCAACAGGATCAGAGGTTTCTTGGTAAGGTGCAAATTCACTATTATTATTAGGAATATAGTTAAGCAAACGTTTAACTTTTTTCAGCGCGCTAACTTCGTCTTTAACAACAAAATCGGTCACACCGCTTTGACTATGAACACTTGGTCCGCCTAGTTCATCAGGGGTTACATCTTCACCCAATACCGACTTAACAACACCTGGGCCTGTTAGACCAAAGAAAGTATCGTTTGGCTGAATCATAAAACTACCCTGACGCGGCAAGTAAGAACCACCACCAGCGTTAAAGCCAAACATACACATAATAGAAGGCACAACACCGCTGATTTTGCGCAAAGCAGTAAACGCTTCAGCATAACCATCAAGACCACCCACACCCGCAGGTACATAAGCACCGGCACTGTCGTTCAATCCAACTAATGGAATCTTACGTTTGCCTGCAAGTTCAAACAGACGCGCTAACTTTTTACCGTTCGTCGCATCCATAGAACCCGCACGCACGGTAAAATCATGGCCATACAAAGCAACATCACGGCCGTTAATTTTAACCACGGCCGTAACCAATGAAGCGCCGTCTAAGTTCTTTCCCCAATTTTGAAATAACACCGTTGGGCTTTCATCGGTTAGTACAGAGATACGCTCCCAAATAGTCATTCGCTTTTTAGCGTGCTGACGAGTGATTGCATTCACTCCTGCAGCTTTCTTAGGACGCTGTATCAGTTTATAGCCTTGTTTAAGACTTTCCTCATAAAGTCCTGGCTCGTAAGAAGCCTGACCTGGAATACTGAATTCAACTTCTTTCTCAGTATCGAAAGGATTGGTTAATGACGCCACTGGACTGAATGCTGTGTTTGCTTTTGTCATGCTCTAGTATTCCACCGAGATCTTAAAGATCCCTTTTATTATTAGCCTTTCGTACATAATCAGCTCTCTGCTGAAAATCGTACCTGATAAATTTTCATATTAACTTGAGCATAGATAATAATGAAGAATGTCTATATTTGGAATAGCCTGGTTTTTTACGATGAAGTTAGTAATTACAGCCTGAGCTACTATAAACGTTGAGTTATCTCATGCTTTTCTATTAATTAATTGACATAATTTATTTCACACAATACACATATCCGCTCACGACACTCACATTTTTTGGATTAAAAGGACACATAAGCGCTTAGGTTTGTTTTTATGGTAATGATTATTATAGGGTGGGGTTAGGTGGGATGGCTTGTTACTCACTTTTGCTTTTTTAGAATCAACCGATGGTGTCTGGGCACAGCATCAGTGCGTTCATCTAAAGCCCTTCTGCAGCAGGGAGCTGCAGTAGAGCCCCCATGGATGGGTTTACGGCGTGGCTTTGGATGAATGTGTGGGTGCTGGGTTTGGGTAGTTTTTTTAGTCTGTGATAAAAAGATAAGAGATGGGATATGAGTAG
>CAJXUD010000019.1 GCA_913061415.1 uncultured Oleispira sp. | reverse complement strand
TTATCTCCCTTTTGGGTCAATGATAAGCAAATACACAAATTAATTCACAGTCTCTACTCAACTCTATTATGTGAATTTATTACCAAGTTCTGAATGAGTTAAAGACCTCAAAATCTTGCAGGATAGTTTGCCTCAAACTTTGTTAAAAGCTCCTCCTTAAATGACTGCGTGGCATTATGTATATTGGTTATACTCTCACTCCTTGCATTCTCAAAATCATCAACCGAGAGATTCACCATATTAAAACTTAGCGCCCTTCTAAACTGGACAATACTTTTATGACCAATTTTTATGTTTCGATTGGCAGACAAAAAATCCTTACTAGATCTAACTGAGGTTATATAAGGTTTCAATTTTTGCCATTCTAATTCTGCATTAAAATCATCCTGCTGGGCCGAACACCAATAATCAATACAACCTTCTCTAGCATTGTTTAACTGGTTAATTAAATCATTCACGATTGTAAAAGTTTCGGACCTCGTAGCTATTCTCTGAGCATTCTTAAACAGTATTTTCCAGCCGATTATCATTAATGCAATCGGCACAAATGAAAATAGAACACTTATTCCTGTTTGCAATGCACTAAAATCAATGACATTCATTATCTAATATCCCGCAGGATCATTAATGTAATCCCAGACTTCCATCAGCACATCTTCATGACTAGAAACAACAGTTAACCTTTTTTTAAGATCAGCTGCTTTGAACCCTTCATGCATAACTAAACCACCAAAAGCTTCATGCAGAAAAGACGATCCATACTCATAACCTTCGTCTAAGCCTGAATCCATATCAACAGTCACATTCGAAACCTTAAGAGCTTTACACAGCGTTTCAGTGCGAAATCTTCTGCCATTATTCGGGCCATCTTCTTTAACACGTCCAAAGGGAGATTTACTAAAATCAGACACCTTAATCAAAATCACATCATTCATATCATATCAATCCAAGCTTAAGGACCACTCAATAAGTGTTCCTTGAAAGTTAACTGGTAGCGGCTCTAATCTGGGATCACTTCCTTTAATATAGTTGTATTTCCCCATACCGCTCATCACCATTAACCTATCATCATTATCTTTTAAATTAATTGGCTTTCTAATATTCTCAGTTCCTCGACCCCTTCCAGGCTCACCGGTGGACGACCACCCCTTTTGCATCGCAATAGCAATCCTCCCTACATCATTACTTTTAGCGCCTTCTGGCAAATTTACATGCCGAGGAATCCCCAAACCTCGATCAAGCAAAAGGAATGCAACTCGATTTAACGTACTATCATGCACAGCATAAAGCCACCAACGATACTTAAGAAAATCTACTGTCATATGCTTATCATATGCGTGCTGCTTGATATTTAAATAACCTTCTTGAACAGCACTATGTAGCTTCTGAGGCACAGGGCCAATATCTAAACTTCTATACCAATCGAGCATTCGAGGAAATTGCTTAGCTGGATCATTTCCAGTCTGAAATGGGTTAGATAAATCCTCCCAAACTTGATCTAATTTCTTTTTCCCTCCGGGTTTGATAATTTCCAATATTCCAGTGCTATCAAACAGCCTCCATTTTATATCATCAGGAGGAAATTTATATGATACAACTATATGGGGATACATTATATTTTTCGGAGCGCAGTTCTGACATTTTGTTACGACCGAAACTAAATACAAAGCAGCAGCAGCTGTAATATGAACAGTTTGACTAAAATCTAGCTCTACGTATCGCTCATTAATAAACACCTGCTTTTCAATATTCTGAAAGAAGGCCATAGACATCTGAACATTTCCGTAACAACACAACTGCGGAGGTGCATGACATACACTTCTTTGGATATCCCTAACCTTACTCAAACAAGCCTCCTTATTAGTCTATGCATAATAGGTCCAATCAATAATATATACAATGAAAGCTAGCTTACTCGACTACCTTTTGAGAAAACACCCAGCTAGCCCATTTATTATTAGGCTCTATATTTTCTATTTGCGCATAACGTTTCAATGACTCCCAAGACTGGTGCCCCGTCACTGCAGCGACTCTTGCAACATCCCAGCGCTCACCATTCAACCCATCACGCTCAAACAACCAAGATGGACATTCGTGGCGCAGATCATGAAAGCGTACATTATCACCATCTGGATTGTAATTGCCGCATTCTTTCCATAGCTGCCTAAAGCGCTCGCCAAGCGTCTTGTGAAAATACGGAAACCAATGATCGGGTTTATCTTCACTCACCGGCATTGATAGCATTACGTCCCAGGCTTCATCAGGTATCAGCACCCACACATCATTCCCTATTTTTTTAGTTGGATGCTTCATGTCGGGAATAAGAACACGCTTACGTTCATAATCGGTATTCGATCGCAGCATACGGCTGAACTCGCCCTGCCTTCTAGAAGAAAACATAGCAAACACAATTATCTTATCCATGGGAATAATGTCTTTACGTGACTTGTTTGATGCTGCCCACTTTAACCGGCGACTGTGTGCCAGGGAAACAACCTTAGTCATTTGTTCTACCGTGGGCCGAAGATCACGACTACCTGCCTTCGATATTATGCCCAGCTTAGACATCGTGCGTTGTGCAATATCAATCTGAGAGTAATCAACCTCACAACGCAACAATTCAGTGGCCACACCAAACACACCCTTTATATAGATGTAGTGTTGCATGGTGGTTGAAGACGAACTGCGCTCATTCCACTTACGGCAATGAGTAATAATATCTGACGCCCTAACAGTTGACGCAGCTAACTGACCAAATTCTGAGTTTTTTATCAGTTTTAGCGTATCTGTTTTTGATCGTCCCCAGGGCTTCAAGGGGAATACCTCAGCAAAATAACGATCGATCAATTCACCAACCGTCATACTATTTGATTCCATTCCCGAAATGGCTCGTTCCAGCGCACCCAGCTCGGACAGCTGCGCCTCACGCTTAGCTGCCCAAACCTCAGCCAATTTTTTCTTTGGGAACGTCTCACTTTCGGTATAAACCATTTTACCTTTACGCTTGTAGCGCAAATAAGCTGTATAACTGAACGAGCCATCCGCTCTCTCTCTTTTTCTAAAGCTCGCCATGTTATACTCCATGCCATAATTTTGAACAGGGTGACAAATTGCGGGGTGACAAGGATATTTACCAAAAACTTAGCGCACTTTTGTCACACCTATATACACAACATACCACATAAAGCACATAATGACGCAAGCAAACGACAACACAAAAACAGCTACAGCCCCCGCCGATTCTAGCAAAGCCAGCAATAGCGTGAATCGTAGATTCACCACTGCACCGATGATGGAATGGTCTGATAGTCATTGCCGTCAATTCTGGCGCCACCTGACTCGCGATGCTGTGCTATATACCGAGATGGTGACTACCGGAGCCATCATCCATGGCAATAACCGCGAGCGCTTCTTAGGCTATGGGCAAGAAGAACACCCAATCGCACTACAACTGGGCGGTAGCAATACCAAAGAACTTGCTGAATGCGCAAAATACGCACAAGAATGGGGCTACGACGAAGTTAATCTCAATGTCGGCTGCCCAAGTGATCGCGTACAAAACAATATGATTGGCGCTTGTTTAATGGGTCATCCACAGCTCGTTGCTGACGGCATTAAAGCGATGCAAGATGCGGTTGATATTGATGTCACAGTAAAGCACCGCATCGGGATCGATGACCAGGACTCTTACCCTGAACTGGTCAACTTTATTGAAACGATAGCGAAAACAGGCTGCAAGACATTTATTGTTCATGCACGCAAAGCCATCCTGCAAGGCCTATCACCGAAAGAAAACCGTGATGTTCCGCCACTAAAATACGACTGGGTTTATCAGCTTAAGCAAGATTTCCCTAATCTAGAAATCTTAATCAATGGCGGCTTGAATCAGTTTGATCAAATGAAGCAACAGCTCGAGCATGTTGATGGCGTAATGATTGGCCGAGAGGCTTATCACAACCCTTACATCATGGCAGAGGTTGATAATGCATTTTTTGGTCATGACAGAGCGATTCCCTCTCGCCATAAAGTCGTTGAAGATTTCATGCCGTATATTGAAGAGCAGCTGTCCAAAGATATCTATTTATCGCACATTACTCGCCATATACTGGGGATCTTTCATGGTCAGCCCGGGGCTCGTCAGTTCCGTCGCTATATCAGTGAAAATGCACATAAGCCTGGATCGGGAATTGAAGTATTGCGCACGGCGTTAAGCAAAGTTCCTACTGAGGCTGAGAATGAGGCCAATCGCTTAGAAGCACTGGCGCGTCGTGCTGCATTTGATGCTAGCCAGGCTTAAGGCTTGCGCAATAATAATGTCCCAAAGCAAATCTTTACCACGGAGCGCACGGAGGCGCTTCGCTTCACGGAGGATGGCTGCGCCACTTTTTAGCGTTACAGCTAACAAACTATCATGTTGTATCAACTAGAACCTTCAGGCCGATTAATTCTTTTATCTATTTTATTATTCTCAATCGTTTCAAATCTCTCTTTTTCCTCCTTGGTACTTTATTAATTAAACGTCTACTGCCCTATTGACTCTAATGTCTAATAGGTAGAAGCTGACATTATTAGTTAACGGTATAATTTAAATAATAGCCACCGATACACTCTAAGGAATGACCATGTCAGCTCAAGCGAATAACAAATTAGAAGCACTTAAAGCAATGACCACAGTTGTTGCCGATACAGGCGACATTGAAGCCATCAAGCAGTTTAAACCTGTTGATGCGACGACTAATCCATCATTAATTTTGAAAGCCGCTCAATTACCTAACTACCAACACCTTATAGACAATTCGGTCGACTGGGCATTACAAATAAAAGGCAGTGACAAAAACAGCCAGACTACCCTTGAGAATGTCGGCGATAAACTGGCGGTTAATATTGGCTGTGAAATTTTAACCAGCATTCCTGGCGTTATCTCAACAGAAGTAGATGCCCGCCTGTCATTTGATACCCAAGCAACGGTAGCAAAAGCTCGTAAACTTATCCGCTTATATCAAGATGCCGGCATCGATACTGATCGCATTTTAATTAAAATCGCTTCAACCTGGGAAGGTATTCAGGCCGCTAAGATTCTAGAAAGTGAAGGAATTCACTGTAATTTGACTCTACTCTTCCATTTCGCCCAAGCACAAGCTTGTGCAGAAGCTGGTACTACCCTTATATCGCCTTTTGTGGGACGAATCCTAGACTGGTACAAAGCTCATAGTGGTCAAGCAGAATATGAAGCCAACGAAGATCCTGGCGTCATTTCAGTGACCGACATCTACAATTTCTACAAAACACACAATTTTAAAACGATTGTGATGGGGGCAAGCTTCCGTAATACCGGTGAGATTGAGGAATTAGCAGGCTGCGATCGTTTAACCATTAGCCCAGAATTGCTTGCTCAATTAGAGGCCGATACAACGCCGCTTAAGCAAAAGTTGTTTCCCACGACGCAAACACAAGAAGCTCCAGCACCTTTAACCGAAGCGCAGTTCCGCTGGCAGATGAGTAACGACCCAATGGCGCATGATAAGCTAGCCGATGGCATTCGTCGCTTTGCAGCGGATCAGGTTACGTTAGAAACCCTGCTTAGCGAAAAGATCTCTCAGCGCAGCTAATCACCTAGTTGCACTGCGTTATTTAGTCACAAAACAATCGTCACAAGGTATGCAAATGATTGATAAAATATTGGCATTCTTCCAACAAGAAGAAGCAAAAACCGAAGGCCACAAACCTGAATTAGCGGCAGCAGCGCTTCTGGTTGAGATAATGAATGCTGATCATGAATTATCACCAGAAGAATTTGAAAGCATCAAAAGCATTCTTTTTGAGACGTTATTCATAACCGCCGAGGTGGCCAATGAACTCTTGGTCACCGCTAAGCAGCAGGTTCGTACAGCGACCGATCTTTTTCAATTTACTGAAGTGATCAATAAAAACTACCAGTACGAAGAAAAAGTGACCCTTATTGAGTCACTTTGGAAAGTCGCGTATAGCGATAAGCAACTGGATAAATACGAAGAACACATGGTTAGGCGCATAGCCGATTTGCTGTATGTTTCTCATAGTGACTTTATGCAAACCAAAAATCGCATAAAAGCGGCGAGTGAATGACTAACTTAACGACGTCTGCCACCGCAAAGAAAAATACTGATGACCAAGTCGGTACTCTGAACACCATTCAAAGTACTGACTTAGTGACCGCCTTTGATAACCTTGCGCTTTGTATTGCCAAATTCTGCGACCTACTAAACAACGAGCAGCCTGCATGCTGGGTCGCACTAGCAGAAGACGAACAAACCTTAGAACCCCTGCAAAAAGCCCGCAGCTATTATCAAGACATTTGGTATCGCGACCAGCAAGATGGACGAGAGACCCGCAGCTGTCACGGTCTAGTTATGGCCAGTGACGAAGTCATTCAGCTTGCACAAGAAGCAAACCAAGCCAAGGATGTCTTTAAGTCATTGGTTCAACAGGTACAAAAAACAGACAAAGATCTTTGGCTCAGTCAAAAGGCACAGCTTAATACCCGCCACCAATCATTACGCAAACAGCTTTATTACACAGGCCTTGGCCGTATACACTTAAAGCAACTGTATCGCCACATCCCAATACTGGCACACCGCCCTGAGAAAATCGGTTTCACTTGGTATAGCAACGGCCGCAGCATCAAAAAGCTCACCATCGCCCAAGCCGAAGTAAAGTTATTAGCCATGGGTGAAGAAAAAGTTCACATACAACAACAGCTTCAAAAACTGAACACCTTGCCAGAACACGAAACTCTAGCTCAAATACAAACCCAAGTACCTGTCGTTAGAGCCAATCTGGTTTTTAAACTCATGAATGAAAAAGGCCATGTGGAGACCGTACGTAAAGCAATGAACGTATCCCTTCCATTATTAGTCCCTCAAGAAGGAAGCCCATTCATGCCGAAATACAACCAGATAGAAGAACAGCCGCCTGCAGCAAGAACACGAATTGCACGAAATGACTTTAAGATCTGCGAAGAGGTATTTTTACCGAGTTTGCGAGTGCATCGGTATATTTGATTTTTGTTTGGGGGGGCTGTTTAAGCACCACCCCAAAAGCCAGCAAAAACTAAAGCTTATTCAAGCCATTCAAAGCAGCAATACGATAAGCCTCAGCCATAGTAGGATAGTTAAAGGTCGTATTCACAAAATACTTTAACGTATTCCCCTTTCCTTCCTGGCTCATAATCGCTTGACCAATATGCACAATCTCAGCCGCTTGGTCACCAAAGCAATGAACACCTAACAACTCTAACGTATCACGATGGAAGAGTATTTTAAGCATCCCCACCCCTTCGTGAGTAATCTGAGCGCGGGCAATGTTCTTAAAAAATGCCTGCCCAACTTCATACGGCACTTTCGCCTCGGTAAGCTCGCGTTCGTTTTTACCAACCGAGCTAATTTCAGGAATAGTATAAATACCAGTAGGAACCTCGCTGACAAATCGGAAATCTTCCATATCGGTAATATCAGCTGCAGCAGCACGACCCTGATCGTAAGCAGCCGATGCCAATGCTGGCCAGCCAATCACATCACCAATCGCGTAAATATGATCAACCGCGGTACGATAACTTTGATCGACATCTAACTGACCACGGGAGTTTGCTTCAAGTCCCGTATTTTCAAGACCTAGACCCTTGGTATTACCCGAGCGCCCAGCCGCCCATAAAAATGCATCCGCTTTAACCTTCTTGCCAGACTTCATTTTTAAAGTAACGTACTTATCGTTCACATCAACCGAATCAAAATCTTCGTTATGACGTATTAACGCACCCTTATCACGTAAGTGATAACTTAACGCATCGGATATTTCATCATCTAAGAAATTCAACAAGCGATCCCCAGGATGTATCAGGTCAACCTTTACACCTAATCCAGAGAAAATTGAAGCGTACTCACAACCAATAACACCGGCACCATAAATAATCATCGTACGCGGAGTATGCTCAAGAGTCAGAATACTATCGGAATCATAAATACGACTATGATCAAAATCGATATTATCGGGACGCCAAGGACTAGAGCCCGTCGCAATAACAACCTGATCAGCATGCAAACGCACATGATTTGTTGAAGTACTGCTAATAACGTCTAGCGTATTAGGATCAACGAACTTAGCATGGCCAGAATAAAGACTAACGCGATTACGTCCGTAAAACTCGGTTCGAACCTTTACCTGCTTAGCAATCACTTGCTCGGCATTACGCAAAACCTGCGGAAATGAAAACCAACGTGGTTCGCCAATGTCACGAAACATAGGATTGGTATTAAACTGAATAATCTGCTTAACCGAGTGGCGCAAAGCTTTAGATGGAATTGTACCTAGGTGCGTGCAGTTGCCCCCTACCATATTGCGATTTTCAATAACCGCAACCTTCTTCCCTTTCTTGGCAGCATTCATTGCTGCGCCTTCTCCCGCGGGACCAGTACCAATAATTACTACATCGTAATGGAAATCTGCCATCCTATAATTCCGCCCTTATGGCTGCAATCACTCTTGTGATTTTGATTACTTTATTAACTAACTGACTCACTAAGTGCTTTTAAAATACTTTTGCAAATACTTACTTGAAGCACTGAATTTAATGCGAACACTGTATTACTTATAACTATCGAGTATAGATCATCATAAAACAAGCACAGAATGATCCTAGTCACTTAATGCCCTCAAACAGCCGAAACAGGCTGTAAGATGCCTAAGTAAATCAATTTAAATTACTGGTCAGATTTTTTAGACGCGTCGTAAAACAAATCTTCTGCCTCTTGGCGTACAGGATCTTTACTCGACTCACACTTTGCAGTATCACCACCACACACATCGCAAGCGCCTTTCATGCCCACGGCAGACATGCCGCCACAGGATCCACTGATTGGCTTTCCGCCTAACAATAAACCTACGGACATAAAGATAATGAAAAGCACCATCACACTAAAAACGATTAATAATGTTGTCATACAAACCTCTCTTTCTCTAATACTAAGTTAGTTTAGCCTTAATTGTTCGAATTGGCTGCTACTTACCTGCTGATACCCCATATCGGTACGCACAATAAAATAGGCCGCTAAATTATATTTCTCTGCCAGTGCCAAACCTTGCTCAGCACCCAAAACAGTCAAAGCGGTTGCCCAGGCATCAGCCATCGCAACCGATTTATGCAAGACTGATACAGAAGCCAAGCTATGCTCAACGGGCTTCCCTGTACGCCCATCAATGGTATGAGAAAACCGACGCCCTTCCTGCTCAAAGAAATTACGGTAATCACCCGATGTCGCAATCCCCATATTTGATAACGGTATAATTATTTGCACACTACGGCCATCGTCATTAGGCGCTTCGATAGCAATACGCCAAGGCTGTTGCTGAGGCTTAACGCCATTAGCAATTATTTCCCCTCCAACCTCTACCAAATATCGATTTATACCCTGCTGCTGCAGAAAGTCGCCCAATACATCTACAGCATAGCCTTTAGCAATTGCAGATAAATCGATATAACGAGCCTGTTTCAATCTCAACTGAAATAAGCCTTCGCCTAAGCTTCGTAATTCTATTGCCTCTGAGCCGACCTGATCGAGCAATGCAGCAATGTCCTGCTGACTCGGTGCTTGAAATTGACGCTTATCAGGACCAAACCCCCAAAGGTTTACCAAGGGCCCTACTGTCACATCAAATGCTCTGTCCGACTGTGCGTTTAGCTCTAAAGACATTTGGAGTACAAGATAAAGATCTTCGCTAATGTCTTGCCAACTCGGTTTAAAATGATGGTTAATCAACGATAATTCAGACTTAGGGTCATAGGTAGACATACTGCGATTGAATGCCATTAATAACTGATCAACCTGCTCCTGAATCTCTTTTGCCTCTAAGGCGATATCGTGACGGCTTTGCTTATCAGAAACCCAGCTTATGTGATACTGAGTACCCATAGTAGGGCCCGAGATCTTGCTTATTTTCTGATCGCCAGCATCACTGCAAGCGGTAATGAAAAAAAGCGAGGTAAGTAGACTAACAATAAAAAAAGTACTTCTTAGTTTGCGCTGAATCGTAGAGGGAGTGCTCATAGAGACTACTTTAGAATAAATAAAATGATGACTAACAGTATACCGGATTGTCCTTAACGAACCCAGTATCAAACCAAGATAAAGCCCGCGTTATTATCGATTAATGCGCCTTTAAAGCTTATTGACTCTTAATCTCCTCTGAGACATATAGATTTTATTCAATATGCTTTAGAATAAGGAAAAATACTTGAGATTATTATGACAACAATGACTGAGGAAATGCTTGAATTAGTTGCCCAGCGATTCCGCTTGCTTGCAGACCCGATGCGTTTACGTATTCTGCATGAACTGCAAGAAGGTGAATTGAGCGTTGGCAGTCTTGTTGAGCGAACAGGCGCATCGCAGCCAAATATATCGAAACATTTGGCCAGTCTTCGCAACCAGCAAATGGTTAAGCGTAGACAAGAAGGGAATATGGCGTTTTTCAGTATCGCAGCCCCCTACATCTTTAGCCTATGCGATACGGTGTGTAATAGTATGCGCGAAGAATTTGAAGAAAAGCAAAACATCCTTTCTTAAGCTCTTCCTAAGCTCTTTGCTCACAGCTCATACACACCACAGATCAAATAAGCATCCAGCTCTTAACTTCTATTATTCTCTTAGGAATGCATATAGTTATTAAGAGCTTAAGAAAGAACACGATTACAATTAGATGACCTGCTTAGCCAAACTCATTACAGCAACGCGGCGTTCGCCTTCCTTGGTTAATACCCAAGTTTTACGCGCACCATGATTATGACTATCTACCAAGTTGTGGTCTGACCACTGATCAAGCAGCTCTTGAAGCTGTTGGCGATTAATCCTTACATCATCTACCGCATGAGAAGACGTATGCAGCAGTAATAATTTACGCTTAACTTCCGGTTCGACAAACTTTTCAAGAATACTTCTTAACTTTGCTTCACTACTAGGGGTCTTTAAAGCCTCACCAACAGCGCCAAATATCGCATCCCACCGCAAGGTAATGTCAACCTCTTCTAAGGTATTATTCCCCGCTTCATAAACATTCGCCGCAAATCCAATTTTCATTAGCTGGCGTGTTTTTAACATCCACTGTTTACTATCAACTTTAGCGACAACCTTAGGCTCATCGGGCAACCTTACACTTGCGTGCTGGTCTAGTTTTAACCAGCCACCAGATTTATTGCTAAGCGCGTTTACAACCGCCGTCTTCACATGAGAGATAAGTTCTTCTCTTAAATGCCAAAGTCTGAAAGTGCTTTTTGAAACAACACCATGAAAACCGGCAAGTCGTCTCTGGTCTTCAGTTTCTTGTTGAGTCGGCAATGCGTTTTTAACGAAAGATAGAACAGGTTTAGATAATGACTGCGCATGAACCAGCTCACGGTGCAAATAACTGATGCCCGTTGGTGCCATAGGACCGTATTCATCACCTAAAATCATAATGAATAAATCTGCGTCTTCAATTTGAGTACGGGCTAGATTCCAGTCATAAGGAGAAGTATCTTCACGACAAGGAAAACCACAACAAAGAATCCCCATCCTGACTAGTTGGCGTGTTACTTCATATCGCTCAGCTTCTAAACCTATATGGTTTGATGCGACGTATACTAAAAAACGCTTAGTCTGCGCCATTAAGTCCTCTCATCCATTTTATCTTCTTTTTGTAATTTATTGTTTATTTTTCACCATCCCTTAAATTAAGGCAAACACTTTTAATAAGTAAATGGCGATACTGATGCTAAATAGAGAAATTAACGTCGTCAAAGCAATGATATTTGCGGCTAGAGTATGATTCCCACCAATTGAGCGGACCATTACAAAAGAAGCCGCAGCGGTTGGACTACCAAACATTAAAATCAAGCACCCGAGCTCTACACCTCTAAAACCAATAAGGTAAGCTAGCACAGCGACAACAACAGGCATAAGCAACAGCTTTATTATCACAGCTGCCCAAGATAAACGTTGAGTTTGCTTGAGCGCCTGAACGCTAAGCGACCCGCCTATGCAAATCAATGCCAGCGGCAAAGTCATTGCTGCTAAGTAATCAATCGACCTCATAATTACATCCGGCAAACTCACTTGCCAGTAGGCAAAAGGTAAAGCCAACAAAATAGCAACGATTAACGGATTGGTTATAACGCCCTTCAACAATAACCAGCCATTGAGTGTTGAATCCTCACTAGCTGCATGCGTTAAAGCATAAATGGATAATATATTGTACAAAGGCGTTATTACTGCCAATAACAACGCTCCGACAGCCAAACCTTCTTGTGAGAAGGTAGTCACACAAAATGCCAAGCCGAGAATCCCTAGGTTTGATCGAAAACACCCTTGCACAAAAACCCCAAGATTTTTCCGATCTGCAATAAACGTTCGACTACCAAACCACAAGAAAGCAAAGCTTAACAAAGCCATCGCCAATGCAAATATTATTAACCGTGGATTGCCTATCTGAGCAATATCCGTTCGCACGATTGCCGCAAACATAAGCACGGGTAACGCCAAGTTAAAGACTATATAAGAAGATTTTACGGTAAAATCATCATCAATTTTATTGCGCCATTTGAGCCAAATGCCAATAAATACCAACGAAAATACAGGTAATGTAATAGACCCAACGAAAACCAACTGCTGCCAATAGTCCACTTAAATCCCCAAATCCGTGTATCAAACCATAAACTACGGTAGAATACCTCAGATACAATCAAACAAATTCGACATTCAGTCCTTAAGATACGACCTGTAAAATGACTCGCAAAAAAAAAACCCGCTCACTTAAACGCATTCATAGTGTAAAAACTGGCACGCCAAGCAAACTTAAGCGTAGCTCCACGACCGATCGCCAGTCGAGCATCAAAACAAAAGACAAGCCAAAATCTGTTTATCAAAAGTTTCTTGATGAGAATCCTGATGCAATTGAAAAGCAAATTCAGCCGGCTAAAGAAGTCGCTGCTAAGCCTGCCGACAACGCTAAACCCGAGCCGCTGAAAAAGCCAAAAGATAAAGACAAGGCAAAACCTAGAAAATCTGAGCGTGAAGACTCTCAAGAAAAAGACAGCAGTGATCGTGAAAGAGAGCCTGATCTATTATCCCAACTGGATAATAAGAACTTCAACGACTTCTATTAATCTTTATTTAACGAGTCGGTTTCATGGCACTTTTAACCACCCCTACATCCGAGCTGCATCTAGAATGCTACCCTAAGGTTGATGCAAAAATTCAACAACCTTGGGATGCAGCGGACATATACCTCATTGAATCTGCAAACTACGGCGAATTTCCAGCCGTGGTCAATGATCAGTGGGGAGCTCTTAGCTGCTTCTTAGCACAGCAAAACAGCCCCACATACAGCTGGACTGATTCATTCTGCAGCCAGATGGGCATTAACAAAAATAGCCAAAACCCACTCAATACAAACGTATCTATTGACTTAATTCTTGATCAAGGTAGCCCTACCTTCCCAAGTTGTACAGATAGCATTTGGATTCAGTGCCCAAAATCGTTTGACCAACTTCACTGGTGGCTTTCTACTGCACTTCAGCAACTAGGCCCAGGCATCAAAGTATCATTGGCCGGAATGGCTAAGCACATACCGGTTAAGTGGTTGAAATGGCTTGAACAGCATAATAATGATTACCAACAACATCCCATTAAGAAAAAAGCGCGCTTAATGACCTTTACGTTAGGGGAGAAATTACCGCCCCTAACCGTACTCAAAAGTTACCTCGGGCCCGACAATAAAGAAGTATCTGCACTGCCAGGTGTTTTCTCTAGAGATCACATGGATATTGGTAGCCGGTTCTTTATTCAGCAAATCAGCCAGCTAAACTCATTATCTGGCAATATAATAGATTTAGGCTGTGGCAACGGTTTACTAAGTCTTGCCTGCCTGCATTATTTTCCAGAGCAAAATATAAAACTGACTCTCTGCGATGACTCGTCACTGGCCATTGAGTCAGCCGAAATGAACTTAATCGCACGTGGTTATTCGCAAGCTGAGTTCCATCATACCGATGCCCTACTAAAGGTTAATACCTGCGCCGATACCATATTATGCAACCCCCCTTTTCATAGTGGCAATCGCATTTCAACGGCCGCCGCTGAGCGTATGTTTAAACAAGCGGCTAGGCTCCTAGCCAAAGATGGACAGCTACTGGTAATAGCAAACCGCCACCTGCCTTATGCACCTCTACTAAAGAAAGGTTTTAAACATATAAAACAACTGAATTGCGATGCCAAGTTTGTAATTTATCAATGCACTGATGCATTACCGCCCAAGCGTTAGATATGCATAAACAACCCGCAAGTGATGGTTTTTTTGAGCTTATCGAAAAGAAAAGCCGCTTCATAACCTACTGCAAGAAAGTCTCTCAACCTGCTGAATTTAAAGAGTTTCTTAATTTATTAAAGAAGCAGTACCCTGATGCGCGTCATTTTTGTTATGGCTTTAGAATTGGCCGACTTTCTCAAGCTCAAAGAGGCTTCAGTGATGATGGCGAACCCAGCGGCACTGCTGGCATGCCCATCCTAAATGTGATTGATCACTCGGAATATTCAGATGTCGCCATTATTGTTGTGCGTTACTTTGGCGGGACAAAGCTAGGAACAGGTGGCCTTGCGAGAGCTTATAGTGAAGCCGCTAGCCAAGTACTCAAAAGCATGACTTGGGTAGATTATGAAGCGAAACAGATCATTCAGCTGCAGTGTAATTTTCAACAAGAGCATCAATTGCGCTATTTAATCAAGCAGCTAGCCGGAGAGATAATAAGTATTGAATATAGCCTGCAGGTGGAGATAAGTATCTCCCTTGCAGAAGACTGCGACCTAAGCACTCTTAATCTTTACAGAATCGATCACGGTGACGATTGAATCAGACAAATGCTCAGCAATGAGTCGGTAGCCTCCTGAAGCGACATGTTCAAACTCCAGTGCTATGCAGTAGCAATCTTGAGCATTTCGTCTTATTGAAGTGACTTGCCCTTCAGCAGTCATATATTGAGGCACAGGACCAGAATGAGGAAACAAGCCTAGACGAATACTGAAGTTGGCATAACGACCCTGAGTAAGGTGGTCTACCTTATTTCTAAATAACGTCACTTCTTTTTCAGTACACTCAAACTCGCAACCACGAGGCGATAACTGACTGGGAGTAACTTTTAACACTTCTTTTTTATCAATTAATAGCGTTAATATTGCCTGATTTTTCATGAGAACACCTTAAACACACCTAAATATCAGTATATTTATAATTCAGCATACTTAAAAATTTTCGCTTTCAATCTAATTAAACAAGCGAGCTGACTAAAAATTATACGATTAGCCTCTAAGATTCAACCGACCATGTCCTAATAAGGGCCATAATCCGAGTAATAGTTCACATTATTATCATTTACTGGTCATTTTAGTAGTGAATATACCTTAGTTTACACTTATGTCTTAATCCTCAGAGCACTTGACCCTCATAACACCAGATCTAAAAATATCTAATCTCAAAACACTTGATCTTTATAACAATGGATTCGACACTGAAACTGCTACAACGACCATTTGGCATAATTAAACCTTCAAAATGTCGTTATCATCCTAGCCGCCTCCCCACCGCCACTGCTAGAATGCGCAAAGTACAAAAAAGTTCCAAACAATACACAGTTTCAAGCATTCATGAATAAAACCTTCAACTAAATAGCTTCAATAACAACTCCAATATAAAAACCTAAAATAAAAACTCTATAATAAAGCGATCTAAAATAATGAAATTTTTCAGGCACATAACCTTCACCGCTCTGGCACTTACACTGATAGCCTGCAGCAGCTCTGTTAAGCACCTACCGGTTTACCAGACACCCGACTCTGAACAAATAAAAGAGATAATGCCACCTGACGGCTTGAGTATTCAATATCTAGGCGTGGGCGGTCATTTATTCCGCTTTGGTGAAGATGCCCTAATGACAGCACCATCGATTACAAATCCGCACTTCCTAGCGCTCGGCCCCTTCATGCCGATCAGTACTGATACCGACCTAATTGACCAATATTTACCTGACGTGAGTGACGTTGAATCCATTTTAGTTGGTCACGCCCATTATGATCACTTAATGGATGTGCCTTATGTCATGCAAGAAAAGGCCAAAAACTCCCATGTCTATGGTTCAAAAACCATGGTTCATAGCATTGCTCCAGCAATCGACAAGTCACGCTTACACGCAATGAATGACTCCATGGCTATTCTTGATAGCCCAGGAGAATGGCACTATAACAAAGCAAAGACTATTCGGTTTATGGCCATAAAATCGACACACGCCCCGCACTTTATGGGAATCAACATCATGACAGGCTCGTACGATGAAGATTTAGAAGACTTACCTTGGCATGCATTCGGCTGGAAAGAAGGCCAAACATTGGCATATCTAATAGATTTCTTAGGCGCACAAGAAGAAATTTTACATCGTGTATTCTATCAAGACTCAGCCAGCCAAGAGCCACTAGGCTTAATTCCAAATCTTATCGGCAAAGACCGCAAGCAAGTGGATATCGCTATCATCACTCCGGCTTCCTTTAACCAGGTTGATAACTACCCTGAAGGCATCATGAATGACTCAAAAGCAAGACACTTCATTCTAGGTCATTGGGAAGACTTTTTTGGCAACCAAGGTGACGAAGAAACTCGCTTTGTTCGCGCGATCAGCTCTGATGACTTTTTTGACCGCTTTGAAGCAGCATTACCCAAAAGCAGTAACTGGACAATGCCTTTACTCTATACTACGCAGTACTTTGCTCCGCATGGTAAAATACTTACCCTAGATACAGCGAAATAACATTAACGTTCAAGAGAATCATTATGGATTTTGAAACCCTATCACAATGGCGTCGTGCTGCTTATTGCGCCGCGATGACAAGCCGCAACCGCAACCATGTTGTTTTGTTTAGTGACATGCTTGACCAAGATGCAACGCCGTATACAAAGCTACTCTCAAAGACGTGGGCGTACTTAGAAGGCGAATTGAAATCCATCGATAACTTAGAACGTTTCTTCAATGAATTCGATGAATGGCAAACAGCACTACTTGAAGGCCAAGACTCTTTCGGGGCTGAAGCCGCTCAACAAGCATGCCAAAGCCTTTATTCAGCCACCTATGCACTTCTTGATGAAAGCGCGAATGATTGCGAATTGGTGCAACTCAGCAATCAGCAATTATTTGCAGCCATGGCAGAGATGGGGAGTGATATCGATGAGCTAAACCAGCGCCACACTGCTTTTGAGCAAGAAGTGCTCGATACGTTGGCCTCAGGCAAGCCAAAACGAGAAGTCATCATCGCGCTTAAAAAAGCAGCGACGGAAGAATCTGAGTCTAGCCTTGGCATCAGTCTCGATTAAGCACAAAGCGTGACACGCTTTTATTCAATACAAAGCTATTAATAAAAGCGTGTTTCTAATATGACCTACATCAACAAGTAAAATCTCTTAATCCTTATAGTACCGTCCTTTATAAAACGTCCCCTGTAGTGCCATTAATGCAGCAGCCATTTATTAAAATAGCCATGCATGTCATCACTATAGTCTCGAAGTCACGCTTATTTATCTAGGTCATACCATGTCAGAAACCTTTAAAGCCGAATTACTGGCTCCCGCAGGCACTTATAAAAACATGGAGTACGCTTTCGCTTATGGCGCTGACGCCGTTTATGCCGGACAGCCACGATACAGCCTGCGTGTACGCAATAATGACTTTCAGATCGATAATCTAGAAAAAGGTATTGTACGGGCCCACCAGCTGGGCAAGAAGTTTTATGTAGCCAGTAATATCGCACCTCATAACAACAAAATTGACAGTTATATGCGTGACATCGAGCCTGTTATTGCGATGAAGCCAGACGCGATCATCATGTCTGATCCGGGCCTCATCATGATGGTAAAAGATAAGTGGCCTGATACCCCCATTCACTTATCGGTACAATCTAACGTCGTTAACTTTGCCGCTGTTAAATTCTGGCACCGCCAGGGTATTGAGCGTGTCATATTAAGTCGCGAACTGTCATTGAATGAAATCGAAGAAATTCGGATGCTATGCCCTGAAATGGAACTTGAGGTATTTGTGCACGGTGCTCTTTGCATTGCCTATTCAGGACGCTGCTTATTGTCAGGCTATATGAACCACCGTGATCCTAACCAAGGCAGCTGCACTAACGCCTGCCGCTGGAAATACCAAGCGCATGATGCAAAAGAAACACCCAATGGCAATATTATTCCAGCCGCTGCGTTAGAATTCGATCCATTAAACCCATTGGACACCAAGCCATCTCTTGGCATCGGTCGCCCATCGAATGACATCGTTTTGCTACAAGAAGGTAATAGAGATAATGATCTTATGCCGATGTATGAAGATGAGCACGGCACCTACATAATGAACTCTAAAGATCTTAGAGCCATCCAGCACGTCCAAAAGCTACAGCAAATCGGTGTTCATTCACTAAAAATTGAAGGCCGAACTAAGTCTCACTATTACGCGGCAAGAACAACGCAAGCCTACCGACAAGCAATTGATGACGCAGCAGCGGGTAAAATGTTTGATATGAATCTGATGGATACCCTTGAGAACATGTCTAACCGCGGCTATACCGAAGGGTTTTATCGCCGTCACGTCCACGATGAATATCAAAACTATAATCGAGGCGCATCGATCAGCACACAGCAACAATTCGTTGGTGAAGTAACGGCTTATGATGATAAAGAACTGACCATTGATGTAAAAAATCGCTTCCAAGTTGGCGATGAACTGGAACTAATGACACCACAAGGAAATTTCACCTTTGAACTTACGTCCATAACGTCACTTAACGGTGAATCTCGTAGCGATGCCCCTGGTTCAGGCTTTATCGTTAAGATACCGATCCCCAAAGGCCTGCTAAGCGCTGAAAAATCTCTTCTCATTAGAAACTTAAAATAGCCCAATTTTCTAATAAGTAATGAGTATCGTACTAATTACTTATTAATGAACTTACTAATGAACTTGGCAATCATCCTTGCTGTCTCTATAGTAAAGCTAGAAACCCTCAGCATTACTAGGAGCTTATATTTATGCCAAGTTCAATTACCTTGGGCCAATACATCGTCCGCATCTTTACTCTGGTTGCATTATTAGCGACCAGTGCCTTATCTATGGCCGCAGATGGCCCTAAGAAGGTTGTCGAAAATGCCGCAATCGAAATGACAAAACGCCTCATTACCGATCAAGAAATGATCAATACACAGCCCTATTACGTTGAGCATCTGGTCGATGAAATATTACTGCCCGTCGTTGATCATGCTTATATGGCACGACGCGTACTGGCTAAAAACTGGAAAAAAGCCTCTGAATCGCAAAAGAAACAATTCATCGATTCCTTTAAACATAAAGTCATTCGCACCTACGCTGGGGCTTTTAAAGCCTTCAACGGTGAAAAAATCATCTTTGAAGATGCCAAATTCAATAAGTCAGGAAAAAGAGCCATTGTTAAAAGTGCCATTCAACGTGCCGGCGCTCCTGAAATTAACGTTACCTACCAGCTTTTCAATAAAAGAGGTCAATGGCTCACCTATGATGTCGTTATTGAAGGCGTGAGTTTAGTTAAAAGTTTTCGCGACCAATTCAGCCAGAGTATCGAACAGCATGGCCTAGCGCAGGCTATCTCGTTATTAGCCGCTGAATATAAAAGTGAAACCCCAATACTAAAGATGGCAGGGCATAGCTGGGAGCCTTACATTAGCAATCAATTACCAGCAAACGGTCTCGCAGTGAATCTTGTCACCGAAATATTCGCACATGCAGGCTACCAAGTAGAGATGGAGTTTATGCCGTGGCAGCGTGTAAGTGAAGAAATGGAAGATGGTGGTATTGATATCTCAGTCGCCGCTTGGTTCAATGAAACACTCGCTCGTGAAGCACAATTCACTGACTCTTATCTGGATAACGAACTTGTTATTATTAAGCGCAAACTCGATCAGCTGTCTTACTCCACTCCAGAAGAGTTTAAAACCAATATAAACAGTCGTGGATATCGCTTAGGTGTCTTTAAAGACTTTGGCTATGGTGATTATTTTTCTGAAATCGCCCCACTCGTTTCTTTAAACTATTACAAATATTGCACACAAATGATTCGTGATGTGGCGAATAAAAGTACTGATATTGCACTAATCGACAACTGGACAGCCCAAAAAAGCTTAGACAATACAAAAAATGTCGCCGACCACCTAGAGGTGATGCCGACACTCATCAAGCGCGGCCTTCATGTTACAATCAGCAAAATGCGCTCTGATTACAAAGCGATAGCCGATGCGTTTAATAAGGCCTTGGCGGAAATGAAAGTGGATGGTCGCTACGAAGAAATTCTTAAAAAGCACCAATACCCTAATTTATAAGCACACGCTTATAGTGCTATCATCGTGTCATCATAGTGCTATCGATTAGACTCCTCTTTTGTAAACACCCAATTCTTTTAATTTTATCGGTCAGACTGAGCAACCGCTCAATCTGACTGTATTACATAGCTACCTCAATGCCTGTTACTATTTTGTATAAAGATAACGATATTATTATCGTTGATAAAGACCCCGACCTATTAAGTGTTCCTGGTCGAGGCCCCGATAAACTTGATTCAGTCTTTCATCGCCTCACCCTAAAATTTGAAGAAGTGCACATTGTTCACCGCTTAGATATGGCTACCTCCGGCATAATCGTTTTTGCTCGCAATAAAGAATCTCTTAGACACCTCCAGCAGCAATTCCAGCATCGTCAAACTGAAAAGTCCTATCAAGCAATTGTAGCGGGAAAATTAACCCCTAACGAAGGGGCTATCAACCTTCCCATGCGATGCGACTGGCCAAACAGACCAAAACAAATGGTGTGTTATGAATTTGGAAAGAAATCACTAACACGGTGGCGGGTTATGGAGCATTGCAATGGCAATACTCGAGTTGAGCTGATCCCCATTACCGGACGTTCTCATCAACTGAGAATCCATTGTGACGCACTTGGCCATCCTATACTTGGGGATAATCTTTATGGCACAACAGAGTCACAAGCTGCCAGCCAACATCTCTGCTTGCATGCACAGTCTCTTACCATTACGCACCCTGTGAGCTTAGAACGATTAACATTTGAGAGCCCTGTTCCTTTCTAATTAGAGCTCCTTTCTAATTAGTACTCCTTTCTAATGAACATAGCGTTACGGCGTGATTTTTACTATCCGCTTTAGCGCTAATAGCATGGCCGCATACATGAGCAAGCCAACAAAGACAATCTGCACCGCAATTCCAGCAAATAAATCAGGGGCTTTCATTAAAGTACTCATCAGAGAGTCTTGATAATAAAAAAACCATTGATGGTCTTCAGGAAAAATTAGAATATGCATCTGATAAAAAATGGCCTTAGCCCCAAAAACAACAAAGGCCATAACGACCAAAGCCACCAGCATCAAACACACACTCAACAGACCCTTAATACTGGCTTGGCCATTTGGACTGCCGTTGATTCGATATCGATACTCACTCGCCAAGCAAATAACTAAGAGCACCAAACAAATTGCCGCCAATATATGAATTGCATTAATCAAGTTGGCCACATCCTGCAGATGTACTATTTCGGCATGATTCAAAAGAGGAACGTTGTTACCGACATAATCATAAGAAATGTCTGCTAACCCTTCACCATTTGCATGGACACTTTCGACGATTTCTTGAAAAACTTTTTTATGCACACTCACAGGAGTCAACTCAAACCCGGTGCGAAACCGGTTTTGTGGTGCGTAATACGCTATATGCTGCTCAGTATCATAAAATCCATAGAGCCAATCATATCCATAGCCTAGCTTTGCATTAACCATCCAACCGCCATATAGAGACAGTATAAGCGCAAGGAATAACACACCGAAGCTACGTCCATTGAGCACCAGTTTATAAAGCATGACCTTATGAAGCATTAATAATGTACCGACTAATTGCTTCTGCCCCTGCTTGCTCTGCATGAAAATGATGATGTCCCGGTACATATTCTAATTGGGCATTTCTTAGCCCCTTCATTCGCTGTTCAACCCAAGCCTTTGGAACAATACCCTGCTCGGCCATTATGACGATAACAGGTGCGCTTATGTCTTCTAAAAATGCCATTACCTGCGCCTCAGTCAGCCTAACTTTTGAGGCATGTCGTAAACGCGCATCTGTTCTCCAACTAAAACCCTGCTCAGACTGTTTCAGGTTTCGCTCAACAATGGGCATCAATGCATCAGCGCTCATCCCAGGCGAGGACTTCTGACGAGCTTGTAATGCATCCGCAATGGTTGGATACACCCTCAACGGCGAAGCTGAACGCTGTGAATCTACAATAGCTTTTGCCAGCTGCTTAGGTGTGTCGGCTGCTTGCGTAGTCATTGGCCCTAATGAATCAAGCAAGATAAGGGATTGAACTTTATCGGCGAAGGTTCCCGCAAATAAACTCGCCACAACCCCTCCCATAGAATGACCTAACAGATGTACACGCTCTATCTGTTTAAAAGCCAATAGTTCATAAAGGGTCTCGATATTTTGCCAAATATAATAATGAGCGCCTTCAGCCAACGGCTGCGATAAACCATGCCCTGGAAGATCAACGACCAGTAAATGAAAATCATTAGTCAGTAAGGGAGCAAGGCGATGAAAGCTAGCGCTATTGTCCAACCAGCCATGCAAGCACATTATGGTAGGTTTTGAATCATCCCCCCACTCCTGTATGGACAGCTCACCACTGTTTAAAGTAACCCGTGTTTCTACTGCAGCGTTCTGCATATTGCCTGCCTCCTACTCATTCAATTACGTGATCATTCAATGGCGTGATCATTTCATAAGGTGATTATGTTTTTAACGGTCCCAGCCAGCGATATAGTTTTTAATCAACTCAACCGTTACTTCAGGTTTTTCTAAAGGAAACATATGACCGCCTTCTACCCAACTCACATCCATACCTAGCTGACGCTTTACCTTCGTTTCATGATGCCGTTTAAACACATCACTCGAGGTACCAGCAATCACCGCAGAAGGCATACTCAAGCGTTTAGTATGGTGAAGATTATGAGGGATTGTTCGATAAATACTAATCTCTGTTTCCGCCTTAAAGTGCAGGCTTCTACCACCATTCTCTAAGGGCTGAGTGCCGTGATTTACATAATCATCCAAACAACGTTTATCAAAGGCCTGAAAAAGTCGCTTTTCGCTAAAATACTGCGAAGCATGCTCAACCGAATCCCACTCTTCTTTTCGCCCAAGTGTCCTACCGGCAGGTGTCACCTTATCCATCAACCCTAAACGTTTAACCAATGCAATGCCATGGGCTTCAAAGGCTGTCAAGAAAGGGGCATCCAACATGATTAACCCCTTCACTAGGTCTGGGCGCTGAGCCGCCACCATCATACTCAAAACACCACCCAGCGAATGCCCGACCGCATATACGGGTTGAGAATAGGTCTGTTCAAAATAATGAATCAATTGTTTTACTAGTTCCGACCAGTTATTGGTTACAGGATAGTCGCTATGGTGGCCTATGCGGTCGATCACACCAATATCAAAATCGTCACTGAGATAAGAAAACAGCGTAGAATAGCAACCCGCAGGAAACCCATTAGCATGTGAAAAATGTAAAATGTCTTTCATTGTAAAATAAGAGCCGCCGCTTGAGAATTGCTCTCAAACTACCAAAATACATAAAGAAAACAAGGTATTTGAACGCCGAAGTGGTAAAGGAAGACGGCGTATTCGGATCTATGGTTGGGCAGGTTCTTTGTACTTTTGCTAGCTTCTCTAGTAGTTTCGTTAGTGCAGATGGCAAAAACGGTCGACTAACCAATGCTAGTGCGACCGTTTTACTATTAAAGCAATGGCTTCAATAGGCTTGTCCTTCATTGACTTCACTTATCTGATCAGCCTTCATCAAGAACGGGGTACCAGACATCGACATTTGTAAGGCAACCTGGTGCAAATACATCACCTTCAAGCTGCCATATTTCAGCGGGTGACCACGGTTGATCGAATATAACACCCTCGGTCAATAACGAAGCTAAACGCCCCACCAGCGGAAGGTGCGTCACGAGAATGATGTTCTTTTCTTCGTGACACAATTCATCCACGACCTTTTGAGGCGTCATTTCTGGCTGCAAACATTTATGCTCTAAAAACTCAATCCCCAAAGCCTTAGCAATGGGTGTCGCCGTTTGTCGGGTACGTAAATAAGGGCTCACCCAAAGACTGACCGGCCCTTTAATGTTCTTAGCCAACCACTTCGCGGCGCCAAGTGCCTGATTTTCACCACGCGCAGTTAAATTACGATTAATATCATCTGTTGATCCAGCTTCTGCTGCACCGTGTCTTATTAAATAAAGCTTCACTTTTACACCGTTGGCTGATTTCCTGTTGATGGCCAATCGGTAAAAGGAAAAGGTTTCGTATCATCATTACCCGTAATATAGCGCAATATTTGCGCGACATAGTTAGCTAAGCCATTACTGAAATCATTCAATGCAGGGTTAACTTCTCCCGTCGTCAAACGGAATCCCCACTGCACAATAACCAGCAATAATACGACGATATCTAAAATACGATAAACGACGGAAAATAGGATAATGAACAAGGTCTTCAGCCAAAATGCATCAGACGCCAAACTCTTTTTTACTTCACTCACAATTACTCTCCAATTTCTGATTTAGCTAAGGCAAACTCAACATCGGAAGTATTCTCCCCTGTCATTAATTCTTTCGCAACCAGCCTTGGGTCAACGTGAGCAAACAGTACTGCATAAGCACCCTTTACCAAAGGCATATATATACCAAGTTCTTCAGATTGCGCATTGATGTATCGCAAGGTATTCACACCTTCTGCCACTTCACCTAATTCAGCGACCGCCTCATCAAGGGTTCGCCCCTCGCCAATGGCATAGCCAACACGATAGTTTCGGCTCATTGGCGACATACACGTAACAACCAAGTCACCAACACCTGCCAAACCTAAAAAGGTTAATGGATTTGCACCACGAGCAACCGCAAAGCGACTCATTTCTGCAAGGCTACGGGTAATAATCATACTCTTGGTATTTTCACCCATCCCTAAAGCTGCAATAAAACCAGATACAATGGCATAGATGTTTTTTAAAGCACCACTGAGTTCAACACCAAAAATATCATCCGATGCATACACTCTAAAATATTCACAACCCAGCGCTTCTTGTACTGCAATTCTCAATGCGCCATCGCTGCTCGCAACAACGGTCGCAGTTAACTGCTTACGGCCAATTTCTTTTGCCAAGTTAGGTCCACTCAGTACTGCAACAGAATGCCCAGGGCATTCATCAGTCAACACCTCGCTCATTAGGTTAAAGCCATCAGGCTCAATGCCTTTTGTTGTGCTAATTAAGCACTGCCCTTCCTTCAAGAAAGGTTTAATTTGCTGCACAACGCTGCGGAATGACTTGCTTGGCACAGAGACAAAAATAAGCTCAGCCCCTTTAATCGCTTCCGCTATGTCTGTTGTAGCGTGGAGACGAGGGTCGAGTTTAACATCAGGTAAATATTGTGGATTCTCTTGCTGCTCATTAATTGCAGTCGCTACTTTTTCATTACGCATCCATTGCTGGGTGGCGATGCCATTTCCCGCAAGAATACTTGCAATGGCAGTACCAAAGCTTCCACCACCAATAACTGCGGCTTGTTTAACCATCATATTCACCTCTATGACATCAACCATCA
This sequence comes from uncultured Oleispira sp., assembly GCA_913061415.1. GTDB lineage: Bacteria > Pseudomonadota > Gammaproteobacteria > Pseudomonadales > Oceanobacteraceae > Oleispira. The sequence continues at coordinate 27,747 of CAJXUD010000019.1, read as the reverse complement.
AAATTTATTATTATCAATTTGTAAACAATCTACCAACTCTTGGAAGGCACTTTTATTATCGTCATTTAAACTCATCAATATCTCATGAGCCGCAATCACCTTATCTCTCATAAGCTCTTCATTCACATGCTCACAGGTTAGCTCATTTAAGTCAGATATTTGTTCTGGCATTTCACCTAGAATATAAAATACTTGATCAAACCCCATACTAAGCAGTATTCGCGTTATATCTTCACGAGGTGAAATAATACTTGGAATAAAGCCAAACTGGGCTTTGCACTGAATCGAAATTTTAGCCAAATGCCCTAAAGTCGTACTATCAACACCATCCGCTTCACTAAGATCAATCAATACCATTTTGAATACAGCATCTAAAAACATATTGTCTAAATAAGTCTCTAGCGCAGAACATAAGTTAAGCCGCACATCGCCACTCAACTTAATAACATAGGTACCACCATTATTGGCAACTTCAATTTTACCCTGTAGCATTTTCTTTCCTAACAACGGTCATTAATGCGATGTCATCTGGTACATCATCACCACTTTCAAGTGCAAGCGCTTTCACAATCGCTTCATGGTTGCCCGCTTCTTGCTCTATAAGTCGGAGCAGGTATTCTTCTTTTTGCGCCAAGGTCGACTGGGTCAATAACTCTAAGACACCGTCCGAGAATAAGGAAAGAGTAAATGCCTTAGGCAGATCCATCTGGTAGTCGCTATAAACAGCATCACGAAACAGACCGACTGGCATCCCTCTTCCTTCTATATATTGTGCCTTTCCGTCAACTAACAAGACTGGCATAGGAAAATGTGCACCGACACTATAATTTAACGACAAGGTTTCGGTATTAAGCACGGCATAGACTATGGTTAAGTGCTTTCCGCATTCAGTATCCAATAACTCTTGATTGATACGTTCAAGGACTTTTACCGGATGAAATAGATCTTGGCTAGAGCCGCGCTTTAGGTTGCGCTTTAGACGATAGGTAAGGTTTTTCAATAAGACGGTTACAAAGGCCGATGAAGCGCCATGACCCGAGACATCGGCAATGTAGAAACCATAATGCTTATCATCCAGCGGGATATAATCTAGGAAATCACCACTGAGCATCAAAGACGGTCGTATTTTATGACGAAAGGATAAACCGTCATCCTCAATAAAATCGGGCAGCATTTTCATCTGCACCTTACGCCCAGCTTGCTGATCACTGCGCAGCTCGTCTAAGCTTCGGCGAAGCTCACGATTAGCTGACTCTAAGTGGTCGCGATAGCCTTGATTCTGACGCTCTAAGGCGACAAGATCCAAATTGCGCTGTACTGAGTGCTCTAGCATTACCATATCGATGATAGGTTTAACCAGATAATCACTTGCCCCCAAGCGCAAAGCTTGAACGACGTCGTCCATAACCCCAGCGCCAGAGACGACAATGACAGGAATATTATCCTCGCGCTGCTTTACCTTCTTTAAGACTTCTAATCCATCCAAATTGGGCATACGCAAATCACACAGGATAAGATCTATCTCCTGCGTTTCTAAGACTTCTAGGCCAGCCAAGCCACTATTGACCGCGATTACCGTGTAACCGCTATCTTCTAAGTAGGCTTCCATACTATCTCGTACCATGGCCTCATCATCGATGATGAGTAAGCGCGCTTTCATCAAGCTACCCCAAGTTGGAAATATTGATTTATGCGAACAATATACGCAACCCAGTAGCAGTGCAATATTCAGCGATTAATATCGGTAAATTAACCAAAATTAGTGACTTTTATTCACAAAGATTAAATTAGTGCTTTACTTAAGACAGGATACTTATTTAAAGAGTTGATTCTAAACAATTCTAAATCATAAACAGCGGTGATAGCATGAGTACAAACAATAACAAAAAAGGATCACTTGATATGAACCAAGCTGCAAGAGATTACACCGAAAAACGTGATTTTATTCGCATGCAAATAACCACTGATAGCAAAATAATACTTAATGGACAGGCCTATCCTGCTACCTGCTTAGATTTAAGTAGCACCGGCGCATTGATAGAAAGTGAGCAGAGCTTCGAAGTTAATAGCCAAGTAACCCTATCGATCCAAAGTGGTGGTGGAGATATTAGACCGCTAGAAGCGCAAGCAACATTGTTACGTGTGCGTCGCATGCCAAACGATCAATACCAATACGGAGCCAGTATCGATCGCTATTTATAACAGATAGCTATTCATAACAGATCAGCATAATCCTTAACGCTTAGTCATTGCGACTAAGCGTACTCGTTTGATTAAACTTAGTTCTGCAGTCGTTAAAAGTCCTCAGAATCTGATTCAGCCCCAAACCCGTCATCATCAAAGCCATCAGCCTCATCAAAGCTGTCGTCAAAGCCATCATCAAAGTCGTCATCAAAATCATCACCAAACTCATCCTCAACAACCCCATCAGCTACAAGATAAGCCCTGCGCTGCATGTAAAAGCTGCGAAAAAAAGTATATCGTTCACCGGTGATCAGACCTTCCGATGATAACAAGCCCGCACGCACATCGATATTCCGTAATATCCACAAACCACCTTGCTGGGCAACTGGATCGACAACTTGGGTATAACCCAAGCCAGAAAGACTCTCACCTACAAGACCAAAGCTATCTCTGACATTGCTAGGCCCCAAGAAAGGTAACATCACATAAGGACCAGCACCTACCCCCCAATAGCCTAGGGTTTGTCCCAAGTCTTCATCGTGTTTGGATAATCCGATATGACTTGCCACATCAAAAAAACCAAATAAACCAATGGTTGAGTTAATCAAGAAGCGCCCCGTATCAGACAACGCCTGAATAGGCTTTAGCTGAAAGACATCGTTAACAATAATTAGAACATCTTCTAAATTAGAAAAGAAGTTAGTGATGCCCGTATCGATAAATTGAGGCGTTACGGCGTGATAGCCCTCAGCAACCGGCTTAGCCACATAAGCATCCAATGTTTCATTAAAAGTGAACATCGAACGGTTAAAGCCTTCCCAAGGATCAATACGATCCTCAGGTTCATTGGCCGCAAAAATACTACTGCTGGCGATTAATAATAAAAAGGACAAACACCCAAGTACCGCTTTGGTACTAACCTTCTGCAATCTATTAAACATCAATACGCCTTTTGTTATTTTTGGAATGGCCAGCCTTTAATGAAGACCAACATTTAATAATAGGCCTAGTACTTTTAATAATAGGCCTACTACTTTTAATAAGCTCTTAATTTCCCGTCTGAACATCCGTAGGCACTGAAGATGGAATCAACCAGCTACCGTCAATATAACGAATCGTCCATATACCACTGTCACCTTCAGGTCGAATGGTTCCGTAAATCACATCGCGGTAATTGAGATAAAAAACCTGAGAAGCATCCGCAGGGTCCTTTTCGTAATTGGTACCAACGGAGTTAACACAACGATTCGGCTGACCATCTGCATCTTCGATGATGGTGTAGTTAACAGAAGTAGGATCATAACGCTGAGATAAAAATGCCGTTATATCTTGGCTTTCAACCACGGTTGATGAATCATCCAAGGTTAACGTCACGCCAGCTTTAGCGACTGATATATTACCGGCATTTTCAAAATCAGCAGACGTATCATAACTGACTAATAAAGAACTAATCGCTGACCCCGTACCCAAGATAATGCCAGAATTGTCTGTGGTCGTACTGCTATAGTTGTGCGACAAACCTGCGGTCAGGCGATACTTATCTTTAGATGGTGCAACAATACTCACATCCAATAATGTTTTCGGTAAAGTATTACCACTGGCATCACGTATCTGCGTTTCACTCAGCAGGCGAACGGTATCCAAGCCTAAGACTTGTTGCTCAATAAGCGAGCCCGCCATTGCACCTTGATCATTACTTAGGGTATCCAAGACCAAACAACCATTAGCATCTGATGTCGTTGGGAAATCTACAAAGTAAGTCCCTTGCCCATCAACAGGCACCTGTTGAAATAAACCAATTTCCCAAAGATCATTAATGGTTTTTTGTACATTCACCTTTGAATAAATTTTTGATTTTGGACGACAGCTGGTCACCTTACCACTATCGTTCAGTTTGCATTCCTCTACCCGGTGCATATCAATAACTTCGGTAAAGTTGCCATCACGATCAGAATCGTTTTCATCAACAACACGTTCATTAGGATAAAAACGATAGCGAACATCATCGCCATGAGTATTTATGAAATCAATGGTTTGCGCGACAAGCGTATTTGAGCCCGCAGGGATATTTTCTGCCCCTAAAGAATACGTTAATAAATTCGGCAATACCTCACCAATAGCATGCGCATTATTGGTCGTGAAGAAACCATCAAACTGAGCCAGCTTTTGCGCGGGATAATAACTGTCTGGATTAGTAGCACTACCAGTTATAACCAGGCTGGATGTTTCACTGTCCGTACCAGCTTCATCATCTACCTGATCACTTATGCGCGAAGACAATACCCAGTTTTCAATGTTAAAACGTAATTCAGAGTTCGCATCCTGCGGATCACGAACACCACGATAAAATATTCTAAAAGCCCCATTTAGTTCAAGCTCTGATCCAAGTAATACATTATCAGGATCATAATCAACACCTAGCTTTGACTTGTCATACAGTTCAAACTCACCCCAAATTAACTCGTAACCTTGAATTTCAAGATCCGAATTCGTCGGTACACTGCTGACTTTTTCATTGTAGTAAATACGCATTGAAGATGGAATTTCTATGCTAAGTCCATCACTACTCATACTATGAGCAAGGGACAGCACAAGATTACCCTTTTCCATCTCACCGGTAATAAAGATATCCATCGCATTAGAGCTGCTTGGGCTATTGTTATTATCGACTAAATTTAGGTCCGCAATTTTTTGCGATACGGTAACAGCACTAGAAATAGCAATACCACTGGCCAGCACACCACTATTTAAAGTAAGCACCTTAGTTGTCTCATTATAACTTTGCACAAGATCGGCAATGTCTTTTAAACCATTATTGCCTTCAGGGTCGACTTCTCCCGGAGTGTAGTTAGTTGTACAAATATTGGCCGCAGGCTGCTTGATCTGACAATTTACGTAATACGATTGAATGCGAGCAAACTCAGTCACCAAATCATCTAAATTCTCACGATGCTCATCACCTACTGTTTTTAATAACGCCAAATACCCATCGAGTTCACTCTTATAACCCTCTTGCCAAAATGTTTGTTGATAGCTTAAAAGGTCTTTAACGAACAACTTTGTTTTTTCTAGACCCAAATTAAACGCAACTACCTCACCTGCGGTTAATAATTGCGTCAGCTCATCAGCGACCTGAGTTGTCTTTGAGCTGGCCTGAGTGGCTTCAATGGCGGTTATTTCGTCAGATAATTGAGTCACAACGGCATTGGCCGCGGCTTTGGCTTGTGTATTGGCAACATTTACCGCAATAGCACTTAAATTATCTCTAGCAGCTTCGTAAAGTTCTTGCAGCGTTAAAGCCCGATCAGTATCAGGGGTATGATTGTAGAATTGGCCACTATCCGCAGCGAACTGCTGCGCGACTAGCGCGATAAAGTTTTGATCACCTGCATTATTATTATCAGCCCAGTAAGCCAACTCAAGCTTTTGCAAACCTGCTAGCAAAGCACCGTAGCGAATTTGGTTTCTAACGGCAGCCGTATTTTCATTAAACTTATTTAACTGCGTTAGATTGGCGGGTAGATCACCGATAATATCTTGTAAGCCTAAAACATTAGACGTTTGTGAGTTAGCAAGAACTACATCGTAAGGGGTAAACAACTGATTAAAGAAAACCGAAGAAGCCGTCGTTTCAAAGCCTGTATGATCATGACTCGCATGATTATCATAGCCATATTTTACGTCAACTTCATAAGCAAAAGCCGCCGCCAACGTAGTAATTGCATTCACATTATTACGACTATCGTCACCGGCTGTATAAATAACCGCACGCCATTCAAAGCCACTCGTTGCAGGATAGTAATTAGCAAATGTATATTTTGGATCAAGATCTCCACAACCCGCCGCTAATTGGCATTGTCGCTGAGTAGCAAGATTGTCTTTGTCTTTATCGACATTGGCTATTTGCCCACGAGCAATGAGCAAAATAGTTTCATCATTACTTACGGTTGCATTGTAACGGCTAGAGGTATCGGTCGATTCACGATCCCCATTATAAATACCATTGATATCAACAGAAACCTGACCCGACTCCGCAATTTCATTAACAACCACCTGGCCGTTATTTAATCCTTGAGCACCAACCCAACCTTCGATGGCCGACGTCGTAGAAACACTATTGCTACTGCCTTTATCGCTGCAGCCTGCCAAAAGAGCAAACGACGATAAAAAAATAAGCGAACCTGATACAAACCGCATGATTATATTCCAAACTTAAAAATCAATTATTCTGGTAAAAAGTGACATCAAATCACTGATAACAAGTCACTGATACGCCACGCATAAATACGTAGAACGAGTACCAGTGTAAAAAGAGGTTGATAATAGCAGCTAATCCATTGAAAAGAAGCCGACAGATAAACCCAAACTGAGAATTCACAAACCCTAGAGACATATTGTTACATTGCGCTGCAATTCAACAACAGAACTAAGACTAAAAATACCCTATCTTAGATGCATGACTTAAATATCATATTGCACACTTTTAAACGCCCGAGGTAATTTTTTACTTGCGGGCGTTTTTTTGCCTTAAATTTAGTTTCTGCGCCTCTAATCTTTAGAGCACAGCCATCCTTATAAGCGATATTCAGCTAAATCATCCATTCAATAGCTAAATCATCCATTCAATAGCTAAGTCATCTACTCAATTGCTAAGACCCGATAACTGAGACATCAACGCCTAAAAAGAATTCAACAAATACTTAAAGATACCTAAAGAATTTTATAGTCACTACCAGTCTGCCTTAGTGCCTGCAACGAACGCGATTTAAACTCACGACGATACAATACCGCTACAACAAAACTGCTCGACAATAAGAATAAATACGGACTAATAAACCAAGCCAATACCGACAGCGCAAAATAATAAGCACGCAAACCGTGGTTATAGCTTAATCCAGCCAGATCAATCACTCGTGCCGCATAAAATGCGTAACGCTCTCGCTCATCTTCTGAGACCTCCGCTTCTTCAACTAGCGGAGCTGCCCCTAAAACAATCGAACAAAACCCATATTGGCGCATTGACCAAGTAAAGGTAAAAAACGCGTAGACGAAGATAATCACAAGCATAATCACCTTCAATTGAACCGATAATGGGCTGGTATTATTAGCAAAAGGAATTTGTGATACCAAACCAGATACCTCATCAGACACAGTAAAGACCGTTAACAAACCCGCCAAAATTAAGATAGTCGTTGATGCCAAAAAACTAACATTACGCTCTAAGTTAGCAATCAAAGCAGCATCTCCAACTCGAACATCACGCATTAATACTCGACGCATCCAAGACTGACGATAGTTATGCAGCTCAGACGCAAGGGAGGATTGTTTATTTGCACGATGTCGGGAATAAAAAGTATAACCAACCCAGCATATTAAAAACCAAATAAGGCACATTGAATTAATTAGTATTTCTTGTTCAAACTGCATGGACGTCCTTCATATCTACGACAAATACGCTATTTAAAAATCAATATCACTACCCTATGAATGATAACGGATTTACCCTACCGCTCACCAGTGCTAATACCATCATCGCGCCGCTTGGTTTTAAACGAAAGTGATATAACCCATTTTTATCCTCTAAGGGAATGATCTATAGGATCTTTTCTTGACTCAACCCGCACAATCAAATACTGTTTAGCCATACAGTACTTTTCAGGAGTAAAACCCATGGCAGTGGTGACTTTATTTATGTCAGACAGAGATACCAGCAGAACCTTTACCAGCAAAAAAGAAGCGGATGATTATGACAAGATGCTTGAGCTGGCAGAAGCCGTTAGTCACTTTATGGAAAACAACATTGAAGGCCTAAGCGAGCAACAGGTTGAAGAAATAGGACTGGTTTTTGCTCGTAACAAAGATCGAATGTCTTTAGCTTTAAAAGGTAAAACAGAGGTTCTATTTGAATCAGCGGATGACAGCAGCAACGAGTAGAGGTTACTGACGATTCACCAGAGCAAGATTCACTAGAGCAAGACTCAATAGAACAAGAGTAGAAAAAAGACGAAAGCAGCGTCGAATATCAAACGGTAGGTAGATCCAGCGCCAAAGATCCTGGCTCTAGATTTACCTATTAGCCACTATATTCTAGTGAAGCAAATCATTAGCAACAGGCATCGCACATAAAGTATCACGTTGCACATCCAGTGGCTCACAGACCAAACAATCATCATATTCATTGGGACAAATAGTAAGCCAAGCACCCTTCTTACCCATATTAGTCAACCAATGGCTTGCCCAAACCTGCACAGGAATTGCGACGGCCACACACCCCTCCCACTCATCCATCGCACACTGCATTGCCAATTCTGCATGCGGCCAAACTGGCAAGCATACTTGCTCTTCAGTACCTAGCTGTACAAAGCCATCCTCATCACGCAAACCCCAAACTTGCTTATGCTCAATCGTTTGATCGATGAAGTATTTATACAAAGCTTCTTCACCCATGCTCGCAACGGATTGGATTTGCTGTTCAGTTAGTACGTTGTTCATATGACAAGTCTCAATAATACGGCTCTCTGATGACAAGGCGAGAGCAAAAAAGGACGCGCACTTTCTTCGATTTAGCAGACAAAATCAAGCCCTTTTTATTCTCAATATCTCTTGATTTTTCTACCCACCATCGAACTAAAACCTAGGGCTTTTTAAGTCACTGTTTTATAAGGAAAGATCCATATGCAAGCATTTCTTTGATATTTTGTGTAAATGAAAAAAATATTCAGATTGTTAGATTCAGGCAAATTAGACTAGAATGCGTCAGCTTCATTATTTCATAACAGCGTCGATATATAACAATGAAACATGACATCCCCAAAGAATATTTATACCGAAACTACCTACACCCTCGCTACTGGGTAACTTGGTTAGGCATAGGCATTATGTTTCTTATCTCTCTTTTGCCTTACAAAGCGCAAATGTGGCTGGGCACTCAGCTCGGTTTATTAATGTATAAGCAAGGTGGCAGCCGCCTACAAATCACTCGCGCCAACATTGATGCCTGCTTCCCAGAATTGTCAGCAGACGAGCGTGAGACTATTATTCGCGAGTCTTTTATTGCCAATATGAAAGGCATGGTAGAAACCACTATTGCTTGGTGGGGGGATCACAAACCGATTCTCGACAATCTTGAAGTTCATGGCTTAGAGCATTTAAAAGAAGCCGAGGGGCGTGGCAAGGGCGTAATTTTAGTAGGTGGTCATTTCAGCATTCTCGACCTAGCCGGCCCAATGGTTAATAGCGTATTTAAGTTCAGCTATATGTACCGCCCTAACGACAACCCTTTATTCAATACTGTAATCGAACGTCACCGCATGCGTTACCGTCATGAGAAGTTCAACAAGTACCAGTTAAAAGAAATGACTGATTTTATCAAGCAAGGCAATACCGTTTGGTATGGCTACGATCAAGATTTTGGAAAAAGACGCTCTGTATTTGCCCCCTTCTTTGGTATTCAAACGGCCACAGTAAAGGCCGCGATGCGACTGCCTCGCGAAACGGGCGCGACTGTATTAATGATTAGCCAATTTAGAGAGCGTGACGGTCAGTACAGCATTAGGTTTTCACCGATACTGGAAGAACTAGCAGAAGATGATGATGTGATAGCCGCAACTCGCTTAAACGCACAACTGGAGTCGTTCATCAGAATACACCCTGAACAGTATCTTTGGATGCACCGCCGCTTTAGATCACGACCAGAAGGTGAAGAACCATTTTATCCTAAGAAACAACGCAAGAAAAAGAAGAAAGCCGCTCATTAAGCGGTTTAGCACACTCAAAACCGATTAGCGAAATAAGCGATGACTTCTAATCAGCGATGACCACTAAGCCATCACTGCTTCGCTAATCCGTATTCCAGCATTTGCCTTAAGGTCTTGTTTTTTCGCCCAATGACAACATATTCCCGAGCAGCATGACCGCCGCCCCGCACAATAAAAAGATATCGATCGATTCTTGATAGAGAAAATAGCCCACGACAGCAATTAAGGGCAAGCGTAAAAAATCCATCGGCATAACAATCATTGCATCCGCCATCGATAGCGCCTTGGCCATACAAAAATGCGCTGACAACCCAGCCACTGCCGTTAAAGCAACCCACATCCAAGTAATGCCTTGCGGCCACGCAAAATCAAATACTACCAAGAAGAAGCCCAGTGGTAATTGCATAACCTGCATATAAAACAGAATCGTTAACGCGCCATCAAAACCAGACAATCGCTTCGTCAACGTATGGGATAAGGCATACGCTACCGCACCCGCTAGCACGACCCAAGAGGCAAATTCTATATCGACAAAGCCAGGTCGCAAGATAATCAAAACGCCAAAAAAGCCTAAAGTAATGGATACCAACCTTTTAACCGTCAGTGCTTCAGATAAGATTAAACTCGCAAATACAGCGGTCCAAATTGGCACGGTAAATTCAATCGCAAAAACATTGGCAATCGGCAGCAGTGCCAAACCATAAAACCAGCACCACTGCCCACAGAAGTGTGAAAAGTTTCGACCAAAATGAAGCTTCAAACGCTGAGTCGACACCATTTCCCGCGTTTTGTTACCATAACGTAAGACAATCAACGTGCTGATAAGCAATAGACCAATAATGCTGCGAAAAAATACCAACTGTGAAACCGTCAAGGCTGAATCAGACAGTTGCTGAGTCGCTTCGCGCCCCGAGATAGCCGTTAGTGAAAAAGCGACAACCGCCCCAACCATCCAAAGAGCGCTGCGTCGCACATTAATCATATTCATTTTGCGGGCAGCGCACCGACAGTAAAACTGCCATCTTGTAGAAACTGAACGGCCTGCTTACGCTTCTTACCCAATAAAATTGGACCATCATCAAAAAATAAAAAGTTTTTCCAGCTTTGCTTAAACACCTTCCAACTGGTTTCAACGACTCTATCACTGTCATAAAAAAACAATACGTTAGTATTATCATCCCAATCCAAGTGTTCAAGGATAATACTCGGGAGCTCATTCGTTTCTGAATCCCAGGCCTTCTGCCAATCGCCCTTGTCCGACCAGACACCACCTTTCACCGGCCAATCACCACTTGCAAATTGAGATGAGTGCCCAGACTGCTGTGAAATATACTGATTCCACAATTGGTTAGAGACCGCTTCGGTATAAGGTTTAATCGCTGCTTTAACATCTTCAGCCAATGGCAGGTCTTTATGACGAAAGATCCAGGCGCGATCAAAATCTTCCAGATTGAGGTATTTCATAGCCACTCGACTCATTTAACAGTTGTATAGGGAGGTAAAACACTAAAGAAAGCCATTATAACGTAACTGGTGCTACGCTGTGGGGTTAACTTCGGGTAGAATGCCCTCTTTTGAAGCCCAAGCAAGAGATTTTCATGCAGTTATTTGTCGACAACCTTACCAATGTAGATTTCAGTTACCTGGATGACCAACGCGGTTTAGTCGGCGAAACTTGGCTAGCCTCCGTATTATTAGATGGAGGCCTAGATCAAACAAGCATGATTTGGGACTTTGGCGTCGTCAAAAAAGTTCTGCGTAACTGGCTAGATGATCAACTGGATCATCGCTTATTAGTGCCAACCAAGTCTGAGCGCCTAACGTATAGTATCAACAACGACCGAATTTCACTTAGCTGGAATTTTGGTAACGATAATGTGCTCACAATGGAGGCGCCTTTAGAGGCTGTCGCCCTGATTGATGCTGAAGAAATTAACGAACAAACAGCATCCACTTGGTCTATTCGCCAGCTTTCAAGCTACTTTCCTGACAATCTTGAACACATTCAATTGTCATTTGAAGCTGAAGAGATCAACGCCGCTTATTATCACTACAGTCACGGCCTTAAAAAGCATGACGGCAATTGCCAACGAATCGCACATGGACACCGTTCACGCATCCAAATATGGAGCGACGGCTCTCGAGATAGAGACCTAGAGAACAACTGGGCTGATCGCTGGAGTGATATTTACATTGGCAGCGAAGAAGATCTAGTGAGCATCAGCAGTGATGATAAACCCACCATGCACTTTGCTTATGATGCACCACAAGGTCACTTTGAACTTACCCTACCTAAATCGGTATGTTATTTAATGCCTACAGATACCACAGTCGAGTGCATTGCGGCACACATCGCACAGGTACTGCATGACGAAGAACCCAGCAGAAGAATCACAGTTAAGGCCTTTGAAGGCCTTAACAAGGGTGCGATTTTCGAAGTTTAAACTGAAAGACCATCAACCCTAAGAAACAACTGGACTCAGTGCCGCCTTATAGTTTTTCATTTCACGGCGCACTCGATCCATCTGGACCTTCAAGCTTGCAGCATCATCGCTAGTCATTCGCGCAATTTGCTGCTCTAACTGCACAACAGCAGCCTCACATTCCTTTGCTTTCTTATTATAATATTCTTGCATCGTTCCCTCTCCTGCACTTTTATTTTTATTCTGAATAATAGAAAGTATGCCGTTTCCATACTCTCACTGTAAAGAGACCAAATAAGCCATTTATTTAACACATTTATTTAACGCATTCACTTAAAGATAATGCGGCAGCAACTCCGTCACTTTCTTAATGTAATTACGCGCTTCTTCATACTTTAGCTTACTGCGCAGATGCGCATAAATTTGCTGTGACGATAAGCGGTTGATTAAAGGCAGGGCCTTCTTGATAGATGACGTGCCCGTAAAAGCACGAGCAACATTACCCGCACCGGTATTATAAGCGGCAATCACACAAATCTGTCGACTGGCAGGATCTGTAATACCTTTCAGGTATTGGGTATCTAAAATATGCAAATACGCCGCGCCCATCTCAATATTCGTTTCAGGTTCGAATAAATCACGCCCTACCAATAAGCGCTCTTCGCCAAAGACCAAACGACTGGCGTCACGCCCGGCAGACTTAGGCACAATTTGCATAAGACCAAACGCTGGAATATGACTGCGCGCTAAAGGATTAAAAGCAGATTCCGTATGCATAATAGCCATAATAAGTGGCGCAGATACTTGCCATTTATCAGCAGACTTTTGCACACTCGGTAAAAAAGTATCCGCTCGCTGAGAAAGACTGTCCTTCGGTAACTTGGCGGTAATAATTAATAAATCGCCTTTTTTTCCTGCTTTACGCTGAAGCAATGCCGCTTTAGCGAGGGGCGCTGCAAGTGACTTGTCAGCCGCCATGATTTTTCGCTGACTTAAAGGCTCTTGGCCACCCACTATCTGGGCCAAAACCGGATCAATTCTATAAGCTTTAGCCAGCCCCAGGTTCAACGCTTTTAAAATTTCTCGTTCGGTATCTGCGGGAGTAAAACTTTCTAACTTATGCCCCTGAACAGAGATGCGGATTTCATTCTTAGAGAAGTCGAAGACACGCTTAACATCCATTGCTGAATTATAATCAACCCAAGTTTTACTATCGGACAGTTCTACTTCTGACCAAAACTGCGATATTTCTTCTTGATAGTCACGATACGCTTTAGCATAAGCCTTTTTATACTGAGCGAATTCGTCCTCAACACTGAATAAACCTGCTGACATGCTCGATTTATAATCATCAAAATCATTATTCGCCAAAGCATGACTGCCTATCAAAGACGATAATGCGAGCGCACTTCCTATGTGTATAGACCTTGTTAAAAATCCACGTTTCAAATCATCCTTAACCAAAACTTTCGCCTCCTTGTGTGTTTTTAAAAATCATATACTAGATATTTCATACTTGATAGGTATAGATAGAAGATAACCAAGACAAGCCTTTGACTATCGCGTAAAATCTGCCCTCAGAAATTTACAGCGGGCTCGCAAGAGCAAAAGAAAGGTAGCAGCATGAAATCGGTTGTCGAAGCATTATTATCACAAACCATTGATACGTTAAAACAGCAAGGCGTGCTTGCTGAAGATGTCAGCCCGCGCATCAACCTCTCAAATACAAAAGATAAAAGCCACGGTGATTTTGCCTGCAACATCGCAATGATGCTTGCCAAGCCTGCGGGGATGAACCCAAGAGCATTAGCAGAAAAAATCATCGAGCAAATGCCTAAAGATCCCCGCATTAGCGATACTCAAATTGCAGGTCCTGGCTTCATTAACTTCTTTGTTGATGACAGCTGGTTAGAAAAGCAAGTGAGCCTTGCTTTAGCTGATGAGCACATTGGCATAAAGCGCACCCAAGCTCCGCAAAACATTGTCGTTGACTACAGCTCACCAAACCTTGCCAAAGAAATGCATGTTGGTCACTTACGCTCCAGCATAATTGGTGATGCTGTCGTACGCGCACTCGAATTTCAAGGTCATAATGTAATCCGTCAAAACCATGTTGGCGATTGGGGCACCCAGTTCGGCATGCTGCTCGCCTATATGGAAGAACAACAGAATAATGGTGAAGCATTAGATCTAGCCGACCTAGAAGGCTTTTATCGTGCATCTAAAGGTCGTTTCGACGAATCCGAAGCATTCGCAAATCGCGCTCGCGAACTGGTTGTATCTTTGCAGTCTGGCGATGAGTACTGCAACAAATTGTGGGCTGAATTCAATAGCATTTCACTGGAGCATTGCTTAGAACTTTATAAGCGCTTAGGTGTTAGCCTAACTGCAAAGGATGTACGCGGCGAAAGCGCTTATAATAATGACCTACAATCTATCGTAGATGCTTTAAAAGAAGCCAATCTACTGACCGAAAGCAATGGCGCCCTGTGCGTATTTCTTGATGAATTCATAAACAAAGAAGGCGAGCCACTGCCAATCATTGTACAAAAATCCGGTGGTGGATTTTTATACGCAACCAGTGATTTAGCAGCAATTCGTTATCGTGCGCAACAACTGAACGCCGACCGCGTCTTATATTTTGTTGACCAGCGCCAAGCACTTCACTTCAACCAAGTATTTGCACTGGCTCATAAAGCGGGTTTTGCGAGTGATCAAACCAGTTTAGAACACCTAGGTTTTGGTACAATGAATGGTGCCGATGGCAAACCGTTTAAAACTCGCAGTGGCGGCACCGTTAAACTGGTTGATTTATTAGACGAAGCTGAAGAGCGCGCCATAGCGTTAGTTCGCAGCAAGAACCCAGATATGAGCGAGCAAGAGCTTGAGCAAATTGGTAAGGTCGTCGGCATATCGGCCGTTAAATACGCCGACCTTTCGAAAGATCGCGCCCGTGATTATATTTTCAACTTTGATCAGATGCTAAGTTTTGAAGGAAATACCGCCCCTTACCTTATGTATGCCTATACCCGTGTCGCAAGCATCTTCGACAAAGCAAACTTAGACATGAACAGCATTCAGGGCGATGTAAAACTGGACGCCGAAAAAGAAAAAGATCTTGCTAACAAACTTATGCAATTCCCAGAAATATTGGAACGCATCAGTCAACGTGGTCAGCCACATACACTTTGTAGCTACATTTATGAAGTTGCCGGTTTATTCTCTAGCTTCTACGAGCACTGCCCTATTCTTAGCGCAGAAACCGAAGAGCAGAAAATGAGTCGTTTACGCCTTGCCGCATTAACCGGTAAGACGATTAAGCAAGGCTTGAACTTGCTGGGTATCGAAACGCTTGAGCGCATGTAGACGCGCTCTACACTACCGCCTATTAAAGACCATCAAATGAAATAACGGGGTATGCAATATCACCCCAGTCTTCATCACTGCTACTGAGCATAATACGAACAATAATCGGCATTATGTTTGATAGCAGTGCGACGCCATCCTCAACCTGCTCTCTGTTCACTTGGCTCTGAAACGTCGCCCCGCCTTGTAAAACTTGATTCCTCAATACATATAAACGATCAAGTACGATAGAGAATAACGGTGCGACTTTCTTTCGGCTCAAATAGTTAAGCGCCTCAACAGATGATTGATTAAAGCTGGCGCGCCAAGCCGCCTCGATGTTATCCGTTAGTTCTTGAGATGCCGCCTCAGTAGACTCGTCCACATCGAGCTGTTCACTCATAAGACGCTGCGCTTTCCAAAACTCAGCAAACACATAAGGGTTTTTAATCAGCGCTTTCACCGATTGAGAATACTCATTCCATAAACAGGTATAAATACGCTGCTCAGTATCAAGCGCGACCAGCTTCTCAATAAAAGGAGCAATAGACTCCTCACCTTCAATATAAAAACACGCACTAAAGCTGATCCAGAGATTTATGAAAGCCTGATCGACATTATTGCTTTCAAGCTGCTCCCCTGCCGCCTTCAACCAACTTAACGAACGATGCAGGCGCGTACTATGAACTTGTGACAACTGATCTCGCTGAGAGCGTAAATCTTGCTTAAGGCGCTCAACGTGATCAACTAAAATAAGATTACTCATATTTTCACTCTTATATTTTTATCGACTCATCATCAAAGTTTTTTCTCAAAATTACCAGTGCTTCTTGCCATTAATAGAGCTTAATTTAAAACCATACTGGCCCATTAAACTTATAATCAAGCGTAAAAACCCATAACAAAAGATTATAAAAAGTGATTTAAAAACCAGCATAAAGATTTAAGCAATGGCAAGTAGAGTCAACAAGACTTTAAGTTTAAGAGTTCTGGCTTGAGACTTGAACTTGAGGTTTAAGAAGCGGGAAGTTAGAGAGGGATCTAAGCAATAAGAAATGCTAGGTGGATGACTGGCAGGGATAAATAGGATAAAGAAGGCCTAGCCTCCTTTATCCTCATACTGATTAATCGTCAGTAGCACCAATGATGTGCAATAACGCAGTAAACAAGTTATAGATATTTAGGTACAAGCTAACCGTCGCCATGATGTAGTTAGTCTCACCACCGGTAATGATACGGCTAGTATCAAACAAGATGAATCCAGACATTAGCAATACGATCACACCCGACATAACTAAGGAGAAGAACGACACATCAACGCCAAAGAAAAACGCCGCGATCATAGCGCCTACCATACCAACAATAACCACCATCAAGCCAACAAACAAAAAGCCACCCAAAAAGGAGAAGTCTTTTTTAGTCGTTAATACATAAGCCGATAGCGACATAAAGACAATAGCAGTACCACCCAACGCCTGCATAACCATTTCTGAACCGTTTGGCAACGCCAAGTAACGGTTAAGCATTGGCCCCAAGGCTGCACCTAAAAGACCTGTAAACAAAAATACAACCGGAAGACCCATCGCTGTATTCGCCGTGCGTGGCAGCACAAACCATACAAGTGCAAGCGCTGCGATCGACATGATCATAGCGGCGCCGCTACCCAAGTTAACAGACATAGAAATGCCCGCTGTTAAAGCACTGAATGCAAGGGTCATGCTTAATAGCATATAGGTATTGCGCAGTACTTTTTGTGTCTCGGCACTTGTGGCATGCTGAGCTGAGCCAGTGCTAATATGTTCCATTTTTTTGTAACTCCGTTGTTTAATTTATCGTTATACGACTTTCTATATACTACTGATAATAAGGACGGCACAAAGAATTTCAAGTACCCCATGCGCTTAATTTACCGATAACTGACTGATTATCAATCGTTATTAATGAATCGCAATAAGCTCGACATCAAATATCAAAACAGATCCCGCGGGAATTGAACCTGCTGGGCGATTTCCGTAGCCTAATTTACTTGGAATGAATAAACGCACCTTCTCTCCCTCAACCATCAACTGCAAACCTTCGGTCCAGCCTCGTATCACCTGATTCAGACCAAAGTCCAAAGGCTGTCCACGATCAACAGAGCTATCAAATACCGTGCCGTCGATTAATGAACCATGATAATGCGCTAATACCTTAGTTTTTGGGCCAGGATGCACCGTGCCGCTACCAGCTTGAAGCTGTAAATACTGCAAGCCTGATTCCGTTTCAATTACGCCTTCTTTACTTTTATTCTCTTCTAAAAACTGTGTACCCGCTTCGATATTACCGGCAACGCTCGTACCTGTAGTGCCTGCAAATGCGCGCTTTAAGGCATAAATAAATAAAGCACCAATGGCGACGTATAAAAAAGTCATCAACATAAAAAATCCCCTGCAATGTTAGTTGCAGAGGATTTTAACAGAAGCACAAGCAATACGCTTCCATAAGCCTTTAAACGCCTCGACTTAATCGATTACGCGGCCTTCTCAATCATTTCTTCTTCCGTTAAAGGAATGATGCGGAAATGCGTCACGGCAAATGCGATACAAAAAATCGGACCCAAGAGGTTAAAAAAGGTATACGGTAGATAGGTCAGCGTTGCGACGCCCAGCGTTCCTGCCATATAAGCACCACACGTATTCCAAGGAATAAGCGGTGACGTCATGGTTGCAGAATCCTCAAGTGTACGAGACAGATTTTGAGAGGCTAAACCACGTTTAGTGTATTCAAGCTTAAACATACGCCCCGGCAAGACGATGGCAATATATTGGTCAGCAGTCATTACGTTTGCACCAATGCAGGTAAAGACCGTAGTAATGATTAACCCAGTCGTTGATTCAATAGAACTCATAATCGCCGCCAGAATACGCTGTAGTAGACCAACGGTTTCCATGACCGAACCAAAAGTCATTGCACACAAGATAAGCCAAACCGTATTTAACATACTGCTCATACCACCACGAGACAGCAAGCTATCTAACGCGTCATTGCCGATGTCCGACTGATAGCCATCAAACAACACCTTCCAAGCGGCCAAAAAGTTTTGCTCCACAACTGATAGCCCGTCTCCTAATTCTGATACCACCACAAAACGCGCAACGGATTCTGGTTGAAAAATAACCGCAAATACACAACCAATTACAGCGCCCGCAAGAATCGTTGGCAAAGCAGGCACTCTCATCCACGCCAAAGCAAAAACAAAAAACACCGGCAATAACAAATGCAAACCAATCGTAAAATTAGCATCCAATCCTTCCATTGTTTCACGAATCGACTGTTCAGACGATAACGTTGGCTCCCCACCCATAAAGGCAAACAAAAGCAACGCAATAACAAAGCTAGGTATAGTGGTCCAGAGTAAGTTCTGAATGTGCAAAAAAAGTGGTGTATCCGTCACCGCAGAGGCTAGATTGGTCGTATCGGAGAGTGGCGATAACTTATCACCAAAATACGCACCGGAAATAACAGCACCTGCAGCAATCGCTGGGTCTAGCTGCATAGCAGCAGACATGCCCATAAAAGCAACACCCAGTGTACCCGCGACGGTCCAAGAACTACCTATACTCATGGCAGCAATCGCACAAACCAAACACGCCGCCGCGTAAAACCACTCTGCACTGATCAGCATGAGGCCATAATAGATCAAGCTTTGAACAGTACCCGACAGCATCCAACTACCAATTAATGAACCAACCACCAGTAAGATAAGCACCGCAATCATGGCATTAGAAATACCATCAATAATACCCTGCTCAATGGTATCCCATTTAAAGCCCATTCTTACGCCAATGATCGAAGCGACAGCCGCTGCAATCAGCAAGGCAATCTGGTTGCCCCCATAAGAAGAATCGTCAGAGAAATAGTAAACAGAACCAGCCAACATGATCATTAATATAATCACGGGCAATACGGCTAGACTGAGAGGGATTGCGTTATTATTGTCTGTACTCGTAGGTACATTAGGGGTCGAAGAAGACATAGTCACTCTTTATTGTTTCGAATTAACGCATTCTAACCAATTAGTTAACTTTTTATAATCCATTCACGTATTTAATTATACTTAAAAGGCTAATTTTGCTCCAAATTGCAATGAGTTAGACGACAAGTCATCAAATTCAGTTCGAGTAAACTCCACATAGACTGCGGAAGTTTCTTCAGTGTGTAGAGGAAAGGTGTAACCAATACTGCTTAGATTAGAGCAGCCCTCTTTAGACCACGGGCGCAGCAAACCCGTTAAAACAGCCGACCAGCAATGTCGGCCATGACGATAATAAGGTCCTGCACTTAACTCAGACCCGGGGTTATCAACCGGCCATTGCAATGCGACTTCCATGGAGCTACTCAATCCATCAAACAACCCGACCCTGTTATAGTCAGAATCCTCATCAGGCATTCGTTTAGATTGCGCTTCACTATTCCAACTCCAAATACCGACCTGTGTACTTAAAAAAGGAAACCACTGCACTCCAAGACCAAGTTTAATCAGCCGACTGACCGCCCCTTGATCTTCGTCACTATACTTTTCATCACGATCTTCATCACCATCTACTGAGCCACTGCCCGAGCTACTGCCCGAGCGATCAAGTTTATGAATTCCCATCCCAAGCGCTAGATCAACATAAGGGACGGGAGAAAAATAAGATCCTGCTGAGTTATCCTGGGCGCTAGCACTCGCAATACTCAACCAAGAGACAACGAGCAAGTAAGTACTTATTTTAAATCCCATAAATACACCCTTGGTTCAGTATCATGCCATCCCCGCTTTATTCTGCAGCGAGATAATTAACTCTACCAAGGTCTCAATTTTTTGATTGGATAATTGTCGATAATCAAAATAGGGGCAAACAATAATATTCAGGGCCCGATGCAAGGCAAAGTCATTATCCAACCATTGAATAGAACTATGCTGATTTTCGGTCAGTCCATCATGAGTCGCGTGAGTTAATGCTGCAGACAAAAAATCATCAGCAAAGGCTTTACCCATAACAAGGTGAATAATAGGAGCATCCGAGTCTCCTAATCGCTGCGCCTTAATAGCGGTAGTCGGTGAGAAATAAAGCTCAGTACCACTACCTAACTGTAACAGTGCGTGATCTCGATATAGCTGCCAGCTAGCATAATTTAGCAGCAACTCATCGTTTGTTTTTTCCGCAAGACGGTACATCAACTTGGCATACACATTAAATATTTTACGCCAATGATTACCGGTTTCCGTACCTATGCGCTTAATCTCCCCCGAAGGCAGGTTACTTACACGGGTAGTTTCTTGATATTCAGGCAGCGGCGGTCGGTTTGCTAGATACACTTTAATCATAACGTCGCTTTATCATTTACATTAACCCACTGAATTATTTTAATCTTTGAATAGTAATTATTCTTAAAAACTTGCATAGGATGAGCTAAGTCAATCATATCTATAAGAAGTGAGATATAGTGAAGGTTGAATTATTTCGTGTCATTTTAAGAGAATACCATGTCACAAGAAGCCTCCAATACCCCCCTACCTATTTGGCAGATTGCTTTTCGCCCCTTCTTCTTAGCCGGAACCGTCTTTATTACACTGGGGTTTATATTATGGGCCTTACTGTTATCCAATAGTTTGCCAGACAGCCTCAGCCAATACCAACCGTATGGAGGGTGGTTCGTATGGCATAGCCATGAAATGATCTTTGGTTTTGTTCAAGCCATTGCCATTGGGTTCTTATTAACCGCGTCACGAAACTGGACAGGTCAACCTGGAATCTCTAGCAACATGCTAAAAGCCATTGTGTTTTTCTGGCTAACCGCTCGTATCGCGTGGTTATTTCCTGCAACCCCGACATTTATATTAATGTTACTCGACATGGCCGCCCCTTTACTTGCAACCCTAGGCTTAGCTAAAACATTATCCATGGGTGAAAAAGAGCAAGGCAAAGGCAGCCAAAAGTACAATTGGCCATTTGTCGCACTGCTATCGGCCTTTACGGCGATTCAAATAGTATTTCATTTACTATTAACGTCTCAGCCAGAAAACATTACCTATTTAATGCAGGTCGCCGTATTAATGATGGCAGCCATGACATTATGGGTAGCTGGGCGGGTTCTACCATTTTTTACCCGCGCGAGATTACAATCCCCAGGGAAAGACTTACCCAAAGGTTTATTAGAAATGTCAATGGGATCGAGCTGGCTTGTGATTCCATTTTATCTAGCGGCGCAAATTACAGACAATACCGCACTCAGCATTATTACTGCGATCTTAGCGTTGTCTGCTGCCGCTTCACAAAGCTATCGCTTGGCGATATTTTATCGCCCAGGAGTCTCTAAAGAGCCCATGCTCTGGTCTTTGTATTTAGCGTTTGCTTGGTTAATTACCGGCTACGGCCTAATCGCCATTAATTTAATAATGGACATAAGCAATGCCTCTCAAGGCGCACAACTGCCGTGGTTACATGCGATGACGATTGGAGGCTTACTTTCAATGATTATTAGTATGATGGCGCGCATCAGCTTAGGGCATACCGGCAGACAAATAATGGCATTGCCTTTCATGGCAGTTAGTTTTGGCCTACTGCAAGTAGCAACACTGGTTCGACTATTGGGACCTTCTGTATCGCCAAGCATGTCGTATGTACTAGCAATCAGTTGCGTCATCACCGCCCTCGGCATATTCCTTTTCCATTACGGAAAGATTCTATGGCTACCGAGGGCCGATGATTAATAGTTAACGACTACCAAGGTAAAAGTTCACCATTGGAATGCCAAAAACTACCCGTATTCTCCAAGTTTAGCTCTTCGATACGTTGAGCTAAACCCGCAGCGGCTTGTGCCGGAGAAATATCACCATTAAACCCAACCATGCGAGTTTGTACAAAACCAGGGTGCAATAACGCAACCGCAATGCCTTTTGGTTTAAGGTCAATCGCTAATGATTTACCAAACGCATTCAATGCGGCCTTAGAAGCACGATAGCCATAATAAGCACCCGAGCCGTTATCTGAAACCGAACCCATACGGCTTGTGATCATGGCAATCTTACTGCCTTCCCACAACATACTCTGAAAAGCATGAGTCACACGCAATGGAGCAATTGCATTAATGTCCATCTGGGTCTGAATGCTATCAAAATCCATTTCTGCTAAAGTCTCGTTCAAAAAGACCCCTGCATTATTTATTAAAATATCAATTTTTTGACCAGAATCAGAACTGATTAACGTACTGGCCAGCACTTCAGCAACCATCGCAATGGCATCTTCTGAACGCACATCAATATCGCTGATAACCATATCGGCTAACTCATCCAGCTCTTCTGAAGTCTCACGGCAGATACCGATAACGGTATAATCCAATTCACGGTAATGCTTAGCTAGCTCAAGTCCAATGCCTCGGTTTGCACCCGTAATTACAACATTTTTCATAATAACCTCTTTAACTACCCAATTTATAAATTCTACAATCGTCTTACTTTTTCTTTAAATCGAGGCAGCTTAACGCCCTTTCGCAATGCATACAGTCTAATCAATAAAATACTGCCGCTGGCGATTAGGTTAGCAACCAAATCACCGACTTCAAATTCAATCATCAGGATATACAACCAACAGCCCAACCAAGAGGCCGTTGCGAACAATGGACTGCGAAATACCCAAGGATCTTCATTACACAGTACATCCCGAAATACCCCGCCCATAACACCGGTAATAACACCAATGAAACTGGCCACCAGCCAAGTTGCCCCCAAATCCAATGCCGCATCAGTGCCCATAATACTGAACAAAGCCAAACCAATGGCATCCAATATCAAGAAGGTCCGTACCGGCATAAACAGCCAACGGGCAAGAAAGAACACACTGACTGCCGCCATAATTGCGACCAGAAGAAACAACTCATCCGCAATCCAAAAAACTGGGCGATCCAGCAGCATATCGCGCAACGACCCACCCCCTAACGAAGCGGCCAAAGCAATGACAATTACGCCAAACAAATCGAAACGCTTAGCACCCGACTCTAATACCGAAGCGCCCGCCATAGCAGCTACAGCTGCCATACCCAACCAGTAGGTGACTACACCATAATTTTCGATAGAGAATGTGAGCGTATTCATTAAATAACAGGATTTCCGCGCTTACGAATATCTAATAGGTAATGACCATAGGCCTCTTTAGCATCTAAATCTAATACCAATACCATAGCAATTTCTGCATATTGTGATTGAATCAGTACGTGCTCGTATTTTTCTTCCATCCGATAGACGTGACCCACCACACCTGCGGTGCAGTCGTATTCACCAAAATCTTCAGCTGGAATCGCTTCTACATAGGCCCAAAAATCAAACAGCGGCTCACCCGCTTCGATTTTTGTAGGCTTACCGATTTTTGTTGCGGCGAATTCTTCGGTGGTTAATTTACGTACTTGCATAATTACTCTCTTTTGCTAAGACAGATACAAATAAAGCCAGCAAGCTGGCTTTATTTGTAGAATGATAAACACTAAAACTTATTCAGCTTTTATTCAGTTTTAGGTTTTTCACGCAACTTAATGTTCAATTCACGTAACTGAGCATTACCTACAACACCTGGCGCTTGAGTCATTGCACACGCAGCCGATTGAGTTTTAGGGAACGCGATTACTTCACGAATCGAAGTAGAACCGGTTAGCAACATCACCAAGCGATCTAAACCAAATGCCAAACCACCATGAGGTGGCGCACCAAACTTCAATGCGTCTAACAAGAAGCCAAACTTCTCTTGTTGCTCTTCTGGGCTAATACCCAAAATTTCGAATACCGTTTCTTGCATAGACTGATCGTGAATACGGATAGAACCACCGCCCAACTCACAACCGTTCAATACCATATCGTAAGCACGAGACAACGCTGTTAGCGGGTTTGCTTTCAACTCTTCAGGGCTGCATGAAGGCGCCGTGAATGGGTGATGAATTGCAGTAATGCCACCATCCTTAGTTTCTTCAAACATTGGGAAATCAACAACCCACATAGGTGCCCATTTGCACGTATACAAGTCCATGTCTTCACCGATCTTACAACGTAACGCACCCAGCGCTTCGTTTACGATCACTTCTTTATCAGCACCAAAGAAGATGATGTCGCCGTTTTCAGCGCCTAACTTCTTCATGATGTTCATGGTATTGTCATCACCAATAAACTTAATGATTGGAGACTGTAAACCTTCTACACCCTTCTCAATTTCATTAACTTTAATCCAAGCCAAACCTTTAGCACCATAAATGCTGACATACTTAGTGTACGCATCGATTTGCTTACGGCTGATTTCAGCACCACCAGGAACACGTAAAGCCGCAACGCGGCCTTTAGGATCTTTAGCAGGGGCAGCGAATACTTTGAACTCGATGTTTTGTAAGAATTCAGCAACGTCTACCAACTGAAGTGGAATACGCAAGTCTGGCTTATCGCTACCATACTTAGACATCGCTTCAGAGTATGGCATGCGTGGGAATTCACCCAGCTTCACATTCAATTCTTTTTCGAACAACTCAGTAATCATACCCTGAGTTAGGTTCATGATTTCTTCTTCGTCGATGAAAGACGCTTCGATATCAATCTGAGTAAATTCAGGCTGACGATCGGCACGTAAATCTTCATCACGGAAACATTTAGCAATCTGGTAGTAACGGTCAAAACCGGCAACCATCAACAACTGCTTAAACAACTGTGGCGACTGTGGCAAAGCAAAGAAGCTGTGCTCATGCGTACGCGAAGGGACTAAATAATCACGTGCGCCTTCTGGAGTCGCGCGAGTAAGAATTGGAGTTTCGATATCTAAGAAACCATTCTCTTCTAAATAACGACGCAAGTTTGAACTTACTTTCGAACGGAAACGCATTTTTTCTTGCATTTCAGGACGACGCATATCCATATAACGATACTTAAGACGAATATCTTCGCCCACATCAGTATAGCCATCTAATGGAAATGGAGGAGTCTGTGCTTTATTTAAAACCGTGATCTCTTTACCCAAGATCTCAATTTTACCCGTGCGCATATTATCGTTTGTTGCGCCTTCAGGGCGGCCACGTACACGACCTTTGATCTGCACAACAAATTCAGAACGTACACTGTCAGCTACGTTAAAAGCGTCAACCGTGTCTGGGTCAAAAACAACCTGTACCAAACCTTCACGGTCACGTACGTCTAAGAAAATTACCCCACCGTGGTCACGGCGACGGTGCACCCAGCCACAGAAAGTGACGGTATCGTCAATCAAGGTTTCGTTGATATCACCACAATAGTGCGTGCGCATTACTTAAATCCTACTTATTAGACGGTAAATGAAAATATTTAAAGCCGAGCATTATACCGATTTTCACGCGCTTGCCGACACCTGTTAACGATGTTTCCACTACTTTAATTAAAAAACATAAGATTTAAGGCAGAAATACACCTTGTTGGACCCTACTTGTAAGGTAATCTTACAAAATCAATCACTCGTCAAACACTCGACAAGCACTTACGACAAATAATAATAACGATACTAAGGTAGCCTCATGAAATCATTTGCCCATAAAACCGCCGTCATCACAGGTGCAGGCTCAGGTATTGGCCGTGCTTTAGCGCAGCAGCTTAGCCAAGAAGGCGCTCAACTAGCACTGTCTGATATCAACGAACAAGGCCTAGAAGAAACCAAAGCATTGTTAACAGGTAACGGGAAAGTAACGCTAACCAAATTAGACGTCTCTAACCGTCAAGCTTTCGAATTATACGCCAAAGAGACCCTTTCAGAATTCGGCCAAGTTGACCTGCTATTTAATAACGCAGGGGTCGCGCTTGCGCAAACCGTTGAAGATTGCAGCTATGAAGATTTTGAGTGGTTAATGAATATTAATTTTTGGGGTGTAATTTACGGCACAAAAAGTTTCTTACCGCACATGCTGACACGCCCCGAAGCCGCCATCATTAATGTTTCGAGCATCTTCGGCATTATTGCACTGCCAACACAATCACAATATAACGCAGCAAAATTTGCCGTACGCGGGTTCACTGAATCTCTACGCCAAGAAGTAAAAAACAGCAATTTAAAAGTAAGCTGTGTTCATCCCGGAGGCATTAAGACCAACATCGTAGTGAATGGTCGAATGCACACCTCCATGGTCGGTGAGCAAACACATAGTCAGCAAATTGAAGAGTTCAACAAGATGGCAAGAACAACTCCAGAAAAAGCAGCCGCAACCATTTTAAACGGAGTACGTAAAAACAAACGCCGTATATTAATTGGCCAAGATGCTAAATTCATGGATCGCATACAACGCCTCTTCCCAGAAAAATATACCGACATATTTGGCGCTTTATTGAAGTTAGCGCGCTAATTTTTAATAAAAAACCCTCTATTTACACAAAAACACTATAAAAATAGGGTTTTGCACTTGCACGGCCTATTTTTTTGCTTTAAAAATATAACTGTAAGCAAGGTACAACGCGCCATCAGTATCTTTTTTTAAAAATCGCTTACCTCAATTTATTACCATGAAAGGAAATACCATGGCTGCTAAGAAAAAAACTGTTGCTAAAAAAGCCCCTGCTAAAAAAGTAGCGGCGGCTGCACCAGTAAAGAAACTGACTGCCCTTAAAGAAAAATTTACTAAAACTCAGCTTGTAAATGAGTTAGTCGAGAAAACAGAATTAAGTAAAAAAGAAGTGAGCAGTGTTCTTGACGAGCTAGGCGATATCATTGAGCGTCATGTTAAAAAACGCGCGGTAGGTGAATTCACTCTTCCTGGCCTATTGAAAATTAAAACGGTTAAAAAACCAGCTCAAAAAGCACGTAAAAACGTACCTAACCCATTCAAGCCAGGCGAGTTGATGGACGTTGCAGCTAAACCAGCCAGCACGAAAGTTAAAGTACTACCGTTGAAAAAATTAAAAGACATGGTTCTTTAAGTAAATGTTTTTTAACAAAGAGTTCGTTAATCTGAACTCAAATAAAAAAGGCTGCTCATGAAGTGACCCCCAATAGTTAGACAAATAACTTTGGGGGACTTTATGTCCAAAT
>CAJXUD010000018.1 GCA_913061415.1 uncultured Oleispira sp. | reverse complement strand
AGCTAACCAAGTAGGCTTTGCTCGAAGTGGGCGCACATTATATATTGTGCGGTTTTGAAGTCAAGCATTATTTTCATTTAACTTTCAGAGAAAGTAGAAGAAAAACAACATCTTATCTTCGCTGCTTGAAGTGACTTAAGAAGTCTCTCTAAGCAGGCTGCATATCTTAATGATTTCAGCCAGAGAGTCAAGTCTTTATCTTCAGAAGATTTAAAATAAAACCTTTAAAAACAAGTACTTAGCTCAACCTCCCCAGATAATCTTAAAAGCCGTTCTCTCTGAGCAGGCGGCGAATATTACGCTTATCCACAGCCCCGTCAACTATTTTTCTTAAAAACACGTCAAAAGAATGATATTAATCCAAAAACCACCAAAATAGCTCAAGAAACATACTTTATTAGGCTGAGAACTAGAGACTAGCTGGAATTTGGACAGGCACAAGTAGCTTTAATCAAGATTGTGAAAAAACCAAATAAACAGCAAGCCATATCTATTTTGTAATAAGTGTCAGGACTAGTTAAGCCAGATCTAACTGAGCAATGCCTTCAACGAAGCGATGCCACTAATTATCAGTAACACACGGCCTAGGATGCGGGAGAATATTTTAGTTTACGGTAATTTAGCGGCTCGAGAGCTGGCAACTGATTAACCAAAAGAACTGCCGATTATAAACTCAGGCCTTTTGGTCTCATCTCAAAGATTAATCAATATACTCTAACGCCCATCTTTTTTTCTTCTTTCTTTTCATTGTTATCTTCCTCAGGCTAATCTGTAAAAAAGAATATCTCTTTACCAATAAAGTCGAAGAAAGCCATAAGTGCGAAGAAAGTAATTATTAATAACGGAGGGAATAGAGCCAGAGGAATCGATAAAAGAAGTAGGAAAAAGGTACAAATAGTTAAAACCCAATAATTACTTTTAAGTGCCTTAAAAGGCGCAATAATTATATCAAATATATCAATATTTTTTCCCTCAGCATTACTCCTAACAAGAAGGGATAAGGAGGAGAAGTAGGTAAACATGGCGAACAGATAGACTGACAATAGTGGCCAAAATATCATTACCAGCCAGGCAATATCGGAATCGCGTCTATAAGCCATCGCATTCGAAATCATTTCGAATAGCGTTGAATAATGCAATACGAGATTAAGAATAAAAAGGTAAATTGTCGGAAGAACTAGTATAAAAATCTGCTGTAACTGCAGCGTTTTAAAGCCAGCAAAATAATCTGAAAATTTCACCTTTCCTTTTGGTTTATCTTTTACATAAACTAAGCCATATAATAAAAATGAGATAATGGATATTAGGAAAATCAGAGCAATAACCCCCCATCCTTCATCATTTCGATTCATCACATAATACGTAACACTGCCCATAATAGCGTTCAATAAGATCAGCAACATGAAGAAAAATGTGTTCTTGAAAGGAGCATTGAAAAAACTGGAGTAAGATTTAGGAATACTTTTAAAGACGGTTTTGAAATCGGCTGATTTTCTTGCAATAAAATGCAACTGAACTTCATCATCGGCCTGGGGTAAATCTGACATTTAACATTCCTTGTATTCAGTGTAGATGTGCTAATAATACCCCTACAAAACACACATGTAAATAAAGGCAGCCTTCACGACTGCCTTCATCTCACTCTGACTAAATTTCACTCAAGTATTGGTGCCAAGTATCAGGCTGAACCACTCGATTCATTTGACGGTATCAAAACCTATGCTTATGACTATCGTGTTTGGCGATATGCTGAATACGTTTTTCTTTTAATTCATTCCACTCGCTTAATTGCTCTGCCGACAGCATGCTCTGCATCTGAGCATCAAACTCTTTCAGCATAGATTCACGATCAGCCATTTTAGGGATATCACCAGCTTCGACACGCGCTTTAATACCCACAAGTTTCGCTTCTAGCTGAGTCTTTAAATTGGCTTCTTGCTCATCAGTTAGGTCTAGCTTCCAACTTAACTTTTCCAAGCGTTTGTTCATGCGCTTTTCGACCTTTACAAAAATTAAGCCCTGCGCTTCTTGCTGCTGCTCGGGTGTTAATACCTCCTTAAACTCTGTCATCATTTATTGACGCATACAGTTTTGAATATTTGAAAACTCCGCAACCCTATGACCTTGCACGCACCACACAAGGCAATTCCTTTGATAACACACCGTGAATACGGGCCTCCTCTCTCAGCAGGCCCGCATTTCACCTCCCTGGAAAATGACAACTAAAAATCGAACCACCTAAGACATCACCACAAACACGCATTTAGATTCAGGGCAGTTTCATTACTCTTCCTAAATACGGCTTATTATTTGCCCACAGTCGCGTACCTTTTCAGGAGACAAATATTTATTATTTCCTAAAGGTGAAGTGATTGGAGATGAATTAGAGATTAATTTTAGAAATATCTTATTGCGAGCTTACAAGGAGGTGCTTACAGCGCAAGCGTAAAAAATCAAATCTCTGTTATGCTCACAAGCCAATCACGGAATGATAACCAAGCTTTAGAACCAACCCAAAAGCAGCGTTTTTAAAAGCACTCAAACAAAAAAGGCGCTAACCGTTTCCAGTTAGCGCCTTTTTTAGATCAAATGATCAATCAGAGATTACGCTTCTTGCTCAACACCTTTCATGGTCAACTTGATACGACCCTTAGGATCAACGTCTAGAACGTTAACATTGATCTCTTGGCCTTCTTTCAAGTAATCAGCAACGTTCTCTACACGCTCTTCAGAAATCTGAGAGATGTGAACCAAACCGTCTTTACCTGGGATAATGTTAACGAAAGCACCGAAATCAGCTAGCTTCATAACTTTACCACGGTAGATCTTGCCAACTTCAGCTTCAGCAGTGATGCCTTCGATCATTGCTTTAGCTGCATCAGATGCTTCTTTACCAGCGGCGAAAATCTTGATGTTACCAGTATCATCGATATCGATGTCTGCGCCAGTCTGTTCAGTGATTGAACGGATAGTCGCGCCACCTTTACCAATTACGTCACGGATCTTGTCTGGATCGATTTTGATCGTGCTCATAGTAGGAGCATTATCAGCCATCTCAGCAGCAGGAGTCGCGATGCACTTATTCATTTCTGCAAGAATAGTCATACGAGCAGTGTTTGCTTTCTGCAGTGCGATATCCATGATTTCTTCAGTGATACCCTGAATCTTGATATCCATCTGCAAAGCAGTAATACCTTGATCAGTACCGGCTACTTTAAAGTCCATGTCGCCCAAGTGATCTTCATCACCCAAGATATCAGTCAATACAGCAAAACCGTTATCTTCTTTGATAAGACCCATTGCAATACCTGCAACTGGAGCTTTCATTGGTACGCCTGCCGCCATCAATGCCATAGAAGCACCACAAACAGAAGCCATAGAAGAAGAACCGTTTGATTCTGTAATTTCAGAAACAACACGGATTGAGTAAGGGAAATCTTCGTGCTTAGGCATCATTGCTTGGATACCACGACGTGCTAGACGACCGTGACCAATCTCGCGACGACCAACACCACCCATACGACCTGCTTCACCTACAGAATATGGAGGGAAGTTGTACTGGAACATAAATGGATCTTCAACACGGCCGAATAAAGTATCAACCATCTGAGCATCACGACCAGAACCTAGAGTAGCAGCAACGATTGCTTGAGTTTCACCACGAGTGAACAAAGCAGAACCGTGAACGTTATCTAGAACGCCCGTTTCAACAGTAATCGCACGAACAGTATCGTTATCACGACCATCGATGCGAGGCTCACCAGCAACACTGCGCTGACGAACGATATTCTTTTGGATCTTAGCAATCATGCCAGCAACGTCATCTGCAGAAGGCTTGCCTTCTTCTTCACCACAAAGGGCTTCAACAGCAGCAGCGCGAGCAGCATCAATTTTGCCATAACGCTCCATCTTATCAGTCGTAAGGTATGCATCACCAATTGCTGCGGCGGCTTGAGCTGTAACAGCATCAAACAAAGCGGTATCAACTTCAGGTGCAGTCCACTCCCAAGCAGGGGTATTAACTGTTGCAGCGAAATCAGCAACCGCATCAACAACACACTGGAATTCTTGGTGAGCGAATAAAACAGCACCCAACATTTCATCTTCAGTCAGTTCATCTGCTTCAGATTCAACCATCAATACAGCGTCCTTAGTACCAGCAACAACCATATCCAACAATGAAGTTTCTAATACTTCATAGCTTGGGTTTAATACGTAGCCTTTCTCTTCGTCAAAAGCAACGCGTGCTGCGCCGATTGGACCACTAAAAGGAATACCAGAAATAGAGATGGCGGCAGAAGTACCGATCATAGCTGCGATATCTGGATCAACGTTCTTGTCTGCAGAAATAACAGTACAAACAACCTGAACTTCGCTCATGTAACCCTTAGGGAATAATGGACGAATCGGACGGTCAATAAGACGTGACGTTAGTGTTTCTTTTTCAGAAGGACGACCTTCACGCTTTAGGTAACCACCAGGGATACGGCCTGCAGCATAAGTCTTTTCGATGTAGTGAACAGACAACGGGAAGAAGTCTTGTCCTGGCTTAGTCGATTTAGCACCAACCACTGTGGTCAATACTTGAGTTTTGCCAATAGTAACTAAAACAGCACCAGAAGCCTGACGTGCAATACGACCAGTTTCTAGGGTTACAGTATCTTCACCAAACTGGAATGTTTTGGTAATCGCTGTAGGGATATTGCTCATTCTTTAAATCCTTAAAATGACTGCTCTGTTAGCACTTCTAAGCATTGGCCCTTTTCGCATAGGTTTCCTTGCTATAGAAAGGAAGCTGAAAGGCAAATGGTTAGAAGTAGCTAAGAACTGACAGTACAGTGTTAATAATAAAATTTTCAGATAAAAAAAATAGAAGCCCTATAAATAGGGCTTCTATCAAAGGCTACATCTTAACGACGTAGACCTAAACGCTTGATCAAAGAAGTGTAACGAGTTGCATCTTTACCCTTCAAGTAATCCAACAACTTACGACGCTGGTTTACCATGCGAATCAAACCACGACGAGAGTGGTGATCTTTATGATTCACTTTAAAGTGATCCTGTAAACCAACAATGTTGTGAGTCAACAAAGCAACTTGGACTTCTGGTGAACCAGTATCGCCTTCAGCAGTTTGGTATTCAGCAACGATTGCCGCTTTATTTTCAGCAGTTAATGCCATGATCATTTCTCCATAATATGCGGTTAAGTTGGCCACACATCGCTACCGTGCATATTAACAGTAGGATGCTGCACTCATTTCGACCGAAGCCAAAACAAACGCTAGCCAGAAATCGTAAGACACATAAGTCCACTAGAGCCTCTAACTACACCTCAGGTAGAGTCACTTGAAAGACGCGCCTTGGTATCAATGTACCGTTGTCAGTAATATCACCAACGCCGACAAAGACCATCCCATCAGGGCTATTAACCCATAATTGTACTTGAGGCGTCAGCGGGAAGCTAGTTTTGACTCTCTGCCCATGTAAAATTTTATGCCCTTCCGCCAAGGTCAGCTCAATTTTTGGCCAGTCAGGAATGGCTTCAGAAGAGTGTATCAACATCTCATCCATCACTTTATGACGCTCAGAAACTTGAGGATAATCATCTTCAAGATCTAAAAGTGTTTGGTAATCAATCATTTGCGCTTCTGAAAACGGCCCAGCCTCATTACGATGCAACATACTCACGTAAGCACCGCAGCCAACTTCATTACCAATATCTTCGACCAAACTGCGAATATAAGTCCCTTTAGAACAAACCACCTCTAAATCGATTTCACCCAATTCTTTACGTATTGCCAAGAGTTTTAAAGAATGAATCGTGACTTCTCGCTGCTTTAACGCTTTTAA
Source organism: uncultured Oleispira sp. (assembly GCA_913061415.1). GTDB lineage: Bacteria > Pseudomonadota > Gammaproteobacteria > Pseudomonadales > Oceanobacteraceae > Oleispira. The sequence goes on along the minus strand of CAJXUD010000018.1, from coordinate 48,976 downwards.
ATCTAACTCAACCCCCTTGCGCGCCAACTCATACAAAGGGCGACCTTCGTGCTTGAGCGCTGAATACATCGGAGGGACTTGAGTGATTAAACCGCGAAAGTTTTTCAGAATTGTTTCAATCGATTCAGAATCAAACTCAGGAATCGGTGCCGTTGCAACAACTTCACCATCTTGATCACCGGTAGAGCGTATCTCACCTAGCTTGCAGGTGGTAATATAACCCTTGGTCGAATCGAGCAGTATTTGTGAAAACTTAGTCGCATCACCAAAACATAATGGCAGAACACCGGAAGCCATTGGATCTAAAGCACCCGTATGACCCGCTTTCTTAGCACCTAACAACCATTTGATTTTTTGCAGAACTTGATTTGAAGAAAGGCCCAATGGTTTATTGAGCACAATAATACCGCTGATATCACGGCCTTTTTTAATACGAGCCATTTTTTGCTTAATTACTCGCTATCGTCAGGTTTATTGCCCGAACGAGCATTATCTTCAGCAACTACTTTATTGATTAAGTTTGTCATGTGGTGCCCACGCAACAAAGATTCATCATAATGAAAACGCAGTAACGGCGTGATACGAGTTGTCATTTGACGTGACAGTTCACCGCGTAAAAAACCGGCTGCATCATTCAAAATTTTGCTCGCCTGCTTTTGAATCGCTGCTTCATCCGCTTCGTCACTATCGCCTTTCGCACCCATTACGGTGAAATAAATATCGGCATAACCTAGGTCTTTAGCAACCTTAACAGCATTTAAAGTCACCATACCTAAGCGTGGATCCTTCATATCGAACTGAATCAATTGCGCTAGATCTCGCTGGATCTGTTCGCCCAAGCGCGTTGTACGGCTAAAATCTTTTGGCATTATCTCGCCCCTAAATATCTTATCGCTAACTTATGCAGTCAGCATAGCGAAAAAACGCCGCATAAAGCGACGTTTTTCGTATTAACTAATGAACCAACTTAATAGTCAGTTGATTAAAGCGTACGTGCGATTTCATTCACAATATACACTTCGATCTGGTCACCAGCGCGAACATCTTGATAGTTCTTAACACCGATACCACATTCCATACCTTGGCGAACTTCTTGAACGTCATCTTTAAAGCGACGTAGAGATTCTAATTCGCCTTCATAGATTACAACGCTCTCACGAAGAACACGGATTCTCTTGCTACGATGGATAACACCATCAATAACCATAGAACCAGCGATCAAACCAAACTTAGGCGACTTAAATACTTCACGTACTTCTGCAACACCCAAGATTTCTTCGCGCAATTCAGGAGCCAATAGGCCAGACATTGCTGCTTTAATATCATCGATCAAGTCATAGATGATGCTGTAATAGCGTAAGTCTAGACCGTTATCTTCAATAACTCGCTTCGCTGAGGCATCCGCACGAACGTTAAAGCCAAAGATAACCGCATCAGAAGCCAAGGCTAATGTTGCGTCAGTTTCGCTAATACCACCAACACCAGAAGATACGATATTAACCTTCACTTCGTCAGTCGCAAGACCCTGAAGCGAAGCAATCAATGCTTCTAGAGAACCACGAACGTCGGTCTTAAGAACGATGTTCAAGTTCGATTGCTCACTGCCACCCATGTTGTTAAACAAGGCATCCAATTTTGCTTTCTGCTGACGCTGCTGAATACCTTCTTTACGCTTAGATTCACGGTGCTCAGCTACTTCACGTGCTTTCTTCTCGCTTTCAACAACGATAAAAGCAGCACCTGCGTCTGGAGTACCATTAAGACCTAAGATCTCAACAGGAATTGATGGACCTGCAGATTCAGTTGGTTGACCGTTTTCGTCCAATAATGCACGAGCACGACCATAGCAATTACCCGCAAGAACAATATCACCCTTTTTAAGGGTACCGTTCTGAACAAGCAAGGTTGCAACTGGACCACGACCTTTATCAAGACGAGATTCAACAACAACACCCTGACCAGGACCTTCAACAACGGCTTTAAGCTCAAGTAATTCAGCTTGCAACAATACAGCGTCTAATAATTCAGTAACACCTTCACCGGTATGCGCCGATACTGGAATGAAAGGAACGTCGCCGCCCCAATCTTCAGGAATAACGTCACATGCACCCAATTCGTTTTTAACACGATCTGGATCGGCTGATTCTTTATCCATTTTGTTAATCGCAACTACGATAGGAACGCCTGCCGCTTTCGCGTGCTGAACAGCTTCTTTCGTCTGAGGCATTACGCCATCATCAGCAGCAACAACTAGGATAACAACGTCAGTACACTGAGCACCACGTGAACGCATTGAAGTAAATGCGGCGTGTCCTGGTGTATCTAAGAAAGAGATCATGCCATGACCTGTCTCTACGTGATAAGCACCGATATGCTGTGTGATACCACCGGCTTCGCCAGTCGCTACACGACTTGAACGAATGTAATCCAGTAAAGAAGTTTTACCGTGGTCAACGTGTCCCATTACGGTCACAACTGGCGCACGAGCTTCTTCATCAGCATCGTAAGTTACAGATTCAAATACGTCTTCTTCAAGCGCGTTATCTGAAATTAACTTAGTTACTTTGTGACCCATCTCTTCAACAACAAGTGTTGCAGTATCTTGGTCCAAAGTTTGGTTAATGGTGGCCATTACGCCCATACCCATTAACGCTTTAATTACATCGCCAGCCTTAATTGCCATCTTAGCGGCAAGATCGCCCGCTGTAATTGCTTCTGGTAATTCAACTTCATGAATAACCGGAGCAGTAGGCTTAGTAAAGGAGTGCTCGTTATCTGCTTGTGCTTGTGCAGTACGCGCTGCTTTACCCTTAAGTTTCTTACGACGGCCGCGCTGATTAGCTGATCCATCTTCAGTACGGAACTGACGAGGAGCACCTGCACCGCGTGGAGCACCACCAGGTGCACGAGGAGCAGCACCAGGAGCTGGAGTACGCTTCTTATTGCGATCTGCACCATCACGCTGAGTTGCAGCTTCTGCAGTCGCTTGCTTCTGAGCGAGCTCTTCTTTAGTCGGAGCAACTTTCTTAGCCGCTGCTGTTGCAGTTGGCTTTTTGTTACGCGTATCGCGCGTTGCTGGCTTAGCACTTAGCTTAGGCTTAGCCGTCGCTTTTGGCTTAGCTTCAGCTTTCGGCTTCGCTTCAGCTTTTGGCTTAGCCGCAACTTTAGCTTTAGCAGCAACACGAGCAGTAGAGCTTACGCCACCACGAGCTTTTGCTTCTGACTGAGATTTCTGAGAAATCTTATGTTTAGCGGCTGGCTTAATCTTTTTAGCTTCTGCCGCTTCTTTTGCTTTTTTAGCCGCATCTGCAGCCGCTTTAGCTTCTAGAGCTTCAGCCGCTTTCTTAGCGTCTAACAATGCAGCTTCAGCCGCCTTATTAGCTTCAGCCGTTTCAGCTTTAGTTGCTTTAACAGCCGTTACTTTTTCTTCAACGGCCGCCGCTACTTCTTCAGCATCAGGCTTTACAAAAGTGCGTTTTTTACGAACTTCAACAGCAACATCTTTCTTGCCGCCTTGTCCGGTTTTCAACGTACTAATTGTTTTACGCTTAAGACTAATCTTTTTCGGTTCAGCTTCACCAGCTTCACCGTGATTTTTCTTCAAGTGACCCAATAAGGCCTCTTTTTGCTCAGCACTTACCGCATCATTTGCGTTAGTCTGAGGTAAGCCCGCTTCTTTCATTTGTGATAGTAGACGATCGGAATCGGTCCCTACCACATCAGCGAACTCTTGAACTGTTGTATCGGTCATGCATCTCTCCTAGGCCGAGTGAATCTATTACTCAGCGCCTTCAAACCAAGGCTTACGTGCGGTCATAATTAACTCGGCCGCTTTTTCTTCTGTCATGCCTTCGATGTCAATAATATCGTCGATGGCTTGCTCTGCTAGATCTTCCATAGTGGAAATGCCCTGGCTTGCTAATACAAGAGCAAGGTGTTTATCCATACCCTCCATAGCGAGCAAGTCTTCAGCAGGCTCTGCTTCTTCCAATTTTTCTTCGGAAGCAATCGCTTGTGTTAGCAGCACATCTTTAGCGCGATTTTGAAGCTCTGTAGCAATCTCTTCATCAAGGCCATCAATAGCGATCATTTCAGCGATTGGAACATAAGCAACTTCTTCTAGCGTAGTGAAACCTTCTTCGACCAATAATTCTGCAAAGTCTTCATCGATATCCAGCTGTTGGGTAAACTCATCAATGATGGTTCCCGACTCTTCATTCTGCTTTTCTGCGGCTGCAGCTTCAGTCATTACGTTGATTTCCCAGCCGGTAAGCTCAGAAGCCAAACGTACATTCTGTCCACCACGACCAATCGCTTGCGCTAAATTGTCGGCGGCGACAGCGACGTCCATCGAGTTAGAATCTTCATCAACGATGATAGAACTAACTTCAGCAGGAGCCATTGCATTGATAACAAGTTGTGCTGGGTTATCATCCCAAAGCACGATATCAATACGCTCATTACCACCCAATTCGTTCGTTACCGCTTGCACACGAGAACCACGCATACCCACACAAGCTCCAACAGGATCCATGCGGCCATCGTTAGTTTTCACAGCAATCTTGGCACGAGAACCGGGATCACGAGCAGCGCCTTTAATTTCAATCACTTCTTCGGCGATTTCAGGCACTTCAATGCGGAACAACTCAATGATCATTGCTGGCACAGTACGGCTCAGCATCAATTGAGGTCCACGATTTTCTGGGCGAATGCAGTCTAGAACAGCACGTACACGATCTCCCATACGTACAATTTCACGACCAATAAGCTGATCTTTTGGCAATAAGCCTTCAGCGTTATTACCCAAATCGACAATCACATTGTCACGAGTTACTTTCTTAACGCTTCCGCTAACAAGCTCGCCAACGCGATCTTCATATTGCTCAACAACCATAGCGCGCTCAGCTTCACGTACTTTCTGTACAATGATTTGCTTCGCGGCTTGGGCGCCAATTCGACCAAAGCCAATATTATCGACTTCAGTTTCATAGACGTCACCAGGCTTCAAGTTTTCGTCGATTTCTAACGCTTCTTCAAGAGTTAATTCATCGCCTAAGCCAGGTACTACATCGTTGCTTACGACTAACCAGCTACGGAAAGTCACATAATCACCGGTGCGGCGATCAATGTTTACAGTAATAGTTGCTTCTTCGTCTTCGTAACGTTTTTTCGTCGCCGCTGCTAATGCGGATTCAATAGCGTTAAAGATAACTTCTTTATTAACGCCTTTCTCGTTTGAAACCGCTTCCGCGACCAGAAGTATTTCTTTACTCATTTCTAGCCTCGCTCTCTGCCTTAGTCCTTGAATTGGGGAATAACGTGTGCTTTTTCAATCATATCGATAGGCAGCAAATATTCGTGTTGGTCAACCTGCAACACGATATCCTGATCTTCGATATTGATGATGACACCCTTGAACTTACGACGACCATCGAACGGCATACGTAATCGGATATCAGCCCACTCATTAATGTATTTTCTAAACTGTTCCAGAGTAAACAACGGGCGATCCATACCCGGTGATGACACTTCCAGGGTATATTCCTGGCTAATAGGATCTTCGACGTCCATGATCGCGCTCACCTGTCTGCTGACAGAGGCACAATCATCAACACTTACACCGTTCACATTATCGATGTAAATGCGTAAAACGCTATGGCGACCTTGAGCGGAATACTCTAAGCCCCAAAGGGCCAAGTCCATCGCTTCAATCGCCGGAGCAATCATTTCACGTAATTCTTCTTCTTTACTAGCCAAGCTTAGTAACCCTTAAATTTTTGTACATTTCATAAAATATCCACAATGTTCAAATGCCAGAAACAAAAACTGGGCATCATGTGCCCAGTCCGCGTAACACATTGCAGACAAGAAAGTTAAATCGCACTACGCGGTCATTAACTTTCTCTATTCGGCATTATTTATAAAATAACGCCTAACAAAAAGCCCCTAACGAGGGGCTTCTTGCTTTGCTTTTCTAATCTCAGGCAATTATATGCTTGATCGACTAAAAAAGCGAATTGGTGCGGATGGGGAGACTCGAACTCCCACGGGCGTAAGCCCACCACCCCCTCAAGGTGGCGTGTCTACCAATTTCACCACATCCGCGAAACTACTTCTCGATGCTTATTCAGCAGGCACTTCTAGCACCGGCACATCATCGATCGAAACATCTACGTCAGGCGCATCTGTTGTCGGTGCATATTCTTCCACAATCGGCGCATCTTGCTCAAGGGCTTCTGACATTTCTTGCATTGGAACACCAAGATCATTAATGCCTTTTGCTTTATTACTAGCAACAACCGCAAGAACCATAGACGTCACAAAGAAAACAGTCGCAAAAATTGCAGTCATGCGGCTTAAGAAATTGCCTGAACCCTGACCACCAAATACTGTTTGCGAAGAACCACCACCAAAAGACGCACCTGCATCAGCGCCTTTTCCTTGTTGAATCATTACTAAGCCGATAACACCAAAGGCTAATAATATATGTACTACTAGGGTAATCTTTTCCATTATTCTCTACCTATTGCGTTCCCAACATTACGCTGGGTTACAGATTCCTAAAAATTCTTCAGCTTGAAGTGAAGCACCGCCCACTAAGCCACCATCAATATCCTGCTGTGCAAATAATTCTTTCGCATTACTTGCCTTCACACTTCCACCATAGAGAACATGGCTATTCAATGCTAATTCTTCATCTTTCGCGGCTAACAAGCTGCGAATAAATGCGTGTACTTGCTGCGCTTGCTCTGGAGAAGCTGTCTTTCCAGTACCAATTGCCCAAACAGGCTCGTAAGCAAATACACATTTTGCCAACTGCTGAACCGTTAAACCATTCAACACGGCATTAATTTGTTGTTCGATGACCGCTTCAGTTTTATTCGCTTCGCGTTCTTCTAGCGTTTCGCCAATACACACATAAGGTGTTAGGCCAGCTGCCAAAGCTGCTTCTGTTTTCGCTAATACATCAGTATCTGTTTCTGCAAACAGTGTACGGCGTTCTGAATGCCCAACCAATACAGCATCACAACCACAGTCGACTAACATATTGGCCGACACTTCACCGGTAAACGCGCCACTTTCGTTAGCGTTTAGGTTCTGACCACCAATTTTAACTGAACTGCCTTGTAATTTATCAGCGGCCATTAATAAATAAGGAGCCGGCGGAAATACAACGACGTCGGTTTGCTGCGGAGCATTTGCAGTAATGCCAGCTAACAATTCATTTAACATGACCTTACTGGCATTCATTTTCCAGTTACCAGCCACCAATAGACGACGCATAATCACCTCACGATATAAAACAGGGCGAGATAGTAGCGAAGATAGCCATTTGACTCAAGAGGCAGATGGCTATAATCGTAATTAAGATATGATTTTTTCAACAATTTCAGCTAATTGCTTCGCTTTCGTCGCAACCAGGTCGCCATTTTCGCCTTCAACCATAACGCGCACAACCGGCTCTGTTCCAGAAGGACGCAACAATACTCGCCCTCGACCAGCCAATTCTTCCTCTACGGCGGCGGCGGCGGCCAGAATTGTTTTGTCTTTTGCCACATCAACGTCTTTATTGCGGCGAACATTGATCATTGTTTGTGGACACTTAGTCATACCCGACTTCAGCTCATGCAAAGTCTTACCTGAATCTTGCAGTGCCATCATGACTTGCAACGCAGCAACAACGCCATCACCCGTCGAGGTGGAATCTAGGCATAATAAGTGACCAGACGATTCACCACCAAAGCGCCAGTTGTGTTCTTTTAACTGCTGCATCACATAGCGATCGCCAACATTAGCGCGGACAAAGTCGATTTTCTCTTTTTTCAGTGCCAGCTCTAAGCCAAGGTTACTCATCAAGGTACCCACAACGCCACCACCTAAACGTTTCCGGCTGCGAGCATGCATTGCCATGATAAAGAGCAATTCATCACCATCAACGATCTCGCCCTTCTCATCAACCATCACAACACGGTCGCCATCGCCATCAAAACCAATGCCTAGATCTGCACGTGTCTCTACAACTTTTTGCTGTAATTGCTTCGGTGAGGTTGAGCCGATATCTTTATTGATATTCAATCCATCAGGACTCGCACCAATAGTAATGATTTCAGCGCCCATTTCTTTAAAAACTGCAGGGGCAATCTGATACGTTGCACCATGAGCACAATCAAGCACAATGCGCTTGCCCTTTAATTTTAAGCGGCGCACCGTACTTTTACAGAATTCGATATACCGCCCTGCCGCATCATTGATACGAAAGGCTTTACCCAATTTATCTGAAGATACGGTCGTCATCGGCTCATCAAGATAACGTTCAATTTCTAACTCAATTTCGTCTTCTAACTTAGTGCCGTCAGCCGAGAAAAACTTAATACCATTATCATGATACGGATTATGAGAGGCACTAATTACAATACCTGCATCGGCACTAAAGGTACGTGTTAAATATGCAATACCCGGGGTGGGCATTGGCCCTAACAAGCCGCTATCGACACCTGCCGCGGTTAACCCAGCTTCAAGAGCTGATTCAAACATATATCCCGATATGCGCGTATCTTTACCGATTAATATTTTGCTTTTTCCTTGCTGAGCAAAGACCTTACCTGCCGCCCAACCTAGCTTCATGACAAATTCGGGCGTAATTGGATAAGTGCCTACCGCACCGCGAATACCATCTGTACCAAAATATTTTCTACTCATGCTTGTTCATTCCTTGGATCTTTATTTTTTGTTAGTACTGCGCTGAGTGAATCGAAACACCTAAGCCAGCGTAGCCTCTACTATTTTTAATGCATCGTAAGTTTCCGCAACATCATGCACTCGCATAATCGCAGCCCCTTTCATTGCCGCAATCACCGCGGCGGCAATACTGCCAATCATGCGTTGATCTGCAGGTCGATCATTCAATACTCGACCAATCATTGTTTTACGTGAAATCCCCACCAATAACGGCAAACCCAATTGGTGAAATGTCTCTAATTGATTTAATAATTGGTAATTATGCTCTAAAGCCTTACCAAAGCCAAAGCCCGGATCAAGAATTAGACGCTCTTTTTCAATACCCACCAAGGCACACGCGGCAACCCTCTCTGCTAAGAAGCCATGAATATCCCCCACCACATCGTCATAACTAGGGGCTTGCTGCATCGTATCGGGCTGCCCCTGCATATGCATCAAACAGATAGGTAAATTAGTAGCCGCAGCGGCCGCAAGCGCGCCTTCACGTTGCAGCGCTCTTACATCGTTAATCAACCCAGCGCCTACGGCCGCTGCCTGAGTAATGACTTGTGGCGTACTGGTATCAACCGAGATTATCACCTCTAAATTTTTGTGAATAGCCTCAACCACAGGAACAACACGATCAAGCTCTTCCTGCAATGAAACCTTCGCTGCCCCCGGACGAGTGGATTCGCCGCCCACATCAATCAATACTGCGCCTTGCTGAATCATTTTTTCTGCATGAAATAATGCTTTATCAAGACTGTTATAACTACCGCCATCAGAGAACGAATCAGGGGTAACGTTTAGGATGCCCATGATATTACAACGGGTTAAATCCAACTGTTGAATTGCGCCATTGCGTTTTCCGCAGGCTAAAAAGCTATCTTTCATACGCATCAATATTCATCACACAAAAACTTAGAGAAGCACCAAAACAAACGTGTCATGCATCAGCATTAAACACATTAACATGGCTAAATAAACGCCATAAAAAAACGGGCCGAAGCCCGTTATTTTAAACGATTAATGACCCAAACTATACGTCGACTTTGTCGCCAGCCGTATCATCACTATCGCCTTGCTCACCCAAGTCTGTTTCTTCAACAGGCGTACTTGGCGAACCACCGTTTTTATCATCCCAAGAAGCAGGCAAACGAACAGGCTGACGACTCATTAAGTCTTTAACCTGTTCAGAATCAATCGTTTCATACTCCATCAATGCTTCTTTCATTGATTCTAGAATGTCGCGATTTTCTTCCAATATTTTTTCTGCTCGAGCATAACATTCTTCCGTAATGCTCTTAATCTCCTGGTCAATCAAGCGAGAGGTTTCGTCTGATACATGACGAGAACCAATACCATCAGAATCACGAGAATCATAATCTAACGGACCTAATGATTCCGAAAGACCATAATTTACAACCATTGCACGCGCAAAATAGGTCGCCATTTTAATGTCTTGAGAAGCGCCAGTACTCACGCCTTCTTTGCCATACAACATTTCTTCAGCAATTCGACCACCATACGCAGTCGCTATGTCACCCATAATCTTGCGACGGCTTTCACTGATGCGATCTGCTTCCGGCAAGAAGAAAGTCACACCCAAAGCACGTCCACGAGGAATAATAGTTACTTTATGAACCGGATCATGCTCTTCCGATAAATAACCTACAATCGCATGGCCTGCTTCGTGATAAGCCGTACTTTCTTTTTCTTTCTCAGACATCACCATGGTTTTGCGCTCAGCGCCCATCATGATTTTATCTTTTGCTTTCTCAAACTCTTCCATCGTCACAAGGCTTTTCGCAGCACGTGCTGAGAATAAAGCAGACTCATTCACCAAGTTTGCTAGATCTGCACCCGAGAAACCCGGCGTACCACGCGCAAGAACAGCCGCTTTCACATCGTCAGCAATGGGTACTTTACGCATATGCACTTTAAGAATTTGTTCACGACCACGTACATCAGGTAATCCAACCACAACCTGACGGTCAAAACGACCCGGACGCAATAACGCTTTATCTAAAACATCTGAACGGTTGGTCGCAGCAATAACAATCACGCCATCATTCGCTTCAAAACCATCCATTTCAACCAATAACTGGTTCAATGTTTGCTCACGCTCATCGTTGCCACCACCATGGCCGCCCCCACGATGACGACCTACCGCATCAATCTCATCAATAAAGATGATGCAAGGTGCTTGTTTTTTAGCTTGCTCAAACATGTCGCGTACACGTGACGCGCCCACACCGACAAACATTTCTACGAAATCAGAACCCGAAATCGAGAAGAAAGGTACTTTAGCTTCACCGGCAATGGCTTTTGCTAATAATGTTTTACCCGTTCCTGGAGGCCCTTCTAACAGCACACCACGAGGAATACGGCCGCCTAAGCGCTGATATTTACCAGGGTCAACCAAGAAATCGACCAATTCTTTAACGTCTTCTTTTGCTTCATCACAACCGGCAACATCATCAAAGGTTGTTTTAATTTGGTCATCGCTTAATAGCTTCGCTTTGCTCTTACCAAAGGACATAGGGCCGCCCTTTCCGCCACCAGCACCACCCTGCATCTGGCGCATGAAGAACATGAATACGGCAATAATCACAAGTATTGGGAAAGAGGCGACCAGCAACTGAGTCCAAATACTCTGCTGCTCCGGCTTTTTACCTTCGACTTGCACATTATTATTCAATAGGTCATCGATTAACTTATCATCATAAGCCGGCAATATAGAGGTGAAGCTCTCGCCGTCACTCAACACACCTTCGATATTCTGCCCAGCAATGCTAACGCGCTCGACCTGGCCGCTGCGCACACTACTGATGAATTCAGAATATTTGAGTTCTTTGGTTTGGCTGACATTTTGAAAATTATTAAAAACCGTCATCAATACCGCAGCGATGATGGCCCAAAGCACTAAATTCTTTGCCATAACAGGCATACCTCTAATTTTATATATAGCGTAAGCACTCTAGCTTACGCAGCTTTTAATCTGATCTCTAGTACATCTACGCCGTTATTAGAGAATCAGATGTCATTTATACCTTTCTTTACCCTAGCAGTGTCTTTAGCAAAAAGCCGACTAGCCTTTAAAGCCTTTTGCGACCAAGTAGACCTCACGAGAACGAGCTCGAGATGACTCCGGCTTACGGGTTACTACTTTCTGAAAGGATGAGCGCATGTCTTTTAGGTATTCATCAAAGCCTTCACCATGAAAAACCTTAGCCGCATAATTGCCACCCGGCTTTAAAACCTGCCTGGCCATATCCAATGCAAGCTCTACCAAATACATCGCACTTGGCTGATCAACTGCACTCATACCACTCATATTGGGGGCCATATCTGAAATTACAAGGTCTACAGGGCGATTACCAATCACCCGCATCAACTCATCAAATACCGCTTCTTCAGTGAAATCCCCTTGTAAGAAGGTGACTCCTGCAATGCCATCCATCGGTAAAATATCAGAGGCAACCACCAAACCATGATCCCCAACCCTTTTTGCCGCAACTTGTGACCATCCACCCGGTGCTGATCCTAAATCAACCACGGTCATTCCTGGCTTCATCAACTTATCTTTATCGTCGATCTCCATCAGCTTATAGCAGGCGCGAGAGCGGTATCCTTCTTCCTTGGCCTTCATTACATAATGATCATTAAAATGCTCATCCATCCAATCATTACTCGACTTTGAACGCGCCATATTTATATTTTCTCAATTGGTTTTCTACAGATTACCGCTTTAAGCGGCAAATTCGAATTTATTGCTATATAATCAGAGTTTACCACTTAATTAAGTTAGGCAAGCGAATCTGATGGCAATTTCTGCTGAACAAAAGAAAGCAATGCGCTCTATTGGCCATAATCTGAACCCAGTTGTGACCATAGCCGGTAATGGTTTATCGGAAACAGTATTGGAAGAATTAAACCGTGCTTTAGATGATCACGAGTTAATTAAAGTAAGAGTCTCTATAGGCGAACGCGATATGCGCGCTCAGGCTATTGACGACATCATAAAAGAGACCGGTTCTGAATTGATTCAAAAAATAGGCAAGGTTGCCTTAATCGTACGTCGCAACCCGAAAGCTCACCCTAAGCTTTCTAACTTATCGTAGGCTTTAATCGCGATAAAAAGCGCCAGAATCTCTTACTGGCGCTCCCCCTTCCCCTTATCAGCGAATGATATTGCTGTAATGTTTCGTATTTTTAAAATAATATTTATAAAAACAAATAATTAGTGCTCATATCGCGCCAGTCGCACAAGACCCACCTAAATAGTTTTGATAGCATAGAGCACATTATTACCGATCAATTTATTCAGGTTACGCACATGTCGCAATTCGTTATTTCAGGTACCGGCTTATTTATACCTCCTCATACAATTAGCAACGAAGAGTTGGTAAAAGCATTCAATCAATATGTTGAGAACTTTAACGAACAACATGCCGCTGAAATTGAATCGGGTGAAGTAGAAGCATTAGTAGGCTCTAGCCCAGAGTTCATTGAAAAAGCCTCAGGCATCAAATCACGTTACGCCATGTATAAAGACGGCATTATTGACCCTGCGATTATGCACCCTACCTTTCCAATGACAGGTGAAGGCAAAACCCCTGAAATGGTTACCATGGGTGTTGCGGCGGCTAAGCAAGCCATGGCAGAGGCTGGTAAAACAGCTGAAGACATCGACTTAATTGTTGTTTCTAGCACTTTCCGCCAGCGTGACTACCCTGGTATTTCAGTTGAGATTCAGCGAGATCTAGGCATTAAAGGCAGCGCCTACGACATGGGCATCGCCTGTTCATCCGCTACCTTTGGTATGATTAACGCTTATGCAGCTTTAGCTGCAGGTATTGCTAAATGCGTGCTATTCATCAATCCAGAATTTACCACTCCTGGCTTAAACTTTAAAAATCGCGATAGTCACTTTATATTTGGTGACGTAGCGACTGCAGCAATCCTTGAGCCGGAAGCAACCTGCACAAGCGATAGCGCTTTCCGTATTATCGGCACTAAGCAAATGACTCAGTATTCCGACAATATTCGCAGTGACGCGTCTTATGCTGACTATTGCTTTGATGACTTGCCAGAAGATCGCCCTTTCTTTCAACAGCAAGGTCGTAAAGTATTTAAAGAACTACTTCCCCTGATTGTCACGTTCATTTCTGAGCAGCTAGAAGAAAGTGGTTTGCAAGCAGAAGAGCTGAAGCGCATGTGGCTACACCAAGCTAATATCAACATGAATAACTTTGCTGCTAAAAAGCTATTGGGTCGCTTACCCACATTGGAAGAAGCGCCTGTTGTACTCGACGAATTTGCCAATACAGCCTCTTCTGGCTCTGTAATCGCCTTCCACAAATACAAAGATGACTTCAAATCAGGCGATAAAGGTCTTATTTGCTCATTTGGTGCAGGCTATTCTATTGGTAGCTTGATGGTTGAGAGAGTATAATAAATCACCATACGCTTGCTTTTTAAGGTTTCGACCTTATAAAGTAAGCATTGAAATTATTTTTGAGAGATCTATCCCCCCCCATGAGCGAAGAGCGACTGAGTAGCCAATCTAAAACTTGGTTAGACAAGCTATCCACCTTGTTTTCCGACGATCCTAATGACCGTCAAGATCTAAAAGAAATATTACGAGAAGCTGCTGAGCGTAATGTCGTCGACACCGAAACCCTTTCTATCTTAGAAGGTGCGTTACAAGTTTCTGACATGCAAGTGCGCGACATCATGGTACCTCGCTCTCAAATGGTCTGCATCAAGGCCGAAGAATCCCTTAAGGAATTCTTACCGTCCATCATAGAGTCAGCTCACTCTCGCTTCCCAGTATTAGGCGAAGATCAAGATGAAGTTCTTGGGGTATTATTAGCGAAAGACTTAATTCCTCTTATTCTAAATGACGATCGCGAAGATTTTAACGTTAAAGATCTTTTACGTGCGGCCGCTTTTGTGCCTGAAAGTAAGCGCCTCAACATCCTTTTAAAAGAATTTCGTGCCACTCGCAACCACATGGCCATTGTTGCTGATGAATTTGGGGGGATTGCCGGTATCGTAACGATTGAAGATGTTCTTGAGCAGATCGTTGGCGAAATCGAAGATGAGCACGATCAAGAAGACGATGACAGCTTTATCAAAGTCCTTGATAACGATGTTCGCATGGTGAAAGCGCTCACACCGATCGACGATTTCAATCAGCACTTCAATACCAAGTTTGATGATAAAGAATTTGATACCATTGGTGGCATCGTTATTCAGCACTTTGGTCGCGTACCCGAGTGTGACGAAGCGATCACCATTAATGACTGGCGCTTTAAAGTTGTGAACGGCACCGGCCGACGAATAAACTTAATGGAAGTAACCCCAGTTGATTAAGATCACTGGGGGAAATAGAGCAAACAAAAAGAAAGCCTTGCGCTTTCTTTTTTGTTTTTGACCTCAAGGAATTGTATGTTTCTCATTCATAAACTCATAGCTCAGCCACGCTTGATCGCACTGTTATCTGGGGTGATTTTTCCCCTTGCTATCGCGCCTTTCTTTCTTTGGCCTATCGTCATCATATCTCTCATGGGTTTGCTCTTTAGCCTACATAGCAGCTCAGCAAAAGAAGCCGCCATTCGCACCTGGTTGTTTGGCTTTGGTAAGTTTTCGGCCGGTGTCTCGTGGATCTATGTCAGCATGCACGATCACGGAGGCACCCCTGCAATACTAGCCATATTAATGGTTGGGTTATTCGCCGCCTTCTTGGCGACCTTCCCAGCGATATTTATGTATTTCTTTCAGCGCTTTTATAACCAAGCATCTACGCCCCCGCTTGTTTCGATGTTAGCGTTTTCTGCTCTGTGGTTTGCCTATGAATGGTTCCGAAGCTGGTTCATGACCGGCTTCCCTTGGTTATTTGCTGGTGATGCGCAACTGCATACCTGGCTTAATGGCTGGGCTCCTATTTTAAGTGTTTATGGGCTGTCATTTTTTACAGCCCTAACCGCAGCTGCGCTGTATTTTTCTATTCGCAAACAGAAGCCCATCTATCTAGCATTCTTAGCAGTGTGGCCCATAGGATTTTTATTGCAAAATATAAGCTGGACAGAAGCCACTGGAAAGCTGAAAGTCAGTGCTGTGCAAGGCAATATTCCTCAAGAAATCAAGTGGCTACCTCAGCAGCGTTTACCCACCGTTAATGCGTATTTAGCACAAACCCGTCAGCATTGGGATAGTGACTTGGTACTATGGCCAGAAACAGCCGTAACTGCGCTAAAAGATCACTTCCAAGCCTATCTCGATACCCTCAATGAAGAGGCATTGAATAATGAAACGGCTCTAATTACTGGCATTCCTTTTCGTTATACCGAAGGGCCTTTTAGAGGTGAATACCACAACAGTATTTTAGCGATTGGCATGGGAGAAGGTTTATATCACAAACAAAAACTGGTTCCCTTTGGTGAATATATTCCTTTAGAACAAGCTATTAGAGGCCTACTGCCATTTTTTGATCTGCCCATGTCGAGCTTTAAGCAAGGCGATAAAGATCAGGCACTGTTAAAAATGGAAAAAGGCAATACGCTCTTCTTAATCGCCCCTTTCATTTGCTATGAGATTGTTTATCCAGAATTTGTGGCAGACATGGCCAGTGAATCAGACCTGTTAATTACGATCAGCAATGACGCTTGGTTTGGCAACTCGCTGGGCCCCAAGCAACACATGGCCATTGCTCAGATGCGTGCTCTTGAGACGCAGCGGTACTTATTACGCTCTACCAATACCGGCATCACCGCACTGGTGAACCATCAAGGCGAAATTATTAAACAATTACCCACCCAACAACGAGCAACACTCACGGCAATGGCTGAAGCTCGTCAAGGGTCCACCCCTTTTATGATAATGGGACTATGGCCTTTATTAAGCCTATCCCTATTTATTCTGATGTTGGGGTTTAAGAGAAGACAACCTTAACAGCAAAGTATCCTTACCTTATTCGCTTTTGCCCATGATGGCATCTAAATCCATAATATTGCGATCATTATGCAATGGCGATGCGATTAATCGCGGCTGCGGGGGCAACGTCTCTAAATAATCTTTTAAAGGCTGAGCAGTTTCTTCGATATGAATCGCATACAGCCTCATCATTTCATCCATATCCGCCACGCCACCCGCCAATCGCATCATCATGGCCACCAACCAATCAAGGTGTGCCTTTACGTCGATAAGCTCATAATTTTTTTCAACCAGCGCTTGACGAATTTCTCTCGAACTACTGCCAACTAATCGGACAAAAATATTGCCGGTAGATTCTAATAAGGTATCAATAAGCTCAATTTCTAACTGGGCAAGTTCACGATGACTATTAGTGCTTTGTAGGCTCTGATGCATTCTATGCACAATACTCAATACATGCCCTTGAGTACTTTTAGATGCTTGTTTACTGCGTTGAATTGATAACCGCAATGCCACTGGCATTGCATGGCCAAATAAATCCAATGCGGCTAATAAAAAATCCCCTCCTACTTCCAACTCTTTGATTCTGTATAGATCAGCAAGGAAATCAAAGCCGCAATGCACCTTATAATCCAGCACTCGAATACCCGAACCTTGGACCGTATGTACAATATTCATGCGTGTGAGAATTTTCAGCGCCATTCGCAGAGAGGTTCGATCAACCCCTAAATATTCTGCGAGCTGTCGCTCTGGAGGTAACTTGTCTGTTGCGGTTAATTTTCCGGTAAGAACAAGCGCCATGAGTAAATCAGTAATTTGATCAGGTAGAGTTTTTTCGGCCATTTTTATTTATTTCTTCAATGTGCCATCTCTTTATTTTTACGGACGGCTTAGCCACCAGTATGCGACATAAAACGCAATATTTGAACTTCTTCCGCCAAGTCAAAGTCATGTTTTTCAGGCTTTAGTCGCAGAGCATCAATTAACTTATCGGTTAACTTTTTATCATCACAGCCCGCACGCATAAAAGTACGTAAGTCTTGGCTATTTTCATTACCCAAACACAATAACAAGCGCCCAACAGCCGTGATGCGAACTCGGTTACAAGAAGAGCAGAAGTTATTACTATGCGGGGAGATAAAACCAATTTTTGTTTTCTCATCTGCCAACCCAGCATAAACCGCTGGACCACCCGTTTTATAGGTAGAATCAAGCAATGTGTACTTTTGCTCAATCACACTTCTTATTTCTGCACTGGATAAAAATGTCACACTGCGATCATAGCCAACTTCACCCAATGGCATTTCTTCAATGAAAGTAATATCAATCTCATTGGTAATCGCAAAATCGGTTAACGCAATAATCTCATCGTCATTCATGCCTTTCATGACAACAGCATTTAATTTAATGCCTTCAAAAGCATATTTCTTTGCTTCCGCAATACCCTCTAGAACAGCCTGCAAGCGGTCACGACGGGTCAACTTGTGAAAGCGATCGGCTTTCAATGTATCCAGACTAATATTAAGACGCGTCAAACCCGCCTCAAACAAAGGTTTGGCATATTGAGTTAACAACGTGCCATTGGTGGTCATTAATACTTCTTCAATACCGCCAATCGCCTTAATACCAGCGATCAACTCAGGCAGTTTTTTCCGCATGAGTGGCTCACCACCAGTTAGGCGAATTTTGCTAACACCTAATTGAGCAAAGCTCTTGGCTAATCGAAGTATTTCTTCAAAAGATAAAATATCCTGGCGGGGTAAAAACTCAACATCTTCACTCATGCAATAACTGCAACGCAAGTCACAGCGATCTGTCACAGAGATTCTGAGGTATTCAATCTTACGGCCAAACGGATCTATTAATTGTTTCATATCTTCAGTCTAAGGCATGCTGGCAACATATGCAGCAACATCTAATAATTGCTGCTTATTTAAATTTCTAACAACAGCAGCCATAGGGGAATTTGCACGGCGTTTATCACCACCAGCAAAGCCCTCCATTGTTTTCTCAAGATATTTGTACGGCTGACCTGCAATTCTTGGGTAACTGCCACTGCCGTAGCCATCCTGCTCATGACAGACAAAACACAAACCTTTATAAATTTTCTCCCCCTCTGCACTGCTAGGCACAGGAGATTCTCTTGCTTCAACCGGCATTTGAGAAAAATAAAGCGCAATATTAACTCGGTCTCTCTGTGTTAAATTTTTGGCCAAGCGACTCATCACATAGTCTTTTCGCTCGCCATTGGCAAAACTTTCGAATTGATTAAATATATATGCCGCATTTTGACTTGCTAAATTAGGGATATAATCACGAACACTATTACCATTTTTGCCATGGCAACTTCCGCATAAGATAGCGCGGTCCTTTCCCGCAGTAACGGCCTCTTGTAATAAGTCTGGATCTTGTTGAATCATCGTCATTTCAGCGACGAGTATTTCGGTATCTGTTGGCGTTGCATAGCTTTTTACTATCAAGCCAAAATAAAATACAAGCCCAAAAACAATAACTGCAATACGCTGCATAAAGCCTTTCCTATAAATTAATTTTCATTGCCATGCAGTATCGAAATATACGGAGAATTTGCAAATGAAATGACAAAAGCTGTGAGCTATCACTCAATAAACTGATCTAGGTCTATGATTTAATTAACTAACCTTGATTTTCATCACTCAGCAGTGCAACCAACGTACTTATAAGGATTGGTTTGCGTAACAGCTGCACTCGCCCCTTTAACGGCTCTGGCAGCCCTTTTCCTACCCAAGACAAATACACCAGTTTTTGTTGTTCAATATCCAGCTTATCGGCAATTAAGACTAACGCATCTATACTTGCACCGGCATCGACAAAAATATAACGATAAGCGTCTAGTACTAATTCTTTACTTTGAATTTCAGGTATTGTTTTAATCATCGGCTGGTTTAACTCTGCCAAGAACCAGTTTTTCAAAATATCTGAGTCCGTAAACACACATACTGACTGCTCAGATAGAAGCCGATGAATGCATTCATTACCGACAGCGGGTGCCTGAACATAAAACTCAAAAACAGACCCCTGATCATTAGACTGATTAAGCAACAGCTTACCTCCCATAATTTCACAGATTTGTTTCGAGATTGGCAAGCCTAGACCTGTTCCTGAGTATTCACGAGTATAGGAATTATCAACTTGCTGAAAGGCTTCAAAAATACGATTGATTGAGCAATCTGGTATTCCCATCCCTGTATCATGCACAGTGCCTTTAAGCTGGCCGTCGTGCCACGATATTTCTACATAAATACCACCCTGCAGAGTAAATTTAATCGCATTCCCTATAAGGTTTATAAATACCTTTCTAAGATTAACCGGATCAATTTCTATCTCTGCAGGCACACCGTCAGCAATACTCAGAACAAGATCGAGCTGTTTTTCAGCCGCCTGTGAAGCAAATAAAACAACAATATCATTCAGGTAACCTTCCGTTTTCACCTTTTGGAGCTGTAACTTCAAACCACCCGCTTCAATGGCAGCAACGTCTAGTATTTGATTTACAGTACCTAGAAGTACCTGAGCACTGAGGTTAGACATATCAATATATTCTTGTTGCTCATCATCTAGCCCCGTATCAATCAACAGTTGATTCATACCGCTAATGCCATTAATGGGGGTTCTTAGCTCATGACTCATATTGGATAAGAACTGGCCTTTTATCTGATTGGCCCTATTGGCATTATGCGTCGCTTCTTTCAGCTCGGCCTCTAAGATCAAGGCTTGATTAATATCACTGCGCAATTGTTTATTAAGCTTCACTAGCTCGCTATTCATCTCGAGGAAAGTACTACGATAGGCAAAAATTAAAGGCGCAGCGATTGCCAATAAAACGATACTCATACCAATCACCGAAAGAAACGCATGTTTAAGCGTATTTTCAATAACAGTAATATCCATATCCGCCGCCGCAACATACGGGTATCCAGCAGGAGAGGTCATCGGCATTAAAATGGTTCTAAACAGACCCCAGTTATCACCCGCAGTGACATAAATGGGTTCATCCGCCGTCATTGCATCAAAGTATTCTTGCGCACCTTCTGGGTACCCGGTCCAATAAGTCACTACCTGATTATTTTCAATATCCTCGACGGTATAATTACAGGCAGTGAAATATATAGCACCATCCACCATGACGTAGGTGTATAAGTAAGTTAAATCACCACTGGTCGTATGAAGCGTCATCAGCTCTAGATTATGCTGATCTTGTTCATAAGAAATAGCTTTGGGGTTACGAGCAATATCATGGAAATTTTCAGGCAAGATAGCAGGAATATTACTGGCTGCGGCCAAAAGCCGCTGATCGATGTCGGCTAAAAATCGCTCTCGCTCTTGAATATAACTGACAGAAGCAATAAGAAGTACGCCTAAAATATAGACAACTATTGCAGCAGCAAAACGCTTAAACTTATACTTCAACCCAACCACCCAGCACGCTTAACAACCAATGATAATTTTCTCTTTTAAATACTAGCACTCTTATTGACACATGTTCACCAATCTTGGCCTTCTATTGTCCTATTACTCATTTTTAAGACCCAGTAATGACTTAGGTAAGTATTACTCACTGATCACAAGGCTACCCCAGACCTCTTGCTTAGGGTAAACTGACGCCCTTATTTGAACCCAGATTTAAACTCAGATTTAAACTAAGAACTACAAGATATCACTATGCCTCAGTCGACTAATACCAACGCTCCAATGTTAGAAAGCTATCAGCCAAAGCAAATCGAAGGCAAGCTACAGCAACACTGGGAACAAAACCAAGTTTTTAAAGCGGTACATGATGCCAGCAAAGAGAAATTCTATTGCCTGTCTATGTTCCCTTATCCGAGCGGCCGGCTGCACATGGGCCACGTGCGTAACTACACCATTGGTGACGTAGTGTCTCGTTACCAGCGCATGCAAGGCAAAAACGTGATGCAGCCTATGGGTTGGGATGCGTTTGGTTTACCCGCTGAAAACGCCGCGATTAAGCACAAAACTGCACCAGCAAAGTGGACAAAAGAAAACGTCGCCTACATGAAGACCCAGCTTAAGAGCTTAGGTTTTGGCTACGACTGGGACCGTGAATTCGCCACCTGTGATCCTGAGTACTATCGCTGGGAACAGTGGTTCTTCACCCAGCTTGTCGAAAAAGACATGGCGTACAAAAAAGTATCGGCGGTTAACTGGTGTCCAAACGACCAAACGGTATTAGCCAACGAACAAGTGATCGATGGCTGCTGCTGGCGTTGTGATAGCCCTGTGGTGAAAAAAGAAATTCCACAGTGGTTCATTCGCATCACCGCGTATGCCGAAGAACTATTGAACGACCTTGATCAGCTAGACGAATGGCCTGAGCAAGTAAAAGCGATGCAGAAGAACTGGATCGGTCGTTCTGAAGGCGTTGAAATGCGCTTTGGTCTGAAGGACTCCGAAGAAGAATTAGAAATTTATACTACTCGCCCAGATACCGTCATGGGTGTGAGCTATGTTGCGGTTGCTGCAGGTCACCCATTAGCCGCACAAGCCGCTGCTGCAAACGGTGGTAATGCAGACATTCAAGCCTTCATCGAAGAATGCAAGAAATCCAGCACCGCAGAAGCGGATGTTGCGACCATCGAGAAGAAAGGCATCGATACCGGCATCAAAGCGATTCACCCAATTAGCGGTGATGAAGTACCTGTATGGATCGCTAACTTCGTATTAATGGATTATGGCACAGGCGCTGTGATGGCGGTTCCTGCACACGATCAACGTGACTGGGAATTTGCGACCAAGTATGACTTAGACATCAAGCAAGTCATTGCACCGAAACCAAAGAAGAAAGAAACTGAAAGCGCAGCTATCGATTTATCGGAAGGCGCTTATACCGAAAAAGGTATCTTGGTTAACTCCGGTGAATTCGACGGTCTACCGACCAACAAAGCATTCAAAACCATTGCTCACTGGTTAGAAACCAATGGCAAAGGCGAGATCAAAGTTAACTACCGTCTGCGTGACTGGGGCGTTAGCCGTCAGCGTTATTGGGGCAGCCCAATTCCAATGATTCAGAAGCAAGACGGAACATCGGTAACAACCCCAGCAGACATGCTGCCAGTTATTTTACCGACTGACGTTGTCATGGATGGCATCAACTCGCCAATCAAGAACAACCCAGAATTCTCTGATATCGAATTAAACGGCGAACCTGCATTCCGTGAAACGGATACTTTCGATACCTTCATGGAATCCTCTTGGTACTACGCACGTTACTGTACACCGCAAAGCCATGACAAAATGCTTGAGCCAGAGGAAGCTAACTACTGGCTTCCTGTAGATCAGTATATTGGTGGTATCGAACACGCGATCTTGCACCTTTTATATGCACGTTTCTTCCATAAGCTATTGCGTGATGCTGGATTGGTGGAAAGTGATGAACCGTTCAAAAGCTTATTATGCCAAGGCATGGTATTAGCCGATGCCTATTACTACACCACTGAAAATGGCGCGAAAGAATGGGTTAACCCAGCCGACGTGACCACTGAACGTGATGAGAAAGGTGGCATTGCCCGCGTTACCGAAACGGCGACAGGCAGAGAATTAACCTTCTCTGGCATGAGCAAGATGTCGAAGTCGAAGAACAACGGCGTTGATCCACAAAAAGCGATCGATCTATACGGCGCTGATACCGTGCGTCTATATACTATGTTTGCTGCGCCACCAGAGCAAACCCTTGAATGGTCCGATGCGGGCGTACAAGGTGCGAAGAAATTCCTTGAGCGTCTATGGCGTTTAAGCTTCGAGCTAACGTCAGGCGACTCTGTTGCTTTAGATCTTGAATCCCTAGATAAAGAAGACAAAGCAGCGCGTCGTAAGATTCACGAAACCATCGCTAAAGTCACTACCGATATGGGTCAACGTCAGACCTACAACACGGCGATTGCTGCGATTATGGAATTATTGAATACACTGAACAAGCTGGGTAAAAATAACGAGCAAAGTCGCGCTGTCGCTCGCGAAGGTATTGAAGCCATCGTACTAATGCTTTCTCCCATCACGCCGCACATCTCGAATGAATTATGGGTAGCCTTTGGCCACACAGATTCTGTATTAGATGCACAATGGCCTGAAGTCGACGAAGCCGCTTTGGTTAAAGACAGCATCGAGATGGTTGTACAAGTAAACGGTAAGGTTCGCGCTAAATTAGAACTACCCGCTAACGTCAGCAAAGAAGACGCTGAAGCCATTGCTCGTGCCGATGAGAACGTGATTAAGTTTGTTGGTGAAAGCACAATCCGTAAAGTGATTGTGATTCCAGGAAAACTTGTGAACATTGTTGCGAACTAAATTCAGCACCTTAAACAGCTACTCACTGCTTAGTGAGTAGCTGCTTGGATAAAGTCTCACGTAACGACTCAAATAAAGATAAGAGAATAATCGTATGAAGCAGCTGCTGATTGCCCTTGTGATATTAGCAACCACCGCTTGCGGCTGGCAATTGCGTGGAATGACGCAACTGCCTGCGAGTGTGCGCGTTATGACACTTGAAAGCCAAGCGAACAATCGCTTTACGCAACGCTTAAAGCAGCAGCTGGTCTTTAATGGGGTAGTATTCCCAACCGACTCCAGTGCCAATGTACGCCTGATTCTTGCTCCTGTTAGCATTGAACGACTCACCTTATCGGTTAACAGTCTTGGTCAAGCCGCTGAATACGAATTAAATGCCGAGCTTAAGGTTCGCCTTGTCCAGCTAGAAGAAGGCACCGATACCGAGTGGAGCCTCAGTGGTCGACGAGTCTTTAGTAACGATATCAATAGCGTGATTGCGACTCAAAGCGAAGAGACAACTCAACGCCAAGAGCTGGAAAACGACTTGATACGCAAACTAATGAATCGTCTTGAAAAAGCCCAGTTAAACTGATCCCATTAACAGAGCCCTGCTACAGAGGGCTCTTGTTGATCACCTCATTCAACAGGAACAATAGATGAAATTAAAAACGGAACAGCTAGGCGCCCACCTACAAAAGCAACTAGCCCCTTTTTACATC
Source organism: uncultured Oleispira sp. (assembly GCA_913061415.1). Classification (GTDB taxonomy): domain Bacteria; phylum Pseudomonadota; class Gammaproteobacteria; order Pseudomonadales; family Oceanobacteraceae; genus Oleispira. Next base: position 24,275 of record CAJXUD010000018.1, on the reverse strand, counting down.
ATCTCGGGTGACGAACCACTCATGGTGCAGGAAACCTGCGACCAAATTCGCCTAGCCAGCAAAAAACACGGCATCGAAGAGCGCGAGCTTTTACACGCCGAAGCGGGCTTTGATTGGGGCGACCTGCTCGACCAAGTCAACGCCATGTCGCTATTTGCTAGCCGACGCCTGATTGAAGTTCGCATTCCTAACGGCAAGCCGAGCGACAAGGGCAAAGCCTTATTAGAAGTCGCCGCCAATCCAAACCCTGATAATGTCGTATTAATTGTCACCCCTCGCCTAGATGCTGCCACCCAAAAGACCAAGTGGTTTAAAGCACTCGAAGCGGCCGGAGTATTTATTGCTATCTGGCCGATTGACCGCAACCAGCTTCCTGGGTGGTTACAACGCCGCATTCAAGCAGCAGGGATGAGTGCTAGCCAAGACGCCGTCGCGTTGTTTGCACAACGTATCGAAGGCAACCTATTAGCGGGGGTCCAAGAAATTGAAAAGCTGCGCATGATGGGAACCCAGCAAATCAGCATCGAGCTAATTGAAGAAGCAACCGCCGATAGTGCACGTTATGACGCCTTCACCTTGGCTGATAGCTGCTTGCTCGGTAATATTGGTGATGCATCACGCATATTAAGCCACCTAAAAGCTGAAGGTCATGAAGCCATCATGATACTCGGCGCACTAGTCCGCAAAATCCGCCAGCTGATTAGCCTGCAATCGTATGGGCCACAGCGCCTAACCGACGGCTTTAAATCACAGAACATCTGGCCGAAACAACAACCTCCTTTCAAATCAGCCCTATCACGCTTAAGCCAAGCAGAGCTGTTTGAATGCCTACAAACAGCCGAGCTGACAGACCGCGCCATTAAAGGCGATGGTAACGATCCGTGGCTTTTGTTAAGTCGTTTAACTGAACTGTTAACAGGTGTAAGAATGCTTGCTAGTTAACACTTTAACCGCTAGGCTCATCACAGTATCTTGAAAAATAATCAGTAATAATAACAAAATGCAGAAACGATTACTTTCCACCAGATAGCCAATAATTTAGTCCGTTGCTTCTACACTAGTCAATCGTCTGCCACTGATACTGAGTACCAAAATTAGCGTTAGAGGTGCACTTATGAGCATTGCAGCAAATCAACAACAGAATTCTGATTTAGTTTGGGATCTGAACAAGATCAACAAGCATCAGCAAGCGATGAGCTTTGTACAAAAGTTTGAAAATAAACTCTGTGTGTTTTCAAATACTGTTGAGCAGTTGTACACTAATTACAGCATTTTCTTTCCCGAAGACGCTGGACGCCAGATGGTCATTTTACCTGACCCTTATGCCTTCCATGATACCTTTCATCACCTTAAAGATGATGCCGTTCAAGCCACAGGCTTGCACATCATTCCGGGTAATCTTATTGGGAAACAAGGTTTGTATCTGGTTATCTCTCATAAAGATAAGAATGTCCGCTCAGTGCCAATTCCTTTCCAAGAAGGCATGCGCCAAATTTTACGCCGCAGTCATTCTGATGATCCGTTCTTACCGGTATTAATGAAAGGTGACCTACGTGAATTCAACGATCAATTGCCTTGCTTACACTTGCACCGTCTACGTTTGAACAAATTAGATTCATTATCTGGATTAGAGCGTAATGGTATTAAATCAGTGATCACTGATAAATTGATGAAACTATACCAAGAGTCCTCTGCTTTAAATTTATAAGCTCACTCGCTTCGAGCTTATAAATTCTACTTTACGTTACCCGCCTGCCAATCCAGCTCCTATTTCTAGCTCCTAACCCGAGCTTCTACTTCAAGCTCATATTGCTAAAATTATTCAATGGTCGAATAACAACCAATAAAAAGAAGATCAACTAACATCGCTCTCAGAGACGATTACCCCAACCTTATCCCACGTTTTATCCACAGAAATTGGGTATAAGTAATACCGCTTTCTAATTCCTGTCAATCTGCGTCAAAATCACACTTCAAACTTATAAACTCCCGTAAGTGGTTGAATAACAGACACTTGTTAGGCTTTGGTCGTAAATCACACAATTTAAAACGAACGTATGAAATCAGGGCGATAGCGCCATCTACCCCAAGGCTATCCCATGAGTTATCCACAGAAACAGTGGGTAACTTAACAAACCCACATGATCGTCATGTATAAAATCACTCATCAATGATGTGCAGCGGTTAATTTAAGCATCACTTAATAGTACTCAATAATGAAGCAGTACTTAAGAATAGGTATACCCGCCTCCCTCCTCTATACTGAACCCCATAACGAATTTTTATCCACCGAACACATCATAAGACCCTCTATGAACAGCCCAATCTCTTCAATTATCTACTCTGTGGATAACGCCTGCGAAAAACAACTGCGTGACCACGAACTGCCAACCACCATTGAAGGCTTCTTAATTGTCACCGAAAGTTTTAGCTATTTAGTCGATGATATCGACTGGGACCAAGGGAACAGCAAGCAGCCATCCATCTTACTATTAGATAGCAGTCTTGCAGACAGATTGGCCGAGCACGAAGCGCTAGTAGAATGTTTTGGCGGAGTCTCTCTCTACCAAGAATGGGTAGAAGTGACGGGATTACTCAGAGAGTCAGGCATTGGCGCATTTGAACGCCAGCTTTATCGCATAGACTCACTGTACGTATTAACCGAAAACGAAGACGAATCGGTTAACCGCATAGAGATTACTTTAGCTTAAGCCTTAGCCATAAAGCGCTGCATATGAAAAATACCAAAAACCATAATTAATGCAGCATCCTTACCTGGATTATCGCTTTTAGCTTTTAACGCAAACCAAAAGAAAGCCGTTTCCAAGACATGAGCACCTGCCACAATTAATCCCGCTAGCGGTAAATAAGACAATAGCCCCGGCCACTGCATAATGTAACTTGCCAACGCCAATAGCCAAAAAACAACCGTTGCGGCTTTGTTCATTGTTATCCACATACCCTTAATACCTGCTCAATCTTGTTAGAATTTTGTTTTAATTAATAAATCTCAAACTAAGCAATATTATTGCCTTACCTTGATCTGTTGCATAGGTGCAAATTAGCCAATTTGCTGGTTAAGCTGTAGAATGCGAAGCAATTAAAAAGCACGATTTTGCTTTAGCTCTAGGCTCGAGGTTTTAACATGGCGAATAACACAAATAATACCACCCATTTTGGTTACAAAGACGTCCCTACAGAAGAAAAGCAAGCCATGGTGGCTGACGTTTTTCACTCAGTAGCGGCCAAATATGATGTGATGAATGACCTTATGTCATTCGGTGTACATCGCCTATGGAAACGCTTCACCATCGACATGTCAGGTGTTCGCCCAGGCAACAAAGTACTCGACCTAGCAGGCGGTACCGGCGACCTCACTAAAAAATTCAGCAAGATAGTTGGCCCAGCGGGCAAAGTTGTCTTAGCCGATATCAACTCATCAATGCTAGAAGTTGGCCGCGAACGTTTAACCAATCAAGGTTACGTTGGCAATATCGAATACGTACAAGCCAATGCGCAATATTTACCGTTTGAAGATAATACCTTCGATGTTATTACCATCGCCTTCGGCCTGCGTAACGTCACCGATAAAGACGAAGCATTGCGCTCTATGTTCCGTGTATTAAAACCGGGCGGTCGTTTATTGGTATTAGAGTTCTCTCAAACCAATAACCCATTATTGAAAAAAGCGTACGATTTATACTCGTTCACAGCCTTACCGTTAATGGGCAAGCTCGTCACCAACGATTCAGAATCGTACAAATATCTAGCTGAATCGATTCGTATGCACCCAGACCAAGAAACCCTAAAAGGCATGATGCAAGACGCAGGCTTCAACCGCGTTAGCTATCATAATATGACGGGCGGCATGGTTGCTCTTCACCGTGGCATAAAAGTCTAACATTAGGCCAGATACACAATTATGATTAGCCCAAGCATCGATAGCGCCCTGTGCGCGAGTATAGAATCCAGCCTCAATGCCGTGCTCGCTCACGATCCAGCACTGCTTAAAGCGCTAGAAAAGTTTGAAGGCAAACGCATTCGTATTCAAAGCGATGATTGGCTCATTCTTGTGGTCACCCTTCAGTCACATGGCTTTCACTTAAGTCTGTGTGACGAAGACCTATGCGATACCACCGTCTTTGGTAGCATCAGTGAATTATTAGCCGTTGCACTGACCAGTGATAAAGCCGATGCGTTAATGAACGGCGATGTCGATATCAGCGGCAGCAGCGCCCTAGTATTAGACCTAGCCAAAATCGTTCAGCAACTCGATATCGACTGGGAAGCCCTAATCAGCCCAATGACAGGCGGATTACTTGCCCACCAAATAGGCAAAGGCTTTCGTAGCTTGCTAAAATGGGGCAAAGACAGCGGCCAAACACTCGCCACCAGCAGCAAAGAATACCTAGAAGACGAAGTACAACTATTGGTACCCAAGCCATTAGCAGAGCAGTTCACTAGCCAAGTCAGCGAACTGCGGTTAGCAACCGATCGCGCCGAAGCACATTTAGAACACCTCAAGCAGCTCATATCCAAACGTAACCAAACTCAAGAACAAGGAAAATAAGCTGTGGCTAATATTTGGCGCCTGTGGAAAATCCTCTACATATTTACTCGCTACCGCTTAGATGACTTAATTCCGACCGAACAATTTCCACTGCCATTACGTATTGCGCTCTGGTTAGCCCCATGGCGTTTAGCGCCGGTGCCTAAAAAGTTATCCCGTGGTGAACGTTTACGTTTAGCACTAGAGGCACTGGGCCCTATTTTCGTTAAATTTGGCCAAATATTATCGACCCGCCCCGATCTAATTCCAGACGACATCGTTAACGAACTGATTAACTTACAAGACAATGTGCCACCGTTCGCTAGTGACATTGCGGTAAGCCTGATCGAAAGTGAATTAGGCGAAAGCGTTGATACCCTATTCGCCCAATTCGACCGCACTCCAATGGCATCAGCTTCGATAGCCCAAGTTCACCCAGCAACCTTGCACGACGGCACTGACGTGGTCGTTAAAGTCGTTCGCCCTGGTATTTATAAAACCATTGATCGCGATATCATTTTGCTTGATCAAATGGCTCGCTTAGTTGAAAAATATTCTTCCGAAGGTCGTCGTTTAAAGCCTGTCGAAGTTGTGGATGATTACAGTAATACCATTCATGCCGAACTGAACCTCGCCATTGAAGCCTCTAACGCAACTCAGCTAAGACGCAACTTCGAAGGCTCCGACCTAATATATGTGCCAGAAGTCTATTGGGACTTTACCCGCACAAGCGTTATGGTCAGCGAACGTATTTACGGCATTCCCGTCGCCGATATCGAAGCACTAAAAGCCCAAAATACCAATATGAAAGTATTGGCCGAGCGTGGCGTAGAAATTTTCTTCACCCAAGTATTCCGCGATAGCTTCTTCCACGCCGACATGCACCCAGGCAATATCTTTGTTGCTCATGGCAGCCCAGAAAAACCTAAATACATCGCCATCGATTGCGGCATCGTTGGCACACTCAACGAACAAGACCAGCATTATTTAGCGCGTAACTTATTAGCCTTCTTCAACCAAGATTATTACCAAGTGGCACAGCTGCACATTGATAGCGGCTGGGTACCTTCAAATACCAAAGTGCATGAATTAGAGTCGGCCATTCGCAGCGTCTGCGAACCTATTTTTGAAAAACCGATTGCTGAAATTTCATTTGGCCAAGTACTGCTGCAACTGTTCCGCGTTGCCCGCCGTTTCAATATGGAAGTGCAGCCACAGTTAGTATTACTGCAAAAAACGCTATTAAACATCGAAGGCTTAGGCCGTCAGCTGTATCCAGAACTGGATCTATGGAATACCGCCAAGCCGTATATGGAACGCTGGATCAAAGAACGCTTTGGCCCTCAAGGCGCACTGCGAGAATTGAAACGCCAGCTGCCGAATTGGATTGAAAAAGGTCCGCAGATTCCAGGTTTAATTCACAGCAGCTTAAGTAAATTAAGCCAACTGGATAGTAGCCAAGCACAGATTGCTGACCAGCTAACCTTGATGAATCAAGAATTCGCTAAACAACGCCAACAAAACAGACAACAGAAACTGGCCCTTGTAACGATGGCTTCAGGTGGCGTTCTATGGTGGCAAGCAGCCGCACTGGCAATGCCAGAAACCCTAGGCATGTCGCTCGCCGCCTTTGGCGCGCTGTGGTTATTGATCCGAGGTTAGAAGCTTTGGGCTTAAAAGTTAAGCCCTATCTAAGCATAGCGCTTAGCGCGCAAACAACTGAATAACGGCTGATTTCACAATCAGCCAACTCACCACACATTCGCTTTTAATAAACCCCGCCACCTTGGTAATACCATCATCTATATCTGACTGACTGCGATGATAAAAAATATGCGCTTTGGCCGTTGGCAGCGCCGCTTGATTGTCATAACGATTAGCCGGCACAAATGCCAGTTTAATTCCAGGAAACAAGGTCATGGTCGCAAATATAGGCTGCTGACATTGCGTGCAAACCCCTCGCTTTAATAACCAACCAGGTCGTTTAAATTCAACTTGCCCACCCTGAGTCAGCTTGGCATCTTTTGCCCACATCACCGTCACATCAGAAAAAGGACGTTGATAAAGATTTTGGCAAATGGTGCAGTGGCAATGAAAGCGCAACATCGGTGGCTTAGCCACATTCACGCGTGATTGCTCGCACTCACATCGACAAGACAGCTCTGGGGAATTGGTCATTGGGGGCTCTTATTCATTTTTATGTTTATTATCTTTATTCCAATCAAGGCAATACTCACTCAAACAGCCACCAGCACAGCATTCACTAATTTCACAGACTAGGTGCACATTACTAGAGTTCACATTACCTAAGCTCAATAGTACCTTCTAGAGTCAGATTAAGGTAAGATTCATCGCATATTTTACCAAGTTAAAACACTTCAATGAGTAATAAGCCATGAGCAACTGGCAGGACGAAATAAAGTGGGACAGCGACGGCTTAGTACCCGCGATTGCCCAAGATTACCAAACAGGCCGTATTTTGATGATGGCTTGGATGAATCGTGAAGCACTAACCCTAACAATCAAAGAAAATCGCGCGATCTATTACTCGCGCTCGCGCCAGCAGCTATGGCGCAAAGGCGAGTCTTCTGGTCACGTACAAACGCTGCACGAAGCCCGCCTAGATTGTGATGCCGACGTGATCGTACTTCAGGTTGAACAGATTGGTGGAATCGCATGTCACACAGGGCGTGAAAGCTGTTTCTATCGGGTGCATAATGGTGATTCAGATCAAGGTGAGTGGCAATCGGTTGATCCAGTACTAAAAGATCCCAAAGATATTTATTAATTTCCTTTATTATTAAGAGCTTAGTATGAGCGACTCAGTAAACGATACATCCGTGTTTGAGACCCTAGGGGATATCCTAGAAGAGCGTAAAGGCGCTGCAGCAGACAGTTCGTATGTTGCGAGTCTATACAATAAAGGCTTAAACAAGATTTTAGAAAAGGTCGGCGAAGAAGCGACTGAAACCATCATTGCCGCGAAAGACGCAGAACGCAGTGGTGATAATTCAGATGTTATCTACGAAACGGCTGATTTATGGTTTCATAGCTTAGTCGCACTGGCTCAGCTAGGTGAACGACCTGAAGCGGTCGTTGAAGAATTAAAACGTCGCTTTGGTTTATCAGGCCTAGAAGAAAAAGCATCTCGCCAGCCTAAATAGACTGCGAGCGAAAGGAATTTAAATATGACTGATTGTTTGTTTTGTAAGATAGTAGCAGGAGACATTCCTTCTCAAACTGTCTACGAAGACGATGACTTTTTTGCTTTTCGCGATATATCACCGAAAGCTGATACTCATCTTCTACTGATTCCGAAGAAACACATCGTAAATCTAGATGACTTACAGCCAGAAGATGAGGCTCTGATGGGGAAAATGATGCTCACCGTGCCGAAGTTAGCAAAACAAGAAAATCTTGAAGGTTACCGCACCATTACCAATACCGGTGCAAAAGGTGGCCAAGAAGTTTTTCACATGCATTTTCATATTCTTGGTGGCTCAAAGCTTCCAGGTTTTTAAAACATTTTAATAAATAGAGGAAAGTATCATGTTAGGTGGTATTAGCATTTGGCAGTTATTAATCGTATTCGTTATCGTTATCTTAATCTTCGGAACTAAGAAACTACGTAATCTTGGTGGCGATTTAGGTGGAGCAGTTAAAGGCTTTAAAAATGCCATTAACGAAGACCCTAAAAAAGCCGACGAAGAAAAAGATGCCGCACAACAAGCATCCATCGTTCACGATGAGAAAGATGCAACGTTTGAAAGCACGACTGAAAAATCGGCTGCTGAAAAGCAAAAAGACCAATAAAAGAAATAATTCGGAGCACATTACGTGTTTGATATTGGTTTTTTAGAGTTAATGGTAGTGGGTATTCTGGGTCTATTGGTTTTAGGCCCTGAACGGCTGCCTGTTGCTGCCCGAACGGTGGGGTTATTTATTGGCAAGATTCGTCGAACTATGGGTAATATCCAAGACGACCTAGAACGTCAAGTACGCACTGACGAGCTTAAAGAAAAGCTCAAAGACCCGTACGCAACCTTTCTTGATGAAGAAGAAAGCGCAACAAAAAAAGATGATGTATTAAAAAGTGCCTTAGCCAAAAATGCTGACAAAGAAGGCTCTGCTGAAAATCCCCCTTCAGCTGACAAAAAATAAGACTCGAGCGACATGACCCAATCAACAGAAAACGCTTCGGCGGCAGAACAACCCTTGATGACTCACTTAATTGAGCTGCGTAATCGCCTGCTCAAAATAGTGCTCTCGGTTTTGCTCATATTCTTAGGGTTATTTTATTTTGCTAACGACCTCTACCTAATATTAGTAGAGCCGTTATCGTCAATTTTACCCGCAGATGGCAGCATGGTCGCAACCGGAGTGGCATCGCCCTTCTTGGTGCCTTTCAAACTGACCATCGTGCTCGCTATCTTTTTATCAGTGCCGTTTATTCTGCATCAAATCTGGTCGTTCATCGCACCCGGTTTGTATCAGCATGAGAAGAAGTTTGCCATACCCCTGCTTATCTCAAGCATCCTACTGTTCTATGGCGGCATAGCCTTTGCGTATTACGTTGTTTTACCGCTGGCCTTCTCGTTCTTCACTTCGGTAGGCCCAGAAGGCGTCACATTGATGCCCGACATTGATAATATCCTGAACTTTATTTTAAAGATGTTCTTTGCTTTTGGTATCGCCTTTGAAATTCCAATCGCGACCTTTCTGATGGTACTAATGGGTTTTACAACCGTACAAAGCCTCAGCGCTAAGCGTCCTTATGTTTTCTTGGGCTGTTTTGTTGTGGGTATGTTTGTCACCCCTCCCGATGTGATCTCGCAAACCATACTAGCCGTTCCTATGTGGTTATTATTTGAAGTGGGCATTCTGTTCGCCCGACTCATTAAAAAACCTATCGTACAAGAAGAGTTCGATGAAAATAGCATTGGCTAAACGACCTTTAAGATCGTTAGCCGTTGTATTGTGCTTACTGCCAAGTCTGTATTGCCATGCGAAAACGGTTTCAGAAGAAAGCGGCTTACAAGAAAGTGATTTTCAAGAAAGAGAATTAGAAGAAAGCTACTTAGAAGAAAACGACTTAGAATCAGAAGAGGGCTTTTATTACGAAGATGCTTTTTCTGATCGTGAATATACCGATACCCGCCCATTCTTCAGCCTCGAAGCCCTTCTCGGCGGTTCTACCCTAGAAAAAATCAAATTTGAAAACGGCGATGTCGATAGTATTCGAGCGGGATCAGGTGTCTACATAGCCTTTGGCATCGCTCACCTGATGTTTGAAAAGCGTCTGGATGTGGGCATTAAAGCCGGCTACCTATTTGATCTCGTCACGGCCAAAGCCGATACCGGTAGTCAAAGTGTTTTATCCTTCACGCGCAAGCCCGTCGATATTTTTAGCCATTACTGGGCCGGCCGTCACTGCTTTGGCGGCGGAGTAACCGCTCACTTAGACCCTATATTCACCAGCCGTGAAACAACCGATAATGCCAAATACCATAACGCCTATGGTGCCTATGCCGAGTATCTTTTTCACTTCACCGGAACAGGTAGCGCACTGGGCATTAAGTATCTCAGCATCAACTACAAGAACAAAAAAACCGACACAATCAGCGATGGTAGCGCTTGGGGAATCACCTTTAGCCAACTCTTTTAACCCCCCTAGATCCAATTCGACACTGATTTAATCCAGCAGCAATGGTATATTAATCGCAAAATAGACGACCGAATTGCCATTATGCCAACTGATAACCTTATTTCAAAAATCAAAAATCGCGAGAGCGATATTGTTCTTTATGGCATCACGCCACCCAAAAAAGGCACCAGCGAAGAAAAAGTAGCCGAAATTTCTGCGCGCCAAGTTGAGCGCCTGCAAAACCTGAGTGTCGATGGTTTAGTGCTTTATGATATTCAAGATGAAAAGTCGCGTACCGATGAAGAGCGCCCTTTTCCTTTTATGGAAACGTTAGACTGCTACGATTATAGCCAGCAGCATCTTACTAACCTCAAAATTCCTAAAATTGTTTACCGCGCAGTCGGCAAGTATTCCGAAACAGAATTGTCTGACTTTTTGACTCAAGCCGAGCCAAACGAGGTTTTATCGATCTTTGTTGGGGCGGCTTCAAAGTCTCAAGAAGTAACCGTATCGATCAGTGATGCTTATAAAATCAAAGCGCGCACTCAAAGCGATGTATTGTTAGGCGGCGTAGTGATCCCAGAACGTCACCAAACCAAAGGGGACGAACACTTGCGCGTATTCCAGAAGATTGCACAAGGCTGTACGTTCTTTGTCTCTCAGGGCGTTTACGATGTGAATGCCTCTAAAAACTTCTTATCCGATTATTACTACTACGGTAAAGAGCACAACATTCCACTGGTTCCGATTTTGTTTACCCTTACTCCATGCGGGTCGGCCAAAACTTTACAGTTTATGAAATGGCTGGGGATTAGTATTCCTAAGTGGTTGGAAAATGACTTAATACACTCAAACGATATTCTGCTGCGTTCTGTCGATGTGTCTGAGCAAAGCTACCGCGAACTAAAAGCGTTTGCTGATGAAAAGGGCATACCGGTTGGCTGTAATATTGAAAGTGTTGCGATTCGCAAAGTAGAAGTCGATGCGTCGATTGAACTGCTAGAAAGAGTCAGTAAAGCGTAGTCGCTTGCTGCAAATCCTGTCGCTCGTTGCTGTCGCTTGTTACTCTCACTGAGCTTACTGAATTAAGCAGTGATCAAACACGTGTTCGAGCGGCAGGTAACCCTAAAACAGGTGACTCTAAAAATAGTCTGATTGAATTTATTCAGGCGGCTGATAAACCAAGCCATTAGCCTCAAATACCTGCTTCTCAGCGTTTCGAATTAAAACATCCAACTCACCTGACGCCTTCATATCCAAGAAAATGCGATTTATTTTGTCGACCAAGTGCCTTTTCTCTTTAAAAACATAATGATAAAGCGGAAAAGAAAACATCGGATATTCAGAAGAATCGATATCTTTTAGACCATGCTTCTTAATGGCAAAATCTCCATCAGCTCTGTGAGTAATAGCGACGTTATTACGCTCCTTATCCAAGGCCCTCAGCATCGCCTCGGTATTATCATAGTTATAAACATTCGTGAGCTCTTTAGTAATTGTATTGGTATGTTTAACCCCTCGGACTTTTAGCACAGAATATTTTGCTAAATCGTCAACCGAGTTAACCTCAACATCACTACCTTTTTTATAAAACGCCAGAGTCTCCAAATAATAATACGATGTTGGCACGCGCACCAATTCAGGATGCTCTATTCCATAAGACCAAATACGCATAATCTCGCCATCAACCCGGCCACTGGTCGCTTCCATAATCGCACGCTGACCAGGCATCCGAGTCACCTTCATCTCGAGGCCCGCACGGCGATATACATCAGTCAGTATAATTTCCCCAACCTCTTGCTCATAAAGATTAGAAATTGCAGCAAAATGGTACTCTTCAGCCTTACAGGGCAGTATTAACAATACAATCAGCATAAAAACAGACGAAAGGAGTGCAACCATAAGTGATTCTCTAAGATCAATAGACCTTAAAAAGTATAGTAGACATTGGCTATTTCATAAGGCTTAACTCATATAGTGGGCAGGTTTTAGCCCACTATTCAGCTTCTATTAAAAGTTTCCTACTCATTCGTTAGAAGAGTGGCTCTCTTATTAGAAGAGTGACTCTCTAAATACTCGCTTAATCAAGGTATTTAATGGCTAAGCCTTGTAAGGTATCAGAACGATACTCTTGTGAAGTGTGGGAACTATCCTCACCCGCTGCGATACTCAAAACCAGTAATGTCGTATTACTCTCTTTACGTACTATGCGTCCTTTACGAACATCTATAACGGCATCTGCCCCTACCGACTTTGCTTTTTGGCGAAGTGCATTCATTAAATCATCAGTTTTAGAATTTCTTCCCCCTGTCACTTCAATAAATGATATTTGCTCATACTTTTTATTGCCATTATACGATCCAAAAATTAGCTCAACATAATTTGTTTTTGGATAATATTGGCTGCTAACAGGAATACTCTCAGATCGCGTTGAGCCGCCCGAGGTGCAACCAGTAATAAATAGGGTGGTTACGAGTAAAATGAGTACTGTTTTTATCATTATTTAATTGTCCTTAATTGATTTATGATCATTTACTTTATTACTTCCATAATGCTATATCTGGAAGATTATTGGCCACGTCTAAGAAATCCGAATACCGTTTTAATACGCCAACAACAGCGGTCAATGGTTCAGACCAAATCTCTGGAAGATCAGCTTCACCTTCACTAAGAATAGGAAAAGCCAACTGCTCTAAAGGCGGTATAAATTGCGCATCCACCCCCTCTTTATTCCCACGAGGATCAATACGATACCAGCCATGCTGTTTGAGATAAACAGCATTAAGCCCATGCAAACAAAAAGGTGGCTCATCATTACTGATCGTTAAGCGCTGATAACATAAGCCCGCAGGAATTTTATTCGCACGAAGTAACGCCGCCAGCAAATGGCTCTTGGCATAACAATAGCCCGTGCCATGGAACAAAACATCTGACGCTTTGCAGGTCACAGGATTCATCTGATAATCCCAGCTGTGCTTAATCTCATCACGTACAAATTCAAAGCATGCTTTTGCAACTTCCTCGTCGGTGAGCAAACCGTAGGCTAAATTCTGGGCTTTCTTCAAGACATCAGGCTGCTGCCAGTCGATATACTCTGTCGCTTCTAAGTACATTTCCATATCACTAATGTTTATCACCATTCTTAATCAATTACTTCCGTTAAACACTTACCTTATGTATTGATCTTATACATTGACCTTATAGGTTAAGTCTCTCGCCTCACAGCCCGTCATACCGCGAAAGCCCCAGCAGTGAGCAGGTTGTTCTTTAATAATGATCTCTATATCCACAGGGGCAATATTCAAGCGGCGCTCAATTTGACTAAATAGCGCTTTGATTAACGCTTTAATCGTATCCACCTCACGGCCTTCCATCATATTGATCTCAATAACCGTATACGCATCGCTGCGACCACCCGGATAATAAAAATCTTCTTTTTCCATCGGGATAAAACGATGCGCTCGCTTATCTTCAGGCATCCCTAAAACACTCATTAAACAGTCATGAATCACGTTCGACATATCAGCTTTAATCGGGTTTAGGTTCTCTTTAATTCCATAAATAACAATCATTCTAATTCCTTGTAGTACGCTTCTAATACTTGTAGTGCGCTTCTAATAAATGATTAACTCAGCTTTTACATCCAGCCTTAAATATCCCCCTTATTTCAGGTAACCTCAGGGCTATATCCGATACATCGAGGAACCATCATGAAAGCCGTAGGTTATTTAACCCCACAAGCGATTGAGCACAGCGACTCGCTGATCGACATAGACATCGCAAAACCTGACGCAACGGGACGCGACTTATTAATCAAGGTCCGTGCAGTATCGGTCAATCCTGTTGATATTAAAATACGTCTATCCGCTTCAGCAGACAATAATCAGCATAAAGTTTTAGGTTGGGATGCAGTCGGTGAAGTAGTGGCCGTGGGCGAAGACGTAGAATACTACAACCTAGGCGATCAGGTTTATTACGCAGGAGACCTCACTCGCTCAGGCAGTAATGCAGAATATCAGCTGGTTGACGAACGCATTGCTGGCAACAAGCCCAAAACACTCAGCGATAGCGAAGCCGCCGCCCTGCCGCTAACCGCCATCACCGCATGGGAGCTGCTTTTTACTCGCTTAGATTTCATCCCTTTGTTAGTCGATCAACGGGATAAACCAGACACCGCATTAAAAAGCGCATCAGAGAACAGTGACGATATCCCAAGCCGAATTTTAATCGTTGGCGCAGCTGGCGGTGTTGGCTCAATACTCACTCAACTCGCAGCCACCTTAACGAATGCCGTTGTCATTGGCACAGCCTCTCGCCCTGAAAGCGAACGCTGGGTAAAAGAACTAGGGGCTGACTATGTCATTAATCACCACCAGCCGCTTCAGCCACAACTGTCAGAGCTCGGCATAAACGACATCACTCATGTCATTAGTCTTAACCGCACTGGCGACCACTATGATCAATTAGTCGAGATCATTGCCCCACAAGGTAAGCTCGCGCTCATCGACGATCCGCAAAACGGCTTAGACATTATGAAGCTAAAAAGAAAGTCGATTTCGCTACACTGGGAATTCATGTTCACCCGCGCCATGTTCAAAACCCAAGACATGTACAAGCAACGTGAACTCTTAAATAGCCTTGCCGACCTCATTGACCGCGGTTTAATCAAAACGACCTTAGGTGAGCATTACGGCAGCATCAATGCCGAAAACTTAAAGCGCGCCCATGCCCATATAGAAAGCAATGCCGCGATTGGGAAAATAGTATTAGAAGGATTCTAATTAATATTCTTGATATTGACCTCAATTAACCTCCTGACGGCAAATTCGATATGCCATAGTGAGTAGGTTAATTGAAAATAATAAGAAGGAATTGAATCATGACGATCTCCGCTAATAAACCAGCTAGCACATCAACCAAAGCCGCCATTAAGCCCCGTCGCATGCAATTTGATACAAAGAACATGCAAATGCATCAATTCGCTATCGAAGACAATTCATTAATCAGCACCTTCTTTTACGCGCTCTCCGCGATGTTTCCTGAAGGCGAACGCTTTTTTATACATTCGGTACGGCACTATCAAAAATCCATTTCTGACCCTGCTATGACTGCCGATATTAAAGGCTTTATAGGACAAGAAGCACATCACGGACGCTGCCACGATGACCTCAATGAGGCCATCGAAAGACTCGGCATTCCAATGAGCCTAGTGACGGATAACATGGATAAGCGCATCAATATGCTCAAGACACGCCTTGGTCCAGAGCGCCAACTTGCCCTAACCGTTGCCATGGAACACTTCACCGCGAGTCTGGCTGAGTTTCTATTAGAAAACCCTGAAGTATTCGACCAAGCCCCCGAGGTTCTTCGTCAAATGCTGTTATGGCATGCCGTTGAAGAAATCGAACATAAAGCCGTGGCCTTTGATATTTACCGACTAAAGGTGAACAAAGAATGGATGCGTCGCCGCGTTATGGTTATTGCCATGATAACCCTCTTCTCGCGCATCGCTTTTTTTCAAATGCGCATGCTATGGAAAACCAAGCACATGCCAAGCCTCAAAGAATGGGCTGGGGCCACTCGTTTTTTCTGGGGCAAAAAAGGAATATTACGCGCGAATGTAAAAGGCGTGAGAAAGTTTTTTCAGCGCGACTTTCACCCTAATGACATTGATCAGTCTGCATTAATTGATGGTTGGGAAAAACGATACCCAGAAATAGCAGCACAAGAAGCTTAATAAAATAATGAGCTCACTTCTAAGAAGAAGTGAGCTCATATAGGCGCCTTAACAGAGCTAATCGCCACGCTCATGCAAAACACGCACTTCGCGTTGAGGGAAAGGAATCTCGAAACCGTGTTGCTGCAAGGCTTCTAAAATCATCAACATCAAATCACCGCCTACACGGTTTTTACCATCGTCAATGCCATCCATCCAAAACTCAACAAACATATTAATACCCGAATCACCAAAGCTATCAATTTCGCAATCGGGACGCTGTTCCAGAGGCACACTTTCGCCACTGAATACCTGCGGATGATCTGAAACGACCTCTTTAATAATCTCAACGAGCTTACGAATATCAGAATGATACGCCACCGAAAAATCAACCCGGTAGCGCTGGCTCTTATCTTTATGCGTCCAGTTAATAAACGTCCCCACAATGAATTTCTCATTGGGTACAACAATGTCTTTGCCATCAAAGGTTTCAAGCGTCGTCGCGCGCATACTCAGCTCGCGAACCACACCCGAAGTACCATCCTCTAGCTCAATATAATCGCCAATCGAAACAGAGCGATCTAATAAAATGATAAAGCCTGAAATAAAGTTCGAAGCAATCGCCTGCAAACCCAAACCAATACCCACACCAATTGCGCCACCAAACACCGCTAAGGCGGTTAAATTAATACCCATTACCTGCAGCAGTAATAACGCAATTAACGTAAAGGTGCCGACTTCAAATAACTTAGCGGCCACTTCACGGGTGCGTAAATCAAGTTTCTCTTGCTTACGAATGATGTCGGTGCCAGTTTTATTCGTCGCGCGGCCAATCCAAAATAACAGCGAGCCAAAGATCGCAACACGCGCAATACCATAAGCGGAAATTTCAATATTACCGACCGTTAATGAAATCGATTCCAAAATCTCAATCAAACCAACCAATACATCTAAAAGATGTAAGAAAATAATCGGCATGCCGACCCAACGTAAAACTGCGGCCACAAATTGATTACCGACAAAGTCACGAATCAAAGAATGGAAAATAAACAGAATACCTGCAGTCATCGCAGTCTTAGCAATCCACAAATGGGCCGCCGCTTCGTTACTGACCTCAATGAATATCTTTAACGACAGTACCGCTAAAACTGGCGCAATATAAGCGCCTAACTTACCAATAATTTTTCGCTGAAGAGTAAAATGCCCTTCAGATGCATTGTTATGGCTAAAAAAAGGAACGTACTTTCTAATTCTGTTAGAAACAATAATAGAAATGCCATAAATAACTAAAATAATACCAAGTTGGATATAGGCTTCTGGCTGAGAAAACTCAGCCTGAACACGGGTACTAAATTTAACCAATAAATCGGTTACTTGATCTAACATCGGGGTTTAAACCTTTAAGTTCGGGCAACTTTCAACAGATGAAAGGCTGAAGGGAAGATACTCATATTCCTAATATTAGTCCAACAAAGAAATACAGGTTTATTCGATCATTTAGCAATCGAAAAATAGTCTTTAATCCAGCCGTACACCGTATTACTCGTCACTTCCTTAGCGACCACATCAACATAATTATCACTCGGATCTTGATCTATAAACGTATTCTGGTAACGCATAATACCGGGATGACCATCATGTAAAATAACCAGGATACGCTTATTCGTAACGAGGCAATCAATGGTTAATACGTCTGCGGGAATGCCCATTTTACGCATTCCTTGCATCACACCAATTACAGGATTGATATCGACAAAATCCTGCTGGATTTTAGCGTGTGCTTCACTGGCAATTTCAGATAACGATAATAACGCAGGATTAGCACTCATGATTGACCATCCGTAGCAATAATTGCATCTGTCTTTTGTTTCTTTGAAAACTTAATAAGATCAATCATCTTATTTTGTATACCTGGTAGGCTTCTTGCCTCAACCACATTCTTCAGTGGCTCATTCAATGACAAACCATGGCTTAAAAAACCCCTTCGGGTTGGAATCGACATCGACATAGGGATACCTTGAGCGACGCCCCCCGCGATTAGCTCAATGGCACGGGCGCTGGTTAAGACTTTTTTAGCATCACGAATAGGCTGAAAGATAATGCCATTCTCATCAGAGCGTAACAAAATGCCAGAGCGATCAGGACGCCAGGCGTCTCCTAGCTGAGCCATAAAACGCCAGGCACAATGCCAGTCGCGACATACCGAAGGCCGATCGTTATAAATAGTGCAGCCACCTTTTTCTACCATGTGAGTACAGGCAACATCGGCTGCTTTTTCAAAGTTTTTATCTTTAATCAAAAGATTCACACAGCAGACCGTACACTCACCACACTCACGGCCCGGTACTAAATGGGATTCGTTATCTTCACTCAATGACTTCACCTAACCATATTTAAAACTAACCGTATTTTAAACTAACCGTATCATTTTTTCTCTACGCCAGCGCGATCTCAAACATTACAAAGCGATAGCTCTGCTTTAACGCAGCGAGTGTTTGTTGCTTCAACTGTTCTAACTGCTCAAACCCAATATGATCAATATCCTGAGCACTGACATACGCAACGACAAAATAGTTACTGCCCGTCTTAGAAATATAACTGCTCTTAATCAGATCGAAAGTAAGAGTCTCACTCAAAATCGTTTCAATTTTTTGCTTCTCATTCTTGTCTTGCAAGGTGCCGCCTGCCATTTCAACAAACGAGTCCCGCGCTAATGCAATCGGATCTTTGACTAAAAAGAACACCAGAAAAATCACTAAAATTGCATCTCCGGTATAATAAAGAAAGCCAAAGCGCCCATTGATATCTAAGAAACCAATCGAAAAAAGCACCAATCCCGTCGAAAAAGACATAATCGCATCTGTCTTCGAACCAATGTATTCGGCCCGCAAAATCATACTCGAGTTATTCACCTTCTTATTCTCGTGCTGGCAGTACCACGCCAAAGGCACACACATCAAAAGCATCACAATCGTATAAATTAATACCGTACTGGTATTCAACACATCCACTGGCGCATCATTAAGGTAATGAGAAATTCTAGAAATACTCATAATCAACGCCACCAGCAAAATGCCGATCACCATCAACCCCTTACCAAACGAAAATAATGCCTCGTAAACATACTGACCAAAAGGGAAGGTCTCGGTTAACTTAGACTTAATCAACGAAATACGAATCGCAATGAGGGTGACAAAAAAAGCAATAAACGAATAGTTGCCATCCAAAAGAATAGCTTGAGAATTTGAATAGTGGTACGCCAACCAACCACTAAGCGCCATCATCAAATTAATGATGGCGCTAGCGTAAAGCGCCTTTTTTTCTGCAACAGGTGCTGTCATAACAATATCTCGAACACACTTACCGCGCTAGCCTTGCGCTAACTGCAACTTAATCTTTTTCCAATCCCAAAAAGCGCTCAATAAATACAAACAGATAAACAATGTTGCCCACCACTCAGCAATTTTAGTACCGCTCTTCATATTTTCGCCAATCGAGTTAGCGACAAACGCCACCAGCACAATCCAAATTAAAACAAACAAAACAGACTTAATACCAAATGACGGCACATTTAATAATCCATTTTTACGCCCACGCCACATTAGGTAATAATGAAACGATAAAGCCAATAACATGCCTTCAAAAAAGATATTTGCCCCACGTACATGCACGCTAAACGAACTGAGTTCTTTGGTAGAACCTAACGTTGCCGTACTCACCACTAACCCTAGTCCGGCTAACATGCCAAAAAAAGTCATCAGGTTTAGATTAATACGTCCGCCACGCGTTTGAATAGTCGGCTGCAGCCATACCCGCATACAATGCCACCAGACCAAAATCAGGACACTTGCACTGATCATCCCACCCCGAAAGATAAAGCCCGCATCGCCTGCAAGACCCGTATGGGTAATATCGGTACAGCCAGTAATAAACGGCACACACACTTCCACGGTTTCTTGGCTTACTCCAACCCAGTAGGTCAAAGCAATGGTGCCCGCCGAAAATATAAAACTAGCCAGTGCAATAAGCTGCCCAAATGACATAGTGAATCCCATAACGTTATGAATATTTTATGCAAAAAAATAGCGCTATCGACCGCTGACCCGTTCAACTAGAACCATTCAACCATCGAGAGCGCTATATTATCAGCTCACTGTTTTTTTCAATAGCCGATTTTACAAGCGGCTATTTAGCTAAGCAGACTATTAAGCTGATTATTTGGCCGCGGCTAACGCCTGCTCAATATCAGCAATAATGTCGTCAACATGCTCAATACCAACCGAGATACGAACCATCTCACGGCTAACACCCGCAGACTTCAACTCTTCATCGTCTAACTGACGGTGAGTCGTACTGGCTGGGTGACACGCCAATGACTTCGCATCACCAATGTTAACTAGGCGCTTAATCAACTGTAGTGCATCGATGAACTTAGCACCGTTCGCTTCGCCACCCTTAATGCCAAAACTCAAAATCGCTGAAGGCTTACCATCAACAACCTTCTTAGCCAGCTCGTAGTACTTATCGCCTTCCAAGCCTGCATAGTTAACCCAAGCAACCATATCGTGAGCTTCTAAGTACTTAGCCACTTTAAGTGCGTTCTCAGTATGACGTTCCATACGTAGGCTTAATGTTTCAAGACCTTGAAGAATCAGGAACGAGTTAAACGGCGAAATCGCAGCACCCATGTTACGCAAAGGCACAACACGTGCGCGGCCAATAAACGCTGCAGGGCCAAAAGCATCCACATAAACCACACCGTGATAAGACGGATCAGGCTCATTAAACGCAGGGAAACGAGGGTTATCTTTCCAAGGGAATTTGCCCGAATCAACAATCGCACCGCCAACAGACGTACCATGGCCACCAATGTATTTCGTCAACGAGTGAATCACGATATCTGCGCCGTGCTCGATAGGACGGCACAAAATAGGCGTAGCAACGGTATTATCAACCATCACAGGAATGCCATGCTTATGCGCCATATCCGCCAAGGCTTGAATATCAACAATGTTACCCGCTGGGTTACCAATAGATTCACAGAACAACGCTTTAGTATTATCGTCGATCAATGCTTCAAGGCCGGCAATATCATCGCCCTGAGCCATACGCACTTCAACACCTTGCTGAGGCAAAGTATGCGCGAAGAAATTATAAGTACCGCCGTATAACTGGCTAACACTAATAATGTTATCGCCAGCACGAGCAACCGTTTGAATCGCGGCCGTAATCGCGGCCATACCAGAAGCAAAAGCCAACCCTGCAATACCGCCTTCCATCTCCGCAACTCGTTGCTCAAGCACACCGTTCGTTGGGTTCATGATACGGGTATAAATATTACCTGGCTCTTTAAGGTCGAACAGGTCAGCACCGTGCTGAGTATCACGGAAGCTGTAAGAAGTTGTTTGATAAATAGGAACCGCAACCGCGCGTGTTGTTGGATCGTCTTCAAAGCCAGCGTGGATTGCTTGAGTTTCTAATTTCATGCCTTTGTCATCCTTTCATCTATATTGATATGAACTACATTATTGTCACCTGATACTACCAACAAGCTATCGAGCTGTCATTGTTGACAAAGCAAAATTGCCTAACAGAGTTAAGATGAACCGCAAGATACATCATTCATACTCTTTGCTCTTATCTGAAATGATAATACTGGTCGACTCAATCGCTTCATTGCGAAGTGCAGCATACTGCAACAATACAGAATCCGAACGGTAAGCATCAAACGCATCCATCGAAGGAAATTCTAATAAATGGATTTCCTGGCCGGAGTTATCATCATTCCTTTTTGTCTCAAAAGCCTTCACGATACGCCCACTGTGTGAATGCATAAACTGAACAGCTTTATTTTCAAACTCCGATAAAAGAGTGAAGTTTTTAACCTCTAAAGTAACCAGTATATTAATCATGACCAATCTCCTTATTTAAATCGATGCTCTAACAATAATACACCCTTCACTAATAGTCCTCTGCTACCGATCTATTTATATACACTATAATGTACTAAGAGACTCACACGATACGCAGCCATAGAACTCAAAATTCAACTATAGGCTCTAGAACCCAACAATAGAACTCTAGTATTCAACCAGTACCTCATTGGGTAGCACCATGTTCAAAATAAAGTCGTTTTTATTGCCCATTATGGCACTAATAGTACTGTCATTAAGTTTTTGGTACAGCCCAGGCTGGCTAAAACTTTGTGGTGGTTTGGCACTTTTTTTATTCGGCATGCAATGCCTAGAAGAAGGCTTAAAAACATTAGCTGGCGGGCAACTAGAACAACTGCTTAAACGCAGTACCGCGACACCGTTTAAAAGTTTGTTATTCGGCATTGGCGGCACCATGATTTTGCAATCAACCACCTTAATGTCTCTACTAACAATTGCCTTTATAAGCACCGGATTAATACAACTGGCGGGCGGCATATCGATTATTTTAG
Organism: uncultured Oleispira sp.; assembly: GCA_913061415.1. Lineage (GTDB taxonomy): Bacteria > Pseudomonadota > Gammaproteobacteria > Pseudomonadales > Oceanobacteraceae > Oleispira. The sequence goes on along the minus strand of CAJXUD010000018.1, from coordinate 1,921 downwards.
GGGTCAATCTAGGCACCAGTGTCGGTATTTGGCTGCTCGCCGCGGCTGGACAAAACTTTAGTCTAAGTCCCTTTGCTTTGCCGTTATTAGTATTTGGCATACTCGCCGGTTTTAAAGGCCCCAAAAGCAAAGCAGGCGGACGCATCATATTAGGCATCGCCTTTATATTTTTAGGCATTGATCAAATTAAAGAAGGCTTTTCCGCGATTGGTGGTGCGGTCGATCTCACCGAACAAGTAAGCAGCGACCTACTAGGCCAGCTTACGTTCCTAGCAATTGGCATAGTATTAACCGCCATTTTACAATCAAGCCATGCAACCTTAATGCTCATCCTTGCCGCACTTTCAGGTGGCCAGATTGAATTATGGCAAGGGATCGCCATCGCCATTGGTGCCAACATCGGCAGCAGTATAACCACCGCCTTCGTCGGCTGGCTGGGTAACAACCGCAGTGGTCAGCGCTTAGCCTTAGTGCATGTATTATTTAACGTCTTAGCAGGATCAATCACCTTCATACTGTTAACACCCCTTACTTGGCTATCGCAATGGTTAATGGCTTTAATGGGCGCTGGCGATAATACATTATTGCAACTGGCGTTATTTCAAACCCTATTCAATACCCTAGGCGTATTACTATTCTGGCCCTGGCAACTAAAACTAGAGCAGCTATTGTGTCGCTTCCTACCCGATCGCATAGAACCCGCGGTATTAATTAAAGATACCCATGCTGGCCCCCGCTCTGCCGTAGAACAACGCTCATTACCCGAAAGCCATGCTCGTTATTTAAATGAATCAGCCTTAGCCTCTGTTGATACGGCCTCACGCGCAGCCGTTCAAGAACTACAACACTTAGGCCGCTTAAGTTTAGAAGTAATATGCCATGCGCTTTATCAGCCGATAGAACAACTCAGCAGCGAAACTATCGACGAAGGTCGTTTAAATGCCCTACCCAATGAATACGAAAGTCTGGATATTAAAGGGCTTTATAAGCGCCATATCAAAGTCGTTTATGCCGAATTATTAGGTTTTATGAGCCGAGTCGACACGCCTATGGATAAAGCTCAACAACAGTTTTGGGTAACCAGCCAAATGGCCGCCCTACAATTAGTCGATGCCGTTAAAGACGCTAAAGCATTACAAAAGAATTTAGGCCGCTACCTAAAAGACGAAAACTCGCCATCACACAAACACTACCTAGCATTGCGTCGTCACTTGCTCTGGGTTTTGCGCCAAGCCTATGAAGTTAGCCGCCTAGAGTTACCCGATGATGTGTGGGGCAATCGATTAGATTTGCTGGTACTTGAAACAACAAAGTTTGAAAATAAATTTCGACACAAAATATTTTCAGAAGTAAGAGCCGGAATACTCAGTAATCTACAAGTAAGTTCTTTAATGCATGACCTTCGCTATTCAAGCCGCATAAGACAAAGCTTTGAAAATATTTTAAGACTCGGATTAACCGATGATAACGAACTGCTAAGAGAAGTCAGCCGTATGGGAAGCCATGAAGGCTCTCTGTTTCAACGTCTTTAATATTTTCTTAGTCTTTCTTATCAATCGTCACTTCTATGGTTTTACTATCACCTGCAAACCATTTTTGTACATATAAAGAACCTACAATAGGGGCGGTGCCTTCATCAGGCACTTCTTTATAGCGCACACTATTTTTAGTTTCTTTTTCATATTCAAACTTCACGATTTTCTTTGTCATTATGGGTTCCATTACACTCTATTTATATTACTCTATTTTTATTACTTACTTCATGAGTCCGACTCATAGTATCGCAAAAAAACTGACGTCCTTATACTCTATTGTTAAAACGGATGTTGAAACAATAGGAATAATTAATTTAAATGCTGTAGATTCAAATGCTGTAGATTCAAATGCTGTAGATTCAAATGCTGTAGATTCAAATGCTGTA
>CAJXUD010000017.1 GCA_913061415.1 uncultured Oleispira sp. | reverse complement strand
CCTGTTAATCTATGGCCTGTTAATCTATGGCCTGTTAATCTATGGCCTGTTAATCTATGGCCTGTTAATCTATGGCCAAGTATTTATTACTTATTATTGCAACGTTTAATCCGGTGTACTTTAAAATGGGTAAAGATGAATTTTGATTTTTATTCTCTAAAACCAACACTAACGAACGTGCTCTAGCCTGTCATTATTAAATTCAAAAACAAGGCTTCCCATAATCAGTGTATTACCCTCTTTAACAATAAAAGCATCAGGATACTCACTACGCAGAATAGACAACAGATCTTGCTGACTATGATCAGAGTGTGCTTTCACAACCATCTTCGCCAACACTTTATTCACTTCGACTTGATCATCATATGAAACTCTCAAATAAGTATATGAGGTTCCATTATCAAGAAGCACATACAAGACACACAACAGAGACAGCAGCAAAAGCGGTAATGTAAGAAAAAAAGCGACCTTCCATTTATTCATAAACAATTCCATTATGCCTTAACCAACCACCAACATGTCGCCCTGCAGGATCGTGATGTGTCCAATGAACAACACCACCCTTATCATTCCATTCGTACTGACCATAAAACTCAACCGTATCGCCTAAGTTAATATTCTGAACTCTTGGTGCTAAGTCGATGTTGTGAGCAATTAATACAGTCAATCCTACAGGCATCTTCAGAATAAACCTCTGATGACGAGATCCCTTATCATCATCAGATAAAACTTTAACCACCAAACCTGCATCTCTCAGCTGAACACCGCTCAAGCCGGAATGATAGGCATCAGAAACATCACTGGCAGAGCTCGCAAAAGAGAATACCAATATTACTAATGATATAAGCGTATTTTTAATCATATTAGCTCCTAGCTTCCAATAATAACTATTAGAAGCGTACAACAATTATTTTTGTGAATAGTTTTTTATCGTCGAGTATTGCCTCAACCAACCACTCTCCTGGGGTATCAATCGCTAACTTCGGTGAGACCTTCGTGACAAACCAAATCGAATTTGTCGATGAGATTTGTGTGTCAGCATTATCAAAGATCAACACTCCTTTAGCATCAGAGATTTTTATTCTAATGGTATAGGCTTGTTTACGCTTAATACTTGTAAGGCTTGTATAAGTATAAAAGCTCTTCTGTCGTTTGCTTATGTTAATTTCATCAAGATTATCGACAGGTTCATTTTCTTTATTGATATCCGAAGTTAGGACAAAGCGATAAGGAATTGAAGATTGCTTATTATCCAGAGAGCCTTCATTAGACAGTGAGTTGCTGGGTTTCAAAACAACCTTATCAAAAGACACTTTCACCGGTGGGCTATCAGAAAAATTAAGTTTCCCATCCTCACCAACCCACTTAAAAATATCAGCATTGGCTACATGAGAATTTACACAAATTAAAAACACAAAACATTGTATAAAAGCTAAATAGCTTACAAAGGGGACTTTAATAAAACTCATTATTCTAGTGTATCCTTGAGCGATTATAGATGACTATTCAGCAGACAAACACCATACAGCGAATTCATTACCACTAGGCTCAACAAAGTGAAAACGGCTACCACCGGGAAATGCGAAAATAGGCGTGGATATTTTACCACCACAAGCTTCAACCGTTGATTGAGTTTGCTCAAGATCATCTGTTAGCAAAACCAGCAGCGCAGCTCCCTTTGATGCTAACGAGGTTAAATCAGACCTATAAAAGCCACCTTCCAATCCTGCATCAGAAAAAGCAGTATAATCATCACCGTAATCAGTAAAACTCCATCCAAAAGCATCTTTAAAGAATTGCTTAGTCGCAGGAAGATCTTTAGCTGGAAACTCTACGTAGTTTAACTTTATATTTTTCGGCAAAACCTAAATCCTTTTGCTATTGAGTATTTCGAACATACTCTATTAACGGGTAGTACTCTTCTGCCATATGGCCGTCTAATACCAATTTAAACTCGGGACTCAAAAATATTTTTTCAGCATCAACTGACTCACGCATAAACCACTGCTCGTTAAAAACAGGGTTACTCTTAGAAGCCATTTGATATATTAGTTGAATATAGTCTTCCGCAGCGGCATCAAATAACCATAAAGCTGGAACCGGCTGAGTATCAAAGCTGCGTTTACAATCGTACTTGCCCAAAAGCGCTGGAATACTATCGATAAATAACTCACAACTAGCACCCTTTCGAACCAGTCCATTTGCACACTGATGATAAGCACGATCTATTTCAATATATTTTTTTGGAAACGGACAACCTTCTTCGGCTAAGATATAGGGCGAACCAAGCAGTATTGATACAAGCATAAAAATTAGTAGCTTAATGTTCACATAACCTCCTTTTTCCATTAATGCTTTTAACAATGACTACTACATTCAGAGCGCCCCATAACAAGAAGTCCATCTTCTAATTTTGTTGGTTTCAAATCTACGTTCTTACACTTTGGACACTTCATATTCACTCCTTGTTGAATTATTACATTATAGAGCGCAGCAAACGATATTGCTGGGCCTTGTTAGCACGGTTTAAAACACCATTACATGATCTACTAAATAACGACCATCTTCATAGACCAAAATCATTTCTGCGACATGCTCACCTGGAGCTTTTGTATAATATTGTTTCCACACGATCGCCGCAGATTCAGGTCTCCTGAAAACAGCAACCGGCTCTCTTTGTGCGAAGAACCCTTTCTCTGCCTGATACATCACACAAACCCCATTTAGATACTCTTTTGTGACGATCTTCAACATTCTCTTATTGAAGTCTCTAACATGTCGCTCATGATCAATACTTGTTGATGCGTCCATCAGGTTATCCATGATCGGATTGGCTATATCAAGTATTTCTTGCTCAGTCATTCCTTCGAAATTCATCTCAACTCCTCATGAGTGATACCACTGTATGATATTCCATGAGCAGACAGCGCCTGCTCTATTTGCGTGTAATTTTTGATATTAATCGGAATATGGTAAGAAACACCCGCTAAATATTTTAAGAATATTTCTGGTATAGCAAAGCTGTTTTTTGAATTCTTGTAATTTAGTATCTCTCGATGCTCTATCTCTTCGAAACGAACAAGAGAAACTGACTTGAACTTGTGAATTTCCAGACCGTCCGTTTTAATAACCACCATTGAAGTAAGGCCCCTTTCTCTATATAGGCTAAAGCAATAACCGACACCAAATATCAAAATCAGGCCAATAAGTGCATACGGGTCTTTGACAATAAACTCAATGCCTCTTGTGAAAATAGCAGCAAGAGTCAATAGGATTGCGGTTACAACGAAAGCCCACAAGTACCGGTACAGCCTCAACGCTTCTGTAACGGTCCGGAATAAGTTGACGCAGCTTTTTCGCGACAACTTATGGAGGTCCAACCCAATGACCCTTTTATTGGGCGGTCGTTCACAAACTTGTTAGATGGTTTAGCCCTCATTTCCACGGAAGACCTAAACAGTACTTCACTACAGCTGGCATGTAGTACCACCAAATTGACCCCACCACACCAAAGAATGATGCTGGCAACCAAAATTGCTTATAATCACTTAGTGGTAAATAATTACCATTACTACCTATAGGTGCTGGACATTCAATTAGTCCTATAAGTTCATTTAGCGGCATTAGTAAAAATGAAATTGGAAAGTCTACAATTGCAAAAATGAACCACGCCATACCACTTTCACCATCGTTACTTGTCGCAATAAGGTAACCCAGAATCGCAACAAAAGATAAATGCGTAATTCCAAATATTCTTCCCAGTTTTTCAGTCATGCTTACCATTTAACGCCCCAATTAGAGGTATTTTTTTGTTAGCGGCGAAGCCGCCGTTAATTTTTCCTGTGCGGTTTCCGCACGATCTACATTGGTTTGTTAAGTGCCAGTCGATTTCGCTGCATTAACTGTAATACTACAAGAGACAATATCCCAATACAAAACTGAACTGGAGGTATTAATACAAACAACCACCAACCCTCTCTACAAAATACCTCATCGAATACAGTTACCTTACAGCCAAAAAATATTATTGGAAAAATAATAAAGTGAAAGCCCAGCATTCCTAGCATCAAGCTAAACTTTACTAGTCGACTTTTAACAATGAAATAGAAAATAATACTAAGAGTTATCACTCCTATATTTGAAACCCAAAATACGATCTCAGGAATCGAATCAAATTCTTGCATGGCTATCCTTAGCTCTTAACGCCGTGCACAACAGCCGAAGATTACTGGCACTTTTTGTGCGTTTTTTTTGCACAAAAGGTGACCGTAAACGGAGATCAGTTTGCCGCACCTTGTTATGAATTGATACGCTTAGCATAGAACCCCATTGTATCCTTGAAATTGAATCCGTTTTTTTTGTAAAACTTAGATGCTGGAATTTCTATATCAGTAGTCAAATAGATGTTATTTACATTCATATTCTTTAAATTTTCTTCTAGACTTTCAAGTAATTTATGACCATGACCTGAGCCTTGCATTTTAGTATCTATACACATCTCTCGAAGGTAAAACAGATCTCCGAAGTGAAAAGGTTCAACATTACCTAGAGCAAACCCCATAAGATCTTCACTCTCAAGTAAAACACCTACAAAGCCCTTAGATTCGAAGAAATGATTCAATCTTTTGAAAGCATTTTCTTCTGTCCAAGGTTCATTCCAAGGTTCTGTTGAAAAAACATGAGAAAATAGCTGTGCACAATTTCTAATGTCATTATCTGTGATAAGCCTAAATTTCATTTCATGAATACCTCATAACGAGGCTGTAGGAAAACCTGATTTAAGACAGCCATCCCTTACGCCTTCTTTCTAAATTTATTTACGCACTAATTTGCCAGATATTACGTAACTTGCAACTCAATTCATCACGATAATGATAAAAATGCTTACAACTCATTCTATGCAGCTCTATTAGGCTGTTAATTGCCCATAGTTCGCTAACTTCTCGATATTATGAACCATACAATACAGTTGCCATTGTGCTTCAACTTTCTTTTTCCCACGCAAGCTGAAGCGATTCAGTCTTTTATTCGTGCCAATATTTGCAAATACGGGTTCGACTACCGACATTCCATGGCTGTAAATCTGTTTCCCGTACGGACTATCAACGCGATGCTTCATCCAGTCAGTAAAAGTAGGCTTACGTTTATGGTCGAGAGTAAATGATACCTGCCTACCACTGCCTTTTCTGTGATCCGCTGATGCTGGATTTTGCATACACTTAGCTTTTAAATCACAGTTTCTGCACTGCAATAAACGGCCATTAAAGAATGCTTTGGCTATGCCTGCTTGATCAACCCTATTCCCAATATGACTTATCGTTTCTCCAGAAGGACAAACACAGGTGAGTTTAATTGGATCAAACTTAAACTCACTTGAAGGTATAACATTGCGAACACTGCCTTTCTTTTTTTCATTCTGATGGCGCTTACCGTATTTCTCTTTTTGATTTATAAACTTAGGATCTCGACTACGAAATTTATTATCTGGAATGTAAGCATTAATATTATCTTCATGCAGGTATTTCATATTCGCTTCATTCGCAAAACCTGTGTCGGCAGTAACAATCACATCTTCTGAAAATATATTTTCACTAATACCTAAACGCTCATACCTACCTTTCACTTTATCCAAAACAGGCTTTAAAGTGTGGTGTTCTTGGCCTTCTCCGAAAGCCTGAGCATCAATAACTATTTGATGTTTTTTATCCACAGTAGCGACACCGTTGTAACCTTGTATCGCTCCTTTACTCGTCGTCATTTTTCCAGACTGATTATCTGTGACGTTACTCTTTACTTCTTTTGGCCATTTTCCTTGCACATCTGCGGGCCATGGATGGCCTTAATGCCTATTTTGCAGGAGCTAAAATAGGCCTTGGGGTTGCATCTTTAGGAAATCATCAATCTTATCGTGTGCTTTATTTAAAGTTTCAATTGCTTGCTCTGCCCTTAACTTACGCTGTTCATCCAGCGTATCACTGCCATCGATTTTCTTATGCTCACTGACATGATGGCCAATTAAGCGTTTAATCTTCGCGCGCTTTTCTTCTAGTTCTTTTAATGTTCCAGACCATTCTTTTGCAGAGTTCGACGACATTTTACAACCATCAATGGCAAACAGTTCATTGCCTAACAGACCTTGTTCTTGACAGATTAAAAGCAGTTGCTCAAATAGCGCTTCTACCTCTTCTGCGTGACTACTTACAAAAGCCGCTATCGTCGTAAAGTGAGGAACCGTATCGCAAGAGAGTGCTTTGAAAATAATATTGGTTTCACAGCACCACTGAATTTCACGGCTGGAGGTAATGCCTTTTGAGTAAGCAAACAGAATTATTTTTAGCAGAATAGCGGGATCATATGCAGGGCGACCGCCATCGTTATTTTTAAACTTAGGATAAAATATTGAAAGATCGAGCTTGGTATCTATTAAAAAGTGAACTGCGTGCTCAAATGTTCCTGGCTGCAATTGATCTTTATAGTTTATGACGACCATAGAAGTTTGATCGTAATTATAGGGGATAAATTTAGGCATCATTCACCTCTGCAAGAGAGGTGGTATTTTATCAAATAATGGCGTGAAAATAAGGTTTTTCTACAGCCTCAACGCCTGCCAGCAGAGGCGAGTGAAACGAGTCCAGCCAGCTTGCTGGCGAATTGGCTGGCTTTGTTATGCATTTTTTTTAATCGCTCTTACTTCTTTTATGAATGCTAATACCCCAACTACAAAGAAGCTACTAGCCAATGCAGGAAGAACTTCCATTGATACTTGTGCTATATATGAGTCGCTCGCAGGATGTAAATCTACAAGGACACTCATCATAAGTCGAATTAACGAGACCGTAAACGCCCTTCTCTCTTTTCTAAGGAACAAGGCCTATTCCACTTTTGTTTTTAATGGTTTCAAATTGAAATATATGAAATTACACATTATAAAAATATGACAAAAGCACGCTCACAACAAATATGCCTTGAAGCCACACCTTACTACCACTGCGTATCTCGCTGTGTGCGTAAGGCGTATTTGTGTGGCGTTGATTTCACAACCAAGCAAAGTTACGAGCACCGAAGAACTTGGCTTGAAGAAGAAATACTCAAGCAAGCACAAGTATTTGCAATTGATGTGGCAGCCTATGCGGTTATGTCGAATCATTATCACGTGGTGCTACATATCAACAAAGAAAAAGCTGACAACTGGTCACTTGATGATGTGATTGAAAAGTGGCATACGCTTTATAAAGGCAACCCTTTGAGTCAACGGTATTTAACCGATCCGAACTTTTCTGAATCCGAACTGATAAAACTTACCGAGTTTGTAGAAAAGTGGCGTGAGCGCTTGATGGATATTAGCTGGTTTATGCGGCGATTAAATGAATTCATCTCTCACCAAGCCAATTATGAAGACAACTGTACGGGCCGCTTCTGGGAAGGTCGTTTTAAATCTCAAGCCCTACTAGATGAAAAGGCACTCGCCGCGTGTCTAGCCTATGTAGACTTAAACCCAGTTCGTGCCAAGATGGCAAAAACACCCGAACAATCAGAGCATACATCGTTCAAAGCTAGAGCAAAGAAAGCAAAAACGGCACACTCCCCCAACCACCCAAATCAGCAAGAAAAATCACTCATGCCTTTTGTTGGTAACCCTCGACAAGACATGCCGCAAGGTTTACCGTTTAAGCTAACGGATTATTTAGAATTAGTTGAAATGACTGGGCGTGTCATTCGTGAAGACAAACGGGGCTATATTGAAAAGCATCAACCGCCTATTTTACAGAGATTAGGTATTGAACCTGAAAGTTGGTTAAAAATGACAACCAGCTTTGAAAAAACGTTTAAAGATTTAGTGGGCAACCCTACCTTGATGGATACGGCAGTCGCCCTACTTGATCGTAAGCGACGACCCGGCATTAAAAACTGCAAAGCCTTACTTGGCTAAAATCACGTCACTTTATACTCCAATAAAAATCACTACCCAGTGTGATTCATCCTGCCTAGCATTCTTAAAATCTTATTTTTTACGATCTTCATCAAGAAATTATTCAAATATTTTATAGCTAAAGCATAAAAATAATATAGTGAATCAATATAACACCAATCCTGATTCAATTATCTTAATTAGAAATTAGAGTGACTGTCCTTTGTAATTGACTGTCCTTTTTAATTAAGAAATTAGAGTGACGGTCCTTTTTAATTTCACTGTCCTTTGTAATTGTTATATGCCATCATACAACTACCTAGTCACTCAAGAAAGAAATTTAATGAACAAGGGTAATCATAAAAAAGGTGAGATAGAAATAGTTCAAGAACACATCGTGTTCGAGAATGAATATGCAACACTCTACAACGATGACGTTATCTTCCCGTCAGGTAATCAAGGCAAGTATCTTCGTTTTCTTTGGAACTCTCCATATGGTGTTATGGTATTCGGTAAAGATTTAGCTGGAAGGTTACTACTAGTTAAAAACTTCAGGCATGAAAATAGAGCTTGGTCATGGGAAATACCAAAAGGGTTTGGAGAAATAGAATTAACTCCTTTAGAGTGTGCTAAAAAAGAACTTTTCGAAGAAGCTGGTTGTATAGGAAAAAATTGGGAACTTTATAAAGCGATTAAAGAAAAACAATCACAAGCTTATATTTTCAACGTAGAAATTGATGCTGCAACGTCTGTAATAAATCAAGAGAACAAAGAAGCTATCGCTGATGTTCGTTTCTTTGAGGTAGAAGAATTACAAGAGCTATTATTGAGTAGTGAAATTACCGACCCAATGACCATGTTTTTTATTGCTCAAAATTTATCTAATGATGTATAAATAGTTTCGTTTGCATCACCTTTGGTAAGGTGTTGTGCTTTAATTTTACTACTGTATTCAGAATGCTCTATAGCTGTCTGTAGCTTATATTTCTCTCGGGTCATTTTTTGTTCAGTTAGTGTTGATTGGCGATCGATAAACTCACTCACAAAAAAATTAGCTATAGAAAGAGCACCTCCAGAAATAGCATCAGTTAGTGCTAGGCCAAGTGAAAAAACTCCACCTTCTTGGGAGATTTTTCTCATAGGCTCTAAAAATCTTTTACCTTTAAACTGTTTAGATGTTTTTAATCCCAGATGACGCTTTATAATATATTGATCAATAAGGTTTTGATATGCAATTAATGCATCTAATGTATTATCGAGTGAATTTTCATTCGATACGCCATAATTAATTTTTTTCTGATATTCTTTAAATTCAAAGCTATCTCTAAGGAATAAAATATCTTCAGGCATTAACTTTGATAACGCTGCCTCATAACTACTCAAATTTAAATTTGTCGCTATTTCAATTGCAGATTCCTTTTCTATGATTTGTGGTTTTTTAGGGTACGCTAGCTCAAAGCTGCTTTGGTGAAGAGGAGAGTATATAGGGTTTGTATTAAGTACTTTAGAAATACCTGTCACATAAGGTGCATCGGAAAATCTAATAATGTCATTCTTGTGTTTGCTCCATACTTCATGCTTACCGGCTTTGCGCAAATCGGATTCAAAGTTTTTATGCAGGAAAACTCTTCCTAGTCCATGATCACGTTCAGACTCAATTAATAGTCGTTCAATGAGCAATTTTTGAATATCACTCCCAAACACTTGATGCGCATTTTCACCTTTAAATATTTCAAATATATTTTCTGTATAGTTTTCTCGTAATGAAGAGTAAGTATATGGAATGATTTCACAGTTTTCGTTCACGTAGTCTAAATCTATATCTGTTAGAAATTCTTCCTGTGCCATATTACGTTTATTTTCTTTTTGAAATGCATCTCTTACTTGAGTAAGCCTGTCACATTTAGATGTACCTAGTGGATCTCTGACAGCAATTGATAAGAGATCTTTTGACATTAGTTGTTTGAATTCTGTATTTTCATTAACTAAAGTTCGGAAATTAACACAATTGACCGCCTGGGCGTCCGAAATCATTAATTTTTCATTAAACAATAAACCATGCTTAAAATGAGCTTCAAAAGAGCTTTTATAAGTTAGGTCTTTTGCAATAGGAAGCTCTGTATCTGCTAGCATCCAATACGCACGGTTTAACTGTTCATTCATAACCCTTCCTTAGCTTTAGTGTTGCAGGCATATAACGCCGTCTTCTTGGGTTTATCCCAAGGAAGGCTTTGTTATTTCTTTATTTCTTTATTGATCGTAATCTTCTTTATATACAACAAAAGTAAACGCTATGTCTGAGTTATTTATTGCTTTTATATTTATACGACCATCAACTGGTTTAAAAAGAGTAGCGCCTGAAATACTTGATATATTCGTATAACTATTCATATCTTGGAGCGTTATTGGCTTTTGAGAGGTATATTCCTGATATTGCTTTATTGTGACCTTTGGCTTCATTCCAACTAAAATAGCTTTATCAGTCACTATTTCAATTTCTTGAGATTTACCTGATTTTAAATTGATATCCACTACAGGAATTTGCAAGTCTCTAAGTTGCCAGAATGGTTCCTCTGAATTGCTGTACCATGGAATTTCTTTAGAGCATGAAGTTGTTGACAGTAAAGCTAAGCTACTGATAATTATCATTAATATTTTCATAAGTTTCTTCTTAATTTAAAGGTTTAGTATTTTAATATTTTTGAAATAGGATGCTCACGGAACGAAATACTGTTAAGTCCATCACTTGTGGATAACTTTCATCATTAGAGCTTAGGCTTGTATGGTAAAACAATTTCACCACTTGTAAGTATCACAACTTCAGATGTATCAGCTCCAAATTTGTAAGGTAGCGTCGTTAGCTCCACATGGTAAAACCATACCATACTGCCTTGTTTACTAAATGCAGGACGAAAACTAACCTCTTTGATTCCTAATTCTTGCTTTGATTTATTGAAATAATCATACGTTTTCGCTACAGCCATACCAATTGATAAGTTAGGCTCTCCATTTCCGTCCCAATTATTTTTTAGATCGAACTGCCAAGATTTTACTAAATAATTTCCTGCTGAAGTACCATAAAGGAAAAAGTACTCTTCACCGTCCTTTATTTCCTTTGTGTGTGTAATCAATTTAAAGTCACCAGCATTTACAGGCGAGAAAAAGAAAACCAACATTAAAACAACTAACTTTCGCATGAATATCACCTTAAATAACGCCTGCCAGCAAAGGCGAGTTTACGAGTCCAGCCAGCTTGCTGGCGATTTGGCTGGCTTTGTTATGAGCTGCACTTACCAAGATTTCGGCGATAGCGCTCATACCCCGTTTTACTAGTTAACTTAAGTGCACAAGTTGACACTTCAATCACTTCTTGTTTTTTCTGCTTACCATCGGGCCACAATAACTGAAAGTCATTTCCCTTAAGACTCCATGAACCTGACGGCTTCTCAAACTCCTGGTCTTGTGAACAAGGAATAACAGAAATATCGAATTTATGATCTGCTTTTAGGTTTAATTTTACATGGCCGTTTTTACCCATATAGAAATACCATGCCCCTAGAAAATCATTTATATGAGGAGCGTATTCACTTTTCTGCTCTTGAGTATTAATACTTGCGCAACCTAAGACAAAAATAGATAACAGTGGCAGAATTAAATACTTCACAGGAAACTCCTTCTCGACTCATAACGCCGAAATATGGGGCGCGCGTTTTCTGCGTGTCCCAGCCCACGTATTTTTGTGGGTGACATAATTTACTTGTTATGTGAATATTTAGAATGCAACCCATTAATAAGGCTATCTGTATATTCACCTAGCTTTTTCTTTTCAGCATACTGTGTTGTTATTAAAACAAACGATGCATTTACTTTATTAATCTCGCTTTTAGACAATATTATGTAAAAATATGAACCAAAGCTAAAAGCAGATGTTGGTGTTTTTCCTTTAATAAAATACTCAGGCTTGTTTACATCTGACAATGCAGGTTTCCATAACCAATATTCACTAAGTTTTACATAAGTTCGATTATCTTCTTTATCTATACTACTCCCTCTAGGGAGAGGAGCTTTTTCTGAAGAGTGCAGTATAGTCCAGCCATTATCCTGAAACACTGAATTAATATTCTTCGCAAGTCCGTCAACACTATCACTAAAGGTTAAATTCACTTTTGGTATTATTTCATTAGAGACAATACGTTCACTTTTAGGACGTAAACTCCCACAAGATGCGAGCGTAAATACACAAAGTATTATTAATAATGTTCTCATATAGTTCCTATTCGCATAACGCCGCCAGCAGGGGCGCAGTTTACTGCGTCCCTCTGGCTGGTTTTGTTAGGTGTAGATTTATTACTATTTCTCATCAAAAAAATCATGCGAAAAAGGTCCTGATGAAAAATGCATTGTTATTTTTGGTTTTTTAAACCATCGGTTTTCAGCAACAATTCGGCAATGCTCTAATTGATCAATATCTAAGTTCTTATTTTTTCTTAGTAAGATCATATCTACACAATCATCTGATATCTCTTGAATATCTATAACTTGTAATTGATCGTCACTATCCAGTAAATTCTTAGAAAATCTATTTTTTACACCATCCCAGAATAGCTTGGCTTTCTCAGCACTTCTTTCTAGTTTTTGTTGTGCGTATTTTTCAAATTCCATTAAATAATCTCTAATTACACCTAACAGTGGTTTATGCGACATAGTGTCGCATAAACCCTTATATACGGGAAAGGCGAACAAGTGAAAAATTCCTTAAATATCATACGTCTATCCCTGTTATTAATTCACACAACACTATATTCCGCTGTCGCGTTTGTCAATTTGATAACACTTTATATTCATTGTCGCTTAAACAAGCATGCATTTAACTCAGCAATATTTCTTATATTTTTCAATTACTTAAGGCCTATCACTAAAAAGTGATAGGCGAACACCCTTACTTAACCACCCCTCACAAAATATCCTTCAACGCTTCCAACAACAATCCATTCTCACTCTCAGTACCAATAGTAAAGCGCAAGCAATTCTCCAATAACGGATGCCCACCTGCTAAACATTTTATTAATACATTATGCTGTTTAAGCTGCTCAAATATTTCTTTCGCTTGGCCTTCAAAGTCCATATCAGCGCGGGCCAAAATAAAGTTCGCTTCACTTTGATAACATTTAAAACCGAGTTCGGTTAATGCATTGTGCATGCGCGTGCGTTCTTGTTTTATCAGCTCGCATTGGCCTAATAAAATGTCGTAATGCTCTAGTGCGAATTCGGCGCTGATTTGTGTGAGTACATTAATGTTGTACGGCATACGAATTTTATCAAGTTCGTTTAGCCATTCGCTGCGGCCAAAGATCATGCCTAGACGTAATCCTGCTAGACCGACTTTTGATAACGTGCGCATTACTAAGACGTTGTCGAATTCTTCTAAAAAGTGTAGGTGGTTGCGGCTAGAAAACGGCAGGTACGCTTCGTCCATGATCACAAGGCCTTCGCTGGCTTGGATCAGTTCGCGCAGTTGTGATTCGGAGTATAAATTTGCAGTTGGGTTATTAGGTTGTGCTAGGAAGATTAGCTCTGGCTGTTGCTCGGTGATGCATTTCAACATGGCGGGCATATCGAGTTCAAATTCCGATGTTAGCGGTACGCCAATATAATCGAGCCCACAAAAAGTGGCGATCATTTTGTACATAACAAAGCCTGGATCAGGGGCCATGATGGTTGCTTTTTTCTCAGGGTTTAGCGGTGCCACCAGCATGGCTAATAGCTGAATAATTTCGTCTGAGCCGTTTCCTAATAAGCAATCGAATTGTTCTGGTACGTTCATCGCTTTGCGCAGGCCTTCTTTTACTTTCGGTGCTTGCGGGTGTGGGTAGCGATTGATGTTGGCGTGCTGCAGTTTTTCTGCCCAAGCTTGTTTGAGTTCTGCTGACCACTGGTGTGGGTTTTCCATAGCGTCGAGTTTTACCATGCCACTGGCATCGCCCACTGGGTAAGCCGATAGTGCACGGATTTCTGGGCGAACTAGGTTTTCAACCATTTGAGTTATTGATGTCATGAGATTCTCTAAAATTTTTAAAATATTGAAGTGTCTAGCGGCTTTCGGTATAAACAAAAAAGCCCCGAATCATTCGCTTGTTAATAATTTATTATTACTAACAAGTGAGCAATTCGAGGCTTTTAGCGCAGCAACTTTTCGAGCGACTTTTATGATGCCGCTCGGTTTATCTTATTGCTTTTTAATGCGGTATTCTGCAGATCGTGCGTGCCCTTCTAGTTGCTCGCCACGGGCTAGAACGGAGGCAATTTTGCCCAGTTCTGATGCGCCTTCTGGGGAACACATAATCAGCGACGAACGTTTCTGAAAATCATACACACCTAGCGGTGATGAGAAACGTGCAGTGCCCGACGTTGGTAAAACGTGGTTTGGCCCTGCGCAGTAATCACCTAGTGCTTCGGATGTGTGACGACCCATAAAGATCGCGCCGGCGTGACGAATCTGCGGCAATAATGCCTGCGGATCTTCTACCGATAATTCCAAGTGTTCAGGAGCAATGGTATTACTCACTTCACACGCTTCATTCATATCTTTTACTTTGATCAAGGCGGCACGTGCGCTTAACGAGGCACGAATAATATCTTTACGGGCCATGGTCGGTAATAGCTTTTCGATAGAGGCTTGCACTTGATCTAAGAAGTCTTGATCTGGGCTGATTAAAATTGCCTGTGCATCTTCGTCGTGCTCGGCTTGCGAGAATAAATCCATCGCAATCCAATCTGGGTCTGTTTGGCCATCACACACCACTAAGATTTCAGAAGGGCCTGCAATCATGTCGATGCCAACTGCACCAAATACTTGGCGCTTGGCAGTAGCAACAAAGATGTTACCTGGGCCAACAATTTTATCTACTTTAGGAACGGTTTGTGTGCCGTACGCTAATGCGGCAACAGCTTGTGCACCACCAATAGTGAATACTTTGCTTACGCCAGCTACTGCGGCTGCGGCCAACACTAGCTGGTTTAATTCACCACCGGGCGTTGGTACTACCATGATGATTTCTTGTACGCCGGCAACGTGTGCTGGAATGGCGTTCATTAATACAGAAGATGGGTAAGCGGCTTTTCCGCCCGGCACATAAATACCTACGCGATCAAGCGGCGTTACTTTTTGGCCCAATAAGGTGCCGTCTTCTTCGGTGTACTGCCAAGAATCTTGTTTTTGCTTATCGTGATATTTGCGCACACGATCAGCCGCGGCTAATAGCGCGTGACGCTGGTCGGCTGGCAAGGTGTTTAACGCATCTTCAAGTTGTTCTTGGTTCAGTTCTAGCTGATCCATGTTTTCAACATGCAGGTGGTCAAAGCGATTGCTGTATTCGATAACGGCGGCGTCGCCACGGGTTTTCACATCGTCAAGAATATCGGTAACGATGGTTTGAACTTGTTTGTCTGAAACAGATTCCCACGCGAGTAGTGTTTCTAGCTCGGCAGAGAAATCATTTGCGCTGGTATCTAAACGACGAATTTCGATAGTCATTTTTAAAATTCCTAATTTTCAGAAAGGGCTTATTACTGCCCTGCTTCTTCTTGCTGGCGTTTCTCTTCTTGACGCTTCTCTTCTTGACGAGAGACCGCCGCTGACATTTGGTCAATGATCGGCTGGATTTGTGCGTGCTTCACTTTCATGGCGGCTTTACCCACTACTAATCGAGAGCTGATATACGCCATGTGGTCGCGAGGTTCTAAGCCGTTTGCTACCAAGGTTTTTCCGGTATCAACAATATCCACAATCAAGTCGGCTAGGCCAACGATTGGGGCCAGTTCCATACCACCGTACAATTTGATGATGTCGATCTGGCGGCCTTGTTCGGCGAAATAGCGTTTGGTCACGTCAACAAATTTAGTGGCAACTTTTAAGCGGCCTTCTGGAAGTACAGCGCCTTTAAGGGCCGCGGTCATTAAGCGGCAAGTAGCGATTTTTAGGTCAAGAGGTTCGTATAGGTTTTCGCTATTGAACTCCATCAATACGTCTTTGCCCGAAATGCCTAGATCGGCTGCGCCGTATTCAACGTAGGTCGGTACATCGGCTGCTCGAATAACAAGCAGCTTGATATGGTCATGATTGGTATCGAAAATCAGTTTACGACTTTTGCTAATGTCCTCTGCTGGATGGATGTTTGCCTCGGCTAATAAAGGCAAGGTGTCATCCAAAATACGTCCTTTTGATAAGGCAATCGTGAGAGGCTGCTGTGTCATAACGTTTTCAATCTTCTCTAAAATGTTCGTAATAAGTGGCGTTCATTCATATATGAGGCCGCCACTGTGAAAAAGCAAACAAGGTCAAAAGAAACTAATCCATATACTTCAATCAGTATCGGTTTAGTTTCCTGGTACGCGGCGAATCTTAACTCCTAAGATTTGCAGCTTTTCTTCAATGCATTCGTAACCACGGTCAATGTGATAAATACGATCAACCAAGGTATCGCCTGTCGCAACAAGCGCTGCAATAACAAGGGATGCCGATGCACGTAGGTCGGTGGCCATTACTTGCGCCGAGCTTAAAATTTCTTTGCCCGTAACAATGGCTGTATTTCCTTCAACGGTAATGTCAGCGCCCATGCGCACTAATTCATCAACGTGCATAAAACGGTTTTCAAATACGGTTTCTACTACGGTTCCGGTACCTTCAGCAATGCAATTCATAACCATGAACTGTGCTTGCATATCGGTTGGAAATGCTGGGTGAGGTGCGGTGCGTACATTAACCGCTTTCGGGCGTCGCCCCTCCATATCCAACGATATCCAATCTTCGCCGCATTCAATCTTTGCACCGGCTTCTTCAAGCTTAGCGAGTACTGCGTCCATTAATTTAGGATCAGTATCTTTTACTTTAATTTTACCACCGGTTACCGCAGCAGCTACTAAGTAAGTACCTGTTTCAATACGGTCTGGTAGTACATCGAAAGAACAACCATTTAGCTGCTCAACACCTTCGATGGTTAATTTGTCAGTGCCGCCACCCGTAATCTTTGCACCCATTGCGTTTAAGCAATTTACTAGGTCAACCACTTCAGGTTCGCGTGCTGCATTTTCAATGACGGTCGTGCCTTCGGCTAATACCGCTGCCATCAAGATATTTTCAGTACCGGTTACCGTTACCATATCAAGGTAGATGTTGGCGCCTTTTAAACGACCATCGCTGCGGGCATGTACATAGCCATCGATCACTTCGACTGTTGCGCCTAGTGCTTCCATTCCGCGTAGGTGTAAATCAACCGGACGACTACCAATTGCGCAGCCTCCTGGAAGAGAAACAACGGCTTCGCCATAACGTGCTAACAATGGACCGAGTACCAAAATAGAGGCGCGCATTGTGCGTACTAGCTCGTATGGAGCAATTCGGCTGGTCATGGTTGAGCAATCAGTTTCGACGCTCATGTCTTCGTTAATAACAACCGATACGCCCATGCAACCTAATAGTTCGATCATGGTGGTGATGTCGTGTAAGTGTGGCAAGTTGCCAACACGCATAACACCATGCGCTAACAAGGTAGACGCAATAATAGGAAGCGCTGAGTTTTTAGCACCGGAAATGCGAATCTCGCCGTCGATGACAGCGCCGCCTTCAATGAGTAATTTATCCATAGAGTTTTATTATTCTTTTCTGCTAGGCTATTTTTTTTCAGCTGGAGTTAATGCGCTGATCTTTACAGCATGCACAGTTCCGCCAGTGATTAATTCGGTTAATGGCTTGTAAACCATTTGCTGTCGTTTTACCGCCGACACACCTTCGAACGCTTCGCTCACAACTTCAATTTCATTGTGGTAACCGTCTTGAATGGAAATTTCGCTTCCTGGAAATTCTTGTTCTAATAATGCTCGGATATCCGTTGTAGACATAAATCACCCGTTTAACGTAAAAATTTGGTTAACATTTAATTAACGATGGCCATCCACAACCCATTAAGATTATGGCGTTAATCATACAAAAGGCGTAATGATAGCGGAATTATGGGTCAAGACGAAGTATGTTCTGCAATCAGGCGGCAGGAATTGTAGCGAAATATCCCTTATTTCAGGTTAAACATCCCTTTCAGACCACTAAATTCAATGACATCTTTCATTTTTTGCGGAATATTAACAAACTCGATGGCCACTTGCTTATGCTGGCTATAACGCTGCCAATCCACCAGCAGGGCAATGCCTACGCTACTAGAATGGTTCACTCCAGCTAAATCAACCGTCCACTGCGATCCCGCCTGAGCGATCAATTGTCGCCCGGCGCGCAATAATTCTTTGCCCGTTAAGCGGTCTAGTCGACCGATTAACTGAGCTTGCTGAGGGTCGACTGCGACGAGTTTTGCGTCTATTTTGGTCGCCGCTGTGCTGATGTTTTTTCTCATATTAACGACCTAGTTTTCGGCTTTATTAAATAAGAATTGGCCAATCAGCTCTTCTAACACAAGGGCTGATTGAGTATCTTCAATCACGCCACCTTCTTCTAGGTATTCGTCATCGGCGCCTACCGTTAAACCAATGTATTTTTCGCCCAGTAAACCGGCGGTTAAAATAGCGGCTGACGTATCGGTCGTCAGCGTCGACATGCTTTTATTAATTTCCATCTCGACCACAGCGACATAGTCTTCAGCGTCTAGATAAACCTTGGTCACTCGGCCAATGGTTACACCCGACATTGATACTTTTGCCCGCTCGGTTAAGCCGCCTAAGTTTTCGAAGTAGGCCTTAACCGTATAGCGGTCACCTGCGTCTGCGGTAGATAGTCCACTCACACGTAGGGCCATTAAAATAAGAGCAATGATGCCCATGACAATAAAAGCACCGACGGCTAATTCAACAAAACGTGTACGCATTTTAAACACTCCCCAACATGATGGCCGTTAAAACAAAGTCTAGACCTAATACCGCTAACGAAGAAACAACCACTGTTTCGGTTGTCGCCTTACTGATCCCTTCTGATGTAGGCATGGAATCAAACCCTTTATATACCGCAATCCAAGTAACGACTAAGCCAAATACGACTGACTTAAACAGCCCTTTAATGACGTCTTCATAAAACCCTACTGACGCTTGCATATTGCCCCAATACGCACCTTCATCGACACCTAGCATATTGATGCCAACGTAAGCCCCACCCCATATTCCTACTAGGCTGAATAACAACGCTAAGATCGGCATGGCGATAAAGCCCGCCCAAAGGCGTGGAGTAATAATACGTTTTAAAGGATCGATACCCATCATTTCCATGGCTGAAATTTGCTCGGTAGCTTTCATCAATCCAATTTCAGCGGTTAACGCCGATCCTGCACGTCCGGCAAATAATAACGCGGTAACCACTGGGCCAAGTTCACGCAACAAGGTCAGCGATACCATGGTTCCTAGCGCTGCCGATGAGCCAAAATCCGATAAGATGGTATAACCCTGCAAGCCAAGCACCATGCCGACGAAGAAACCTGCAACAAGAATAATCGACAGTGAGCGTACGCCAATCGAGTAGATTTGCTTAATAAGGTCTCTAAACCCTGCGCTGCCTGGGCCACCCCAAGGAATCGACGCGAGCAAAAACAAGCCTGCACGGCCGAGTGCTTGTAAGCGCCCTAAACCAAATTGGCCAAGCTTATGAATGGGATTTAATACGAGATCAATAAATGGCTGCATTTTATTTCACCCGCTTAAATAGGTCAGCACTGATTTCATCAGCAGGAAAGTGGAATGGCACCGGGCCGTCAGGTTCGCCTTGCATAAACTGGCGCACTTGCTCGGAACCCTTGTTGACTAGGTTTTCTGGGGTATCAAAGCCAATCACTTTGCCTTCGGATAGCAGACAAACATAGTCGGCTATCGAGCACGCTTCATCAACGTCGTGGGTCACCAAAACACTGGTTAATCCCAACGCATCGTTCATGCTTTTAATGAGTTTTACGGTAACGCTTAACGAGATAGGGTCGAGTCCGGTGAACGGCTCGTCGTACAGCATCATTTCAGGATCAAGGGCAATTGAACGGGCCAGCGCAATACGACGCGACATCCCACCCGACAATTCCGCCGGCATTAAGCGACGAGCGCCTCGTAATCCTACGGCTTCGAGCTTCATCAAGACTAAGTCTCGAATCATGGTTTCTGGTAAATCGGTATGGACACGAAGCGGAAAGGCGACATTATCAAAGACGGATAAATCGGTAAATAAAGCTCCCGACTGAAACAACATTCCCATGGTGCGCTTACGTAAATCGAATAATTCAGCACGCTTTAGTGTAGGCACATTGAAGCCATCAACCATGATTTTACCTTCGTCAGGCATTATCTGGCCGCCGATAAGGCGTAGTAATGTGGTTTTACCCGTGCCACTTGGGCCCATGATGGCCGTGACTTTTCCTCGAGGGATATCTAAATCCATATTGTCAAAAATCAATCGATTGCCGCGTCTAAACGACATTCCTCGGATTGATACAAAAGCGTCTTCGTCGGACATTAACTATCTCTTATTCAAAGTCTCGTATTTATGGCACGTAGCATCTGTTGATAATCATATAGCATTCATTACTGACACGACATAAGGGAATGTAAATCATCTACAAAATACAGGCTAACTCATTATCCCGCCAAGAACTATACGCTCTGATGGAACAAGCCATACCGACAATGAAAATTTACAGGTACAATAGCCCACTTTTTTATTGAGGCCTTAACATGACCCTTACCGCACTGACCCCAGCCATAGCAGCACTACTAGCTGGTTTAGTCATTCTTGTTTGGAGTGCAGATCGCTTTGTACTCGGCGCCGCTGCAACGGCTCGGTTTATGGGAATATCCCCATTGGTTATTGGTCTAACGATCGTCTCTTTGGGAACTTCTGCTCCTGAGATGTTTGTATCAACCATGGCGGCCCTTGATGGCTCGGGTGGCTTGGCGATTGGTAATGCCATTGGGTCTAACATTGCGAATATTGCTTTGGTACTGGGGATCACTGCTTTGGTTGCCGCCATTCCTATTCAAAAGAAGCTGATCAAAAAAGAAATTCCTCTTTTATTATTGGTTACCATCATCGCGGGCTTAGTACTGGCCGATCTTAAACTTGATCTATTTGATGCCTTGATTTTAATCATCGCCTTAGTCGTTGCGATCTATCTATTATTTCAACAAAGCAGCGATTCTGGTGAAGCCATTATCGATGAAGACGAGCAAGCCGAAATTGATGCCATGCCTGCTAAGAGCGCAATATTTTGGCTAATTGTTGGGTTAGCCGCGCTTATGGTTAGTTCTAAAATGCTGGTTTGGGGCGCAACGTCTATTGCACAGGCCTTTGGCATTAGCGATTTAATTATCGGTTTAACGATTGTAGCAATCGGCACGAGCTTGCCTGAATTGGCGGCATCGGTTGCGAGTGCTTTAAAAGGCCATCATGATATCGCCATTGGTAATATCATTGGTTCGAACATTTTCAACCTACTAGCGGTATTACCGATTCCTGGGTTAATTGCACCGTTGATTATCGATAGTGCCGTGATTGAACGTGACTACATGACAATGCTTGGGCTAACCATTGGCTTGGTCGTGATTATTGGTTTGAGCTTTCGCCGCGGAGTCATTCCACGCTTTACCGGGGTGATTCTATTAGCCGCTTACATCGCATATATGGCGCTGCTGTATATTCAAAGCGTTTAAAGAAGAACTTAACTAAATAAGGGCAATCATATAAAGTGCCCTTATAGAAAAATTATTAATAGATTCACGATTTGGGTATTTATTTCACGCTCCCTCACGTGAATCGTTCATTACTTACATTGTTACCTTTACAACAGACATAATAATTATGAATAAAGACTTCGATTTTAGCGCTTCTGGTATCCGTACGATTCAAATTGAACAAGAAGCCATTGGTGCACTAAAAGGCCGTATCGGCGACGATTTCACTCGCGCGTGTCAGTATATGCTGGCTTGCGAAGGCCGTGTGGTTATTACCGGTATGGGTAAATCAGGGCATATTGGTAAAAAGATAGCCGCGACTCTAGCCAGTACGGGTACACCTTCATTTTTCGTACACCCTGGCGAAGCAAGCCATGGTGATATGGGTATGATCACTAAGAACGACGTAGTTATTGCGATGTCGAACTCCGGTGAAACCGCTGAAGTCACTAGCCTCTTACCGCTACTAAAACGTTTACAGATTCCCGTCATCAGCATGACAGGCAAGCCAAACTCAACCCTTGCAACGGGTAGTCACTGCCACTTAGATACCAGTGTCGCAGAAGAAGCCTGCCCTCTTGATCTAGCGCCAACGTCTAGTACTACGGCTGCTTTGGTTATGGGTGATGCATTAGCGATCGCTTTGCTAGAAGCTCGTGGCTTTACCGCTGAAGAATTCGCTTTTTCTCACCCAGGTGGCAGTTTAGGCCGCCGCTTGTTATTAAAAGTCGAAACCTTGATGCATGCTGGTGACGACATGCCTCGCGTATTACCGTCAACACCGTTGGCCGAAGCGCTCATGATTGTGACGTCTAAAGGCTTAGGCATGACCACGGTGATTGATGAGCAAGGCCAGTTGCAGGGCGTTTTCACCGATGGTGATTTACGTCGTGCCATTGATAACGGCACTGATATTCATAAGAGCCAAATTGCTAGTTTAATGACCGTGGGGGGTAAAACAACCAACCCTGACTTGTTAGCCGCAGAAGCCTTAACGGTTATGGAAGATAACCAGATCAACGCCTTGGTTGCGATGAAAGACGGTTTACCTGTTGGCGTTATCACCATGCACGACATGCTAAAAGCAGGTGTTATCTAAATGTTGCGCAAGCGCTTTATACTATTGTTTATTGTGGTGGCGGTGGGCCTAGGCCTATTGTGGATCGAAGATTATACGACCCAGACGACCCAAGAAAACAGTGAAGGCGTTTCTCAGCTACCCGACTATTACGGTGAAGGTTTGACCAATCGAACCTTCAACGAAAAAGGCACTTTAGAGCATCAGTTTGATGCCGCTCGCTCGGTTCATTATCCTTCTCAAAAACATACTGAACTGACACTGCCTAAAGTAAAAACAATTGCTGATAATGGCGAGATTTGGATCATTCAATCCAAGACCGGCACTCACTTTGAGAAAGAAAATAAGTTGATATTGGAACAAGACGTTCTAATTTCTCCGGCCTCCCCTGCTGAATTGAGAAACCCCGCAGAAACGGTCATCATCCGCACCAGCAAACTGACATTTTTCACCGAATCCAAAATTGCAAAAACTGATCGCCCTGTTCAGGTCACCAGCCAAAATGGCCATATCGATGCCGTGGGTATGATCATGACCCTTGACCAGCAGCGCGTTGAATTTTTATCACAGGTAAAATCCAAATATGTTCCTTAAATCCTTATCAGCCATGCTAATGCTTGCGATTAGCAGCCATGCATTCAGCTTAGAAAGTGATGCGGAAGCCGAAATCACCATTCAATCAGATAGCGCCGACTTCAGCCGTAAAACCGGTACGGCTATTTATGTGGGCAACGTTGTGCTTGAACAAGGCACTCTGCTGATTAAAGCCGATAAAATTACGCTTTACAGCGATGAAAGCCAGCAACTGAACAAAGCTATCGCGATTGGCCAACCTGCACACTTCCAACAGCAAATGGAAGGCGATAAAGGGTTAACCAAAGCCCAAGGCGAGACGATTACTTATTTAACGCAAGAAAAGATGATTACACTGCTAAACGATGCGTTTCTTGAGCAAGAAGGGAACTCCTTCAGCGGTAAAACGATTAACTACGACATGATAGAAGAGCGCATTACGGCTAACGGTGACAAAGCATCACAAGCGAATCCGTCTGATAACAAATCTGATGGCCGTATTAAGATGATCATCCAACCTGCTAAATCTGCTGAGATAATCAATAATGAAGACGCTTAAAGCCGCCAACCTAGCCAAAAGCTACGATGGTCGTCAGATTGTTAAAGATGTCTCGATGGAAGTTCAAAGTGGCCAGATCGTTGGTTTATTGGGGCCGAACGGCGCCGGTAAAACCACCTGTTTTTATATGATTGTGAACCTAGTGCAGGCCGACAAAGGCACGGTGAGCATTGATGGCCAAGATATTAGCCATTTACCGATGCATGGCCGCGCGCAAAGAGGCATTGGCTATTTGCCTCAAGAAGCCTCAATCTTTCGTAAGTTATCGGTTGCCGATAACATTATGGCGATTCTGCAGACCCGCAAAGATCTTAATAAAGCACAGCGTAAAGAGCAGCTTGAAGTGTTATTAGATGAATTTCACATTCAGCATATTCGAGCCAGCTTAGGAATGTCGCTATCGGGTGGTGAACGCCGCCGCGTAGAAATTGCTCGCGCCTTAGCAGCTGAACCCTCTTTCATTTTGCTTGATGAACCCTTCGCCGGTGTTGACCCCATTTCAGTCGCCGACATTATGGCAATTATCCGTCAGCTTAAAGATCGCGGCATCGGGGTATTAATTACCGACCACAATGTGCGTGAAACCTTGGCTATTTGTGAAAAAGCTTACATTGTTGGTGGTGGCCATATCATCGCTGAAGGCACTGCTGAAGACATTCTGAATAATCAACAAGTAAAAGATGTTTATTTAGGTCATGACTTCAAGCTTTAGCATATACTTAAATTCAGTACACTGTATTATCTAAGAATGAAGGTAAAGAGTGAAGTCTGTGCAAAGCACGTCTAAGCTATCTGTATATTATGATTTTTTTGAAGAGTGATTGTCCAACTGTATGAAAGCGTCATTGCAATTAAAAATCGGCCAGCAACTGACTATGACACCGCAGCTGCAGCAAGCCATTCGTCTGCTACAGCTTTCTACCCTTGATTTACAGTCAGAGATTCAAGAGGCTCTTGAATCTAACCCGATGCTTGAGGTAGAAGAAACGGAACATCAGTCTAGCGATAGCCCGAGCGAGCGTACCGATCAACACGACTCCATCGCCAGTGCTGACCTTAACGGTAATGCTAATAGCGACTCCAACACTGATAATAGCCAGCAAGACAATAACTCTGAAACCTCATATGAAGAGCAATTAAATAGCGATACCATTCCCGATGCGTCTGCCGACGAGCTACCTTATGATAGCCAATGGGAAGAGTCCTACCAGTCAACGGCCGGTACCAGCTCAAGTGCAGGCCCTGCCGATGATGATTTTGATCACGATGGCCGCAATAGCACGACCGACAACCTTCAAGACCATGTTTTATGGCAACTCAATTTAACACCCATGAGCCCGACCGATAATGAAATCGCGATGGCGCTTATTGATGGCCTAGGTGATGATGGCTACTTAACCATCAGCCTTGATGATGTACTTGAAAGCCTCGACGAATCTTTAGAAGTTGAAGAAGATGAAGTGGTTGCGGTATTACATCGCTTACAGCAATTTGAACCCGCTGGTGTCTTTGCTCAAGACCTTCAAGATTGCTTGTTATTACAGCTAAAGCAGCTGCCTGAAAATACCCCTTGGCTGAGCGAAGCCAAAACCGTGATCGAACATCATATTGCTTTATTAGGCAGTAAAGATTACGCCCAGGTCATGCGTAAAACTAAACTCAGTGAAGATAGCTTAAAAGAAGTATTACGCTTAATCCAAGAGCTGACTCCACGCCCTGGCGAGTTAATTATTTCAGAGCAGTCTGAATACGTTATTCCCGACGTAATTGTGCGTAAAATTAAAGATGAATGGCGCGTTGAGCTCAACCCAGAAATCGCACCCAAATTACGAGTTAACTCTGACTACGCTTCATTAGTTAAAAGAGCTGACAACAGCCCAGATAACGCTTATTTAAAAGACAATCTACAAGAAGCCCGTTGGTTTATTAAGAGCTTATTGAGCCGCAACGACACCTTGTTAAAAGTAGCAACCAAGATTGTTGAATTTCAAGAAGATTTTTTTGAAATTGGTGACGAAGGCATGAAACCTTTGGTTTTGCATGACATTGCCGAAGCCGTTGAAATGCACGAATCAACCATCTCTCGTGTTACCACACAAAAATTTATGCATACGCCTCGAGGCATTTTTGAACTTAAATATTTTTTCTCGAGCCATGTAAGCACCGATAGTGGCGGCGAATGCTCGTCGACGGCTATTCGCGCAATGATTAAAAAACTGATTGCTGAAGAGGCTCTTAAAAAGCCTTTAAGCGATAACAAGATTGCCAATCTATTAGGTGAAAAAGGCATTCAGGTTGCCCGTCGTACCGTCGCTAAATACCGTGAAGCAATGATGATTCCACCCTCAAATGAACGTAAGCGTTTATTTTAGGTAAGACAGATACGCATGATCATTATGTGAAATCTGAGGCTAGTTTTTGAAACATTGCGGTTGCATTAGGTAGCCGTTAAAAATAGTAGTTAATAGAAAATAGTTGAATAAATAGTTGTAAAAGAAAGTCCAAAGCAAAACTAGGAGTAACTTATGCAAATAAACATCAGCGGTCACCACATTGAACTTACACCTGCACTTAAAGAATATGCAGAAGAAAAAATAAGACGTCTTGAGCACCATTTTGATCAAATAACACGCTCAGATATTACCTTGACGGTTGAGAAGTCGAGACAGAAAGCAGAATGCAATATTCACGTCAGTGGCAGTGATCTTCACGCCTCCGCGGAAGATGAAAACATGTATGCTGCTATTGATAGCCTGTCGGACAAACTCGATCGCCAATTACTGAAACACAAAGAAAAACTTGTTGCTAGAAGCAAAGGCCAAGGCTAAGCGTTGACGGCAAGAAATGAAGGTTAAGCATTAAATGAATTCTGCGATTGATTCCATTCTGACCCCTGAGCGCACGGTAAAAAGTGCGCCTATTTCAAGCAAGAAAAAGGTTTTAGAATACCTCAGTAGTTTTATTTCCGAGCAGATTGCAGACAGTTCTGCTGACGAAATATTTGAGCGTCTTTTAAATCGGGAGCGTATGGGCAGTACCGGTATCGGAGAAGGCATTGCGATTCCTCATTGCCGTTTAAAGCAATGTGATACAACGTTTAGTGTTTTATTGCACCTTGAAAACCCCATCGACTTTGATGCGATAGATCGACAACCTGTTGATTTGATCTTCGCCTTAATCGTTCCAGAAGAAGCGACAGATGAGCATTTGAATACACTCAGTATGCTGGCCCAAAAACTGAGCCAAGCTGAATATCGCGACGCGTTGCGCAGTTCTTCAGATTCACAAAACCTTTATCAAAGAGCTATTTCTTAACCGCTAAGTCCCATTATTGCGACCCGTCATGTGGGTCAGTTACTTTGGTTAGCCTTTAAGAATTAAGGAAGTCTCATGGAAGCGGAAATGCGTTTAATCATTATTAGTGGTCGTTCAGGCTCCGGAAAATCAGCCGCACTCAATGTGCTAGAGGACCAAGGATTCTATTGCATTGATAATCTGCCCCTTGGCTTGTTACCAGCATTGATCGATCAAGCTCAACAGCAAACGCATACCCCAATTACAGGCAACGAAGTCTCTTTGCAACGTATTGCAGTGAGTATTGATGCGCGTAATGCAGTTCAGAATATGGGGGAATTTCCTGCGATTTTAAAGGCGATTAAAGAAGGTCCTTTTAACGTAGAAATTCTATTTCTAGATGCCAATAAAGAAACGTTAATGCAGCGCTTCAGCTCGACACGCCGCAAACATCCACTAACGAATAACGATACGTCGCTGGACGAAGCCCTTGAGGGTGAGCAAGATCTGCTGCATTACATTAGTGACTTGGCCGATCTGCAGCTCGATACAACTCACTTGTCGGTGCATGAACTACGCAGCCTCATCAAATTACGCATCAGCAATAAACAATCAGATGACATGGCGTTATTGTTTCAGTCTTTTGGTTTTAAGCACGGTATTCCTATCGATGCCGATCTTGTATTTGATGTGCGTAATCTTCCTAACCCATACTGGGACCCAAGCTTGCGTTCATTCACAGGAAAAGATCCTGAGATTATCGCGTTCTTAGAAAAGGAACCACTTGTACAAGAAATGCTCAACGATATTCAAACCTATTTAACCAAGTGGCTGCCCAGTTTTGAACAAGCAAACCGCAGCTACATGACCGTCGCCATCGGTTGTACAGGTGGTCATCATAGATCAGTATTTATTTCCGAAGCCTTAACACATTTGTTTTTTGAACAATTCGGCAACGTACAAGTCCGACACAGAGAGCTGCCTGACTTATGATTAAAACCAATACCCTGATTATTAATAAGCTTGGGTTACACGCGCGAGCAGCGTCTAAGCTTGTCACCACCGCCTCGTCTTTTTCGAGCAATATTCGTATTGGTCGTGAGAGCCAAATGGCCGACGCAAAAAGTATTATGGCCGTAATGATGCTGGCCGCTAGTAAGGGGACGGAACTGTGCCTAGAGATTGACGGTAAAGACCAAGAGCAAGCCAGCGCCGCGATTCTTGATTTAATTACTCGTAGGTTTGACGAAGACGAATAGTCTGCTGCGCTAAAAATCCTGAATATTGGTTAAAAAACAGCTGCTTAGCTGAATAATTTTTTCTTCCCCCCACATCTCCAGATAGCATAACAGCGCTATACCAGCTAGAATATGCTCATTACCCTTCTGTTATACTCATTTTTATAAGAGCGGCGCTATGGGCCAACGAAATCAACGCGCAAAAGCAAAACTGCATAGTATTAATGCCGCGCTTGAAAGCGGTGGTTTGCAAGAAGTTAAACGCACAATCAATATTGGCTTAGCGCCTGCCGAAGTTGCTCACCTCATAGAATCGTCTCCCCCTAAAGTCAGAAAAATGCTTTGGGAGCTGGTCGAAACAGAAAATGAAGGGGAAGTACTTCAGCACCTAAGTGATGAAATCAGTGCCGATTTCTTAAATGCAATGAGCACTGAGCAGCTGGTCGACCTCACATCGGAACTCGATACCGATGATGTAGTGGATTTATTACAGCAATTACCCGAACACCAGAGTAATAATGTTCTTCGGGGAATGGATAGTGAAAATCGAAGCCGCTTAGAAGCTGTCCTCTGTTATCCAGAAGACAGCGCCGGTGGTTTGATGAACACCGATACCGTGACGGTACGTGCGGATGTCACCTTGGACGTTGTATTACGTTATTTACGACGCCATCGTTCTCTACCCGAAATGACAGATAACTTATTGGTGGTGAACCGCAGTCACGAATTTATTGGTATTTTACCCATCAACAAATTGTTGGTGAGTGATTTGAACCAAACCGTGCGAGAGGTGATGACCACCGATACGCAGATTATCCACGCGTCGTTGGATGAAGAAGATGTGGCAAAGATATTCGAACGCCACGACCTTGTTTCGGCACCGGTAATCGATAACCACGGAAAGTTAATCGGTCGTATTACCATTGATGACGTGGTTGACGTTATCCGAGATACCGCTGACCACTCTATGATGAGCATGGCCGGCCTGGATGAAGAAGAAGATACATTTGCCCCTGCCTTTAAAACAGGGCGTCGTCGCGCTGTTTGGCTAGGCATTAACCTAGTAACCGCTTTCATTGCCTCTGCTGTGATTGGGTTATTTGGTGAAACCATTGAGCGCCTAGTTGCACTGGCCGTACTGATGCCTATTGTTGCCAGTATGGGCGGCATTGCGGGCAGCCAGGTATTAACACTGGTGATTCGTGGTCAAGCATTAGGGCATATTAGTAGCAGCAATATTGGCTGGCTATTAAATCGAGAATTAGCCGTTGGGTTCTTCAATGGTTTGTTATGGGCTGCAGTGATTGCAGGCATAACGTTTTTTTGGTTTGAGGACCTGATGTTAGCCGGCATTATTGCCGCTGCTATTGTTATTAACTTATTAGTCGCAGCACTTAGCGGAGCTGCGCTTCCTATTATACTGAAACGCCAGCGCATTGATCCTGCGCTCGCTGGAGGCGTGATACTTACAACCATCACTGACGTTGTAGGTTTCTTCTCCTTCTTAGGTTTAGCCAGTATATTTTATTTATAGAAGGCAGCTTTATCATGGCCAAGAAAAAGAAAGACCCGTTTGCAGAAGAAATTGAATACGAGATTGTTAGCAAATCAGAAATGAAGCGCGACATGATTGAGCTGCAAGAATTAGGTGAGCGCATTGTCGCTTTGCCACGTAAAAAAGCGATGGAACTGCCTCTTTCTGAAATGATGAAAGCAGCGGTTCGTGAATCGGATCGTGTGGGTAAAAACGAAGCAATGCGTCGCCACATGCAATACATTGGCCGCCTTATTCGCAGCGAAGATATTGAAGCAATTCGTGAAGCGCTGGATTTATTAGATCCATCGACTGAAGCTTATGGCCGAGTAACGGGTCAGCAAGAGCAGTGGCGTACTCGTTTGGTGAAAGATCCTGACGCGTTCGTCGAGTTCATTGAGCAATTCCCTAGCGTGAATCGTCAGCACTTGCGTACGTTAATTCGTAATGCCGCGAAAGAGATGAGTACTGAACCGCCAAAGCCTGGTAGTAATTACAAAAACCTGTTTAAAGCGATTAAAGAACAGTACAACCACAAAGAAGATTAAGCCCTAGTGAGCCTATTGTGAATGCTCGGCTCGTATTTATAACGAGCGCTGATGGTTCGCAATAGGCATTATGCTACGAATGCGCTGCACTTCTGCTAAGTCGATTTCAGCACTGGCAATCCCCTGCCCTGTGGGCAACTGATCCAATACTTCTCCCCAAGGCGATATCACCATAGAGTGACCAAACGTCTGACGTTTTTCATCATGCTGACCCCATTGATTAGAGGCTAAGATATAGCATTGCTGCTCAATTGCCCGTGCTTGTAACAAAGCTTGCCAGTGAGCCTTTCCTGTTGTCGCTGTAAAGGCCGCTACGACTGAAATGATATCAGCACCTGCCTTACGTAAGCGATCATACAAGTAAGGGAACCGAAGGTCATAACAAACGGTTAAGCCTACATTGCCATACGGTGTGGGAAAGACTTTGATCTCGTCGCCTGATAAAAACATATCGGATTCTCGATAGCGCCCTTGAGCATCATCAATGTCGACATCAAACAAATGAATTTTGTCATAGAAACCTAGCTCTTCGCCTTGGTCACTATAAAAGTAACAGCGCGGATAGACCTTATTCTCTTCAGGCTCCAATACCGGAATAGTACCGCCAATCAAATACACACCATTGGTTTTTGCCCAGGCAGACATTTGGCTGCGCAAGCGCCCTTGGGCGGTCATTTCGTGCTCACCCAGTACCAAGTATTGCTGACTGTCGTAACACGCAAAGACTTCGGGTAACGCAACAATGTTCGCCCCTTGCTGTGCGGCTATCTGTATTTGTTCTGCAATCGCGGCTAGATTTTTTTCTATATCAGGACCGGTGGTGATTTGTACGGCCGCCAGCTTTGCAGGTTTTTTTTTCATATTAGTCATCATCCCCACCCAATCCAAATATATCTAAGAAGCGATCTTTAAAGCTGCGAGATTTTTTACCTTCTAAGGCATTATCAAATGCTCGATCGATTTTCATTTTCGGCGCTTCAATCGTCCCTGTAACGCTATAACTGGCACTGGTGAAGCGTTCTAATTCTTCACCAATTAATTTTTCTGTCACATAAATAGCTCCGGCTATTTGCGGAGCAAACCCTGCTAATACCGCGACTAAAGGCAGGCTGCTGGTAATTGGAAAGGTGACCACCAGCTTTTGATCAATTTCTTCGGTATTAAAATTTACGGTACCACTGGATTGAAACTTTGCCGATGGCCCATCTATCCATAACGGATCGATAAAGTTAGCAATGCCGTCAGCAAAAGAAAGACGAGTTTTTAACGTATCAAATACCACACCTGATTCATAAAGGTCTGAAAAATCGAGCTGCAAACGACGGCTTATGGTATTAAAGTTCAGCACACCAAACGCTTTCAGTGCGCCGGCATTATCACTCACCAATACGCCCTGTTTAATATTAATTTTTGCTAGGCCATTGAGCGTTCCGTAATTAAACGCTGCGGGTGAACCTTTCCATCTTAGATCTGCATCAAACTTTGATTGCTTGGCTTCAATGGCCGGGACTTTACGAAAAGCGCGCTGAACATCGCCTAGATTATCGGTTTGAATACGTAATAAGTTCAAATGAGTGTGGTGTTCTTGGTCGTGGTAATACCAATCAATATCGCCTTTAACCACGACGCTTTTGGTTAAAGAATCTTTGATATTGATGCGAGTAAATTCTTCTTGTTGGCGCATGGTCATATCCCAGCGTCCAAAGTTTTGTGTGCCCAAAAATACTTCTGCGACCTTCATATCTAAATTAGGAATCCAGTGAGGGTCAAAATTTTTCAGTGGGTCTGGCGCTCCTGCCGCACCAAACTTTATCTCTTCTGCTGTAACATTCTCACTCACAGGCATGTGGATATATTCTAGATCCATTTTAATTTCATTCGCGGCAAGATCATCTGGCAAGTTAATCGTGCCTTTCACCAGCTCACTGTCTAAAACAAAATCCCATTGATTCCATTTGTAATCCCCTGTTATATGACTGGCCCCCATCATTTGCTGCCAAGCATTAACCTCAGGTGCGGATAAGTCGATATGGGTTAAGACAGCGGCTTTCTTGCCTTTAGTATTTGCACCCTCTTTAGTCTCACTTGGTTCTGGTTTGATTAAATGCCAAAAATCCCACCATTCTTTTGCATCGAGTTCATACGGTATATTGCCGGTAATGCTTAACCCGCTATCACTGGGCAAATACGTTTTTGTTGTACCTAGGTAAACTTGTCCACGCTTTAAATCACCGTCTTCCATCGAAATAACGCCGTTGGCTAACTCGCCGTAACGAAAGCCAATGCGAAGATCTCTGACTTTTTTAATCGACATCGTAAAGGGCAGCGCCTTGTCATCTGTTTTTCCAAGCGGTGACGGTGCATCAATATGAATCCCTTTTAAGTCACTGGCGATATCCAGCTGCAAACCTCCGCGTTCAACAGGGCGAATGGTCATATCTAGGTCATATTTCAAATCGCCGCTGACAGGCTTTAGCATGAACAGAGGCAACCAGTCTTTAATCGCTTTTGTTTCGGCTTGGCCTTTAGCATTGATGCGAATATCAAATCCTGTTTCTTCTTTGGTCGAAGATATATCGGCGGTCGTCAGCCCAGAAAAACTTTCACCTTGTAAGCCAGATGCGGTTAAGCCTTTTTCGCTATCAAATTCAATTAGGCCTTTGATATGATCAAACGATAACCCTAAGTCTGTCATCTCTATATCGACATCCTCTAGCTGGCTATCTAATCGAATCAACAGTGCTTTTTGCTCTTCAGGTGCTGACTTTTGAGATAAGGGAATTTGAGCATAGAGCTCAGTTTCCATCGCGCCCTTTACTTTCCAGTGTTCAAATATGCTGCCCATCTGCTCTTGCAAAGGAGTTTGTGTGAAGTACTTGATGCCTTCTTGCGCATCCCCTGTTAGCTTTCCTCGTAGCGATAGCCAGCTAATATTGTTTTCATCACTGCGCACTTTAACGCGAGCACTATTTGCAAATAATTCTCCGCCTAGCGTGCTTCCCTTATTTATCCACACGTCAACATCCGGCACGTCGGCCAATAAGTTCGCTTTAATATCTGAGACTTTAGGCCAGCCGGGTAGATAGGTTATCTCTGCATTTGCAACTTCGCCATACAACTGAATGGTTTGGCTATTATCGATGGGCTCTGAAGAGATGGCGCTAGAATATAAAAAGCTGACTTGCTGCGCTTGGCCAGATTTTATATTTTCGTTTAACCAGCCAGAAATTCCAGCGACTGCTTTTTGAGGAACAAATACTTTCTGATCGACCAAGTCTAGATTTTGTATTCCTAATAATAGATTCAACTGTGGCTCGAATGATGAATCCTTCAGTGGCATGTAAAAAGAGAAGCCGCCTTTTAACATTGCCTGACGATAACCTGCTTGCAGCTTAGGCGAGACTAAACGTAAATATTCAGAATTGATTTGCCAAAATATATCGGTATTAAAATCGGATAAAAACCATTCTTTTTCATAAAGGTCGGGGAAGTGGAGTAGCGCATCATTACTCTGACCTTTCAGAATGCCTTTTGTCGCATTGAAGTTTAAACTCGCATTCACATTACCAACTGCGGGTATGCCCTTCCATCCAGTGATGCTCGCACCGACCAGATCCATACTGACACCCCATAACCAGTCTTTCTCGGGGATTAAGTTAACGCGAACCTGATCAACAATGCCTACCGGTTGTAGGTTGGTAATATATTGCATGTACTTTTCTGGAAAAATTTCAAAGCTTTGCAT
This sequence comes from uncultured Oleispira sp., assembly GCA_913061415.1. Classification (GTDB taxonomy): domain Bacteria; phylum Pseudomonadota; class Gammaproteobacteria; order Pseudomonadales; family Oceanobacteraceae; genus Oleispira. The sequence goes on along the minus strand of CAJXUD010000017.1, from coordinate 25,840 downwards.
CCAGAAAGCGGTCTGCTCTAAATCAATATCGTCTAGCGCCAGCTGAATACCGCCAGAAATATTGGGTAGCCAGCTAATTCGACCATTGGGATTAGGTGGAACAATACTCGAAAGCCAATCGACTTCACTATCAAACCATAGGTGCCATTCATCATCACTGCGTCGGCCTGATAATGTTATGCGGCCGTCACGAAAACTGACGTCTTTAGAGTCTTCGCCCAGTGTTTTTAATAAAGAAAATTCTGGAATATCAAGGTAGCCATCTAGGCTGTCGATTCGACCATTCTCTACCTCTACCCAAAGTTTGGCTCCCGCGATCAGTTCTTCAAACTGCCAATCAGACTTAAACGGGGGAATCCACGGCTGCCACTCTTGTGTCGCTAACTTCAAATAGCCTCTGGCATTGTGCTCGGCAAAGTTCCAGAGATCACCTTCGACTTCAAACTTCATTTTTAAGCGGGCTGCACTTTTCCCTAATTTTACATCGCCTTCTAACCAATGCTGCAGCCCACGATTACGTAAACGCAGATCCAGCACTTTAATAATTTTTTCAGCTTGGTTATGCGCTTGAATCGAGACTTGCCAGTTGTATAAATGTATTTCGCCTTGCTGGCCGAGTAGTTCTAACCACAGCGGTTTATCTCCGGCCCAGAATTCTTGTGCGGTGCGACTGTTTTCTTTTGAGCCAAGTGATAACTGGCTGAAAGACCAATTGCCTTGTTCATCTTGAGCGAAGGGTAAATGCACGCCTGCTAAGTCGATTTGGTCAAATACGGGGACGCGATAAAATAAGCTCGCACTGACATCGAGCTTGGCTTCTAAACGTTGTATTTTTAGACCGTGTTCAATATCACCCAACTGAACATTGTTGACCTGTATGCGTGGAGAAAACCAAGCCCAATCACCCGACAGAGATTCAATATCGACGGCGATACCGAGCTGTTCAGATAGTGCTTGTTCAATATCGAGTTCTAAGGTTTCTACCAGTGGCACCAGTTGTCGGCCGATACTGGTATAGAGTGCCAATAATACAAGGCACACCACCCCCGTCAGCCATAGCTGAGTCCAAATACTCCGGATCCAGCGCGTCATAATGATCTGCGATGGTTAAGGCAAAACGATATCATACTGGTCCTGAGTATAATTCGGTTCAACCTGAAGTTTGATGGTTTTTCCCATAAAGGCTTCCAAATCGGCTAGGCTGCTTGAATCTTCATCCAATAAGCGATCGATAACAGCAGCTGAGGCCAATACAAGATAGCGACTTGCGCCGTAAGCACGCTCTTCTCGTAATATTTCACGAAAGATGTCATAGCAAATTGTTTCGGCTGTTTTTACGGTGCCGCGTCCACCACAACAAGCGCAGGCTTCTGTTAGCATTTGGCCTAAGCTTTCACGCGTGCGCTTGCGCGTCATTTCGACTAATCCAAGATCGGATACGCCGCTAATTTTAGTTTTAGCATGATCTTTTTCTAATACTTTTTCTAACATGCGATGCACTTGGCGCTGATGCTCAACATCGGCCATGTCGATAAAATCTAAGATGATAATACCGCCAAGATTCCGCAGTCGTAGTTGGCGACCAATGGCGGTTGCTGCTTCTAAGTTGGTTTTAAAAATGGTTTCTTCAAGATTGCGTCGACCAACAAATGCACCGGTATTGACGTCGATAGTGGTCATCGCCTCGGTTTGATCAATGACCAGATAACCACCAGACTTAAGCGGTACTTTGCGCTCTAGTGCACGCTGCATTTCATCTTCGACACCGTACAGGTCAAGAATAGGACGCGGCCCCGGATAATATTCTAGCTGTGGCAGTATTTCAGGCACAAACTGTTCAACAAATTTTTCAATGCGCTGGTACGTTTCTCTAGAGTCGATCAATACTTGGGTGATTTCTGGGCGAGAATAGTCACGCATTGTACGTAGAAACAACGGTAGCTCTTCATAAACGAGACTAGGCGCTTTGGCATTTTTTAAGCGTTCGCCAAGTGTTACCCATAAGCGTTTTAAGTATCGGGTATCGGCATTAATTTCTTCTTCGCCAGCCCCTTCTGCTGCCGTACGAAGAATAAAACCACCTTTTCCAGTGAGTCCTTCATTCTTAATACTGTCGGCGACAAGGGCGCGTAAACGATCTCGCTCTTCACTATCATCAATACGTTGCGATACACCCACGTGGTCGGTATCGGGCATATAAACTAAATAGCGAGATGGAATTGCTAGTTGATTGGTAAGGCGCGCGCCTTTGGTAGAGATTGGGTCTTTGGTAACCTGTACGATTAATTTCTGACCTTCGTGCAATAGGCTCATGATGGGGGTTTGTGAATCGCCACCAATGATATCGGACGCATGAATAAAACCCGCGCGTTCCAAGCCGATATCAACAAATGCTGCCTGCATGCCGGGTAGTACTCTGACTACTTTTCCTTTGTAAACATTGCCGACTAAGCCGCGTAGGTGCTCTCGTTCAATGAATACTTCCTGCAGTACGCCATTTTCCACCACGGTTACTCGGGTTTCAGTTGGCGTAACGTTTATTAATATCTCTGCTTTCATAATTGCCAAAATGCTATATTGAATTGGTTGAGTAACTGCGCGGTTTCGCACAGGGGCAAGCCAACAACGTTGCTATAACTGCCCGTAATAGATTCGACAAAAACCGCTCCAAGACCCTGAATACCGTAACTTCCGGCTTTATCTTGAGGCTCTCCGCTTTGCCAATAAGCTTCAATTTCAGCATCGGATATCTTCCGAAATTTCACCTTGGTTGTCACAACTTCTTGTAGGGCTCTATCCTGACTGTGGATCCCTATGGCGCTCATGACTAGATGTTCTCGCCCAGAGAGCTGCCTTAATATTTCTTTGGAGTGTTCGAGTGTTTCTGGCTTGGCTAATATATTACCTTCGCATACCACGGTGGTATCGGCTGCTAATACGATACGTGTGGCTTTTTCTGAGGTGGATAACAACTCAAAGCCCGCGGCTGATTTTTCTTTGGCTAGGCGTAAAACATAGTGTTCAGCGCTTTCTGCCTCGGCGACATCTTCGTTAATATCAATACTTAACTGGGTAAATTTGACACCAATTTGCTGTAATAGTTCTTTGCGTCTTGGCGAGGTCGAAGCGAGTACGAGTGACGAAGTCATTTCACTATCTCAACTTCTGATAAGTATTGGATAACAGCAAGTATAGCCAAGGCCAGACTAATGCACTGACTAATGCAGGCATCCATAGCGATAAAGGCTTGTGCATATTCCCGGTGGCGACCATCGCCCAGTATACGACCAGCTGATAGCAGCATAGCAGCAGAAAAACCACACCAGCCTGTTCGGCAACGTTAAAGATTTTTAAGCGCTGGTACATCAGTTGAAGTATGTATAACACAACAGCGAATCCGACTACCGAACTTCCTAGAGGCAGGCTTTGTTGAACATCAAGTAATAGACCAATGGGCCACACCCACCAAAAATTGATCAATGTAGGCGCTTGCAGTTGCCAGAAAATGAAAATCAGTAGCACCCATTCAGGTACAAACCAATCCATAAAATCCGCCAGTGGAAAATACTGCAGCGCAAAGCCCGCTCCCAGCGATATGATTAAAAATAGAAACACTCTTGTCGTCATCATTATTTTTGCTCCCATAATGTTTTTGGAGGCACGTGACTGACCCTTTCACTAAAGACCAATAGCATATGGCGGCTTCTATCGAGTTGAGCGCTTGGGGTTGCAGTTACAACCGCAAAGGCTTTACCTGGAAAATGTTCTATTTTTGCCACCTTGGCGACAGGGTAGCCTCTTGGATAACGACTGCCTAAGCCTGAGCTTACCAGTGAGTCTCCGACTTCGATATCAGCCGTATCCGGAACATAAATAAGATTCAACTCACTTAGCTGACCGGAGCCGACTGCAATAGCGCGTACACCGTTGCGATTAACCTGAACTGGAATGGCATGGTTAGAATCGGCGATTAATAATACTCGGCTGCTATGAGGCAATACGTCAATCACCTGCCCCATTAGCCCGCGGCTGTCTAAAACCGGCTGGCCAATAAAGACATTATCTTCACTGCCTTTGTTAATAACGATTTGCTGGGTGAATGGATCAGGATCGACTGAGACTAATTCCGCAACGACGACGGTTTCGCCAAGGCGATCCGCCGCACCCAATAGTTCACGCAATTCAATGTTTTCGGCTTCGAGGGAAATGAGTCGTTGTATTTTTTGACCCAGAATTAAATTACGCGCAGACAGCTCGGCATTATCAAGCTCGAGTTGCTGACGACTTTTTGCAGAATCACCAAACCAATCCACCAGCACTGAGGGGGCTGAAGCGACTAAATGTAAGGGGTAGAGAGCATAACCCAAGGCATGGCGAACCGGCGTAAAACGCTCGCTATTATTATCAAACCACATGAGAGCAAGAGACAAACAAAGAATGCCAACTAAGCGCGATGCATGTAATGGGGTTATTTCAACAGGGGATTTAATGACCAGATCCTTTTTCAATCCACGTATCGTTCAACTATACAAGGAAAGTGCTTACAGGATAAGGTTTAAAAGGCTAAAAGCGCGATAAAATCACGCCTATAGCCGTTTAAGCAGAATACAAAAATAACTTCTGTATTTATCGATCGGCCGCTAGCATTTCTAGCTGGATATCCGTTGCGCTCTCTAAGAACATACCGCCGCCACGAGCAACGCATGTTAGTGGGTCATCAGCGACCAAAACAGGCAAGCCTGTTTCTTCGCTTAACAACTTATCAAGATCACGCAATAACGCTCCACCGCCCGTTAATACTAGGCCGCGCTCTGCAATATCAGAGGCTAATTCTGGTGGTGCTTGCTCTAACGCCGCTTTAACAGACTGCACAATCGCCGCTAACGACTCTTGTAAAGCATCAAGAATTTCATTGGAATTCAAAGTAAAGCTACGAGGAATACCTTCGGCCAAATTACGACCACGAACATCAATCTCACGCACTTCTCCACCAGGGTAAGCCGTGCCGATTTCTTGTTTGATGCGCTCAGCGGTGGCTTCGCCTATCAAGCTGCCGTAGTTACGACGAACGTAAGCCACAATGTTCTCATCAAAACGGTCGCCGCCCACTTTCACAGACTCAGCATAAACAACGCCACTTAACGAAATAATCGCAACTTCTGTTGTACCACCACCGATATCAACAACCATTGAACCGCGTGCTTCATCAACCGGTAAACCTGCACCGATTGCAGCGGCCATTGGCTCATCAATTAAATAAACACGACGCGCGCCAGCACCTAATACCGAATCTCGGATGGCTTTACGCTCAACCAAGGTCGCCGCATGAGGTACACAAACCACAACACGAGGACTTGGCGCTAAAAAAGCTTCTTGGTGCACAGTTTTAATAAAAAACTGCAGCATCTTTTCCGTCACTTCAAAGTCGGCAATAACACCGTCTTTTAGCGGACGAATCGCTTGAATATTTCCAGGAGTTCGACCAAGCATTCTCTTTGCATCGGTACCGACTGCAGCAACACTTTTTTGATTTCCTTGAAGTCGAATAGCCACAACCGATGGCTCATTCAATACAATACCCTTTTCTTTTACATAAATCAGGGTATTGGCGGTGCCCAGGTCGATAGACAAATCGCTGGAAAACATACCTCTTATTTTTCTAAACATTCGCAAATTCTCAACTGAAAAAGTGTTCCCGAGCAAGATGACAAGGAACGTAACTACAAAATTGCTGTAACTCTAGCAATGGCGCAGGCTTTCGGCAAGCTTCTATATCATTAGTTGGGGATTAATTGCCAAGTTCGCTTACCTAGCGCCGTTATTCAGGCAATAAGCGCTAAAACCCTGCAACTAAATGTGGTAACTTATCGGCTTTAATTTTGCCATTTAATGTCGACACTTATTCAGTCAAAAAAGTCCGACAACAAAGCCTGCATAACAGTGGAGTAAACCCATGTCTCTGGACACAAATCAGGTTCTCGCAATCGCCGATCTTGCGCGCTTGCAGATAGACGAAAAAAGCATCACAGATTTTCAAACCAATTTATCCAACGTTCTGGATTTAGTTGATCAGCTACAAGCAGTTGATACCAACGGTGTAGAGCCAATGGCTCACCCGATGGATGCAGTACAACGCTTACGCGCTGACGTAGTGACTGAAGTAAATCAGCGTGAAAAATTCCAAAAGATTGCACCGAGCACCGCTGATGGTCATTACCTTGTACCAAAAGTTGTTGAATAACAGAGCTAAGAATTGAGGACACATTATGCATAACAAAACCTTGGCTCAAATCTCACAAGATTTACAAGCCGGCGAATACTCCAGTGTTGAAGTCACCCAACACTTTTTAGATCGCATCAAAAACTTAGATGGCCAGTACAACAGTTTTATTACTGTGACTGACGAGCTAGCACTGACCCAAGCCAAAGCGGCAGACGAATTGCGCGCGGCGGGTAATGCTAACGAATGGACCGGTGTGCCGATGGCGCACAAAGATATCTTCTGTACCGACGGTGTTCGCACCAGCTGTGGTTCTAAGATGTTGGATAAGTTCATCGCACCGTATGATTCCACGGTTGCTGACAACTTTAATAAAGTGGGCGCAGTATCACTAGGTAAAACCAACATGGACGAATTCGCCATGGGTTCTTCTAGCGAAAGTTCATTTTACGGTGCGGTTAAAAACCCGTGGAGCGAAGAGCATGTTCCAGGTGGTTCTTCCGGTGGTTCTGCCGCAGCAGTAGCCGCTCGCTTAGCACCCGGTATTACAGCAACGGATACTGGTGGTTCGATTCGTCAGCCAGCCTCTTTTTGTGGTGTAACGGGAATCAAACCTACCTACGGTCGTGTTTCTCGTTTTGGTATGATTTCTTACGCTTCAAGCCTAGATCAAGGCGGCCCGATTGCGCGTACTGCTGAAGATGCCGCAATGATGTTGAACGTGATGGCAGGCTTTGATAAAAAAGACTCCACCAGCATCGAACGTGACGTGCCTGATTACCGCGCTGATTTAAACAAATCAATGAAAGGCATGACCATCGGTTTGCCAAAAGAGTATTTCAGCAAAGATCTTGATCCTGTAATGGCACAAACTATTCAAGATGCGATCAAAGAATATGAAAAGATGGGCGCTACGCTAAAAGAAATTAGCTTACCGAATACCAATCTTTGTGTGCCTGCGTATTACGTGATTGCACCGTCTGAATGTTCTGCCAACCTTTCTCGTATGGATGGCGTACGTTTTGGTCACCGCTGTGAAGACCCTAAAGATATCGAAGACCTGTTCAAGCGTTCTCGTAGCGAAGGTTTTGGCGATGAAGTTCAGCGCCGCATCATGTTAGGTTCTTATGCTCTTTCGGCTGGTTTCTACGATGCGTATTACAAAAAAGCACAGCAAGTGCGTCGTTTAATTAAAAACGATTTTGTGGCTGCCTTTAACGATGTTGACGTCATCATGAGCCCTGTTGCTCCGAGCCCAGCGTTTAAGTTTGGCGAGAAGAGTAAAGATCCTGTGAGCATGTACTTAGAAGATATCTATACGTTATCGACTAACTTAGCAGGCTTGCCTGGCATGTCGATCCCAGCGGGTATGATCAACGATCTTCCTGTCGGCTTACAGCTTATCGGTAACTATTTTGATGAAAGCCGTTTATTAAACTGCGCACATCAATTTCAAAATGCCACTGACTGGCATACTAAAACTCCAACGGGCTTAAAATAAGAGGACTCTATCATGGAATGGGAAGTGGTAATTGGCCTTGAGATTCACGCTCAGTTGGCTACAAAATCAAAAATCTTCTCCGGTTCAAGTACTGAATACGGTGCAGATGCAAATACTCAAGCCAACATTTATGACTTGGGTTTACCGGGTGTTTTACCGGTATTTAACGAAGAAGCCTTACGCATGGCGGTTAAATTTGGCCTAGCGATTGATGCTGAAATTGGTATGAAATCAGTTTTTGACCGTAAGAACTATTTCTACCCTGACTCGCCAAAAGGCTATCAGATTACTCAGCTGCACGAACCAATCGTCGGCATGGGTCATATTGATATCGACTTGGGCGAAGGAAAGTCGCGCCGCATTAACGTAACGCGCGCACACCTTGAAGAAGATGCGGGTAAGTCCGTACACGAAGGTTTTGATGGCCAATCCGGCATCGATTTAAACCGTTGTGGTACGCCGTTAATCGAAATCGTTTCTGAGCCAGAATTACGCAGCTCAAAAGAAGCGTCTGCTTATTTCCGTAAGATGCAAAGCATCGTTATGTATTTAGGTATTTGTGATGGCGATTTATCACAAGGTTCTATGCGTTGTGACTGTAACGTTTCTTTGCGTCCAAAAGGCCAAGAAGAATTCGGTACCCGTACTGAAATTAAAAACGTCAACTCGTTTAAGAACGTTGAGCGTGCGATTGAAGTTGAGATCGAACGTCAGATGGACATTCTTGAAGACGGCGGCAGCATCAAGCAAGAAACGCGCTTGTTCGATGCTGATAAAAACGAAACGCGCAGCATGCGTTCGAAAGAAGTCGAAAACGATTACCGTTACTTCCCTGATCCAGACTTATTGCCTGTGATTATTGATGAAGAATACGTTGAAGCGATTCGTGCAACCTTACCAGAATTGCCAGAGCAGAAAAAAGCCCGCTTTGAAGCAGAGCATGGTTTGTCTGCATACAATGCAAGCGTATTGGCGGCTAACCGTGAAATGGCAGATTACTTTGAAGCGGCTGCAGGCATTTCGGGTGATTATAAGATGACAGCCAACTGGGTGATGGGCGATCTTTCTGCTGCATTGAATAAAAACGAAATCAGTATTAACGAAATTCCAGTGAGCGCAGAGCAACTTGGCGCAATCTTGAAAAACGTTAAAGGCAATGACATTTCTAACGATGGCGCGAAAGAAGTCTTTAATGCGATTTGGCAAGGCAAGGGTTCTGATGTTGATCAATTGATCGATCAATTAGGCCTTAAGCAAGTATCCGATACCTCGGCGATTGAAGCAGTGGTTGCGCAAGTGTTGGCTGACAACCCTAAGCTGGTTGAAGGTTACTTAAATACTCCTGAAGACAAGCGCGCAAAAGCGATTGGGCCATTTATTGGCGCAACGCGTAAAGCGGCTAAGGGTGTAAACCCACAAGTTGTGATGGAAGTATTGAAGCAGAAGCTGAACGAGTTGGGTTAATACCCGATTCGTCGAGCTCCTCTGGTAAAATTTGCAATAAAAAAGCCGCACTCTAAGAGATTAGAGTGCGGCTTTTTTTGGTCTCAATAAAATACGCAACGTATTAAGAGCTACTAAATATTTAGGTACTGACTTAGGTACTGACTTAAGCGGCTGGCATTATTTCCCAGCAGGCTGCCACGTCCCCACCTCAGCTTCTTTAGCGGTTGTTTCTGTCGTTGTTTTATTATCCGCAGCTTTTTTCTCAATAGACTGGTCGGCAACTTCTGTTTTTTTCTTCGATGGATCTTCTCCACCGCAACCACCACAGCAATGACTCATATTGATTCTCCTACGGGAAACTATTAATAAATTCTAGTCTCGCCATCATAGTGGCTCTCAACGATTTTAGTCTTGATGCACATCACGGTATTTTGCGGTTGAATTCAAAACATAATCCATGTCATTTTTTTGTATTTTAACCCAGCTAAAACCGCTGGGTGCGACAATTTGTCACTGCTTATTTAACCCACCGATTGTTACTCTGCACCTTATTGACTCTCATCAAAAAAATGACAGTGCAAACCTATATAGTAATTGTATAAATACCTCGAGGCACATTGATATGTTAAAACCTAATACCTTTATCAAAGCAACAGCAACCACACTAGCCGCTTGTATGTTAATGGCATGCGGAGGTGAAAGTTCAAATAACGATACTCAATACACTCTTAGCTTAGAATCAGAGAAAACCGGTGTTGTTGGAAAATCTACTTATACTATTAATGTCACTGATAAAGATGGACTAGCTGTTTATGGCGAGACTCCTATCATGAAGCCCATGATGGCAATGACTGCAGGCCACCAACATTCATCACCTCATACTGGCTGCACAGAAACAGATGATCAGGGCAACTCAGACTGCACGGTTTACTTTTTAATGGCTTCCGCCATGGGTGATGAAGTTATGGGCATTTGGTCTATAGATATTGAGTTAGAAAATGCGGAACCCCTTAGCTTTGTTCCTGCGGTAACTATGCCAATGGCTGAAACCGTTAAAGTGGATCTCAAAGAGAATGATGATACCGTTGGTGGTACTGCTCGTCGTTATACAATTTTTAATAGCAGTGCCGCCAGTAATGCTGAAGGTGAACGAAGCATTGAACTTTTCATTTCAAGCAAAGAAAGCATGATGAGTTTTCCTGCACTGCAAACAAATTCAACCTTAAGCGCTGGCACTGAAGATGAGCTAAATGTAGATAGCGTAGATGTATTGGTAAGTACTGATAACGATGCCGAAATATGGACAACAGCTACAACAAACGGTGCTGGAGTTTGGACAGCCGACATTGAAAATTACTCTAATGCTTTTTACGTTAAATTAAGTGTAAACGGTACTGCCAAGAAAAGTGGCGAGTTTGACTATGCTACGTTCAAGAAAACAGAAAACATGATGATGAAAGATATGGCTGATAAATAAATGAATACATCCCGATCTTCTTCTAAAACAGTACAGTCATGCAAGGTAATAGTTTCCTCGATACTGTTGCTGAGCTCTTCAATAACGTTAGCAGCTTCTTGCTGTGGTGGTGGCAGTGCGGGATCTTTAATTATTCCCAAGTTTGGTAAGAAGATTGTGGATGTAACCTTTGATATGGAACACTACCAAGGTAAGTGGAACTCCAATCGAAAATACATTGCCGACCCTAAAGCCGACGATTTAAATCAATACCGTTTAAATTTAGGCTACGGGCAACGCTTATCGAGTAACTGGCAAGCCGCTATCGTCATTCCATACGTATGGAATGATAATCAATTTTCGGGTGAAACAACTAAATCTAATGGGCTTGGTGATACGAGTGCTAGTTTTTGGTATGAAGCGTTTGATCGCGTCACTTGTGTCTACCAGGTAAACAGCCTCGCTGACCTTAAGCCTGCCATGTATTTTGGTGGCAGCCTGACAATCCCAACGGGGAAATCAGCTTTTGGTGATCATGTTAGTGATGATTATGAAATAACAGGACGTGGACTGTATCGCTTTGATGCAAACTTTGTCATTGAAAAGACGGTCTACCCACTCACCGTTACGTTGACGGGTTCGTATGGAAAATATTTTGCTCGTCCCGTTAATCAAGAATACGGGAATCCTGTTGAGCCTTATACAAAACGCTTAGGTGATCGTAAATCATTATCTGCCTCTCTAGGTTATACGGTCTTTTTAGAAGACCTCGATACGGTCACGTTTACAACCGCACTGTCTCAACTTAATGAAGCAGAAGGCAAGGCTGCCAATACAAAAAATCCTGCCATCGAAAAGCAATCAGCGGCTTTTACTGCTGCTTATGCGAGTCCTGACCTTAGGTATGTTTATAAAGCAACGTGGAGTCACGCATTTGCGGCAAACGACCGCGGCATGAATTTTCCTGTAACCGATATTTTTACTCTAGGTCTTAGCTATGCCTTTAATTAAACAATTCGCACTTATTTGTATCACTTTATTTCTTAGCGCGTGTGTTGAAGACCTTGCCCCTGAAAATAAAGATTTACGTAAAGATTCCAGTTTCGAAATTCAAATCAGTGAAAACTTTAGTATTTCAACAACTGATGGCGACACACTTAACCTAGATGATGAGCTGGCTTCTTATGATGCGGTCGTTCTGTATTTTACTATGTGGTGCTCAACCTGCAGTGCCCACATGGATGAAATAGATGCAAAGCAGGATGACTATCCGAACGTAAAATTCTTAATGGTGGATTTTGTCTCAGGTAGTATATCTCAGTCGAAAAATTCGCAAAGAGATAATGCTTACAACCATATGACGACTCTGGTCGATAATAACGATCTACTTCAAGATAGGTATAAAGGAAAGATGGCATCGACTATTATCATCAATAGCCAACATGAAATTTTATTCAACGAAGTCTATAAATCTCTTCTTTATGAAAAACTTGATGCGCTTTAATACTGGAATCACTATGAATACGCTAGCCTCTCTAAGCTGTGCACTCCTCCTTAGCATGATCGGGCATTCTGCTATCGCGAGTATGGAATATGATAAATTTCCTCAAGAGCCTCCGATATACGCTCCTGATTTTTCTTTACCGGGCGTGACAGAGAAAGAAATTAAACTGTCGGACTACAGAGGAAAGATCATTCTGTTGAATTTCTGGGCAACTTTTTGTGTGCCCTGCCGCTTAGAAATGCCTTCCCTGCAGGCGCTCTCAGAAAAGTATCATAATGATAATGTCGAAATTATTGCAATCTCTGTAGATCATGGTCGTGAGAAATCAGTTCGTAAGTGGATTGCGAAGAATAATTTAGATTTCCCAATTGCCTTACATGGCCAAACTGCGGGTGATGTGTATGAGGTATCAGCGTTACCCGTTACTTTTATTATTGGGAAGCAAGGGCAGCTTATTGGTCGCATCTTAGGCGAGCGCGAATGGAACAATGCAGAGACAACCCAGCTCATTGAATCGTTATTGGCCGCCAACCCTGATTAAGCCTTAATTAACAGACCATTAACGTTCGACTAATTCCCACTGCGCTTCATCGGACTGGCAAGTTCAATGACAAAGCTCTTAGTAATATCTATACTAGGGACAGTTTTTACTATTAGTCACATTGTTATGGGAGTTCATTAATATGCGTCTTTTTCTATTGTGCTTAGTTTTCGTCAGTCAGTTCAGTCATGCTAATTTTGACTGGAGCGATTTCACCACCCTCCTCAAGCAAAATATCGTCAGTGCCGAAAAATCAGGCATCCAAACCCATCTGATCAACTATGATGCCATTGGCCAAGATCCTAAATTTACGTCTTTAATAGAACGCATTGCCGCTTTTGACCCTGCTAGCCTTAAGAACAAAGAAAAATTAGCCTTCTATATTAATACCTATAATATCTTTGCTATTAAACTCGTCATCGACCACAAACCTAAACACAGTATTCGAGATATCGGCACCTGGTTTAGCCCCGTTTGGCAAAAACCCGCGGCAATGTTGAACGGCAAAGTAATTAGTCTGGATACGATAGAACATAAGATCTTACGTAAGCTGAAAGAGCCTAGAATTCACTTCGCTATCGTGTGTGCCTCTCTGAGCTGCCCTGACCTTCGCGACGAAGCATATTCTGCTCAGCAATTAGAGCAACAGTTAGATGAGCAGACCCGAAGCTTTCTAGCTAATACAAGTAAAGGCGTGAGCATTAAAGGTGAGACAATTTTTATCTCTAAAATTTTTGATTGGTTTACCAAAGACTTTGCCAAAGATAAGAAGGCAACCAGCGTACTGAAGTTCATTGCTCAATATAATATGGAAGCAGGCCGATTTAATGAATATGAAACTCTAAACTATGACTGGGAATTAAACCGACAGTAGAGCTATAAGCTTATTCTAGCCTGGTTAAAAGCTACTATGTATAGCCTGATGGTTTTATAACAGACAAAAAAATACCCCAAAAGACGCGAGTCTAATGGGGTATTTTTTTGCAAACAATATGCGCTACTTAACCACTTTCAAAGAAGGTCGTGATTTAGCAGGTTTCTCTTCAGGCTTGGGCTTAGTTGGCGCAGGTGGCTTATTAGGATCCGGCGCTCCCGCTTCATTACCAAAAACCATACCCTGACCATTCTCTTTGGCATAGATCGCTAAGATAGCAACCATAGGCACATAAAGATCAATCGGTACGCCGCCAAAGCGCGCATTGAATGATAAACCATCATCATCAATCAACAGTGATTTAACCGCAGAGGTACTGATATTCAGTACGATCTGGCCATTATCAACATACTCTTCAGGAACTTGAACTCCAGGCATACCAGCGTCGACCAACACATAAGGTGTGCAGTCATTTTCTAATATCCATTCGTTCAGCGCCCGCATTAAATAGGGGCGGCTTGGCGTCATTGTCTGCATATCAATTAACCGCGCATTTCTTGCTCAGCTTCTGACAAGCTAGCTTGAAAAGATTCACGATCGAACAAACGTTCCATGTAATGGAATAAAGGCTCAACAGCTTTACCGCTAAGTTCAATTCCCATTGCAGGCAAACGCCATAAAATCGGTGCCATACAGCAATCTACAATAGTGAACTCATCACTCATGAAGTAAGGCATATCTTTGAAGATAGGCGCAATAGTCATCATGCCTTCACGCAGTTCTTTACGTGCCTTCTCTTTATCTTTATCTTTTGCAGTCGCAGAGAAAATTGTATCAACTAGAACACACCAGTCTTTCTCAATGCGGTGAATCAATAAACGACTTTCCGCACGCGCTACTGGGTAAACAGGCAATAATGGCGGATGCGGGAAACGCTCATCCAAGTATTCCATCATTACATTTGGCTCGTACAATACCAACTCACGATCAACTAATGTTGGTAGTGAATTATACGGATTCAAGGTAGCCAAATCTTCTGGCTTATTATCAGCGTCTACATCGTGAACTTCTACAGTTACACCTTTTTCGGCTAATACAATGCGTACACGATGGCTGTAATGATCAGTACCATCTGAATAAAACGTCATAGAAGAACGCTTAGCAACAACACCCATATAATTCCCCAGCTAAATAAATTTTAACTATTCAAAAACAAATACAGCCCGGACACGTTTCCGCGCCGAGCAGTACAGGTAACTCAACTAATTCTCAGGCGAATTAGTGAATGTCTTTCCAGTATTCTTTGTTTAACAAGTAAACAGGAACTAGGAAGATAACCAAGAACAACAATACCCACCAACCAAGACGTTCACGCTCTAAGGCGATCGGTTCTGACATGTAGACTAAGAAGTTCACCAAATCATACACTAAATTGTCGTATTCTTTTGGACTTAATTGACCTTCTTCCGCTAGGTATAAAACTTCTTTAGGCTCTGCTAGTTCACAGCTATCAGCCATGATTTCAGTACCGGTTAAAGAGTCATAGCCTATTGATACAGGTGCGCAGCCTTTCTTCTGCATTCCTTGCAATCCAGCAAGAACGTGAGGCATACCCACATCTTTAAACGCTGCATTGTTTACGCCATAAGGACGACTAGTATCTTCGTAGAAAGAACGTAGGTAAGTGTACAACCAATCGCCGTCACCACCACGCACACGGGTAACCAAAGTAAGATCTGGAGGTGTAGCACCAAACCATTTCTTAGAATCTTCAGTACGCATAGCAATCGACATTAGATCGCCAAAACGCTTACCCGCGAAGTTTAAGTTTTCTTGCATCAACTCTTCAGGGATATCTAAGTCTTTAGCAATACGGTTAAAACGACCGTGTTCTAATGAGTGACAACCCATGCAGTAGTTCATGAAAGTTTGAGCGCCACGCTGCAAAGAAGCAGTATCACTCAAATCTGTTTTATGTTCGTCTAGGTGAATACCACCACCGGCTGCAAATGAAAGCGAAGAAGCCATCAAAGCAAATAGAGCTATTACTTTTTTCATTCTAGTGGCCTCCAGTTACACGTTCAGGAACAGGTTTGGTTTTTTCCATACGAGTATAGAAAGGCATCAATAGGAAATAACCGAAGTAGAATGCAGTTAACCAGCGAGCCAAAGTCGTATTATTAATCATACCTAGAAAGTAGCCATCGGATGGCTGAGTACCTAACCAAGTCAAGATTGCGAACGCTACACCAAATACAGGAATCAACGTTTTACTAATCAAGCCTTTGTAACGAATACTCTTAACTGGGCTCTTATCCAACCAAGGTAGGACGAACAAGATCGCAATTGCTGCACCCATCGCAATAACACCTAATAACTTATCAGGAATCGCACGCAAGATCGTATAGAACGCACCGAAGTACCATACCGGAGCAATGTGCTCTGGAGTCTTCAGACCGTTAGCAGGCTCGAAGTTCGCGTATTCCAACATGAAACCGCCACCCATTGGGAAGAAGAACATGACAGAACAGAAAACCATCAAGAACACTACGATACCAACCATGTCGTGTACTGTGTAGAAAGGATGGAAAGGAACACCGTCTAGAGGTACACCGTTTTCATCTTTGTGCTTTTTAATATCAACGCCGTCAGGGTTGTTAGAACCCACTTCGTGCAGTGCCAATAAGTGCAGTACAACCAAAGCAACAATTACTAATGGAACAGCAATAACGTGCAATGCAAAGAAACGGTTTAGCGTAGCGCCTGAAATCAGGAAGTCACCACGGATCCACGTTGTTAGGTCATCACCAATAACTGGAATAGCACCAAACAAAGAGATAATTACCTGAGCACCCCAATAAGACATTTGACCCCATGGAAGTACATATCCCATGAAAGCTTCAGCCATAAGTGCTAAATAGATACCCATACCAAACAGCCAGATAAGCTCACGTGGCTTTTGGTAAGACCCGTACAAAACTGCGCGGAACATATGTAGGTAAATGGCAATAAAGAAGAACGTTGCGCCCGTAGAGTGTAAATAACGCAGCAACCAACCCCATTCAACATCACGCATGATGTATTCAACGGATGCAAACGCAGCATCAGCACTTGGAGTGAAGTTCATCGTTAACCAAATACCCGTTAGGATCTGGTTAACCAGCATTAACATCGACAATACGCCGAAGAAATACCAGAAGTTAAAGTTTTTCGGCGCATAGTACTTAGACATATGCTTTTCGTACGTCACGGTTACTGGTAGACGATCGTCAATCCAGCCCATGATTGGATTTTTCTGATTACTCATTACGCAGTCTCCTCATCGATACCGATAACTAGAATGTCACCATCAAGTGAATAAGGAGGAACCAATAAGTTATCACCTGCTGGAGAACCGTTAAATACACGACCAGACATATCAAAACGAGATCCGTGACAAGGGCAGAAGAAACCACCTTTCCAGTCAGCATCAAAAGGTTCTGGTTTAACTTCAGCATAAAACTTAGGAGCACAACCAAGGTGAGTACAAACACCAAGAAGAACTAATAGTTCAGGTTCACGAGAGCGTTGTAAGTTATCAGCATAAGCAGGCTGTTGAGCCTTATTACCATTTGCTGGATCTTTCAAACGATCGCTTAAGCCTTCAAGCATGCCTAGTACTTCTTGAGTACGGCGCACGATGAATACTGGTTTACCGCGCCATTCGGCGGTCAGCATAGCACCAGGCTCTAATTTACTAATGTCTACTTTAGCAGGTGCACCAGCAGCTTTTGCTTTCTCGCTAGGATTCCATGAAGCAAGGAATGGAACAGCAACAAAGCCGGCGCCTACAGCACCAACAGCAGCGGTCGAACCCAGGAGTAGCAGACGTCGACTGTTATTCACGCCGTCTTGACTCATCACCTATTCTCCCATCATTATAATTTTTGGCTTAACGCAGTATAGCTTGTATTAATATACAAGCCCGCGTCAGCATCAGCTAGATATACTAAGCGGCGCACATAGTAATGAAAATGCGCTCCGCTGACAACTAAAAACCCCATTGATACGGGGGCTTTAGGTAAAAAAAAACGCCCAATGCATAATACATTGAGCGTTTCTTGATGTAGCGCAAGTTTGATCTTAACGCTTGCTGAACTGTGGCTTCTTACGTGCTTTACGTAGGCCAACTTTCTTACGTTCAACTTCACGAGCATCACGAGTAACATAACCCGCTGCACGAAGAGCAGGACGAAGTGTTTCGTCATACTGCATCAATGCACGTGTAATACCGTGGCGAATCGCGCCAGCTTGACCACTACCGCCGCCGCCTTTAACGTTAACGATAACGTCAAATTTTTCTAGGCTTTCAGTCAGTTCTAAAGGCTGACGTACGACCATACGTGCAGTCTCACGACCGAAATAAGCTTCGATAGCTTTTTTGTTTATCTGGATAGTGCCTGTACCTGGACGCAAAAATACGCGTGCAGTTGAGGTCTTACGACGGCCAGTACCGTAATATTGAGTAGCTGCCATATCTTATCCGTTAATCTCTAAAGTTTGTGGCTGTTGAGCTGCATGTGGATGCTCAGAACCAGCATACACTTTAAGCTTACGATACATATCACGACCTAAAGGATTCTTTGGAAGCATTCCTTTAACAGCCTGTTCGATAACCATTTCTGGCTTATGATCGATTAGCTTGTCGAAAGAGATAGAACGCAAACCACCTGGGTAACCAGTGTGACGGTAATACATTTTATCAGTCGTTTTTTTGCCGGTAACACGAATCTTTTCCGCGTTGATAACAACGATATAATCGCCAGTATCTACGTGAGGAGTATATTCTGGCTTATGCTTGCCCTTTAGACGAAGAGCAATCTCAGTTGCCAGACGCCCCAGAGTCTTTTCGGCTGCGTCAACTATAAACCACTCGCGTTGTACGCTTTCTGGTTTTGCACTATAAGTTTTCATTAATTTCTCGCCTTTCTAGGGCTTTGCAATCTTAAAAAAGAGGCGGAATTCTACATAAGTAGAAGCCACCACGCAAGCCCAATTTACGAAGTTACAAATTCACAATGCCTTTATAAAGCTCAGGGGGACGGGGCGAGCTAAAATTAAAGCATTGTATTAATATTTTTCAGGCTGATGAAAATTCATCAAACCCCAAATTAAAGTCAGGAGGGCTGCCATAATGTCTAACAAGATGGCCAACGCCATAGCACTAGAGCTTTCTTCCTGATTACTGCAGTCCAATACTTGGTCTACATAGAAGCTAAGAGTATAACCTAAGAGGCCAATCTATATGGCTGCTGCTAGGAAATAGCCTTTTGCATCATCGAGTGTCAGCTAGCGGGGGATTAACTCGCTACTGGAAAATTCGGTACGTACCATAACAGATTAACGCCGTCATGGGTATTGAAATTACGAAATAAGCGATCATTATTTATTCACTATCACTCATATTGGCCGAAACAAGAGCCACTAGCCAGTGGCTCAAGTCATGCCACAAGACTAGCCCGCAATGGCAGTCGCGCGAATTGAGCGACATACAGGCTGCCTATTTGTTTACTGAAATTCTACTTAGTGCTCACGAGTCGCGCTAAATTCGACTTCAGGGAATCTATCTTGAGTTAAGCTCAAATTTACTCGCGTTGGCGCAATATAGGTTAAGTGACCACCACCATCCAACGCTAAGTTATCAGCTGATTTACGCTTAAATTCGGTAAAAATCTTATCATCGTCACAATAAACCCAACGTGCTGTACTCACACTAATAGGCTCATAGATACACTCAACTTTGTATTCATCACGCAGGCGCTGCTGAACAACATCAAACTGCAGCACACCCACCGCTCCTAGAATAAGGTCGTTATTATTTAGAGGCATAAATAACTGAGTCGCGCCTTCTTCTGACAACTGCTGCAAGCCTTTTTGCAGCTGCTTCATTTTAAGTGGATCTTTTAGACGCACCCGCTTAAATAATTCTGGGGCAAAGTGTGGAATACCCGTGAAGCGCATTTCTTCACCCTGAGTAAAGGTATCACCAATCTGAATGGTTCCGTGATTGTGCAAACCAATGATCTCGCCCGAAATAGCTTCTTCAACATTGGTACGATCACCTGCTAAGAAGGTCACTGCATCGGCGACTTTAATATCTTTACCTAAGCGCGAATGTCTCATTTTCATGCCACGGCTATAGGTACCCGAACAAATACGCATAAACGCAATACGGTCTCTGTGCTTAGGGTCCATATTGGCTTGAATTTTAAAAATAAAGCCGCTGAATTTTTCTTCCGTTGGCAATACTGTGCGATCGCCCGCTTCACGTGCAATCGGAGCTGGCGCCCAATCAACAAAGTAGTTCAACATTTCACGAATACCAAAGTTCGCGAGTGCCGTACCAAAGAATACCGGCGTCATCTCACCCGCTAGATATTCTTCTAAGTTAAACTCATAGCTTCCGCCACGAACCAGCTCGACTTCATCAATTAATTCGTCAACTAAGTCCGCACCTAACTCAGCACGTGCTTCATCAGTATCTAGACCCTGAATCTGTACGTCATCAGGGACAACACTCGCCTGACCAGGTGAGTATAAGTGTACGGTATCGGTATATAGGTTGTAGACGCCACGAAATGCCTTACCCATGCCGATAGGCCAGGTAATAGGAGCACACTTGATATTCAGAACCGATTCAACTTCATCTAATACATCAATCTGATCACGTACTTCGCGATCCATTTTGTTAATAAAGGTGAAAATTGGGGTGTCACGCAAACGACAAACATCCATCAGTTTAATCGTACGATCTTCTACACCCTTCGCGCCATCGATTACCATTAATACGGAATCAACAGCGGTTAGAGTTCGATAAGTATCTTCCGAGAAGTCTTCGTGCCCCGGGGTATCGAGTAGATTAACCATTCGGTCTTTGTAGGGAAATTGCATAACGGAGGTTGTGATCGAAATACCTCGATCCTGCTCCATCTTCATCCAATCGGATGTCGCCATGCGGCCAGTCTTTTTACCCTTCACCGTGCCCGCTAATTGAATAGCATTACCTAATAATAAAAGTTTCTCGGTGATGGTGGTTTTACCCGCATCAGGGTGGGAAATAATGCCGAATGTGCGACGTTTTCCAACTTCTTCTGCAAACTGACTCATTTTGCGTTTAGCCTATGATTTGGATCAAAATCGGCATTATACAGAATACTGGCCGACACCGCATTTTTATGAGCAAACAATCGACAGTCTTTTGTTATCTTTAAGTAATTTATAATATCAGAAAGCAGCACCCGCACTTCGCGGCCACCCAAATAGCTTGCTTTGCATTCATGACGTCCACTAACAACCTCTCATGACATGGATCAAACTCACCAATATGCAGAGCAGCAGCATCACCGTATAATAGAAGGAACACCTTTGAGATTGATGTAATTTATGCAGAATACAGCGCTTCACACACCCAATAGTAATCTCACGTTCGTGATTACTCGTCTGACTTACCTGCGCTTCGCTATAACCACTTTATTACTCATACTGCTAATCTATCTTAGTCTGAACCATACCCAAGTTGATCTCATCGCATGGATCGCAATAAGCTGTTACGCCCCCCTGTTAGCAGTGGGGATTTACCATAGCCAACGAGGGATACAACCTATTCATCTGGTGATTCATTTACTATTTGAATGCCAGATATTAACCCTATTTTTATTTTTCACTGGCGGAGCTAGTAATCCTCTAATTTCCTACTTCCTGATATTGATCGTCTTTGCAGCTTACAATTTAAACCGCTTATGGGTCTGGCTTATTGCGATAACCTGCATCTTGGATTACAGCATTTTGACGCAATTCTACCAGCCGCTTCAGTTGAGCATTTCCAGCCACCACTTAGCCAGCCAAACAGGGCAGCAAAGTTTCTTAGACTGGCATCTCGCAGGCATGTGGATAACCTTTTTAGTCAGTGCTATCACTCTGAGCTTACTCATCCCTGCGCTCATGCAAGCAACCACCAAAAAACGCCAACAGTTAACAGAGCTTAGAGAGAAGCAACTTAAAAATGAGCAATTAATTGGCATCGCCACACTCGCTGCTGGCACGGCACACGAAATGGGGACGCCGCTGATGACAATGGAAATGATTTTAAATGATGCCATTGAACATAAGCTCCCACTGAATGAAAATGATACCGAACTACTACATCAGCAAGTCATGATATGTCGCCAGTCACTTCAGCGATTAGCGCTTGCGGGCCGAAATATACATAACGAACCTGAGAACATTAATGCTAATAACTGGCTAGCGTCACTATTGCACCGCTGGCGCTTAAGTCAGCCGAATGCGCTTTGGCTAAACGCAGGGCTTGAACATCAGGCCTACCTCCGTAAGTCACCGCTATTAGACCAGGCCATCCTTAACTTGTTAGATAATGCGACTCAGGCTGGAAATGAGACGATTGAAATATCAAGCGAAGTGATCGATGAGTTATGGACACTGACAATACACCAGCCCGATACTCAGGCGTCACAGCATTTGCAACAGCACCATTTATTTTCTAGTAATAAAAAGCATGGCATTGGTCTAGGCCTTTATCTCAGCAATGCAAGTATTGAGCAATTTGATGGCCAGGTTCATCTAATAGCCAATAGAGATGGCTCAACTAGCTGTATAATCCAACTTCCTTTCGCGAGTAACGGCTAATGAATACAGTAACGTCTTACAAGAAAATTCTTATCATTGATGATGAGGAGCGCTTTGCACAAGTTCTGGGGCGAAGCTTGGAACGTCTTGGCCATTCAGCTAGCTACGCTACAAATCCGGAAGACGCCATACAACAATTATCCACCGGAACATATGACTGGATTAGTTTAGATCTGCGCTTAGGCCAAGATTCTGGTCTAGCGCTGCTGCCTAGGCTTAGAGAACTCAGCCATCAATCTAAAATTGTCGTACTCACCGGTTTTGCCAGCATATCTACAGCCGTTGAAGCGATTAAGCAGGGAGCGTTTAACTATCTTCATAAGCCCGCTACAGTGAAAGAGCTATTAACAGCATTTGAAGATGCCAATGAAGAAATGTCGGTAGAAATAGCAGAAGAGCCAATGTCAGTAGAAAGACTTGAATGGGAGCATATACAAAGAGTTTTATTAGAAAACGAGGGCAACATATCCTCAACAGCACGCGCATTAGGCATGCACCGCAGAACCTTACAAAGAAAGCTGCAGAAGCATCCTATTCGGCCTTAATCAGTGTTTGTTTTCCATAATTGGAAGTACCGATAAAAGAATTAGAGGTAACACGCCAATAAAATTGCATCTTCACTACCTTGCTTACTCGGATAATAATTACGACGAACACCCACTTCATTAAAGCCAAACTGATGGTACATAGTAAAAGCTGGTCGATTCGATTCTCGAACCTCTAAAAAAACCTCAACGCAATTTTTACTGCCAGCATAAGCAAGAATATCTTCCATTAATTGATAACCAATGCGCTGTCTTTGAGCCTTTGGTGATACTGCAATATTAATGACGCTAGCTTCATCTGCTACCGTACTCAATATTGCATGGCCCAATATTTCTGCGGGCTGACTACCCTCAGCAGGCGCTTCAAAAACGATGCAATAATATCGCTTTTGATTATTCGCCATAATGGATGCCGAGCACGGAAAATCATACGCTAAACGCTCATTGATCATTACCGCATCAAGATCGCTTTTTTGCATTAATCGAATGGACATAAATTAGGATATAGATTTCTTAGAAAGTGTTTGAAGTGCATGCCAAAGGCTTTTCTTACCTGCCACACTGTAGAGTTCATTTCGATCATTCACTGAAAACAAGGCTTTCGAGGCAACTTTCTCTAGCCACAACTGGCTTGAAGAATCCATCGCAACCCAGCCACGAGCGCCTTGGCTACTCATAAATTCCCACTGAGCGGTTAATGCTCTTAAGGCAACCGGCATGGTCTGGTCTTCATCGCTACCATCGATGTAAGGCCACTTAAACTGCGAATAACTGGCCTGAGGCGCAGCGCTTCCTAGCAATGAATAACTCACAGCCGTTTGAAAACCATGATCTTGAGGTGCAAACGCTTGGCCCGAAACCCACAAAATACCACAAGGCCATAACGCGAAGTGTAATTCAAAGTTTGGAACCGTCAGGCCTGAAGTCGGTGTATCAACACCATGATCACTAATGCTTTCAGTACTGCTAATAGAATGTTGCGATTCATTTGTATTATTAGAAACACTTACTCTGGACTCAGGTTGCTCACGCTCAGTATTCTGAGTAGAGGCGAGTTCGGAAACAACAGGCTTGTCTGAAGCAGTATTCGTCAACCCCATTCCAGCCAACAGGTCGGCAGCATGCCCAGCTTTAACTGGAACACTTCCGCTAGCTTCCAAAGAAGCATTGGCAACTTCAGAGCCTGCCAACCAGTTCGATTCAGCAGCATTATCCAAGGCGTGTCGAGGCATCCATAACTGGATACCCATTGCCTTTAAATATTCAATACGCTGCTGTTCTAACATAGCTTCATCATTTTTACAAAATAAGCGATTAGCTTACACACCTTCTGTTTGCGGATGCTGACGAGCTTTATCATCCATCAACATGTTTAAGGCACAGATATAAGCTTTCGCCGAGGCAATAACAATATCCGTATCGGCACCACTACCATTAACAATGCGACCACCCTTCTCTAAACGTACAGTTACCTCTCCCTGGGAATCGGTACCTTCAGTAATCGCGTTAACGGTGTATAACTGTAGAGTTGCTTTTGAATTAATAATTTCTTCAATCGCTTTAAACGCCGCATCAACAGGGCCGCTGCCATCTGCTTTAGCTTTTTTCTCTGCACCGTCCATATTCAAAACAACTTCAGACGTAGGGGTTTCACCCGTCTGACTGTTGGCACATAAAGAGACTAATTTAAAACGCTCAACGGCTGTTTTTGCAATACTCTCGGAAACCAATGCCTGCAAATCTTCGTCAAAGATTTCATGCTTCTTGTCTGCTAGCTCTTTGAAACGAGCAAAGGCATTATTCAAAGCTTCATCGGTAGCAAATTTCACATCAAGCTCTTCCAAACGACTACGGAATGCAGCACGACCCGAGTGCTTACCCATAATCATCTTATTTGCGCCCCAGCCAACATCTTCTGCCTTCATGATTTCATAGGTTTCACGATGCTTTAAAACACCATCTTGGTGAATGCCTGATTCATGTGCAAATGCATTAGCACCTACAATGGCCTTGTTAGGCTGAACAGGAAACCCTGTAATAGAAGAAACCAAACGCGAAGTCGGAACAATCTGAGTCGCATCAATTCCGGTACTGATATTGAAGAAATCTTGACGAGTACGAGTCGCCATTACCAACTCTTCTAACGATGCATTACCCGCACGCTCACCCAAGCCGTTAATTGTACATTCAACCTGACGCGCACCATTCGTAACAGCGGCTAAGGAGTTAGCAACGGCTAAACCTAGATCGTTATGGCAATGCACAGAGAAGATAGCTTTATCGGCATTTGGTATACGCTCAATTAACGTCTTAATCGTTGCGCCAAATTCTGATGGGATAGCATAACCAACCGTATCTGGAATGTTAATTGTGCGAGCACCTGCGTTGATCGCAGCTTCGATAATTCGACATAAAAAATCGATTTCGGAACGACCAGCATCCTCACAAGAAAACTCAACATCTTCTACAAAATTACGGGCTTTTTTAACCGCATAAACAGCACGCTCGATAACCTGATCGGGCTCCATGCGAAGCTTATGCTGCATATGAATAGGAGAAGTAGCAATAAAGGTATGAATACGAGCACGCTCTGCCTTCTTAAGAGCTTCTGCCGCATGTTCAATATCGCGATCAACAGCACGAGCTAAACTACAAATAGTGCTGAACTTAACGTTCTCAGCAACCGCCTGAATCGACTCAAAGTCACCAGGGCTCGCTGCTGCAAAACCCGCTTCGATAACATCTACCTTCATCTTTTCGAGGGCTTTACCGATACGAATTTTTTCATTTTTTGTCATAGAAGCGCCAGGGCTTTGCTCGCCATCACGCATAGTCGTATCAAATATGATTAAGTTATCTTGGCTCATTTAAGGCTCCACTATTTCAAGCTGCACACCCTGAGGAATCCGCTCAGAGCTGGGAATAATTATTACGTTAATTATGACATAGCTCGTTTGAAAGCGCTCGTTTTGAGTAGGGATAAGCTTACAGAACGCGCTAGCATTTTCTCCAGGCAAAAAAAAACCCTAACAGGCAGACCTGTTAGGGTTTTTAGAATAAGAGCTTGACGA
>CAJXUD010000016.1 GCA_913061415.1 uncultured Oleispira sp. | reverse complement strand
TTCAAATAAACCTGCAAGTATCAAATATATCCAAGCCACGCTATCTCCTTATTAAGACATTCACTTAACATTTTAATCGTAGGCATGCGCGTTTGCACGGAAGTGACTCTTCTGTAAAAGAGCTCAGTGAATCGTGGTAACTATTTGATTTTATTTGGTAATTTTTAAAGTCCATTTCCAAGATTCATCTTTCCATTACAGAAATACGCGCATGCGCATTTACCTAAATAACGAGGGTCTCGTTATGTCAGGGCTTGTATTTATAATGCACTGATTTTGCTACATTTTTTAATAGGGTGCCAGTACAAACGCGCATTGGTTACATTTTTTCTGTGCAAACGCGCATGGATTGTCCTACTCTTTAAATATCAACTGTATGTATATACAGCTAATTAAAATGCAGCTAAAATACACATTCTGAGTATCTATGGAGGCCTGATTATGCAATTACGAAGCCCTTTCATGCAGCAACTTCAGCAAAATATGCGTATGCGTGGTTATAGTTTGCGCACAGAGAAAACATACCTTTATTGGATTAGAGACTACATCCGTTTCCATAATCGCCAACACCCGATGAATCTGACTTCAGATCACGTTGTGCAATTTTTATCATATCTATCCAATAGCCGAGATGTGGCGATCAATACGCAGAAAACCGCATTGAACGCGCTCGCTTTTTTATATAATCAATTTTTAAATCAGCCCTTAGGCGATATAGGTTTTAATTATGCAAAGAGGCAGCGCAAGATTCCTATCGTAATATCTCAACAGGAAGTTCAGACCATACTCAAACAGTTGTCTCAGCGTGATCGTATTATCTTTTCATTACTCTACGGCTCGGGTTTACGCATCACAGAGTGTCTTCGCTTACGTATAAAAGATCTTGCGTTTGACCACTCCAGCATCATTGTTCATGACGGCAAGGGAGGGAAAGATAGAAAGACAATTCTTAGTCCTTTATTGTACAGTTCTTTAAAAGAGTTGATTCAAGATGCCACGAAGCTACAAGCTCTAGATAATAAAAGAGGAATTGGTCCTTCATTACCTCACATGCTCGGCAAGAAATACCCCAATGCTTATCGCCAACCTGCTTGGATGTTTATATTTCCTTCGACGACTATTTGCCAGCATCCGATCACTGGCAAAGTATGTCGTCACCATCTGCACGATTCAGTCCCTAGAAAAGCATTAAAGAAAGCCGTGGCAGAAGCAGGGTTGAATACAAAAAAGATAAACTATAAATTACGTCCTGTAATTTACCCTACGGGCCAACCTTCGGTTGTTCAAATTATCTCCCGAATAATTTGTGTCATACTTTTCGTCACAGTTTTGCAACCGAGCTATTACGCGCGGGCCGTGATATACGTACAGTACAAGAGCTGTTAGGTCACAGTGATGTATCCACTACGCAAATTTACACCCATGTTTTAGGCCAGCATTTCGCGGGTACCAATAGCCCGCTTGATAGCTTAACTATTTAGAAAAGAGCAATGCAGGCTAAATGGATGGCGTGATGGTGATTATTATTTGTACATTCATTTGGTAATCCTGTGCCAAATGTCTCTATACAGGGGTTTAACCCTATGAATCTCAAGCATTTCTATTTTTGATCTAGGAATTATCGATGTCCTCAGTATACTGGAGTCAAAATTGTGTCCGTGAAATCAATATCAGGGGATAAAGGTATTAATGGCGAATAAAGAATATAACGCTCAGTCGATCGAGGTCTTAAGTGGCCTTGATCCTGTGCGCAAACGCCCTGGGATGTACACCGATACAACCCGTCCAAACCATTTAGCGCAAGAAGTGATCGATAACTCGGTGGATGAGGCCTTAGCGGGTCACGCGTCTGAGATTACTGTCACAGTGCATGACGATGGCTCATTAACTACCGTCGATAATGGCCGTGGTATGCCGACTGATATTCACCCAGAGCATGGGGTGTCGGGGGTTGAGCTTATTTTAACCAAGCTGCACGCCGGTGGTAAGTTTACCAACGACAACTATCAGTTTTCGGGTGGTTTGCACGGTGTGGGTATCTCGGTAGTAAACGCGCTATCGACTTTACTAGAAGTTAAGATTTGGCGTAACGGTGAAGTTAGTCGTATTGGTTTCCAAAACGGTGATAAAGCGCTGGAATTAGAAGTCATTGATACCTGCGGTAAAAAACGCTCGGGTACCAGTGTTCGCTTTAAGCCAGACCCTAAGTATTTTGATTCTCCTAAGTTTTCGATCCCTCGCCTTAAGCACAATCTACGTGCGAAGGCGGTTTTGTGTCCTGGGTTAAAAATTACCTTTAAAGCGCCGAACCCAGAAGATAATGCCGAGTGGTATTACGAAGATGGTTTAACCGACTATTTAAAGATTCATGGTGCGGGTTTAGACGTTTTACCGAAAGAACCTTTTACCGGTTCCATGCAGGGTAAAACGGAAGCGGCTGATTGGGCGGTATTCTGGTTGCCAGAAGGTGGCGAATGCATTCAAGAAAGTTACGTGAACTTAATTCCTACCGCACAAGGTGGAACACACGTTAACGGTTTCCGTTCGGGTCTATTGGATGCAATTCGTGAGTTTTGTGAATTCCGTAATTTATTACCCCGTGGTGTGAAGTTAACGCCGGATGATATTTGGGATCGCTGTTCGTATGTTCTTTCTGCGAAATTAGCCGATCCTCAATTCTCGGGTCAAACCAAAGAACGTTTGTCTTCTCGTGAAGCGTCGGCATTTGTTTCTGGCGTTACTAAAGATGCGTTTGGTTTGTGGTTGAACGAACATACTAACGATGCTGAACTGCTTGCAGAAATGGCGATTGCCAGTGCGCAAAATCGTTTACGTAAAGCGAAAAAAGTATCGCGTAAAAAGATTACTCAAGGCCCAGCACTGCCGGGTAAGTTGGCGGATTGTACCAGCCAAGATTCTGATCGTACCGAGATTTTCTTGGTGGAAGGGGACTCTGCTGGGGGTTCAGCCAAGCAAGCACGAGATCGTGTTTTCCAAGCGATTATGCCGCTACGAGGTAAAATCTTAAATACGTGGGAAGTCGACTCCGGTCAGATTTTAAGTTCTGAAGAAATTCATAACATTGCCGTGGCTTTGGACATTGATCCTGCAGCAGAAAACTTAGATAGCCTGCGTTATGGCAAGGTTTGTATCTTAGCCGATGCCGACTCGGATGGTCTGCACATTGCCACATTGTTGTGTGCGTTGTTTGTACGTCACTTCCGTTTATTGGTAGAGCAAGGCCACGTCTATGTAGCAATGCCACCTTTGTATCGTATCGATATTGGTAAAGAGGTTTTTTACGCGTTAGACGAAGCGGAAAAGAACGGAATTTTAGAGCGTCTTCAAGCTGAGAAAAAACGGGGTAAGCCAAACGTGCAACGATTTAAAGGGCTGGGTGAAATGAACCCACTTCAGTTGCGCGAAACCACTATGGATCCGAATACCCGTCGCCTTGTGCAACTGTCGTTAAATGATGGTGATGGCACGATGGAAATGATGGATATGTTGTTATCGAAAAAACGTGCTGGCGATCGTAAAAACTGGTTAGAAGATAGCGGCAACAAGGCTGAAATTAATTAAGGACTGAGCTCAATTAGGCAACAGATATGACAGATATTATTGATGAGTCTGGCAGTTCAAGCAGCTACCTAGACGATGGCATAGAACGCCAAACGTTAAAAGATTATACCGAGAGTGCGTACTTAAATTATTCAATGTACGTGATTCTTGATCGCGCCTTGCCACATATTGGCGATGGTTTAAAACCAGTTCAACGTCGTATTGTTTATGCGATGAGCGAGCTGGGTTTAAAGTCCACCGCCAAGCATAAAAAATCCGCACGTACCGTCGGTGACGTATTGGGTAAATATCACCCGCACGGTGACAGTGCCTGTTATGAAGCGATGGTATTAATGGCGCAGCCGTTCTCGTATCGCTACCCGTTAGTTGACGGCCAAGGTAACTGGGGTGCGCCCGATGATCCTAAATCATTCGCGGCCATGCGTTATACCGAAGCAAAATTAGCCAAGTATGCCGATTCTTTATTATCAGAATTGGGCCAAGGTACGGTTGATTGGCAGCCAAACTTTGATGGCACAATGGACGAACCTTGTGTTCTTCCAGCGCGTTTACCAAACTTATTATTAAACGGTACAACCGGTATTGCGGTGGGTATGGCAACGGATGTTCCGCCACATAACCTACGTGAAGTAGCCAGTGCGTGTATTCATTTATTAGATGAACCGAAAGCCGATATCGACGCGGTACTTGAACACATTCAAGCACCAGACTTTCCGACTGACGCTGAAATCATTACGCCAAAATCTGAAATTAAAAAAATGTATCGCACGGGCAAAGGCTCGATCAAAATGCGTGCGGTTTATGAAATGGAAGATGGCGATATTGTAATTACCGCTTTGCCGCACCAAGCATCGGGTTCTAAAATATTAGAACAAATTGCTGCGCAAATGACGGCGAAAAAATTACCGTTGGTTACCGATTTACGTGACGAATCTGATCACGAAAATCCAACGCGCTTAGTGATTATTCCTAAGTCGAACCGTGTTGATGTTGAAGCCTTAATGGCGCACTTGTTCGCGACGACTGATTTAGAACGCAGCTATCGTGTGAACATGAATGTGATCGGTCTAGACGGTCGACCACAAGTAAAAGATTTACGCATGTTATTGGTTGAATGGTTAGAGTTCCGTACTCAAACTGTTCGCCGTCGTTTGCAGCACCGTCTTGATAAAGTGCTGGCGCGTTTGCACATCTTACAAGGTTTGATGGTTGCGTTTTTAAACATCGATGAAGTGATCGAAATTATTCGCACCGAAGAAAAACCAAAAGTTGTATTCATGGATCGCTTTGGTTTAAGTGAGATTCAAGCGGAATCAATTTTAGAATTGAAACTTCGTCATCTTGCTAAATTAGAAGAGATGAAAATTCGTGGCGAACAAGACGAATTAGAAAAAGAACGTGACCACTTAGAAAAAATTCTAGGCAGCGATCGTCGTTTGAAAACATTAATCAAAAAAGAGCTCGCCGCCGATGCCGAATTGTTTGGTGACGATCGACGCTCGCCAGTGGTTGCCCGTGGTGAGTCCAAGGCATTCTCTGAAACTGATTTGTTAGGCAGCGATCCAGTCACGGTTGTGATTTCTGATAAAGGTTGGGTTCGTGCCGCCAAAGGCCACGACGTAGACGTTGAAGGCTTAAGTTATAAATCCGGCGATAAGTTCTTATTAGCGTGCAAAGGTAAGAGTAATCAGAATGCCATTTTCATTGACGACGGAGGGCGAGCCTATTCTGTGCAAAGCCATACTCTGCCGTCAGCGCGAGGGCAGGGCGAGCCGTTATCGGGCCGTTTAACCGTTCCTGCGGGCATGGGCTTTAAAGGCTTAGTGATGGGGCCAGATGAAGATCATTACCTAATGGCCACCGACGCGGGTTATGGTTTTATTACCCAGCTAAAAGACATTCAAACCAAAAACAAAGCCGGTAAAGCGATGTTGACGGTGCCGACCAATGCCAAGGTATTACCCCCAGCAAAGGTTGAGAGTATAGAGAAAGCATGGATCGCCGCGATCAGTAACGAAGGCCGCATGTTGGTATTCCCAGCCGCCGATCTTCCTGTAATGGGTCGTGGTAAAGGAAACAAGATGATTAGCATTCCAGGGCCACGCGCAAGCAGCCGTGAAGAGCTAATGATCGCAGCGGTTGCCTTTAACGAAACCGATACCTTGTTAGTGCATTCCGGTAAGCGTCATACCAAACTGAAGTTCTCTGATTTAGAACACTACTTTGGTGAGCGTGGCCGCCGTGGTAATAAACTACCGCGCGGATTCCAGAATGTGGATATGGTTGAAATTGCTAAGAAAGACTAGCTAGAAAGACTAGCGATTAGTTGGTTATAAAAAAGCCCAATGAGTGTTCCTAATAAGGGAGGTTCATTGGGCTTTTTTTGTGGGTGTTCACTTTCTATTTAAAAAACGATATCTCAAAAACAGACAAAATTGAGTTATAGATGAGATTATGCTATTACTTAACTCAATTATTTCTATTTTTGAGTTATAACAGTGAAAAAACCACCTCAAGTCTCAAAAAATCCCTTTATTGAAATAGCTAAGGCTCAACCAGAGCTATTATCGGCTTATATGGATCTGCACAATCCTGTGGATAAGAAAGGGCGCTACTTGCCGTTTAATGAGTTATATCGTCGTTTTCCTAGTGCGTTAGATCCGCAGCTCGCATGGTCTGTTGTACGCGATTCTAGACAGGCTCGGTTAACAAAATTGGCACCGGTTAATGCCTCTTTGTCTTCGCTTAAGTATTTTATTAGTCCTACTATCCAAGAAGCTAATATCGCTATCGAGCGTCATACTTCACTTGCTTCGTTAGAGTGGATGGCTCATCAGCTAGGTGAGGGCGATGTTGAAAGGGGGAGTTTCAAGAATGTGCTCGAGAATCTTGTTAAAGACGAAGCTATTAGTAGTAGTCAGCTAGAAGGCGCTGCAACAACGACAAGAGTCGCGCGTGATTTTTTGTTGAATAGTCGCAAACCAGAAAGCGTGTCAGAAAAAATGATTCTGGGGAATTTTCGTTTAATGCAAGCAGCATGGGCTGAAAAAGATCAGCCACTTTCTTTAGATCTGATTAAGCAGCTGCATCATGTTGGCATGAGTGATATCAATGACAAACAATACCAACCAGGAAGGTTACGCCAAACTGATGATGTTGTCGTCGTGGATGCTGCGGGTGATGTCGTGCATACCCCGCCGTTGGCTCAAGAATTGGAGTCGCGCTTAGAGTTTGTTGCTGACTGGTTTAATACGATTGAACCGAGCCCTAGCTGTTCTGCTTTTGTCATTGCAACGTCTTTACATTTTGCTATTGGCTTTGAACATCCATTTCATGATGGTAATGGGCGCTTAGCGCGAGCGCTTTTTTATTGGACGATGTTTAAGTATGGGTATCACGCATTTCGTTATATTTCTATTAGTGCGTTGTTGAATGAAGCACCGGTGAAGTATGGCAAAAGTTATATTCATACTGAAACGGATAATATGGATATGACGTATTTTATTGATTACCAGAGCAAGGTTGCTAGCAGGGCGATTGATCAGTTCTTGCAGGATTTCTCGGTACTGGTTGATCGCTATCAAAACTTCAAACAGCAATTTGAATCTTCAACACTTTATAAACAAACCAATGAAAAGCAGCGAGCAGTTATTATTCTAGTGCACAATATAGGTATAAAAACAGTCAATGCGGCTTGGGTTCAGACAATGGTGGATTGTTCGTACAATACTGCGGCGTCGGTTCTAAATGGGTTGACGGAGTTAGGTGTTTTTCAGCGAGAGAAGGTTGGAAGAGAGTGGCAGTATTCAATGTTGACGGACAGTGTTGATGGACAATGTTGACGAATATTTTTAATGAAAAAAATGTTGATCGCATAAAAAAGCCCAATGAGTGTTCCTAATATGGGAGACTCATTGGGCTTTTTTGTTGAGCGTTTATTTCTTTATGATTTTACTTATTCTGACTCTTCAGACATATAAAGATAATTTACTTTTACGTCATCGTTAGGCGATAAGCTGGCGTCTCCGTAGAACGAAAGTGTTTTATTACCTTCGTTATACTGCCAGCCGTTATCGGCATTTTTAACCACGGGTGAGCCATTCTTAGTTACTTGTAATGAGGTAGAAATAGGCGTTTTAGTTAGCTTAACAGGCGAGCTAGCCGTACTGGATTCTAAAGCCATTTGCTCCATAATTCTTTCAAGAGCTTGTAGGTTTCTAATATCGGCATAAGAGCCATTGGTATTGTTAATTAAATCGACATAGCCATCGTCGCGGCTCTCACTTCGGTACTCATTAAGAATGCCATACACCTGGTAGTTGCGGTCAATGAATAAATTATCGGCCGCATCAAAGGTTGTACCAGAATTTCGAGATGAGATATCGTTATAAAAATCAGGCTCATCCGTAAACATGATGATAGATAAAGCGGCGCCTGCGCGAGGATAGCCTTCGTCAATAACCGTTCCTGTTGAATCATCGCCCTTGCTTGCATCTTTAAGCGCTTCTTCAGCAAAGTAAATCCCAGTTTCTGTTGCGCTGCCGTAAGTACCTGGTTTTACGTCGAGTTTGAATTCATCTTCTGAGGACGTAAATCCACCGTCTTCACTACTATCTCTAAGTTCGCTTGAGTCGGTAGTGATGGTCGCTAATCTGTAATCTAGAGTTTGGCCAGAAATTGTTTTGAAAAACGTATCAGCGGCATTACTAATAGTAGCTTGATCATCCGACATGCTTCCTGAATTATCGATCACAAACAGGAAGTCAACTTTAGGCGTTTCTTGTGGAATGGTGAAAGTTTCAGAAGTGGTCGTTGGTGCTGCTCCCTTCGCGCCAATGTTAGAGGTACTAGCAACACCTTTTGATAGGCCCGAGTAAGCAGGAGCAAGTTCTGTTGGAACAACTGCGCCGAGGATAACAACCTTGTCGGTTCCGGTTGTTACATTGGCTGCAAACATTCTTTCTTCCGAAATGTTCTCTTCCGAAATGCTCTCTTCAAAATCACTACTCGGTACAAAAAGAACCCCAATGAAAACTTCAAATTTTTGAGACGTTAATTCATCTTCTAATGACTCTGCAGGGTTATCGAGCTCATTATCATCTGCATCAGGCGAGAGTGCTGCACCACCAAGGATTTTATTAACAATATCCGTCGCGGTTGTTTCAGTATCCGTTTCAAAGATATAGCCTGTTACAATTTCGTTAGTCGAGGCTAAGTTCTGTTTGAAGATACTGGATGTTGTACCGAAATCACTTAACACATCTTCTATGTTTTCGATGATGTCTTGTGCCTTACTTTCTATAGAAGAAGCGTCGCGGGCAGCAGCAAAAGAAACTAGGTCTCGATTTCCTAAAGAAATAACTTTAGGACTTTCTTGTGACACCGCAAATGCCTGAATAGATGCTTTTTTCTCTTCAGTTTCTTCAGACTCTTTCAGTAGTGATGATGCATCACCAAGACTCGATCCGGCACCAAAAACGTGCCCATTTAAGTATTCATCACCAATGGTAATATCATCCATACCAGAGGGAACATAAATATTATGGCTTTCGGTAGAGACGACTTGGGTTTTAGTATTATTTTCAAGCCCTGCATCGACTTGAGAATCTTTCTTTGAACCAGAGTCCGACCCCATACAGGCGGTTAATAAAGTCGAAGTGGCTAAAGCAATTGGTAAGAAAAGTGGTTTCATTTTCACGTCCTGTTTGTATTCAATATGGATAACCACTCTCAATCACCTGTATTAATAGGCTAGTAATGTGATTACCCTAACATTCCTTATTAGGGCGCGTATTAAATAGTATTTAATAAACAAATTCAAACGAACTCATTAGCTACGGCTAAATTCCAAGCAAAAATTAAGAAAAAAGTACTGGTTTAATTCTTACTTACTCAATGATTTAATAACCGCTCTAAAGAATTCAGCACTTTCATGGCCCGACTCAAAGTTATTATCAGTGAAGTCGATATTGGCCGAATTTTTAACGATAACGATGTTCGATTTTTTATCCACATAGATAAACTGATCATAAATACCCAGTGCCATAAACTCTTGATCAGCATCAACCGGTAACCACCACTGATAGCCATAGCCTAGGTCGATATCAGCGTTATCTCTTTTACCCGGCATCAGGTGCGGAGCATCAGGAGTTACCGAGGCCTTAACCCATGACTCGGGAATAACCTGTTCACCGTTCCAGCGGCCATTATCGCGATATAACTTACCAAACTTCAGATAGTCTAATGCTCGCATGTTTAAGCCACCCAATACCATTGGCTCACCTAGTTCATCGGTTAAAAAGTAGGTATCGGCTTCTGGATGAATTTTATTCCATAAATGCTCGGTGAAGTAATCAACAATGCTCTCACCCGTTGCACCACGAAGTACCATGCCCAAAACGTGGGTATCGATGCTGACGTAATGCAGATAAATACCTTGTTCTCTTTCGGCGACCAAACTGGCTGCGAATTCATCAAATGAACCGCCTAACGCTAACAAACGACCCATGCGGTTAATGTCTGAAAAGAAGTCTTTATAATCTTCGTTAAATTTAACGCCACTCGACATCTGTAGAATGTTTTTAATGGTTACGCCATCGTAGCCACTGCCTTTTAAGGAAGGGGCATAGTCGGTAACAAGATCGTTTAAACTTTTAATTTTACCTTGCTCAACGGCGACGCCGACCATGGCCGATAAGAAAGACTTAGCGACAGACCATGAAATGCGTTTATCTTCGGCGTTGGTATCTAGGTAATATGATTCATGAGTGATGGTTTCATCTTTCAGAACGACAAGTGCTGTGGTAGTCGTGCGCTCTAAAAATTCTTTGACGGAAACCGTCTTACCTTTAAATTCGAAACTCTCTGGCAGTGCTTGCGGAGCCGATTCGAAGTAATAAGGTTCGCTATTGCTTTTAATGGTGATATTAGGGAAAGATTCATTCATGTTAACAAAGTTGTGCACAATTTTATCTTTGTCAAAAAGAGTGATTACTTTATTAAGATTAACGATGTTATCCCAATTAAATGCAGTAACGGCCGCCAAAATAATTACGATAGCGGCAATGAGCTTTTTTATTGTTAGCATTCTAAATAATATCCATATTTTATTGGTGTCTTGACTTAGTGTCTCGATCCGGGAGTGAGATCTTGGGTACGGATAGTATATGCAATGAGCAATATATAAAAGAATGCGGATGTTAAATGTTGTACTATTGCTCAGATTTTTACTGAGATCATTATGGAATTAACTGCTTGGCTTTCATTAGCGTTACTTTGCATCTTGGGCGCAATGACCCCAGGACAAAGTTTAATTATTATTTTAAAGCACTCTGTCGCAGGAGGACGCTTAAATGGCTTAGTGGCCAGTCTCGGTCATGGCCTTGGCGTTATGTTATATGCCATTGCAACGGTCGTGGGTTTGGCGGTTATTATTCAGCAGACGCCATGGTTGTTTGATCTTATTCGTTACCTCGGTGCTGCATTCTTAGTATGGCTAGGCTACAAGGCGTTAGTATCGAAAGCCGAGAGCTCTTCGCTGTTAGCCGGTGATGATGGACTTTCTTTAAAGCAAAGTTTTTCTGAAGGATTAATGATTTCTTTTTTGAACCCTAAGCTTGCGATCTTCTTTTTGGCATTATTCAGTCAGTTTGTTGATGATGCTGCGGGTTGGCAGCAGAGTGTCATTATGGTCGCAACGGTGGCAGGTATTGATACGCTTTGGTACTGTTTAGTCGCCTTAATTTTATCTCATTCTTTGATGTTGGATAAATTGCGCCAAAATATGAATATAATTGAAAAGTGCTCAGGCGTTGTATTATTAGCGGTCGCATTGAGAGTCGTTTTATAAAACGTAATTGGGACTAATTGGAATTAATGGGGATTAATGGGAGTGATATGGAATCGAGACAAAAATACGACATTGAGCATCAGGTAGAACGTACTCGGTTTGTATTAGCTAAAGATACTCATGAATGTGTTCTGGATTATGAATTACACACCGGCTCTGAATTGATGATCGATTTCACGCATACTTATGTGCCTTTTGCATTACGGGGCCAAGGCTTAGCAGAACGTCTTGTCGAAGTTGGCTTAGCATGGGCAAAAGAACAGGGCTATCAAATAGAAGCCAGCTGTTGGTATGTTAAGAAATTTTTGTAATGCCGTCAGGATACAATGACTGACATCTTATTGTCATAATTCCTTCATAGGATAGTACCAGTTTTTAAATTACTGGACGTTCATAAATGACATTTCAAAATTCTATTTTGTTAACCGCTATTCTAAGCACCGCTTTAACTGCATGCGGTGGTTCTTCTTCCTCTTCTTCTGCACCTGAAGCACTTAAAACGCAATCGCCTTTAGCCGAGCTTGGTCTTAATTGTGTGGCCGTTGATAAGGCTGTTGATGTGACCGATGATGGCATATTGCAATTAGCATTGGTTGATTCGTATTTCTCGGGAAGTGACTTCGCGACGTCTTCGGCAGAAATTGTAAGTTACGACTCGTGCTCTGATCATCTTTATGTTGTTAATTCTCAAGCTGCGAGCATTGATGTATTAGAACTAAGTTCCAATAATAGCGCGCCGTCTAAAGTAGGCACTATTGATCTATCTTTAGCGGCAACGTCTGCAGGTATCGAGATTGGTGCAGCGAACAGTGTTTCTGCTAAGCAAGGCCTAGTGGCTGTAGCGATTGAAGCTAAGGTAAAACAAAACCCCGGG
Source organism: uncultured Oleispira sp. (assembly GCA_913061415.1). Lineage (GTDB taxonomy): Bacteria > Pseudomonadota > Gammaproteobacteria > Pseudomonadales > Oceanobacteraceae > Oleispira. Next base: position 61,986 of record CAJXUD010000016.1, on the reverse strand, counting down.
TTGATTGCCTTATATCGCTCCGATGACCTTTCTTTATTGGGAACCTATTCTGCGGGTGCTTTGCCAGACATGGTGACATTGAGTAGCGATGGCCAGACTATTTTAACGGCGAATGAAGGTGAACCAAACGGAGATTATTCCGTAGACCCCGAAGGATCGATTACGATTGTCGACATCTCGAAAGGCTATGCTGAAAAAGCGGAGGTGAAGCAGGTTTCATTTGCAGCCTTTAACCTAGGACAAGCGCGTCACGCTGAGTTGAGTATGGGTGTCAGAACTGCAGGGCCAGACGGTACTTCAGTCGCACAAGATTTAGAGCCAGAATACATGGCGCTAAATAGTGACAATACGAAAGCCTATGTTGCCTTGCAGGAAAATAATGCGATGGCGATTATTGATATCGCAACTGCTCGCGTCGATTCAATAAAAAGTTTAGGTGAGAAAAGTTGGAATGCCGCCAGTGGCAATCAGCTAGATGCTTCTAACAAAGATAATGGCGTGGGTGAATTCGCGAGTTACGAGCAGCTTGTTGGCTTATACATGCCTGACACTATTGCTAGCTTTAGTGTTGATGGTGCAGGGTATATTATTTCTGCCAATGAAGGTGATGGCCGTGAATATATCTATTCAGCAACCCAGCAGGTATGTGAAGCTGCTGAGCATAGCTGGGATGGTGATGAGTATGAAGTGGGCGGGGATGATGAAGACGCGACTAAATTTGCAAATGAATTAGATGATTGTATTTCGTTTACCGATGAAAAACGGGGTAAAGATATCGTTGATTCTGTTGATGCTTCTCACCCATTAAAAGCTGCGCTAGATGATAATGATCAGCTTAAGCGTATTAAAGTGGTGGCTGATCAAGACCAATATTCGGCTAACGATAATGTTACTACCTTTGGTGGTCGTTCTTTTTCAATTTGGAATGAGCAGGCTGAGTTAGTATTTGATAGCGGCGATGATATTGCGAAGAAAGTGTTTGCAGTTGATAGTCAGAACTTCAATGTCACCAACGATAATAACGACCCTGCTGAAACGGCGGATAACCGCAGTGATGATAAGGGGACTGAGCCTGAAGCGGTAGAAGTTGCAGAGATCAACGGTAAGCAATACGCCTTTATTGGTCTTGAGCGTCAGGGCGGTATTATTGTTTATGATGTCTCTGTACCAGCGGCTCCCGTTTATCAGTCTTATATTAATAACCGCGATTTTACTGAATCGGTTTGTACCCTTGTTGATGGAGGTGATTGTGATAATGGTGTTTATAATCCAGCCGCGGGCGACTTAGGGCCAGAATCTATTGATTACTTTACGCGATTGGGTAAACACTTTATTGCTGTCGGTAATGAAGTTAGCGGTACCACAACGGTTTATCAGATTGAGTTCAATCGCTAAGCAACTCTTGAGTACACTTCAATAGGCGGCTTTGCCGTCTTAAAGGATATGATGTGATCATCATGTCCTTTTTGTTCCTCTTCTACTTTCCTTTTTTTATGGCCCTCCTTAATTCTTATATACCTTTTATCGTTGTTGATTCAGCCCGCTATATATCAGGCTAAAATAGTTTTAGAATAGCTATATTAGATTTTTAGGTTGGGTGATGTATGCAAGACGAATTTTATATCGAAGATATGGCCATGTGGGACAGTAAGCTATTCATTAGCCATTACCCAGGTCACGAAACAGAAGCGGCTGAATTACAAAAAGCGCTATACGAAATTAAAGATCAGCAAGTAAGCAAAATTGATAGCGAAGTAGCGGTATTTGCTAAGCATGCTTTGTTTGAAAGTGAGCTGAATTTATTAACCTTGCCGTATGAGCCTTTGCAAAAGTTTCGTGCTCATGTCGAAGATCTCATCGGTACGGTTGCCCACGCGGTGAATGAACCTTATTGGCCAGAAGGCGCACAAGCTCAAGTCGATGTGGTTGAATCTTGGTATCACATAACTCAGAACGGTGGTTATCACGATACGCACTCACACCCGAATTGTTCTTGGTGCGGTATTTACTATCTGCAAGAAGGTGAGAGTAGCATTGATGGCCGTAATGGGGTTAATCGCTTTTATGATCCTCGCCACGGCGCTGATCATTATCAAGATGCGGGCACGGCCTATTTGAGTGCAGATGGCTTTATGGATTTTTCGCCATTAGCAGGTCAAATTATTATTTTCCCATCCTATTTGAAGCATGCAGCAATGCCGTACTTTGGCGATACTGATCGTATTGTTTTAGCGTTTAATTGTCAGGTGAATGCGAAGGTTTAGTCGGAGTTTTTATTTTTATTGACGACTGTTCCCATCGACTGACTATTCTTTAATAATCCCTTTCACCATCGAAATAAGACTTTCGGGGTGAATGTTCGAGAGTAGGCGGTAGTGAATACCCAGATGATTAAGCTCAATCGTAGAGAAGGTTGGGAACTGGTTAAGCAATACAGGGGTGTTTTCGACGACGAGGGGTGCACCCATAGTATTGAGCTGTTTAGTACCAGGTTTTTGCTGCGCCTCGGCTACTGTAATTAAGAAAAAATCATCGCTGTAAAAATAAGCCGCTGCCGTTTTTTCATCTCCTTTTTGAAAGTATTTATGCTCGTCAAAATCCCAAGTATTGTCGGCGTCATCTGGCCAAATAATATCCTGGCTGATTTGCTTTTCTCTCTGCGTCTTTGTTAAAGCTTTATGATTAAAATCCCAAGATGTTATCGATGTCTCTTTTGCTAGATTAATGTCTGGCAATGTGAAATTTTCAGCATTAAATTCAATACTCTTATAATGTGTTTTAACGTCTAAACCACTGCTAAATATAAAGGTCGCCTGCATAAATAACGAATAGTGATAATCGGCAAACCCTTCAATTTTTCTAATCGTCGACGTATCTTCTTTGGCCGTTAAATCGATGCCAACCGCTAAACGATCTGCAACGTGTATCGATGGCGTGAAAACTTGTTCGTAGTGTTCTTTATTAAAAAGGTAAATACCTTTGACCCTAGAGTGCGCCGAACGTTCTTTAAACGGAGCAAGGCCCTTAATGATGAGTGCGTGTTTATGGGGGGAGTTGTGAAGAGTAAGGGTATTGTTACGGTAGCTTGCTTCAAGGCCTTTTAACGATTGTGGCTGCACCACTTGCTGATAAAAGTTATCGGGCTTCTGGAATGCAATATGGCTTATTATCGGTTCTGCTTGACCTGCCAATATCTGTTCTGAAACCGCATTAAAATGATCAACTTTGTTTAAGTTTTGATGGCCGCGATTAATCCAAAATCGATCTTCGCTATTCGTATCAGCGTTAACATCTGCAAGCGCGTAAAACGAAAAAGCAGAACTAAGATAAATACTCACTAGTCCTGCTGTTTTTATTAAAGAATGAATATCCATATTTCAGCCCTTATAAGTATTAAGTTTAATGGTCTTAGATAACATTAATCGATAAGTTGAAAACGAGCAATAATTTCACCACCAATTTCAACAGTTTCGGCAAACATATCAGCAGGACGTACCCAAGTGGACGGTGCTTCATCGGCATAACGAGTTTCGTAAACAACCAACCATTCTTCGGTTTCACTATGACGAGCAAGATCAATGACTTGATACTCGGCACCTTTATAATGACGGTAAAGTCCTTTCTTAATATCGGGTTTCTTCGCTGAACTGTTCAGTTGATTCACTATTTACTTCCTTCGCTAGCATTCTTTTTAGCGGCTTCAATTTCGTTAAAGCGTGCTAGTTGTTCAGGTGTTGCTTTTTGCTGGTGATTTTCTTTCCACTCAGAATACGGCATACCATAAACCAGTTCACGGGCATCTTCGTATTCGATCTCAATGCCACGCTCTTCGCCAGCCGCTTTGTACCACTTAGATAAACAGTTACGGCAGAACCCTGCAAGGTTCATAAGATCAATGTTTTGAGCGTCTTTGCGTTCATCAAGGTGAGCTAATAAGCGACGGAAGGCAGCCGCTTCTAATTCGATGTTTGATTCTAATTTTGACATGAGTATTTCCTATCTATTTCTACGTAGCGTTTACGTTAAAAGTGTTGGTAGCCTGTTATCTTATTGGTTACGGGTTGCCCGTCTAATAAAACCCAGTCTGAACTTCTTTTTTCTACTTGCCCAACACAGTGGCAGCCCAAGGCATTTAATGCGTCTTGTACGCCTCGTGGAGCGCTAAATAATAGCTGATAGTCATCACCACCGCATAGAGCAAACTCTAATGCTGCGTCTGTACCATGCAGAGCTATGGCGGACTGGCTAATCGGAATATCGGCGGTGGTAAAGTTTAAACACACGCCGGATGCCTTGGCAATATGTGATGCGTCTTGCAATAGTCCGTCTGAAATATCCATAGCGCTAGAGGCTAAGCCAATCAGCTTTTGCCCTAAATCTATTTGAGCCTGTGGATAATAATAAGCCGCTGCGAGTTCTGAATCGCTAACATCAGGTCTATTTTCTACGAAGGCTTTAGGATTCGCCAAAATGCTTTCTAGTGCCGCCGCGGATTTACCAATTTCGTCACTTAACCAAAGGTGATCACCGACGTTAGCGTTGCTTCGCGTTAATGCTTTTCCGCTGGGGACTAAACCTTGAACTTGAATCGTAATGACGAGGGTCGGGCTGGAGGTTGTATCACCACCGATCAAATCAATGGAATACTCATTAGCACAAGCACGTAAACCCGCGCTAAAAGATTCTAGCCAAGTCTGAGAGGTGTTCTTGGGTAAACTTAAAGCCAAATGAAAGGCTTGGGGCTTTGCCCCCATTGCCGCTAAATCACTAATGGCACAACGCAAGGCGCGCTGTGCAATCAGTTGGGCAGGTGCTGTTGCAGGGAAGTGAATATCGGCAACTTGTGTATCGATACTCTGTACCAGCTGGTAACCGCTTGGCACCTCAACGATTGAAGCATCATCACCGACCGCGCAAACAATGCTGTGATTATTTTGCGGCCAGTTAAAACAGTGTTTAATTAATTCAAACTCTGTCAGCACAATCGTTACCTAAGGTTAAACATAAAAAATTAAGACTTTTTAATCGAAAGTGTATTTTTACTTTCGCTAGTCTTACCGCCTTTCGCTCTGATTTTTGCCGAAGGCACTTTAAATACAGGCTTAGTCGTTTTTTGAGTGATCTTCTTAGGCTTACTGTTCGCATTAGGTTGTTTAACTTCAACCGTACGCACTTGCTGAGCAATTTTGTCGACAACGCCGTTCACGTATTTGTGACCGTCGGTTGCGCCAAACGATTTTGCAAGTTCTACCGCTTCGTTGATAACAACTTTATACGGAACATCGATGCGGTGCATCATTTCGTAGGTCGCTAAACGAAGAATAGAAAGTTCAACAGGCGTCATTTCTTCAGAATCACGATCCAATAGTGGCTTGATGATTTGATCTAACGCGGATAACTCGCGTGGCACTCCATGCAGAATTTCGTGGAAGTATTCTAGATCCACTTTGCTCATGTCGTTATCTGCGCGAAATTCAGCTTCAATTTTTGCTAAATCTGCGCCCGCCATGTGCCATTGGTAAATGGCTTGCAGGGCAAAGCTACGTGCTTTGCGACGAGCCGCTGGGCTGGCTTTTTGAGTGCCTGTAGGACGAGACATAACTTATGCCTCTAGTGCGTTAAGAAGGTTAACCATTTCGAAGGCAGACATCGCCGCTTCTTCACCTTTGTTTCCAGCTTTAGTGCCAGAACGTTCGATCGCTTGCTCGATTGAATCTACGGTTAAAACACCGAAAGAAACCGGAATGCCGAACTGCATAGCAACTTGGCCAAGGCCTTTAGTGCATTCTGACGATACGTATTCAAAGTGTGGTGTACCACCGCGGATAACAGCACCTAAAGTGATGATCGCGTCGTACTTACCGCTTTGAGCAACTTTCTGTGCAACCAATGGAATTTCCATCGCGCCAGGGCAGCGAACAACGGTAATGTTTTCTGGTTCAACGCCGTGACGCGTTAAAGAATCAACCGCGCCTTCTAATAGGCTTTCAACAACAAACGCATTCCAACGGCCAACAACAATTGCGTACTTACCATCGTTAGGGGTTAAGTCGCCTTCAATAATTTCTACACTCATCTTCTTTTCTCTTCTGTTTAATCTAATTTCTATTGAACATTCTCAGCGTTAAAACGCTGAGAATTTTTTGTTTCATTACTCAGCGTAAGGAATATATTCCACTACTTCTAAATCGAAGCCTGAGATACCCGCATACTTAACAGGTGAACTCAGTAGGCGCATTTTTTTCACGCCAATTTCACGCAAAATTTGAGAACCTGTCCCAATTGTTAAAAACGTTCCTGAACTATCAACGTTCGGGTTTTTAGCCGGCTTAGCATTGCCAAGATACAGTTCGATACTCGAGGCAATATCTTCAGGCTGGCCTGCGGATAAAATGACCAATGCACCAGTGCCTTCTTCGGCAATCTTCTTTAGTGCTGCTTGGCTAGACCAAGACTGAGCATCAGGTTTAACCGCCCCCAAAATATCACGTAAAAAATCACCGGTTTGAACGCGAACAAGACAAGGAACATCGCCCTTGATATTGCCTTTGGTTAAAGCAATGTGGGTTTCGCCTTGAATCGTATCAACAAATTTGTGCAGCTGAAATTCACCAAATTCTGTATTGATGGTTTCGCCAGCAACGGAATCTACGGTCTTTTCATTCGCCATGCGGTAGTGAATCAAATCCGCGATGGTACCAATTTTAATGTCATGCTTTTCCGCAAAAATTTCTAAATCAGGGCGACGTGCCATGGTGCCATCGGCATTCATGATTTCAACAATCGCAGAAGAAGGTGTTAAGCCTGCAAGGCGGGCTAAATCACAACCTGCTTCAGTATGACCCGCACGGCTTAACACACCACCAGGGCGAGCACGTAATGGGAAAATATGACCCGGCTGAACAATGTCATCCGCTTTAGAATTACTATCAACGGCAACACGAATCGTCTTAGCGCGATCGGCAGCAGAAATACCCGTCGTCACGCCTTCAGCCGCTTCAATAGATACCGTAAAAGGTGTCGCAAATTTAGCACCGTTACCGGCAACCATCGCAGGTAATCCTAAAAAGTCACAACGGTCGCCCGTTAGCGTTAAACAAATAAGGCCACGTGCTTCAGTCGCCATAAAGTTAATGATCTCTGGCGTTACTTTTTCGGCAGCAACAATGATATCGCCTTCGTTTTCACGGTCTTCGTCATCCATAAGGATAACCATTTTACCGCGACGCATATCATCAATAATTTCTTCGATCTTATTTAAAGCCATTTGAACTCATCCTAATCTTTCATCAATACGGTCTACGCTGTTCAGGCCGTTTGTATTATTTCCAAAAACCATTCTGTGCCAGAAACGCTTGGCTGATACCAGACTTTGGTTGTTCGTTTGTTTGCTGCATCATACGTTCTAAATAACGCGCGATTACATCGACTTCTAAGTGAACGCTGTGGCCAACTTGGTAGCCTTTAATCACTGTCTCTTGCACGGTATGAGGAACGATATTTAAATCAAAAATCGTCGCGCCCTTATCTGAACCAGAGCTGGCATCTTCAATCGCATTGACCGTCAGGCTGACACCATCAACCGTGATTGAACCTTTTGCAGCAATGTACTTCGATAACTCAGCCGGAGCTTTTATCTTAAAACGCACCGAACGCGCATCTTCGCTGCGGCTCAAAATAGTCCCTAAACCATCTACATGGCCTGTCACCATGTGGCCGCCTAAACGGGTCGCTAACGTCAGCGCTTGTTCAAGGTTTACCGACTTACCACTTTTCCAATCCATTATATTGGTATGAGTGATCGACTCTTGCGAGACATCAGCCCAAAAACCATCACCCGGTAATTCCACTACGGTCAAACATACGCCGTTAGTCGCGATACTATCCCCTAGCTTTACATCGCTAAGGTCCATCTTGCCGGTATTAATGCGTAAGCGAATATCACCTTGCTTGCTTTGGCTCGCAACGACTTGGCCTACTGCTTCAATAATTCCTGTAAACATTAAGGCTTCTCTTTAGAGCTAACTTGGCTCTTTAATACTAATTTTAGGTCATTTCCCACCATTCGCACGTCTTGCCAAGACCAGCGAATTTGCTGACCCATGGTTTCGAACGGAAGGGTGAACGCAGGTCGTGCGTCGCTGCCTAATAATGTCGGTGCGGTGAATAACACCAATTCATCGACTAAATCTTGCGCGATAAAAGCACCGGCTAATTGCGCGCCGCTTTCGATCAAAACTTCGTTAATGCCTTGGCGCGCCAATGTTACTAGCAAGTCCTTAAGATCGACTTGCTGTCGGTCATTATTCTCACTCGCCGCTGTTTGCAAATAGCTCACCGAGCACGCATCACTCTCATTACGAGTAATGGCTGATTCTGGTGCAACTGGGCTAACGATTACCACCTTGCCAGGGTGGGTAAAGATATTGGCATCGGCGTTAATGCGATGCTGGCTATCAATAATGACGCGTAATGGCTGACGACTGTCGGTTTCAATGCGAACATTCATCGACGGATCATCAATCAAAACCGAATCAGCACCACAAATAATGGCACAGCTTTGAGCGCGAAGTCGTTGCACTTCGGCACGGGCTTCTGGGCCCGTAATCCACTGGCTTTCACCACTTTGCATGGCCGTACGGCCATCTAAACTGGTGGCCATCTTTAAGCGAACGTAGGGCAGAGGTTCTGTGTTTTTCCCAGCCATACTCATACGCTTAATAAAACCAGGATTGAGCTTGGCAGATTCAGCCGCTAAGCAGTTATCCACCACCTCAATACCCGCCGTGCGCAAGATGTTAAAACCATTCCCCGCAACTTGTGGATTGGGGTCGGTCATTGCGCCGACAACACGCGCGACGTTTGCGTCGATCAAGCCTTGTGCACAAGGCGGTGTACGACCAAAGTGACTGCAAGGCTCTAACGTGACATAAGCCGTTGCGCCTTGAGTATCATTGCCACGCTGTTTAGCATCAGCAATGGCGTTTACTTCGGCGTGACCTTCGCCCGCTTTAAAGTGAAAACCTTGGCCGATGATTTCATCGTTTTTTACCAGCACACAACCCACACGAGGATTCGGGCTGGTGGTATATAAGCCTTGCTTGGCAAGTTGAATGGCCAATGCCATATATTCTTGATCGCTTGCCATATCAGCTATCTTCTTGAGTTTTTTCGATCACCTGAGTTGAGATGCGCTCAATCTCTTGGCGAAACTCATCAACGTCTTGGAAACTGCGATAAACCGAGGCAAAACGCACATAAGCAACTTTATCGAGTTGTCTTAATTCATCCATTACAAATTCACCAATAATGAGGCTTTTTATTTCGCGCTCACCAAGTGTACGTAACTTATGGGTAATTCGGTTTACAGATTGTTCGACCTTATCGATGCTAACAGGTCTTTTTTCGAGTGCACGGTGAATACCGGCAGTAAGCTTATCTTCATTAAAAGGTTCGCGGGTACCGTCTTGTTTGACGATACGTGGCATGACCAGTTCAGCGGTTTCAAAAGTGGTGAAACGTTCACCACAGGCCTGACATTCGCGGCGACGGCGAGTTTGTTGGCCGTCAGCGACAAGGCGAGAATCGATAACTTTTGTATCGTGTTCACAGCAGAATGGACAATGCATAGTAAAGAGCGCGCTTTTAAGTGTAAAAGTCGCGCGATTTTACTGCATTTGGGCAAGATTATCCAGTAGAGAGTGTATGGATGGTCGAGTAAATTGTGTATTAGTTAACCACTTCTTCGAGCCATAATTTAAGCGCGGTAAAGGCTTTGGGGCGAACAAAGCTGGCATGGCCGAATATGTTATCCAATAGCCCTCGGGTTGGAATCAGTGGCTTATTTTGTACTAGACCAAAGCCCTCTTCATAATCATCACTGGTCCGTAGATACGCGATATCAAGTAAGCTGGGCAATATTAGTGGCAAGTCGACAATTTCTGCCAAAGCTTCTGTCGCCGGATTAAAAACCACCTCATCGCCTAAGCCATACTGCAATACCAGCTTTCTCGGGCTACGGCCATGAATAGGGTGCTTGATGTAATGGGCAAAGTTGATGGCATCAGAGCGATTAAACTCTTGCTGCAGCAGTTGCATAAAGAGCGCGGCTTCTCCGGCGCTGGCATTATCAGGAATTAAGCTTTCAAAACCTAATGCCTCAATCCCGAACGACTCAAACAAAATAGAGTGAGTGAGAATATTACTAATACCGACGCCAGACACCTGTAGAAAAGCACTCTTTAAGCCTTTGGCGCTAGCAACAAAACTGGTCCCCAAAACCCCTCCCATAGACGTGCCTTGATAGTGAATGCGGTCAACATCAAGATCGGGCGTATCGATGCCGCCAGAATACCAAAGTTGATGCCACCAAGCGTTCCCAGAAGGTGCAATGTCTAATGTGGCTAACGAGGTTTGAATGGCTTGCAGTAATGCCGCCATATCCAAAGTTGATTGCGCTACCATGCCGGATACACGAGTGAACTTTTCGGGCTTTAAAATTTTGAAAATACTGCCCCCATCTTGCTTCGACCGAGAGCCATGGTTGGGCTGGTCAATGGCAATGGTGGCAATACCGCGAATCGCATTAGAGAACGCGACGGTTAATAACATGGTCTCTTTAATCACCCCAATACCATGCCCATAAATCGCAATGGGCGATTTGCCGTGCTTGGAACTGGTAGGAATCATCATCAGAAATTTAATCCACTCTTCGCTGCTTTGTGCATCGTGAGAGAAGTTAACCTGACCATTGGCTTTGCGAAAATCATTCATCCTTATTTGCCCTGTCACCGAGGCGGCATAAGGCCAAATATTCAGCTGCGTGACATTGAGCTTGCGTATGGGGTGATCTTTTTGGCTTATTTTATTTAACAGATTAAATAACGGTTCGTTATTTGATTTTTCATCAGCGACGGTAAATTCAACAAAACTGACAACCTGTTCGGGCGCTATACCAAACTGCTCTAGTTGTTTTAGCGGCCTAGTTGTAGCATTAGTCATAGCAGCATTCGTCGTAGCATTATTCATGGCATTAGCGTCTGCCGATGAGCTGTCTTTGCGAATTAAGGCTTCTAAAGCAGGGGCTGTTGGAAAAGGCTGGCCATTTAAATCTAGTAATTGTTTGGTAATGACGGCGGTATACGTGTGGCCAAATTCGAAACGAGCACGGGGGAAAATTTCAATAATATGCGCTGTTTCATCAAAGCGATTATCTTCAGCGTAGTGATATTTTTTAGTACGAATCGGAAAGGGCAAACCAGACGCTTGATCGAATACCAGAACCGCATTGCCCCCCTCAAACGGTAAGCTGTTTTCGTCAAAATCATCAACTAACTCAAACATGATCGGCCCTGCGGCAGAAAAGCCACTGGCATTGTGATACGCCTGAGCTGAAGAAAAATCTAAAAACTGATCTTCCACTGTTTGCGATAATAAACTACCTTTTAAATCGACGACCTTGCCAGTGCTCGAATTCGCATCGAGGCGTGTATAAAAGTTACTCGGAAACGGTAGAGTACACGTATCGACAGAAAGTGGATGACAACTTTGTGCGGCTTGGGCATTCCACGAGAGGAAAAGTATGGCGAGTAAACACGAACTTTTGATGAGCGAAAGTATGTTGGCGAGATTGAGTATGTCCATATACGTAAAAGGCAGCACTGTGTAAAAGTAGAGCGCTATTAAAAAGCATTGTTCGTATAAAGACAAAGAAAAGAAAGCGGCTTCAAAATAGGATGGCCGCGCAAATAGAGTACGAAGCTAAAAACCTCGCACTCTATTTTCACTGACTTTTAGTTTCCTCTTATTGTTTAGCTTTCTTCGGCTTCTGAAAACATAGACTGTATATCTTGATCAGGTTCTGGTGTGGCTAAGCTGACCGCAATAATGGCGATAGTGGCGAGAATAAAGCCGGGAACAATTTCATAAACATCAAAAATGCCTCCGCTTAATTGTTTCCACACAACCACGGTAATACCACCGATTAAGATACCCGCTAAGCACCCTTGGCGATTCATACGCGCCCAGAATAGCGACAGAATAATTGCAGGGCCAAAGGCAGCACCAAAGCCAGCCCAAGCATAAGAGACCAAACCTAATACCGAGCTATCAGGATCAAGCGCCAGCAGCCAGGCCACGATCGCAATGGCGACCACGGCTATACGACTAATTTTTACCAGCGATTCTGGCGAGGCATCTTGATTGAATAACGATTTATAAAAATCCTCAGTCAAAGCGGCAGACGATACCAGCAACTGAGAATCGGCCGTCGACATAATCGCCGCCAAAATAGCGGCTAATAAAATACCCGCAACCAAGGGATGAAATAGCGCCTGAACCAAGGCAATAAAGACGGTTTCTGAATCGGCGAGTGGTGTTTCAAAATAACCGATACCTGCGATGCCGACAAAGAAAGCACCGACCAAACCAATTAATGTCCAGCTAACGGCAATACGACGAGCAGTCTTAATATCGTCTTTACTGCGAATCGCTTTAAAGCGCGCCAAAATATGTGGCTGGCCAAAATAGCCCAAGCCCCAAGCCAATAAAGACACAATACTGATCCAGCCTAATGCTTCACCACTGGCCTTAGTGAACGGATCTAATAGCTCAGCATTCGACGTCGCCAAAATGGTACTCGGTGCATCACCTAGCTGCATAAACGCAGCAACAGGCACTAAGATTAACGCCGCTGCCATTAACAAACCTTGTACAAGATCAGTCCAAGATACCGCTAAGAAACCACCAACAAAGGTATAAGACACAATCGCGACAGTGCCAACGGTAACCGCTAAGGTGTAATCCATACCGAATACCGATTCAAATAACTTACCACCGGCGACTAAGCCCGAACTGGTATAGAACAAGAAAAATAATAAAATGAAAAACGCTGAGATCACACGAATCGCCATTTTGTCGTTAAAGCGATTACTAAAGTATTGCGGCAGCGTCAGGCTGTCTCCCGCTAGCTGAGAATAAACCCGCAAGCGAGGGGCGACAATTAACCAGTTTAAATACGTCCCCATGAATAAGCCCAAGCCTAACCAAGACGCCTCCCAGCCCGCAACATAAGCATAACCAGGCATGCCTAATAATAACCAGCCCGACATATCAGAAGCCCCAGCCGATAACGCAGAAGGCCAAGGCCCAAGTGTTCGGCCACCGAGAATATAGTCTGATAAATTATTGGTTTTTTTATAAGCCCATAGCCCAATCCACAGCATCAGGCCGAGGTAAAGGAAGAAGGTGATCGCGACAGAATATGATGCGCTCATGACGTGCTCCTTATTTTAAAGTTATGCTTTTTCTTTGAGTAAATGGCTTATTGCGATAAAAGACTCGCATTGCCACCAACGGCGGTCGTATTAATCGTACGCACGCGTTCGGTCGCAAAACGTTTTAAATAATTCGGCCCACCGGCTTTTGGCCCTGTGCCTGATAAACCACGGCCACCAAAAGGTTGTACGCCAACTACTGCGCCTACTTGGTTGCGGTTTACATAGCAGTTGCCAATACGAACGTGAGATTCAATATAAGCCGCAGTTGCTTCATTACGACTATGAATTCCTAGCGTTAAGCCAAAGCCTGTTTGGTTAATGTCCTCAATTACCGTATCGAGCTGGTCGGCTTCAAAGCGGCAAATATGCAAAATAGGACCAAACTCTTCTTTGCTAAGTTCGCTGATCGAATCAATCTCAATCAGAGTCGGCAATACGTAAAAACCATTCTCCAAGCTATCGTGGTGCGGGGCTTGAATCAACTTTTTACCTTGGGCTTGCCAGAACTCACAATGGCTGACTAATCCTTGCTGCGCTTTTTGATCAATCACGGGGCCGCAATCCGTACTGTAGTATTCGGGGTTGCCCACCACAAAGCGCTGCAAAGCGCCGGTTAATAATTCAATAATACGATCAGCAATATCATTTTGAATGTATAACACACGCAATGCCGAACAACGCTGGCCCGCACTGGAAAACGCCGAGTCCATGACATCGGCAACCACTTGCTCGGGCAAAGACGTTGAATCCACAATCATTGCGTTTTGGCCCCCAGTTTCGGCAATAAACGTCGGAATCGCGCCTTCGCGTTGCGCTAGGGTTCTATTAATGTGTTTGGCCGTCGCGGTTGACCCCGTGAAAACAATTCCGGCTACGCGATCATCACTTAATAGTGCATCGCCAATGGTGGCACCCGCACCGGGTATAAAGTGTAGAACCTCTGCGGGAATCCCCGCTTGATGCATCAGCTCAATGGTACGACCGGCAATCAGAGATGTTTGCTCGGCAGGTTTGGCTAATACACAATTTCCCGCTACCAGTGCCGCACTTATTTGACCTAAGAAAATCGCCAGTGGAAAGTTCCACGGACTGATGCATAAGAACGTGCCGCGACCGGCATAATAATGTTCATTACTTTCACCGGTTGGCCCAGGTAAAACCGTGGGTAATGCCATTTCTAGTCGCGCTTGATGCGCGTAATAGCGGCAAAAATCTACGGCTTCTCGAATCTCGTCAATACCATCTTGCAGGGTTTTTCCGGCTTCGCGGGTACAGAGTGCAATTAATTCGGCGGTATGTTGTTCCAATAAATCTGCCGTGCGATCTAAACAGGCGGCGCGTTCAATTACCGACGTCTGGTTCCAGCTGAACCACGCGTCATCGGCAATGGTGAGTGCCTGTTTAGCTTGTTCAGCGGTGGCCCAAAGTAAATCACCGACGGGTTTATTATGATCGTACGGACTATGAATGAGCTGATATTCAAGTGAAGGGGTTTCGGGATCTGGACATTGATCTGCAAGCATTTTTTTGCCACCAATCACTGGAACGAAAGACCAATGAGCCTGCAAAAAATGATTAATACTGGCGAGCAGAGGTTCGCGCTCGGCCTCGACCGCTAAGTTATAACCTTGAGAGTTTTTTCGCTGCCCTTTGTCTGTGGTGGTAAATAATTCTCCAGCACGAGGGATTTTTGTATTGCGATAAATACCATAGCTTTGTGCTTGAGCAATGGGCGAGATAATTAAATCACTGACAGGGGTTTTTGCATCGACCAAACGATGCACAAACGAAGAGTTCGCCCCATTTTCTAATAAACGACGCACTAAGTACGGCAGCAAATCTTTATGCGCCCCTACGGGAGCATAGATACGCACATTACAATGACTGTCGTTGATTAAGGTATCGTAAAGAGCATCGCCCATGCCATGCAAGCGTTGAAATTCGAAGGCACGGTTTGGGTTCATGGCCGCCATTTCAGATACGGCCGCCACGGTATGAGCATTGTGGCTGGCAAATTGTGGATAAATACAGCCATTAGTGGCGCTACTTAATAAATACCGTGCGCAGGCCATATAAGAAACGTCGGTATTTTCTTTACGAGTAAAAACCGGATAGTCGGCCAAGCCCAATTGCTGCGCGTGTTTAATTTCGGTATCCCAATAAGCGCCTTTAACCAAACGAATGGGAATTTCATCACCTTGTTCACGAGCCAAGCTCGTGAGGTAGCCCAAAACGGGTAGGGCACGTTTTGAATAGGCTTGTACGACTAAGCCAAATAATCCCCAGCCTTGTACATCGGGATGCTGAAACAGCTTGGTGAATAACCGCAATGATAACTCTAAGCGATCGGCTTCTTCGGCATCGATAGTAATCGCAATATTGAGCTGGCGCGCTTCTTTAATAATCGCCAAAACCCGTTGATAAAGTTCATCCATCACAGCACTTTGCTGTGCTTCTTCGTAACGTGGAAAGAGTGCCGACAGCTTTATAGAAATACTCGGCTGAGGGCGATCTGCACGCCAAGTATCGGTGCTGGTGGCGCTTTTAGCCAGCGCCCGAATCGCTTGCAGGTATGATTCAAAATAGGTTTTAGCATCGGCATCGGTAAACGCGGCTTCGCCGAGCATATCAAACGAATAGGTATACCCTTTGGCACGATAGCTTTTACTGTTTTTTATAGCTTCATCAATGGTGCGGCCTAATACAAACTGCTTTCCCATAATGCGCATGGCTTGATGCATGGCGCTACGAATAACAGGCTCACCGGCACGCTTAATAAGCCGTGATAATAAATTAGCGGGGGTCTTGGTTTTATTGCCAACGCCGATGACTTTACCAGTGAGCATTAAGCCCCAGGTTGATGCGTTAACAAAAATAGATTCAGATTTACCTAAGTGCTCATCCCATTCCGCTTCAGACAACTTATCGCGAATTAAAGCATCGGCGGTTTCGGCATCCGGAATGCGCATTAAGGCTTCTGCCAAGCACATTAAAATGACGCCTTCTTCATTATCGAGGCTGTATTCTTGTAATAACTTATCCACCGCGTGGGCGATGTCATCTTGGCTGCGGATATTGTCGATTAGCAGGCGAGCTTGGGCTTCTATTTTATAGCGGATTTCTTGATTAGGCTCGGCCAGTACGCACAGTTGGGGCATGAGCGCATCTTCGTCAACGGCGTAATGGTCAACGATTCGTTTAAACCATACCGCGCTGGATGTTGCTTGTTCATTCTCAGACAGCATCTGGCTTACGTCAAAAGTGTTCATCCTAAAAGCTCCTGATAAAACGGTGCGTTGGGTCGTCCACTCAGCCTAGGGTGCTTATAAAGCTATAAGTTAAAGCTATAGGCCAATTTATAAGTGTAGTTCACTTAATAATAAATTGCGTAATGTACCTGCTTAATTGAATGTCCAGATGACAGGCCCTTAAATAACAGGCACAAAAAAGCCCGCGCTAGCTTTCACTAGGCGGGCTCTTTTCTAACGCAACAAACTTACTGCTTATTTATAAACAGGTAGAGTCTCGCAAAGCGCAACAACCTTAGCTTTAACCGCTGCTTCAACTGCATCAGAAGTGCCGTCTTCTAGCGCTGCTAATACGTCGCAGATCCAGTTAGCCAAATCAATACACTCTGCTTCTTTAAAACCACGGCTGGTTACTGCTGGGCTACCGATACGTAGGCCAGAGGTAACAAAAGGAGAGCGGGGATCGTTAGGAACCGAGTTCTTGTTCACAGTGATGTTGGCGCGGCCAAGAGCAGCATCAGCATCTTTACCCGTGTATTCTTTGTCGATTAGATCAACTAGGAACAAGTGATCGTCAGTACCGCCAGAAACGATCTTGATGCCACGGCTGATGAACGTCTCTGCCATAGCTTGAGCGTTTTTAACAACCTGAGCTTGGTAAGCCTTGTAGTCGTCAGCCATTGCTTCTTTGAAACAAACCGCTTTAGCAGCGATTACGTGCATCAAAGGGCCACCTTGAGATTCAGGGAATACTGCAAAGTTAAGCTTCTTGTTTAGATCTTCGTCGTCGTTCGCCAAGATCAAACCACCACGTGGGCCACGTAGCGTTTTGTGAGTTGTAGTTGTTACAACATCAGCGATGCCAACAGGAGATGGGTAAACGCCTGCAGCGATTAAGCCAGCAACGTGTGCCATATCAACGAATAAGTAAGCGCCAACCATGTCCGCGATGTCGCGGAAACGCTGCCAATCTACTACGCGTGAATAAGCAGAGAAACCGGCAACGATCATTTTAGGCTTATGTTCTTTCGCCAATGCTTCAACTTGATCGTAATCGATTTCGCCAGTGGCTGGATTCAAACCATATTGAACGGCGTTATAGATACGGCCAGAGAACGATACAGAAGCACCGTGAGTCAAGTGACCACCGTGCGCAAGGCTCATACCTAAAATGGTATCGCCAGGCTTACAAAGTGCCATGTAAACCGCACCGTTAGCCTGTGAACCAGAGTGAGGCTGAACGTTAGCGAACTTAGCGCCAAACAATTCTTTTGCACGATCGATAGCAAGTTGCTCGATCACGTCAACGTGCTCACAACCGCCGTAGTAACGCTTACCAGGGTAACCTTCAGCGTACTTGTTAGTAAGTTGAGAGCCTTGGGCTTCAATTACACGAGGGCTAGTATAGTTTTCAGAAGCGATAAGCTCGATGTGGTGTTCTTGACGAGCGTCTTCAGCTTTCATTGCTTCCCATAAAACTGGGTCGAAGTCGGCAATATTCATATCACGGCTAAACATACGGAGGTTCCTCGTATAAAGGTCTGATGTAATCAACTGGGTAATTTAGGGCGGCATTCTACAGCAAACTTTAGGCGCTGGCACTTGAAAAGCTATCAATAAGATCATGACAGTTCTTCATTTACCTTTCCTAGCGACTGTAAAAGCCCAAAAGAGGCAAAAAACCATATAAAACCTGACCATTTGGGCGGCTTTTATTGATTTAAACGGCTGCTATTTCGGCTCTTTAATCATTTGTACTAATACATCAGCAGGTACGGCTTTGCTGAAATAAAATCCTTGAACTTCTTCACACTGAACTTGCTGTAAAAACTCCAGCTGTTCTTTGGTTTCAACCCCTTCGGCAATGACCCCAAGGCCTAAATTATGAGCCATTGAAATAATGGTACGGGTAATTTGAGCATCATCCGTATTGTGCGGTAAGTTAAAAATGAAGCTTTGATCGATCTTCAAAGTATCGACAGGGAACTGTTTTAAATAGTTGAGCGAGGAATAGCCCGTGCCAAAATCATCAATGGCCATGCGTACACCCATGGCTCGCAATCGGGTTAATACATCCAGCGTATGCTCTAAATTATCAATTAAGATACTTTCAGTCAGTTCAAGTTCCAGCTGATTCGGATCAATGCCACTTTCTTCAATAATCTCTTTAATCAGGTCGATAAACGCTTCTTGCTTAAATTGACGAGCAGAGACATTAATCGCAATACGCGGCACCTTGGTATTGTTCTTTTGCCATTTCGCCATATCTTTGCAAGCCTGGCGCAGAACCCATTCCCCAACCTGAATGATAAAGCCTGTATCTTCTAAAATAGGAATGAAATCGGCAGGAGAAATCATGCCTTTGGTTCCATGATGCCAGCGTAATAAGGCTTCTACACCCTGCAAACTACAGTCTGGCGCCGCATACTGAGGCTGGTAATACAGTTCTAATTCACCACGTTCTACCGCATAACGCAGATCATTTTCCATTTCTAAAAGCTCGACCGCTTTTTTGTTCATGCGCTCATCAAAGAACTGAACATTATTACGGCCATCACCCTTGGCATGATACATCGCCATGTCTGAGTTCTTTAACAGTTCGGTCACCGACAGGCCATCGTTCGGGAAGATCGCAATACCGATACTGCCAGTTAAAAACAGTTCTTTTTGCTCAATGAAGAAAGGCTGTTGTAATGCATGTAATACCCGTTCGCCCACTTTGACCGCGGTATTGGCTGCTTTTTCTGAACTGGCTTGGTCATTGATCGCAATGGTGAATTCATCACCGCTCATACGAGAAACTAAATCTTGTTTTTTAATACAGCTTTGCAAACGATCAGCTACTTCTTTTAAGACTAAGTCGCCTGCAGGGTGCCCCATCGAATCGTTGATCGGTTTGAAGCGATCGAGATCTAAGAAAAGAACCGCAACATGCTTTTTATTTTCATGCGCTGATGCCACCATTTGATCTAAGCGCTCATACATCTGGCTGCGGTTGGGCAGGCCAGTAAGCGGGTCAAAATAAGCAAGACGATGAATACGGCGCTCAATGACTTTACGCTCGGTAATGTCAGAGATAATGATGATTAAATTTTGAACGTGACCAGAGCGGCTTCGCGTTGCTGAAATACCGGTCCAGCTAACACGCTCTTCGCCATTTTTACGAATGTAATGAACTTCACCTTGCCAATAGCTATCTTGTAAAACCGCTTGGCCGACCTGCGCATAAAAATCGCCATCATGATATTTAGAATTAATAATGTCATCGGGACGAAGACCGCGCAGCTCTTCTAAATTAAACTGGCTGGTTTCAAAGAATGCAGGGTTGGCATTGATTATGTGACCTTTTTTATCGGTAACCAAAATAGCTTCGGTGCTGTTATCAAATACCTGTCCCGCAAGGATCAGCTCACGTTCAGTCTGGCGGGCTGTAGTAACGTCGCGCACCACACCAAAAATGCCTTCCAGATCTTCATGTTCATCCCATAGGTAATTAGCTTTAATTTCGATGGTGATCTGTGTGCCATTTTTGCAGGTTGCTCTCATATCTATTTTAAAAACAGAATCGCTACTCTTATTCAGAGATTTTGAGGCGTTTTTGAGTGCGATTTGTATTCGCTTATTCAGCTTATCCAAATCACTGCGGCTGAGTATGCCTGCAATCGCCCCTCGATAAATTTCATCGGGTTTATAACCGAGCATCGTTTCGACAGACGAGCTGATAAAGGTGAAGTCGAGTGTGCTATTAACCGCCCAAATAACATCGGAAACATTTTCTGCCAGTAGACGATAGCGGCGCTCATTCTCGATCAGCAGAATCTGCTGCTCTTCTTCTTCGGTAACGTCTCGAATTAAGCTGATGTAACGGCACACTAAGCCATCATCATCAAGGTCAAAAGGAACGTGAGTAAAGCGAAGAATGCGCCAATACCCTTTACTGTCTTTGATTCTGCAGTTTTCAACAACTGTTTCATTAGATGAGAGAGAGCGTGTTTTCTTAACGAAGCTATGAATCTTACTATGATCGTCTGGGTGGATTTCTAAATTCGCTTCTGCAAGCGTCGGGCCAGAGGGTTCGGGTAAACCGAGCAAGTCATTAATGCTGTGGTTGTAGTATTCAAAAGACGGCGTGAGGTTTTCGTCTAAGGCAAGTACATAGATCAAATCGACAATTTGGCCCATGATTTTTGCCCAAAACTGCTCTCTCTCGAACAGCTCGGCCGTTGCTTTATTACGTTCTGTGATATTAATAAACGTGATGAGGGCATGCTGATCACTGCTTTCATATAAACTGATGTTGATCCAGACATCCAGCGGGTTACCCAAGAAATCAGTCACCTTAATTTCGAGCTCGCCCCATGCCTGACCGTTGGCTAAGATCTGCTTAATAATATCCTGTAAAGACTTGTTCTGTTGCGACATTAATTGTGGAAACGCATGAATCAGGTGTTGCTGATTCTGCGCTTGGAATAATTCAATAGCGGCATTATTCGCATTGATGATACGGATGGGAAAATCATTTGTTGTAGGCGCGAGTGATGTATTCGCGTCATCAAGGGGAGTATCCTCTTGAGGAAGAATGATAATGCAATGAGCGATTGAAGATTCATCATAAATCGCTTTATAGCGAGAGCGGCTTTCTTCTAGCGCTCTACGGTTTATCACAGAATCGGTCACGTCTCTTAATAACCAGACAACCCCCGAGACCTTGCCATTGTCATACAGCAAATTATACGTTTGCTCGATAATCAGCTCTTGGTTGTGTATTTGGATGTGCAGCTCACGCTGCTCTTCTTGCAGATCTTCTAGTTCTTTAATTGACAGCTTTTTCGCCCACAGTGAATCCTCATCGGGCCATAAATTTGCGAGTTCTTTGCCAATAATGTTCATGTGGCCAATGCGGCTGAAAATCTCGTTCGCTTTTGGGTTTATATCGATGATTATTTTTTTATTGTCGGTAGTGATAATCGCTTCATCAATCGACATTAAAGACTTTTCGGCTCTTTGCTCTACCTGACGACGAACGGAAGTTTCTTTAAATTGCTTGCGGGTAAGTGATCGCAAATAATAATATAAAATGGATGAAATGATTAAAAAGGTCGCCAAAATAGACAGGCTTGGAATGAGCGTTGAGAACATTAATGATTGAGTTTGACCTTCTTCACGAATGGCAATCAACTCCCAGGGGGAGGCCGATATTCTATTGCGATACTCTATGCGTTCAGCCACTTCGGCAAGAGGGATGGCGTTATGGTCAGAGAGAAACTGCTTCTCGGTGATAATGATACGCTCAAGCTCAATATCATAGAGCGCCAGCTGATAACCTTGAAAGCCGCCATTAAATATAATGGACGAAAACTTATTATAGGGCCTCCTCACAATAAACCCGTATTGATGCTCACCTTCTGTAATCCAGCTTACGCTGTAAAAACCGCCATTATCACCGTAATGATGTGCAAAAAAACGATTGCTGTAATCCTTGGTATTAACTGAATTTTTAATTAGCAGGGCTTCACTTTCAGCCAATAAAGGTCCGTCTAAAAAAATTAGATTACCGGTTTCATCGACCAGCATATAGCCCGTGAGATTGAAAAAATTCTTATTCATCTCTTGGCGCAAAGCCGATTGAGACTTGATATTGGGGTTGTTAATTAAGCTGAGTAGCTCTTCTTTGTGAATCTGGCTAAATATTTGGTTTACATGCAGAGATGCCTTCGCGGTGATTGAAGCTTGCGCGACGAAGCTATCGACAGTTTTAACTATGTCGATTTTATAATTTTTTTCAGCTTCATTCCATTGATGCCAGCTGTAGGCAACGAGTACAAGAGACAAAAAAGCAAAAAACACCATGAACGTGGTGAAAAATGAGCTGTTGCTACTTGCATTGATATCCATATCATCAGTGTCGCTGGAGCTACCAGAATGTTGTCTGTTGCTCGAGTGTTGGGTGCCTTGCATACTGAAGATATAATCCACTTTTTAAATTCCTTCCCAGAGTATAGAAGGAAACGCCGATAAAGTGGGAAAATGACTGGTAGAATTGCTAATTGACTTAGATTTGAGTAGTTTTAGGCTCAATCGCAAATGATCTCAATATTGACTGGAGTAGCCAAGTGGCTCAATACGTATACACAATGAATCGCGTCGGCAAAATCGTGCCGCCTAAGCGTCAGATTCTTAAAGATATTTCTTTATCGTTTTTCCCAGGTGCCAAAATTGGCGTATTGGGTTTAAACGGCTCTGGTAAGTCAACGCTGCTGCGCATTATGGCCGGTATTGATACCGACATTATCGGTGAAGCGCGGCCGCAGCCTGACTTAAACGTTGGCTATCTATCGCAAGAACCAGAGCTTGATCCGACAAAAGACGTTAAAGGCAACGTAGAAGACGGCTTGCGTGAATTGATGGACGCTAAAGAACAGCTTGAACAGGTTTATGCCGATTACGCTGAACCAGATGCTGATTTTGATAAGTTGGCTAAGAAGCAGGGTCGCCTAGAAGCAATTATTGAAGCGCAGGGTGGCCATGATTTAGACCGTCAAATGGACATCGCGTCTGAAGCACTACGCCTGCCGCCTTGGGATGCAGACGTTACTAAACTATCGGGTGGTGAGCGCCGTCGTGTTGCATTGTGTCGCCTATTAATGTCAAAGCCTGACATGTTGCTATTAGATGAGCCAACCAACCACCTGGATGCTGAATCGGTGACTTGGTTAGAGAAATTCTTAGAAGAATACCCAGGGACTGTTGTGGCGATTACCCACGACCGTTACTTCTTGGATAACTGTGCCGAGTGGATTCTAGAATTAGACCGTGGCCACGGTATTCCGTACGAGGGCAACTACAGCTCTTGGTTAGAACAGAAAAACGCGCGTTTAGAAGGCGAAGCGAAGTCGCAAGAATCGCATAAACGTACGATTAAGCGCGAACTAGAATGGGTACGTTCGAATCCAAAAGCCCGCCAAGCGAAAAGCAAAGCCCGTATGGCCGCGTTTGAAGAGCTGAACTCGAAAGAGTTCCAAGCCCGTGCAGAAACCAGCGAAATCTACATTCCACCAGGGCCACGCTTGGGTGACAAGGTCATCGAATTTAATAACGTGACTAAGTCTTACGACGGCCGTGTATTATTAGATGACCTTAGTTTGAGTATTCCAGCGGGTGCCATTGTGGGTATCGTTGGGGGTAACGGTGCTGGTAAGTCGACCTTGTTCCGCATGATCTCTGGCTCAGAACAACCGGATTCCGGTACTATTGAACTCGGCGAAAGTGTAAAGCTGGCGTTTGTTGAACAGTTACGTGATCAGCTAGACGATGATAAGAGCGTTTGGGAAGCCGTTGCCGATGGCGCCGAAACCTTCATGATTGGTACGCACGAAGTATCAACGCGCAACTACATTGGTCGCTTTAACTTTAAAGGTGGCGATCAGAAGAAGCGTGTCGGTGATTTATCCGGTGGTGAGCGTGGCCGTTTACAGCTTGCGTGTACGTTACGCCAAGGTGCAAACGTATTGCTACTCGATGAACCGTCAAACGATTTGGACGTTGAAACCTTACGTGCCCTAGAAGAAGCCGTATTGGCCTTCCCAGGTACCGTGATGGTGGTATCGCACGATCGCTGGTTCTTAGACCGCATCGCGACGCACATTCTGGCGTACGAAGGGGATTCACAAGTGAACTTCTTTGAGGGTAACTACACTGAGTATGAAGCTGACCGAAAAGCACGCTTAGGTGCTGATGCTCAGCCAAAACGTATGAAGTATAAGCGTCTAGCCTAACCGCTCGTCTCTTTTTATTACTCTTGTTTTAGACCTCTTGCTATTTCAGGCGCACTCGAACACCTGAAATAGCAAGATATTGGCATGTTTTCACCTACGCAGACCTGCCAAATTAGCCCATTATGAACTTATTGAATAAAACAATAATAAGTCTAAAGGCACCTCAACATGACAGATTCTCTCGGCAAAAATCTCGAAATCAAACCACGGCACATGTCTTTTCCATTTAAAGAAGTGAAGGATAAATTCTTCTTTGGTGGTAACTCATTACTCACCGTTTTTGCAGGCGCGTTGTCGTCGACATTTCCTCCGGGTGAAGGCGAGTTTATTGAGTCGGTTAGAAATTATCGTGATCAGGTAACTGACGAAACATTGAAGCAACAAATCAAAGGCTTTATTGGTCAAGAAGGCCACCACAGCCATCAGCATAAGCAAGCCAATATTGTACTAACCGAATTGGGCATTGATGCCGTTCGTTTAGAAAAACATCTAGAACGAGATCTTAAAAAATACAACGCACGCAAGCACGCAACGCCTAAGTTTCGTTTAGCCATGACCGTCGGTATGGAGCACTTAACTGCGATTATGGCGGAACACATTTTGACAACACCAGAAGCATTAGAGCCGCTGGATGAAACCGTCAAAGAATTATTGTATTGGCATGCAGTAGAAGAAATTGAACACAAGGCCGTTGCTTTTGATGTATTCATGCTCTGCGAGAACGATCAAAAATACCTACGCCGAGTATTACGACTAGTCTCTGTTTTATTCTCGATCCGCATTACTTGCTACATGGTCGCACTGTTATTCTGGGCGCGAAAAATGCCATCTTGGAAAGATGTAAAAGGGTTTTGGTCTTTTATGTTCAATAAAAAAGTCGGCTTAATTCCGGGCATCCGTAGTAATTACAAAGATTATTTTAAAGAAGGGTTTCATCCTTGGGACCATGCTAACCAAGAGCTGGTGGATATGTGGAAAGAAAAGTTATATCGCCCAGAACATGACCTAGGTTTACAGCGTGCGAAAGAAAAAGCCGCAAAAAAATCAGCAGAATCTGATAATGAAAGTTTTGGCAATAGCGTGCCTGTTTAAATACAGAAAAATAAAATTGTATCAGCAAAAAATAGAAAAAACGTTTTAGGAAAAGAGCATGAGTTTAGCGGTAGATTATGAAGTTGTTATTATCGGTACAGGTTTTGCGGGTATTGGCATGGCAATTAAGTTGCAGCAAGCAGGCATTCACTCATTTAAGTTAATTGAACGTGGTGATGAAGTCGGCGGCACGTGGCGCGATAATACGTACCCAGGGTGCGAGTGCGATGTGCAGTCGCACTTGTATTCACTCTCGTTCGAACCTAACACCGACTGGTCAAAAAAATACTCTACTTGGCGTGAAATTCGTGACTATATTATTGGTGTGGCCGATAAGCATAAGTTGAGAGAAAAAATCCAATTTAATACCGCGTTAAACGGTGCCGATTTTGATAAAGAATCCGGCACTTGGCAGGTTAAACTGTCTGATGGCAGTAAGCTCATTTCTCGTTTTGTGATTACGGCCGTCGGGCCACTTAGTAATCCATCAGTTCCAGAAATTAGTGGAAAAGAAACCTTCAAAGGGCCTATTTTTCACAGCGCACATTGGGATCATAATACAGATTTAAAAGGTAAAAAAATTGCCGTGATTGGTACCGGCGCGAGCGCTATTCAGTTTGTTCCGCGCATTGCCGAAAACGCCAGTAAAGTTGAATTGTTTCAGCGCAGCGCTCCCTGGATTTTACCGAAGCCCGACCGAAAAATATTCAGCATTGAGAAAGCCTTATACAAATATTTACCCGGCTGGCGCTTAGCACACCGAGCGTCGTTATATTGGGTGAATGAGATTTCATTACACGGATTTCTAAAAGAAAAATCATGGATACGCAGTTTTGCCGAATGGGCAGCGACTAAACATATTCATCACCACATAAAAGATGAAACACTGCGTAAGCAATTAACTCCAGATTTTCGTTTTGGCTGCAAGCGAGCCTTATTATCAAATGAATATTACCCCGCGTTAGCGCGTGACAATGTAGACGTGATCGATAGCGGAATTGAGCGAATTACCGAAACTGGCATCATCGACAAAAACGGCAAAGCTCATGAGGCGGATGTTATCATTTGGGGAACGGGCTTTAAAGTTGATGAGCCACTAATGGGCATTGATATTAGTGGTATTGATGGACAAGATTTAAATACCGTCTGGAAAGAAAATGGCTTCGAAACCTATTATGGAATTTCGGTTGCAGGCTTTCCTAATGCCTTTGTTTTAGCGGGTCCAAATACCGGTATTGGCCATACTTCGTTAGTTGTTATGATCGAAGCGCAGTTCAGTTTTGTCATGGATGCGATTCAAAAAATAAAACAACAAGATATTAAATACATCGACGTTAAAGAAGCCGTACAAACGAAATTTTGCCAAACCATGCAAGAAAAAATGGTCGGTACCGCTTGGACATCCGGCTGTAATAGCTGGTATTTATCTGACTCGGGTAAAAACTTTACACTTTGGCCTGACTACACTTTCAACTACATTCGTCAAACTAAGCACATCGATTTAAGCGATTATAACGCCATAAACTTTTCTAAGCATTCAGCAGAACAGGCCGCGATCAGCATTTAATAGCCGTTAATCGATATTTTAGACGCATATTGGTGAATGTTAGCTAGACTTAATTTAGCTTAAATTAATTGGAGTGGGCAGATGTCCGACCAAAAGTACGACATTACCAATGAGCATAGACGTTTTCGACGCATTAACTTTGTTGAAACCGTTCAAGTTCTCAGTGAGGATCTAGACGGGGCAGAGCCCTGTAGCTGGGAAGCTCAGTGCATCGATATCTCTATGTTGGGCATGCTGCTAACCGTACCCGAAGGTTTTCCGTTAATCATCGGCACTCCTTTCGAGGTTCAGCTGATTTTAGCGGAAGATGTGATGATCGAGATGCCTTGTACGCTGGTTCATGTCGCAGGCTGTCGGGCTGGCTTTCGCGCCGAAGTGATGTCACTAGAGAGTCTGACCAACTTACGACGCTTATTAGAATTGAATCTTGCTGACTCAGGCGAGGTAGAGCGAGAACTCACCGAGCTGATTTCGAAAAAAGCATGAGTTTTGTGCACCAATTAATCACAATGTTTAAATTATTCGCCCTCGATTAGAGCGAAAATAACAGTTTTATATCAAGCTACCGCGTGCCCTCGATACATTCGAGCACTCTTCTCTTTAACTGTATTGCTACCCTCTGGGGCAACCTCAATTAACTGAGTTTGCCCACGATATACCTTTGTTATAAATCGCGGGCCATGATTAACTTCCTCTTCTTCTTTTGGTTCGGCAAGCTTCTCGAGCCAATTGCCTCCGGCTAATAGAAAGGTTTCTTTAATAATAACCCTTAGCACCGTATCGTTAGAATGATGATAAATTTTATGAAGTTCTGTCAGTACATCTGGATTGGCCAGTTTGATACTGGGCTTATCATCACTCGGTGCTCGGCGTCTTGCTTCTGATATCAAATCGATCATTGCTTTACTGTAATTCATAAGCTTTTTCTCCTATTTGGAATTAGCTAACAGTTTTTTTAGTTATTGATAAAGATCACTTCGCAACAATCATGCCGTTTTCTTAACAGTTATTAAAAACGTTAAGCCCCGTTAAAAAATCATCAAAAAAAGTCTCAAAACAAGTCTCAAAACAAGTCTCAAAACAAGTCTCAAAAAAAGCCCAAAAAAAACCAAACCGAGAGTATCGGCTTGGTTAGAAATAATGACTCGTCTAACAGTAAATAGCACTTGCTATTATCACGAACACCATTATAAATGGTGTGTTTATGGCAGTCGACTGATTAACGAATTCACCTCAAGCGCAAACTCAGCGCCAGAATCTTCTTGTAGAAAATGACCGCCGGTTAGCGTGACATGAGGCTGGCCTTTCGCCCCTGGAATTTTGCCTTGCATAAACTTATCACCACCGCGAGTAATAGGGTCGCCATTACTGAAGCAGGTCAGAAACGGTTTATGCCATTGTTCTAATATTTTCCATGCCGCGCGGTTTGCTTCGCTAGCAGGGTTGTTAGGATCAATCGGTACTAAGCGAGGGAAAGCACGAGTACCCGCTTTGTATTTTGCACTAGGGAAGGGGGCATCATAAGCGCGACGCTCATCTTTACTTAATGTTTTAAAGCAACCACCATCAACAATGCGCGCGATAGGAAACCACGGGCTGTGCGTCGCAAACGCAAGCCACAGTTTGAAGACCTTTGGTAACTTGCCTTCGTCGCCTGTGGGTAGCATACCATTGCCTACCGCAATCGCATCGAAGCGCGCTTCGTTCTCGGCCGCTAGGCGCAGGCCAATTAATGAGCCCCAATCTTGGCAGACTAATACCATGTTTTTTAAATCAAGCTGCTCAATAAAAGCTTTCATCCAATCCATGTGTTTAGCAAAAGAATAATCGTTCATGTCGGTGGGTTTATCGGATTTACCAAAGCCGATTAAATCGGGGGCAATCACGCGATGCCCAGCCGCGACACAAACAGGAATCATATGGCGATATAAATAAGACCAGCTAGGTTCACCGTGCAACATCAATACGGTTTTTTGCTGATCGTTATTTTCATCATACCCTTCGTCGACGTAATGCATTCTCATACCTTCTACTTCAAGGTAATTAGCCTTGAATTGATAATTAGGCAAATGTTTAAAGCGGCTTTCCGGCGTTGTAACAAAGTTCATAATGATTCCTGTTTTTATTATGTATCTAAATCGCTTCTGTCTTTAAATTGCTTCAAGCGCCTGACTGATTTTCTCAACACCAATCACCTGCATGCCAGGAATTCCACCTTTAGGAATATTCGCCTTAGGCACAATAGCACGAGTAAAACCATGCTTCGCCGCTTCTCGTAAACGTTCTTGGCCCGATGGTACAGGGCGAATCTCTCCCGACAACCCGACCTCACCAAATACCACAAGATCTCGCGGTAATGCCTGATTGCGGAAGCTGGATAACGTTGCAATTAAAAGTGCCAAATCCGCCGCCGTTTCGGTAATTTTTACCCCGCCGACAATATTAATAAACACATCTTGATCGCCTAAATGCAAACCCCCATGACGGTGCAAAACCGCAAGCAACATGTGCAAACGGTTAAAATCCCAACCCACCGCAACCCGGCGCGGATTGCTCATACTCGATTCATCCACCAAAGCCTGAACTTCAACCAATAGCGGACGAGTTCCTTCCCAAACCACCATCACCAAACTGCCAGCAGACGGTTCCTCTGAGCGTGATAAAAAGATCGAACTTGGATTTTTAACTTCTTTAAGACCAACATCCAACATGGCAAAAACGCCCAGCTCGTTCACCGCACCAAAACGGTTTTTGATACCGCGCAACGTGCGATAGCGACTGTCACTTTCGCCTTCAATCATTAAGGATGCATCAATGATATGTTCTAAAACCTTCGGCCCTGCAAGATTACCGTCTTTGGTAACGTGGCCGACTAAAAAGAGCACAGTATTGGTTTGCTTGGCGAAGCGGGTTAAATAAGCAGAGCATTCTCGTACCTGAGTCACACTACCAGGGGCAGACTCAACACCATCCATGTTCATAACTTGAATAGAGTCGATCACGATCACCCTTGGCTGCTCTTTTTGGGCAACACGAGTAATCGCTTCTACGTTGGTTTCCGACAGCATCTGCAAATTATTCATCGGCAGCTTTAAACGCTGCGCCCGACGGGCAACCTGCTGTAAGCTTTCTTCACCTGTGATGTATAGCGTAGGCATATTTTGCGCGAGGTAGCACATCACCTGTAATAGCAATGTCGATTTACCCGCCCCAGGGTGACCACCAATCAAAATAGCCGAACCAGGGACTAAACCACCGCCTAATACACGATCGAACTCTTGCATGCCCGAGCTAAAGCGCGGCACTTCATCAAGATTGATCTCCGCTAGCTTATGCACCTTACCGGCTTCTTGCCCTGAGCCTGCATAACCTTCGAATTTCACATCGCGGGTTGCTGCTTGCTTGCTGCTTGCTACCACAAATTCAGTTAACGTATTCCACTCGTTACACTCGGCGCATTGGCCCTGCCATTTGGTATGGTCAGCACCGCATTCGGTGCAGACATAAGCTGTTTTTTTCTTCGCCATTTAAATCCAGTTATTTGAAAAATATAAAGATCAGAATACCCTAGCAATTGTTATAGGGGAATAACATAGGCCAACTGAAAGCTGAGAATACTCGGTTCAAGTTTGTTATTACTTTTAGATAAAATTACCTCCAAGCCCCAATCCGCCTTGGTTATAGTCCTGTTGTTGGCATTGATTCTTGATTTCTGCAATGCGTAATTTTTGTGTTGAAGGCCCCGATTTATTCACTAAATCGCTGCCCGCTTGATAGCATGCAGAATCGGATTTATCTTCAGTTAGAAACGCTGTGCCGCGCACCGTAGCATAACCTAAGGCCGCACCCACGCCGATACGAAAATAACGGCTACTGTAGCGGTCGCCAAATTGATAAAACGCATTTGGCGTTAGTGAAAACATCGTCGTGGTAATATAAGTTCCTAAATCTACATCTTTGTTTTCATTAGAACGTGTAACCCTTTGCTCAAGTGCGTAGGCATCACCGAAATTAAAACCTACTCCCCAGCCGAAAGAACTTGCACCAAAATAACTTGGCTTCAAATCAAAGGATATAAATGGGGCGGGTACTGCTGTATCGCGCATGTTGGCTAAAGTACGGTCAGAGTGGTTATCTTTAATTGTGACTTGTAGGCTACGCAACGCTAGACCGACAGTAATAGAAGAGCCATCAATTAGGGGTTTCACCAACTCAGCACAATCAGAATGCTTCACAACATCAATAACTTCGACACAAGAAAGGCCATTATCTGCTCCTTCCAAAGCGGCCGCAAAAGGCGAGGCGAGGGCTGCGAGTATTAGCATCGGCATTAACAGCGCTATACGCATAAATTGAATCTTCCTTACAAAACAGTGAATAAGCTTATTGGTAGTATCAATAATACAGTAGAAAACAACTAGGACATTCATTCTAATTTCTCGGTTTTCGATGGTTTTAACCAAAAAAGTGAATTTTTTGGATAATTTAAAAATGGTCTACTCTTAATAAGCCCTGAAAGGGTATTAATAGTGCAACAATATTGAAGCTTCACTGTTTTATTACTTTGTAATAAATTAGTTAAAAACAGATTCGCTAAAAACAACCTAGGAGAATTTTATGTCTTACATTGATGGCTTTGTCGCGGCCGTACCGACTGAAAATAAACAAAAATATATTGAGCATGCCAAGCTTTCTGCTGTGGTATTCAAAGAACATGGAGCGTTATCGATCATGGAAGCGTGGGGTGATGATATTCCACAGGGCGAAATCACGTCTTTTCCTATGGCGGTTAAATGTACTGATACTGAAACCGTTGTTTTTTCTAATGTTGTTTGGCCTTCAAAGGAAGTACGTGATGCAGGCTGGGCTGCGATAATGGAAGACCCTAGAATGCACCCAGAGAATAACCCCATGCCTTTTGATGGTAAGCGCTTGATATATGGTGGTTTCGAAATTCTCAATATGGATGAATAGCGACAATCTGTTGGTTTAATCGAGGCTCTCTGTGATGCAAATAACTAAAGAACACAATACCGATAAATCTTTGAAAAAGTACAGCGTATTCTGCGGAGTGAGGGTGGCCATTGGGTCAGGTAGTGAGTCCTTTTCTGATGTTTGATTACGCTGGCCAAGAAATTAAGTGAGCAGCGTAAGCAAAAATGGAATGGAATTTTTTAGCGGCCGGCATTGCATAGCCTGTATCTGAATTTATAAATATGGAATAAAGTGGTAGCTATCTATTCTAAAAATAATGAAGAGGGATGGCGAGTAGCCTAGAAACTTATGAGTGATAGATATTGAAATTTATACAAGTAAAACCAAAGATTGAGAAGATAGTGTTAGCGGTAGCGCTTGCTTTTTTCACAATGCCTCTAGTAGGGTTGTTTACTGGTATCGCTTTTGGCTCAGGCTATTCACAAGGATATTTTGAAATTTTACTCAGTGATGATCCTAGTGGCTATTGGTACATTATTAAACTCGAATTTTGCATTGCTTTGTATATGTTGATGCTTGTCTTCTTTGAATTCCCATTGATTGATCATCTTTATAAGAAACTCATAATATTTAAGAATAATCATAAGTTAATATCCTATATTGGATTGTATCTAATCTTCCCTATACTTTTTCTTTCGATCCTTTTTTCATTACCATTTATTTTATAATAATATAGAGAGTATGTGTTCCTGTTAATGGTTTTAGAAGGGGCATGGGGTATGAATGGCTAGTGAGAATTCTCAACATTATAAACACTAGGTTTGGCGATTTTTAAACTTATGATTCATTAACGTTTGTTTAGCACTTTTTATGTGTTGATTTATTAATGCTTAAATACTAACTGAATCTGACTTGATTGACATTATAAGGGGGATGCTTAAGTATCATTGGCAATAGTTGAGTGCTCTATTGCGCCGTGAGCATAAAGACAGTGTTGTCAATTAATGAACAGGGAATGAAAATGCAGCCACAAGAATTCACTCAGGGTACAAAAATTCTTTTAAGCTTTGGTTCAAGAAATGGAGGTTTTGAATTTTCTTGCGATCTTCGTTCAGAATTAATGGGGATTAGAGGCTGGGAAGATCCGTGTTCTGTTTATTTAGATGCGATATCAGCTGCAAAGCATCCCGATTCAACAACCGAGCTGGTACACGTTAATGGCAAAGAAGTGCAAGCGTATCGAAATCCAAAATGGCAGGAGTTGTACCAAGCAGCCATGATGAACGCAGACGCTATGGTATTTATTGTTACCCCAGAATGGGCCCGTTCTAATTACTGCGAAGAAGAGCATCAATGGTTTGATGCAATTCGTGCTGGCAAGCATGACAAGCGGATTACAATGACAAAGCGCCTTCCAATTATTGTTATCGCTTATGAAAATGCATTGTCGCTGCTTGGTAAAACTGATCGTATTATTGCCCAAGGAGCGGCTAAAGTGACTAGTCACCTTGCTTCACTTCCGGCGTCTCAGCGAGCCGTGCGTAAAGGGATTCGACATGGCGATGGTTCGCTTATTGTATTGAAAAAAGCTCAAACTGCTAAAACGCTAGTTCGCGAAGTTAATGCTGCCTTACTGAAAGTTGGCGTTTAATCACGTTGCAAGTATGACAGTGTGTGATTGAGTGGATGTCTTCAATGACAACCTATATTCTTATGGATAGTATCAGTGGATTAGTTATTTAATCTGAATTATAAGGAAAGGTAAGGCATGAAATTAGAAACTCAATCGATCCACGCGGGCTTTGAAGACGATCCAACCACCCGCGCGGTCGCTGTCCCTATTTACCAAACCACGTCTTATAGCTTTCGTGATACTCAACACGGCGCCGACCTGTTCGATTTAAAAGAGCCAGGTAACATTTACACCCGCATCATGAACCCAACCAACGACGTGCTAGAAAAGCGTGTTGCTGAAATGGAAGGTGGAATCGGCGGCTTAGCGTTTGCTTCTGGTATGGCGGCGATTACTGCGGCGATTCAAACCGTTGCTCGCGCTGGGGATAACATCTTGAGTGTTAGCCAGCTGTATGGCGGCACGTACAACTTTTTTGCGCACACATTGCCTAACCAAGGCATTGAAGTACGTATGGCTCAAGGCGATGATCTTGCGGGTCTTGAAGCATTAATTGATGACAATACCAAAGCACTTTTCTGTGAGTCTATCGGTAACCCAGCGGGTAACATCGTAGACATTCAAGCTTTGTCTGACATGGCGCACAAGCATGGCATTCCTGTGATTGTGGATAACACAGTGGCGACGCCGATTCTTTGTCGCCCGATTGAACAAGGCGCTGACATTGTTGTTCACTCCTTAACCAAGTACATCGGTGGTCATGGTACGTCTGTTGGCGGCATGATTGTCGATTCTGGTAAATTTCCTTGGAAAGATCACCCGCGCTTCCCAACGTTTAACCAACCGGATCCGTCTTATCACGGTGTGGTTTATGCCGATGCGTTTGGTCCTGCTGCTTTCATCGGTCGTGCGCGTGTTGTGCCATTGCGTAACATGGGTGCAGCGATTTCACCGTTTAACTCTTTCTTAATTCTGCAAGGTTTAGAAACATTAAGCCTACGTATGGAACGTCATACAGAGAATGCCTTGAAAGTAGCTAAGTACTTGGCTGCTCACGACATGGTTGAGTGGGTTAACTACGCAGGTCTTGAAGGTGATAAGTATTATGAATTGGCGAAGAAGGTTGTTGGTGGTAAGCCCTCTGCCATTCTAAGCTTTGGTATTAAAGGCGGCGAAGCCAACGGTGCTAAGTTCATTGATGCGCTATTGTTGATTAAGCGCTTAGTGAATATTGGTGATGCTAAGTCATTGGCCTGTCACCCGGCCAGTACCACTCACCGTCAGTTAAACGACGAAGAGCTGAAGTCTGCGGGTGTTAGCCGTGAAATGGTGCGTATCTCGGTAGGTATCGAACACATTGACGACATCATTGAAGATATTGAGCAGGCACTTGTTGCAGCTAAATAAGCTTTAGTAAATCGGTAGCTGCCAAAATAGCTAGCTGATAATATAGCGCTCACGAAGGTTAACGAGATTAACCATCGTGTAGCGCTATTTTTTTAGCCAGCAAAAAATCACATCAATTTAGAATCAGGGTACGTCATGTCTTTTGGGCAATTTATCGCATTAGCCAGTTTTATCTTATCCGCCGGAACCATTGCAGTCACGTATTGGGTTGGCTTAGCACAAGAAACCGTTAAGGTGTGTGTGCCGTTTATCACGGGCTGTACTGATATAACTTATACTGGCCTTGCAGGTGATGCCGGCTTTATTTTTCGCGGTGGTTTAGTCAGTGGCTGTGTATTCATTCTAGTTTGGTGGCACTGTATGCGAGTTTGGTTAAAGCCCAGCATCGTTACCAGAGCTAGCCGTATTAATCTTAACTTAATGACCTTCTTCGGTATGCTTGCCGCAGTGGGATTGATTTGGGGAACCGCTGTTCTTGCCCCCACTAAAGAACAAGTTTTATGGGGCCCGCATATTCGTGGAGCCAATACTTTCTTTGAAGGCATTTTATTAGCGCTATCGTTTAACTTTTATTTGATTTGGCGCGGTCGAAAAAACGGCTTATTAGAAGTGCCATCGTTTAAATTTAAAGCCGTATTGTTTGTATTAATCTGGATTGTACTAGTGGCCTTTGTGGCCAACTCGGTGGGTGAGCACATGAAGCGTGGAACGAAAATCGCTGAATGGTGGGCTACGTTATTAATCTGTTTGTATTTCTTAAGTTCTTATTGGGATTGGAAAACAGTGCAATTAAAACTATCTGAGAGCTGAGAAAGGTAGGACAGTATGCGAA
The DNA here is from genome assembly GCA_913061415.1 of uncultured Oleispira sp. GTDB lineage: Bacteria > Pseudomonadota > Gammaproteobacteria > Pseudomonadales > Oceanobacteraceae > Oleispira. Next base: position 26,220 of record CAJXUD010000016.1, on the reverse strand, counting down.
TTTTATTAGTTGAAGATAATAAAGATATTGCAGCGTCAGTATCAGAATATCTTGAAATGAAAGGAATAATCTGTGATTTCGCATACAGTGGACTTGCAGGGCTCAATCAAACGGTATTACATGAATATGACTTATATATCCTAGATGTCTCTATGCCAGGAATGTCTGGGTTGCAATTGTGCAGAACATTGAGAGAGGACAAGCACGATACTAGACCTATTATTTTCTTAACCGCGCGTGATACTTTAGAGGACAAATTAGCTGGCTTTGACTCTGGGGCAGATGATTACTTAATAAAACCATTTGAACTACAAGAGCTGTATGTTCGTATTCAAGCCGTTGCTAATCGCTATCAAGGGAAGCAGAAGCGAGTTTTAACCTTGGGTGATTTAGCCGTCAATATTGATACAGAAGAAGTTATGCGAAATAACAACGTTATTTCGCTGACGCCTAATAATTACAAAATGTTACTCTTACTGATTAGAAATGCCCCCAATTTAGTCACTCGACAGCAATTAGAGTATGAATTATGGGGAGAAACGAGCCCTGATAGTGATTCATTGAGAAGCCACATATATAAGCTTCGACAGAAAATAGATAAACCCTTCTCGGTGCAACTGATCCATACTGTTCAAGGACGTGGCTTAAGGATGGCCATTGAATGAATATTATTCAGAGTATTAGATTTAGAATCATAGCGATGTGCATCCTGTTTGCACTTATTGTTAATGTAAGTTATACCCAGTTATTAATCCTAGTAACGGAAGAAAGCCAAGATGATGTATTCAATTGGCATCTTGCCCATAGCGCTAAGATCTGGTCAGAAGAATATAAAATAAATAAAAAAATTATTGAAAATTCTGGAGCTCTTGGTAAAGATATATTTATTGGATTAGAATCTGATCTGATTGAATTTGTGTCAGAAAAATATAATCTTGATACCGACATGCTTGCGAAAGAATTTACGAGCTTAACTCATTGGCCAATCGTTAATCATATAGAAAAAGAAATTTATCAGGACGTAATCTTGTATGAAATTGAATTCAATGATGTTCGCCTTCATATTGCAAAAGCTGAATTAGATATTCGAAAAAATTCAGTATCTTTATATTACCTTGTTGATGTGAGCAAATTATATCCGCAGTCAGGCAGTGATGTGGATACTTTATTTTTGCAAGTCTTTATGTTTTTGATATCAACCATCTTCGCGATTTTTATTGGTATGTATTTAGCCAATAGAGCTGTTTTGCCATTGTCTCAACTTTCTAATGATGTCGACACTGTAGAAATAGGCCAAAAAATTGTATTAAATCGTCAATATTACAATGATGAAATTGGTATTTTAGCCGATAAGCTTAGAGCCATGTTTCAGAGAATAGATTCATTTGTTGAACGAGAGAAATCATTTTCTCGTGATGCTAGTCATGAACTTAGAACGCCAATTACTAATATACAAATTGCTGTTGAATTGGCTAAAACGATGCCTCAATGCAGCGACAGAAAGGTTCAGGCAGTCCTTAACAGAATTTCTCGTTCGAATAATGACATGATCCATTTAGTAAAAACATTTTTATTATTCGGGCGAGAAGAATCAAAGGAAGAAGAGGCTAGTTTTTTTAATCTTCATAATATGGCTGCCGAATCATTAGAAAAAAATATATACTTGGTTAATGAAGAATTCATAAGTGTTATAAATGATATCAATGAAAATACTCAGATTAAGCAGCCTATAAAAATATTAGAAATTGTACTCAATAATTTAATTAGAAATTCCTTTCAGTATACTCATAAAGGAAGTATTAAAGTGAGCGGTACTGCTCAGTATGTACAGGTTGAAGATACAGGTATAGGTTTTACTTATACGAAGAATTTTACACCTTATTCTGTCCAGCATGAATCTGGCTTGGGTTTAGGTTTAAATATCGTACAAAGAATATGTCAGTTAAAAGGGTGGCAAATTTTGATTGAAAGTACGTTAGGAAAAGGAACCTTAATTCGGGTGAATTTCAGCAATAAATAATTAATTTTCATATGTTCACACTTTTTTCACATTTCATTCACATCTTGGTCACACTAGCGTTGGCATTCTGTACACATCGCTAAATTCTAGCGTGATCAATTATAGTCAGTCATCGTTGGGTTAAATAAGACCTTACGTATGATTGAGCTATATGTTAGGTGTGCTATGTTAATTGCAATATTTGCCTCAAGAGATACTCAGCGTCAATACGCATCAAAATTATCAGGGTATATTACATCGATAGGTGATCGTAAACCTTTGGTGCTTTGGTATAAAGATCTTCTAAAAATAAAACACTGGGTTAAAGCCATATATACATCTATGCCTAGTGAATTAGATCTGGCTGTTGCAGAGGTAATTAAAGAAAAGAAAAACCATCCAAAGCATAGCAATTCAAAATCGATATATTGGAAATTTTTCGAATTTATAAAATCAATAGAATCTAAATTACTCTATACAAGTTACCACGATCAATTATTAAATAGAAAAGTAGAACAGCTTGTTATTTGGAATGGTCTAAAATTTCGTCAAAGAATAGCCGTAATTGCCGCTAAAAAACTTAGTATTCCTTGTTGTTTTATCGAACGAGGAGCGCTGCCAGGAACTACAACTTTGGATTTAAAAGGGATAAATTATTTAAATTCTGTACCTAGAGATCCTGCATATTATATAAATAGAAACATTAAGGATACCCTTGTCACTGAGGTTTCTGGAAATGGAGATTCTGTTGAATTACCTGATGACTATATTTTCATTCCATTTCAGGTGAATATAGATAGTCAGATTACTATGTTTTCACCTTGGATTGATAATATGTTTTCGCTGGTTGAATTGCTATTAGAGGTTGAAAATGTGTTAGGTAGCTCTATGCCAAATGTTATTCTTAAATCACATCCTTCTTGTGAACAGTGCTATCAAGAATTATTTGAAAAGATAACGAAGGTGTCAAAAAAAATATTTGTTATTAATGATGTTGAAACATCTATTTTAATAAAGGATTCTAGCGCAGTTGTTACAATAAACTCATCTGTGGGAATGGAAGCGTTACTTATGAGAAAAAAAGTGATTGTACTTGGACAGGCTTTTTATAATATACAAGGTATAACTCTTTCGGCAAATTCTACTGATGAACTAATTAAAAATATAAAGCGAGTGTCTAATTGGGAGCCTAATAAACATTTAACTTCATCATTTTTAGATTATTTGAAATACGAGTATGTTGTAAAAGGTAGTTGGCACAAACCTAATCTTGAACATTTTCAAAGTATGGCGCAACGACTGAGTTTACTGGTTAATTCCAGAGCATACTAGTTGATGGCAATAACTTGTTAATAAAATTATGTACGGGTATTTTTACAGAAGCTTAGAGCTTAATAGCGCTCTAAGATTTCTGCATAGCGGCCGCTCTCTTTTAACAACTTGAGTTGGCGGTTAAATGTATCTCGGATTTTCTTATCATGAAATAAAAACCCATTAGAACTCGCACCAAACAACGGGAAACGATCAACTTCTTCTGTTGTATCGACAATGCCATTTTGTTCGACTTTTGAACGGAAATAGTCAAAAATCTTTTCATCAAGTTGCACGACATCTACGCGCTTAAGAAAAAGCATTTGTATTTGAGATTCTTGGCGATTGGTTTCAAAATAGTAAGGGTTGTTGCTTGCCATTTGGGCATACTCATTACCTAAATGCGCGATTGCTCCCTGCCATGATAATAGTGACAAGTTACCTAGTTCATTAAGGTGTTTGAACTTATAGCCTTTTACTTTTAGGGCAAAGGCAAAATTCTCATAGGTATAAGCATCGTCTGATAAAAATCCGGCTAAATTTTCCTCCGTCATCGTATTCACGTTAATGTCGCTTGAGACATCCACAAAGCCGTTTCTATATTGAGTAATCCTACGTAGATAAGGGTAGTAGATTGGTACAACTTTATAGCCAGCAGGTTCTAATGCTTCGGTAATAATATCAATAATAATACCGTTATTCGTCGCGGGCATTACCCAAGGAGCCAGTGCATTACCAAAGGCCACCGTTATTTCTTCTACTGAATATGCCGAAGAAGCTGCCCCTAGACTGAGCATAGTGATTAGTATTTTCAGCAACATTGGCAGCCTCATCAAATATTCACAGTATGATTATCCTAGGCAAGTGCTTATTGGTAAACATTGGACACAATTACCTTATTAAGTAAGAGTAGTCGATAACAATGCATGTTGCTTAATAGTGCAACCCACACTTTGCAAGTGCTTGAAAGCCTTATAAAAAATGCTCATGAAAGAATAAAAATTTAAAACAACACTAATTAAGGCTGTTTTGAAATCCAGGTGGCATTTTGGCCAATTCCCATAAAAAGCTATCTAATTTGAAAGTGGCTGTTCTAAGTTGTTGATTAATATCATCTATTTCTTTGCATACCTGGGTATAGCGTTTGCCACGTTTAACCGAATTTAACGCTTGCTCTACTTTGGCTTTTTTTGTTCCTATGTATTCTCTTTGCCTTTGATTATTCTTTTTAGGGTAAATTAAATACAAGTACTTTTCTTGGTGCCAATAAGGGGTTGCATAAATTAGAGTGGTGCTTTCTAAGGTCATTTTTTCTTCTAATTTACTGGCCTTTGATTGCTTTAGTTGATCAATGTGGTCAGGAATTCGCTCGACTTTACTATCTAAAGAATCATCCGTATTTGCGGCTAGCAACTGCTGTGTATCACTGGTGTCTGTGATAGTTAATATAGCACCTCGGTATTGCCCGTCATCGCTAGGAATAATAGCAAATGATACTCTCGCCCAAAAAGACTCCCCGCTCATTTTTAATATTGGAAAAGAAGCTTGTTGGCTATTATTATTTTTTAAATTATCAATTAAACGTTTTAGTAAATCAGAATCTTCAACGCGAACTAGATTATATATAGAAGAGAGAAATAAGTTTGACTCCCCCCCTCCTAATTTTTGTAACAGTGTTGGATTTATATAACTAATTTTATCATTTGCGTTTATAACCAATAAACCTTCGGGTGATAGTTCAACAAGGTTCTGGTAGCAGCGGGTTTCTTCTGCATCACAACTGGTGATGTGTATAGGACTTACCAAATCCTCTTGGTTTGAGTTACCTGAAAAAGAAACAGATACATCCATGTCACCATCGCAACTTTCCAATAAAGAAATAAGATCCCGTGCTTTCATCGTGCAATAGCCTCTAATGCAGTCCTGTTTAACATGCTGTCCGTATGGCATTTAGTCAGTACTAAGGAGATAGTACCAACCTTTTTATAAAAAAATTTATAGCCTGCTTATTGTAAATGATTTCTTTCATGACGCGGAACAAAAATTTCTTGTTGTTGTGTCATTAAATTAATGCGTACAGTCCCCCAAAAATTTTACTGGGGAAAAACCTATGAATTCATTAAGTATAATAAAAAAGATTTCTATCATGAATTTACTTTGCGTAATGCAGGGTTCATTTCTGAACAAGAACAAGCAGTGCTCAGAGATTCGGTTATTTTAGTAGCAGGGTGTGGATCAACAGGGGGCAGTGCAATTGAGTTATTAGTCAGGAGTGGGGCTGAAAACCTAATACTGATTGATAATGGCACTTATGATTTAAACAATTCTAACCGTCAAAATATGACATTAGATGATGTAGGTGAATTGAAGCCAGAAGTATTTAGATTACGCTGCAATGCTATTAACCCATTTGCAAAGATTGAAGTCTGCAATATCGGTATTACGCCAGACAACGTAGAAGATTACGTAAATCGTGCCGATATAGTTATCGATGCCGTTGATGTAACCGGCCGTTCTGGCTTAGAGATGAAATTTTTATTACATCAAGTATGCCATCAATACCATAAAGCCGTTATTTGTGGCTACGATATGGCCGCTACTCAATACATTCCTATTTTTGATTACCGAAATAAGTCATTAGCGTTATTTGATAATCAAATAAACACAGAAATGGTTGCGACTATGGAACCCTTAAAAGTCTGCACCTTTCTTGTGCCTGTTACTGAAATTCCTGAAGCCATGTTTGAAGAGCTTGAAAGAAGTCAGCAAGGTAAGGATTACACCTCTCAATTAGGCATAGCAGCCAATTTATTTGGTACGATCACGACAGGTCTGGTGATCGATATGCTGAATAACAAACCCGTTAAAAAAGAATACACGGTTGATGTCTGGAAATTAATACGGGGGGAATACGAAGATGCTAAAAAACTTGAAGCATATCAAACAGCTATCGAGGTATGGAAAACTGAAAAAGATGACATTCAAGATGACGAATTTTTAAAGCGTTCAATCAAACATTACGACATTCCTTTAATTCCTTCTTTACGCAACGACTTCTCAAACAAAAAATACCTATTAGCAGAAACCCCTAGCCTGCTATGTTTGGGCATACCGAATAACGAAATTAATAGCACTATTGCCAAGCAGCTTCTACGTTATGCCTTTGTTCATTATGCAAAAGTAGGTTTTATTAATCAGGACCAAGCATCGAAAGAGCTATTGCATAGCGAATCATTAGATAACCTATCTGCTGACGATATACATATTATCGTACTAGAAAAGCTAACCGGTAAACTCATGGCTTACTCCACGCTAAAGGCTCCAATCGATACAGGTGTTGAACTCTCACAAAGCGATAGAGCACTTTATTCAGTAGAAAAAGCCTTTGGCAAAACCTTGTATTCGAATGTTAAGCCGCTCTCACGATACACCGTAGAACAAGTTCGTGAAATTGGTCGTGTAGTAAAAACCAAAGAAACGAATCCTGTAGTTTCTGGAAAAGTAGGGTTACTACTATTAAGTGCTTATAGAGCATTAATTACCAATCCAGAAAATAACATTCTTGCCATGGTGGGTGACGGTGAAACAAACGTTACGTTACGCAACTTAGACCTATACGGCTTTAACCCAACGGTAATAGAAAATTCTGAAGTCTGTATCCCGAAGAATCATTTATATGCGAGTCGATATGATGATCGCTCAGTTTCACCCTTTTGGTTTGAAACTAATAACATCGATATGCAAAAAGTATCAGAGGTTGAATCATTAATATCCCTTAGAGACGAACAGTTTCTGAGTGCATATAAAAGCATAAAAAACACATACAAAAAATCCAGCGTAACCCCGCTACTAATTACAGAAACTGAGAGTTGATACCGATATGGAATGGAATGCCGAACAACAAAGCTTAAAATCTAAATATTATACCGTTGGTTATGACATTGTGAGGCCGTCAGCGGCTGAGCGAGATGCCAAAATAAATTTCGATCGAGTTCTATGGAAAAAGGTGGGCGACACGGGTTTATTCGGTCTTTGCATGCCGGAAGAATATGGCGGGGCAGGCTTAGGTATTGCAGAGTTTGGCGCGGCTTTAGAAGGCTTCGCAGCTGGCTGTCAAGACATGGGCGTTCTAGTGACACTGGTCGCACAAGTGGCACTGGTGCAATCTGCACTCGTTAACTACGGAACGAAAGAGCAGTGCGAAACATGGTTGCCTGAACTCATTAGCGGAGAGAAGTTAGCGTGCTTTGCTATTACAGAGAAAGGGTGCGGTTCGGATGTTCGCTCAATAACAACGCATGTTGATAGAACTGAAAATGGCTATGTTTTAAATGGCAAAAAATGGAATATCACAAATGCCCCCGTCGCCGATATCTGCATGACGTTTGGTAAGGTTGTCGGTAAAAAAGAAAAGTCGATTGCCTGCTTTATTTTTGAAACTAATAACGAAAGTATCAAACAATCAAAACCCTTTGACCTAATGGGCAATCGAGGAACGCCCATTGGTGAAATCGATTTTGAAAACGTTCAGTTAGCAACGAATAACCGAGTAGGCAAAGAAGACGATGGCCTTGCAGTATTATACTTTTCATTTCTAGTAGAGCGAGTATTAACTGGAATACTCGTTTCGGGATGTATTACTCCTCTTATTCAAGAAAGCCTGCAGTACAGCCTAGAACGAAAAGCGTTTGGTAAATCCATTGGTGACAACCAATATGTACAACAGTATGTCGTGGATATAGAAACCAAATTGGAATTATTAAAAGGTGTCATATTTAGAGCGCTACACGCCCTTGAAAAAGGAAAAGACTGCTCAAAGTTGGCGTCTATCGTAAAAATGTATTCAGCCGAAATATTTCACGAATCATCGCTTAGTGCCATGCGCGTCATGGGTAATTATGGTTATCGTCGTGATAATTATTATGAACGCTTATTGCGAGATGCTATTGGATTATTGTTTGCTGGCGGAACGGCTGAAATACATAAACGTGTAATTTGGGATTCAATGGTTAAAGAATCAAAGAACGAAAATACAAAACGTGAAAATTTAAAACTGAGCTGGACCAATGTATTAGCAGAAGCCCACAAAGATAATGAATTAGAGGAGGCATAAGATGAGCACTCAATCCGAATCACCTATTGATGCTATTATTCAAGCAACCAATAAATTACACAATCATCCTTGGTTAACCATTCTCGCTTTCTTAGTGATCACAGTAATTGCATTGGGCAGCGCAGGTAGCCTGCAAATAAATGCAACGCCTTACATGCTCGACAAAGATCACTCAAGCCGTATTGCGGGTGATCAAGTTAAAAGCCTCTTCTCTAATACCGGAGAGCAAGCTTTTATTGCCGTGGTTAGTCAGCAAGACGATGTGTTCAATTCAGAGTCACTCGCACTAGTATCAACTCTGACACAAGCATTTAAATCGATGAGCTTGGCCTCAGAAGATGATGCTGCGACATTATCAAATCTAAAGACAGCATTACCTGATGAAATTGCGACGATCGATGGCATTTTAGAAGGTGGACTAAATTCAGAAGACGCATACCCTTTGAGTAGACTCGTTACTCGTATGGATAGAGATTCAGCGACGTACCTTAATCATGGCGAATGGTTGAACACACTGGTTAAACGCGTTGACCCTGTTCGTAAAGTACGCTCTTTAGTTACTCTAGAAAATATAACCCCCACCGTTGATGGCATTGATATACATCCATTAATGGAGAAGCCTGTGTTTGATTCTGCAGACATACAGAACCTTAAACAGGAAGTATTTCAAAACCCTTTATTTATAAATGGATTGATATCAGAAGATGCCCGCGCGACCAGTATTCAATTAGAGTTCAATATTGCAGAAGATGACTCACCTTCTATGTTGCTAGCGTATCAGGCTATTAATACCATTATTGCAAATCATGACTTAGGCGCGAACTCACTGCACTTGAGCGGCCCACCGATGATTGCGTCAGAAACCGCATCGAATATGGAAAAAGATAATCAAACATTATTACCAGGCGTGCTGTTAGTTATTCTGCTTGTATTATTGATTAGCTTTGGCCGACTGCAAGGCATGATCATTCCATTATTAATAGCAATTCTAAGCTTAATTTGGACGTTAGGCGTGATGAGTGCAATGGGCGTAAAACAGAATATTATTACCTCGATGCTTCCCGTTTTCATTATTGCCATCGCTGTATGTGATGCCATTCACTTTCTATCAGATTATTACCGCCACCTGCCTGATAACTCAACGCGTGAGCAGCGTTCTGAAGCCGCCTCTTCGGCTATCGCGCAATTGTTTTGGCCAATGCTGGTTACCACGATTACAACAGCAATTGGTTTTATGTCATTAGCTTGGACCGAAGTAACCTTTATTCAAGAGTTTGGTTTCTTTGTCGGCATTGGTGTAATCATCGCTTGGGCGATTACCATTTTCTTCTTGCCGACCATTCTAGTGCTATGGAAATCTAACCCCCCTAAAATTGGCTTACTTGCCAGCACTCGCTTAGATAGCCTTATGGCCAAGTTCAGTGGTGTCGCCAAAGTAGCAAAACCTGCAGTCGTCGTTACATTATGCTTAATTGCTGGCAGCGCTTGGTACATTTCTAATAACTTAAAAGTAGACAATCAAGTGATAGGCTACTTCGAAGAAACCAGTCAAATTCGTATAGACGACAAAGTACTGAATGAGCATTTTGGTGGTACCACACCGATCAGTATTTTAATTGAATCAGGTAAAGTAGATTCTTTTCAACAAGCTGAATATATCGCCGCTCTGGATGCGATTGAAGCCCGACTTCAGACACATGACATTGTTGGTTTTACTTACGGGTTACCGGATTTTGTTAAACGCCTAAATCAAACCCTAAATAATACAATGACCCCTGAAGCTTACACATTACCGGCTTCGCTAAGCACAGAGTTATTAGGGCAATACTTCCTATTGTATGAAAATGGCAATGGTCGTGATGTGTTTGATGTTGTCGATCGTCGTTATCAAAATTCTCGTATATTAACCATCTTGCATACCGACCGCTCGTCAGAGGTCAGTAAGGTGATTAATGATGTGATGACCTATTCCAAAACAGTTCTGCCACAGGGTAGTACGATAAAAGTGTCAGGCTACGGTGAAATTTTAGTAGCAACAACAGATGAAGTTGTATGGGGGCAATTAAGCAGCTTGGTACTTGCAGGCATTTTAATCATGTTGGTCGTACTGCTTATTTTCCGCTCACCTAGCATTGCGTTATTAGTGCCTTTACCGTTAATCCTAACGTTACTGGGTGTATTTGCCCTTATGGCCGCCGCGGGCGTTGACTTAGATATTGGTACATCAATTATCGCAGCCATTTCGTTTGGTATCGGTATTGATTACTCCATTCATATTATTTCGGCATTAAAGACCAGTAAATCTACAACGCGCTTAGAGCAAATTCGTGATGCATTAAGATTGTGCGGAAAACCTATTTTAATTAATACGCTGGCTTTAGGTGCAGGCTTCCTAGTACTCACGTTATCGGGTTATCAGGCCCTTATTAATCTAGGTTACTTTATCTCCATTACTATGTTCTTAAGCGCTATTTTCTCTTTATTAGTATTGCCCGCGATTGTGGCGAATGCGGTTAATAAAGATAAAAATGACGTTGCTGCAGAAACAATGACGGAAGGTGCTGGGGCAAATGCTTAAATGTCATCTTATTTATGCATGCATAATATCTCTGCTGGCTTTGCCAGTGGGGGTTGTTGCACAAGATTCTGATTGGCTAGTGGTAACACTTTACCCTAGCCTGGGAGTCTACAGTGCTGAAGAGTTATCCAAGTTAGTGCCCGTCATCGAGAGCTTATGGACATTAGAGGATAAACAAAACCGCACGTTTATTCGTAATATCGATAGCATTACCACAGAAAACACCGTGGTGGCTCAAGCAGACTCTGTGCAGTTCAGACGCTTAGTAGAGCTAAACGATCTTGCTGAATCCGGGTTAAAAAAAATAAAAACAATTGCTGATGAGCATCCTCTTCTTCAGCGTCGTATTGTCGACGATAGCGGTGAGTCTTTGAACATATGGGTAAATCTTAAATACCCGTACGGTAAAGAAGAACAGCGCACATTATTAACCACAATTACGACAGCATTAAGAGCGCAATATGAAGCTTGCTCGGTTCGTAATATTGGTCCGCTAACCGGCATGAGCTTACAGTCGGTAGACTTAGAACCTTTGGCCAATACGCTTCCTCTTGATACGTTTAAACAGCTATCTAAAGCAAACTCTGAGTATGGCAAAGGAGCACTGCAAAGCTATAGCGCAGGAGACATATTGTCGATGCTGAATCGTTCTATGAATCCTAACCAAGCGATCACCTCCAGTGAACAAATAGAGCAGCTGTACATGATCGCAGAAAGTGTTCGTAGCCGTCACTTGCACGCGTTAGCAAGCCCAAGTTTTAAACGCTTTAAACTGACACGCTTGGTTAAAAGCGGAGCCGAGCTTCCTAATCTTTCTGGATTTAATACGACCAAAACACATAACTGGTCGGCTAATGAATCTAACTATCAAACTTTAGAATGCAGACCTGAATTTGCATTAACTCAAACCGAACAATATTAAAGGTAAATCAACATGTCATTTTTTTTAAAACCATTAGTAACAGGCGCACTGCTTTTAACCAGTGCCATGTTTACTTATGCAAGTGCACAGCCTGATGCTACCGCTATCATCAAAAACGTTAAAGACCGAGATCAAGGCCTTGATCGTTACTCTGAGGTTGATTTAATACAAACCATGTCTGATGGTTTTGTACGTAGCCGCACTCTAAAAATGTTTGAAAAAGAATTTGGAGAAGAGCGCAAAGGGCTACTGTATTTCATCGCTCCGAGTAATACCGCAGGAACAGGTCTATTAATGCATAGTTATGCAGAAGTAGAAAATAAAGAAGATGACCAATGGTTATACCTTCCTGCACTGAGAAAAATAAAACGCATTGCCACTAATTCAAAAGAAGGCCCATTTTTAGGCACCGACTTTTCGTTTGCCGATATTGAACGAATGAAAATTAGTGACTACCAATACGCATTTAAAAATGAGCAAAATCTAGACGGTCATAAAGTAACTGTTATCGAAGCCACGACAGAAAACGGACTGGAAAATCCAAGAACCGGATACAGCCGTCGTATGATTTATGTCGACCAAGAAAAAAACCTAATCTTGAAAGAAGAGATTTTCAGAGCATCTCGTTTAATCAAGATATTCAGTGTAGTTTCAAAGAAAAAAATCGACGGCTTTTGGACGGTAACCGAAGCTAAGATGGAAAACCTAATGGACGGAGGATTCACTCAGTTAATTCGAAAAAATACCAAATATAATCAATCGTTAAAAGATTCATTATTTAATCAGCGAACATTACGCAAAGGGGTCAAATAATGGCACCGATCATTGTCGATAAACTTACAATGAAAGCGCTTTGCACGAATATGCTACTACTGGTCACATTAGTGATCAGTGTACCCAGTATGTCTATGCCAGATCAGGGAGGCGACGCACTGAATCTTGAAAATTTTTCTATGAAGGGCTTCGTCCGTGGAGAACATCTTCAGCGCATAGGAAACCAAGATGTATTTGAAGATAAGACGCAACCCTCTTTGGGTTCGACAGTAGATGGAAAGATTGAATTAGATTGGGCTTATGAAGACTTTTCAATCGATACCATCAGTTATGGCAAATACCGCTCGCGCTATCACAATAATGATTCTGACATGGAACACGATGCTGAAGTACGAGAATGGGTTTTTGCTTATGAAAGTGAACATTGGCAATATCGACTCGGCAAACAACAAATCGCATGGGGAAAGGGAGATTACTTTCGAGTAATTGATATCATTAACCCTCTGGATCTCACCGAATCACTCATTCCATATTTAGATGATTATTCTTTAGGCCGCGTACCGCGAGAAATGTTGGTTGTAGAACACTTTCGAGATGACATCGAATATCAATTTATCACTGCGTTTAAAACACAGCGCACCGAATACGCAGAGCCAGAAACCGATTTTTATATAGCAGGGCTGCCCAGTGATTTCGAATCAGCAGATTCTGACAATGTAGATTTGGCATTAAGAATTCGATTTTTTATTGATAGCACAGACATCGACCTTTATGCCTTTAGCGGCTACAACCCCGATTCATTATTTACCCTTGAAGAAGATAACTCACAAACGACTCTCCAAGAGCATCTGGAAAAAAGAAATGTCATCGCAGTGTCTTTTGCCAGACCGATTGCCTTTGGTGTATTACGCAGTGATATGGCTTATTACTTAGATGAAGCTATTCAGTCAGGTAATACCTTTGAGCGTATCAGTACATTAGAGGGACTGATTGGGCTAGACATTATAGAAGATGAATGGACCTATAATCTGCAAGCATCTGTTAGCCAAGTGTATGGCGAAAGTGATGCGTTTACTTCCCAGAAAAACACTAAAAGTGCATCCGCATCCATCCAGAAAGAATGGAGTCGACTAAGACTATCATCCTCACTGCTTTGGTTGTACAGCGACTCTAATCGATCGAGCAACATGCTGAAATACAATGTGCAGTACGACTGGCGCAGTGATAGCCAATTTGAAATCGGACTGATTGTATTTGATGGCCCCGCTAATAGCTTGTACGGAATGTATGACGATCAAGACAGGGTGTATGTAAACTTTAAACAGTCTTTTTAAAAACGTGAGTGGCTAGGCATCAAGATCCGTCATAACAGTGAAAAGAATCTAGGAATTGAAAATGATGATTCAATCACTAGAATTCGATGTTATATGAGGCTTAGCCCGCTCAATAATCGCCTGACAGTTCACACCCACCGGCAAAGTCCCATAATTTAATCCAGCAGGCTTATCAATACGCGAAGCCACAAACCCCTCAGCCACATGCGCATCACCGTCTTTCAGCAAGACACTCGCTTGCAGCCCCAGCGCCAGCTTCTCGACCACGCTGCGCGAACGATATTCCAATGTGGATAAGTCCACAAACTCATCTTTCAAACCGTTCAAGAAAGTATCAAAGCGCTTATCCAAACCTTGCGCACTGGCTAGCTCGGTTAAATAAGCCTCCACCACCTTCGGTTCTTTATTCATCGCGCGTAATACATCCAAACACTGCACATTACCCGAGCCTTCCCAAATCGCGTTCACAGGGGCTTCGCGATAAATGCGCGGCATGATGTTCTCTTCCACATAACCCACGCCCCCTAAGCACTCCATCGCTTCATACGCATGATTCGGTGCGCGCTTGCAGATCCAGTATTTACCAATCGCCGTCGCGACCCGGGCGAATAAATTTTGCTGTTCATCGTGCATATTATCCAACGCATTACCTACGCGCATCGAAATCGCCAACGCCGCTTCCGATTCAATCGCCAAGTCAGCCAATACATTTTGCATCAAGACTTGCTCATGCAAATTCTTACCAAACACACTACGGCCGCTGGTATGGTGAATCGCTTGTGCGGTCGCCGCGCGCATTAACGAGCTGGAACCCACCATACAATCGAAACGGGTCATCGATACCATTTCAATAATCGCCGGAACGCCACGACCTTCATCGCCGACCATCTGCGCATACGCCCCACGGAATTCCACTTCAGAAGACGCGTTAGAAATATTGCCCAGCTTGTTTTTTAAACGCTGAATCAACATCTGATTCTTGCTGCCATCCGGACGCCAGCGCGGCAATAGAAAGCACGACAACCCTTTTTCAGTTTGCGCTAATACCAAAAACGCATCGCACATCGGCGCCGAGCAAAACCACTTATGCCCAACCAATTCATACGCTTCACCGGGCCCGGTTTTCGCCGCATCAATCGGCGTCGCCTTAGTGGTATTCGCTCGCACATCCGAGCCACCTTGTTTCTCGGTCATGGCCATACCAATGGTCACACCTTCTTTTTCAAACCAAGGAATATTACGTTCGTCGTAATGGCGCGCCGTAATTTTAGGCAACCAGTCTTTCGCCAAACTCGGTGTTGTTTTAATCGCAGGCACGGCGGCGAAGGTCATCGTCAGTGGGCAGCCAGAACCCGAGTCGGCCTGGTTGTGCAAATACTCCATCGCTGCACGGGCAACATGGGCTCCGTTTTTCTGCGTCGTCCAAGGCAAAGAGTGAGCGCCCGCTTCGATGGCAGTGCGCATCAACTGGTGATACGCCGGATGAAACTTAGCCACATCAATGCGTTTACCAAAGCGATCATGGGAATGAAATTCAGGCTTATTCTGATTGGCTAAGAACCCCGCCTCAATTAACTCATGCCCCACGTGATGACCATATTGGCTGACATCGGCTTTCGCGAAGTCGCCATTAAAGGTCGTCATCCAATGCTTCAACGCTGCATCCGACTCAAACGCATTATAATTTTCTAACGGAGTAGGCTGGTTAAAAACCTCATGCGTCTCGCTTGCAGAAAAAGTAGAGTCAATCGTCATGTGAATTCCTATTTATTTTTATTCTTATTTCTATTTTTAAATGAAGAGTTAAAACCAACCGCCCGCAATACCAAAGCCGTCAAACTGCGAACAAGATCATCGTGTTCATGCGCGTGCTCTTTCTTCAGCGGCCCAACCAAAGACTCCGCCAACATGCCCACCAAAGCCGCCGCGGTAATCTGACAATTCTGCGCAACAAACTCACCGCGCTGAATACCCAGCGCAATTACATCTTCAAAAATTTCAGCGTAAGCAAACCGATAACGCAAACGCTCTTGCTCAACCCTAGGGTCCACAGGCTCGGCGATCAAAGCATAGGCCAAGGTTCTACCCAAAAGCGCACGCTGAGCAAAGGTCTCGACCGCCGCGGTTAACTTATCCGCCGCCGTTTTTCCCGAATCTAGTCCTTGAGAGTCAACAGTCTGCGCATCACACGCCTGAGCAACCGCCGCCACCTCACGCTCGGTAGCATAACGAAATACCTCAGCCACCAACTCAGACTTATTAGGGAAGTGACGATAAATCGTGCCCGACGCCACCCCAGACTCCTTCGCCACCGCACTCGCCGAAGCCGCCGTAAAGCCACCTTGCTGCACCAAACGGCGCGCCGCCTTCAGCAAGCGTAAGCGGGTATCGGCCTTTTTAGCCAAGGTATGTTCGGTTTCGCGATAAGGCAATGCAAGGCTCCTAAAGAAGTGAATACTAGTTCATTTGTTAATAAGTGAACCATGATTCAGTTGTTTGGGCAATGGACGATTTCTAGCCATTGAATAGTTCAGTGTTCGTTGTTCTTCAAATCAGGATTAGCATTATAACGTTGTAGTGTTATGATGCTGTAGTGTTGTTAGATTTTAGTACATTAAGGAGTAGCATCATGAGCAATTTATCAAAACGTTCTACCGTGTATTTTGAACCCAATATTCATCAAGCATTAAAAATGAGAGCTGCATCTTCTCATCTTTCAGTTTCTGAACTGATTGATGAAGCCGTCCGTTTATTAATGCGTGAAGATCAAGAAGATTTAGCAGCGGTTTCAAAAAGAGCAGCTGAGCCTGAAATATCGTATGAAGATTTATTAAATGACCTGAAGTCGCATGGAAAAATATAAAATAACCTTCAAAAAATCAGTTGCCAAAGATCTTCGTACTATCCCAAATCAAGATGTAAAAAAAATCTTGAATAAGATCGAAGCTATTTCTGAAAACCCTAGAGCAGAGGGATGTATAAAGCTTTCTGGTCAAGAAAATTATAGAGCCAGACAAGGTCTTTATAGAATTGTCTATGAAATAAGGGATGAAGTCTTAATCGTGAATGTAATCAAGGTCGCGCATAGGTCAAATGTCTACAGTAAGAACTAGTAGTAAAACCTAATAGGACTAAGACTTAAAGCCAACCGCCCGTAATACCAAAGCCGTTAAACTGTGAACAAGATCATCGTGGTCATGCTCGTGCTCTTTCTTCAACGGCCCAACCAAAGACTCCGCCAACATGCCCACCAAAGCCGCCGCCGTAATCTGACAATTCTGCGCAACAAACTCACCCCGCTGAATACCCAGCGCAATCACATCTTCAAAAATTTCAGCGTAAGCAAAACGATAACGCAAACGCTCTTGCTCAACCCTAGGATCAACAGGTTCAGCAATCAGGGCATACGCCAACGTTCTACCCAATAGCGCACGCTGAGCAAAGGTCTCGACCGCCGCGGTTAACTTATCCACCGCCGTTTTTCCGCCTTCAACAGTCTGCGCATCACACGCCTGAGCAACTGCCGCCACCTCACGCTCGGTGGCATAACGAAATACCTCAGCCACCAACTCCGACTTATTAGGGAAGTGACGATAAATCGTGCCCGACGCCACCCCAGACTCCTTCGCCACCTACTGTAATCGTAAGTGGGTATCGGCCTTTTTAGCCAAGGTATGTTCGGTTTCGCGATAAGCCAATGCAAAGCTCCTAAAGATGTGAATGCTAGTTCATTTGTTGAAAGGTGAACCATGATTCACTTTTTAAGACAAGAGGAGTTTGGGCAAGGGTCGTTTGGTTACGATTTAAGTAGGCGGGAGTGGTCAGATTGAGGTAACTCAAGGTGTCGATGAACTTGAAGCTTACAAATTGACACAAAAGTCAGGAGTGTATAGTGTACGTGCCATCAACAAACATCATTAACAGGGAAGGTCGGATGATTTCAAAAATATTTCTCTTTGATCGTCACTCCAAATCATATCGATTTTATGCAACATGGTGTCGCATAACGGACTGTTATATTTATAGTTAGACAATGAGGTACATATGGGTTGCTATTTTTGTGGTGGTGAGGTCTCGGGTGTAGAGCACATACCTCCAAGGAGCTTTTTCCCCAAGGGGAAAAGGCAATCCCTTATAACAGTTGATTCTTGTGACACTCATAATCAAGCAAAATCAAAAGAAGATGAGTATATACGTGCCATTTTACTTAGCTCTATTAAACTAGATGGACAGCATCAGATAGAAGGGTTGAGAGATACAAATGCGCGAGCACTTGAAAGAGGTGTTAAACGTGCATTTGAAAGACGACCAACTAAAGAACAGGCAAAAGAAGTCCTCGACATTATCGAGAAGTATGAAGGTGATCCTAGGGCTGGAGCTAAAACGTTTAATGAAATTGATTCTAAAGGAATTATGGACTTTGGATTAATGACCCTTTTGAATAAAGATGCTAGAGAAGAATCAGTTGTTGGCAATAATGGTGAAGAAATTAAGACAACATCATTTATTTACGACCAAAAACGCTTCGATATTTTCTTTGAGTGCATGGCTAGAGGGATTTTTTTCCATGAGTTAGGAGAGCGCTGGGAGGGAAGAGTTAATGTTTTATCCCATACATTTTTAAAAGATGACGCAGCTCAAAGGGACAAAAACTTAAGTAATGAATATTTACAGCATTTTGATTGGTCAGAGGCTAAGGGTGCTCAAAATGAGTATTTCTGTTATGAAGGAGCTAACAAACTTAATCCTGTGACAAAGGAAAGAGAAAGTATTTTTTTTAATTTTTGTATTTTTAAAACATTCTATTTTACAGCGATATTTCAATTCTAAATATAAAAAACAGAGGCGCTGGGTATTAAAGAATGCACCAGTAAAGCAATGATGATATTTCCATCGCCCGATGAAGAGCATCTGTATGATGATATGGTGCTTGCCGAAGTAATTTGAAGAGCGCCATACAAGCACATGCTCAGGCAGTCGTTACTGCGCGAGATGAAACGGCTGACTTATCCGTTAAGCTTTAAAAGTAAATAGCACGATGAGATATTGCCTAACGACAAGTATAATTGTTAGTGCGATAATCAGCACAGACTTATTATAAGAGGTTGTTGAAAATGATAGACTTAGACGTATTTACTGAACAAGCTGAGTACATCCCCAAAAAGTCATTTAAGAAATGGACAATCAGCCATCAAAATGAAGTAGATATTGTCAAAAAGCTCACTCAAGGCGGGGCTAAGCTCATTACTGGCCCTCGAGGGTGTGGCAAGACAACTCTTATGCTTAAAGCATACAATAATCTCATAACAAATAAGCGCGGGAATACTTTACCTGTATATGTAAACTTTAAATCTTCGTTGAAGCTAGAACCTTTATATAGAAATAATCCTAATGCTGCTTATTGGTTCAATCAGTGGTTATTACTAAAAGTTCTGCTTGGTTTAAATGAAAGCCATGAGGCTTCTTCAGGTGAACAGCAAACATCTACCTCCTCAATGAGTAAAGCTCACATACAGAAAACTGTCGAGCTGCTTGAAATGGGGAGAGTTGACTTAATTGATGAAAATGAAGATTATGTAAGTATTTCCATTGTAGATAGTTGTATAAACAATGTTATATCTATGACAGGAAAAACTAGATGCGCATTACTATTAGATGACGCTGGTCATGCATTTTCGCCAGAGCAGCAGCATGATTTTTTTGAGTTTTTTAGAGAAGTGAAATCTAAATCTATTTCACCCAAGGCAGCAATATATCCTGGGGTCACTAGTTATTCATCTTCATTTCATGTTGGTCATGACGCTGAAGAAATTGACGTTTGGGTAAAGCCAAGTGACGTAGGCTACTTAGATTTTATGCACCAACTATTGAAAAGCAGATTTAGTGAAGATGTTTACCTGCAACTTGCAAAAGATGAGTATTTACTAAACTTGATGTGCTTTGCTGCTTATGGAATTCCAAGATCATTGTTAAATATGATCTCTGAACTGTGCAAAGTCAATTCCGAAGAAAATAGTGATGAAGCACCAATAATAAAATTAGATAATAAGAAAACTCTGTCTGCAATCAAAAATTCATTTGAAAAAAGCTATCAAATTTATGATTCTTTAAGAATAAAATTACCAATGTATGGAAATTTTATCGATACAGGTGCATTATTTTTTGAAAACTGCTTAAAAGTGTTGAAAGAATTTAATAAAGGTGGAGAAGTTAATAGGCAAAGTTCTATTGTTGCTATTAAGCGACCAATTAGTCCTGAGTTAAGTAAGGTTATCGGATTTTTCCAGTATGCCGGCATAATTTCGCCATCAGGGATTAGCAGTCGAGGAAATAAAGGAGTGTACGAATTATTTGAACTTCATTATGCTGCAATTATTGATAGAAATGTCTTCTTTAGTAGTCGAGGTATTAATGTTGAAAACTACTGCGGAGCATTTACTAATAGACCTAATCATCATTACCCTAGACATGGCGAAGAGTCTTTACTTGAAGCCATTGAGCATTCATTTATTTTAGCTTTACCAGCTTGCGAAGTTTGTAAAACTCCACGGTTATCAGATGAGGCTAGGTTTTGTATGAGCTGTGGCTCAAAACTTAAAGATGCATCTATCTTTGAAGATATTGTCAATCAAGATATTTCGAAACTTCTGATAACAGAGGGGAGAGCACAATCAATCAAAGAATCTTCAAAAATTAGGACCATTAAAGATATTCTAATGGATCATGATAATAAACAATTACGTAGTGTACGAATGATTGGCCCTGGCTGGGCTAAGAAAATTCGCAATTATGCAGAGGAGTTTATTGCGTAATGTCTTGGAGAAATAGTATAAACCAGCCTTCAGGTGTCGAAAGGATAACAAATTTAAATAATTATGTTTCTCGCATTTCTATACCTGAAGAGTCGCCAATTGATCAGTTTTATAAAGAAACAAGAGATATTATTTCTTTTGCAACGCCTCAAAATATTAATACTTCAAGTACCCTAGGAGCATTAAGCTCTGTTGGAGTAGTATCGTGTTGTGAAAATTATTTTCGTCAGATTTTTAGTGCAATATTAGGAGTTTGCAGTGATGCTCAAAAAGTCGCCGCACTTCAGACCGTTAATATGGGGTCAGTTATTTGGCATCCTAATTCAGAAATTGCACGAGGAGCATTTGAACATACGTCTTTAGCCGGATCAGAAAATATTTACAAAACAAGTGAAAAGTATCTTGGAATAAAACTAAAATCATTAGGTTTAGATGCAATATTTAAAGAGTTTGATAAAGTATGTGAGTTTCGCCATGGCATAGTGCATTCAAATAGAATTTTGGCCGGAAAAAATGGTATCAAGCTACAGCTAGCTTCGTCAGAACAATTAACGAGAATTGAAATTAATTTCTCAAAATTACAAGAAATATTGGCTGTTTGCCAAGCTATGATTATCTCCACAAACGCAAAATTATTTGGAGTTATGTGTGAGCGTTGGGCTAAATCTTGGAGACTAAATCCATCTTGGGATGCAAGTAAGGAGGGGGAAGCGTTTAAGCAGATATGGCTTCTTTTCCATTCAAATATCGATTTTAATAATAATTTGACTATAGAAAAATATTCTTGGGTTAAGTGCAGAAATGAAGTCAAGAGAGAATTCAATATATAGCCTTTAACTATTAATTGACTAATAGGATACTCATTTAGCGGAGTGGAAATAGTGACCTAGCATTAAATTAAATCTTTAATTTATCTTGGTAGTCGTTATGCCTAAGCCTCGTAAATCCTTAATTGCCGTAGAAAGTACGCCTTGCTGTCACTGTGCACGCTCGCAGCGTGCGTAGGACATTTTTGTGTGGGATTCCCGTTGGTTTGTATAACTACGAGCACCGTCGTGCTTGGCTCGAAGACAGGATGTTAGAGTTTCTTAATGAGTAACAACTGTCATGTAAATTTACATGTGAGAACTAATACGATCAAGGGGCAGAGTACTTGTTTCTAGATACTTTTTCTGATTGTGCCGACTGCAGTGATTACCCAATGATTTTGTTGATTTTTAGGTGTGTTTTTAGTTTTCTAAGAAATCATTTAGCTTATTCCAAGATTATTTCAATCAAGTACTCTGCCCCCTTGATTATGACCCCTTGATTATTTGGAATGGAAAATCCTTAAAATGGATGCCCATGTAGTTCTTCTGTAGCCTCTTCCTAACGTTAGGAGTAATTATGCAAAAAATTAAATATAGAAATTTATTGAACAGCTTAGAGCAATCAAACTATAGAAACAGGACTCAAGCTCTATGCTGTTTTTCAGCCCAAAAAGGTGTTTTATATAATAATAACCTTATGGTCGTGGGTAGAGCTGTAAACGATTGGGATGGAGAGTTTCAATTAGATAATATAAAAACGGAATTATTATTAGAAAAACTTTTTCCTAATTCTTCTTCGTCTAATTTTCCACTAGAATGGGTTGAATCTTCATGGGGTAGTTCTGACGGCTATAATACGAAAAAATCAGCGTTTTGGAGAGTAATTAGAGAGCTCTCCCTAAATATTAATCAACTAGACTCTGATGATCACTGGGCAACTAAATTAGTATGGTCAAATTTATATAAAATTGCCCCTAGTGGTGGTGGAAATCCGAGCGATAGCTTATCTGGATATCAATTTGATGCTTGTAATAATCTATTGAAGGCTGAAATTGAAGAGTTTCAACCAAAGTGTATTGTATTCTTAACTGGTATTAATTGGTTTGACAGATTTTTATCAGAAAATATAACATTAAAGGCTGTTCCTGGTACAAAGTGGGTAGATGCAAGTGGGGTACTTAATCTGAATGGTCTAGCATCGAAAGTTGTGATTGCAAAGCACCCTCAAGGCAAGCCTGAGTCAGAGTTAATAAATGAAATTATTGAAGTGCTAGCAGAGGCTTAAAAAGTTATTACTAATTGGACAGCTCGAGAGCTCACCCAATAAAGTAGACGCCTATCTTAATCAAAAGGTAGGTAGTACATGCCCTCATATTTCAAATTGAGTGTCGCTCATAAAGATTCTTAGTACCAATCCCACAGCCCCTCTATTAACTCGCAACGCCTCCATTCTTATGCTAATTTTTTAGCCTATTATTAAAAAAAATTCTCGCGCAGCCATACGACACTCTAGTACTCGAAGCGCAACCTGACAGGCCATTAAAAAAGGAACACAGCAAACATGAACACATCAAAGCAGTTGTTTACCCACATCTCATCTGACGATGAGCTAACACTCAGTTTAGTTGAGGTCGATGTTCCAGAGCCTAAAGCCCACGAGGTTGTGGTGAAAATGGAAGCATCGCCGATTAACCCGTCAGACATGTGGCCTATGTTTGGTCCTGCAAATTTGTCTAAGGCGTTATTGAGTGATGATAAGTCGGTATTAACCGCGCCACTTTATCCAGGCATGTTGTCTCGTATTAAGCTTCGCTTAGATCAGACATTACCCATTGGTAACGAAGGTGCGGGGGTGGTTGTCGCTGCGGGTGATAGCGAGCAAGCTCAGGCGTTAATGGGTAAGACGGTGGCACTCTTTTAAAAGGCATGGGGAACAGGGGCGAGTTACACCCAGTATTGCTGCGTGCGTGTGCAAGCTTGCATTGTGCATCACGACGGTACGACACCTCATGAAGCTGCTTCGTCGTTTGTTAATCCGCTGACGTTGAGACGATGCGTATGGAAGGCCACACTGCGCTTGTTCATACGGCGGCGGCTTCCAGTCTGGGTATTATGTTGAATAAGGTGTGCATTAAGGAAGGCGTGCCGTTGGTGAATATTGTGCGTAAGCAAGAGCAGGTCGATTTGTTAACGAAGTTGGGTGCGAAGTTTGTTGTTAATTCTTCGAGTGAGAGTTTTAAGAAAGATTTGTACAAGGCGATTGATGCCACGGGCGCAACGCTGGCGTTTGATGCGATCGGCGGTGGTGAGTTGGCGGGTGATATTCTAGCGACGATGGAAGCGGTCGGCAGTAAAGACGCGACGGGTTTCAATACGTATGGCTCTGTGGATAACAAGCAGGCCCATTTTATTAGGGGAAGGGTTATGGTGGGTTAGATTTTTCACCGACGCTGCTTAATCGTGCCTTTGGTATGACGTGGAGTGTGGGTGGTTGGTTGTTGATGCGTTTTCTGGGTAAGTTAAAGCCTGCAAGAGTGGGTGAGTTGTATAAACGTGTGGCTGATGAGATTAATACGACGTTTGCGATTGAGTCGACCCAAGAGCTGACGTTTGAAGAGGCTATGACGCCTGCGGTGATTGAGAAATATAATGCTAAGACGACAGGTGGGAAGTATATTTTGAATCCTAATAAGGGTTAGGTTTTTTAGATTAAGTTTGAGACTGATTTTATATAGGGGAATATCACCAGTCATTCAAATACTGCATACAATAACATGGTAAGCATTGCAGCTAGATAACCCCCTACTATTAAGCTAAAAGTACCCAAGATACATGTTTTAGTTTTTGAGTACCGCTGATGAATAATCAAACGAAGAACCAGAAACAATAAGATCAGAGTTAATAGAATGCTGATTGCAAATCCTTTCACGGCGGCATCAGGGCTATTGGCAAGTACTGACGAGGTAGTGAATAGATAAAGGATGATAGTAATTAATTTAATTGTTTTTAATTTCATATCTGATGATCCTTTATCTATTGTGTTGGTTTGCTTACCTAATTTCCAACTTTAATGAACGGTTATGATCTTCGCTTGATATACCTTCTTCGTAATCAACTTCAAAACTATTCTCTTCTATATTCAAGTAAACATGAGAAATTGTTTTTGATAATTCAAGAGAGTCGCCAAATATAGCTTCTATGTTGCTCTTTGAGCAGTTGTCAAAAACTGGCTTTTTATCATAGAGTTCCAGTATTTCAGTTTTATCACTCCAGCCTGCTACTCTATAAACTAAGTAATAGGTGTTATCTTTTGTATTAATCGAATCTATTATGCTGACAGAATCTACTGTGAAGGAGCACGTTTCTTCTTCGCTAGTCTCAGAGCAAGCGAAGAGTAGTGGTAAACATAAAATAAGAAATAATATTTTCATGAGGCGTCCTGCGTTATTATATTCCAAGTTTCAGACCACTCAGCTCTATACCAGAAAGAATTGGCAACGCCAATTCTTGTCATATATTCAGATAAACCATCAGATAATATTAGCTTGGATTTTCCTAAAGGAATCTCGGTGTAATAGTCATGTTTTTCAAATGGTTCGAAATCATACAAACTGTCAACTCTCCAATTAGTTTGTACTGTATTATTAGATGTTAATCGAGATATTGCCTCCAAATAAAAGTGACCATCTGCTTTATGTAATCTCTGGTTATTTTGAGCAGCTTCTAGTACCCCGTTGGATTTCATTTTCCCTTCAGTTTGGTAGTTCATTTTTAATAAAGGTTTTGAATATGCTTTTGAGCGAAAATCGACGTTGTCACACCTGATTCTAAGAAACTTGGTCTTTCCGAAATCAGCATCGGAGAGGTATATCTTCATGGCTTTCATTGTAGCTATGACTACTTTTGAGGTTTTATATATTGTGGCATCAATTTTATATGGATTAGCGATACTATTGCCTTCACCATTAACGTAATGATTTGCTAGTTGGGCTGCTTCATTAAGTCCTTTGTATCTACCTCCCCACCAAAATGCTTCATATATCTCTTTAAGAAATTCTTTCTCATCGTTAGTGAATTTCATTTTTGCTTTTGCCTTGCAAGTAAGAAAATCAAGAGCATCTTGCAAGTATTTAAGGTCGGCAGTTGTATTTCTTTTTGCTGCATTAGCCATGTTGAATAATGGTGACATGGGTATGTCAGATTTTTTTGCTAAACAAATTTTAGCTTTCTTATTTAATGTTTCAATTGAGCTCATACGAAATCCTTTTAGTTAGTTAATGCTTAGCTATGATCACAGTATCCTACGGTGATACCTCCTTGCTAAACTGGTACTTTTTCATGTGTTAGGTATTTTAAATACGCATAGGTTAGCATATTTTCCTTATATTTATATTTCAAAATATAGGGATGTTTTAGTCACGACGGTACGACACCTCATGCAGCGGCTTCGTCGTTTGTTAATCCGCTGACGGCGTTGGGTATGGTTGAGACGATGCGTATGGAAGGCCACACGGCGCTTGTTCATACGGCGGCGGCTTCCAGTCTGGGTATTATGTTGAATAAGGTGT
>CAJXUD010000015.1 GCA_913061415.1 uncultured Oleispira sp. | reverse complement strand
CCAGTGTTGCGCTCTCCCAGCTGAGCTAAGGCCCCGTCTCAAAACGTGGGCGTATAATATGCTTGAGTTGTTTTTCTGTCAACAATTTTTCTTAGTTTTTTCAAAGAGTTATGAAATTTAAGCTGAAGATATTTGCATTAAGCATTTCAGCTTACAGCCAACCCTCTCACAACTTGTATAATAAATATCAGTCTTTAAAACACTGACTATTTCATAAAACTAAACTCGTAATGGTGTCTTTTGATTAAATGTATAATGATGGTTTTGAGTATTCTTGCCATAACAGCGTGCGACAATCTTTATTTTAATGAGCTATTTCGAAACCCCTACAAGGTTGATATTGGTGTTATTGATTCGTTAAGTGCTGATAAGTGGTACATTTTCGAAACTGAGTTCGAAGCCCCTAATAAAAAACACGTTATCACAATTGAGTTTTTAGGCAGTGATCCGAGTGAATTCGACACTCAAACCAGAGAGTTGAATGAGTCTAAAAACCCTTCCAAGACCTTATTTTATTCGACACGTTTTCCAGGAAAGAGTATTGAGTTTGAGGTATTAGTTATTGATATTAATGATGTGGAATACTCATTTCGCCCAACGGGGAGATCGAACGGTATAAGATTTATCAGTGATAAAGATGAGTCTTTACAGGGAGTCGAGTTTAATGTGGTTAAAATAAAATCAAATCTAGATCTTGATGATATTAAAGTGTCGTGGATTTCAAGTACAGGGGAGTAGTTTGTGCAGAAACACGGAGCGCATGCGTGCACTCCGTGATAAAGCATTAAACCGATTCATTCAATCGATTTAAAACCTAGCTATCAACTAAAGCCGCTTCTACTGCCGCTTCGTGCCCACGGTAAGCCTTTTCCATTTTCTTCAGTTTCTTCTTCCCTACTCCACCCAATACATTAATCGCGTGGCGTAAGCGTGCGCGGCTCATGTCTGGGCCTAGCAATGCCATGGTATCGAGCACTGAGATGGTTTCGCTTGTACCGGCGATGGAGATGAACAATGGATTCAAGAAGTCTTTCGGTTTGACTTCCATGTTTTTAGCCAAGGCGAACATGCGCTTTTGGATTTGATCACGATCCCAGTGGCGAATTGCTTCTAGCTGCCAAAGTGCGAACTGGAGTATTTCTACTTGCTGTTCTAATTCAAGATTTTTATGCGTAAAGCTTTCTTCTGTTAGTACGGTCATACCGCCTAAGAAGTGCCCTGCTAGACCGACCACATCGGCAAACGTTTCTACACGAGGCTGAATGTGTGGAATGATTGGCAATAAGCGTTCTTTGTCTAAACCCCAGTCGGCGAATTTTTGTGCGAAGGTTTCGCTATCAAGTTCACGCAACCATAGGCCGTTTAACCAGCTCAGTTTTTCGGTATCGAAAATTGGGCCGCCGAGTGATACACGCTGAATGTCGAAGTTGTCGAACATTTCTTGGCGAGTGAATTTTTCGCTTTCGTCTGGCATTGACCAGCCCATGCGACCCAGGTAGTTCAATAGCGCTTCTGGCATGTAACCCATGCGCTGGTAAAACAAGATTGAGGTTGGGTTTTTACGCTTGCTTAACTTGCTCTTGTCGGCGTTGCGTAATAGAGGCATATGGCAAAGTGCTGGCATGTCCCAACCGAAGAATTCGTATAATAGCTTGTGCTTAGGCGCTGAGTTGATCCATTCTTCACCACGAATTACGTGAGTGATTTTCATTAGGTGATCATCAACCACGTTGGCTAGGTGGTAGGTTGGCATGCCGTCTGATTTCAGTAGAATTTGAGCATCAACGATTTTCCAATCCATCTCAATCGTGCCGCGAAGCATGTCATCGACTGGGCAGATGCCTTCTTCTGGTACGTTCATGCGTACTACAAATTCGTCGCCATTGGCTTCACGTTTAGCAACTTCTTCGTCGGATAGCTTTAGATCACTTGGCTTTAAAGCACGACCTAGGTCTGCTATGCCTTCGCGTAATTCTGTTAGCTCTTCGCTGGTGCGGTAACAACGGAATGCGTGACCTTTTTCGATGAGCTGCTCGGCGTATTGAGCGTAGTCGTCTTTGCGTTCACTTTGACGGTAAGGGCCGTATTCGCCACCTACATCTGGACCTTCATCCCACTCAAGACCCAACCAGCGCATGCTATCTAGAATCGCTTTTTCAGATTCAGGCGTACTGCGACTTTGATCGGTATCTTCGATACGCAGAATGAATTTACCGCCATGCTTGCGAGCAAACGCAAGGTTAAACAAGGCAATGTAAGCGGTGCCTACGTGTGGATCGCCAGTTGGGGATGGCGCGACGCGAGTACGTACGGTCATGAGTTGTCTCTAATTCGGTTAAACGTGGGTAATTTGCCGCGTATTATAAAGCACAAAGGTATTTTAGCGAATACTAAAACGCGCAAGATCACGGGATGCTTGGTATTCAAAAGGGCTTCTGCGATAATGGCGGTCCTTTTTAAACGCCTGTAATTGATCTGTCTATGACTTCTGAATCGTCTGCTGAACCGTCTACTGAACTGACCTCTGAGTCGCCATCCGAAATACCTTCTACAACGGTAGATTATTCGTCGACCTACTCGGCGGCTAAAGACGTAGACCCAAAAGACTTAGCCGAGCTGATTAATTTTTTGCCGTGCGAAACCCCAGATCAGTGGGTAGAAGTCGCTCTGCAGCGCCAAGATATACTTTTGATTAATCATGCTTATTTAGAAAAGTGTGCCGCTAGAACGGCATTGAACTTGATGTTCGCCTACCCTGATAAGCCAGAGCTTCAACGCAAGATGTCACGCTTAGCCCGTGAAGAGCTAGTGCATTTTGAACAGGTCATAAAGATTATTAATAAGCGTGGCATGACGTACAGAGGCTTGAAACCCTCCCGCTACGCAGGCCTGCTGAATAAAGAAGTGCGTAAAGCATCTGACGAAAAACTGATTGATTATTTGATCATAGGCGCGCTCATTGAAGCTCGCTCATGCGAACGCTTTGCAAAACTCGCCCCGCATTTAGATGCCGAATTGGCTAAGTTTTACACCTCGCTCTTAAGATCAGAAGCGCGCCACTATAAAGATTACCTAACCCTGGCCCAGAGCTACAGTAAGAAATCGATTGATGATCGTATAGCGTTCTTTCAAGAGATAGAACGAGAAGCGATTGAGTCTGAAGATGACCAGTTTCGTTTCCACAGCGGCGTGCCTTCGGATTATTTGAAGCGGGGGTGAAGGCTTTGGCTGGTTTTATGGGCGGCCATACAAGCGGCCTTATTACAAGGACAGCCAGCTTAGTATTACAAGCGCCCTATTGATATTACAAGGACAGCCACCTTAGGGCCTTACTATTACATGGACAGCCACCTTAGTGTTTTGTGCTGATTTTCGAGGGTTTATTTTCTGCGGCGTATTAGATTTTAAAATTTTGAGTCGAATCACCATTTATTCCAACAAACAGAGCGCTTTTGTTGATTTTCAGGCACAGTTATCCCGTAGCATTCATCATTCTTATTTTAAATATTAACGTGTTTAATGAAACATGAGTTTACAAGTCGCCAATCCTGGCGGGCGCTGATATTTCAGGTGATCGCAAGCTATTCGCAGACTGCTCTCCCCTCCTACGAAGGAACTAAATCTTTCTTCAAAGTTTGATGCCATATCAAGCCACTGCTCTTCACCAATTTTTAATCTATTTAAAATTTTTTCGGCGCTTGAGCTAATGACTCCTCGCTTATCATTTCGCAATATTTTTCCCGTACAATCAACCAACTCTAAATAGTCTGTCAGCTTCATTTGTATGCCTAATGGCTGCCCCATCTTTGGGTTACCGACGAATGGGTGAAGTGATTTCTCTTGTTGAGTTAACTGGTTGGGATTCTTACAAACTTTGGCTGTTTTGCAGCGTTTATTGATCGAGGTATGCTTTGATTTCTCTGGCGTTGCGGCCATTTTTGATCGTACCGGGTTAAGATCAACATAAGCCATGCAGGCTATTAAGGCCGCTTCATCGAGCAGTGCTTGTGATTTAAAACGCCCCTCCCAAAAACGCCCGCTGCATTCATCTTCGGCATTGGCTTCGCGTGCGATGGCTTCATTTAAAATCCGCATAAACCAGCTGATATCCTGAAGCCTAAGTCTCCACTTATTGATTACTTTTTGCAAAACCTGCATTTCGGCTTTGGCTAATGGCTCTTCTTCTTTCAGGTATTTCTGTGAGAGTAATGTGCCATTAAACAGCTGATGCCAACGCTCTACAACTTCGTAATCTGACCATTTTTTAGCTCGGGCCGTATTGATATGTAATACCACGTGATAATGATTATTCATGATTGCATAGGCGGCAATATCAAGCGCAAAGATTTTTGGCAGCTCGAGCAATCTATTTTCTAGCCAAGCTCGCCTATGCTCGTAGCTTTGACCTGTCATGGTATCGATACCGCAGAGAAACGCCCGCCTCACGCAGCGCGCAACACAGTGATAATAAGGAGTACTTTCGACTGAGATTAGCGTTTTTCTGGGCTTTGGCATCACGTTCACCAGGTAATATGAGGTTGTATTTTTAACCGTAGTAGATGATTTATGCTTTTCAACTGGGAATGTTTAGATGACAGGTTATGTAATGATTAGTTAGAGGTAGCAAGGGTTTTAGGATGGCTGTCCTATTAAGAAGCTGTAGATTCTGGGGTGGCTGTCCTGATAGCAAGAGGGGTTTACTGTGATGGGTGTCTGGTTTGAGACTGGGATGGGTGTCTTTGTAAGAAGAGGAGCCCTTTTCAGGGCTTGGGTTTACATTGTGTGGGTTAGGCGGTCGGATTGCAGTGCGCCTGCTAGGTAGGTTTCGATTTTGTCTTTGGCCATTGATTCTTCACCGGTGAACTGTACGCCTATACCGGTTACTTTGTTTCCTTGGGAGCCTTTTGGGGTTAGCCAAATCACCTTGCCTGCTACTGGAATTTTTTCGGGTTCTTCCATTAGTTTTAGCAGCATGAAGACTTCTTCGCCTAGCTGATATTGTTTATTCGTGGGGATGAATAATCCACCGCCTTGTATGAACGGCATGTAGGCTGCGTATAAAACAGATTTATCTTTAATGGTGAGGGATAAAATACCACTTTTAGGATTCATTCTGGCCTCTTAAGACGATGATGTCTGTGTCGATTATCTTTGTGTCGACTATCTTTGAGTCGATGATGTCTGTGTCGATGGTGTCTGTGTAAATGACTGCTGCCAGTCGAGTAACAGTGACTCTATCAATAATGATGCATTGTAGTTGCCCTGCCCTGAGGCTAGGCGACCTGCAATTTCTTGTAATTTATTTTGTAAGGTTAACAGCTTTAGCTTTGATACGGTAGCCACTAACTGGCCGATCCATTCGCTTTGTTGTGGGTGGCTTATTTGTGTTGCGTCTGCTCCCATTCCTAGCTTCATGATATCTAAGCTTAGTCCGGTCCACCAGTTTATGGTGTCGGATAGTTCATATTTGCTGAGTGCTTTGCTGATGTCTTGCAGTTGTTGCTGTCCTGATAGCCATTTTTGCATCAAGGTTATGTAGGTTGCGTCTTGTTCTAGTAGCCCTTCGCGTAACCAGCGTTCTGCTTTTAATGGCCCACCGCCGCATTGGCGCAGTGCGAGTGCTAGGTCTTCTGCGGAGGCATTCGGTAGGCGTTGCGTTAACCAGGCGAGTGCTTGTTCTGTTTTGGGTGGCTGCAGGTTGATTCTTTGGGTTCGGCTGCGAATAGTGGGCAGTACTGTACCTAGTCGTTCGGCCATTAATAATAAGTACGATTCCCCTGACGGTTCTTCCAATGTTTTTAATAGCGCATTAGAGGCGTTCGGATTCATGGCTTCTAGTGGATAGACTTGCACGACTTGGCAGGCGGATATCTGCGGGGTTTTTGATAAGAAGTCGTTCAGTTTTCGAACGGTGTCGATTTTTATTTGCTTACCTTTGGCTTCGTGGTCGCAGATAAAATAATCGGGGTGACTGCCTGCGTTCATTAACTTGCAGCTGTGGCACTGATTACAGCTGTCGTTATTTTTTGCCGTTTTTTTATCAACGGCTTGGCATAATAAAAACTTTGCCATTTTAAAAGCGAGTGGTCGTCTACCCGTACCTTCGTTGCCTAATAATAATGAGGCGTGTGGCAGCCCTGCTCCGTGGTAGCGTTTGATTAGGTCGTTCCACAGTTCTTGGTTCCATGGAATATCTTGTAGCAATACTTGTCGTGCGTCTTTACCTTGCTGGGCAAGTTCTGCTTCGTCGACGGCCATTATTTAGGCTCCGGCTTTTGTTGTTCTAGCGCTTGTTTTAAATCAGCCTGCACCGCTGTCAGTTGTTGCGCAGCGTTTATAATGTGCACTCTGTTTGGCGATGCTTTGGCGATTGCTAAAAATCCTTCTCGCACTCGGGTGAAGAAGTCTAACTGTTCTACTTCGAAGCGATCGGCTGGGCCGCGTGCTTGTGCTCTGCCCATACCGATGTCGATGGGTGCATCTAATAAAAAGGTTTTATCCGGTTCGATGCCCATTTGTGCAATGGTTTTTAATTGCGAAATGGTGTCGAGTTTTAATCCGCGGCCATAACCTTGATAAGCAATGGTTGAATCGGTGAAGCGATCGCACAATACCCAACATCCACGTTCTAATGCGGGTTTTACAAAGGCTTCTATATGTTGCGCGCGGGCGGCGAAGACTAATAATAATTCGGTGATGTCGCTCATGCGTTCGTTGTGCGGTTTTTTTAATAACGCTTCACGAATAATTTCTGCGATTTCGGTTCCGCCTGGTTCGCGGGTGACTACGACGTCTATACCCTGCTGTTCTAGTAGCTGGCGACAGTATTCAATGTTGGTCGATTTGCCAACGCCTTCGCCACCTTCGAAGGTGATGAATTGCGCGGGCATGGTTTTTTTATGACTCATGGTATCTTCTATTTTTTTAACAGCATTTATTTCGCTGCAGGCGCAGAGCGGTAATCTTTACTGCGTCGATAAATTTGGTATTCGCGTACGGCTTTATTGTGCTCAGTCAGTGTTGTTGAAAAATAATGACTGCCATCACCTTTGGCGACAAAGTATAAGCTGTCGCCGTTATCTGGATTTAATGCGGCGTTAATGGCTGCTCGACCTGCCAATGCAATCGGCGTTGGCGGTAGGCCTTTTGTGCGGTAGGTATTATAAGGGTTTGAGCGGTCGCGCAAATGTTTCTTTCTTAAATTACCTTGGTAATCTTCGCCAAGGCCATAAATAACTGTGGGATCGGTTTCGAGGCGCATGTTTTTTTCTAGGCGTCGGACAAATACTCCGGCGATTTCTGGACGTTCGCTTGCTTGGCCTGTTTCTTTTTCAACGATGGATGCCATCACCAAGGCTTCGTAAGCTGTTTTATACGGCAGCTGTTTAATGTGCTGTTTGGCGAGTTTGTTTTGGTAGTCTTGCCATTCTTCATTCAATACCGTTTGCATTCTGGCGTGCGCTTGTTTGAGGATGGAGGAAACGGAATCGCCATGATGGTAAACGTAGGTATCTGGGTACACCCAGCCTTCGGCTAAGGTCTCTAGCCCGAGTGTTTTTTGAATGTTGTCTGTGGTGAGCGGTTGAATATCTTGAATCAATTTTGGTGCTTGTTCTAATCTTGGCAAAATATCGATTAAGCGTGTGCCTTCGATAAAGCTAACTTTATAGGTTTTACTCGCGCCTTGGGTTAATAAGGTCAGCACCTGATAAACCCGCGTGCCTGCGGGTAATTCGAACTCACCCGGCTTTATGTCTTTTGCATTATCTAAAATACGCGCCTGTAATAATAATACTTTCGCATGCGGCAGCCAGCCTTGAGCTTGCCAGTCGTACGCTAACTGAGACAGTGTTTGGCCTTTTTTTATTTCTACGACGATGCTTTCTTTAGCGCTATTGCTAGTCACGATTATTGGCTGCTGTAATGCGTAAATAATAACAGCCGCTAATGAAAGGCCACTCAGTAGAGCAAGGAGAAATAGTTTTTTAAGCATGCGAAGGTGGGTCTCTTTATCTACTTTTTGTTTTGCTAAATTGTAGCACTCGCTCAGTCTTGTATAAACTGGCGATTAAATTCTGTGGACAAGGTCTCAACGGCCTTACTTTGCTTAATGGTTTGCCCATCTATTTGGCTGACTTGCTGAATGCCCATTAAGCTGTTGGTTAAAAATACCGCGTCGGCGGTTAATAGCTGATCGAGCTTGGCATCTTTTTCTATAATCACGGCCTTGGTCACGGCTTTCGGCTCAGCTTTAGCCACAACGTTTGAATTATGTCTGTATTGGTCGATCACCCAACGTCTTACGCAGCC
This sequence comes from uncultured Oleispira sp., assembly GCA_913061415.1. Taxonomy (GTDB): domain Bacteria; phylum Pseudomonadota; class Gammaproteobacteria; order Pseudomonadales; family Oceanobacteraceae; genus Oleispira. Next base: position 73,077 of record CAJXUD010000015.1, on the reverse strand, counting down.
GTCTATACCTTCTTGACTGAGGTCGGGGGTATATAGCTGGCCAGATTTCAACCAGAATACATTCGACATGGTGCCTTCGATCACGTCACCGTCTAGGTTGAACATAATGCCTTCGTCGAAGTTATCTTGTTCATTCCATTCTGAGCGCGCGAGCACTTGATCTAACCGATTTAAATGTTTTAACCCTGCCAATCTTGGCTGTCGCGAAAGCGCATGGCGACATAAGGTTAATTTAAATTCATTTTTAGTTTCGCGCACGGGTAAGTCGGTTACGGTTAACCACCAGTTTAACGACATTTGCGGTGGAATTTTATAGCCTCTTGGGCCTTCTCCACGACTGATGACAAGTTTTGCGCAGGCTGTTTTGACATCGCTAAGATGCTCGCTAATAAGACCTTGCCATTGAGCAAAAAAATCGTCGAGTGGTAAGCCTAAAATTTGCTGCGCATTTGTAAGTCGTTGCTGGTGGTATTTCCACATTGGAATTTTACCATCAACGATGCGCAGCGTTTCGAAAACACCATCACCATACTGCAATGCTCGGTCATGAATGCTAATGCATTTATGTGCACTGCCTGCCTCTTCATTGACTGGCTCTTCATTGCCTGGCTGAAGAATTCCATTGGCGAAAAACATTTCCATTTGAAGCTGGCTTACCTTTTATTTGAGGGGTGTATTTGCTGGGTGTATTTAATGGGTGTTTAAATCTTCTACACTTTTTTGAACAGCAATGATCCGTTCGTACCACCAAAACCAAATGAGTTTGAGATCGCGGCGTCGATGTTCATTTTACGCGCGACATTAGGCACATAATCTAAATCGCAGCCTTCACCGGGTTCGTCTAAGTTGATCGTAGGCGGCGCAATGCTATCGGTAATGGCTTTAATCGTGAAGATGGCTTCTACCGCGCCTGCTGCGCCTAATAAGTGTCCTGTCATCGATTTGCTGGATGATACAGCAACGTTATCGGCATGCTCCCCAAATAACCCGCGTACTGCTGACGTTTCTGCAATATCACCGGCATGGGTTGAGGTGCCATGTGCATTGATGTACTGAACTTGCTCTGCTTTCATGCCCGCATCGTTTAATGCGTTTTGCATCGCCGCTTGTGCCCCACTGCCATTTTCAGGTGGGCTGGTAATGTGATGAGCGTCGTCGCTCATGCCAAATCCGGCGAGTTCTGCATAGATGGTTGCGCCACGTTTTTTGGCATGTTCATATTCTTCGAGTACTAATATGCCTGCTCCGTCTCCGAGTACAAATCCGTCACGATCTTTGTCCCAAGGACGGCTGGCTTTTTCGGGTTCGTCATTGCGGGTCGACATGGCGCGAGCCGCCGCAAAACCACCGACCCCTGCTGGGCAGGTTGCCATTTCTGCACCGCCAACAATCATAATGTCGGCATCGCCATAAGCAATGGTGCGTGCGCCATAGCCGATGTTATGTGTGCCGGTTGTGCACGCGGTAGCGATGGCGAAGTTCGGGCCTTGCAGTCCGTATTTAATGGCGATGTTACCTGCAGCCATGTTGACGACGGTTGCAGGAATAAAGAAAGGTGAAACTCGGCGCGGGCCTTTTTTGTCTATATCTAGGCAGGTTTGTTCTATGGTGCTGATACCACCAATGCCAGAGCCGACAGCAACGCCAATTCGAGCGGGGTCGATTGCCTTGCTTTCTTTGTTGGTATCGAGTTTTGCATCTTTCATGGCTTGGTAACTGGCCGCGAGTGCATATTGTATAAAGACGTCGATTTTGCGCGCATCTTTGGTTGTCAGGTCATACTGGGTGACATCAAAGTTTTTTACTTGACCGGAAATCTGGGTAGCAAAGGCTTCGCTATCAAATGATTCAATCTTGCCTATGCCACTTTTACCAGCCACGAGCGACTGCCAGCTATCTTCCACTGTATTACCCAGCGGACTAATCATACCTAAACCTGTAACAACGATACGACGCGAGTTCATAGATCCCCGATCCTTCTAAGTTTTTTGAAGCGTATTTAACAACTGTTTTCGTTAAGCGTAAGCATAACAATTGTTAGGCATTTTAACTGCTTAATTTTGTTTCTTCTTAATAATAAAAAAGCCGCGATCTTAACAGAGGCGGCTTTTTTTAAAGTATCGATATACTAAGTAACTGCGAGATTAAAGGTGCGCAATAATATAGTCGATAGCTTCTTGGACACTGGTCAATTTCTCAGCATCTTCATCTGGAATCTCAGTTTCAAATTCTTCTTCAAGCGCCATTACTAATTCAACAGTATCTAAAGAATCAGCACCTAAATCATTTACAAAAGATGAAGTTGATTTAACTTCTTCTTCTTTAACACCCAATTGTTCGATAACGATTTTCTTTACGCGTTCTTCGATATTACTCATTTTATACTTCCTAAGTTCATTAACCCATGTTCATGCCACCATTCACATGAATGGTTTGGCCTGTAATATATGCTGCATCGTCGCTTGCTAAAAAAGCAACGCTGCCTGCAATTTCGTGTGTCTCACCCATACGTTTCATAGGTATGGTCGCTAGGATGGCTTCTTTTTGATTTTCTGGCAAGCCATCTGTCATATCTGTTGCAATAAAACCTGGGGCAATTGCATTGACGGTAATGTTTCGACTGGCTATTTCTTGAGCTAAAGAACGTGTTAAACCTTCTAACCCAGCTTTAGCTGCTGAATAATTAACCTGCCCAGCATTACCTGTTGTACCTATGATTGAGCTGATGTTAATAATGCGGCCTTCGCGCGCTTTTATCAACGGCTTAATTAAGCTTTTGCATACTCGATAGACCCCTGAAAGGTTGGTATTGATCACATCCAGCCATTCTTCGTCTTTCATGCGCATGAAAAGATTGTCGCGAGTAATTCCGGCGTTATTCACAACAACATACGGTGTTCCGTGCTGAGCAAGGAATTCAGCCATAGCCGCCGTTACGTGCGCAGAGTCTGAAATATCTAATACGAAAGCATCATGCTCGTCGCCGAGAGTTTTAAGCGATTCTTTTAATGCAGTCGCGCCAGTTTCTGAGGTTGCAGTGCCGACGACTTTGTAGCCTCGCGCAATCAGTGATTCTGCAATGCCTTTACCAATTCCTCGGCTCGCCCCTGTCACTAACGCAAGTCTTTTCTCTGACATTATCCTTCGCCTTTTATTGCGCCGAGTAATTTTTCAAAACTCGCGCTATCACCGGTAGAGTATGTTGTTAATTCTTTATTAATGCGCTTGTTTAAACCGCTAATAACTTTACCTGGGCCTACTTCAATAGCCAGCTCTGCACCTGCACTTGACGCCTCTACCGCACCAATCCAATTAACTGGGCTATAAAGCTGTTCTACGAGGCGCTGCTGCATATCGGCAACCGAGCTAACGGCATTATTTGCATTGTGATACACGTCGAATGCGGGCGCTGACCACTTAACATTGGCCAAGGCTTCTAAAAAAGGTTCAGCCGCTTGCTTCATTAATGAAGAGTGGAACGGTCCACTGACTTGCAGCGGAAGAGCTCGCTTAGCACCGGCTTCTTTGGCAACGATACACGCTTGCTTGATACCTGCTGCCGTACCCGCAATAACGATTTGACCTGGGGCATTAAAGTTGGCAGGTTCTACTACTCCTACCGAACTGGCTTCGTTGCAGACTGCTTGAATTTGTTCGCTGTCTAGGCCAAGAATCGCGGCCATGCCACCTTCTCCGGCGGGGACTGCGGTATCCATCAACTCGCCACGTTTTTTAACTAAGCGCACCGCATCTTCTAACGATAATATGCCCGCGGCGTAAAGTGCTGAATATTCACCGACCGAGTGCCCTGCTGCGGCAACAACATTAATTGCATCACCGACTTCTTGCTGGATAATACGCCAAATAGCGGCACTGGCAGTCACTAAGATAGGCTGAGTATTGTAAGTAAGATTTAACTCTTCTGCTGGGCCGTTTTGCACCAGAGACCAAAGGTCTTGGTTAATAGCCTTTGAAGCTTGTTCGAAGGTTTGTTTAACGATCGGATACTGTACTGCTAAGTCTGCAAGCATACCTAGCTGTTGTGCACCCTGGCCGGGGAAATATAAAACGACCTGTTTCATAGGAGTCTCTCAAAAAATTCTATTATCTGTTTTAACCTGCGACTGTATTCGGTGATGGTCGCAAGGCACTTATTATGAGGGAAAAATTATTACAGTAAAGTGAACCCCAAGCACGAGTGCGATGAATTATTCTACTTGATCACATTTTTTATAATTATTTTGTCTGCTTAACAACCTGCTAGGATGAAAGCTCGTCCATTTCCTCATTCAACCGTTGAGCTGTTCCGCGTTCTATTTCAGTTAATGTGTAGCGTATTGAGTGATAGAAAGCTTCTTCGTCGGACTTGCCATGACTTTTAATAACCAAGCCATTAATGCCTAATAACAGAGCTCCGCTATGCAATACCGGGTCGAGTTGACGTTTAAACCGAGCAATCACTGGATTGGTAAAAAACGCTAGCGCCTTGCCAAATAAACTCGATTGAAGTATTGAATCAAACTGCTGCGAGACGTGCCGCAAAAGCCCTTCGCTGGTTTTTAAGGCGATATTACCATGGAAGCCATCACACACTACGATGTCTAGCTGACCTTGGTATAGTTCATCAGCTTCGACAAACCCGACGTATTCAATGCCGTCTATTTTTGAAATCATCTGGCCAGCCAGTTGAATTTCTTCTGTCCCTTTGCACGCTTCTTTACCGATATTTAATAAACCTAATTTCGGTTTTTTAATGCCCTGCGCTTTACGCCAAGCTGCCGATAAGATGGCAAATTGATACAACCCATCAGCCCCTACGTCGATATTTGCACCTAGATCTAGCATCAGCAAAGGTTTACCTGCTGTAGGAAGGTCTCGGGCCATCGCGGGTCGGTCTATCGCAATCAAGGTCGATAAGGTATAGCGGGATAACGCCAGTAGCGCTCCGGTATTACCACAACTGACACACGCTTGAGTTTCGTTATTGGCAATGCTTTTAAGCGCGAGTGCCATGGTCGACTTTTGTTTACGACGTAACGCATGAGACGGCTTATCTGTCATGTCGACAGATTGTTCGCAATAATGAATGCTAAAACGGGATTGGATGTCGCTGAATTCAGAATTATGACTGGCAGAGGCAAGCTTAGAAATTTCGCTTTCTAGCCAAGTTTGTTCTGTTTGGGATATATAGTATTGAATCGATAGATCGCTACGCTCGGCAAGAATTCGCTGCGCGGCTTGAAAAGTAACGCGGGGACCGAAGTCCCCGCCCATAGCGTCTACTGCAAGAGTAAACGTCATGACTTATTCGTCGTTACCAGTCTCCACGACTTTCTTACCGCGGTAGAAACCGTCAGCAGTAACGTGGTGACGTAGGTGTTTTTCACCAGTCGTTTGATCTGTAGATAGAGTTGCAGCATCTAAAGAATCGTGTGAACGACGTTGACCACGACGTGAACGTGTTACTTTACTTTTTTGAACAGCCATTTTGAAGGCTCCTAACTTAACGCTATTTCGATTTTAACTGCTGAAGTACGGCAAAAGGATTATCTTCTTTTTCCGTGACCTCAACCTGTTCCGGTTCAGCCTTAGGCTGTTTTGTTTCGCACTCGCCGTCTGCATGATATGCAAACATTGGTAATGCTAATATAAGCTCATCTTCTACCAACTCCCATGGGTCAATGTTTCCATTGTGATCCATAATCGCTGGTTCGTAATGCTTGGGCAGATGTTTCGCTTTCTCATCAGAGAAGGCTAATCCAATCTCGAACTTCCCTTGCACCTCGAGTACCACGGCATCCAAACAACGCTGGCATACCATAGTAGCTTTTGTTGAGCATTCGCCATCGATATACATGTGATCATCAGCATCACGCTGAAAAGCCAGTTTATAGTCAACCGGCCCATTCACATCTTCGACGGCTTCCTGAAAACGTTTAAATAAATTCACATCTAATGATCCGGTTAAAACCTTCTCATTATCTACAAATCTTATAGCATCTAAACGTTTAGGTAAGGCTGCCTCAGCCATAGATGGCGACATAATAGGCATCCGCTTATCCTGTGTCAAAATTATTTAGCCTTTTTTCGATATTTATTATGCAAATCAATGCAGTTGTAAGCTAGGAGCGGTCACAACTGTCGCCAAACCTGCACCAATGCTTGCCCCTAACTTTTGAATCAAGGATTCCCAAGGATCAGGCTGACGTGTGAAGTTTACCATCTCTTCGCTATTAAATTTAGTCCTAACTAACGAACTAGTCGATGCTAGACCATCAATTAGTCCCATTTCTACTGCTTGCTCGCCAGACCAGACCAGTCCACTGAACATATCTGGGGTTTCTTTTAAGCGATCACCACGCCCCAGGCGTACTTGGGCAATAAACTGATTGTGTGTGACTTTCAGAACACCCTGCCAGAATTCTTTTTCTTCTGGGTTTTCGGGGGAGAACGGATCAAGGAAGCCTTTATGCTCGCCCGAGGTGTATAAACGACGCTCTACGCCCAGCTTCTCCATAGTGCCGGTAAAGCCAAAGCCTGAGCCAACAACGCCGATAGAGCCTACTAGGCTTGCTTTGTCGGCATAAATTTCATCGGCCGCGGCGGCAATGTAGTACGCACCCGAAGCGCCCATATCGGTAATAACCGCATATACCGGTAACTCACGGGTTTCCTTTAAGCGTTTGATCTCATCAAACACATAACCCGATTGGACTGGGCTGCCACCTGGGCTATTAATGCGTAAGACAATACCAAGCACTTTGTCATCTTTAAATGCATCACGCAGAGCTGTAATAATATTATCAGCGCTGGCGTCTTGCGCCGCCGCGATAACACCATTCACTTCAATAATAGCCGCGTACGGCTGATCGCCACCTTGCCCCGCACCCCCCATCGGACTTCTAAACATGACAACAATGGCGATCACATAAGCCAGCATGCACAATTTAAAGAATATGCCCCAGCGTCTAGTTTTACGCTGTTCGTCTTGTAGGCCAGTAACGACCTTTTCGATTAACTTCCACTCTTTAGTCGTTGAGGGGTAGTCAACGTGATTATTGTTATCCATTCTTTTTTATCCAGTCCAATAAATCGTTTAAATCATGACATAAGGCTTTCGCGCCAGAGGCCATTAGTATTTTGCTGTCATGGGCACCGTGCGTCATGCCAATGGAATCCATGTTGATATTTCTGGCCATATCCAAGTCAAAGCTGGTATCGCCGACCATTAACGCTTGCGAATGAGTTATTTTAAGCTCATTCAGTATTTGTTGTAGCATTATAGGGCTTGGCTTGGAGGCTGTCTCGTCGGCGCAGCGCGTGATGTCGAAAACATCTCGTACATCCATACCATCGAGCATTTCATCTAAGCCTCTTCGGGTTTTCCCCGTCGCAACGGCTAATATATAACCCAACTGTTTTAACTGCTCAAAAATCTCATGAGCCTGCGCAAAGAAATCGACATCAATATTACTGTGATGAGAAAAATTCGCCACATAGCTCTTTTGCATCTGCAGTGATTGCGCAGCAGTAATGTCTGGCCAGAGCACTTTAAGGGCTTCGGGTAAACCTAGGCCAATAATCTGCTGAATGGCATGATCGGTCAATACCGGCATGGCATTTTCGACGATTGCCATTTGCATGGCATCGACTATTCGAGCCGTTGAATCGACCAAGGTTCCATCCCAATCAAAAATAATGGCCTTGTACTTATTTTCTCTGCCCGTTTGCTTTGAAGTATTAAAGCTCAAAGTTAAGACCTTCTTTTTCTTTATATTTCAAAAACTTACCTTCTAAAGGTGAAGTAATTTCAAGCAACTGCTCTGTCATTGGATGAACAAAAGCGAGTCGATAAGCATGTAGGCATAAGCGCTTGATGCCGACTTGCTTATCAACCGCTTGCTCTACCTTATTAAGATATTTAGGATCACCGGCAATTCCGCAGCCCGCATATTGGCAATGAACACGAATTTGGTGCGTACGGCCGGTAATCGGTCTCGCTTCAACTAAGGTATAGCGACTCGAGCGATCGAGTACTTTAAATTTGGTCAGTGACGGCTTGCCATCATCTTCTACTCGCACAATGCGCTCACCGCCCTGTACTTCATTCTTTTTAAGAGGCGCATCAACCCGATCTTGAAAGTCTGGCCACTCCCCATGAACCAAAGCCAAATAACGCTTATCAATGGCTTTTTGGCCCTGAAAGAGCTTTTGCACCGCAACCAGAGCTGAGCGTTTTTTGGCGATTAAAATAACACCCGAAGTATCTCGATCTAAACGGTGAACCAGCTCTAAGAATTTCTGTTGAGGTCGCATTGCGCGCATGAGTTCGATCAAGCCGAGCTTAATTCCACTACCGCCATGAACCGCCATACCGGTTGGCTTGTTCACCGCGATGTAGTATTCATCTTCAAATAAGATGCTATTACCAATGATTTCCGCTTGTGACGTAGGCACAACAACTTCTTCACTATTGGTTTCTTTAATCGTCACAGGGGCTACCCGAACAATGTCTCCAATAGCCAAGCGCTGCACGGGTTTGGCGCGCTTCTTATTGATTCTGACTTCGCCTTTGCGCAACAAACGATAGATTAATGAGCGCGGCGCGCCCTTTAAAAGCGTTAGTAAAAAGTTGTCGATTCGCTGGCCGTCATGATCTTCATCGATGGTAATCAGGTTTACTTGGTTAGTATTGTAAGATTCTGCTGGCATAAAATAGCTTTCAATTCGCTCTAAATGTTTGTCGCAACTGTGATTTGTTGCTATATTCGCTGCCCCTGCCTCAATATTTCCATTTTTCAATTATTGATGCAAAGGTATTGGCAGCCTTTGAGCGGCCAGTATAAAGAAGAAGAACGATTATTAAACCTTCTTTATGCAAACGAATAATAATGAATCGCGATTCAGTAAATTAGTACAGATTACTCAATCGCTTATTTGAGATGAACCATGCGTTATCATCGCAGGCAGCATCTCACTATCAAATTATGGATTGTTGGTGGTGGCCTATTGGCATCACCAAGCAGAAAGAGACACCTCGCCCATCAGATTAATCTGGCCACTTAGAGGGTGGCAAGCGTAGGACTCATAGAATCAAGCAACCATAAAGATTTTGCTATGACGACCAACAAACGGTCAGCTGCCCGTGTGAATACGCTATAGAGCTACACACATAACATGAAAAGAATGCTAATTAATGCAACTCAAACGGAAGAGTTGCGCGTTGCCCTCGTTGATGGCCAGCGTTTATATGATCTGGATATTGAATCTGGATCCCGTGAGCAAAAAAAATCAAACATCTATAAAGGTAAGATCACTCGCATCGAACCTAGCCTTGAAGCGGCTTTCGTAGACTTTGGCGCTGATCGCCATGGTTTCTTGCCACTTAAAGAAATTTCTAAAAGCTATTTCAGCAAGAACCCTGGTTCTGGCCGCGTTAACATCAAAGAAGTGATGCGCGAAGGTCAAGAAGTCATCGTTCAAGTTGATAAAGAAGAGCGTGGCAACAAAGGCGCGGCATTAACTACTATGGTTAGCCTTGCCGGTCGTTACTTGGTTCTTATGCCTAATAATGCCCGTGCTGGTGGTATTTCTCGACGCATCGAAGGTGATGAGCGTACTGAGCTGCGTGAAGCTATGAAAGGCGTAACGGTTCCTGATGATATGGGCGTTATCGTTCGTACTGCTGGTATCGGTCGTTCTAGCGAAGAATTGCAGTGGGATCTAGATTACCTAATGCAACTTTGGCAGGCGATTCACGGTGCTTCTGAGCGTCGCAATGCCCCTTGCCTACTTCTACAAGAAAGCAACGTTGTTATCCGCGCGATTCGCGATTACTTACGCCAGGACATCGGTGAAGTACTTATCGACAATCAAGCTGCTTACGACGAAGCCATTGGTTTTGTGCAGCAGGTAATGCCGCAGTACGAAAGCAAGTTCAAGCTTTATGAAGACAAAGTTCCGCTATTCAATCGCTATCAGATTGAAAGCCAGATCGAAACGGCCTTCCAGCGTGAAGTTAAATTGCCATCAGGTGGTTCGATTGTTATCGACCCAACAGAAGCACTTGTTTCTATCGATATCAACTCTGCCCGCGCAACAAAAGGCGCAGACATTGAAGAAACAGCCACAACGACTAACTGCGAAGCGGCTGAAGAGATTGCTCGCCAGTTACGTTTACGCGACATGGGTGGCTTGGTGGTTATCGATTTCATCGACATGCACTCAAACCGTAACCAGCGTGAAGTTGAAAACCGCTTGAAGAACGCTCTAGAAATGGATCGCGCTCGTGTTCAAGTTGGCCGTATCTCTCGCTTTGGTTTGATGGAAATGTCTCGCCAGCGCTTACGCCCTTCTCTAGGCGAAACATCTGGACACGTTTGCCCTCGTTGTAGCGGTACGGGTATTGTTCGTGACTTGCCTTCTCTTTCTCTTTCTATCTTGCGTTTAATCGAAGAAGAAGCAGCCAAAGAAAATACGGGCCAGATTCGTGCTGAAGTTCCTCTAAACGTGGGTTCATTCTTATTGAATGAAAAACGTGAAGTCATTGCCGACATCGAAAACCGTCATAACGCTCGCGTTGTTGTATTGCCGAATCCTCACATGGATACGCCGCACTACGAAGTGACACGCTTACGCCCTGATGATTCATTGATCGGCCAAGCAAGCCATGAGCAGAACTTTGAGCCTGACATGGACTTTGGTCTTGATGTTGAAGCGAAAGAGCCTGCCAAGACTCAAGACGCTGCTGTTAAAGCGGTTGCTGCGGCTCGCGCCCCTGCTCCTCAGAAGTCATTCTTTAAGAAGCTGACTGAAAGCTTAAGTGGTATTTTTGGTTCTGAAGAAGAAACTGAAGAAAAGCCTAAGACACCTAAGAGCAAGTCAACCGGTGGTCGCAACCAGCGCACTAACCAGAATAACCGTCGTCCGCAAAACAATCGTCGTACTGAACGTGATGCTGACAACAAGGGCGAGCGCAAGACTGAACGCCCTGCTCGTAACGAGAAAAATTCTGACCGCCCTGCTCGCAATAAGCCTGCAGACTCACGCGATCGTAATGATTCAAACGAGAAGCCAGAGCCACGTAATAACCGTAATCGCAATGTTAAGCGCGATAACGACAATAAGCGCGACAATGACAAGCGTGATGAGCGCCCAACGAAGAAGCCAGAAGCTCAATCAGGTTCTTCTGATGATAACCAGGAGAAAGCACCACGTCGCCCACGCAACAATGGCCAACGTCGTCGCAATCGCCAGGAACGTCCTCGCAACAACAATGAAAAGAATACGACTGAAGCAGCTGTTTCAAATGACCGCTCTGTAAAGCCGGTTGATGTGAAAGTATCAGCACCTTCTGCTGCACCTTCAGCGCCTGCTGAAAACAAAGCAACAGAAAGCAAGGCTCCAGAAAATAAAGCGACTGAGTCGAAAGCCCCTGAAGCGAAGGCATCAGAGCCGAAAGCATCAGAGCCGAAAGCAACAGAAGCTAAGACTGCTAAGCCTTGGGCTGCTCATGAAGAGAAATCTGAAGCGCCTGCTAAGCAAGAAGCACCAAAGACTGAAGCCGTTAAAACTGAAGCACCTGCTAAGACTGAGTCTAAGCCAGAAGCTAAAGTAGAAGCGCCTAAAGCTGAAACGCCTAAGCAAGATGTTCCTAAACAGGACGCACCGAAGCAAGAAGTTAAAGCAGAAGCGCCTAAGCAGGAAGCGCCTAAGCAGGAAGCACCTAAGCCAGAAGCTAAAATAGAAGCACCTAAACAGGAAGCGCCTAAACAGGAAGCGCCTAAAGCAGACGCACCTGCCAAAACTGAAGCTAAGCAAGATGCTCCTAAAGCTGAAACAGCAAAGACTGAAGCGCCAGCAGACGCAGGACAACCTGCTCCTCGCCGCCGCCGTAAACCAACTCGCGCACTGAACGATCCTCGTGCAGCACGCAAGAACGCAGAGACTGATAACGACCAATCTGGTCAATAATCACCCCTGCTAGCCCCTTAAGAACGTCAAACGAAAGAATGACGCCTCTTAAGGGGCTTTTTTATACCCCAAACAAAACTCCTCTAACCAGACACCAACCCCCTCTAACCAGACACCCATCGTAAGAACCCCTAAATTACGGCCTTCTTAGCAAGCCACCCATCCTAATATCCACTTTTATCCCAAACTAGACACCCATTCTAAGAATTAAATCGTCCCCTTTATGAACCACATGATTACTGAGATATTACGATGGGTGTCTGGTTAAGGAGATAATTTAAATTATCTACAAAGCCAGTTAACAAGGGCTTCTTATGATGGGTGTCTTGATAAGAAAGTTAAATGATGGGCATAAAAAAAGCCGCTTTTTGCAGCGGCCTTTTATTTTATCTAGATAAACGTAGCTAGAATATAACTATGCGCACTTACGCTGGCATGGTTAATTCTTTTGGTGATACGATTACACCGTTATTATCGGCGTAGACGTATTCACCTGGGTTAAATACTACACCACCGAATTTAACAGGTACGTCTACATCACCCAGGCCGCGTTTATCGGTTTTTAGTGGGTTGGTATTTAACGCTTGCACGCCTAAGTCGGTTTGCATGATGACGTCTACATCGCGGATGCAGCCGTAGATAATTAAGCCTTCCCAGCCATTATTCGCGGCTTTTTCTGCCAGCATGTCGCCCAGTAGTGCGTGACGTAATGAACCACCGCCATCAACAACCATTACTTTGCCTTTACCATCGGTATCAACTAACTCTTTAACTTTTGAGTTATCTTCGTGGCATTTAACGGTCACAATTTGACCACCAAAATTATCGCGACCACCAAAGTTGTTAAACATCGGCTCTACTACTTGAACTAATTCTGGGTATTCGTCACATAAATCTGGTGTAATGTACTGAGTCATTTTTCTTTCCTATTTTCCGTTTTAATAAACAACTATTTTCAATAAATTCTTAGCTACATCTTTTATTGCAGCTTTATTATTAACTACTACTGGCTTTTCGGCTGCTCAAGCTTAGCGAGCCAGTTTGATATTTCTGGCCAAACTTCTGCCGCGGCTTCTTTACTTACGACCATGTCGATGTGGCCATAGTCTTTACTGAAACCATCTGCTTTAGATAGTAATATAAACTCTTTATTACTCGAGCCACAAGCATCATAAAAAAGGCGACAGAATCTGGCAGGATCTGATTGGTCATTTTTACCCACCATTGCTAATACCGGAGTCTCAACAGCTTTCCATTGAGTAAGGAGAGATCCTTTATCATTTTTAAAGCGCCACTGTCCAAACAAACCCAACCATCGTAAATATTCTTTCGCCACACCTGCGGGTTCATTTTCTGGGCCAATTTTTAATTTACGACCATCCATTTCAGGATTAAGCGTAAACCAAAATTTACCTAATGACGTCACCAGTGGAATTTGTAAGAACCAACGGCGACGCATTACTTGAGCACCTAACAAAGCAATACCTGCAACATTCGACTCAGGTAAAGTTCCTGCAGCAATGGCCGTTGAGATCAGAACGCCTCCTAATGAATGCCCAAGCCAGACAGGCTTTAATCCTGTTTGTTCGATAATAAAATCATTAATCGCAGGCACATCAGAGCTTGCATAACTTTCTATATCATTATCTTTAAAATTTACATTCCTAGGCGATAAACCATGGCCACGCATGTCCATCATCCATACGTCATAACCCGCTTCAACCAGATAGCGAGCTAGGCCAATGCCCTGCGGAGATAACCAGAAACGTCGGTTGGTGAAACTTCCATGCACCAGTACAATCGGCTGCTTGCCTTTGCTTGATTGTCCATAAATACCCAGGTGCGATAACGCGACCTGAACACTCGAATCAGCATCTAAACCATGCTTAATTAAATAAACATCATCAGTTAGATCACCGATGACATCTGCTTTAAATAACGTGACTGGAAATAATTCGCTACTGCTTTTCATTAGTTAGTTTTATCCGCTAAGAAGAACCAGGTATCTAAAACTGAATCTGGATTTAGCGAAACACTATCAATGCCCTGTTCCATTAACCATTTTGCGAAGTCTGGATAATCGGAAGGTCCTTGCCCACAAATACCAATGTATTTATTGGCTTTTTTGCAGGCTTGAATAGCATTGGTTAATAATATTTTAATCGCTTCGTTACGCTCATCGAATAAATGTGCGATCACTCCCGAGTCTCTATCAAGACCCAGTGTAAGCTGAGTTAAATCGTTAGAGCCTACCGAGAAACCATCAAAGTGCTCTAAGAATTGCTCAGCCAGAATTGCGTTGGCCGGTAATTCACACATCATAATTAAGCGTAAACCGTTTTCACCACGCACTAAGCCATTTTCAGCAAGAAGTTCAACAACTTGTCTTGCTTCATCAACAGTTCTTACAAATGGAACCATAATTTCGACATTGGTAAAGCCCATTTCATCACGGACTTTTTTCATTGCTCGGCATTCTAATTCAAAACAATCACGAAACTGGTCAGAGATATAACGAGACGCACCACGGAAACCCAGCATTGGATTTTCTTCTTCTGGCTCGTACAAGCGGCCACCAATTAAGTTGGCGTATTCGTTTGATTTGAAGTCAGATAGTCGAACAATTACTTTTTTACCGATAAACGCCGCCGCCAAGGTAGAAATACCTTCAACCAATTTGTCGACGTAAAAATCAACCGGGCTTTTATAACCCGAAATGCGGCGCTCTACCGTAAATTTAACTTCTTCTGGCAAAGTATCAAAGTTCAACAGTGCTTTAGGGTGCACGCCGATCATTCGGTTAATAATAAATTCTAAACGGGCTAGACCCACACCCGCATTGGGTAGTGATTGAAAATCGAAAGCACGATCAGGATTACCGACATTCATCATTACGTTAAACGGTAAATCTGGCATCGACTCAACACTATTGGTTTTAATGTCGAACGATAACCCCCCTTCGTAAACAAAACCGGTATCACCTTCTGCGCATGATACGGTGACTTCTTGTCCGTCTTTAAGTACCTGAGTCGCATCTTCACAGCCAACAATGGCTGGAATACCCAATTCACGAGCGATAATCGCAGCATGGCAAGTACGACCACCACGGTTAGTTACAATCGCCGCTGAGCGCTTCATCACAGGCTCCCAATCTGGGTCTGTCATATCGGCAACCAACACATCACCGGCTTGGACAAGATCCATATCGTCGATGCTTTTAATTACACGAACTTGGCCTTTGCCAATTCTATGACCGACACTTCGACCTTCAACTAGCACCTTACCGGTTTCTTTTAACAGGTAGCGTTCCATCGTATTTTTCTTAACACGGCTTCTCACCGTTTCTGGGCGCGCTTGCACGATGTACATTTTGCCATCGTCGGCATCTTTCGCCCATTCAATATCCATTGGGCGCTTATAGTGCTTCTCAATAATCATGGCCTGTTTAGCCAGCTCGGTTACTTCTTCGTCACTGATCGAGAATAAACGACGCAGCTCGCGATCAACGCGTTTAGTGACAACCGATTTACCCGCAACCGCTTCTTCGCCATAAATCATCTTCAGAGCTTTAGCACCTAGATTTCTGCGTAAAATTGCTGGGCGGCCTGCCGCTAACGTTGCTTTATGTACATAGAATTCATCAGGATTTACCGCACCTTGAACAATGGTTTCGCCTAAGCCATAGGAAGCGGTAATAAAGACAACATCTTCAAAGCCTGACTCGGTATCCATCGTGAACATAACACCTGAAGAGGCGTCTTCACTGCGTACCATGCGCTGAATACCTGCTGATAAAGCGACTTTATTATGGTCAAAACCATGATGGTCACGGTAAGCAATAGCGCGATCATTAAACAAAGAAGCAAAGACGTCTTTCATGGCGTCAAATACGGCATCAATACCGACAATATTGAGGTGTGTTTCTTGCTGACCCGCAAATGAAGCATCGGGCAAATCTTCAGCCGTAGCGGAAGAACGCACAGCAACCGCAAGTTCTTCATTACCCTGCTGCAGCTCGGCAAAACATTTGGCTACATCGACTTGTAAATCTTCAGGGAAAGGAGCCGCTAAAATCCATTGGCGAATATCGCTACCCGCCGCGGCCAAAGCATTCACATCTTCAACATCAAGGTCGGTTAATCGCTGATCAATTTTCTCAGCCAAGCCTTGATAAGATAAGAATTTAACATACGCAGCTGCCGTGGTTGCAAAGCCATTAGGCACAGAAACCTGCAAAGCGGACAAATTACTAATCATCTCGCCAAGAGATGCGTTCTTTCCACCTACTTTATCTACATCATTGATCGAAACTTGATCAAACCAAAGCGTATTCTGCGTCAATGCTCTTCTCCTCTGATAAATACTGACATATATTAGCTGTTTACTAATATAATCGTGCTATCGACATTTTACCACCAAGTAGGCCTTATGAAACGTTACGCTTTTTTTATTTCTGATGGTACCGGCATAACTGCTGAAACATTAGGCAATAGTTTACTCTCTCAATTTGGCAATATTGAGTTTCAGCGCGTCACTTTGCCTTATATCGATAGCGAAGAGAAAGCCGTCGCCGCCGTAGAAGAGATTAATAAGGCCCAAGAAGAATCTGGGCAATCTGCCATTGTGATTGATACCGTGGTCGATAAAAACATTCGTAAAGTTATCGATGGCGCGAATGCGTTTAAAGTTGATATTTTCTCGACCTTTTTATCACCTCTTGAAACTGAGTTGGGTGAAAAATCTTCATACACTGTTGGTAAATCACACCAAAGTGCACTCAGTGATGGTTATGTTGCCCGCATTGCCGCTATTAATTATGCACTCGATAACGATGATGGTGCGCGAACACGCTATTACGACGAGGCCGATATTATTTTGGTTGGAGTTTCCAGGAGTGGTAAAACCCCAAGTTGTTTATATATGGCGATGCAATTTGGTATCAAAGCGGCCAACTATCCGTTAACGGAAGATGATATGGAAGAACTCACCCTTCCTGATTGCCTGAAAGATAAAAAAGACAAACTGTTTGGTTTAACCATTGATCCCGATAGACTTGCGGCCATCCGTAACGAACGTCGCGCAAATAGCCGCTACGCTTCTTTAAAGCAGTGTTATCACGAAGTGGATGAAGTTGAGCATTTGTTTGAAAGAAATAACATTCAGTACTTAAGTACGACGGATGCATCCGTTGAAGAAATTTCTACCCGTATTATGGCCGCTGCAAAATTACAGCGTCGTTTCGGTTAGCAGCGACTTTTTAAATTAGGTAACTTTTTAACCAAATAGCTTGTTAACTAGATAGATTGTTAATTAGATAGATTGTTAATTAGATAGATTGTCGCAGGCCAAATACTCGTTAATTTACAGGTGCTCGTTAATTAAATGAGCGATCACCTTTGGCCTAACATAAACCAAACTATGGTCGGTATTAGCCAGCGATTCAATATGCCAGGTCTTTGCGATAGGTTTGGCTTTACTAAGCTGAGCTTTAATCATTTGTTGCGCTTGCAGTAAACCGGGATTCGACAAGCCGCCTATAATCCCTAAACCTTTTGGAATACTCGCAATCAACTGCTGTAGCTTAAAATTATCCAAATCATCAGCGTATTCAGATACCGCCGCTAACGCATGTGCAAACCCTGAAGGCCTTAGCTGCAAACGTTTAATGGCGAGCTTATCAATCTGTTCACTGCGCTTTCTATTCGGTGAAACCAAGTCTAAAAAGTCAATGAAGTGCTGATCGTTTTCGGGGTTAGTTTTAATGCTTTTAGCTAAAGGCACAAACGACTGTCTAAATAATAACGAAGATTGAAGCGAAGAATCACTGAGTAAGGCAGGCTCTATTAAACACAATGAGTGTATTACGGTATCAGGTGTAGACTCTAAGCCCAACTCTCGACTGGCTTGATCATTTAGCTCTAAAGCTACTAAGCCACCTAAAGAGTACCCAGCCAAATCAAACTCGTGCCACGCCTCATGGGTTAATAAACCAAATAGAGAATGGCAAATATCTTCAATGCTAAAACCTAAGCGATCTGAGGGTTCGAAAAAACTTTCACCCATCCCTAATAAGTCAGGGACTAAAACTTCATCCCAGTGTTTGAGATAATTAACAATATAGGTCCAGGTTAATTCTCCTGCAACGCCTGCGCCATGCAATAAAACCAAGCGCCTTGGAGTACCTAAAGCAGGGTCAAAATTTTTACGCCTAAATAAAGAATAAGCAATCTGCGATTCGGCAAATTGTAAAAGGCATCTTTGTTTAATCACCTAACGGTTCTCGCAATAGTGATACACGATAATTGCTCAAGGATTGGGGCACTCTATTTTTAGACCCATCTTCCATAGCTGCTTCCATACCTGTTTCCATAGCAAGACGCGCAAAGATAACGAAGTATTTAATCTCAGGATCAGAAATTTCTAAAAGAACTTTTTGATAGGCTAAGTCTTTCCATGTTTCCTCAACCACAATACCTTCCAGTTTAGATCCTAAATAAATCGGCTTAAAATCTGCATTAAGCGCAATGACTTCAAACTGACTTTCTACTGGTAACTTATAGCCTTTTAACATGACAATTTCGTGATCGGCTAAATCGGGTACTGAAAAATACCCTGCCGCAACGTCGCCAGTTTGAGTTTTGAATAAATATAATGTGTCATCTACTTGATAACTTGCCGAACCATTGAATTTTGCAATTGCAGTAAACGCGTCAGTATAAGACTCACAGCACTGCCCTTCTGTAACATGGGAAGGTAGGCGAAAAGGTGGCGCGAAAACTGTATCGTATACCACTTCTTCTGCGACAAAATCGGCGACGACATCGGGTTTTAATTCACTGCGAATAATACCTTGGGCATCTGTCCAGGTGAAAAATGGTTTCTGATCTGCTTTTCTTTTTTCACTATTTTTTTGATGTTGTTCTTCAGAGGGAAAATCAGCTGTATTGAATTCAGGATTTTTGTCACTGTCTAATTCTAAACCCTTCTCTGTCGCGACAGTTTTTTTAACCGTGACATTATTTGAAGGCTGTTGAGGCTTTTTTTCGGAGGTAATCAAGGTATTGTGCATTATCCCTTGGGCATCTACCCAGGTGTAATAGCGAGGTTCAGAGCTGTTAGAATTTTTGCTTTGTGTCTCTGCCATCACACTAGGCGTTAATAACAGAGAATTAAAAACTAAGAATGTGAATACTGCAGCAAGAAATGCTGCAGTATTTTTTAACAGTTTAATTAAAACTTGGTTCGATAAGTGATACCAACAGCACCAATAGTTAGCTTGGTTCTGACATCCAGACTTGGATAAGGGTTGGTTACCGTACATGTCAAACAGTTCCTGTTAAGCGCATTACTTGAATTAGAATAGGGTCCATTATCGTTTTCCGATTGTGGATCCGCATAAATGGTTTCTTTAGATTGCATAAACGCTATTGAGAAATCAACAACGCTGTCTTTATCCCAAATATAACCCATACCCATAGTATACAATTCTGCAAAACCTAAAGGAGCCTGAACACTGAATGCTTCATCTGGGATCGATGTTGCACGAGGTTCATAACCTGCACGCAATTGTACACGAGAATTCAGATCATACCCAAAACCAAACGCAGGGCTCCAAACACTCTTAAAGCCTAATGGTTGCTTCAAAGACGTATTGGTCACTAAACCTGGTGCTAAAATTTTAGCCGAGCTTAAGAAACTCACAGGGCGGTCAAATTGAAGCTCTAAATAATCCCACTTATCAAAGTCACTCCAACCGAGGTCAAAGTTAAACTGAAAGTCTTCAAAAAACTTTAATTTTATACCCGTTTGAAAGCGCTGTGGGAAAACTTGCTCAGTCGTTACCAAACCTGATTCTTTCTTAACCCCTGAAGGCAGCTGGAAAATTGCACCACCAATGGCACCAAAAATAGTCGATTGTAATTTCTGGAAGAAACCCGCGAAATCATCGGTATATTCTAATTCATAGGTTCCTTTTAGATGAGCTGTTGCGCCACTTTGATACGTAGCACCCCAAGCAAACCATTCTTTAGGCTCCCATAAAAAACCAATATTAAACGACGGAGATAGGCTTTCTTGAGTATCTACTTTCAGCGTACCTACATCTTCGTAAGGTCCAATTTTACCACCGCATAAGGCGATTAAAGGAACTAGCGGATCATTGCCTGTTGGCTCTCCTGTAACTTTATCAAAGCAACCAAAAGCATCTTGAAGCTGATCTGCTACTGCAATCAAAATACTAGGTGCTCGTAAGTCTTGCTCTAGTGCTAACGCATGATGACTAAATAAGAAGCTGGCACCAACAGAAAATTCATCATTAACCTGATAGCCAAAAGACGGTGTTAAATACGAGAATCGCTGCATCGCAACTTTTTTCGCTTGATAACGACCTGGATCATCATCGGACTTGGCAAAGCCTGCCGCCATCGGGGCATAAACCGCGTTAGCAAAAGTAAAACGTGAACCTTCTGGCTTGATTGACATACCCGCTGATGGCAATTGCAAAATAGGCAAAATATCTAACGGCAAAATACCGTGACCCGGAATATAGGCCGCGGCACTGGACGAGCCACTTTTTCCGGCAACAGGATCATCATTGATATCCATAAGTTCGCCATCACCACTATAGTGATCAGGAACTTGGAAATCATATTCTGCTTTCAAATAAATATTTTGGATAGCAAATTGAATTTGACGTCCATCCAGCTTGGTTAAGCCCGCTGGGTTAAAGTGAATACTCATAATACCAACCGGGTCTGCTGTCACAGCATTACCCATAGACATAGCCTTGGTATCAATAAATAAGTTTGATGCTAACTGCGCTTGAGTACTACCCGCAGCCAACCCAAGGGTTAGCGCCGCTAGTCGTTTAAACATCGCAATATTCATGTTTGTCTCCTTACTGCCTTCATTGCGATGTTTACAAGCTTGCCTTTATGCCTTCAATATCGATTGGCATAGAAAAGCCAACCATGAAGTCAGGCGCTGCTTCGGTCATACCAAAGCCAACATTAATATTGGTAATCGTCTTAGGAGATACACGCACACCTAAAGCAAAGTTCATGATACCGGTTACTTGACTACCGACCGTGCTATTGACTTTTTCGCGACCACGTTCTAGAACGAATTTAGTTTCGTCATTGAAAGATGCTTGGAAAGACACACTTAAAGATACGTCATAAGACAATGAATAAGCAAAACCCATCGAGCCTGATAAAGAACTCCCTGGGTGCACTTCAACTAATTTTGCGCCATCACGAACCTGGTTCAGGTCTGTTTCAGGAATATTATAGGCATAAGTACCCGAGCCAAATAATACAACCGGATCCAATACTTTAGAAACACTGGCACCACCACTTAAGCTGTAAAAACCAGAACCTGTTGCTAGGTTTCTATTAGGATCAACTTCGTATGGACTATCGGCGGTTTTTAATTTAAGAGAACCAAATAGCGTTTTGCTAATCGTACCAGGAACGATACCCCATGGCTGCCAGCGGACCGTACCGCTTAAATCACCCATAGCAAAATTTGTAATGGAGCGTTCAGTATCAAACTTTGCGATCAATGGTAAACGACCACCAATGGTTACGTTATCAAGCAAGCCATAATCTAAAGAAAACGAATTAGTAAAGGTATGCGAAGAAGATGGTGAAACATCTGCACTTAAAATATTAGAAGACCCTGTTGGATCACCATTAGCATCAAGCTGTGGTGCAATCAGTAAACTTAAACGCTGATCAGCATAGTAGCTATAGTCGAAACTATAGTTTAAGCCGAGCCCGCCCTTTTTCATTAATGAATAGTTACTTTCAGCAGCTTCAAAAACTTCTTCTAGTGCCTTCTCTGAGTCAGCATCGGTAGATTGTTTTGTCAAAGCTTCACGTGCGTCTGATACTTCTGCGGCGTGTACCAAAGAAGCACTGGTTGCACTAAGAGCGATCAATAATAATGATGAATGCAGCTTAATCCCCATTGGAATCCCTATCTTTTTAAGTTCTTATTTTAATTAGTTACGCTTATAACGTATATTTTTTTCAATACTGCGAACACCCGAATCATAAAGACCGTCAGTGCCTGTCCAATATATAGAATTGAATTCTTCGTCACCACTTTGATCATAAAATTTGCTGTTATCCGTAGGGTAATATTGATTACCATCAGCATTCAGGCGTGGTTCACCAGGCTCAACCGTTTGGCCATAATCAGAGATCGGTGCATTGGTATCGTTGCGGGCAACATCAAATTTAAAAAAGGCATTATTATTTAATGAAGCAATTTTGTTGTACATATTGCCGTCGACAGGGATGGCAAAGTGCGGGAATTCTTTAAACGTATTTTCTGCAATGATGTAATCAGAAACGTAGCGTAAATCTTGCTCTTGTAATTCTAAACCACTTGCTGGTTTGTGACCGTTCGGGAATACAATAAACAGTACGTTATTATCCCAAATTTCTAAAAAGCGATGCATGGTAAAACTGATATTACCCAGTGCAGGATCGGCAACAAATACACGACCATCGTATACTGCACGAATTACTACAAAGTGTTTAAAACCTGCGTATTCAATCGGTGCAATAGCCGGGTGATCGAGCTCTTCTAAATCAGACGCTTCTGCTTTAAATCCACCTGACGGGTGACCTAGTGCTGTAACCAAGCGTTTCATGTCTAATAATGAAAAACCACGACGCTCTACGATACGTTCGGTTTCACCAAAGCGTAATAGACCTTCCATTACTTGGCGTTCTTGGAAGTTACGACCAAGATAGAAATCGAGAACGGTTGTAAGTGCTGCAGAGCCGCAGCTGTAATCGTATGCTTGGCGTACCACGTTATTAAAACGCTGAACCGCTAACGGTTCGACATTCACAAACACATCCTGCTGCGCAGGCTCGGTATTCGCAACACGATAAACGATATCTCCATCTTGACGATCAGGCACAATGGCCAGCTCGTTAACAATAGAGAATGCAATAATAGAACCTAATAAAATGATTAACACAGTATTTCCCCAACTCCCTGAGAAGCGCCTTGGATTATTATTATTTGTAGCTCAAGACTTGCAAACTCATGTTACAGAAGTTTACCTAAAAAACCATAATTAATTGCAAACAATTGTTCTTTTTTCTAAAAAAGTGCGCTTAAAACATTAGCTATAAGAATCATTCGTTTTAATACTAAGCAATCCAAATTTCTCACCTACTGCTTGGCAATATAATGCATGGAATATTTTTTTACAGACATAAAAAAACCCGCCGAAGCGGGTTTCTTTTTAGCTTATCTAAATCAGATAATCACAAGTGATTAGTGACCGTAGATGCGCTGAGTCATACCAGCAAGATTGATATCAGATACTTTAACAGCACCGATTGAGGCGCCGCCCAACTCAATACCACCAACTTCAAGAGTACCAGCAATAGCACCCATAGATATGTAAACACCACCACCTTGAGCAACAGTTCCACCTTGAGCCCAAATAGTCTGACTTACTGTAGCATTAGTGCCACGACCGCCAGTACCATAGAAACGAATGTCATTTAACTTAACCGCAGAACCATCAACCAATGAATCAGCTGTTATTTGCTCCAAGCCAGCATCAACAACACCATCGCCATTACCTGCAGCATCACCACGAGCATCAGCTTGTTCTTGGGTATAACCAAAAGCACCAACATCAAGATCTGTTATTTCGAAAGCAAGATCCGCTTTAATTGCTAAAGAACCATTAGCAGCATTTGACACAGGATCTACACCATTATCGAATGACTGAGTGATACCATACTTAGCAGCATTACCAGCTTCTTGTAGGTTAACAAGAGTAGTAGTTGTAGCTCCCATGTTCATAGTCAAGCTAATATCATTAACAACTTCAGTAATTTCACCAGCAGCACTTTTAAGAGCCAATGCACTCTTGTCAGAATTTGCTCCAGCAATATTACCAAGACTGATTGTCATATTGTTGATTTCGCTAATACCTAATACTAGAGAACCATCTGCATCAACGTCAATTGTTTGCGTAATATCAGCTTCAGAGATATTAATTTGCTGTAGCAATACAGAACCATAAGTATTTGCTGTTTCAAGATCACCATCTACATATTCAACTTCACCGATAGTAACACCAGCATTACCCATATCAATCTCGATAGTAACACCAGCTTGACCCGTCGTATTACCCATTAAAGAGTCATCCATTGGTGTAAGGTCAGCTTGAGCAGCGAATGGTGCTGCAGCGATTGCAGATACTAAAGCGATTTTTTGAAAAGTTTTCATGAGTGCACACTCCGTTATATTATGATTATTAAGTAGTCTTCCCTACTTTTATTCTCGGGTTTGAAATCATCTCTCTTAAACGAGCGACTCTTTCTGAGAATTAATCATGCATAGTTCATTTTTATTGTTATCGTATAACTCTACTGCCTTAACTCTTGTTAAGGTCAGAAGTTGCACAAACAATATTATGGGATAGATTCTTTGTCTAGAAATATTTCAACATTTTCACTAATTTTTTTGTAAACTACAGACACATAGAGTCATGTGTCTTACAACGTTCTGCTTTGGCAGAATTCAACCTCCAAACTTGGCATTCTTATAATGAATTCATCTGATATTTTTACTGAAAACACTGTAAATTCGGGTGCATTATCGCCATTAAATTCGACACAGCTGTTTATTCGACTTATCAATTTGAGCCAGTCGTTGGATAGCGACTTAGTACTTTCTAATATTAGTCTTCTTATATCTTCTTCCATTAAACCCGAGACTACGACCACAACGACAGAGAGTAAAAATAACGATCGCCGCTTTAGCTATTTCAGTGCAAACCCTTCTGATAAGCGCCTATTTTATTGTCACAAAGCACTTAGTACCTGGCAGCAATCAATATCATTTAATCCTGCCATTAAGAAAGACCCAGAAATTCCGTTTCATTCTGGGTGGATGGGTTATTTCGCTTACCCTGAGCCTGCTCTTATTAACAGCCCAGTAGATAATGCAGGAGCTGGCAAGAATCTCCCTGCTACGGCCATTGCTGAATTTAACCATTACCCATGGAGTATTTGCTTTGATCATCTTGAGAATTGCTTCTTTTTGCTAGGCGATCCTGATCAAGCGGCAAGGGATGCTTTTGAGTGGCTGCAATCTGAATATTTAAAGCTATCCGAGCTTAATAATGCTGCGTCTATAAATAAGACTGCCGCAAGTAAGACTGCCGCCCTATTCAAAGCTTCTACCTTTAAGCCCAAGTGGCACAAGGATGATTATCAAAAGGCGTTCTTTAAAGTACAAGATTATCTTGTTGCCGGTGACTGTTATCAGGTTAACCTTACTCACCCCTTTATAAGTGAACAATATAAAGGGGATGCCGTTGATACCCTTCTGCCTTTGTTTGATGCACTCAAGCCCAGCTTTGGCTGTTACTTTCAAGGCGAGCACTGCGAACTTGTCAGCATGAGCCCTGAGCGTTTTATTAGTATTGATAATACCGGCAAGCTTCAAGCTAAACCTATTAAAGGTACGATTAAGCGCAGTGATGATAAATCGGTTGATGATGCTTTGATTAAAGAGCTAACCAATAGTGCTAAGAACCAAGCTGAAAATTTGATGATTGTTGATTTGCTGCGTAATGATCTGAGTATTTCTGCTACACCGGGTAGCGTTAAGGTTGATAAATTATTTGAGCTTGAGTCTCACCCGAATGTTCATCACTTGGTTAGTACTATTAGTGCGCAATTACGCCCTGGTATTAGCCCTGTTGAGGCTATTAGTCGTGCTTTTCCTGGTGGGTCTATTACGGGGGCACCTAAAAAGCGGGCCATGGAGATAATTAATGAACTTGAGGTTCAGCCTCGTTCGCTTTATTGCGGTAGCTTTGGGTATTTTTCTGATAGCGGACATACGGATTTTAATATTTTGATTCGTAGCTTGGAGTTTCGGGGTGGATCGATTACTTGCTGGGGTGGCGGTGGTATTACTGTGGATTCTGATTGCGATGAAGAGTATGAAGAGAGTCTTACTAAGATTCGCCGGATTATGGATGTTGTTGAAGGGTTATAATGTTACTCATGTCGCCCTGAAGGACGACCTACATTAAACCAACTGCAAAATGTAGGTCGTCCTTTAGGGCGACAAGTTCTTATAGCGTCAAATCTCTGTTTGATGCTTTTAAGAATTCTTTTTTCAGGTCTTCGTATTCGTGTACCGCTGGGAATTGTGGAAATTCTTCGATCACGTTTTGTGGTGCTTTGAACAAAATGCCTGCATCAGCTTCGGCTAGCATGGTTGTATCGTTGTACGAATCCCCTGCTGCGATTGTGCGGTAGTAGATTGTTTGTAGCGCTCGGATTGATTGGCGCTTTGGATCTGCTTGGCGAAGGTGGTAGTTCACTACACGGCCTTCTTCGTCGGTTTCTAGACGGTGGCAGAACAATGTTGGAAAGCCTAGCTGGCGCATTAATGGCTGTGAGAATTCATAAAAGGTATCAGATAAAATAATTACCTGAAAACGCTCACGCAACCAGTTAACGAATTCGATTGCGCCATCTAAAGGCTTAAGCGTTGCAATCACTTCTTGGATGTCTTGTAGCTTAAAGCCGTTTTCATCTAGGATGCGTAAACGCTGTTTCATTAAAACGTCGTAATCTGGAATATCACGAGTTGTCGCTTTTAACTCTTCAATGCCTGTTTTATTGGCAAATTCGATCCAGATTTCTGGAATTAATACACCTTCAAGATCTAAGCAAGCTACTTCCACAATACTCTCCAATTTTTGACGTTGTTTTTAACTGTAATTAATCTGCGTACTCTAACAGTAAATCTACTAAAAACAATAAGCAGTCCTTCAGCCATCCTGTCTTTTAATTATATAAATATTAGCTTTAATTATTTTAAAGCATATATGCAATCATGCTAGGCTGCTCTCAATGGTAGAAATTGTGTAAAATAACCGAATTGAAATATGTCTAAGCAAAAGCACTTTTTAAAATAGCTTACCGCAAGACACCATCGTAATAATGAACTTGATAGTTAATTTGATAGTTAATTTGATAGTGCAATCGATAGAGCACTCGATAGAGAGAGATACAATGTCCAACCCAACAAAGATTGATGTAACAACGATCAACCAAGAATTTGCCGACAAGCGCCCGAAAGACCTAATAAAGCATGCCATCGAAACTCACGGTAAAATCGCCGTTAGCTTTAGTGGTGCTGAAGATGTGATATTGGTTGATATGGCGACCAAGATCGATCCAAACGTTCAGGTTTTTTGCCTAGATACCGGTCGCTTACATCCAGAAACGTATCAGTTTATCGAAAAAGTTCGTAAGCACTACAACATCCAGATTGAGCTTATGTCACCAGAACAGGCTGCTCTTGAAGCTTTCAGTAAAGAGAAAGGTTTGTTTAGCTTTTATGAAGATGGTCATAAAGAATGCTGCGGCGTGCGCAAGATCGCGCCACTTAAGCGCAAGCTAACAACACTAGACGCTTGGGTCACTGGCCAACGCAAAGACCAAAGCCCAGGCACTCGTACCGAGATTGCTTTATGTGAAGAAGATAACTTCCCTGGCGCGGGCGAGGTACTTTATAAGTACAACCCACTCGCTAACTGGACATCGGCTCAGGTTTGGGAATACATCAAGATTTTTGACGTGCCGTTTAATGAATTGCACAACCAAGGTTATATCAGCATTGGTTGCGAGCCTTGTACTCGTCCTGTTTTACCGAACCAACACGAGCGCGAAGGCCGCTGGTGGTGGGAAGGTGGTGATCACAAAGAGTGTGGATTGCATGCTGGGAATATTATTGGCAAGGGCTAGTTTTTTCTCACCGTATTTGTCGCCCTAAAGGGCGACCCACATTTAAGAATGTTAATGAACTGGCAATTCAACGTTTTGAAACAACTCATCCATTTCCTGCTTCCCTTGGCACTTAGTCGCCTTATTCACCATATCCGTCGTTAAGTGCGGTGCGAAGCGTTCGATAAAGTCGTACATATATCCTCGTAAGAACGTCCCCTTGCGGAATCCTATCTGCGTCACGCTCGAGGCAAACAAGTGACTCGCATCAATGGCAACCAAGTCATCATCAACGTCTTCATCAATTGCCATGGTGGCGACGATGCCAATTCCGACCCCTAAGCGCACGTAGGTTTTAATGACGTCAGCGTCCGCCGCGGTAAAGACTACCCTTGGCGTTAGGTTGCGTGTTTTGAAAGCATCATCCAGCTTTGAGCGCCCAGTGAAGCCAAATACATACGTCACTAGAGGATAGGCAGCGACTTCTTCTAGTGTCGGCTTTGGGTGGCTGGCTAGTGGATGCCCTTTTGGCACCAAAATACTTCTATTCCAGCGGTAGCACGGCATCATGATTAGATCGCCAAAGTGCTCCATGGCTTCGGTGGCAATGGCAAAATCTACTCCACCGTTTGCCGCCATTTCAGCTATTTGCATCGGCGTACCTTGGTTCATGTGCAAGGAGACGTCTGGAAATTTACCCATAAAGCTTTCTATCACGCTCGGCAGTGCGTAGCGGGCTTGGGTATGGGTTGTTGCTAACGACAAGCTACCTTTGGTTTCGTCGCTGAATTCTTGCGCGACTTGCTTAATACTTTCTACCTTACGAAGAATTTCACCCGCTACTTTTAAAATAGCTTCACCCGCAGGTGTAATGCGAGTGAGGTGTTTTCCACTACGAGCAAAAATTTCAACGCCCAGCTCATCTTCTAATAAGCGGATCTGCTTACTGATACCTGGTTGCGATGTAAAAAGCACTTGAGCGGTGGCCGATACGTTTAAATCGTGATGGGCGACCTCCCAAATGTAACGTAATTGCTGCAGCTTCATATTTCCTCCGCACCCCAACCTTCAAAAAAGTTATAAAAATATAAGTAAATATTCCTTTCAAGAATAGCTGGAAACGTATAATTTACCAGCCTTCTCTTTTATTAGACTCATAATAGTACTTTAGACCATATTCATGGATATTTTGTTATATATATTAGCGGGTGCTTCTGTAGGCTTTATTGTCGGTATTACCGGCATTGGCGGCGGCGCTCTAATGACCCCACTCCTTCTATTGTTCGGTTTTCCGCCCAATATTGCTGTGGGCACCGATTTGATGTACGCATCACTAACCAAAGCCAGTGGTGTATATAGTCATCATAAGCAAAAACACGTTGAGTGGAAGCTGGTTAAATTACTGGCCCTCGGCAGTATTCCTGCGGCATTAATTACTGGCTACTCGCTGCAGCATGTATTTGAAGATTCTGCCAGCTATGAAGCGATTATTAAGAATAGCCTAGGTGTAATGCTGCTTGTTACTGCGTTTGTGGTGATTTTCAGAACTCAGTTGCAGCGCCTCACGCAAAAATCGAAAAGCGCTAACAATACACATACCCGCGATTCATTAACGCTCATTATGGGGATTGTATTAGGTATTTTGGTAACGCTGACATCTGTTGGCGCAGGGGCGATTGGAACAGCGGTATTAATGCTGCTCTATCCGGCGCTTCGATCTTCTCATGTGGTAGGTACCGATATTGCGCACGCCGTGCCATTAACCGCCTGTGCAGGTTTGGTGCACATGGCCTTGGGTAATGTTGATTTTGGATTATTACTCGCGTTATTGGTTGGCTCTATTCCTGCTATTCAGTTAGGCAGCAAGGTTTCACACCATCTGCCTGAAGGCATGCTAAGAACCTTATTGGCGAGCATCTTATTATTCTTAGGTGCGAAGTACGCTTTTTTTAGTTAAAGCATTCTTCGCAGCGAGTCTTGGCTGGCAATCCCAAGCTGGCTATTGACTCGCGCTAACGGAACCATCAATACTGGCACCGAACTTCTTTGTAATACTCTTGAAGCAACCGAGCCTAGCCCACCTTGCACCTCACCATGTTCGCCATGCGTTCCCATCACGACTAAATCAATATTGTGTGTATCGACATACTCTAAAATAGCCTCAGCGGCTTGTCCGCGAACAACACTGATTTCACCTAAAAACGATTCATCATCTTCGCCCGAGAATTCTGCCGACATTGTATCGGTTATGCGCTCTTTAATGGTGGTCATAACGTCATACACACCCTCCTTTCGTAAATGCTCAAGATCTTTTTGTGGTAAAAAGATGTCTAAAATTGACTCTGCAAAGACCCCCATGGGTTCAATAACGTGGACAATATCAACCTTTGCATCAAACTGCTTCGACAACTCTAAGGCATGGCATAAAACGTAAGGGCCAAGTACCCCAAGATCTGTCGCAAATACTATCTTCTTTATCATACGGTAGCCTACTGCTCATTAAGGCAACAAATTCGTATCTGTCACATTCATATTGGGCTGTTTAATATCCCATTACTCAATTCACCCGATCACTCAATTTAGAGTAGCAGTGGATTTAACATCTGTTCTGTCTAATTACAAAATCCTACATAGGTGTCGTATTTGCCAGCTCTTGAGAAGTTTTAGTAACGGTTTGTTATTTTTTCTGGCAGCTCTAGAAAACCTGCCTATTCTTAATACTATAAATTTTAGGAGTCCTAGTATGGGTAATGATATGAGTAATCAAGCAAGTACTGACAATAACGATGAGTGGCTAAATGTTGATGCTGTGGCAGCGACCCTTGATTTAAAGCCCGTTACCGTTAAACGTTATGCCCGTGAAGGCCTATTGAATGGCAAGCAGTTGAATAATGAGTGGCAATTCCTTTCTTCTGACATTGAAAAATTCAAAAATATTCAATCAAAACTTTAAACACCCTATTCGCTAGCTCAATCTATCTCTTTGACGGATGATTAAGCTAGCCATGGACTCGCTAATAATAGACCCCTAATCGATTTTATCCGGGGTGATGTCATAAAGATTAACAAAATCCCGCAAAATCCCTCATTTCATACGATTAAGCCGCGTTTATCGTCATAAAACCGTGTCCATCCCTTCAATGATTTGTCATAATCGACTGATAACATTAATTAACATCGAAAAATCACAGATACATATAATAGGACGTTAAATGACTGATAATCGTGTTGAAGACCTCAACATTAGCTCTATAGAAGCACTAATTACTCCTGATCAGTTAAAAGCTCAGCTACCTTTGAGCACTGAAGTAGTAACCAGCATTCAAAATGGTCGCCAAGAAATTCGCGATATTTTAGACCGTAAAGATCACCGTATATTTTTAGTGGTCGGTCCTTGCTCTATCCATGATGTTGAAGCCGCTAAAGATTACGCCGAACGCTTAAAAGGCTTAGCCGAAGAAGTAAAAGATACACTTTGCATTGTCATGCGTGTGTATTTTGAAAAGCCACGTACTACCGTTGGCTGGAAAGGCTTAATCAACGACCCTTACTTGAACGATACCTTCAAGATTGAAGATGGCTTGAAAATTTCTCGCCAGCTATTGATTGATTTAGCGGCATCTGGCCTGCCTCTTTCGACTGAAGCGCTGGATCCTATTTCTCCTCAATACATGCAAGATCTAATTTCTTGGTCTGCTATTGGTGCGCGTACGACTGAATCTCAAACTCACCGCGAAATGGCTTCTGGCCTGTCTTCTGCAGTAGGTTTCAAAAACGGTACTGACGGCAATTTAACCGTTGCAACAAACGCCCTTAAGTCTGTTGCTAACCCTCACCGTTTCTTAGGTATCAACCAGTCTGGTGAAGTATCGATTGTTGAAACGGCGGGCAACCAATACGGCCACATTGTATTGCGTGGCGGCGGTGGTAAGCCAAACTATGATTCTGTAAATATTGCTCAATGCGAACAAGCACTGGAAAAAGCCGGTCTAGCACAAAACATCATGGTTGATTGCTCTCACGAGAACTCAAGCAAAGATGCCGCTATTCAGCCTTTAGTTATGGAAAACGTGACTAACCAGATTTTGGAAGGCAACAAATCCATTATCGGTTTGATGATTGAATCAAATATTGAATTTGGTCGTCAGGATATCTGTGAAAACTTGGCCGATATGAAATACGGCCAATCGGTTACGGATGCTTGCATTAGCTGGGATATGACGGAAGAGTCTATTCGTAGCATGCACAACAAACTGAAAGACATTTTGCCTAAGCGCTAATCGCCGCTTAGCAGACATAAAAAAACCGAATCTATGATGAGTAGATTCGGTTTTTTTTGCTTATAACGTATCTAATTAAAGACAGGTCATTTAAATAACGCTTTTAAGCAATGTTATTTAAAATAAGCGTTTTCAGTCACTGTGTGGTCCGTTTCGTCACGAACACCTGAAAGCTCTGGGATCTTAGCTAACAAGCTTGCTTCAACACCATCTTTCAATGTCATTTCAACAGCACTACAACCCTGACAACCACCACCAAACTTCAAGATCGCAACCAAATCTTCAGTAATCTCGACCAAGCTCACTTCACCACCATGAGAAGCCAAACCCGGATTGATCTCGGTATATAACAAGTAGTTAATACGCTGATCCAATGGACTATCGGCATTTACTTTTGGCATTTTAGCGTTTGGCGCTTTAATCGTCAGCTGGCCACCCATACGGTCTTTAGCAAAGTCGATAATCGCTTCTTCTAAATAAGGCGTGCTTAGTGCATCAACGTATACCAATAACTTTTCCATCGATTGTAATAAGTCATTTGGGTTGATTTCTTCTGGACGACAATACGCTAAACAAGTTTCGGCGTATTTAGTACCTGGCTGAGTAATAAAGATACGGACGGCCATACCTTCAACATTCTGCTTCTCTAATAGTTCAGCTAAGTATTCTTCTGCAGAGGGAGTGATCTCTATGTACTGCGTCATTTTTCGGGTTACCTTAAAAAGCTTTATTTGCGCATTGTATCCTTTTTATTTTACAACGCACGGTATTTCAAACGCAATAGTTGACAAAAATGCTCAGGTTTTATTAAACAGAAGGCTTACCACACGAGAAATAAGACAAACGTATAGGCTTCTGGTAGAATCTGCGCCCAATAATTATCATGTTGCTAGTCTGCTTTAGTCATAAACAGCGTTAGAACATAGCAACCTTTTGTTTGAAATATCAGTGGTAGAGAATCAAATGGATCGTCAAAAGCGTTTAGAAGTACTTCATAGCACCCTGAAATCCCGCACCCTTATCTTAGACGGTGGTATGGGAACCTTAATTCAGGCGCACCAGCTAGAAGAAGCGGATTATCGTGGCGATCGTTTTGCCGATTTAGAGCAAGAAATTAAAGGCAATAACGACCTACTCGTATTGACCCAGCCAGACATCATTAAAGGTATCCACAAAGCCTACCTTAATGCTGGCGCAGACATCATTGAAACCAATACGTTTAACTCAACCCGCGTCTCGCAAGCGGATTATGACTTGGAACACTTAGTTCCAGAGTTGAACGAAATGGCCGCGCAGATTGCTCGTGATGTGTGTGATGAAGTCGCCGCTGAAACTGGCGTCACTCGTTTTGTTGCAGGTGTGTTAGGCCCTACTAGTAAAACAGCGTCTATTTCTCCTGATGTAAACGATCCAAGTTTCCGTAATATCACCTTTGATGCCTTAGTTGCTGAATATACCGAAGCGACACACGGTTTGATCAAGGGTGGGTCAGACATCATCTTGATCGAAACTGTATTTGATACCCTAAACGCAAAAGCGGCGATTTATGCCGTGCAAGGTGTCTTCGAAGAATTAGGTTATGAGTTGCCGATTATGATTTCGGGCACCATTACCGATGCCAGCGGCCGTACTCTTTCGGGTCAAACTGCTGAAGCTTTCTTAAACTCTGTGATTCACGCTAAGCCATTATCCGTTGGTTTTAACTGTGCCTTGGGGGCTGACGAACTGCGCCCTCACATTGAAGAATTAGCCGCCAAAGCCAATTGCTACGTTTCTGCTCACCCGAATGCTGGCTTGCCAAACGAATTTGGTGAATACGATGAAACCCCAGAGCAGACAGCTGCGATCGTCGGCGAATTTGCTCAAAGTGGCTTTTTGAACATTATTGGTGGTTGCTGCGGTACGACTCCAGAGCACATTGCAGCAATTGCTGAGCAAGTGCATAAGCATGCACCTCGTGTTATTCCTGAAATCGAAGTGGCGTGTCGCCTGTCTGGTTTAGAGCCTTTCACCATTAACAGCGATTCGTTGTTTGTGAACGTGGGTGAACGTACTAACGTGACCGGTTCTGCGAAATTTAAACGCTTAATTAAGAACGACCAGTTCGAAGAAGCCTTAGACGTTGCTCGCGAACAGGTTGAGAACGGCGCTCAGGTAATTGATATCAACATGGATGAAGGCATGTTGGAATCTCAGGAAGCGATGGTTCGCTATTTGAACCTAATTGCCTGCGAGCCTGATATCTCTCGTGTGCCGATCATGGTTGATTCCTCTAAATGGGAAATCATCGAAGCGGGCCTAAAGTGCATTCAGGGTAAAGCGATTGTTAACTCGATCAGCCTGAAAGAAGGTAAAGAAGAGTTTGTTGCTCGCGCTAAAAGCTGTATGCGCTATGGCGCTGCGGTTGTGGTAATGGCATTTGATGAGCAAGGCCAAGCTGATACCGAAGCGCGTAAAAACGAAATTTGTGCGGAGTCTTATCGCATTCTTGTCGACGAAGTCGGCTTCTTGCCCCAAGACATTATTTTCGATCCTAATATCTTCGCAGTAGCAACAGGTATTGAAGAACACAACAACTACGCGGTTGACTTCATTCAAGCGTGTAAGTTTATTACCACTAATCTACCGCACGCCCTTATTTCGGGTGGCGTGAGTAACGTATCCTTCTCGTTCCGTGGTAATGACCCAGTGCGCGAAGCGATTCACTCGGTATTCTTATATCACGCGATCAAAAATGGCTTGTCCATGGGGATTGTGAACGCCGGTCAGCTAGCGGTTTATGATGATCTTCCAGCTGAGCTAAAAGAACGCGTTGAAGACGTGATTTTAAACCGTCGCGAAGACGGCACTGACCGCTTATTGGAAATCGCTGATGATTACCGCGGCGATGGCAGCGTAAAAGAAGCGGAAACGCAAGAGTGGCGTAACCTGCCAGTTGCAGAACGTTTAAGCCATGCTTTGGTAAAAGGTATTAATGCCTTTGTTGAAGAAGATACCGAAGAAGCACGTCATTTGTTTGCTCGCCCTATCGAAGTGATTGAAGGTCCGTTAATGGACGGCATGAACGTGGTCGGTGATTTATTTGGTGAAGGTAAAATGTTCCTTCCTCAAGTGGTAAAAAGTGCGCGCGTAATGAAGCAAGCGGTTGCCTATTTATTGCCATTTATTGAAGCTGAGAAAGACGGTAAGTCCGAAACTCAGGGCAAAATCTTAATGGCGACGGTTAAGGGCGATGTTCACGATATTGGTAAGAACATTGTAGGCGTGGTACTTCAGTGTAATAACTTCGAGGTTGTCGATCTTGGCGTCATGGTTTCTGCCGATAAGATTCTGAAAACCGCAAAAGAAGAAAATTGTGATGTGATTGGTCTGTCTGGGCTGATTACGCCATCACTGGACGAAATGGTTCACGTTGCTAAAGAAATGCAGCGCTTGGATTTCCATCTTCCGCTATTGATTGGTGGCGCGACCACGTCTAAGGCGCACACAGCGGTTAAGATTGACCAGCAGTACAGCAACGATGTCGTGGCGTATGTTGCCGATGCTTCACGCGCAGTAGGTGTTGCTCAAAAACTGGTAAACCCTGAGTTGAAAGAAACCTTCCGCCTAGATACCTTAGCGGAATACGAAAAAGTGCGTGCTCGTAACGCCAACCGTAAGAGTAAGCCTCTGCTTCCTTATGCCGATGCTTGCAAACGCGCGCCACAGATCAGTTTTGGTGACTATACGCCGCCTAAGCCAAACAAGCTTGGGATTACTGTGTATGACGAATTCCCATTAGAGTCGCTGATTAAGTACATCGATTGGACGCCTTTCTTTATCTCTTGGGAGTTAGCCGGTAAGTTCCCACGCATTCTTGAAGATGAAGTGGTTGGTGAGGCCGCAACCGCTTTGTATAAAGATGCACAAGAAATGCTTAAGCGCATTGTTGATGAGAAACTGTTCAATGCTCGCGGCGTGGTTGGTCTTTGGCCTGCAAACCGTAAAGGCACAGACGATATTGAAATCTATGCCGATGAAAGCCGTACTGAAGTGCTTGAGACTTTGCATCAGTTGCGTCAGCAAACGAACAAGCCTGCGGGTCAGCCAAACTACTCTCTTGCCGATTTCATCGCGCCTAAAGTTGGCGACCTCTCTGATGGCAAAGACGGCTCAGAAGGTAAAGACGATTACATGGGTGCGTTCGCCGTGACGTCTGGCATCGAAGCTGAGAACTTAGCTGAGATTTACAAGAAAGATAACGATGACTACAACAACATTCTAATGAAGGCGTTAGCCGACCGTTTAGCAGAAGCCTTTGCTGAATGCATGCACGCCATTGTACGTAATGAGACTTGGGGTTACGTTAGCGATTCTGGCTTAACCAACGAAGAGCTGATTAAAGAAAAATACCAAG
This sequence comes from uncultured Oleispira sp., assembly GCA_913061415.1. Classification (GTDB taxonomy): domain Bacteria; phylum Pseudomonadota; class Gammaproteobacteria; order Pseudomonadales; family Oceanobacteraceae; genus Oleispira. The sequence goes on along the minus strand of CAJXUD010000015.1, from coordinate 36,637 downwards.
GTATTCGCCCTGCGCCTGGCTACCCTGCTTGCCCGGACCATACCGAGAAAGCTGCATTGTTCCGCTTATTGAACCCGGAAGAAAATGCAGGCTTAACACTGACTGAAAACTTCGCAATGTTTCCTTCTGCGGCGGTTAGTGGTTGGTATTTCTCTCATCCAGAATCTAAGTATTTTGGCTTGGGTAAGATCGATAAAGATCAGGTTGAAGATATCTCTGCTCGTAAGGGTGAAGAAGTTCATGTGATGGAACGCTGGTTGTCTCCTAATCTGAACTACTAATCTCATTAACTTAGCCTCTTAGGCAAAAAGGGCTCGCGCCGTCACTCGATGCGAGCCTATTTTTCTAATGCCTGCCTCTATTCATCGATTTTATTCAGCAGTGCTTATTTAGCAGTTCAGTTCTCTTTCAACAAACGGCCAAACACTATTAATTTTTTCACTCTCACTTTAGGTCGCGCACTGCATATCTCTAGTGATCGCCTATCTCGTATTTTAACCATCAGCATTCCCATCATCATGGGCATGCTCTCGCAAAGCATCATAAATCTTGTTGATGCGGCAATGGTGGGTAATTTGGGCTCTGCCGCATTGGCTGGCGTTGGCATTGGTAGCTATGCGTCTTTTCTTGCAGTATCTCTGGTTATGGGGCTCTCCGCCGCCGTTCAAACCTTAGTTTCACGCCACATGGGCGCTAAACAGGCTGAAAAAGCTGGAAAGCCACTGATGGCTGGGTTGATCATGGGTGGACTTGCTGCTATTCCTATCACCCTTCTGTTTTTGCTATTCAGTGGTCAACTAATGGGACTGTTCAGCTCTGACCCTGCGGTTCTGGCCATTGCTCAGCCTTATTTTGAGTGGCGCACACTGGCCATTATTGCCGTTGCATTCAACTTCTGTTTTCGAGGCTATTGGGCGGGAATTGGTGAAACCAAAGCCTATCTTAAAGTTTTACTCTGGATGCATACCGCGAACGTTGTATTAAGCTACCTTTTTATATTCGGCCTGCCCAGCCTATCGATTCCAGCTTATGGGGCTGTTGGCTCGGGCATGGGGACGTGTTTTGCGCTCTTCTTTGGCATGTTCATCTACTTATTTTCTACACTAAATAAGGCTGGCCATCATGGTTTCAGTCTTCATATCCCTAGCAAAGACATGATGATAAGGCTTGCGCGCTTGGCATTACCTAACTCGCTGCAGCAGGTTTTCTTTTCTTTAGGGGTCAGTGTTTTGTTTATGATCATCGGGCTTGTTGGCAGTGATGAGCAAGCGATTGGCCACATCCTTATTAATCTAGCGCTGTTATTGATTTTGCCAAGTGTCGGCCTCGGTATTGCAGCCACCAGTTTGGTTAGCCACTCTTTAGGAGCGAATAACGCTGAAAATGCGTATCAATGGGGTTGGGAAGTTGTGCGCTTGGCCATGTTTCTTATGCTGTTATTAGGCTTCCCCATTGCGCTGTTTGCGGATTCTATCTTAAGGCTCTTTACGAATGATGCGCACCTCATTGCACTCGGTACGATCCCCCTTCAAATTACCGGTATTAGTATTATTTTTGAAGTGACCGCAATGGTTTTGACACAGGCTTTGCTCGGTGCTGGTGCAAGTCGTAAGGTACTGGCGATTAACTTTGTCATGCAATGGTGCTTGTTATTGCCTCTCGCGTATTTGGTCGGCCCCATTTTAGGATTAGGCTTATTGGGTATTTGGTCTATTCAAACCTTACAGCGTATTAGTTCTTCTGTTTTGTATGCGGCTTTATGGAGAAGACGAAGCTGGACGTCGGAAAGATTTTAATAGCATTTTATATTTGAGCGCTTAGAATCCAGCCATACGATTTATTAATCATTAGGCCTCTATTTTATGAAGTCAGCGTATTCAAGTTTACCCAAAGTTATTGCTCATCGTGGCAGCAGTGGTATCGCCCCTGAGAATACTCTTGCCAGTTTGCATTTAGCGGGTCAGCAAGGAGCTAAGTGGGTAGAAATTGACGTTATGTTAAGCGGTGATGGCACTCCTGTTATCTTTCATGATGACAGTTTAGCGCGCACAACCAATGGCGAAGGCTTAATTTATAAGACACCTCTGACTGACCTAAAAAAACTTGATGCGGGCTCTTGGAAGCATGATAAATATCACCAAGAGACCATTCCAACGTTATTAGAAGCCATTGAGGTTATCAGCCAATACGGGATGGGGCTCAATTTGGAGCTTAAGCCTTGCGAGGGTTTGGAAGAAGAAACCATTGAAGCCAGCATTGATGTACTTAAACAGCATTGGCCAAAAGATCTGCCGTTACTTTTTAGCAGCTTCAGTTATTTTGCCCTGGTCAGCGCCAAGTCACTCTGGCCAGAAATTGCTCGCGGCTATAATGTTTCTGCTATCCCAAAAGCTTGGCAAGAACGCCTTGAGCATCTTGATTGTGCTGGTTTACATATTCATCAGTCCTTTTTTGATGTTGCTCAGGTATCAGCCATTAAAGCGGCAGGCTATAAAATTTTGGCTTTCACCATTAATGACGAGGCGCTGGCTTTGAATCTATTTGATCAAGGTTTAGATGCAGTTTTCAGTGATTTTCCAGATAAAATCCAATCCGCAATCGATTCCGCTCATTTAAAGTAATGATTATTTGATGTGGTCAGTTAATTATTTGTGCAATAAAACGTCCGCTTAATCACGCCATACTTGCATTGCCGCAGTCCGCTTAAACCTTGCTCTACTCACACGTAGAGGCTTCTTTTAGCCTCTTTTAACGACAACGATTACGCCATCTATTCTCTTTAGTTATGTACATATAGAGAAATAGTGGTTTTTTGCATAAGGATTTTTTGGTACATTTGCCGCCAATAACTCCCAATGGCTTAATAACTCGGAAAGCTATGTACGTATACGACGATTTCGACCAACGCATCATTAATGAGCGCGTTGCGCAGTTCCAAAACCAAATGGACCGCTATTTAGACGGTAAGATTCCAGAAGAAGAATTCTTGCCTTTACGCCTACAAAACGGCATCTACATTCAGCGCTATGCACCGATGCTGCGTATTGCTGTGCCTTACGGCATGCTTAATAGTAAGCAATTGCGCAAGTTGGCCGAAGTGGCCCGTGATTACGATCGCGGCTATGCCCACGTAAGTACCCGTCAAAACTTCCAATTCAATTGGCCTAAGCTTGAAGAATGCCCAGAGATTTTGGGTAAGTTGGCGGAAGTTCAGATGCACGCGGTTCAGACCAGTGGTAACTGTATTCGTAATACTACGACCGATGAATATGCCGGTGTGATTGCTGAAGAGCTGGTGGACCCTCGCCCTTATTGCGAAATTATTCGTCAGTGGTCTACTTTCCACCCAGAATTTGCTTTCTTGCCACGTAAGTTCAAGATTGCCGTTAACGCCGTAGAAGGCGCTGACCGTGCAGCAACACGCATGCATGATGTTGCGGTTCAGATTATTCGTAATGAACAAGGTGAGCTAGGGTATCGCGTATTTGCTGGGGGTGGTTTAGGTCGTACGCCTATTCTTTCTTCTGTTGTGCGTGAATTCTTACCAGAAGAAGATTTATTAACCTACCTTGATGCCATTGTGCGCGTATACAACCAGTTTGGTCGTCGCGACAATAAGTACAAGGCACGTATTAAAATTTTAGTGAAAGCTCTAGGCGTTGAACGTTTTAGTGAATTGGTTGAAGCCGAGTGGGAACATCTTAAAGACGGTGATGGCAAATTACCGAAAGAAGAACTTGAGCGTGTTAAGTCTCACTTCACTGAGCCAGATTACTTGGCACTTGAAGCAAATCCAACGAGCTATACCGATGCACTTGCAACGGATACCGCTTTTTCGCGCTGGGTTGAACGTAACGTTCGTGCGCACAAGAAGTCGGGTTATTCTGTTGTGACGTTTGCGCTTAAGCAAAAAGGCACCGCGCCGGGTGATGTGACTGATGGTCAGTTATTTGCCGTTGCTGATCTAGCCGACAAATACAGCTTTGGCGAAGCACGCTCTACGCACCAGCAAAACTTGGTATTAGCCGATGTTGAGCAAGCTAAATTGTATAACCTTTGGAAGGAAGCAAAAGCCTTAGGCTTAGCGACGCCAACACTGGGTCTATTGACCGATATGATTTGCTGCCCTGGTGGCGACTTCTGTGCCTTGGCCAATGCTAAATCATTGCCGATTGCCGAAGCCCTTCAGAATGCCTTTGATGATTTAGATTATCTGCATGACTTGGGTGAGATCGACCTGAACATTTCTGGTTGCATGAACGCCTGTGGTCACCACCATATCGGTAATATCGGCATTTTGGGTGTTGATAAGAAAGGCGAAGAGTTCTATCAAGTATCACTTGGCGGCGCTTCCGGTGAAGACGCGTCTGTTGGTAAGATCTTAGGCCCTTCTTTTGCTCGTGATCGTATGGTTGATATTGTGCGCATTATTTTAGATGTGTATGTTTCTGAGCGTATCGAAGGTGAAAGCTTTATTGAGACATTCCGTCGTATCGGCATGGCTCCTTTTAAAGCGGCAGCGTACCCTACTCCAGTTAAAGCAACCGCGACTAAGGCATAAACTAAGGATCTCTCATGACTCAGATTATTTTAGATAAACAAATCGCCAATGATGATTGGACCTTAGTAGCTGACGATGCTGCCTTGTCTGATAATAACGAAGTGATTAACTTTAGCCGCTGGGCGGCTGCCGAAGGCGCTGATAAAGATGCGTTAATCACTAAGCGTGATGCAGGCACTTTAGGTATTCAGTTAAACGCCGGTGATACCGCTGATTTATTAGCCGCTGATAGCCAAGGTTTTGCCTTGATCAACGTTGAATTCCCTAAGTTTGCTGATGGCCGTGGCTATTCTGCAGCGCGCTTATTGCGCGAACGCTATGGCTTCACTGGTCAGCTTCGCTCTGTCGGTGACGTTTTGTTCGATCAGTTGTTCTTCATGATGCGCTGTGGCTTCAATGCTATGGCAATGCGTGAAGATCAAGACCTTGAGTTAGCGGTTAAGGGCTTTGAAACCTTCTCTGCACCTTATCAAGGTGACGTCAACGATACGCGTCCACTGTATCGTCGTCGTGGCTAGTGATCGTGATAGTCGTCGTTTATAACGACTCATCCCACAAAAAAGGCCATTTACTTGGCCTTTTTTGTCTTTGACATTTATGATAATTCTGTGTCGTGAGGGTAAAACAGCCTAAAATTGCAGGCATGCCTTTCCCGCTACGTTTTTAAATTCGCGTACGGCAACCCGCAGGAGCATTCATGGTAGCCCACGACCTCGTTTTTTCTTTTTTCTTAATCTTCACCGGTGCTCTTGTACTGGCCACGGTTGCACTCTATACAAAACAACCCATCATCATTGCTTACATCGCCTTAGGCGCGATTGTAGGGCCTTACGGTCTATCTTTGATCGAGGCTCCACAATTATTAGAAGAAATGTCTCACATTGGCATTATCTTTTTATTATTTTTACTCGGCTTAGATATGCAACCCTCAAGCTTGGTTACCATTTTAAGAAAGGCAACGCTGGTGGCGTTAATAAGCTGCGCCCTATTCTTTGGGGTCGGTTTTGGCATCGCCTTGGCGTTCGACCACTCAACTCTCGATAGCCTCATTATTGGCTTGGCCATGATGTTTTCAAGTACGATCATTGGTCTAAAGCTCTTACCTACGACAGTATTACACCATAAGCGCGTCGGCGAATTGATGGTGGGCTTATTATTACTGCAAGATTTAGTCGCAATTCTTACGCTGATTTTTATTGGTAGTTTAGGCACAAGTACTGATTTAGATGCGGCTAATGTCCCGCTTTGGCGCCCTTTCGTCGCTTTGCCTTTATTGGCCGTAGGCAGTTATTTACTGGTAAAAGGGCTTCTACTACCGCTTATTCGTAAGTTTGATCGCTTTCAGGAGTATTTGTTTATTCTGGCGATTGGCTGGTGCTTGGCCATGGCAGAAGGTGCTCAAGCGATTGGCTTAACCCGTGAAATAGGGGCTTTTATTGCCGGAGTCACCTTAGCAACCAGCCCTATTGCGCAATACATTGCGATTAGCCTAAAGCCTCTGCGCGATTTCTTTTTAGTCTTGTTCTTTTTCGCGCTGGGTGCGGGTTTCAACTTAGAGCTGTTATCCCAGGTTATTTGGCCGGCATTGGTCTTAGCGTCAGCGATATTAATTCTGAAACCGATTATTTTCCGCTATCTGCTCGGCAACATGAGCGAGCGCCCAGCCTTGGCTTGGGATGTTGGCTTTCGCCTAGGTCAGATCAGTGAGTTTTCGTTATTGATCGCGTTTGTTGCCTTTGAACGCTCAATTCTATCCGAGCAAGGGTCGCTCTTGATTCAAGCGACCGCAATTATTACTTTTGCACTATCGAGTTATATTGTCGTCTTTAACTACCCTAATCCCATTGCGGTTAGCGATAAGCTAAGAAGAGATTAAGCCTTCGCTAAGTCGAGTAAATAACGCCCCTGTCCTTGGCCCGCTAGAACATCTGCCAATACAGCGGGAAGCTCACTGCGACCAATGGTTCGAGTAAATTCTGCTAGCGCAGGCAGCTGCCATTCATTAGCCACCTTCTTGACCAATAATTGCTTATGCGTCTGTGGGATCTCTACCGAGTCAACCCCTAACAAGTCGACTCCGCGTAAAATAAACGGGAAGACACTGGCACTAAATTCAGCACCAGCAACCATACCGCAGGTGGTAAGCGCCCCACCGTAGTTTAACTGCGGTAATACAGCAGCAATCATGTCGCCACCACAGGTATCAATGCCTGCTTGATACAAGGGGCGCGTCATCGGTTTCTGAGCCATGGGTAATAGATCAGCACGATCTAAGACTTCGGCTGCGCCTAGGTTGATCAACCAATCTTTAGCACTGGCCTTACCGGTTACCGCCACCACTTCGAAGCCCAGCTTCGCAAGTAACGCAACGGCAACAGAACCCACACCACCCGTGGCGCCGGTAACGATGACTTTGCCAGCATCCGGTTTGATATCGGCTTTTAGCAGTTTCTCTACGGATAACGCCGCCGTGAAACCCGCTGTTCCCCAGCGCATTGAATCTTCGAAAGACAGTTCTTCTGGTTTAATCAGCACCCAAGCCGCTGGCACAAGAATATATTCACCATAACCACCACAGGTATTCATACCTAGGTCATATCCGAATATAACGACTTCATCACCTTCGTTAAATAACCCAGACGCATCACTGACAACAGTACCCGCAGCATCAATGCCTGGGGTATGAGGAAAGCTGCGCGTAACGCCACGGTTACCAGAAGCACTCAACGCATCTTTATAATTAACCGATGAATATTGAACCTTGATGAGAACTTCGCCCTCACCCTTGCCTTTACCAAGCGCAGGAAGACAAGATTCATCAACCAACTGCCATGAAGATTTGACTACAGGCTTTTCATCTTGTGTTTCGATTGCGCGATACGCATGCCACTGGGTCATAGTAACGATCCTAAATTATTATTAGCTTTTGGTATGAGTTTGAGCATTTAATACGGTTAAAAAGCGTGTCGCGGCTTTTTCGATGCCCATCTGTACGGCAAAACCTAATTTTTCTTGTAAGGTTTTTTTGAACTCGTAGCTGACTTCAAAAACATCGGCATCATTACAAGCACTGACGAGATAATCATCACTGGTGCCTAGCTCATCAACCAGCTTGTTTTCTAATGCGTCTTGGCCATACCAAACATCACCTGTCGCGACTTCTTCGATATTCAAACCAGGACGGAAACGGGTCACGTGATTTTTGAACAATACATGAGTTTCTTCCAGATCTTCTCTGAACTTATCTTTTGCTTTAGCGCTGTTATGACCAAACATGGTCACGGTGCGCTTATATTCACCAGCGGTGAACATTTCAAAATCTACATCATGCTTTTTCAATAGGCGGCTAAAGTTGGGCAACTGAGCAACAACGCCAATTGAACCAACAATCGCAAACGGAGCGGATACAATCTTGTCGGCAATACACGCCATCATGTAACCGCCACTGGCCGCTACTTTATCAATGCAGACGGTTAATGGGATGCCTTTGTCTTTAATGCGCTGTAGCTGGCTAGACGCTAGGCCGTAGCTATGTACCATACCACCGCCGCTTTCTAGGCGAACGACGACTTCATCTTCTTTACGCGCCATGGTAAGAATGGCGGTAATTTCTTCACGCATCAAATCAGCTGCACTGGCTTTAATGTCGCCATCAAAATCCAATACGAAGACGCGTTTTTTAATTTCTTCTTCGTCTTTCGCTACAGTAGTCGCTGTTTTGCCTGCTTTTTTATCCGCTTTTGCTTTGGCTTTTTCGGCTTTCGCTTTTTCTTTGTCTTCTTTGGCGCGAGCCTTTTCCATTTCTTTCAGTTCGTCTTTATCGAACAAGCTTTCTTCTAACGTTTCTTTGTACTCTTCAAGGTCATCATTAACCTTGTTGATTGCAATGTGTCCATCATGGCTTGCCTTCTGCTTACCGCCTAGTGACGCAATGCCTGCGAATACTAGGATTATGGAAACTACAATAGTCAGTGCTTTTAATAAGAAAATGCCGTATTCAGCTAAAAATTCCAAGTTTGATACCTTTTACGTTCAAAAAACATGAGTTTAAAATTAATTTAACCCAAGAATACCGCATAATTTGGTTGATGTAAGCCAACAAAATTCAAACAATCATATGAAATTATTTGACACTCACTCTATCCCCTCATAAAGTGACGACTCTACATTCAATGCGGGCTTTAAATCGCATTGTGCTAAACAGATACATAACAATTAAATAGGTAGCACCTAATGTCTAACATCATTGAAACTATGCAAAGCAAATTCGACCCAAGCGCAGCTGATGGCTTGGACTTGATTTTCCAATTCAACATCGAAGACGGTGAAACTTATCACTTGATCGTTAAAGATGGTGCTTGTGATTTAGCAACTGGCGAGAACGACGACGCTAACGTTACTTTGATCATGAATACTGAAACTCTTGAAGGCATCGTTTCTGGCGAAACTGACGGCATGCAAGCGTTTATGGCTGGTCAACTACGTGTTGAAGGCGACATGATGTTGGCAACTAAGTTGGGCGAACTTTTCCCAGCTTAATTAGCAACTGATATTGAGAAGGCTAGCCTTCTCAATATTTTTTCTCTCTTCTCTATCTTTTTATTCTCTCTTTTTTCTTTCTGCTTTATCTCTGATTCTTATTTTCTGCTGTTTACCAGTTTTCACTCATAATACGCTTAGCAATGTTGTTCACCGGTCTTACATTCATACCTTTTGCGGTTAGATGTACAGAATAGACGGCACCATTTTCCATCGGCATAAAGACTGCACTACCATAATTGGTGTCGATCCAGCTTGGAATCGATTGCAGTACACTCCAAACATCAATGACACTTGATTGCTCAATACCATAAATACTCTGAGTGGATGCCCGTGCTTGCTCTAGCGACAAATAACGGCCACTAATACGATCAAGCCGATATAGCGGCTTTTTGCCCATGGCGGCAATTGGGCCAACCCAGGTCAACAAACGTGCATCAAGCTGCCACTGATCACCTTGAATTTCATAGCGCCACTCTTCGCCCGTTGTGGAATTTAATGTGACATCAAAATTTTGGGGTTCTAGTTCATACATACTAATCGTTGCGATCGGAACTTCAGAAAGTAATTGCTTATAGGAAAGAACATCGAGTAATGAAAAAAGTGCGACGATAGTACAAGCAACAAGTCCCATCGCGAAGCTAGCCTTGAGCCATATCCAAAACCAACCGCGACGAAATAATAGATAACCAGCCCCCAATACCGTTGCGAGGCCAACCACGACTAAGATAAAAACAATACTTCCTTGAAACATGCAGAGAATCCTTAACTGACACTGTTCTTATTATTATGATTTTCTATAAGAGCACTCACCCACTTATTTTAATAAGTGCTGAATACTCTCTTTTGCTAATGCAACAGCCTCGGTCGCCCCTGCTGTTTGACCCGTTAATGAATCAATAAAATATTCAACCGCAGAGATTGCATCCGCTAATGCTTCAATTTTATCTTCAGTTGGCGTAACGTCACTGCTAATAATTTCATCCTCAACAAAGCGCTGTAAAGAGACCATTAACACCGAAACGTTTTCTTGATCTAAGAAAAACAACGCACCACTGACGTCTTTTAATGTTTTACCGACGTTTTTAATATTCATCTTATCGCTGGTATCAACGTAAGATGCGATGGCTCTTTTAGTCACTGAGAGCGCAGTTTGTGATTCTGAAATCGCACCAATTCGAGCCTCTAAAAGACTCAACGGATCAACTTTAGAAGTACTGACAATGTCTGTGCTTATCGCTAAACCACGAACATCTTGCTCAACTCGCAATACTTGGTCAGCCACCTTTTGCATTTTAATATCGAATGCTTCGCCTTCTGCGCGCAAACTGTCTGCAATGGCCAGAGTACGTGTAGCCGTCTCTGGAAGGTTTACCATAATTAGCGTATCGGCAATTCGGCGCAGACTCACGGATAAATCAGAGAAACTATCATCAAAACCGTCTGTACGTTCTGCCAAATCTAATAAGTCTTTAATGCCATGAAGCTCATCTTGTAAGGCTTCTGTTAGCGAATCCATCGCAGATTGATCTGGCCCGGATAGCTTAATGCGCGCTTCAGCCAACTGAACTTCGCGCAGGTCTTTTGGAAGATTAAAGTCAGCTTGTGCCTTGTTGATTAATGCCGTTTCTGGTTCTGCTAACGATACGAGATATAAAAACTCTTTTAAGAGCCAATCAGGCTGCTTCTCGGTCAATAACTGACCATCACTCTCTTCTAGCTTACGAATTTGATTATCGAGAGCACGCATTAACATGACGCGTGATAGGTCAATTTCAAAAGCTTCTTGATTTAATCCTTCTAGGGCTGCCTTAACGGCATACCAAAAACCCCAGGTTTGCTGGCCTCGAGCAACTTTCTCAATACGCGAGATGGCGCGCCCCATTACGTTAAGCGCGCCTTTACGGCCTTGGTTGCGCATAACGCCTAAAAGACCGATTTGGAATAGTTGACGGACTCTACGATAAGGGATCGGGGTAGGTTTAGCCGGTACAGGTGGAATTTCTAGTTTTGGTCGAAGGTTGACCATGAAGAAATAAGCGCCTGGCAAGGCTTTTTCATGACGGCTCTTACGCACATCATTAATCACTTCTAATAATAACCCTGGAGCAACTAACTGGCCGTTTGCGACCATTTCAACATAACGTTTTAATACCATAATAGATTTGCTGAAGGCTTCTAACGCAATACGGTTTTCACCATCCAGTTGAGCGAGTGTTCTGCCGGTATCAGCAAGTTCTTCGCATAAGCGCTCACCTGCTCGGAAATCAAGCATTTTGAAGGTGCCGCGTACTTGCTGAATTTCACCTAAAAATCCTTTTAAATCATCCGCACTTCCACTTTCTGCATAATGTTCTAATTGAACAGCAGCCTGATCAAGTGCGCCATCCACTTCTTTGCGCACTAAGTTCAATGTCGACGCCAAGTTGGACATGGTACTTCCTGTGTGTGTTGTTACAGCCATTTTGTCTTCTATTATTTCTTGTTATGCATCGTTATTCTAACCACGGAATGCGCAGGATAGAAATATTACTTCCATGGATACCCTAAGTTTCTTTAGGTTGCAAGCCTAATAGTGCCTGATAAACGGCAGCATAACTGTGACTTAGCGCTGGAATTTAACCATTTTTATATTTAGCGATGCTGATTTAGTGGTTCTTACTTAGCTCTATTCATTCAGCGGCGCCAAATGGCACCCTCACTTTTTTTATCCAATATATCCATTATTTCTTCGTGCGCCGATAATTCGTCTGACGTCGCGCGCACAACGGGTAATGTTTCTGCGTTTACATTTGCTAGCTGTTCAAGCTTTGCTCTGGCCAGCTCTTTCGCACTTTCTGCTGTCTCAGCGCTGAACATCAAGTCGGTCTGTCCGCCCGTCATCATCAGGTAGACGTCAGACAGAATCTCGGCATCTAATAATGCGCCGTGAAGTTCTCGATGGCTGTTATCGATGCCATAGCTCTTACATAATGCATCCAAGCTATTACGCTGACCTGGGCGCATATCTCGCGCCATGACGAGCGTATCAAGTACGGTACAATAGGTATTCGTCATCGGCATATTTAACCGACGAAACTCAGCATCCATAAAGCCAATATCGAAGGGTGCGTTATGAATAACGAGTTCGGCACCCTCAATAAACTCGTAGAACGCTTGCGCCACTTGAGCAAAAACAGGTTTATCGGCCAAAAATTCGTCAGTAATACCGTGAACGCCAACAGCCTCTTCATCACTGCTACGCTGTGGATTGACGTATTGATGATAATGGCGGCCGGTGAGTTTGCGATCGATTAACTCAACACAACCGATTTCAATAATTCTATGGCCTTTTTCTGCGCCAATACCGGTTGTTTCCGTATCCAGTACTACTTGTCTCATTTAATTCTCACTGCTGATGTTTTGGCTAATTCTTAGTCGCGCGGTGTCAGTGTCATTCGACTTAAATAACTTGCACTGTCACCCACATTGTCACCCACATTGTCACTTGCGCTTTAACTTTTAATCAATTTCAATTATTACAGACATAACCACGGGTTTGTCTTAATCATGCTCTTTCGTTAAGCTTTTCGCCCAACCTAGCTGGGGCTCGATCATTTTCCAGCGTCCTGATCGAATATCCGTCATTCCGACCATGGTTTTTTGGGCAACGATCATATAGAAATTCCCCATGCCTACAGTCCCCGCCAAGACACTGTCTATTCGATGAGACAGGCGCTCAGGTAAAAGGGTGACGGGCCACAGATGGCCGAGAGTTTCGGCACTTTGTATCGAAAAGTCCAATAAAAGTAGCCAATCTTGTAATCGCTGCATACTTACTGAGTTGGCCACCCAAGGCATATTCGTCGAAAAAGGGAGTGTTTTCTGTACCCCACCCCACCAACTCCAAGGATTGAAACCAATTATAACCAAATATCCGCTGGGCACTATGGTTCTAGCGGCTTCTCGAATCATTTGATGAGGTCTGCGGGTAAAATCTAGACTGTGTTGCATAACCACAACATCCAGACTTTGATCGGCTAGCGGCCAGTTACTGCTGGTCATCCAAGCATCAGTATCAACGCCCTCTTGCCAAGGTAACGCCATGCGAAAAGTATGTTTAATCGGACTAGTAGACAATAAGTCCATTTGCGGGTCTAACCCCTGAAACATGAGGTGCGAGCCAAAGAAGCGCCCAAGCTTGTTTTGTAGCCAGGCAGATTGTAAAGAAAGCATTCTTTGAGCAGAATCGCTTTTTAACCAACGGTTATAATCATGATTGTCGAGTTTATGGGGAACAGTGCTCATTTTTATCCTTGACCCGTCATGCCCTGCCTCATTAGACTGAGCGACCTTATCAGCCACAGTATTGTAATTGGATGAAGCTTCACCCGCTATTATTATCTTTACCCTTGAGCCTTCTATTGATCAGCGCTTGCTCGCATCAACCCATTGTTCAAGAGACTAAGCAAGTCGAGCCCTTGGTTATCAATCCCGTTGTTCCCGTACTGGATACTTGGGATGGCGACCAAGCAATTGCCACAGAATCGTATTTAACCGAAGATGCCGAGACAGAACCCGGTACAAATAATGATTTATGGCAGCGTATCATTAATGCCTATGGATTCAATCAAGACATTGATAATCCTCGTATTCAATCGCAGTTAAATTATTACAAGCGTCATCAAGCCTACATGGATCGCATTGCGACGCGTGCTGAACGCTACATGTACTTTATAGCAGAGCAGGTCGATGTACGTGGTATTCCAGGTGAACTTGCTCTATTGCCGATTGTTGAAAGTGCCTTCGATCCTTTTGCATACTCCCACGGCAGAGCTTCCGGTGTTTGGCAATTCATCCCTTCAACGGGGCGTGATTTTGGCTTAACTCAAGATTGGTGGTATGACGGTCGTCGTGACATCAGTGCTTCGACAATTGCGGCGCTTACCTATCTGGAAGCATTGCAACGTGAGTTTAAAGGCGATTGGCTACTTGCTTTGGCCTCCTACAATACCGGTGCGGGTAATGTACGCAAAGCCATCCGAAAGAATAAACGTCTAGGCAAGCCGACTGATTTTTGGTCATTGAGTTTACCGCGCGAAACCCGCGATTACGTCCCCAAATTAATCGCGCTTGCACAACTGATCAAATACCCAGAAGAAAATGGAATCACATTAAAACCATTGGCTAACGAACCTTATTTTGCAAGTGTTCAAACTGGTGGCCAAATTGATCTTTCACAACTTTCTGAAATATCCGAAACACCGCTCGATGAGATTTATAAATTAAACCCTGGTTACAACCGCTGGGCGACGAGCCCTAATGGCCCTCATGACGTATTAATTCCGATTGATAAAAAAGATATTTTTTTAGAAAATATCGCAAACCTTCCTGACAATGCGAGAATGAAGTGGCAGCGCTATAAAGTTAAAAGTGGCGATTCGTTAATCACCATCGCAAAAAAATATCACACAACCCCCGACGCTTTAAAAGATGCCAATAATTTAAGTCGCAGCATGATTCGCACCGGTGATCAATTATTGATTCCCTCTGCACACAAATCATTATCCAGCTACTCTTATAGTGCGGGCAGCCGATTAGCCAAGATACAAAATTCATCCAAGCGCAGTAAAAATCGAGATAAGATTGAGTACACCGTACAAGGTGGCGACAGCTTTTGGGAAATTGCCCGCGATCATAAGGTAGGGATTCGAGAGCTGGCTAAATGGAACGGCATGGCCCCTGGCGACATGCTTAAGCAGGGTCAAAAACTGGTTATATGGGGGCAAAAGAAAACTCGTAAAAACCGTGAAGTGATTCGAAAGCTAACCTATACCGTAAGAAACGGAGATTCACTGGCTCGCATATCCGATAAGTTTCGTGTTCGTGTGCAGGATTTAATTCGCTGGAACCGTAAAAAGGCGAAAAGCAAATATCTGCAACCCGGGCAAAAGTTAACACTTTATGTTGATGTTACTAATTAGAGCTCCATTTTAAACTCCATCTTTAAGCTCTCTATAATGCCCCAAATAGGCAAGTGAAGTTAAAGCTAATATGGAACAGCTACCTATAAATAGGAACAGCTACTTATGAAGAGGAACAGCTACTTATGAATAAGACGGTAATGGTTGCATTAATCTCTCTTTTTCTGACCTGTAGCTGTTTTTTCATCACTCAAAAAACCTATGCCTCTTCCCTGCCCCTCGATTTAGAATGGATAACAAACGATACGAGCCCTGAGTGGAGTTCTACAGTGGCTCAAAAAGGTGGCGACTTACGCTTAAGCATTCCTAACTTTCCGCCGACATTAAGAACCGTTGGCCCTGGCTCAAAAAATTACTTTCGAAGTTTTCTCATTAACAACCAACTTCCACTCGTGGCGACTCATCCCAATAACGACGAAATCATTCCGATACTTGCCAGCCACTGGGCTTATGATAAAGATGGAAAAACGGTTTATTATAAAATAAAACAAGACGCAAGATGGTCAGATGGGCATGCCGTAACCGCAGACGATTTTGTCTTTGCTTTAGCGTTTAATCGTTCCCCGTTTATCAACTCGCCCTGGCACAACAATTATTTCAAAGAAAAAATCGCTGACGTCATAAAACTTGATAGCCATAC
The DNA here is from genome assembly GCA_913061415.1 of uncultured Oleispira sp. Lineage (GTDB taxonomy): Bacteria > Pseudomonadota > Gammaproteobacteria > Pseudomonadales > Oceanobacteraceae > Oleispira. Next base: position 20,934 of record CAJXUD010000015.1, on the reverse strand, counting down.
CATTGCTATTATTGGCTCAGTAAAAAAACCACAAAAAGATTTGCATTATTACTACGACCTTCGCCCACGAGCAAAACACTTTCATCAACTAGATGTGCGTTGGGTTAATGCCTTTAACTGGAAAATCGAACCTAATACAGGCCCCTATCAAATTTTAAATATACGCAAAGGTAAGCTTATAGCGTTCAAACGAAAGTTAAACTGGTGGGCAAAAAAAGATCGTTTCTTACGTAACCGATTTAACATTGATAAGATTTCAATCAAGGTCGTACGCGACCCCAATATTGCTTATAAATATTTTGAGCGTGGTGAGCTGGATGTATTTAATCTCACAAATCCAAAACTGTGGTACGAAAAAGCAAAAGGCCCGATGTACACCAAAGGCTTTATTCATAAGCTCTCGTATTACAATCAGGTCCCGCAAAGCGCTTCCGGCCTATTCCTAAATATTAACAATAATTTACTGCAAGACATTGGTGTAAGAAAAGCCATTAGCCACAGCATAGATTTTGATACAGTTATAAAAAAATATCTGTACGGCGAATATTTACGCCTGCCAAGCTTTCATAGTGGTTATGGCGAGTATTCAGATCAGACTATAACCGCGCCTGAATTGAACATCGAAAAAGCCAAAGACTATTTATATCGTTCAGGTTGGCAAATACTGGACACCGCAGGGATACGAATGAAAGATCAATCAAAACTTTCGTTTACGGTTAGCTATGCCAACAAAATCCATCGCTCGCACATTAACTTAATTGCCAAAATCGCAAGAAAAGCAGGTATAGAATTAAAACCTCAATACACGGAGCCAATGGTCTTTCATAAAAAGATTTTAGATAAACGCTTCGATATCGCATGGCTAGGCTGGAGCACTGGCAAGCATCCTGAATTTGAGCAATATTTTCATTCTCGCCATGCAAGCGCCTTACAATCAAATAATATTACTGGTCTCGCGGATGACCGTATTGATGACCTAATTAAAGAGTATCAAGCATCGTCTTCAGAACAGGAATCAATTCAACTTGCACACGCACTAGAAAACAAAATTGCCGACCAAGCCCTATTCATTCCTTCTACTTACGTACCTTTTACTCGTGCAGGTTTTTGGCGATGGTTAAAGTTACCCGAATCCGTTGCAACCCGTTCTAGCGCCAAAATTTTTGATCCCTTCCACCCGACTCACGGCGGACTTTTTTGGATCGATAGAATCACTAAGATTAATACACTATCAGCAAAACGCAGCGGTGAAGGTTTTAAATCAAGCACCGTGATAAAGCAGGCAACTTTTGAGTAACCTCTAGCGTGTAGATTGATGCATAACTTAATTGCTCAATCGATACTTGGCGAATAGCAAATAACAGGTTAGCCTTGAATTATCGACATCCGCTTAATGCGTTTTATGATTAAAACGACGTAACATAATAACGAAACTAAAAAATAATATGAGTGAATTAAACATGGGTTTATTAGCCGGTAAAAAAGTATTAATTGTAGGTGTTGCTAGCAAGCTTTCGATTGCCGCCGGTATTGCCGAAGCTTTTTATCAGCAAGGCGCTGAGCTTGCTTTTACCTATCAAGGTGAGAAATTAAAAGGCAGAGTTGAGAAAATGGCTGAACAATGGGGTTCAAGCATTGTTCTTCCTTGTGACGTCAGCAGTGACGAAGAGATTAATCAGGTTTTTGAAGCTTTAGGAAAAGAGTGGGACGGCTTGGATGTTCTTGTTCATTCTGTTGGTTTCGCACCTGCCCATGAGCTAGATGGTGATTATCTTGATGCAACGACACGCGAAGGTTTTCATATCGCTCATGATATCAGCGCATATAGCTTTGTCGCACTCGCAAAAGCCGCCCGACCAATGCTACAAGGTCGTAATGGTAGCTTATTAACATTGACCTACCATGGTTCTCAACAAACCTTACCCAACTACAACGTTATGGGCCTTGCTAAAGCCAGCCTAGAGGCGTCTGTACGTTATTTAGCAGGTAGCCTTGGGCCAGAAGGGATTCGAGTTAACGCCATCTCTGCTGGGCCAATTAGAACCTTAGCCGCATCAGGCATTAAGAGTTTCCGCAAAATGTTAAAGCGCAATGCTGAACGTGCGCCGTTAAAACGTAATGTGACCATTCATGAAGTAGGCAATAGTGCGATGTTTTTATGCTCTGATATGGCGTCTGGTATTACCGCACAGACTATTTATGTGGATGCCGGTTTTAACAGCTGCGCAATGAGCTTAGAAGAAATGGAAGATCAAGCAGAGGTTTAACGCAAATAGAGGCTTAACAAGAGTTGAGATTTAACAAGAGTTGAGTCGTATAAAAAATAAAATGAAAGATCAGAAATAAAAAAAGGGGCCGAAGCCCCTTTTTTTATTTAACCTAATTTTCTCAAACTAGATTAAGAATCGCGTGATTAAGAACCACTACGCTCGATATCAGAATTGGCTTTTGCCCACTGACGGTAAACATAGAAACTCTCATTAGCTTTTGCTTGGTTAATCGTAGCTTGCTCTTCAGCAGAAGCTGTAACGTCTTCTTGAGTCACTGCTTTTAAACGAGCAACTGCTTGCCCTGCTGCTACCTTCGCAGAAGTTACTTCACCAGATTGCTTAGGTAAAGCAAATACCGCTTTATTTAACTCAACAGGCGCTTCGCCCGCATCGCTATAAGTCGCTGCATTAACTGAGACCCAAGCGATGCTTGAGCTACCCATCGCAATATCAGCAACCAAAGCTTCCGCTTTTTCTGCGGCTAGTGCATTGGCTTTTTCAGTTAATAGCTGAGCTTCGATAACTGTTTTGACATCAGCCAACGGCTTAACCGCAGGCTCAGCATGCTTACTCAACCCAATAACCACAACCTGATCAGCCGAGACTTCAATGACATCACTTAACTCACGATCAGCAAGTACTTTTTCATCAAAAGCAGCTACTCGAATAGCAGGATTCAAAGCAATACCTGCACCTTGATTACGGCTGAACATGTTTGATGTTTGTGCGACAAGACCAAGATCAGTATTAGCCACTAAGTTTTCAATATTGTCATTCTCAAAAGCCGCTGCCGCTAATGCTTCAGACTGCTCGGCAAACATTTCTGTTAACTGAGAAGATTTAATTTCAGAAACAAGATCATCGCGCTTCTCTGCCAAAGATAATGCTACTGGCTTACGAATAGAATCAAGTTTAATAACATGATAACCAAATTCAGTTTTAACAGGCTCAGAAACTTGACCTTCTAACATGTCAAATAAAGCATCGTCGAACTCAACAACAAAACCGCCACGGGTATTGTAACCAAGATCACCACCGACATTTTTAGAACCAATATCATCCGAGTATTCTTTAGCTAAAACTGCGAAATCTTCTCCGCTAGAAGCCTTTGAAGATAACTGCTGCGCTAATGCTGCTGCCGCATCATCATTTCGATCGTCATTAACTTCAATCAAAATGTGACTTGCTTTACGTTCTTCTGTATCGCCCAGCTGATCCAGATAATCTTGGTAGCTCTGCTCAATTTCTTCTTCGTCAACCTGAATGTCTGACTTGATGTCTGATTTATTTAGGACAACGTAGTTAACCGCTACTTTTTCTTCAGTCTGGTAACGCTGCTTATTCGCATCGTAAAAGGCCTGAATATCGTCATCTGATAACTCGATATCTTTTTTAAGGTCTGCCGCAGCGAAAATCACATACTCATAATCACGCTGTTCAGTTTTTAGCGCTTGTTGACGCTTAACTTCATAAGGCAGTGCAGTATCGGTTAGACCTGTACCCAGTTGTACCTGAGCCACCAATGCCTGCTCTTCTAATACTGCACGATAAGCCAATGGCGTTAATGCACTACGACGAAGAACCATTTTAAAACGGTCGCTAGAGAACTGACCATCTTGTTGGAATTCTGGGGCTGATAGAATTGCGCTATCAATGGATTGAGTGGATACGTAACCGCCCAATTCACGAGCTTGAGTGACCGCAACCTTTTGTTCTATTAACTGCTCTAGTGCAGATTGACGTAAGAAACCTTCATTAAACAGGCTCTCATCGTAATTCTCACCGAACTGCTGACGGAAACGATTTTTTTGCATTTCTACTAAACGCAAAATTTCGACTTCTTGGATATCAGAACCATTGACTGTAGCAGGAGCAGATTCACTGTTTCCTAATGCAACAATCGATTCAATACCAAATAATGCGAAGGTAATAATGATAAAGCCGACGATGATTTTTGCGATAGTTCCTTGTGAATTATCGCGAATATTCTGCAACATGAGATCTCCAAATCTTTCTTTTCAGCAGCGAGCAAAAAAAAACGCATCCAGTGGATGCGTTTATTAACGGTATCAACTGGTTTAGTTAACAGCGTCTTTAAGAGCTTTACCAGGCTTAAAGCTAGGCACTTTAGCCGCTTTAATTTGAATTGGCTCACCCGTTTGTGGGTTACGGCCAGTACGTGCAGCACGCTCTTTAACTAAGAAAGTACCAAAACCAACAAGAGCAACTTGTCCGCCATCTTTCAAAGTACTACCAATGCTTTCGATCATTGCATCTAATGCACGACCTGCAGCTGCTTTTGGAATGTCCGCTTGAGCAGCGATTGAATCTACTAATTCTGATTTGTTCACACTAAATCCCCTTTCTTATTTATAACACTTAATATTTTTTTGTATCTTACGAGCTGAGTTCGCAATGCAATCTTCATTGAGCCAAGATTTATACCAACCCAGCACACAGCCGTCAAGCAACCTTAGTGTGTACTAGGTCGACTTTTGCCATCTTTTTTGATTTGAGCCTCATCCTTGCTCACTATTTCACCAACTAATGGCTCAGGCTTGCTTTCGAGGGCTATATCTAAAACTTCATCAATCCAGGCTACTGGAATGATTTCTAGATTCTCTTGAATGTTTTGTGGGATTTCTCGTAAGTCTTTTTCATTCTCTTTTGGAATGATAACCGTACGAATACCACCACGGTGCGCAGCTAATAATTTCTCTTTTAGACCACCAATGGCTAATACCTTGCCACGTAAAGTGATTTCACCAGTCATAGCCACATCGGCACGAACAGGAATCCCCGTCATAGAAGAAACTAATGCCGTTGCCATACCCACACCTGCACTAGGTCCATCTTTTGGCGTAGCGCCTTCAGGGACGTGTATATGCAAATCATGCTTTTCGATGTAGTCTTCCGCAACACCCAAACCTTGCGCACGGCTTCGCACGACTGTGAGCGCCGCCTGAATAGATTCTTGCATGACATCACCTAACGATCCGGTTTTGGTAATTCGGCCCTTACCAGGCGTTACTGCAGACTCAAGCGTTAGCAGCTCACCACCAACTGATGTCCAAGCCAAACCTGTTACTTGCCCAACCTGATTATCAACACCCGCTAGTCCGAAGCTGTATTTGTGAACACCTAAGTATTCTTCTAACAGTTCTTCTGTAACTTCAATATTGCTCGATTTAGTGGACAGCATGTTCGCTTTAACGACTCGACGGCAAAGCTTAGCCAATTCACGTTCCAATGAGCGCACACCTGCTTCTCTCGTATAATAACGGATGATGTCTTTGATGCGCTCATCAGCAACGGTAATCTCATCCGCTTTAAGCCCGTTAACTTTTATTTGCTTAGGCAATAAATAACGAATGGCAATGTTAAGCTTTTCGTCTTCGGTATAACCCGGAATACGAATAACTTCCATTCGGTCTAAAAGAGGACCTGGAATATTCATACTGTTAGACGTACAGATAAACATCGTATCAGACAGATCGTAGTCAACTTCAAGGTAATGGTCATTGAAGCTATCGTTTTGCTCTGGATCTAATACTTCTAAAAGAGCGGATGCGGGATCGCCACGCTGATCCATCCCCATCTTGTCAATTTCATCCAATAAGAAAAGCGGGTTTTTAACGCCAACTTTTGATATTTTTTGAATTAATTTACCTGGCATAGAGCCAATGTAGGTACGTCTATGGCCACGAATTTCGGCCTCATCACGTACACCACCCAAGGCCATACGAACAAACTTACGATTGGTCGCATTTGCAATAGACTGCCCTAGCGAGGTTTTACCAACACCTGGAGGTCCTACTAAGCAAAGAATCGCACCACGAACCTTCTTAACACGGTTTTGCACCGCTAGATATTCCAGTACGCGTTCTTTAACCTCTTCTAGTCCATAATGCTCAGCATCAAGAATGGCCTTAGCCTTTTTCAAATCATGACTTACACGGCTACGTTTTTTCCATGGAATGCCAACCATCCAATCGATATATCCACGCACAACAGAGGCCTCTGCTGACATGGGTGACATCATTTTCAATTTTTTAAGCTCAGCTTCTGTTTTATCCTGAGCTTCTTTTGTCATGCCAGAATCAGTGATTTTTTGCTGCAGTTCCTCCATTTCATTTGGAGTATCTTCCATATCGCCCAGTTCTTTCTGAATGGCTTTCATTTGCTCATTCAAATAGTACTCACGCTGACTCTTTTCCATCTGCTTTTTAACGCGACCACGAATTCGTTTTTCAACTTTAAATAAGTCGATTTCCGATTCCATAACGCCCATTAAATGCTCGACACGATCACGGATATTGATCATCTCTAACACAGACTGCTTTTCATCTAATTTTAGTGAGATATGTGCAGCGATAGTATCTGCAAGACGACACGCGTCTTCGATACCTGAAATAGTTGATAATACTTCACTTGGAACTTTTTTAGACAATTGAACATATTGCTCAAAATGCCCCGTTAATGAACGTACAAGTACTTCATTTTCTCGCTCAGATAAATCCGCATCGACCAAACTTTCGCTTTGGCAGCGGAATAACGTATCTTCATCAATAAGTTCGACAAGCTTGGCGCGATATTCACCCTCAACCAGTACCTTCACAGTCCCGTCAGGAAGCTTTAGTAGCTGAAGAATATTGGCAACCGTCCCAACCTGGTTTAAATCACCCGCTTCAGGATTGTCATGGCCGGCATCTTTTTGAGCAACCAGCATCACTCGCTTATCTTGCTCCATCGCTTCTTCTAGAGCAGCAATGGATTTAGCTCTCCCCACAAACAAAGGGATAACCATACTTGGAAATACAACGACGTCACGCAAAGGCAACAACGGCAGGTAATCTTGACTCATAATAAACCTTATACTCTATTGGAACTGCCACATTCAATTCACATTAGTTATAGAGTTGCGGTCATTAGTTAAAAAAACAAGGATTAATAAACAAAAGAAGAAAAAAATTCGAAAAAAAAGGGCCAAACGGCCCTTTCTTTAATAAATCACACGTTTTCTGCTTAAAAATTAAGCATCATCCGGTGCAACTTTATCGACTTTTTCAGCATCGCTGGACTCGTAGATAAATAATGGCTCAGATTCGCCATTAATTACGCCCTCATCGATCACGACCTTGGTCACATTCTCTTCAGATGGAATCTTATACATACTGTTCAGTAAGATACCCTCTAAGATTGAACGTAAGCCACGTGCACCAATCTTGCGCTCCATTGCTTTAGTAGCAACGGCCTTCAAGGCTGATTCACGGAATTCTAATTCAGCATCTTCCATTTCAAACAGCTTTTGATACTGTTTTACTAATGAATTCTTAGGCTCAGTCAGAATTTGAATCAGTGCAGCTTCATCCAACTCATCCAGCGTCGCTACCACAGGTAAACGACCGATAAACTCTGGAATTAGACCGTACTTAACCAAATCACCTGGCTCAACAGAACGTAGAATCTCGCCAACTGATTTTTCTTCTTTCTTACCTTTTACAGTCGCCGAGAAGCCAATACTGCTCTTTTCTGAACGGTCACGAATAAGCTGGTCAAGACCGGCAAATGCACCACCACAGATAAATAACATATTAGAAGTATCAACCTGCAAAAACTCTTGCTGAGGATGCTTACGACCGCCTTGAGGAGGAACAGATGCAACCGTACCTTCGATCAGTTTCAATAATGCCTGCTGAACGCCCTCACCCGATACATCACGTGTAATCGACGGGTTATCAGACTTACGAGAAATCTTATCGATCTCATCGATGTAAACAATACCGCGCTGAGCTTTCTCTACATCGTAATCACATTTCTGTAATAACTTCTGAATAATATTTTCAACATCTTCACCTACATAACCGGCTTCCGTTAAGGTCGTCGCATCTGCAATGGTGAAAGGAACGTTCAATAAACGCGCCAAAGTCTCTGCCAATAATGTTTTACCACTACCCGTAGGACCGATTAAAAGAATATTACTTTTAGAAAGTTCAACTTCACCCTTGCGCTCACCAAACTGTAGGCGCTTGTAGTGATTGTATACTGCTACCGACAAAACAATTTTTGCTTTATCTTGGCCAATCACATACTCATCAAGAGTTGCTTTGATTTCTTTTGGCGTCGGTAAACTTTCCGAATCGCCTTTATTTTCGGCTTCTTGAACTTCTTCACGAATAATGTCGTTGCATAAATCAACACACTCATCGCAAATGAATACAGAAGGGCCAGCAATCAGCTTACGCACTTCATGCTGACTTTTGCCACAAAAGGAGCAATACAGCAATTTGCCGTTATCTTCGCCTTTGCCTTTAGTGTCGTCGGTCATTCGACTGCCTCATTAATAACGTTTGATGCCACACACTTATTCAGCGTTGCGGTTCTCTAATACCTTATCGATCAAACCATACTTCATGGCTTCTTCAGCGCTCATAAAGTTATCACGTTCGGTATCTTGAGCAACTTGTTCAAATGTTTGGCCAGAATGCTTAGCCATAATTCGATTAAGTCGATCTTTTGTTTCTTGAATATTATTCGCTTGAATCTGAATATCCGTCGCTTGACCCTGAGCACCGCCACTTGGCTGGTGAATCATGACGCGCGAGTTAGGCAAACAAAAACGCTTACCTTCAGCACCAGCATTCAATAGAAATGCACCCATACTGCAAGCTTGACCAATACACATGGTGCTTACATTAGGCTTAATAAATTGCATTGTATCGTAGATCGACATACCTGCAGTGACCGAGCCACCCGGTGAGTTGATGTACAAATGAATATCTTTATCAGGGTTCTCAGATTCCAAAAATAGCATCTGTGCAACAACCAGATTTGCCATATGGTCTTCAACTTGACCCACTATGAAAATAACACGCTCTTTTAATAAACGTGAATAAATATCATATGAACGCTCTCCACGAGCGGTCTGTTCAACAACCATAGGGACTAATGCGCCCATGATGTCATTACCTTTATCAGAATCAAACATCGATTCAAGCACTCCCTGACTCATTATTATCAGCAAAAAACAGCTATTTTAATTAATAGCTGCTTTTAGTTTAGTCGGTGTTCTGAAAACTGTCAGTCACTCGAAGGAGGGATTATTGAGGTGCGTTTGCAGCCTTAATAACATCTTCGTAGCTTGCTTCTGTTTCAGTCACTTTTGCACTTTCTAGGATCTTTTCTACAACTTGCTCTTCTAAAGCCAAGGCTTCAACTTGAGATTTTTGTTCTGGAGTATTTTTATAGTACTCACGAACTTGCTCTGGCTCTTGGTAAGTAGAAGCAACTTCTTCGATCAAAGCGTCTACTTTTTCTTCAGAAGCAGTCAATTCGAAAGAATCGATTGCAGCATTCATCAACAAACCTACACGTACGCGACGATCAGCTTGCTCTTTAAATAACTCAGCTGGCAACATGCTAGCGTCGATACCCTGACCACCACCAAATTGCTGAATTGCTTGCTGACGTAGACGATCAATCTCTTGATCAGCCAAAGCTGCAGGAACAGCAATTTCGTTAGCCGCAACCAAGCCTTCGATTACCTGGTTTTTAACGTCGTTGCGAATAGCGCGATCTAATTCACGATCCATATTGGCGCGAATATCAACTTTAAAGCTTTCTAGATCTTTAGATTCAACACCAAAGCCTTTAAAGAACTCTTCATTCAATTCCGCTAGCTCTGGCTTTTTAACTTCTTTAACAGCAACTTTAAACTCTACTGCTTTACCTTGTAGGTCTTCTTTGTGATAGTCAGCAGGGAAAGAAAGTTCAATTGTCTTTTCATCACCAGCCTTAAGTCCTACGATGCCGGCTTCAAAACCAGGAATCATAGAGTTAGAACCTAAAGTAAGATTGTAACCTTCTGCTTTGCCACCTTCGAATGCTTCACCATCGATGAAACCATCAAAATCAACAACCGCTTGGTCACCATCTACAGCCGCTTCAGTAGAAGCTTCCCATTTAGCTTGCTGCTTTTGCAATGTTTCAACCATAGTTTCAACATCAGCATCCGTCACTGTCGATTTTTTCTTACTAACTTCGATTGCCGCAAGGTCACCTAAAGTGATTTCTGGGTAAACTTCAAACGTTGCTACGAATTCAAGATCTTTACCTTGTTCATTAACAGTCGCTTCGAAGTTAGTTGGCATACCCGCCATTTTAACGCCTTCTTTTGAAATCGCTTCAAAGAAAGAACGCTGCATTACTTGTTGAACAGCTTCTTGACGAGCTGGCTTACCAAACATTTTTTGTGCAACATTTGGTGGAATTTTGCCTTGACGGAAACCATCAATCTTACGGCCTTTAACCATACTTTTTAGAGCTACAACAACCTGACCATCAACGTCAGCGGCAGGAACGCCAATTGTCATCTTACGCTCTAGGCCTTGAGTAGTTTCGATAGAAATTTGCATGTTTGTCTCTCAGTTAATATTATCGTTTTGTCTGGCGATGCAGGTGCCTAGTTAAGTAAATAGCTAAATAATTAGGCGTACAAATCAATTGTCAATGCACCTGACATCATAAAAGTCGCGCATTATATCTTAAGCTCTGTTACAGAACCATAGCTATCAATACACAGTATTGTTTCGTATAAGAATAGATAATGGGATTAAAGAATTATTTTTCAAGAGAAAAATGAAAATAACTTTAAAATATATTAGATTACTTAATAAAAAAAGACTTTATAAAACAGAAACTTAGAAGGTACAGCATTAGAAAATACAACAGAAAACTACAAGAAGAGATGTTAAAAATAAGTGGGGTGGCTGAAGGGGATCGAACCCTCGACCACAGGAATCACAATCCTGCGCTCTACCAACTGAGCTACAGCCACCACATATTCTTAAACTAACCACTAACTACCCGAAAGGCGTTGGTACGCCCAGCAGGACTCGAACCTGCAACCCTCGCCTTAGAAGGGCGATGCTCTATCCAGTTGAGCTATAGGCGCTTGGCCACCTAACTCACGTTAGATTACTTAGTGGTCGGGATAGAGAGATTCGAACTCCCGACATCCTGCTCCCAAAGCAGGCGCGCTACCAGACTGCGCTATATCCCGATACAACATCGATCTGCGAACTAATTCGCTGTCTCGGTGAAGTGGTGCGTATATTACCCACGAGACCCTACCCCGTCAACACCTTTTTTAAATTTATTTAATAAAAACAAAGACCTGTGGTTTTTCACTAGTATTCAACAATAACATTAAGCTCTAACAGCCCCCTACAAATACATCACTGCTTGCAAACTTTAAGGACCCAAAACAAGAGAATGACAAATTTCACCCTACTCCACTGACAATAACCGACTTACTACTTTGCATTAATAGTCAGGCATGAGAAAATCACTGCATCTATATACCCCTCTAATCTACTGCAAGGTTAAAGATTTACATGAGCGCTCAAATCATTGATGGCAAAGCTACTGCCGAATCTATTCGTAAAACCGTTGCTGAGCGTGTTCAGCTACGCTTAGACAAAGGACTAAGAGCTCCTGGCTTAGCCGTTATTTTAGTCGGTAAAGACCCTGCTTCTGAAGTGTATGTTAAGCACAAGCGTAAAGACTGCGAAGAAGTTGGCATCAATAGCCAAGCCTACGACTTGCCTGTATCAACGTCGCAAGGCGAACTACTAGCTTTAATCGACACCCTGAATAACGATGAAACTATCGACGGCATATTGGTACAGCTTCCATTACCTGCGCAATTAAAGTCGGATGAAATTTTAGAGCGCATTGCGCCTGATAAAGATGTTGATGGCTTCCACCCTTTCAATATCGGTCGCTTAGCACAGCGCATGCCTTTACTTCGCCCATGCACTCCCGCTGGCATCGTAACGTTATTAGAAAATACCAAAGAACCTATCCGCGGCAAGCACGCCGTTATTGTTGGCTCTTCAAATATCGTTGGCCGCCCTATGGGCTTAGAATTACTACTAAAAGGCTGCACAGTAACGACGTGCCACCGCTTTACTGAAGATCTAGAAAGCCATGTCCGCTTAGGCGACATCGTAGTCGTAGCCGTTGGCCGCCCAGACATTGTTAAAGGTGAATGGATCAAGAAAGGCGCCATCGTGATTGATGTGGGCATTAACCGCTTAGACAACGGCAAGCTAGTCGGCGATGTTGAATTCGAAGCGGCGTCTCAGAATGCAAGCCACATTACTCCAGTTCCTGGTGGTGTTGGCCCAATGACACGCGCTAAGTTGCTAGAGAATACTCTACAGGCGTGTGAAGAGCTGCATACTAAGATTTAAGCTGACTTGATTTAGACGCTTAAAAACAAAAAAGGCCGCTAGCTGATATTCAGTTAGCGGCCTTTTTTTATGAGCAAAAAGCAAGCAGACTACCCCTGAGTCCAGCTCGTACCCTCTGGGCCATCACGCAAAGTAATCCCCTGCGCCAACAACTCATCACGTACGCCATCGGCCGTCGCAAAGTCTTTCGCTTTCTTAGCATCAATGCGCTTTTGAATCATAGCCTCAACGTATTCAACATCAACGTCCCCACCAGACTGCAAGAACTCTTCTGGAGGAAGCTGCAAGCAACCCAAAATAGCACCAAGCTCACGCAACTGAGCACCTAAGGCAAATTTCTTTTCGCCTTCGGCTTTATTCACTTCACGAACCAAGTCAAACAATACACCAATCGCTTCTGGAGTATTAAAATCATCATCCATCGCGCCATGGAAACGCTCGCTATAATCGTTATTCGTAGCAGCAGGCACATAAGCATCGACTTGCGCTAACGCATTATAAAAGCGATCTAGCTTAACCTGCGCTTCTTTTAAGCTGTCTTCGCTGTAGTTAATTGAACTGCGATACTGGCTAGATAATAAGAAGAAACGCACTGTTTCTGGGTGATACTTTTCTAAGATTTCACGAATAGTAAAGAAGTTGCCCAATGACTTAGACATCTTCTCGCCATCAATGCGAACCGCGCCAGCATGCATCCAGTTATTAGCATAGCGACTGCCCGTAGCTGCTTCACTTTGAGCAATTTCGTTTTCGTGATGCGGGAATTTAAGATCTGGGCCACCACCATGAATATCGAAATTATTACCCAAGCAGCAAGTCGACATTACTGAACACTCAATGTGCCAGCCCGGACGACCAATACCCCAAGGAGAATCCCAATGTGGTTCGTCGGCCTTAGCGTGCTTCCATAAAACGAAATCTAAAGGATCTTGCTTTACTTCATCAATCTCAATGCGCGCACCCGCTTCTAAATCATCTAGAACCTTGCCCGACAATTTACCGTAGCCTTCAAACTTACGTACTGAATAATACACATCGCCATTATCTGCCGCGTAGGCATAACCCTTTTCGATGAGGGTTTGCACCATTTCTATAATGCCATCGATATGAGCCGTCGCGCGTGGCTCAGCATCAGGCGCTTCAATACCCAATGCTTTAGCATCAACGTGCATTTCATTAATGAAACGCTCAGTTAGTACATCAAACGCTTCGCCGTTTTCATTGGCACGACTAATAATTTTATCGTCAATATCGGTAATATTACGCACGTAATTAACGTCATAACCCTTGTGGCGTAAATAACGCGCAATCACATCAAACGCTGTTAATACACGCGCATGGCCTAAGTGACACAAGTCGTAAACGGTCATCCCGCACACATACATGCCCACCTTACCTTCAACAATCGGTCTAAATTCTTCTTTCTGACGCGTTAACGTATTATAAATTTTCAATGTTAATCCTTAAGCTTTCTCTTCTATTGAGAGAGAGACTTGTCTTCGCGCAAGCCAATGGTTAAATTAAATACAGGTTTGTCGGCCGCATGATCACGACGGTCAGCGACATAGTAGCCTTCACGCTCAAACTGGAAAACCGACTCTGGCGCCGCTTGTGCCAAACTTGGCTCAACAATCGCGCTAATCACAGATAAAGATTCAGGGTTAATGTGCGTCATGAAGTCTTCGCCACCACGATCCGGTGATTCATGATTCAACAAGCGACCATACACACGCAATTCAGCTTCAATACCATGAGAAGCCGATACCCAATGCACAACGCCTTTTGGCTTCACATCATCGGCTGGATCTTCACCCAATACCGTGGTGATTTGAGTCGCATTGACCTGAATGATTTCACCGGCATCATTTTTAATGAAGTCAGTGGCTTCAATCACATAGCCATTACGCAGACGAATGCGCTTTCCTGGGCAGAATTTCTTCTTAAACTTCTTGCTGTACTCTTCTTTAAAGTCGTCTTGATCAATAAAGATTTCTTTAGTGAATGGTACAGTACGCTTTAACGAATCGCCCGTCGCTTCAATCAAAGAATCCGGCAATGATTCAACCGTAATGTCTTCGTAATGATCATCGGCCATATTCGTGATAACCACTTTCAACGGATTGATCACCGCCATGGCACGTGGTGCGTTGTTATTCAGATCGCTGCGTAAAGCGTGCTCAAGCATGGCAATATCAACCACACCATCGCTACGAGACACCCCAATCATTTCACAGAAATTGCGGATAGACGCTGGCGTAAAACCACGACGACGCATGCCCGAAATAGTTGGCATACGAGGATCATCCCAGCCAGAAACTACCTTTTCGTCAACCAACTTTTTAAGCTTACGCTTAGAAGTCACTGTGTAGTTCAGGCTTAAACGACCAAACTCATACTGCTGTGGCTTAGCAGGAACCGGCAGATTGTTAATGTACCAATCATACAATGGACGATGATCTTCAAACTCAAGCGTGCACACCGAGTGTGTAATGCCTTCTAACGCATCAGACTGACCATGCGTAAAATCATAAATCGGGTAGATACACCATTTATCACCCGTCTGGTGATGCTCAACATGGCGAATACGATACATAATTGGATCACGCAGATTCATATTGCCTGAAGCCATATCGATTTTAGCGCGCAATGCGTGCTCGCCATCTTTGAATTCACCGGCCTTCATGCGGGCGAATAAATCTAGGTTTTCTTCAACACTGCGATCACGGTAAGGACTGTTCTTACCCGGGCGATTGAAGTCACCTTTGTATTCTTCTGATTCTTCAGGCTTAAGACTACACACATAAGCGGTGCCAGCCTTAATCATATGAACCGCATAATCGTGCAGCGTATCAAAATAATCTGACGAGAATCGCACATCACCAGACCACTGAAAACCCAACCAAGTTACGTCTTCTTTAATCGCATCAATGTATTCCTGACTTTCTTTTTCAGGGTTAGTATCATCAAAACGCAGATTGCATTCACCATTAAATTTCTCAGCCAAACCGAAGTTCAAACAGATGGATTTAGCGTGGCCAACGTGTAAATAGCCATTCGGCTCTGGAGGGAAACGAGTAATGACCTTGTCGATCTTGCCACTGGCTAGATCTTCTTCAACGATTTTGGCAACAAAGTTATTGACGTTGCTAGTTTCTGAATTGCGAATCTCTGACATGCGTTTTGTATCTCTTTATGTCTCTGCCGTTAACTTAATTAGCTTAAATTAGTTAGCTTGTATAATGCAGTTATGCTGATATTCATGGAAAAAACCGTTATTATACGCGTCATACGGCCTAGAGCCATACGTAGATTCAATATTTAATCATTATAAACGCTAGGAAATACCATGATTCTTTTAAAGACCAACTTCGGCGACATTAAAATCAACCTTTTTAACGAAGAAGCGCCAAAGACAGCCGCTAACTTCCAGAAGTATGTAGAAGAAGGTTTTTACGACGGCATCATCTTTCACCGCGTAATCGATGGCTTTATGGTTCAAGGCGGCGGCATGCTTCCAGGCATGGAAGAAAAGCGCACTAACGCAACGATCGATAACGAAGCTGATAACGGCCTTTCTAACAAGACAGGTACGTTGGCAATGGCTCGCACCAATGATCCACATTCTGCCAGCGCTCAGTTCTTCATCAACGTTTCTGACAATACGTTCTTAAACCATACCGCTAAAAACTCTGAAGGTTGGGGCTACTGCGTATTCGGTGAAGTGGTTGAAGGTATGGATATTGTAAATAAGATCAAAGGCACTCCAACGACTACTCGTCGTGGACACCAAGATGTTCCAGTTGACGATGTAATCATCGAATCTGCGACTGTTATCGAAGCATAAGAAGATTCCAGATATGGCGATTTATTTTATTTCTGACCTACATCTGGAGCCTGCACAAAAAGCCATCACTGATGGCTTTTTGTCGTTTCTGGACTCGTTAATTGACGCAGAAGAGCTTTATATTCTAGGCGACTTTTTTGAAGTTTGGATCGGCGATGATTACTCCAATGAATACATTGAGCTAATCAATCAAGCGTTACAAAAGTGCGCAGCCAAAGGCACCAAAATTTATTTCATGCATGGCAACCGCGACTTTTTGGTCGGGAAAGCTTGGTGTGATAGCGCCCATTGTGAATTACTGGATGAATCTAAGCTAATCACACTTGGTGACGAAAGCATTCTTTTGATGCATGGCGATAGCCTTTGCACCGATGATGTTGAATACATGAAAGCACGAGTCATGCTGCGCAACCCGCAATGGCAAGACCAACTGCTCGCCAAATCAATTCCTGAGCGAATTGAATTTGCCAAGCAAGTTCGTAGCGAAAGCAAAGAAAGTCAAAAAGGCAAAAGCTACGACATAATGGATGTTAACCAAGAAGCGGTTGATAAAGTGTTATCTGAAGCTAATTGCACAACAATGATCCACGGCCATACTCACCGCCCAGACATTCATCAATGGGAATTTGCAGGTAAAAATCGCACTCGCTATGTTCTTGGCGACTGGGGCGATAAAGGCTGGTTTATTAAATGGCAAGCGGGTGAAGAATTGAAACTCGAATCGTTTGACCTCTAGCAAAAACAAAGTAAATAGCAGCTATTTCTATAGCTGCGCTCTCACCAAGCCATTATCCAACCTTACACCACACAAAAAGCATCTCTTCAGCTAACTCATAAGGTATCTCAAAACAGCCATGCCCCGTTTACCCGCCATTTCAACAAACCCTATCATCTTAGGCGCCCTATTTATTTTATTAGGCGAAGCGCTTCTCGGGGTAATGGGTGGCATTATTAAACATCTATCTGAAGACCTTTCTACACAGCAAGTTGTATTCTTTCGCAACATCGCCGGCCTCATTATGTTGCTACCCATTTTATTAAAAACGGGATTATCAGAACTAAAAACCCAGCGCTTTCACTGGCACTTAATGCGGGCTGTTGTCGGGCTAACCGCCATGTACTGTTATTTCTTCGTACTGGCTCGCATGCCATTAGCAGAAGCTTTTTTAGTTAAACTCACCAGCCCCTTTTTTATGCCGATCATTGCCTATGCATGGCTAAAAGAAAGCATCGGGCCAAATACACGCTGGGCGATTATTATTGGCTTTATCGGCGCGGCGTTTATCTTAAGGCCTGGCACCGATAGCTTTTCTTACTTCGCCATCATTGGTTTTATTGGCGCAGCGTTAGCGGCACTGGCGAAAGTCACCATTCGTAAAATGGGCAATACCGAAAGCAGCGTCGCGATTGTATTTTACTTTGGCTTAATCTCAGCGATTATCTCCGCACCCCCTGCCATTTATGCTTGGCAGGAAGTACCCAACTACGCATGGGGTTGGATTGTAACGCTAGGTACTGTCGCCACACTCGGACAGCTAGCATTAACACAAGCTTACAGAATAGCCCCAACAGGTAAAATAGGCATTTACGTATACTCATCGGTTATTTATGGCGCCGCAATGGGCTGGGTATTTTGGGATGAAGTGCCGTTGTGGACTACGTGGCTAGGCAGTGCTTTTATTATCGCAGCAGGGTTGATTAATATTCGGAAGAAAAAGTCGTATTGAAGCCCCACATAGCCAAACATACTGTAAATCAGCCAGCCAACTGAAATTGGTAAAGTTGCACAGATGCCTTGTTTTAGAATAATTCAAAGAAGTTTGTATTAAAATCAGCATCTATTCAAATTCAACATGAGAATTGTAATGTACTTATTTCTCGTTAAAAACGATCCGATTTGAAAAGGGATCAATGACCTCGAAAACCCTAGAGCCCCAAGGAGCAATTTCAATAACCGGTTTGCAATACTTGTATTCCGCAGCGGTAACTTCTTCGACCAAAGCGTCCAAACCAACTGTATTTACAAAGATTTTAGTGCCTGGCGAACCATCACCAGAATGCTCGCTCAGATGAAAGACCAAACTCCCCTTGGATACTTGCATATACATAGGATAGCCAGTCTCAAATCGATGCTCCCAGTCTAGAGTCATCCCAAGGAATTCTAGATAAAACTCCTTGGCTTTGATTTCATCGAAAATTCTTATTATCGGTATCGCTTGAAAATTCATATCTAAACCCTACATGACAGTTACTGCCACAAATGCTCCATCATTTTTGGATATTGAACTGGCCTAAAATCATTAAATTGAATATCACGCACATGCGTAAAATCTGACCAAATTAGTTTACTACCCTTAAGCCAACTCATTGGCTTAATACGTTTATTTATAGCCGCAATCTCTTCTTCAGTAGCCTTTCGTAGCTGACCAACCGTACCATACAATCGGACTCCCGGCGGAGCCAAAAACTTACCTTTAAAAAAGGACTTAAGCCAGAAAGAGGTATTCGTATTTACGGCCATTAGACAAATATTTTGATTACTTTCAACATTTTCAGCTAACTTTGAAGTAAATGTGTCAAAGAAATATCCAGAGTGATCATCCCGCAAAAAGACAGTGCCAATAGGCGTTACATTGGGAACACCTTGGTCGTCGACAGTCGCAATAGAACAATGCAAACTTGATCTTTGACCAGTGCCAATAACGTCAACTATTTCTTTCCAATGTTTAAATAAATCCATTTAATTCTCCAATTCCTATTTAAATTCCTATTTACCTAGAACACCTAGCTTAATGGCTCCATAAGCAGAAGCCGTATTTAAGGCCTGCACCTATGGTTGTCCTTAACAGATTTTTGCTAAGCTTTTACATTACCGCCAATTCTTAAAAATGTTTTATAAATATCAGTTACTTCTGTAGGACTTTCGACTTGAGGAAAGTGACCCACATCCGTTAAACATTCTAAATTTTTCTGCTTGGTTAAAATCTTATAACGTTCCACACTATCTGATCCATACATTGGATCAGCTAATCCAATGATCAATTGCACTGGTAAATTGGTTGTCTGCCACGCCCTAACCCAGCGATTACCATATACCTTCCTATCCTCGATATAAAATAAAAGCTTACCTATCATTTTGTCACCAGCATTATGCTGTAAAAGTGACCAATACGAACTTAGCTCAACCTTAGTTGGCTTAGTCTTTGAACCAAAGACCGAGGATAAGTTGTTACAGAACTTTTCTTCAGAAAATAGCTTCTGAACCAGCCAGCCGACGGGGCTTAATAACAGTCGTTGAATGAGTCTAGGATTATATAGCTCAGGAAAAATTGAGCCACTCATTGCACAAAGGGAGTTGACGCTAAAATCATCTAACTCACCTTCGTCATGCCTAGCTACTAATTCTTGACCAACGAATATTCCAAAATCGTGTGCCAAAATATGAAATGACTTGATATCTAAAGACTTGAGCAGTTCTAGATGTAAGTCAGCTTGATCAGAAATACTGTATTTATAATTATGGGGTTTACTGGAAAAACCAAAACCCACCATATCTAACGCAATAACTCGGTGGTTTTTAATTAATTCTGGCCAAACTTTATTCCAATCCCAGGATGAAGATGGGTATCCATGTATGCATAAAATAACATCTCCTTGACCTTCATCTCGGTAGAATATCTCATTTTCTTTATATTGAATTATCTCACCAGCTTTTTTCCATTCTTCCAATGAAAACATATATGAACCTCCTTTTAGAACTGATATTTTATAGCCTAACGCCTTGCTCAACAGAGTAGTATATTTAGCGGTTTTTTTGCGTCTCCTGCAAAAAAGGCGACAAGTTTACGGAGTCAGGTTTCATGCGTTTGTTATAATTTTATTTGCCATATGATTTGTAAAATGAAAGAGTTTCACTGATTAAATCATCGTTTTTCGTAATTGTTGCTAACAGGACACCTGAAAATAGTGCAAACATTCCGGCATGTCGAAGAGCTGACACCAAATCCTTCTTTTGATAGTTCACCCCGCCAGTATGTGTTTCATTACTTCGATGAATTAAGGATTGGTAACCTCCATGCGTAAATTCACTGAATATCGACCAGCTATTGTTTTTTATTGTTTTTAAAGCGCCTTCTGAAATCCCTAATCGACTTTCAATCATATTAATCTTGGTTCCAAATCCAAGTTTAAGGTCGTTTTTTTCATACTTTTCGATCTGCTCTTCATTTGCTACATAGAATAGCCACAACCCATTTACGCAAGTTTCGAACTCGACCCTCAGTAAAGAAAACATTGAACCATAGAGCCCTGATTTATAAAGCAAACAAATAGCAGCGTGATGTTCAATGGCCAAATCAAAGCATGAATGTGCTAGTTGAATATTTCTTTCCTCTAAATCATATCCACATGACAATTTTTTATTGAGCCAATAAATGATTTTTTCTTGATTTTCAAGATCAGTATCAGGATTCATAAGTTATAACGCCTTTAGCAGCGAAGCGAGGTCCAGAGAGCTCACCCCAAATAGTAGACGCCCTACTAATTAATTTTATGCAGCCATTCT
>CAJXUD010000014.1 GCA_913061415.1 uncultured Oleispira sp. | reverse complement strand
CCGCATGCAGGGTGTTGTGGGGGCTGGAGGCTAGATACCTCCGGCTACCCGATTAAATGCATTATTCAAGGACAAGTTCCATTCACTTTTCCTTGGCTAATTTTACATATAGTTTTCAGTTCTTTTTCAACTATAAAAGATGTATTCGTAGCCTGATAAAAGTACGTAACAAAGGTCTTATCTTTAATAGTAAGCTCAGTTGTCTGAGTTGCATCACCTTCAATTTCATATAGTTTATCTTCAGAATCACCAACACTCATATTTATAGAGCTAGATAAACAGAAGCTTGATATAACGACAAAAAATACAAAAGTAATAGTTCTATTCATACAAAGCCATTTAACGCCAAGCACATGGGCAATTTATAAATGCGGCCAGTCTTTTTTGGCCGTGTTTATAAATTGTCCTATGCTGTGCCTTGTTAAATTTTTGTAGATTCCGGTACATTTAATTTTTCATACTCAGTATGGGCTAACCCAACTTCATTTTTTATATATAGACTAACTTGATTGCCAAATTTTAAATCTAATGCTCCCGCTAAATCAGGTAGATTCATACCGTGATATTCACTATCAACTGATTTAACTTTGAAATCGGTGTAACCGCCATTTTTAAGTAACCATTCCACCATTTCTTTATTTTGTAATAGGATGGCGCCAAATATTAATGGCCTATTCTTTTGATCTTTATGAGCCGAAAAGTCAAACCCAAGTTGTTTGATCTTATTTAATTTCGCAATAACAATTTCATTGCATCTGGTTCTATCTCCATCATGCATTGAGTTAAGCGCCTCAACCATTTGGGATAAATCATCATCTTGATTGATACTTGAAGCAAATTCATGCCAATAAAACCCGATAAAAACAGAAGATAATAATGTTGTATTAGTCATTATCTCACTAACTTTATAATCACATTCGTAGATGGTCTCGGAAAACACACGAGTACCGGGGCTGACACGCAATTCAATAAAAACAACGTATACAACAAACATGACAACGAACAACAATATGGAATTGACAATTTTCATATAAATTTAACAGCGGTTTATACGACACGATTTCGCATAAACCCTTATATATGGGAAAGGCGAACAAGAGGAAAATTCCTTTAAGATCATAGCACTATCCCTGTTAATAATTTAAACAACACTATATTCGGCTGTCGCGTTTGTCAATTTGATATCAAATAGTGCTTATTGTCGGTTAATCCAAGTCATATTTATCTCAGCCATATTTCTTATATTTTTCATATACTTAGCAATTACCTCTAAATCTTGATAGGCGACCTGCTGTTTAGTGGCCATTCATTTGTGGGTGTTTCTTGACGGGTAGGGGTGAGAAAGGTGCTATTTTCTTGTTAATCAGCGGTTAGTCGGTGTTTGCTGTTTGTAACTGAAAAGTGAGTGGTCTGAGTTGTGCGTTTTTTAGTCAAATAACTCGCGCTATCCTCGACAAATCGCCATTAACTCTTTATCATGCGCGCAATTCTTATGTGTGCACGCTTCTTTCTCTGCGTTCTTCATACCTTCTGTTTCTTCTAGGAAAAATCCCTTTGTTATCTACCGCTAATATTACAATGCAATTCGGCGCTGAGCCTTTGTTTGAAAACATCTCAGCAAAATTTGGTAATGGCCATCGTTATGGTTTGATCGGCGCCAATGGTTGCGGTAAATCAACGTTTATGAAGATTCTAAGCGGTGAGCTAGCGCCAACGTCTGGAAACGTTTCTCTTACGCCAGGTGATAAGCTGGGTACGTTAAGTCAGGATCAGTTTGCCTTTGAAGAATACAGCGTTATTGATACTGTAATCATGGGTGACAAAGCGTTGTGGGAAATTAAGCAAGAACGCGAGCGTATGTATGCTTTGCCTCATATGTCGGAAGATGACGGCATGACGGTTGCGAACCTTGAAGTTGAATTCGCCGAAATGGACGGTTATAGCGCTGAATCTCGCGCCGGTGATATTTTGCTAGAAGCGGGTATTGCTGAAGAGTTCCATTTTGGTTTAATGGCTCAGGTGCCAC
This sequence comes from uncultured Oleispira sp., assembly GCA_913061415.1. Classification (GTDB taxonomy): domain Bacteria; phylum Pseudomonadota; class Gammaproteobacteria; order Pseudomonadales; family Oceanobacteraceae; genus Oleispira. Next base: position 85,339 of record CAJXUD010000014.1, on the reverse strand, counting down.
CGGGTCATAAAGTACGTGTATTGTTGGCGCAGGCGTTGTTCTCTAATCCAGATATCTTGTTATTAGATGAGCCAACCAACAACTTGGATATTTACACCATTAACTGGTTGTCTGATGTATTGAACCAGCGTAAATGCACCATGGTTATAATTTCTCACGATCGTCATTTCTTGAATTCTGTGTGTACGCACATGGCAGACATTGATTATGGCGAGCTGCGTATTTACCCAGGTAACTACGAGTACTACTTAGAAGCGTCGGGTCTTATTCGTGAGCAGTTGCTTGCAGGTAATGAAAAGAAAGCGGCTGAAATCGAAGAGCTGCAAGCGTTTGTAAACCGTTTCTCGGCAAACGCATCGAAAGCGAAGTTGGCGAGTTCTCGTGCTAAGAAGATGGATAAAATTTCTTTAGACGAAGTTAAGTCTTCGAGCCGTGTAACCCCGTCACTTAGTTTCAAACAAGATAAAAGATTGCATCGCCAAGCGTTAGTTCTAGAAGACTTGACCCATGGCTATGAAGGCGAAGAGATCTTATTTAAAGACGGCAACCTTATTTTAGAAGGCGGCGCTAAGCTGGCGGTTATTGGTGAGAACGGTGCGGGTAAAACGACATTCTTACGTTGCTTGGTCGATGATTTAAAAGCCAATGGCGGCGTGATTAAGTGGTCTGAAAACGCGACGATTGGTTATTGCCCACAAGACAGTACAGCAGATTTTGATTGCGATCTTGATTTGTTTGAGTGGATGTCTCAGTGGCGTACGGCTAAGCATGATGATCTCATGGTTCGTGGCTTGTTGGGTCGTTTGTTATTTGGCGCAGATGACATCGTTAAGAAGGCCAAAGTGTGTTCTGGTGGTGAGAAGAATCGTTTGTTGTTCGGTAAGTTAATGATGATGGATCTTAACGTACTGGTAATGGATGAACCGACTAACCACTTGGATATGGAAGCGATTGAAGCATTGAACGAAGCGTTGAAAGCGTTCGATGGCACGTTGATTTTCGTGAGCCACGATAGAGAGTTCGTTTCTTCTTTGGCAACGCGTATTGTTGAAATTAAAGATCAAGAAGTGATTGATTTTCACGGTACTTATGATGAATATCTAGCAAATCAAACAGCGGCTGAAAAAGAAGCGAAAAAAGCGGCTAAATAGATTTTACTTACGTTGTGTTTTTTTGTAGATATGGCTCTTTATTTGTGCTTATTTAAATAGGCTGTGAGTAACGTTCTTGGTATATTTAAAACCAGCGGCCTATCAGGCTTTGCTGGTTTTTTTGTCTTTACCTTATGCCTAGCGTTAACCCATGCTGTTAAGTGGATGGAATTGATATGTTGATAGAAACTAATTCTGATGTTGTTCAATCATCGCAATTATTAACTTTAAAAAATGGCGAGCAGGTTGAAGCGCTTACCTTAATTAATACCCAAATTTTGTTACTGGCAAACAATAGTTTGAGTCTCTATAAAGATTTAGCGTCAATAGAAGACCCGTTAGCGAATGGGCTTTTACATTCAGTCGCTTTAGAAGAATTACATTATCTAGTACAAAAAGAAGGGCGTTTTATGGAAATGACACGCTCAGGCTTGGTCGGATTGTTTGATGAGAAAGTGATTTTGCTAACCCCCAACGATATTCAATTATTTCCTAGTCGTGCGAGTGCTTTACGTAACCAAGATGAAATAATGGCATTCCACCTTGGCTAGTCTTTTTATTCTTCGATTGGCGTCACTCTTACTAATATGCCCAGCATTGGGTGATCTATGTAGTGCAGTTCGTTACTGCGCATACGACGGCTTTGGTTAATTGTGGCAGCCCTTACAGGAATCTCGTCAATGGGCGTTAGCGGTGTGCTATTGCCAGATGGGATAATGTTATCAGTAAGGGTTGGGTGGCTCGGCAAAATATTGGTCGATTTATCGACCGCTGTGAAGCGGTCTAAACTTTGCCAGTGCTGAATATTTAAGTTAGAAACTAGGTGTAAATATCGGCTGCGATACAGGTAAAATTCTCCAGTAACTTCTGCTTCCAAAAGTGGAGCGGATGATTTTAGTGCTTTATTCAAATTCAATGCGGTTCTAAAATTAATTTTAACGGCATTTTCTTCTAGTGTTGTATCTTCTTTTTCTGGAATTGGCTGCTGCCACTTACGACTCCAAAGCAGTTGTAGGTTTCTGGCCTTTGCAAACTTCCCAGTTTTCTCTTCAAATGCCATACCCTGTTCGGCAAAAGGGACTTTTAGCTTTAAGCGGGTCGACTCTATTCGGGTAGCCTCTACGTGGTTAGACTCTGCATTTGCTATGGCTGGCTTGCCGGAGGCCTGAATGCTTTTAACGTTATATAAAGCTTGGCTATTGTTATTGCCTGTATCGCTATTCCACCAGCTTACCCATGACCATGGGTCATCATTGTTATTATTAGTTGTATCTTCGCTGTTGTCTTCTTCAGTTATTGGCGTTTGGTTGGTAAGAACTTCAGGCCAATTCTCGTCATCAAATTTCTGGTTATTTTGATAACCAATAAGTGCAACTTCAACGTTATACCAGCGTGGTGCTTCTGCGTGGGCAGGTAAGTTGAGCATTGAAATATATGCTGTGCCTGTACTCATGAGGAATGAGTATAAGAAGGATGAAAGCGTTAAGCGATTCATTATGAATTAGGGTCCTTTTGCAGGTCGAGCAATAAACGTTCGATGACTGCGAGTCTTTGATCAATTTCGGGCATCTTCTCAATAAACTTAAGGGCTTGTCCACCTTCAAGTTTATAGGTTGCAGGTCGTGTTTGAACGATTTGAATCAAACGGAAAGGGTCAATATTGGTTTCGCGACCAAATTCAATGCGTCCAGACTCTGGCCCAGCATCAAGCTTTTGAATGCCAAGAGGGGTTAGCTGCAATTTAAGAGCGGTTACTTTAAAGAGGTTTTTAACCTGTTCTGGCAGAAGGCCAAAGCGATCGATCATCTCGACTTGAAGCTCTTTTAACTCATTGTCATTTTGAGCGTTAGAGATGCGTTTGTAGAGTGTGAGGCGGCTATTAACGTCAGGCAGGTAATCATCAGGAATTAATGACGGTACATGCAGATTGACTTCTGCGCCTTGGTGCAGCGGAATTTCAGCATTCGGGTTCTTACCCGATTGAATCGATTTAACGGCTTGCTCTAGCATTTCCATATATAAGCTAAAGCCAATGCCTTGAATGTGACCGCTTTGTTCTTCACCTAAAAGTTCACCTGCACCACGAATTTCTAAATCGTGTGATGCCAGCATGAAACCTGCCCCTAAGTCTTGGGAGCTTTGAATCGCATCGAGACGTTTTTCGGCATCTTTACTGAGCTTTTTACCATCTGGGGTCAGTAGGTAAGCATAGGCTTGGTGATGCGAGCGCCCGACTCGACCGCGTAATTGGTGCAGCTGGGCTAAACCAAACTTATCGGCGCGATCGATGATCATGGTATTGGCTGAAGGAATGTCGATACCGGTTTCAATGATGGTGGTACAGACCAATACGTTAAAGCGCTTGTGATAGAAGTCTTTCATTACAGACTCTAATTCACGCTCGGTCATTTGGCCGTGGGCAATGCCGACTCGTGCTTCAGGAATTAATTCGCTGATTTCACGCGCTGCTTTTTCAATGCTTTTTACTTCGTTATGCAGGTAATAAACCTGGCCACCACGAAGGATTTCACGCAATAGGGCTTCTTTAACGGTTGGCTTATCATACTGTCGCACGAAGGTTTTAACCGATAAACGTTTTGCTGGCGGTGTCGCGATGATGGATAAATCACGTACGCTGGCCATAGCCATATTAAGTGTTCGAGGAATCGGTGTTGCAGTGAGCGTTAAAATATCCACTTCTGAGCGTAAGGCTTTGATGCGTTCTTTTTGCTGAACACCAAAGCGGTGTTCTTCATCGATCATTAATAAGCCCAGCTCATGAAAGACAATGTCTTTTTGCAGAAGTTTATGAGTACCGATTACGATATCCGCTTTACCGTCACGCATCTTATCCAGAGCCGCTTGGGTTTCTTTGGCTGATTTAAAGCGCGAAAGCACTTCAACTTGTACAGGCCAGTCGGCAAATCGATCTTTGAAGTTTTCATAATGCTGCTGCGCAAGTAGCGTAGTCGGCACCAGAATAGCGACTTGTTTACCACTTTGTACGGCCATAAAGGCGGCGCGCATGGCGACTTCTGTTTTACCAAAACCTACGTCACCACAAACTAAGCGATCCATGGGTTTGCGGCTGGTCATGTCGGCAATAACGGCTTCGATGGCCGCTTGTTGATCAGGTGTTTCTTCGAAAGGGAAGGCCGCAGCAAAGCGGTCATAATCCTGATCGGGCTTCGAAAATTTAAAGCCAACACGGGCTTCGCGGCGGGCGTAAATGTCTAGCAGTTCTGCTGCGGTATCGCGAATTTTCTCTTGGGCTTTGCGTTTGGCAACCGCCCATTTTTCGGTTCCTAGTTTGTTAAGAGCCGGTCCTCCCTCGCTATCGCCACCGTATCTTGATATAAGATGAAGCGAGGACACAGGCACATACAGTTTGGAGTCACCCGCATAAGCCAGCATGAGGAATTCGTTGACTTGATTGTCGATTTCAAGAGTTTGCAGGCCTAAGTAGCGGCCAATACCGTGATCTAGGTGAACAACTGGGCTGCCTTCTTTTAACTCAGTCAGGTCACGAATAACATTCTCGGCCTGAGTTTTTCCTTTTGTGCGTCGGCGACGCTGCATGATGCGCTGGCCGAATAGCTGATTCTCACTGATGATGATCAGCTCAGAAGCATCCATTTCGTTGGTTACTACTAAGCCTTTATCGAGCGGAGCAATGGTGATGGCAATCTGGCTATCGTCGCTTAAAAAGTCTGACCAGCTGTTGAGCTCAGTGGGGCGAATGTGAATGCGTTGCAATAATTCACGAACCGCTTCGCGTCGACCTGCAGATTCTGTGCAAAATAAGATACGATTTTTTTTGTTATCCGCCGCGCCAGAAATGGTGGTTTCTATGAACGCCTTTAGAAGCGTCATAGGTTCTTCGGCTTGGGCATTGATGCTTATGTCACCAATGTCGCGGGTCGCGAACTGTTCGCTGCCAGCTCGGTCAGGCGCATTCTCGCCATACCATTGAATGCGTGGATACTGATTAATGGCAGAGAATAATTCTTCGGGGTTAATAAATAGGTGCTTAGGGGCTACCAATGGTCGGCGGATGTCGTGGCTTCGATCTTCATAGCGCAGTTGTACATCGTCACGAAATTGCTTGGCGGTATTTTCAACATCGCCATCGTGAATGATTAAGCTATTGTCAGGAAGAAAGTCGAATAAATTGCTCAATTCACCAAAGAATAACGGAAGGTAGTATTCAATGCCAGCAGGTGCAATGCCTTGGCTAACATCGGTATAAAGTGAAGATAATTTAGGGTCGGTATCAAAAAACTCATACCAGTTTTGGCGGAAATTACGCTGGCCTTCTTTATGCAGCGGGTATTCATTCGCGGGCAATACCCGAATTTGTTCTATTTTATCGGCGGTGCGCTGTGTCTCTGGGTCAAAGGTGCGTAAGGTTTCCACTTCGTCATCAAATAATTCTATTCGAAACGGCTTGTCTTCACCCATCGGAAAAATGTCAAAAATGGCTCCGCGTAGGGCAAATTCACCGTGTTCATAAACATTGTCGACGCAGCTGTAACCGGCGCTTTCTAGTTGCGTTCTAAGTGTTTCAACATTAAGGGTTTGTCCCATGTTGATCACTAAGCTGTTGGCTTGTAGGAAGTCTTTAGGCGCAGTTTTGTGAAGTAAGGTGCTTATAGGAACGATTAATAAGCCACGCTTGATTAGCGGCAGTTGCGAAAATGTGTACAGGCGTTGAGAAATAATGTCTTGATGAGGAGAAAATGTATCGTATGGCAAAATCTCCCAATCAGGAAGATGAAGTACCGGCATATCCTCTGCAAAGAAGGCAATCTCTTCTTCAAGGCGCTGTGCCGTGAGCGTGTCTTTGGTAATGACCAGTGTTAAACCAGGGTGTTTCTGCGCGGCACTCGCGATGGCAAGTGCTTGGTTGCTATTATTCAACGCTCCCCAAAAGCGACGGTCCCCAGATTTGATGGGGAGGGAAGGGGAAAGAGGGCTAGAAACAGACTGCTTGGGCATCGAGTGGCTCTTCTTAAAATGACAAATTTAAAGTGCAAAGCAAATGACGCCTAGTGTAGCGGATGCGGGCAGTGTTACAAAGGGTGGAAGATAAAAACTGAGAATGTTGGATAAATGTAATTCAGCTGTACTGAAATCATAGGATATTGTCGTAGGTTTAGTGTTGAGGGTCTATTGTGGTGAATTTTAGACGTTATTATGGTTTGAGTGATAACAGGTCAGGTTGAATTTGGTGGGGAATCTCACCCACTGGTATGGGTGCAGCCACTCTTTTGTTTCTGTAGAATTAGCTCCTGTCGCAGGGAAAACCATTTTCTTACGACTTATTTTGCAATCTAGCATTACCTTTTGTCATTGTTGTATAGGGTGGTGTTTTAAGTCGTAGTGTGTAATTTATTAAGGGACTAAATATGAGTAAGCGTTTACAGCTAAGGAAGTTCGACAGAAGTGAGCTTGTTTTTAATGAAGAAGAAACGATTCATATTCTTAAATTCATCTTCAAAAAACAACATGAGAATATTGACTCATTAAACATTACGGACTCTGTTCGAGAGTTTGCACAAGGGTTACTTCTTGAGGCTGTTGATGCTTCTTATGAATTTGGGTTTATGGACTCTCTTTTTCGCGCAGTAACGAATCCTCGATCTGGGGTTAAGAAAGTTTTGGCGAAGTTTGGTAAGAAATCTATGAAGCATTGGTTTAAGCATGCAAATTCCCAGGATTTAATGTCTATCAAAATTTATGAAAGAGTTCGTCAGCAGCTAGAGTGGTCATTTGGGCGCGTACTGATCTTACATGTGAATGGTATTGCAAAATTGGAAGAGCATTATTTTGGTGTGCTTGCAATTAATGAATCTGATAGACAGGTTGTTTGGGGTTAACGTGAAAAAAACATTGTATATCTTCATTCCATTATTTTGCGTTATCGCATACTTCTCAGTGGCGCTGTACTCACTCACGGGAAGTGGTATTGAAGATATTATTATATGCAGTAGTGATGAAGGCGAGGCTCACTATATACCTAGTGTGTTGTGTGAGCGATACCTACTGAATTATCGAGCGACAGCGGATGATGTTCAGGCTTTGGAATCTAATGCTGGATTATCATTTTTGTTTGGAATTCAGGGAGATAGTAAAAGGTACCTGTATTTAGACTATTTTTTGTCAAAGGGGGTGTCGATCAATGCTTTAAGTAATGTTGATGGTCTGACACCTTTGCATGCTGCAATAGTATTGAATGATGTTGAGCTCGTTAAATATTTATTAAATAAAGGCGCAAACCCAACTCAGGTTGATAAAAACTATGCATTAACACCTCTTGAGCTTTCACAGAAACTTGATAAGGCACGTGACCCTATAAAAAGAAGTGCTATTACCGATTTGATATTTGCTGTTGCTGCTAAGTCTGAATAATGGGTGGGTAAAATGACAAATTTAAAGTGCAAAGCAAATGACGCCTAGTGTAGCGGATTAGGAGCTGGTAACAAAGTGTGGGTTGTTTGTGGTGTGTAGCCTTTGAATAACCCTGCATTTGGTGGGTTTTTCTGAGGGTGTTTTTCAATTACTATGGCGTTAAGTAGTTCTGAAGCACCTGTGTTTTTGAATGATGCACCGTGTATTTATGCCTATGCACCTCTAATTTAAACCGACTAAAAATAAACCTAGAAAAATAAAAAACTAGATTTAAGGATTGATAATGAAAAAGAATATTGCGGCTGTTGTTTTAATGGGTGCTTGCATTGCACCAGTTATGGCTGATACCTCTGAGTGGGCTGATGCTGGTAAAGAAAAGCTTGCAGCAGCAAAAGAAATGGCTGCTGAAGCGGGTGAAACTGCTTCAGAAAAAGCCGGTGAGATGAAAGAGAAGGCAAGTCAGTTATTAAAAATGACTAAAGAAGAAAAGAAAGAGAAGAAAGAAGAGCTTAAAGCCTTAAAAATGAAGGGCGAGCAGAAGCTAGAAGAGGCCAAAGAGTCAACGGCTGAAAAAGCGGCTGAGATGAATGACGTTAAAGAAGAAAAAGTTAAGCAGGCTAAGGAAGTTGTTGCTGAAAAAACAGAAGCGCTAGAAGAAAAAGTTAAAGAGAAAAAAGAGAAAGAAGAAAAGAAAGAGAAAAAATGGTGGCAATTTGGTAGCTAGTACTCTGTTACTGGCTGCTCGTGGTACTTACTGAGTCATTTTTGAGTCGGCTTGTATCATGCATTGTAAACGCTAAAGCGCCGTCCCCTATTGTAAGGTAACGGCGTTTTTTTATGCTTTGTAGCATTGCTTTCCTGCTTTAACGCTAAGAATTCTCCTCTTTAATATCGCTAGTTTCACCTTGATTATCAATAAAAACGCTAAAATCGATACACCATTTAAGACTTTGGATTGTCAAAACAAGCCAGAACAGGCATAATTTGCGCCCTAATTTTGATGGTGGGGATTGCCGGAGAGCGTCCTCATTGAAATGTATTATATAGATGGAAAGGTAGACCCATGAGCCAAGATATGACTGATGCTTGCATGCTGGACTGGACAGATCGCGAATCAACCGCTGAAGCGATGATTCCGATGGTTGGTGCTTTGTACCGTAAGAAGAACATTGTTACTTCTGTATACGGTCGCCCAATCATTAACCGTTCCGTTATTGATTTGTTAAAAGCGCACCGCTTTGTTCGTCACATGGAAGACCAAGAATTGTCTGTATTGGATACCTTTCCAATCGTTAAGGCAATGATGGCTATGGATCTAGATCGTGCTCACATTGATGTGGGTAAGCTAGCGGTTAAGTTCCGTAATGAAGCAAATGGTCGTGACCTTGAGACTTTCTTGAACGAAGAGCTAAATGATGTTCTTGGTGAAAGCAGCTCTGCGACTAAAGAGAACCGTGATGTTGTTCTTTACGGTTTTGGTCGTATTGGTCGTTTATTAGCGCGCATCATGATTGAAAAGTCTGGTGGTGGTAATGGCCTGCGTTTACGTGCAATCGTTGTTCGTAAGGGTAAAGGTAAAGATCTTGAGAAGCGTGCAAGCTTATTACGTCGTGACTCTATCCACGGTTCTTTCCGCGGTACTATCTCTATTGATGAAGAAAAGAATGCAATCGTTGCTAACGGTAACTACATTCAGATCATCTATTCAAATGCACCTGAAGAAGTTGATTACACCGCTTACGGCATTGATAACGCATTAGTAATCGATAATACAGGTATTTGGCGTGATCAAGCAGGTCTTGAACGTCATTTGCAAGCTAAGGGTGCTTCTCGCGTATTGCTTACGGCCCCTGGTAAAGGCGATATCAAAAACATCGTTTATGGTATCAACGATGGCGATATCGAAGCGACTGATACAGTATTGTCAGCCGCGTCTTGTACTACCAACGCTATTACGCCTGTATTGAAAGTGATCAATGATGAATATGGCATTGTTAATGGCCACGTTGAAACCATCCACTCGTATACTAACGATCAGAACTTGATTGATAACTATCACGCGGGTGACCGTCGTGGCCGTGCTGCGGCATTGAACATGGTTATCACTGAAACAGGCGCGGCTTCTGCAGTTGCTAAAGCACTTCCTATTATGGAAGGTTTGCTAACGGGTAACGCGATTCGTGTTCCTACGCCAAACGTTTCTATGGCGATTTTATCATTGAACTTAAAGAAAGATATTACGACTGAAGGCGTTAACGCTTATCTTCGTGATGTGTCTTTGCACTCAGAAGTTCAAAAGCAAATTGATTGGGTTAACTCTCCTGAAGTTGTTTCGACTGACTTCGTAGGTAACTCTCATGCTGGTATCGTCGATGCACAAGCAACGATTACCGCTGATAAACGCGTTAATCTATATGTTTGGTATGATAACGAGTTTGGTTATAGCCGTCAGGTTGTGCGTATTGCACAGCAAATGTGCGGTGTTTTCTACCCAACTTACCCAGCGGCAAAATAATTGGTTGCTGTTGGTTGAGTAGAAAATAAATAAAAAGAAGCCGTTGCCAGCCCGCAACGGCTTTTTTTTGTCTAAGCTTTGTACAGTAAGGCGGTTCTATACAGCCGATTGAGCTTAATCAAGGCTTTTAACAGCATTTAGGTGGAAAAAAGGAATTGTCATCTTTATACTTAGCGCGATTTTTTAACTAAATATAATAGGCCAAGTATTTGTTTCTAAATAAAAAATTATTTCTAGCTGTTTAGTGTAAATATTAAACAACTGAGAATAGGTTTTTATTAAAAGCAGTAGGCGGCATATAACTGTGGTTAGGCAAGACGTATGATCAATATTAAACAAGGTCTCGACTTACCCATCACTGGTACTCCCGAGCAATCGATTAGTCAGGCTAATGCAGTAACAGAAGTTGCTGTTGTGGGTCCAGACTATGTTGGCATGAAGCCAACGATGGTTGTGAAAGAAGGTGATCGAGTCAAAAAAGGTCAGGTACTTTTTACTGACAAGAAAACGGCTGGTGTCCAATATACTGCTCCTGCGAGCGGTGTAGTAAAGGCTATCAATCGTGGCGACCGACGCGTATTTCTTTCTGTGGTAGTAACAGTTGAAGGTAATGACGAAATTACTTTTCAAAGCTATGCAGCAGATAAACTAAATGAAGTGAGCCGTGAAGCGGTTCAGCAGAATTTAGTCGATTCTGGTTTATGGACAGCGTTACGTACACGTCCATATTCAAAAGCACCCGCACTCGATACAATACCAGCGTCTATTTTTGTTACCGCGATGGATACTAATCCATTAGCCGCAGATCCTCAGCTGGTTATTGCTGAGAAAGCTGACGCTTTTAAAGCCGGTGTGCAAATACTAAAGCGTTTGACCGATGGTCAAGTCTTTGTATGTAAAGCCCCTGGTGCCAACATTCCTTCAGCGGGTGTTGAAACAACAGAAGAATTCTCTGGTCCACACCCTGCAGGTTTGGCTGGTACGCACATCCATAAGCTGGATGCGGCAAGCGCTTCTAAAACAGTTTGGAGCATTGGCTACCAAGATGTGATTGCGATTGGCCAGTTATTTACAACTGGTTTGTTAAATTCGGAGCGCGTGATCTCTTTAGCAGGTCCACAGGTTGTTAAGCCTCGTTTAGTTCGTACTGTATTAGGTGCTAACTTAGCTGAGCTTACTGCTGGCGAATTGGCGGAAGGCGAAAATCGTATGATTTCCGGTTCTGTATTCGGTGGCCGTACTGCTGCGGAAGGTCTTGGATTTTTAGGCCGTTTCCATAATCAGGTTTCTGTATTAGAAGAAGGGCGTGATCGTCCGATGTTGCATTACCTTCGCCCTGGTTTTGAGCGTTTCTCGGTTATGCCGATTTACATCTCTCGCTTCTTAAACAAAACGTTTAATTTCAGCACGTCTACCAACGGTAGTGAGCGCGCAATGGTTCCAGTAGGAACGTATGAGCGTGTGATGCCATTAGATATCTTACCAACGCAATTGCTTCGCGCATTGATTGTTGAAGATATGGAAGTGGCTGTAAATTTAGGCGCTTTAGAGTTAGACGAAGAAGATTTGGCGTTATGCAGCTATACCTGCCCAGGCAAGTATGAGTTTGGTCCTATCTTGCGCACTAACTTAACTCGCATCGAACAGGAGGGCTGATAATGGGTCTACGTTCACTATTAGATAGCGCAGCTCCTCACTTCGAGAAGGGTGGTCGCTTTGAAAAAATGTATCCGCTTTATGAAGCGCTTGATACAGGGTTATATTCTCCACCGAATGTAACTAATAATACGTCTCACGTTCGTGACGGTATCGATCTTAAGCGTATCATGATCACAGTTTGGGTATGTACTTTCCCAGCGATGTTCTTTGGTATGTATAACCTTGGCCTACAAGCTAATATGGCAATTGCCGGTGATGCAACGTTAATTGAAGGCTGGCGTGAATGCCTAGTTCAATTACTAGGTGCAGGCCATGACGCAGGAAGTATTTGGGACAATATTGTCTTTGGTGCAGCTTACTTTTTACCTGTCTACGCGGTTGTCTTTATCGTGGGTGGTTTCTGGGAAGTCTTGTTTGCCACGGTTCGTGGACACGAAGTTAACGAAGGTTTCTTCGTAACGTCTGTGTTATTCGCGTTGATTCTTCCTCCGTCTATTCCTTTATGGCAGGTTGCTTTAGGTATTACCTTTGGTGTGGTTGTCGGTAAGGAGATCTTTGGTGGTACGGGTAAAAACTTCTTGAACCCAGCGCTTACCGGTCGTGCTTTCTTATTCTTTGCTTATCCTGCTCAAATGTCGGGTAACGCAGTATGGACAGCGGCTGACGGTGTTTCGGGTGCAACGCCTCTAGGTCTTGCTAACGAAGGCGGTATTCAGGGTATTCTTGATTCAGGAATTACTTGGATGGATGCGTTCATCGGTACGATCCAAGGTTCTGTGGGCGAAACATCGACTCTCGCTATCTTCATCGGTGGTGCGGTTCTATTGGTAATGGGTATTGCTTCCTGGCGTATCGTTACCGGTGTCATGATCGGTATGATTGCTACCTCTTTACTATTCAATGCGATCGGTTCGGATACGAACCCTATGTTTGCAGTGGACTGGACGTGGCACTTAGTATTGGGTGGTTTCGCCTTTGGTATGATCTTTATGGCGACAGACCCTGTATCAGCTTCTATGACGGATTTTGGTAAGTACTTCTTTGGTGCTTTGATCGGTTTCATGGTGGTGATGATTCGTGTGATCAACCCAGCGTTCCCTGAAGGTATGATGTTGGCTATTTTGTTTGCTAACTTGTTCGCACCGCTAATCGACCATTTTGTCGTGCAAGCTAATATTAAACGGAGAATGGCTCGTGGCTAGTAATAACGATTCAATTCAAAAAACACTATTGGTTGCCATTTTATTGTGTTTGTTTTGTTCTATTATTGTGGCAGGTGCAGCGGTATCGCTGAAGCCTCTACAAATTGCTAATAAGCAATTAGACAAAAACAAAAACATCTTGGCAGCTGCTGGCCTTCTTGTTGAAGGTGAGTCTGTTGAAGAGCAGTTCAAGCAAATCACGACGCGTATTGTTAACTTGGAAACAAGCACGTATGCGACGGATGCTGAGCTGGCTGAAATCAAAGCAGCAGGTTATAACCCTGTAGCGTTTGATCAGAAGAAGTCTTCAAAAGATCCTGCGTTATCTGAGAAGCTTGATCCTGTTAAAGATATCGCAAGTATCCGACGCTTAGAGAAGTTTGCCGCTATTTATACTGTTGAAAAAGACGGTGTGGTAGAGACAATGGTGCTTCCTATTCATGGATATGGCTTATGGTCTACCTTGTATGGTTTTGTTGCCCTTGAAGGCGATCTTGAAACTATCGTTGGTTTAGGCTTTTACTCTCACGCTGAAACACCAGGTCTAGGTGGCGAGGTGGATAACCCATCTTGGAAAGCTCAGTGGGTTGGTAAAAAATTATATGATGCAAAAGGTGAGTTAGCGATTCAGGTTGTTAAGGGCAAAGCAGCGCCTGGCGATGTGAACAGCGTTGATGGCTTATCGGGTGCAACCTTGACCAGTCGTGGTGTTTCTAACCTTGTTAATTTTTGGTTAGGTAACGATGCGTTCGGCAAGTTCTTATCAACTGCTAAAGCTGGGGGTGCTTAATGTCTCTTAAATCTGTCATTACTGAACCGGTTTTTTCCCAAAACCCGATTGCAGTACAAATCTTAGGTGTGTGTTCGGCGTTGGCTGTAACCACCAGTTTGCAAGTGACGATGGTGATGTGTATCGCATTAACCGCCGTTACGGCTTGTTCTAACTTTGGTATTGCGTTAATTCGTAATCACATTCCAAACAGCATTCGAATCATCGTGCAGATGATCATTATTGCGTCTTTGGTAATCGTGGTTGACCAAATTTTGAAAGCGTATGCTTATGAAATCAGTAAGCAGCTCTCGGTTTTCGTGGGTTTGATTATTACTAACTGTATCGTTATGGGGCGCGCAGAAGCGTACGCTATGAAGAACGGCCCAGTGATGAGCTTCTTCGATGGTATCGGTAACGGCCTTGGCTACTCAGTTGTATTGATTGTGGTTGCTACAGTTCGTGAGTTGTTTGGTGCAGGTAACTTGTTTGGTTTTGAAATTTTACCATTAATCACTAACGGTGGTTGGTATCAGTCAAACGGTCTGTTGTTATTGCCACCAAGTGCTTTCTTTATTATTGGTTTGTTCATCTGGGCACTTCGTACCTGGAAGACTGAACAAGTTGAGCAGCCAGATTTCAAAATCTTGCCTAATACAGTTAACTCGGAGCAGCACTAATGGAACATTATATTAGTTTGTTCATTAAAGCCGTATTCGTAGAGAACATGGCATTAGCGTTTTTCTTAGGTATGTGTACCTTTTTGGCCATCTCTAAGAAAATTCAAACGGCTATTGGCCTTGGTGTTGCAGTTGTTGTAGTACTTGCGATCACCGTGCCAATTAACAACCTGATTTATACTTACGTTTTGAAAGAAGGTGCTTGGGCTTGGATGGGTGCTGAATACGCATCGGTTGATTTGAGCTTTTTGGGTCTATTAACCTACATTGGTGTAATTGCAGCCATCGTACAAATCTTGGAAATGTTCCTAGATAAGTATGTACCTGCTCTTTATAACGCTTTGGGTGTATTCCTACCTTTGATTACCGTGAACTGTGCCATCATGGGTGCATCTTTATTCATGGTAGAGCGTGATTACAATTTCGCAGAATCAACCGTTTACGGTATTGGTGCGGGTGTAGGTTGGGCATTAGCGATTACTGCATTGGCAGGTATTCGTGAAAAAATGAAATACAGCGACGTTCCAGCAGGACTTCAAGGCTTGGGCATTACCTTCTTCACAGTTGGTTTGATGTCTCTTGGCTTTATGTCGTTCTCTGGCGTGTCACTATAAGGAGTAGTTACAGTGGATAAAGAGATCATCCTCGGCGTTGTGATGTTTACTGTCATCGTACTTTCTTTGGTGGCAGTCATCTTAAGCGCCCGAGCTAAATTAGTTAGCTCAGGCAATGTAAAAATTGTTATCAACGGTGAAAAAACTGTTGAAACCGAAGCGGGCGGTAAGTTGTTACAAACACTTGCGGCTAACGAAGTATTTCTATCATCTGCATGCGGTGGTGGTGGTACTTGCGCTCAGT
Organism: uncultured Oleispira sp.; assembly: GCA_913061415.1. Taxonomy (GTDB): domain Bacteria; phylum Pseudomonadota; class Gammaproteobacteria; order Pseudomonadales; family Oceanobacteraceae; genus Oleispira. The sequence goes on along the minus strand of CAJXUD010000014.1, from coordinate 70,094 downwards.
GTAAGTGTAAAGTGACTGATGGTGGTGGCTCTATGCTGCCAACTGAAGAATCACACTTCACTAAAGGCGAGGCCCGTGAAGGCTGGCGCTTGTCCTGCCAGGTTCCTGTTAAACAGGACATGGTAGTAGAAGTTCCTGAAGAAGTATTCGGTGTTAAGAAGTGGGAAACGATTGTTGAATCGAATCCTAACGTAGCAACCTTCATTAAAGAGCTGACCTTGCGTTTGCCTGAAGGTGAAATTGTTGACTTCCGCGCCGGTGGTTATGTTCAGCTTGAGTGTCCTCCGTTCGAGATTAATTTCTCTGAATTCGATATTGAAGAACAATATCGTGGTGATTGGGAACACTTTAAGTTCTTTGAGCATAAGTGCATCAATACTGAAGATACGATTCGTGCTTACTCTATGGCGAACTACCCAGAAGAGCAGGGTGTTGTGAAGTTCAATATTCGTATTGCAACGCCACCTCCAGGCACGACCGGTATTAACCCAGGTATCATGTCTTCTTACGTATTCAACTTGAAGCCAGGCGACAAGGTGATGGTATACGGTCCATTTGGTGAATTCTTCGCTAAAGAAACCGATGCAGAGATGGTTTTCGTAGGTGGTGGTGCTGGTATGGCCCCAATGCGTTCGCACATCTTTGATCAGCTTAAGCGCTTGAAGTCAGATCGTAAGATCAGTTTCTGGTACGGTGCTCGTTCTTTGAAAGAGTTATTCTACAAAGAAGATTATGACGGCCTAGCCGCGGAGTTCCCGAACTTCCAATGGCACGTAGCCATGTCTGATCCACAACCAGAAGATAACTGGGAAGGTTTAACAGGTTTCATCCACAACGTATTGTTGGAAGAGTACTTGAAAGATCATCCAGCCCCTGAAGATTGTGAGTTCTACATGTGTGGTCCACCTATCATGAACCAATCGGTAATCTCTATGCTAGAAAGCATGGGTGTTGAACCTGAGAACATCATGTTGGATGACTTTGGTTGATCTTTTAGCTTATCGAGCTTAGAAGATAATCAAAAAAACCGTCTGCAAAGAAATTTGCCGGCGGTTTTTTTATGGCTGTTGTTTAAGACTAAAGAGCTATAATCGTCGACTGAATCGATTACGGTACTCAGTAGGAGTTAATCCCGTTTTCTTTTTAAATAAACGACGGAAAGAACTCGAATCTTCATAGCCGATGTTATTCATGATGGTATCGATATTAAAATCACTTTCTTCTAGCATTTTTCTTGCGTGTTCAATGCGCACGGACTGCAGGTAAGTATTGGGTGGCATGCCCAGTGCACTGTTAAAACGCCTGATTAACGTACGCTGAGAAACGTTATGTTCAACGGCTAATGCTTCAATACTCAATGCTGTTGTGCAATCTTTTTCTATCTTTGCTTGAATGCTTTTCACCATCTCATCTTGGTGAGGTTTGGCAATGCGCATTAACGAATAAGAAAGCTGGCTATCGCGGCGATAGTCAATCACAAAGGCTTTGGCGGTTTGCATAGCCGTTTCAAAATCAACATTGCGTTCTATTATGTGCAAGCCTAAGTCAAACCAAGCAATACCGCCGCCGGCACAAAAAATATTCTCATCGCGGGTAATTAATTGATCGGCTTGTAAGTTGATTTGCGGATAACGTTGCTGAAATTCTGTGGCGAAACCCCAATGAGTCGTTGCTGACTTCCCATCCAAAATTCCTGCTTCTGCGAGTAAAAAGTTCCCGGTGCAGTTACCAGCAATTGTCCAACCTGCTTGGTGGGCTTTATTAAGTAAACTGATAAGTTCGGGATTATTGTCTAATGCCTGCTGAATAGGGCCACCGATGGTCGGAACAATTAATATGTTGTTAATAGGATTGCTATTAAGGCTGTTTTCACAGAGTTGTTCATTTTCAAACTGGTCAAACAGACTTTCAAAACTGCAGTGAGCGCCCAGCTGTAAATTATTAATGCAACGAATATTATTGCCTTGATGGCTCGCAAGTTGAACATTAAATGCCATTGCGGTGTTTTGCTGCTGAATTCGATTCCAAGTGACCCCTGCTAAGGCAAACAGATCGATGACTCCGGTAATCGCTGATGCTAGTGCTTGATCAAACCCTAATACGTATATATTTATCATGATGTCACTTTTGACCTTATTTGTGGCCATAATGACAATTCTCACGAGTGTAAGCAAGGTGGATACTGAATCTAGTAATAAATTAATTGTTTCCTATTCAGTTTAAATAGAAGGTGAATGTCGTGTCGAATTTGATCAATGCCAAAGATTTAGAATTTTTACTGTACGACGTATTTCAAGCAGAGCAGTTAACCGAGCTGCCTTTTTATCAAGATCATGACCGCGGAACCTTTGATGGCGTGATCAATACCGCCAACAAAATCGCCACAGATTACTTTTTACCGCACAACGCCAAAGCCGATGCTAATGAGCCGCAGTTTGATGGAGTATCGGTCACTACCATTCCAGAGGTGAAAGAAGCCTGGAAGCATTACTCGCAATCGGGATTATTGGCAGCTCGCCATGCATATGACGAGGGTGGCATGCAATTGCCTGCGATTATTAATACCGCGTGTGTCAGTTATTTTATGTCGGCCAATCCGTCGACCTCGGGTTATCCGTTCTTGACCAGTGCAGCGGCGAACTTAATCAGCGCTTTTGCCGCTGATGAGCATAAGAAGAAGTACCTCCCTGCGATGTTTGATGGTCGCTTCTCCGGCACCATGGCGATGACGGAGCCGGATGTCGGTTCTTCATTAGGCGACCTTACGACTAAAGCGACGCCACAAGACGATGGCAGTTATCGCATTCGTGGCCAGAAAATGTATATCTCCGGTGGCGACCAAGACATTACCGAGAACATTGTTCATCTGGTATTGGCCAGAATTGAAGGCGCCCCCCAAGGGGCGAAGGGTATCTCGTTATTTATCGTACCTAAAATCCATACCAACGACGACGGCTCATTGGGCGAGCCTAATGACGTGAAGTTGGTAGGCTTATTACATAAGATGGGTTATCGAGGGACGACCAGTACAGTCTTGCAATTTGGTGATAATAATCAGTGCCAGGGCTTTTTGATTGGTGAAGCCAATCATGGTTTGAAGTACATGTTCAAAATGATGAACGAAGCGCGTATTGGTGTAGGTACCGGCGCGGCGACTATTGGTTATCGTGGGTATTTAGAATCATTAGATTATGCAAAGAACCGTCCGCAAGGCCGTTCGGTTGCTAGTAAAGATCCCAACAGTAAGCAGTTAAATATCATTGAGCATACCGATGTTAAGCGTATGTTATTGGCGCAAAAGTGCTTTGTTGAAGGCTCATTGGCGTTATGTCTGTTGGCGGCGCGCTTAGTCGATGAATCTGAAGTGGGTGGTGACGGCGATAGTGGTTTGTTATTGGATTTATTGACCCCTGTGGTGAAATCTTTCCCCTCGTATTATGGCCCTAAAGCCAATGATCTGGCCATTCAGGTCTTAGCTGGTGCAGGTTATACCAAGGACTACCCAGTTGAGCAGTGTTATCGCGATAACCGCTTAAATCCGATTCATGAAGGTACTCATGGCATTCAGTCATTGGATTTATTAGGGCGTAAATTGTGGCTGCATAACGGTAAAGGCCAGCAGCTGTTGTTGCAGAAAATACAGCGTACACTGAAGTCAGCGAAAGAAAAAACTGAGCTGCAGGCACTAGTGACTGAATACCAAGGTCATCTTGATTTGTTCATTAAAACCACTATGACTTTAGGTGGCGCGTTGCAAAAAGGTGAGGTTGAAAAAGGCCTAGCGAACTCGGCAGTCTATCTCGATATGATGGGTAAGATGGTTGTTGCTTGGTTGTGGATTGAGATGGCAGATAAAGCGATTGAACGCTTTGCGGATTCAGATGATAACGACGATAAGCAGTTTTTAGCCGGTAAGTTACAAGCGGCGCAGTATTTCTTACGCTGGGAGCTGCCAAAGGTTCAGCACCAAGCGAACTTGCTACAAGGCTTTGATGAAACCTGTATGGCCATGCAAGCAGATTGGTTCTAATTCGCTAATTAAGAGAAGGAAGTTTAACAATGAATAATAAATTATTAGTAGACGTTAGCGACCACATAATGACGATTACCTTTAATCGTCCTGATATGTACAACCCATTAGACCCTGAAAGCTATTTTTTATTGGCTCAGGCGCTGTATCGTTTACAGCATGAAGACGATTTACGCGTCGCCATTATTCAAGCAGAAGGTAAGCATTTTACTTCGGGTTTGGAGTTGGATAAGTGGGCACCGATTTTTGCTAAAGGTAAATTTCCAGAACTACCAGAAGGGCATCTTGACCCTTATGGCCTTGAAGGTGAGGTATTGACCAAGCCGGTGATTATGGCAGTGCAGGGTATTTGCTATACTTCAGGTTTGGAGCTGTTATTGAATACCGATATTCGCCTCGCGACGCCCGATGCACGTTTTGCACAGTTAGAAGTACAGCGAGGTATTTATCCGTGTGGTGGTGGAACTGTGCGCCTAGCCAGTGAAATTGGTTGGAGTAATGCGCAGCGCTACATTCTGACGGGTGATGAATTCAGTGCAGAGCAAGCGTTAGAGTGGGGCATGGTGCAAGAGTTGGTTGAATTAGACCAGTTGCAGGTTCGTGCGCGAGAGCTGGCTAAAAAAGTCGCTAAGGCCGCGCCGCTTGGCATTCAGGCGGCTTTGAGATCATCTAAGACGTATCGTAAACACGGGCAGGATGTTGCATTGAAAGAAGTGTTTAATGATTTGCCTCGGGTTATGAAAAGCCAAGATGCGCAAGAAGGGATATTGTCTTTTATGGAGCGGCGAGAGGCCAAGTTTACTGGGAAGTAAGCCATTTTAGGTCTACTTGATACTTATCTTAAAAGGTCGAGGTATGGCCTGACATATAACCAAAATACTTAAGTGAAATGCTGCTTATAAGATTAACGGAAATTAGCCTGTAAGAAATTGCTGGTTTTCGTTTTTCTGACCTGAATTAGGTTATTAATTGATCTGAATTACGATTTAATCAGACGGAACAGATGTTCGCCGAATTAAAATCGGTTATCATGTCTTCAGAACTTACATGCTCTTAATATGCGCATGGTTTAAAAAAGATTTTTTAGTTAGGTAGTTTATGAGCAGTAATAAAGCAGAGCAAAAGCCCCCCATTAACTGGTTACCCGTGATTATGTTTTCTGTAAGCACGCTAATCTTGCTAACGTTAGTGCCTTGGTACGGAATACAATACGGTTATAACACATCAGCCGTTATTGCATTTTTAGCCATCACTTGGCTAACCGGCATGTCTATTACGGGTGGTTATCATCGTCTTTGGTCTCATAATGCCTATGAAGCACACCCAATATTGCGCGTATGGTATGCCTTATGGGGCGCTACTGCGATGCAAAATACCATTTTGGACTGGTGCTCGGGTCATCGTGTTCATCACCGTCACTGTGATGATGTTGATTTAGATCCGTATTCCGCTAAACGCGGTTTGTGGTTTTCTCACATGGGCTGGATGCTGCGTAAATATCCAAGTGGTCAGGTGAACTTCGATAACGTTAAAAACCTCATGAACGACCCTATCGTTATGTGGCAGTACAAGTATTACACACCCATCACTTTGGGCATGAACTTTGGTATTCCTATTATCTTAGGTTTAATCTTTGGTGATGTACTGGGTATGTTGCTATTGGCTGGGGTTGCTCGTTTGGTTCTTGCGCATCACATCACCTTCTTTATCAATTCCATCGCTCATAAATGGGGTTCTCAGCCATATACGGATGAAAATACCGCGCGTGATAATACTTTCTTCGCATTTTTAACTCATGGTGAGGGCTATCACAATTATCACCATATCTTCCAGACTGATTATCGTAATGGTATTCGTTGGTTTCACTGGGACCCAACTAAGTGGTTCATTAAAGCCTGTTCTTGGGTTGGTCTTACTAAAAATTTGAAAAAAGTACCTGATTTTAAAATTCAGCGTGCAAAAGTGAAAATGCAGTTTAAACGAGCGAATGCACAACTTGCAAAAGCGAGTAGTACTGACCAGTTTGCTGATAATATCGAGCAGTTGAAATTAACACTCGAAAAAGAATATGAAGATTTCAAAACGCTATTAAATGAGTGGACTGAACTGCAAACGGGTAAATACCAGCAGACCTGCAAAACGTTGCAAGAGAAATGGCAGGGGGCATCTATTCATACTCGTTTTAAAGAAATTGAAGATGGCTTGAGACTACAAAACCAGCGTTTGCAGCAATTCAATGCTCAGTTTGCGTTTTCTTAGGTCTGAAGTAGGCAGGATTTGAAGCAGGCATAAAGCGTTAACACTCGAGTATTATTAAGATTAGGTGGCGGATTTTTTGAGCCACCTTGGTTTGGTTTTCCGGGGGGCAATGAAAGCTCAAGGATGTTCGTTTACCGAACTAGCGTTGTTGAAATGCTAGGTATTGAGTAAGCTGTAACCCATATATACAACGCAAAGGGTAAGGAATATGGCTTTTAGCTGGGTTGGGGGCTCGTTCTTCGTTAATCATAGAAACAGCCGTTTCTCGATGCGAACTCTTCTATTCTTTATAATTCAATTTTCTGCACTGCAAATCTGTGCGATCTCATTAAATCTGTCTTCTGCTTTTGCTTCTGAAAGTGAGTCTGCTCATGCTATCGCTTCCCCCTCTATTAATAAAATAACGATAGCCCGTGGTATTGGTAATTACGTCCCGCTAGAAATGATCCAAGACGGTAAATTAACAGGCCTTCATATCGATTTGATTAACCACGCCGCTGCTCAGCTTAGTATCGAGGTTGAATTTATTTCCCTTCCTTGGGGAAAGGCACTTAAAGCATTCACCGCGGGTGATATTGATGCGATTAGCTATTTTGGTTATACCAAAGAGCGAGCAAAATTCGCTTATTATTATGCTGGAAATATTCTTTCTGATACTAAATGGGTCCTTATTGCACTAGAAGAGCGAGCGCAGGAGTTTAATTTTGATCATAGATTTACAGGTTTAAGCGACTATATTATCGGTGTCGAAGACGGATATAGTCATGGCGAGTATTTCGATCATAAGAAAGATTTACAGCGTGATACAGTCAGTAATTTTAAAGCCTTAGAAAGAAATTTGAAATCTAAGAAGAATGACTTGGCGATGATAAGTTATCAAGAATTGTTAGGTTTCAAAGAGCAAGGCTTTTTTGACGGTATCGTTGCCCTTACTCCTGCAGTTGGTTCAGACCCGCAATACATTGCCTTTTCACGGGCTAAAAATAATAGTAGCCAATTAAGAAATATTGCCGAACTCTTTGCTAAAGAACTAGAATCATTTAAAAACAGTGATGAGTATCGAGCATTATTAAAGCACTATAATTTTTATCATTATCAATAAGATCAAACTTTAGCCGCCAGCTACGTTTATTTTTCTGTGTGAGGATTACTCTTTATCGAATAATCTGTTTTATAGCTGATTCGCTTTTCGATAGTGACCTTGGTAATCAAATATTCTGTCTTTTATCTTCCAATAATACTTTTGCTTTCGTGCAATAACAAAGTCTGGGCTAGGGATATAGTCGGCAATTTTAAGTGCTTGGTCCAAATGTGTAATTTCAATATTTTCAGTTGTCGATAGGTTTATTTTTAGGCGCTGAGAAAAAATCTGATTGAACAGTGCAACCTGGTTCTTCTTGTTAAAATCAAACCATTCGCTCAGTTCACTGCCTTCTTCATCGTGATAAATAACTTTTAATTTACCTTCTTGTTCTTGAAGGCTTGTGCCTGCGCAGCGTAGAACTTTAGCATCTTTTAATTGCAGCGCTTTTTTAAGCATTTCATCAGGGTCAACTAAAACCGATTTGCACTGCAAGCAGGTTCTAGCCGCAATATCGTTTTCTGACCCACAATGTGGGCATTCTTTAAAGACAAAGCGATAATCACATTGATGTTGATTGGAAGCTGAAGCCGCTTGTGGGCCAGCTTGTGAGGCAGATTTTGAAGTAATGCTATCTTCAATTAACCCTTGGCAACGGCGGCCATAATGCTCAACAAGGTAGCCATCATCATCACAAATTCCCCAGAATATGTTTGGAAATTCACAGCTAGGGCAAGGGACTTGTACGGGCTGACTTTGGCTATTGGGTTTCTTTTCGCCGACTTCTGGTTGATAAAGATCGAAGTCATTTCCGGTGTAATCTATAACCAGACAGTCTTTTTTATTATCGGATAAACGCAGACCACGGCCGATAATCTGCTGATATAAGCTAACCGATTGCGTTGGACGCAATATGGCAATCATATCAACATGTGGAGCATCGAAGCCGGTCGTTAATACTGAAACATTGACCAAGAATTTTATATGCTTTCGTTTAAACGCGTTAATTAACTGATCACGGTCGGCATTATCTGTTGCCCCTGTTATGAGGGCGGTTTCTTCAGCCGGTAAGTAACTGTAAATTTCTTTTGCATGATCAACCGTTGCGGCGAATATCATGATGCCTTGGCGGTTTTTGCCAAGCTCTATAACGTGCTTAATGATACCTTGAGTGACGCGGTGGTTTTTATCTAACAACTCATTTAGTTCAGAGGCATTATAATCGCCATTAGCACTCTCTTTGAGGCTACTAAAATTATAATGTTCGATTGTGGCATCAATCAGCTTGGGTTCGGTTAAATATTGACGCTTGATTAAGTAGCGCAGGGGTAATTCATAAATACAGTGTTCGAAAGGGCGAGGGGCCTCACTTCGAACGATACCTCGATAGTGCTTGCGGTAAATCCAGCCCATTCCTAGGCGATAGGGTGTTGCGGTTAACCCGAGTAATTTAATATCTGGGTTAGAGGCTTTTAGGTGCTGAATGATTTTCTGATATTGATTTACACTCTCTTCCTTTTCTTTTTGATCTTCTTTCTCGACGGTCTCCTTGCTAGGAGGCAAGTTGACTCGGTGGCATTCGTCAATAATGATCAATGAATACTCGTGTCCAAAATCTTGTAAGTTTCTAGCGGCAGATTGGATGCTGGCAAAGGTAACCTGATATTGATTCTCTTTTTTCTTTAAACCCGCCGAATAGATGCCCGCCGTTAGCCCGTAGCTCTCGTATTTTTGGTGGTTCTGCTCAACGAGTTCTTTAACGTGGGTCAGTATAAGAATCTTCCGTTTCGCTAAGCGCGCAAGCTCAGCAATGACCAAGCTCTTTCCTGAGCCTGTCGGTAAGACGATGACTGCAGGTTCATTACTTTTCCTAAAGTGCTTTAGGGTCGCAGAGACGGCGTCTTGTTGGTAGTCTCTGAGTTGAAAGCTAGTCACTTTAGTGAGCATCCTATGATGGGCTGAATCTGTTTATCATAGCAAATTATTGATCAAATTAAGTGAGTGTTTCTAGAAGCTGCCTGTACATAAAAAATGAGATTAAAAATACAAGAATGGGACACGAGGGTGAGAGTAGTGAGATAAAAACCTTTTCTACGGCTTTACTTTCATTGCCTCGCTAGAAAGTCTCAGACTAGGCGATCTGAGACTAAGCCGTGATTGGTGGGATCGTTATAGCGACTGGGGCGGTTTGTTCTGGAAAATGGTCGTTCGATTTCGACCATTTTCTTTTGAGTGATAAAGGGCTTTATCGGCCGCTTCAATCCAGTCACCATGTCTTTTAAAGTTGGGTGAATATTCGGCAATACCTGAGCTGATGGTAAATTTTATATCGTGATTGTCAGTCTTAACGATTAAATCATCTACTTTTTTCCGTAAGCGCTCCGTGAACAGTGCGGCTGATTGTGCGTCAGTATCGATAAGCAGTATGGTAAATTCTTCCCCACCATAACGCCCACAAATGTCAGTTTCTCTTACCGTTTGCCTAACAATAGAGGCGAGAGTCCTAATAACTTCATCACCCGCTGGATGCCCATAGGTATCGTTCACATTCTTAAAGTGATCAATATCAAACATGACTAATGAGCTGGGGTTCTTCGAGCGTATACAGCGTTTATGCTCTCGTTGAAATTCTTCTTCCCAATGACCACGATTGAATAGCTCTGTGAGGCTATCGGTCTGGCTTAAATACGCTAAGTTCCCATTCGCTTTCGTCAGATCTTCTTTATTAATTGCAATATCGGTAACATCGTAAATGATTAAGCAGATATGTTTAACTGAGCCATCAATGGATTCAAGTGGAATAATCGTGCTGTTTTGAAACATATTGGCAGCACGGCCGGTAATTGGCCGATAATTTTTGAACTTAAATAAGTAAGGGCGTTGTTCCCAAATGGTGAATGTTCGCGTTTTAAGCTCAAACACAGGTTCAGCTTTTTGGCGAAACCATGTTTCAGGAATTTCACTGAACGATCCAAATAAAGGTTTATCATGAACATCATCGGGGCGCAGGCCGCTATGATTTTCCATAAAACCATTCCATAGCTGTATTTTGTAGTCTCTGTCCAAAATTACTAAGCCTACATCAATACTTTGCAGTACATCCATTAGCCAGTGCATTTCTGCAAATTCAAAGCTTGCTTTGGTCATACGAGAATTGATCCCTTAGTCTAATAAATAGTCGACTTGCTGATTAATTTTAGCAACAGAATCTTCTGTGAATAGTAATAGCAAATCACAGTTTATGTTCATGTTTTCAATTTTGTAGTTGATTTCAATGGCTAAGGTTTGGCTCCATTGATGATTACCCGATTTAATAAGATCATCCACTTGGCAATGCTGTCCTAATACTACAGGATGTCCTTGATTAAACGTTATTTCTAACTGTTCACCGATACCTTGTATGCATGCACCAATGAGTACAGAGCTAACGTCCATCAGTAATTCAAGTTCTCCATGAGTATCAAGGGGGCCTTTATAATTCATCAGTTGCGCAAGGTCAGAGAAGCTCGCATCGTTAAACACAAGCAGTGCTTCGCCTGCGATTCCTGATCCTATAAAGCCTTGGCAAACTGCCGATACATTTTTATTGCTTGATGTATCAGCGAGTGCCATTTGCAGCTCACTAGAGCTAATCATATTCACTTTGGGTATAGGGAGAATAACGTAGACGTTCAATAATCTTGCGAGTCGGTCAGCAGCTTGCCCCATCGCCACGTTAGTGATCTCTTGATAGCAGTCCCGTTGGTCTTCACTTATTAAAGTCTTCACAGCAGTAACCCCATTAAACTTCTCCCGATAAAATGCCAAACTCGGTCAAAATTTGAGTCGCTTTTTCTTTATCGATGGGCTTTTTTATAAAGGCCATTGCACCTAGTTTTTTTACTCGTTCTTGAGCATCTGGTTGAATGTCGCCCGATACGACAATAACCATCGCGGGCAGGTCTTCTTTGCGGATGGCTTCTAATACGCCATAGCCGTCCATTTCGGGCATGGTTAAATCTAAAAATACAACTTCGCCTTGGCCTTGGCGAATAGCTTCTACGCCTTCTAGGCCATTGGTGGCAAAGGTTAAATCGATCTCCCAGTTGTCTGGAAGTGCTCGTTTCATCTGTTTGCGCGCAAAACTTGAGTCGTCACAAATTAAAACAGGAAGTGCCATGATATTGGTTCGCCGAAGATGTCATTACTTAAGTAATAGTCTGAAAAAGCGAATCTCGCAAGAAATTGCAGGTAATTGGGTGAATATAAGTGGTGATTTAGGGTAGAAATTAATTGATGATTTAGATAAAAAATTAATGCGAGTGATCTAATTAGAAATGAAAGCGGTTACGAAGGGTGACAAATGCCGCGATTAGGTTAAAATGCGCCACTTTAAATTTTATTACTTCCCAGTTGGCTGTCTATGATCCGCGAAATATTACGTTGTATTGTACTGAATAAGCGAAATGAATTGAGCAAACGCTACAAGTCACAGCCGTTTATGAGCGCTATTAAACGTAATTTTAGAGTAGGGCTGTTTGATATTGATTTTAATATGCATATTAACAACTCTCGTTACATGGTTTTTATGGAGCGAGCTCGCTGGGATCATCCATTACAGACTGATACCTGGGATGTAATGCTAAAAGAAAAGCTCAATTTTATTGTTGCGGGTATCGAGATGGGTTATATCCGTGAGATACGAGTAGGAAAGAAATTCCACGTAGAAAGCCGTTACCTTGGTTGGGACGACAAGTATGTCTATCTTGAACAGCGCTTTATTGCAGACGGAAAAATTCATGCGTATGGCTTGGTTAAGGGGATCTTTTTGCAGCAGGGTAAAAAGGCTCTACCGCAAGATGCCGCGAAGCTTTTAGGCATCACCCGCGCACCAGAAGCTTTGCCTGAGCACATGGAGCTGTGGAAGCGTTTAGCCATTGCTAAACGCGAATACTCTACCGCGAGTCACTAAACGTTATGCTACGGTTCAATTTAGTGGGCAGCTACTGTGCTGGTATTTAATCCGTGTTATTACGCAGCTCTTTATACTATTTTGTGTATAAAGGGCTCAATTCCGCTTGATTCGTCGGGCGACTAGTCTGCATTTTCTTAATGGCTTGGGATAGATTATTCCATAACATCTGCCCATTAAACGCGCTATTTTCACTGTTTTGATAAAGTACGCTTTCCAGTTCATTCAAACTATTACTCAGGGCAATACTATTCAGTTGTTGGCCTAGCTGATCCATTGCGCTAATGCCAAGCTCTTGCTGGGACCATTCTTTCAATGTCTGGCGAATAATAAGAGGATCATTCTTCTGACAAGCCTTTTTTACCTGGCGTAACTTATCTTTGCTAGAGGTTGGTACAGTGCCTGGCGTTTTATCAATGGCCTTGTCTTGGCGACGCCATAATAGAAAAGCAGTAATAATATTGGTTAATAATAATAACAAGGTTGCCGCTATCCAATAGCCATCACCAGAATGTGTGGTGGCGGCAGAAGAAATTGAAGGCGCAGCAGCTTTATCGTTTTCTATTGTATTTTTGTCTTTTAATACCGTGCTTGCAGCCGCAACCGTGATGGTTTGGGTTGGTAAAATAGCATATTCAAGTTGATTCGTTTCTAAATTCCACCAAGGAATGCGCATTTCTGGAATGGTCACTCGGCCGCCTTGTGTCGGAACAATAGCAATGGATTGTTGTAAGAAGCCATAAATACCTTGGGTATCGGTTTTATCGTTGTGGTCAGATTGATCAGGGTAGTATTTTAAGCCATCTACTTGGGTTAAATCGATGCTTGGTAATTGACTACCTGAAAGACCGCGAGCATTCAGCGTAATGGTTCGAGTAACGGGTTCGCCCACTTGCCATTCGCTATAAGATTTACTCCAGCGGTCAGAAATAGTGAGTTGTTGGCTGGGTAACCAAGGTGCTTGAGGGTAAGTAGAGGGCGTTGATTCAACCTTAATGCGAATTGGTTGGGCAACAACCGAAACTGGGCGGCCTCGGCTCCAGCGATTATATGAATTTACAATATTGGCGGTGAATTTTTGTCCAGGGATAACAAGCTCTCCACTTTCTTCTGCAAAAATGGCAAACCGGCGTTCGTATACCCCCATACGTTGACCATTAATATTGGTATTGTATTGGCGAACTTCACCTAGCGGTATGACGTGTGCATCGGTGACTTTAAATTCTGATAGAGTCGCATCTTCATGGTTAACGCTGTAGTAGAGTTTTTCGGTATAAATTATTTGTGCTTGAACGTAGGTACTTGAACGGTCGACTTCAATATCAAAGAAAAATTCTTTGGCTATTTGGTCTTTTACTGTTTGTGAAAGCTCGTTTACGGTGACTTGTATTTCTTGGCTGAACTGTCCATCAAATTCAACCGCGGGAATGATCAAGGTGCCTGTTTTGATAGGAGATAGCATCAGCGTCCACTCAGTAAATGAAACCGTTTTTCCATTCATTGACCGAAATTGATTTGAACGCTGCTGACTTAATACTCGAAAGTCTTTTTTTAATACGGTTAAGTCTGGTTGGCCATAACCTACTTGTTCGTCGTAACGTAAGAATAAGCGAAAGCTATCATTCTCTGTGATTTGCTTACGATCTACGGTAGCCGTTAAGGTGCCCGCCGAGGCTATTTGAGTTAGCAGTAATAATACTAATGCCAATATTGGGCGCAACATTGAAGTGGTGAATTGATTTACCATGATACTTCGCCTTCGTCTTGATGATCACGTTGTTTATATTGATATAAGAATTTACGTTTCAATAGACCACCAGGGTCATCGGGTATACGGTTGAGCCATTGCTCTAGCGCTTGTTTTTCTTCACGAGACATATTGTCTTCAGCTTCAGCTTGCTTTGCCTGTCTTTCTTGCTCAGCTTGCTTTTCTTCTTCGGTTTGTTTTTCATTTTTATCAGACTCAGCTGATTGCTCATCTTTAGAATCTTCATCTTTAGAATCTTCATCTTTAGAATCTTCATTACTTTTTTCTTTTTCTTTTTCTTTTTCTTTTGAATCATTATTATCTGATTTTTCTTGATCTGATTCTTGCTGATCTGAGCTTTGATCATCTGAGTCTTGCTGGTCAGAGTTTTTCTGATCTGAATCTTGTTGTTGATCAGACTCTTTCTTTTCATCAGAGTCCTGCTGTTCGTCAGAGTCCTGATTCTCATCTGATTGCTGTTGCTCTTTTTCTTGTTGAAGCAGCTGCTCAACCAAAGACTTGTTAAATTCAGCATCAGGGAATTCTTCATTCAGCTCCAATGCTTTTTCATAAGATTCAATCGCTTTTTCTAGTTCACCCGCATGGGCGAGGGCATTGCCGCGGTTAAAATAGCGTTCAGCATTTTGAGCCGGTAAGGCGTCTTTATTCGCATCTATTTCAGAAGTTAGAATTTCAGAAGCTTGTTCAAATTCTTGCGCACGATATAAGCTAGACGCTTTCCAATTTGGGTCTTTAAACAATTCAGCAGCCTTGGCTGGGTCGTTTTCAAAGACTTGCTGAGCTTGTTGATCTTTAGTTTGCCAAGCGTCATCCCATAAGCTGGCATAGCTGGTTTCGGGTTGAAGAGTAATAAGGAATGCTATAGACAATAGCCATCCTCGGCGGAATGATAATGCCGCAATGATAATGACAATAAAAATAAGCCAATACCCTTGATCGGCCCATAAATCGAATTGTCTTTCTAAGGTATTAGTATCGTTCATAATACTTTGCGAATTAGAACCTTGGTTCTTTTCACTAAGGCTATTCTCGTCGAGTAGATAGTGCCAGTCAGAATCATCAAAACTCATTTGGTGCCAATGGATATTTAGTTCGTTAGCAAGTTGCTTAATAACCTCTAAATCAAGTTTTGGTAAAACAATATTACCTTGGCCATCACGCTTAAAGCCTCCGTCTTGCAACGCAATCGGTGCGCCTTCTTCAGTGCCCAGTGTTAAGACTGAAAGCTGTTGCTGCTTACTGCCTAATACTTTTTTGATACGACGAATATCTTTAGTTTGAATACCGTCAGTAATTAACAAAAATTTAGCGCGTATTAAACCGGCATCAATGATTAATTTATCGGCCAAGGCAAGTGCCTTATCAGGGCGACTGCCCATTGCTGGCATGATGAATGGCGATAAAGACGGCACCAAGTTTATGATGGTATCCGCGTCGTCGGTTAAGGGTGTTACGGTATACGCGTCACCCGCATAAACGACTAAAGCGGTAAGGCCTTCATTACGTTGCTTTAATATATCGATGACTTTTTGGCGCGCTCGTGTTGCGCGGTTAGGGCTGACATCTTGAGCGGCCATGGATAACGACATATCCATAACGATCACGAGGGCATCTTCTTTTTTCTGGATTGGTTGTGGTAGTTGCTCCCACGCAGGGCCAGCAAGGGCAATAGCGGTGATGACCCAAGTAAATAAAATAAACCATAGTGGCCAGCGAGATTGCTCACTGGGCATTTGGTCGAGTACATGTGGCATCAGCGATTCGTCAATGATGCCATTCCAGCGTGCGGAAGCGAGTCGACGTTTTAGTAAAAATACAAAAAGTAATACGCTAGGTATCAGTGCTAACAACCAGAGCGGACGTAATAAATGAAATTGAGAAAGAAATAATTCCATTATTTAGCCTTCCTAATAATCGACGTTAGATAACGGAAAAGCCCTAATGCTTGAAGTGCAATTAGAAAGCTGATGAATAATGCTATTGATAGCGGCCAGTAATAAATATTAATCTGCGGGCGAAAAATCTCAGGGTCTTTTTCGGTGGGTTCTAATTGATCAATCATGTCATAAATTTTTTCTAACTCTTTGCTATCGCGCGCTCTGAAATAATGACCACCCGTCATGTCGGCCATTTTTTGTAATGTCGTTTCGTCAAGATCCCTAGAAGGGTTGACCTCGCGAGACCCAAAGAAACTAGCGACCTCCATTGCATCGGCTCCTAGGCCTACAGTATATATTTTAACATTGCTCTGTTGCGCAAGTTCAGCGGCTTTTAAGGGTTCAACTTCTCCCGCAGTATTGGCACCATCGGTTAATAAAATCACAACTCGGCTTTGTTCGGGATGCGACTGCAAGCGCTTAATCGTAAGACCAATGGCATCACCAATGGCGGTCTTTTTTCCTGCAAGGCCAATTTGAGCTTCATTCATTAACGTTTGAATGGTTTGCCAGTCAAACGTAAGTGGAGCTTGTAAATACGCTTGACTACCAAATAAAACCAATCCCAAGCGGTCGCCTTGTCGCTGGCTAACAAAATCATTTAATACTTTCTTAACCGTAAATAAACGATTAACCGGGCGATCTTGCCACTTCATATCTTCGATCGCCATACTGCCCGAAATGTCGACGGCTAACATTAGGTCACGGCCAGAGGTCGGCATTTCAACAATATCACCTAGAATATGGGGGCGCGCTAATGCCGTTAATAATGCGAGCCATAATACAGCAGGTAGAATTAGGGAAGGCCAAGTACGCTGGGTATGTATTTGTGCCGATTGAGTCGATGTTTGCCACAGAGCAAGGCTCGGTACTTTTAATGCCGCTTCTTGTTGTTTTACTTTAGGCAAAATCCAGAAAAATAAAAGCGGTAATGGCAATAAAAAGAATGCCCAGGGCCAATGCCAATCAATCATTTGAATGTCCTTTACTTGCATTGTCAGCGTTTACTTTAGCGTCGGGTTTATTGTTTTTTAACCATGCAGTACTGGTTTTATAAAGTGTGTGCGCATCGAATTGGCAGTTTGGCTGATAGAGGCCTTGGCTCAATGCATTGATGATTTCTTCGCTAAAAGTATCTGCTTTACTGTGCTTTTTATAATGTTGAATTAAAAAATCAGTCCATGATGTGCCAGAGAGACTAACCGCTTGTGGGTAGGCTTTAAGGCAATAACGTTTTAATGTCTGATTTGTGCCCAATAGAAATGATTGGGCATCTTGATCGACTTTATACTGAGCAAACTGTTGCTCTAGTACTTTTAGAGCCGCTTTCTTATTGGCAGTGTTAGCTTTATATCGCAGCAGTAAATAAATCCCCGCCGTTATGCTAACTACGATTAAAATCAATAAAATCCACCAGCCAAATGCGATAGGCCAGTCGTGGATCGCTTCCGGTAGGTGAATATCTTTTAATTGCGATAAATCTGCAGCGGGTGATGAATTAGGACTCGCTGAGATAGGGTTCACTGAGTTAGGGTTCACTGAGTTAGGAATAGATGCTTGCATGATTATTTACCTTTGCCCCCATCTATCTGCGAGGCACTCGCTTTCCCCATGGCAATTTGGCCAAGGCCTAAACCTTTTCGAAGCTCGGTGATTATGTCATCTTGAGCTTGAAGGTTAATCAGGGGAATGCCCAATTTTAACGTCCGTTGTTTTAGCGTTTGTTGGCGTTGTTCAAAGGCTCGTTGATGCTCTAAGCCTTGTGATTTTGAGTAGCACTCCAGCTGTAAGCGCTGCTTACCATCCGTTAGTGGATAGCTGCCTAACGGTAAAATGTTCTTCTCGAATGCGTCGAAGATATTAATTGCGACGACATCGTTATGTTTACTAATTTGATGCAGCTGGCGCTCACAATCTTGATCAAAATCTTGCCAATCAGAAATAAAATAAATAGTACTGCCAGGGCGAGTAACTCGACGGGTATGGCGTAGCATATCGGCCATACGGCTGCTGCTGGCTGACGATGTATTAGACTGGGTGTCAGCCACTGAATCAGCAGGTTGCTGGTCTTGCGTAAACTGAGACAGTTCGTGCAATACGTGCATGACCTGTTTACGTCCAGGTTTAGGGCGAATATCGGTTTCATGGTGATCATCAAATAATAACGCGCCAATGCGATCGCCATTATTTAACGCAGACCAAGAAAATAGGCTCACAATATCGGCCGCCAGTACCGATTTAAACGCATGTTGAGTACCAAAAAACATACTGGCGCGTAAATCACAGACTACCATGACAGGGCGTTCACGCTCTTCACGAAAAACCTTAATATGTGGCGACTGGGTGCGAGCGGTTACCCGCCAATCCATTGCACGAATATCATCACCGGCTTGGTAGCTCCGGACTTCAGAAAAGTCCACACCTCGGCCCCTTAGGTTTGAGGTGTGAACGCCAGCCATCTCATTCAATACTTTCTTTTGCTTATGAATCGGCAAAAGCTTGGCGAGGTGTCGTATAGAAACCAAGTTATCGGTATCAATTAACGCGCCTTTGGATAAGCCGCCTTGGCTGTTATTAATTTGAGAAGCCCCCATGATTAAGCAACCGGAACGCGAGTAATCAATTCGTTGATTACCTTGTTAGTGGTCATGCCGTTAGCTTCTGCTTCAAAGCTCAATAAAATGCGATGGCGTAGAACATCATGGGCAATCGCTTGAACATCATCTGGGCTAACAAAATCTCGGCCATTAAGCCACGCGTGGGCTCGCGCGCAACGCTCTAAGGCAATAGTTCCACGAGGGCTAGCACCATAATCGATCCAATTCGCAAGATCTTCACCGTATTGCTCTGGATTACGCGTTGCCATCACTAGCTGCACTATGTATTGCTCGACGGATTCACTTAAATGTAAATTCAACGTTTCTTGGCGAGCAGCGAATATATCTGCTTGGGTCATCTTCTCACCTAAATGAGGCGCCTGATCCATCGCCTCGCCTCGGACCAAACGAAGAATTTTTTGTTCAGCCTCAGCATCCGGGTAGCCAATGACGACATGCATTAAAAATCGGTCTAGCTGCGCTTCGGGAAGGGGATACGTTCCTTCTTGCTCAATGGGGTTTTGAGTCGCCATGACTAGAAAGAGCTTTTCTAGCTTCATGGTATTGCCCCCCACAGAAACCTGACGTTCGGCCATGGCTTCTAATAAAGCACTTTGTACCTTGGCAGGCGCTCGGTTAATTTCATCGGCTAAAATTAGGTTATGAAAAATAGGCCCCTGCTGAAATTTAAAGCTGCCTTCTTCTGGGCGATAAATTTCGGTACCGGTAATGTCACCGGGTAATAAATCTGGGGTGAACTGAATACGCTTGAAGTCACCTTCAATATGATCGGCCAAAGCATTAATTGCTTTGGTTTTTGCAAGGCCTGGAGCACCTTCTACTAATAAATGACCATCGGCCAATAGGGCGATTAATAAGCGTTCAATTAAATGCTGTTGGCCAATAATGTTGGCGCTCAATGCTTGCGATAGCTGTTTGAATCCTTGCTGCATTTGGCTGCTCACTTTCTATACGATGTAATTATTTGATTTCATACAAGATTTTATTGAATGAAATGCTCAGGTCAATGCTTATGAGCAGAGATATTGAGTAAAAGTTCTCGTCTTCACACTACTTTACAGCAAGGTCTGTCCATTTTCGGGAAATGCATAGTTTGCTGATGGTTTGTTTTTTAAATCTACCTGTTTGTTATTTGATCATTGTTGCACTGGAACGGGCATTAAAAGAAAACTTTGGTCTACGCTACTTTGGTCTACGCTACTTTGGTCTACGCTACTATGGTCTACGCAACTATGGTCTACGCTAATAATAAGGAATCATTTTGCCGACTTGCAGGTATAGCTTTCATGAGTAATAGCAACCCAATGAATAAACCCGATTTGACAGCGCTTAACCGATTGATTGATGAGCGCAATGATAAAGCACAAGCAGAGCGAATAAAGTTATTTGCAGAACTTTATTATGATGGCGCGCCTTGTGCAGATTTAAATGCGCGTAATACGGAAGACTTGTACGGGGCAACCGTGTCATGTTGGTTGTTTATACAAAAGAATAATGTTGCTACGCCAAAAGTGCGGGTTTTTAATCCAGATTTTGAAGCACACGGTTGGCAGTCGACTCATACCGTGATTGAAGTGCTTTCTAAAGAAATGCCTTTTTTGATTGATTCGGTTCGACTAGAACTGAATCGTCGTCAGATGTCGCTGCATTCTATTATCTCGTGTGTTGTGCATTTAGAGCGTGATAAAGACTTTAAGAAACTGTCGTCTTCTCCGCTTAGTAAACCTTCAGAAAGTAGCCAATCAGAATCGATTATATATATTGAAGTCGATCGCCATACTGATATTGATATGTTGGATGATTTATCTGCAACCTTAGTTGAAATAGTCAATGAAGTAAGCCATTGCGTTGAGGACTTTTCAGCATTAAAAGACCGTGTGGCCAAAGCGTCTGCTGGGTTAAGTGAACTACCCTGTGAAAAACCGAAAAAAGAGATTAAAGAGTCACAAGATTTTCTTACTTGGTTGGCAAATGATCATTTTACTTTTTTGGGTTGCGATGAGTTTACGATCGAAAGAAAAGCAGGAAAAACCTTTATTGAACGCAGTGAAAGTGGTGATTTAGGCAGTTTTAGATACCATCAAATCAGTAATAATCGTCGTAATTTAGAAGAGCTGCCGGGTGAAATTCAGGATTTCGTTTTAAGCCCTGATATTGTTAACTTCTTTAAGTCTGGTGAGCGAAGCCGCATACACCGTCCAGCGTATCCTGATTATATTGTCGTAAAACGCTTCAATGAAAAAGGGGAGGTCATTGGCGGCATTCGCTTTATGGGGTTATATACTTCGATTGTTTATATTGATAGCCCTAATAACATTCCTTTGATTCGTCAGAAGTTACAGCAAGTTAGAAAATTATCTGGCTTCGATAAGAGTAGTCATAACGGCAAAGAAATTAACCGTATACTTGAGGCGTACCCAAGAGATGAGCTGATACAATCAACCTCAGAGCAGCTTTATAATACCGCCCTCGGCATTCTTAATATTCAAGAGCGTCGACAAACTCGTGCTTTCTTGCGTAAAGGCACGTATGGGAAATTCTTATATTGCCTTGTGTATACTCCACGAGATATTTACAACACCGAATTACGGACAAAAATTCAGGAGGTTTTGGAAGAAGCCTGCGATCCCAAATTTGTAGAGTTTAATACTCATTTCTCTGAATCGATTCTGGCTCGTACGCATTTTGTATTACGTCTAAAAGATAGTGAAAGTGGGGATGTTGATCATAAAGAAATAGAGCGAAAAATTCAGCAAGTCTCGCGCAGCTGGGGAGACCATCTTCATACGGCATTGGTAGAGCAGGTTGGTGAAGAAAAAGGGAATCGTTATCATCAAATATACCGCTCAGCATTTCCTGTCGGTTATCGCGAAGATTTTGGTTCGCGTACTGCTGTTGCCGATGTTCAGCATATTGAAGATCTAAGGCAGCACCCTGAAAAAGGCATCGCGATGAGTTTTTATCGTGAGCTAGAAGAGGGGGAGAATCAGCTACGATTTAAGCTTTTTAATCTTAACGATGTACTGCCTTTATCAGATGTTTTACCTATTTTAGAAAACCTTGGATTACGGGTCATTGGTGAGCATCCCTATGGTGTGCATTATGAAGACGGCAGTAAAGTTTGGATTCATAATTTTCTTTTAGAATATACCTTGGCAGAACGCATTGATATGCAGGCAGTTAAAGGGCTATTTCAAGAAACATTTAAAAATATTTGGCATGGTCATGCTGAAAGTGATGGCTTTAATAAACTGGTTTTAGGGTCAGAAATTGGTTGGCGAGAAATTGCCATGTTGCGTGGTTATGCGCGCTACATGAAACAAATTCGTTTTGGCATTAGTGAAGTATCGATTGCTGCGACTTTATGCCGATACATCAACATCAGTCGTTTGCTGGTGCAAGCTTTTGAAGTGAGATTTGGCCTGCATCCAGAATGGACGATTGAACAAAGACAAGCAGCGTTTTCCGTTCTTGAAGAGCAAATCATGCTTGCACTGGATGGCGTCGAGCAATTAAACGAAGACCGAATTGTACGTCGTTATTTAGAGCTAATAAAAGCGACATTACGAACCAACTTCTATCAGTGCAATGAAGACGGCAGCGCTAAAGATTACATTTCGTTTAAGCTCAACCCTCATCAAATTACAGACATGCCATTACCACGGCCAATGTTTGAGATTTTTGTATACTCACCTCGAGTAGAAGGTGTGCATTTGCGCGGTGGCAAGGTTGCACGTGGGGGCTTGCGCTGGTCGGATCGTGATGAGGATTTCCGTACCGAAGTATTAGGTTTAGTAAAAGCGCAGCAAGTTAAGAACGCAGTCATCGTTCCTGTTGGTGCTAAAGGGGGGTTTGTTGCTAAAAAACTCACTCCCGATATGTCGCGAGACCAATGGTTAAAAGAAGGCATTGCGTGTTACAAAACGTTTATTAGTTCACTTTTAGACGTCACGGATAACTTGGTTGATGGCGCGGTTGTTCCTCCTGTGGAGGTGGTGCGCCACGATGAAGATGATGTCTATCTGGTAGTGGCTGCGGATAAAGGAACGGCGACTTTCTCAGATATTTCTAATGGTATTGCCGTTGAACGTGGTTTTTGGCTGGGGGATGCATTTGCCTCCGGTGGCTCAATTGGTTATGACCATAAGAAAATGGGGATTACTGCCAGAGGCGCTTGGGTTTCTGTTCAGCGACACTTTCGTGAGCTTGGCTTAAATGTGCAAGAAGAAGATTTTACCGTAGTCGGTGTTGGCGACATGGCGGGGGATGTTTTTGGTAATGGCATGCTGTTATCAGAACACATTCGCTTAACAGCAGCGTTTAACCATATGCATATTTTTGTTGACCCTAATCCTGAGTCAGCATCAACCTATATTGAGCGTAAACGTTTATTTGAAATGCCTCGATCAACCTGGGATGACTTTGATAAAGGCTTAATTTCGAAAGGTGGGGCGGTATTTTCACGCAGTGCTAAATCCATCAAGATTAGCCCAGAGATGAAAGCCCGATTTGATATAACTCAAGATGAGCTTGCACCAACAGAGCTGATCAAAGCACTGCTATTAGCCCCCGTCGATTTGATTTGGAATGGTGGTATTGGTACTTACATTAAAGGCAGTCGCGAGAGCCATGCAGATGTTGGTGATAAAGCCACCGACGCCGTGAGAATTAATGGCAATCAGGTTCGTGCAAAAGTCATTGGTGAAGGCGGCAACCTAGGTATGACACAGCTAGGGCGTGTAGAGTTTGCGCTGTCTGGAGGCTCATCTTATACTGATTTTATCGATAACGCCGGTGGGGTTGATTGCTCAGATCATGAAGTAAATATCAAAATCATGCTGAACGAAATTGTTGCTTCTGGCGACATGACGATGAAACAGCGTAATAAACTATTTATGGATATGACGGATGCGGTATCGACACTTGTGCTGTCTAATAACTACCGCCAAACCCAAGCCATTGCTCTAGCGCATCGAGAATGTGAAGAGCGCATGGATGAATATGTGAGTTTAATTCGAGACTTTGAAGAGTCAGGGAAATTAAACCGAGCTTTGGAATACTTGCCTGATGAAGAAACGATTTCTGAGCGTAAGCTAAATGGCCAAGGTTTAACCAAACCAGAGTTATCGATCTTAATTTCTTATGCCAAGGCAGATCTAAAAGAACGTCTTAATTTAGAGGCAATCAGTCAAGATACTTACTTAAGCACGATTGTAGAAACGGCGTTTCCACAAAAGCTGGTGGATGATTATCACGGCCCTGTGATGAATCATAAACTGCGCTCAGAAATTGTCGCAACCCAGTTAGCGAACGATTTAGTGAACTATATGGGGATTACTTTTGTAAACCGCCTGACTGAATCGACCGGCGCAACTGTTGTTGAGGTGGCGAGGGCTTATGTTGCAGCCCGTGATGTATTTGGATTACACGAATTGTGGTCACACATCGAAGCGTTAGATTATCAAATTCCGGCCCATGTTCAGGCAGATATGATGAGCCGCTTAATGCGATTAGTAAGGCGCGCCAGTCGTTGGTTTTTACGCAATCGTCATTCTGATATGGATGTTGCGGCTGAGGTTAAATCGTTCAAGGCGAGTGCTGATTCGGTTAGGCAGAATTTGGCGCAATGGCTTAAAGGCTCGACTCAAAAATCGTGGCAGAAACGGTTTGATGGCTATAGGGAGCAAAATGTACCCGAGGATGTTTCATCATTGGCGGCAGGAGCGAGTTCCTTATTCTCTGCATTGGGTATTATCGAAGCCTCTAATGAGACCGATCTATCGGTCGAACGAGTCGCTGAAGCGTATTTCTGTGTGGGTGAAACCTTATCGCTTAATTGGTTCTTAGAGCAAATTAATAATTTAGAGGTTAAATCAAACTGGCAAGGTTTAGCACGTGAAGCCTTCCGTGATGATATGGATTGGCAGCTACGCTCGTTGACGGTGTCTGTATTAAATACGGCAGATAGTGGTGAAATGGGAATGGTGGAATTGATGGATAAGTGGAAGACCGCCCATCCGCACCTAGTCAGTCGTTGGCAGCGTATGCTGGATGAGCTTCGAGCGTCCGACAAAGCGGAATACGCGATGTATTCAGTGGCGTTGCGTGAGTTGCTTGATCTGGCACAAGCCAGTAAGCATCTTTCTTCTGACGGTAGCTGATAAGTTCTTTTAACAACGTGGTTATTTCGTCAGACTGACAAAAAAGGGCTAATACTATTCAATAGTATTAGCCCTTTTTTATGCGTTTAAATAAACCAATTAATCTGATTTATTAAGGCCAGAGTTATCAGAGCCAGAGTTATCAGAGCCAGAGTTATTAAAGCAAGAGTTATTAAAGCAAGAGTTATCACATGAATGACAACGCTAAAGCTGGCAGATAGCAATTTTTAAAGGTGGGTTACCGTCTGGGCTAGGAAAGTCAGCATCGGGCAATAACATTTCAATACTCTTAAGAGGGCGACCTGCTTTAATTGCACAACGTTTTAATGAGTCTAACCACTCATCACGATCAACCTGAGCGACGTTATTGCAGCAAATTAATTGACCGCCGTCTTTCGTCGCTAACAAGCTTGGCTTAAACAGTGATTGATAATCTCGAATTAAATCGACATTGCCAAAGGCACTTTTAGCCCAGCGAGGTGGGTCTAAAAAGACCAAATCAAACTGTTCGGGCTTATGCTTAGGATACTTAGGCAGTTTTTTACCACGGCGCACGGCAATGGGCATATTGGCGAACTGTTTAATGGCCGGAAACACATCCGATTGAATAAACTCGACTTGTTTAAGGTTATTTAGCTTCGCATTCTCGATGCCAACCGCTAATGACGACTCTGCAAAATCGACATTGACGACGCGTTTTGCGCCGCCCATTGCCGCTGCAATACCAATTCCGCACGTATAAGAAAATAAGTTTAAAACAGTTTTTCCTTCGCTTTGGGCTTTTACATAGCGTCGACCTGAACGCAGGTCCAAAAATAGCCAAGGGTCTTGTCCCTGATGGCGACCTTGAACGCGATATTTAATCCCTAGCTCCTGCGCATCCATTGGGGTGCTATCCAACTCATGCTCATCATCGCCTGTTTCAATGCGCGAATTGTCACGACTGCGATCGTTGTAGACAACGTGAAGCTCTGGGAAGGTCTCATCACTAAATGCTCGGACTTGAGCCAATTCATCATCGCTGAGCGAAGTATGAAAGGTTTGTAATATGACTAAGGGGCCGTAACGATCGAGGGTCGTTCCAGGTGCGCCTTCGTTGGTACCATGAAATATACGGTAACAATCGGTATGTTCATCTTGCCACTGTACACGAAGGTCGCTGCGGGCTTGCCAAGCTTGGCTAATTAGGGTTTTTAATTCATTCATGCGCCATTCTATCAGTTTAGGACAAGTGCTTGAAGCCGTTAAGCAGGTTGGCTATTATCCGGTGATGAAAGAAATTATCGTTTCCCTCCATATATCTCGTGAAGATTATCTCAACTTTTATCAAGGGCAGGTACATACCGTAGTTGCTACTGCGACAGATGGTCGTATTGTCCGCTTTCCGGCAGGGATTTTAAAAAATGTGGTAGGCCATGAAGGCATTCACGGTACGTTCAAAATATGCTTCGATGCCAATAATAAATTTGATGGTATTTCACGGCTGGATTAAGCCGGCGTTGCATTAAGTTAAGTGCTTCATACTGTAAACGAATATATCACTCTCATATAGCTCTAATATCACTCTCATATAGCTCTAATATCGCTATAAATCGCCTTTTAATGCCGGACTTGAAGGCTTTAAACGTTTAAAAATTAACCTTACTATCGTATACTGTGCGCGATTTTTAGCGTGTGCAACCTTAAGCAAATTTCAAACTTAAGCAAAACTCAAAAGGCGAAGATAATGTCAGGTTTCGATTGGTACGGTTTAGTACGAAAAGTAATGTTCAAAATGAGTGGCGAAACGTCTCATGAACTTGGCCTTGATATGCTTGGCGCTGCAGAGCGTTTATCTTTATTGTCTTATATAGCGCCTAAAATTCCAGATTGCCCTGTTGAAGTAATGGGTATTACCTACCCAAACCCAGTAGGCCTAGCAGCCGGATTGGATAAAAACGGCGATTATATTGATGCATTCGCTCGTTTAGGCTTTGGATCAATCGAAATTGGAACCATTACTCCTCGCCCTCAGCCAGGTAATCCCAAGCCACGCTTATTCCGTCTTGCTGACAAACAAGCCATTATCAACCGTATGGGGTTCAATAATAAAGGTGTTGATCATCTAGTTGAACAGGTTAAAAAAGCTAAGTTTAAAGGTGTATTGGGCATCAATATCGGTAAAAACTTTGATACGCCTGTAGAAAAAGCCGTTGATGACTATCTGATTTGCTTAAACAAAGTCTACGAATACGCGACTTACATTACGGTGAATATTTCTTCTCCGAATACTCCAGGGCTGCGTGACTTGCAGTTTGGCGATACTTTAGATGAGTTATTAGCGCCTATTAAAGCGCGTCAGCTAGAACTTGCTGAAGAATTTGGCTATAAGCCTGTATTGGTGAAAATTGCTCCGGATATGGACGAAGAGAATGTTCGTTTGGTAGCAGAAACATTGATCAAAAATAATATAGATGGTGTTATTGCAACCAATACCACGCTATCTCGTGAAGGGGTAGAAGGACACAAGTTTGGTGCAGAAGCGGGGGGCCTAAGTGGTGCTCCTTTAGAAGACTCAGCGACCGAAACCGTGGCTGCACTAGTGGCTGCGCTTGATGGTAAGCTGCCAGTGATTGGTGTAGGTGGTATCTTAGAGGGTGCCGGTGCGGTAGAAAAAATTGAGGCAGGCGCTCAATTAGTACAAATTTACAGTGGTTTTATTTTCCGTGGACCCGAATTGATTCGTGAAAGCGTCGATGCCATTTCCGCTCATATCGCGCGTAATAAATAATAACGCAGTATGTGAGACAAAAAAGAAAGCCCAGAACTATGCTGGGCTTTCTTTTTTTACTGTCTCCCGAAAGGGAGAAATGAATGAATTATTTTAGAAGTGCGTTAGAGAGTTAGTTTGTGAATGCCTGATACCCCGGTCATTCCGTCCCAGTTGTCTGATCGACCTTCTCGCCAGCCCGACATCCATGATTCGTGTGCTGGGCCCGATGGGGCAAGATCTTTGGAGCGACGCTCGGCGCCGGCTAGGTAACCACGTGTAAAAGCGCGTTGCTGTTGGTCGCGTTTCTGTTTCTTCATAGAGTATTATCCTCACTCAAAATATTAAACAGTAAGCCTGCTAAACTCAGAAAAGCTAAAGGTTAGACGCTCAAGGTAAATTTCCTAAAGCAAACCTACGCAGGCTTTTAGTCAGGCATCAAGAATGTGCACTCATGTTCTTAATGCCATGACATGTTGTACCGCGTTAACGGCTCGGCTGTAACGATTATTTTTATCTATTAAATCTGGTTCTTAAAACAATCAGCTATTTGACAAATTAGGTGTGCAGAGCATGCAAGAATTAACAATGGGTCAACCGCGCGAAATATTTGCCGTATGTCCAAAAGGCGTAGAGCAACTATTAGCTGATGAAATCAGACAGTTAGGCGGAGAAGTGATTAAAGAAAGTCACTTGGGCGTTAGCTGGTTGGGCGACCTTGAGCTGGCGTACCGTTTTTGTCTATGGACAAGGCTCGCCACGCGATTATTACTGCCTCTAAAAGAAAGTCAGGTAGACGATATCGACCAGATGTACGATGTGGCGTATGACATCCCATGGTCTGAATATTTCACGGTTGATAAAAGTATTCGCATCGATTTTCACGGCAAATCTGAGTTTGTTAATAATACTCAGTTTGGTGGTCAGAAAATTAAGGATGCTATTTGTGATCGCTTCCGCGCAGACGTTGGCGCTCGTCCAAATGTTGATAAAGACGCTGACGTAAAGATTGAAGTGCAGTTACGCCATGGCCGAATCACTATCAGCTTAAACATCGCCGGTGATAGCTTGCATAAACGTGGCTATCGTTTGATGCCAGGCCAGGCACCGTTAAAAGAAAACTTAGCGGCGGCGTTATTGATTCGTGCCGGTTGGCCTGCACGTGCGGCCAAGGGTGAAAACTTACTCGATCCTATGTGTGGTTCGGGTACGTTATTAATTGAAGGCTTGCTGATGGCTGCTGATATTGCACCAGGCTTGAATCGCCAGGTGCAGGGCTTCGAAGCCTTGAAATTGCATGATCGTGGTGTTTGGAAAACCATCGTTGACGAAGCGCGTCAACGCCGCACCGATGGCCTTGCTGCGATGGAAAGTCAGTTCTTTGGTTATGAAAACAACCCTTTTCAGGTGGAAGCGACGCTGTCTAACTTCTCTCGCGCTGGTGTGGGCGACGATATCCTGGATGAGAAAGTTCAAATTCAATCTAAGTCGTTCCAAGAGTTATGGTTACGTGAAAAGACGATTAAAGAAGGCGGTTTGATTATTTGTAACCCACCTTATGGTGAGCGTTTATCTGAATTGCCTCAGCTTGCACCTTTATATAATGAGTTGAATGAAGTAACTCGTGCGACCTTACCTGACTGGGGTATGGCGATGATCACCGGTAATGTTGATTTGGCGCGCAGTATTCGCCGCCCCATGCACAAAAAGTACAGTTTTTATAACGGTGCTATTCCATGTACGTTCTTGGTCTTTAATGCCTGTGATGAGCGTTCTATGACCGTGCTGACAACGGCCATTAGAGGTCCAGTTGAAGCCTTTGCTAACCGTCTTAAAAAGAATCTAAAGCCGTTACGTAAGTGGGCAAAGCGCGAGAACATTAACTGTTACCGTATCTATGATGCTGATTTGCCTGAATATTCAGTCGCTATCGATATGTATAACGATTGTTTGCACGTACAAGAATACGTAGCACCTAAAACCATTGAACCGGCCAAAGCTGAGCGCCGTATTTTAGATCTTTTAGCAGTATTACCAGAAGTAACTGGTATCGCCAAAGAGAATATTGTACTAAAGCGCCGTGAGCGTCAGTCGGGTAAGAAGCAATACCAGCGTAATAGCGACTTCCAGCAAGAGGCCGAATCGCGCCGCATGGAAGTGATCGAAGGTAATGCCAAGATCTGGGTGAATTTACAAGATTACTTGGATACGGGGTTATTCTTAGATCACCGTCCTACACGAATGAAAATTGCATCGATTGCAAAAGGTCAGCGTTTCTTAAACCTGTTCTGTTATACCGCGACAGCCAGTGTTCATGCTGCGGTTGCTGGGGCAAAAACAACCACATCGGTAGATTTATCTAAGACCTATTTAAACTGGGCTGAAGATAACTTCCATTTAAATGGTTTATTGGAAAGAACGACCCAAGGTAATCAAGGTAAAGTTGCAGCAATGCCGAGCAAAGACAATGCTCGAGGCAGCTCACGAACCGTGACCAACCCTTGGGGTGCGCAAGAGCAGGCGCAAAAGAAAGATGAAAAGCATCAGTTTATTGAAGCAGATTGCCGAGAGTGGTTGAAAACCATTCAAGACCAAACTGAAGAAGAGAAGTACGACTTGATCTTTATGGATCCGCCGACTTTCTCTAACTCAAAGAAGATGGAAGGTATTTTGGACATTCAGCGTGACCATGTTGAATTGATCGAAATGGCGATGGCACGCTTGACCAAGCACGGTCTTTTGATCTTCTCGAACAACCTAAGAAAATTCGATATGGATGAGAGTGCACTAAAACAGTTCACTATTGAGAATGTAAGCGCTAAATCAGTGCCTAATGATTATGCACGACGCGCTAACATCCATCACTGCTTCGAAATAAAACACGGAAAAAAGAAGTAATAAAATACTAGGCTTCTTTCTAGGGCGCTTCATTACTGTCATTGCACAGAAATGAAGCGCTTTTTTTTGCTTCGAATTTTGCCAATGATGACAAACTGGTACGATACCTGCTTTGTCTAGCTAAATAGTCATTGTCTGGTTTGATCGCTAGGCTTTATAAAAATGTGTAAAGGGGCCTTAACGTGGCGACAGAAAATATAGCAAGTGTATCGAGTGCGGTTGAAACTTTAGTTCAAAGTTCAAATACGATGTTCATTCTACTAGGGGCGATCATGGTATTAGCCATGCACGCAGGCTTTGCCTTCTTAGAAGTAGGAACCGTCCGCCATAAGAACCAAGTGAATGCCTTGGTTAAAATCTTAACCGACTTCGGTATTTCAACCATTGCGTATTTCTTTGTCGGTTATCAAATCGCCTATGGCATGGATTTTTTAGTCGGCGCTAATGAGTTAGTTGAAAAGAATGGTTATGAGTTGGTTAAATTCTTCTTTCTATTAACCTTCGCGGCCGCCATTCCTGCCATCGTATCTGGCGGTGTTGCAGAGCGTGCTAAGTTCTACCCGATGCTGATTGCCTCCTCGATGATCGTTGCTTTGGTTTATCCATTTTTTGAAGGCATTATCTGGAATGGTAATACGGTTTTAGGCTTCAACTTTCAAGGGTGGTTAGAAGCAACTTATGGTGCAGGCTTCCATGATTTTGCGGGTTCAGTTGTTGTTCATGGTGTGGGTGGTTGGATTGGTTTTGCCGCGATCTTGATATTGGGTTCTCGTAAGGGCCGTTATCGTGATGGCCGAGTAGTTGCTTTCGCACCTTCAAATATTCCGTTTTTAGCTTTAGGTGCTTGGATCTTAGCCGTTGGTTGGTTTGGTTTTAACGTGATGTCAGCACAAACAATTGAAGGCATTTCGGGCTTAGTTGCCGTAAATAGCTTAATGGCGATGGTTGGCGGAACGATATCGGCGATGGTTGTGGGTAAGAAAGATCCAGGCTTTATTCATAACGGTCCGCTAGCGGGTTTGGTTGCTGTATGCGCAGGCTCTGATGTAATGCATCCTATTGGTGCGTTATTCGTGGGTGCGCTGGCCGGTGGTCTGTTCGTATTTGCTTTTACGTATGTACAAAACAAATTTCCTAAATTTGATGATGTATTAGGTGTATGGCCATTGCACGGTTTGTGTGGTTTATGGGGCGGTATTGCAGCTGGTATCTTTGGCTTAGAAGCCTTCGGCGGAATGGGCGGCGTGAGCTTTATGTCTCAGCTAATTGGTTCGCTAACCGGTGTAGCTGTTGCTTTGACCGGTGGCTTTATCGTTTACGGCTTAGTCGATAAAATTGTAGGTATTCGCTTAGATGAAGAATCTGAGTTTAACGGTGCTGATTTGTCGATCCATAAAATTGGTGCTAATTCAGACGATTAATGAATGTTTGATATTAGTGCTTGAATTAAGGTCAGCTTTTGCTGGCCTTTTTTATGCCCTCACCAAGGGGTCCATCCATCAAGGGGTCACCTCAAGGGTCATCAAGGGGTGGTCATCAAGGGGTGGTCATCAAGGGGTCCATCAAGGGGTCAGAGTGCTTGATTTTAGACTTTTACCTCATCAAGGGGTCAGAGTGCTTGATTTTAGACTTTTACCTGATTGATTGCTGAAAGCTAAACTGATTTTATAGGCGTGACTATTATTTAGAAAAGGAATTTCTAATGGCGCGCCTACCTCGTATATTTATACAAGGATGTTCATATCACATTGTTCAGCGTGGTAATAACCGTGAACCTTGTTTCTACACCGAACAAGATTACGCAACGTATTTAACGTATCTAAAAGACTCGGCAGAATCATCGGGTGTAGCCATTCATGCCTACGTTTTAATGACGAATCATGTACACATATTGGTGACGCCAATGGGCGATGGCGACATAAGTCGAATGATGCAAAGTTTGGGGCGTAAATATGTTCGTTATTTTAATTCTGCGCATCAACGTACAGGTACTTTATGGGAGGGTAGATTCAAATCTAGTGTTGTAGAAACAGAACGGTACTTATTAACGGTGTATCGATATATTGAATTGAATCCAGTACGTGCAGGTATGGTCGTCCACGCAAGTGAATACCCGTGGTCTAGTTTTCAACATAACGGGGTGGGTCGCCAAATAAAATTAATAACGCCGCATAATGAATATCTAAAGCTTGATAAAAACAGTGAAAAAAGACAACAGATTTATCGAAGTTTATTTAAAGACCTGATGCCTGAGTTGGATTTAAACGAAATAAGGGCAGCGCTTTCAAAAGAGTGGGTTCTAGGTGATGATCGATTCAAGAAAAAGATAGAAGAAAAAATAGGTATCAGTCGTGATAAGCATGGCGGGGATCGTAAGTCTTTAGCGTTTTTGAAGAATCAAGTACTCTGACCCCTTGATTTAAGCGCCGATCAAGGGGTCAGAGTGGAATGCCACTAAGTTAAGCCTTCTTTGGGTGGTTAAAAGTGATAAAATAATCCCTATACTTAATCACCTAAATCTTGCTTATGACCCCGTTATTCCCCGGCTGGCATCTACCCACTTTAAGAAAAAAACCAAAAACAGAGATACAAAAATATTTGGATAATGAACGTTTGATTCAGGCACGCTCTATCACGGATCTAAGCAATATATTATCTCGTTACATCCCTAAATCAAGTTTTGATGATAAGTTCAAAAAAGGCACACGAAAACGTCTGTTTAGCTTAGAGAATACATTTTGGGGATTTTTTTATCAGCTCCTCAATCCTGATGGTGGCTGCCAGTCGGTTGTTAATCAACTTAGAGCGTCACTACTTATTAGAGATAAAGCTTTGCCTTCAAACTCCACATCTGCTTACTGTCAGGCGCGAAAAAAATTACCAGTAGAGTTGCTAAAATCAATATTTCAAATTACACCAGAGCCCACAATAAAAAGCAATTCACTACTTGGTGGGAGAAGAGTTATTGTTGCTGATGGAACAGGAGTATCCATGGCTGACACACAGGCTAATCAAACCGATTTCCCACAACCTCTAGGGCAGAAAATTGGATGTGGGTTTCCGCAGGCTCGTATATGTGCTTGCTTCGATCTTTATTCAGGTGTCGCCCTAAGCTACCGAGTCGGCAATAAAAAATCACATGAACTCCCACTGTTCAGAAAGCAATTTGGGATTTTTAAAAGCAACGATATATTCCTAGGAGATAAGGGTTTTGTTTGCTTTGCAGACATGGTTAACCTTAAAACAATGGGAGTTGATTCTATTGTAGGGCTGGCAAAAAGAAAGCCTGTAAAAATTCAGGATGCGAATAAAATTCTAGGTGAAAATGACTTGCTGGTTACTTGGAATAAAACAGCTAAAAATCGAACTTACGATAACTCAAATGAATGGAATAAGTACCCTAGCTCTATCCCAGTTAGGCAGATTAAAGTGAAAATGGACATTCCGGGGTATCGCCCGAAAGATTTTTATATTGTCACTACTCTACTAGATCATAATAAGTATCCTGCAGAAGAAATAAAAAAAGTGTACTTAAAAAGATGGAATGTAGAATTGTATTTTAGAGACTTAAAAACCACTTTGGGAATGGATATATTACGCTGCAAAACACCTGATATGGTAGAGAAAGAAATGCTGATGTACTTCATCGTTTACAATTCACTTAAACGACTGGCATATAATGGTACTAAGAAGAAAATTAACCCAGATGACATCAGCTTTAAATCATGTCAGCAAATATTGCTTGGCTTTACACATGCTTTTCGTGAAAAAAATGCATTGAATTTATTGCCAAAGTTATTAAAAGCAATCAGTGAAAGTGTGCTTTTTAAACGTGAAAACAGGGTCGAGCCTAGAGTTATAAAGAGAAGGCCTAAGCCATTTAAGCTTATGGTCAATCCTAGGGCTGAATTGAAATTAGATTTGATAAGGGCAAGCCACCCAAGGATGGCTTAACTTAGTGGCATTCTACTCTGACCCCTTGATTGCCTTGATTGGATGAATTTGATAATGTTTATCTAGGCTGGTGTGCATTAACCCCTTGTCGGGTTTGGCAGTATCGCGCGTGTATTGAGCTTGCGCAGTTTGAACCTGATTTACATCCGCAATCCATGCTGCAAGTAAAAGGTTTATTTAAAGATCGGCATCAAGATAAAAAAGACAGTGATTATATTACCGATGTTTATGCCGAAGAAGCGCTGCTTTATAGTCGCTTTTGGGGGCGAGATAATGATATAGGTTATTTTGGTCCAATTTGCCGAAGTTTAATACCAGAGCAAGTATTATCGTTATTTTCTCATCATCTACTTTTGATAGGCGGCTATCCGGGGCGAGAAGAGCTTAAAGGCTTAATCGATAGTCATCTATTATTTGAAAGGCCATTTGATAGCTGGCCGCACCACTTCAAAATGTTAGAAGACTTCACTACCCTGCATGCTATTGGTGAATGGGAAAAGCATCCTAAAGGGTCGTTTCAGTGTTATATAGAAGATCAATTCGGTGGCCTACAATATAGCCGTAACCTACCTAGGAAAATGAATTATGGAACATTCCATAATGAAATTTTTAATTTGTCTCCTAATTCATAATAGAAGTATCACCTAGTGCAGAATGGTTAATGTTAACTAAAAAGCAGCAGAAGTTATTAAGTCAAACTTTGTCTCATGCATTGCGTCATGAGCCTTGGTTATACGAACTGGAATTGGACGATCAAGGTTTTGTTAAACTGGTTGATATCTTAACAGCCATTAACGGCGCATTGGATCAAGTGCTACCTTTGATTACCGTAGAAGATATCGCACAGATGATTGCAAGTTCAGAAAAGACACGCCACGAAATAGTCGATGGTAAAGTTCGTGCATCATATGGGCACTCTTTACCGGGCTTGATAGCCAAGACAGAATATGTGCCTGATACATCAATGGCGCTTTATCATGCCACTAGCCCAGAAGCGGCCTTGAGCATTATGCAGCAAGGCCTGTTGCCCATGGGCAGGCAATATGTGCATTTGTCACCGAATAAAGAGATCGCTTTAGAAGTGGGGCGACGAAAGTGCAAAAAGCCAGTCTTGCTCGTTATTAATACCGAAGTAGCCGTTAAAGAGGGCAGCCATTTTTTTGAGGGTAACGATAACGTAGTTTTGGCAGATCAGATTGGAACTCGTGCTCTATCGATTGTTGCTTAGGTATAACTCATGAGTCTTTATTATTCAGTTATTGATGTATATCAGCCCATGGAGACTGCAATTTCATGTATCGTATCGGTAATGTTGATAGAGAGCCGTATACCATGACTAAAACTCCCTTTACTTCCATCGCGTTATTTACTTTTTTGGCCTCCTTATTATTAATATCTGGGTGCACCGAAACCATTGATATTCAGTTGGAACCCAACGTCGATGCGTATGTGGTAACCGACAGCAAGAATAAAATAAGCCTGTCAGAAACCGATCCTGCCCATGCTGAATTGCAGAATTGGCTAAATGAAAATAATACGGGTTGGCACAATACCATGGGGCGCTTTCCCGGTGGTGTCTACATCAAGTCGGGTAAAGACGGTATTCAAGTGACAGGTATGGAAGTTGTCATTTATTCAACAACCGGCCCTCAGCCCGACGCTAAATACGTGAGAAACGTGGGTAAAAAAGAGCTTCCTCTTGTTCGAGGGATTGGGCAGTAAGTTTGTTTTTTTAGCGTTAATACACTGTTGCAGGCAATGATCGTGCTGTTTTTGTCTGCTGTATTGCGATAGAATCCTCAGTATTAATTCATCGAACAACTTCTCAGAAAACACGGGTTATTGGCCCGTGTTGCCTTCTTATTATTTTCTATATGACTCTAAAAATGACTGATATAACCATAGCAACGCACAACGGTAATTTTCATGCCGATGATGTTTTTAGTATTGCCGCTTTGAAGAATATTTTTCCGGCATTTAACCTTGTTCGTACCCGTGATTTAGAGGTGATTGGCAAGGCTGATGTAGTAATCGATGTGGGTGGTATATACGACCCTGAGACCGGACGTTTTGATCATCATCAGCGTGGTGGTGCGGGTGAGCGTGAAAATGGTATTCCTTATTCTTCGTTTGGTTTGGTTTGGAAGAAATACGGTTTAGAAATCTGTGGTGGTAACCAAGATGTTGCTAACTCGGTCGATTCTAGCCTTGTGTCTACGATTGATGCGATTGATTGTGGCCATGCTGAAGGGGTTTCTAAGGGCATTAGCCTTAGCCAAACCATTTCAATGTTTAACCCGACTTGGGAAGAAGAAAGCCACTACGATGTGTGTTTTGATGAGGCGGTTGCCTTTGCTTCTCGTGTATTAACGCGATTTATTGCGTCGGCCAGTGGTGGTATTAGTGCTAAGTCGATTGTCGCTAAAGCGATTGAGCAGGCAGAAGACCCACGAGTGATTGTTTTAGAGCAATATACGCCGTGGAAACGCACGGTACATGCTTTGTCTGAAGACGCTTTATTTATGGTTTATCCTTCTGATTCGGGTCAGTGGAGAATTCAAACGGTTCCTGTTGAGCCTGGCTCATTTGAAAACCGTAAATCATTGCCAAAAGCCTGGGCGGGTTTGTCTGATAAAGCACTACAAGACGTCACTCAACTTGATGATGCTATGTTTTGCCATAACGGTTTATTCATCGGTGGTGCGGCATCTTTTGACAGCACGATGAAAATGGCTGCGATGGCATTAGAGGAATAATGCATGATGAACGTATCTAAAACCTTATTGATCTTATTGGCGGCGTTTTTATCGGCGTGCTCGCTGAACGATACTTACCAAGGCGATGGGGCCTTGATCGCTCAGTTATCCGGTGAAGATTCTAACGCTAGCCAAATATTGAATGATATTTGGGCGTTAGAAACCATGGCGGGGGAAGCGCTGGTATTAGGACGTTCGCAAAGACCGCGGCTGGAAATTCATTTACGCGAGATGACGTTGAACGGCCATGATGGCTGTAACAACTTTTTTGGTAGTATCGAATTTATTGATAATAAGTCGATTATTTTTGGCCCAGTCGGTAGTACGCGCATGTATTGTCAGCCGATGGATATTGCTGATCGTTTTAACCAGCAATTTAGCCGTATTAAAACGTATGAGTTGAATGGCTTAAGACTTAAGTTTTTAGATGTGCAAGGTGAAGAGCTGCTGCAATTTGTTAAAATAGACTAATGCTGTTATCAGTTGTGCAGGTGCTGGTGATCGGTACGAGTTACGGCTGCCAGTTACAGCTGCTATTTACAGACATTCGTCGCTTGATAGGCTTGAATGATTTCATTTAAGGCTGGGTTATTAGTACCTCGCAGCATTCTTTTATAATGCTGCAGTGTGATCTCTCTGTATTCTTCTACTATCTTGGTTTGTTCTTCGTTTTCTGCTTGCCAAATTTCACGGCCTACTGGATTAATACAGCTTAATGGCGGCTCTTTTGGGTGACTACCTTTTTGGCTGCTAACATACAAAATTTCGTAGTACTGATTATTCTCTTTCAGCAAGACTTCTTGTTTTAGTCTCATATCGAATGCAATCAACTGTTGTCTAAGGCTATAAAGCTGACGGATAGGGCAGAGTATGAAATCAATTTCGGCTGTTGGATGATTAGTTAGCAGCTTCTTGAGACACTGAATCATTAGATCGCCACCGATACCTGCAATGATGACTAAATGCTTACCTTCATATTGCTGCAGCGGAAGCTTTGAAACATCTAAACAGTGGGTTTGCCACTTAGAGCCGTGAGCATTAGAAAACAGTGCCTTGAGTTTGTCATCGAGTGGTGAAATTAGCTCCGGCACAATATCGACCAAATGAACGTGGGCTGCTCTCTGTTGTTCGATTAAGTGAGTGCCTAGAAAACCGTGGTCACAGCAGGTATCCCAAATGTGGGTATAGTCGTGACCGATGAGTGCTTCAATCTGGCTTAATCGTTTGCTCAGTTTCAATCTAGGATATGCCTCTTTTTATAAAGGGAAGTTTTTATGAAGTGAAGTTTTTATAAAAGGAAGCTATTTATTGCTAAGGCTTGTAAAGCGCTTGGCCAGCAAAGAATAACCTTGCTGACTCAGCGCTTAGGCTAGCGGTAAGCTTATTTAGGCGGTCTTTCTTTCTTGGGAGTTTGGAAACGTTTGCCTTTAAGTGCTAAACGTTTTCTTTCAGCCTTGGCGGCTTCTTTTTCCAAACGTAGCTCTTCGGCTTTTATTTCTTCAGCGATCATCATTTCGGGGGTTTCTAAACTAAGTTTTCCAATCTTACTCGAGCGGAATTCATGTAATACAATTTCCCCAGCTTTATGCAAATCGACTTTGCCACCACTGCGAATACAGCCACGCTTACGCGCTACCATATCGAGCAGGCTTTCACCGGAGGTTGGCAATACATCTAGCTTATAACGAGCTTTTAGCGCTTCTGGGTAGGCCGTAGCAAGATACTCTAAGGCATACATCGCAACGTCTTCATATTCCATAGCGGTATTTTTAATCGCGCCGCTGGTGGCTAGACGGTAGCCACTATGAAAATTTTCGAACTTAGGCCATAAGATTCCTGGGGTATCGCTTAATACAACGCCGTTCTTAAGGTCGATCATTTGCTGGCGTTTGGTTACCGCAGGCTCATCGCCGGTATTGGCAATGTAGCGGCCCGCTAATGAGTTGATTAACGTTGATTTACCCACATTGGGAATCCCCATTATCATCACGCGGATATTGGTTTTCTTATCTTCGCTTTGGCCGACAATGTTTTTAATCTGTTGAATCAGCTTTTGGCTCTGCTT
This sequence comes from uncultured Oleispira sp., assembly GCA_913061415.1. Lineage (GTDB taxonomy): Bacteria > Pseudomonadota > Gammaproteobacteria > Pseudomonadales > Oceanobacteraceae > Oleispira. The sequence continues at coordinate 30,867 of CAJXUD010000014.1, read as the reverse complement.
ATGATCTTCTGCTATGAGGGCCAATGCGTGGGTATTGTCTTGCTTTTCGAAGTGCTCAATCCATAATTTGGTGATTTTAGGATCGGAAAGATCGGCTTTGTTGAGTACCTTGATGCAAGGTTTGCCAACGCGCAATTCATCAACAAGGGGGTTGGTACTGGAATAAGGTAGGCGAGAGTCTAAAACTTCAACGATCAAGTCGATATCAGGCATTGCTTCTTCGATTTGATTGCGGGCTCTGTTCATGTGCCCAGGGAACCAGTTAATGGCCATAAAAATAATTTTCCAGTAAAGCTAAAAATAAAAAAAGAATAGGCCTATTAAATAGGCCTATTTATAAAGGTTACCGCTTACGGTAACGCGGATATGAACGGGGCTATTAGGCCACTTCGCTCGTATCTTCTGCTTCTGCTTCTGCTTCTGATTCAGCAGGGGTAGATTCTGTGATCTGTTGCACATTTTCTTGTGAATTTGATTCTTGCGCAGGCGCTTCTGCAGTAGGCGCTTCTATAGTAGACGCTTCTTCAGCAGTCTGCTGCTGGGCCACTTCCTGTGGCGTAGACTCATTGCTGGCGGCAACTTCTTCACTAAAATCGGCACTGGCTTGGGCTTTTTTAGCCGCTTTACGCGCTTCTTCTAATTCTTTAGCACGCTTTTTTTCTGCACGGGCAATATTACGTTCGTGGCCAGTCCAAACATTAGGCTTATGTTCGATTTCTTTTAAACCGTTTTCTTCTGCAATTTCACGGGCCATTGAGCTGCCCATTTCATCTGCGTCGCGGGCGATGAGTTTACGTTCGCCAGGCTCTAGCTGAGTGAGTAAGTCGATAAGTGCATTACTTAAAATATCTTTGGCAAGTTCATCACGAGCTTTATCAAAACGCTTGGCAATGATGTTTAACATGGCTAAGTCATTCGCATCTAATTGAATATCTAGTGATGCGCGGGTTAAGGCTTGCTCTTTTTTTGCTTTCTCTTCGGTATAATAGCGGTCAATAAGGGCTTGGGTATTGGTCAGTTCTGGGGTTTGCATGATTCAGATCCGTTTTTTTAATTGATTACGTATACAATACCGAGTTTTACTCGACGTGCAATATGATGGCGCTAGTATATCTGAGCCATCATAAAGAGGCAGTACTATTTATGAGAAATACGATATGACAAACACACAAGGTATGACCATGGACCAGATAATTCGCAGTAAAATTGAGCAAGAATTTGCTCCTCAAGAATTGATCCTTTTGAATGAAAGCCACATGCATGCTGGGCCAGCCGCGAATTCTCATTTTAATTTAACGCTTGTGAGTGACCTTTTTGAAGGTAAGCGCCCGGTCGCGCGTCACCAAATGATCTATAAGGTATTAGCGGATGAGCTAGCCGGTGAGGTGCATGCATTGGTACTGCATGTATTTACTCAGGCAGAGTGGGAACAAGCAGGGCATAAAAGTCATGCTTCACCAGATTGTCAGGGCGCCAATTAAGCTACTCATTCATTCAAGTCGTAGTATTGGGTCAGTTACATTAGATCGTCACATTAGATCGTTACTTTAGGTCATTTGCCCTCACAGGGTTGGCAAAAAAGCACCTGTCCAACCCTAAGAATAAAATGTAATATTCCCCAACAATAATAATTATTTGGAATAGAGTTCATGCGTCTATTGATAACCCTGCTTTTGTCTACATTATTTACTTTTTCTGCTCAGGCTAAAACGACCGCCTGGGAGTTAGAAAAAGAAGAAGAAGACATCAATCTTAAAGTCTTCACTCGTGAAATAGATGGCTCTGATTTAAAAGAATTTAAAGGTGAAATGCTGGTTAAGCACAAGCTAACTACCGTCGCGTCTTTATTATTAGACGGTGCATCAGCGCCAAAGTGGATGCATAAGTGTGAGAAGCTTGAAGTATTAGAACAAGTAGACCCACTTACTGCGGTGATTTACTTTTTGAACGGTGCTCCTTGGCCGGTTAGTGATCGTGATGCGGTGATGATGTCGAGCATGAGCCAAGACCCTGAAACGCTCGTTATTACTGTGAATATCTCAATGGTTAACGATCTTGTGCCAGAGCACGAAGATTATGTCCGTATTCCTCACATGACGGGTTTTTGGAAATTTGAACCTAAGGAAGAGGGGCAAGTATTAATCACCTATCAAGTACATGCTAATCCAGGGGGCAGTTTGCCAAACTGGCTAGCCAACAGCGTCGTGGTTGATACGCCGTATAACACAATGAGCAATATGGTTGATATGTTGAAGAAAGACAAATATCAGAATGCCCAAATCCCAAATATCAAGAATGCGCCTTAGTGTGTGAACGTATTTTTTGACTAGAATTAACCGACTTGTAATACAACGGTAATAAAAATCTCTTAGTGTGCGCCATCCTAATTATTTGATGGTGCCTACTGTATGCATAACCAATCTCAATTCTCTTCTATTTTATCCTGTCGATTTTTTTCGCTTTTATTATTCTGCTTATTGTTTATTACTAAGGCCTCCGCTGAGCCACTTTTTACTATTCATGGGTCAAATACCATTGGTGCTCGCCTTGCCCCCGCGCTAGTAAAAGATTATTTATTATCGAAAGGCGCAATCGATGTTGTTGTGATTGATCTTGGCAATAATGAAACGCGAATAGAGGCTATGATGAAAGGCCAGGGTGGGAAGGTTACGGTTGAAATCGCGGCACATGGTTCGGGCACTGGTTTTCAAGGGCTAAAATCTGGAGTCGCTGATATCGCGGCGGCTTCCCGCCCTGCAAAGCGCAAAGAAATCGAAGATCTAGCGGATTTTGCTGACCTTACCGATAAACACTCAGAGCATATTATTGGCATTGATGGTCTAGCGATTATTATTAATCCTAATAATCCGATTAATCAATTAAGTATTAAGCAGTTGGGCCAGATATTCTCCGGCGAAATTAATAACTGGTCTCAGTTAGGAGGTCGTTTTGCTGACATTAAGCTCTACAGCCGTGATGATCGCTCAGGAACGTGGGATAGCTTTAAGCGAATGGTATTGGGTAAAGAGTATTCATTAAGCCCAAATGCTAAGCGCTTCGAGTCGAATGACGAATTGTCTGATGAGGTCAGTAATGATATTCATGGTATTGGCTTTGTGGGCTTACCTTCAGTACGTCGGGCTAAGCTAATTTCTATTTCAGATGGCTTGAGTAAGGCATTAACCCCTAATACATTGAATATCGCGACAGAAGATTATGCACTTTCAAGGCGTTTGTATTTTTATACGGATGATCAGCCGAGCAATGAAAATGTTATCGATTTTATTACATTTGTAGAGGGGGTTTTAGGGCAAGGCACTGTGGCTGATAATGGATTTGTTGCGCAGTTTGTAGAATCGATAATACCAGAATCTTATTCTGATTTACCTCAAGACTTCAAACAGCTAACCCCTTCACAGCATCGGTTAACGGTTAATTTTCGTTTTAAACAGGGCAGTGCTCAGCTTGATAATCGAGCATTGCGCGATATTGACCGATTGGCTCAATTTATAGAAACACACCCTGATAAAAAACTGGTATTAATTGGTTTTGGTGATCAAAAAAAATCGGTGGAACGAGCTCAATTATTATCGAAATTGAGGGCTATGGCCGTTCGCCGAGCGCTTGTTAAACTAGGGATCTACCCTAAGCACTCTTTAGGTTATGGAGAACAATTGCCCGTTGCTTCTAACGATCGAGATTCGGGACGCTATAAAAATCGCAGAGTTGAAGTTTGGCTGGCTGAATAAGGCTTCCAATAAGGTAAGAAGCACTCCATGGCTGAATGAGAAAAACCATTCATTTAAACGTGATCAACATGAAAACCGTCAAATTACATCTACACTTAATGCATATAGTGAGGAGTTATCGGTATGACGGCAGTTGTCAGTAGTATGCGACAGGGTAATCAGCTTGAGATTACTATTGTAGGGCGGTTTGATTTTTCTATCTTGCAGGACTTCCGCAATGCCTATTCTATTGTCGATGATGACCCTGTAGAAAATATCATCATCGACTTATCACAGTCGGAACACATGGATAGCTCTGGAATGGGTCTATTACTAACGTTGAAGAAAGAGTTGAATATGGATGCGGGCAATATAGAGTTAAAACATTGCCGCCCTCATATTCGTGACGCGCTATTTGCCGCGAGACTCGATAACTTCTTTAAGGTTAACTAGCCATGCGTATTTTGATTGTTGATGACTTAGAAGCCAATCGTATTCTGTTATCACACTTAGTTACTTTAAATGATCATGAACCTATACCGTGTGGTAGCGCAGAAGAAGCGCTGCAGTCTTATCGTGAGCATGGCGCTGATGTAATCTTTATGGACGTCGTTATGCCTGGTACTGACGGTTATTCAGCGGCTAAGCAACTTAAAGTAGTGGTTGGTGATGATTTTGTGCCAATTATTTTTATTACTGCATTGCAGGATGAGGATGCGTTAGTGCGCTGCCTAGAGTTTGGTGATGATTATTTGGTTAGGCCTTTTAATCAAATTATGTTTAATGCAAAAATTGCCGCTCACATTCGAACGATCGAACTGCATAGGAAAGCAAAAAAACAGCACGCAGAACTGACCTATCTGCATTCTCACATGCTGCAAGAGCAAGAAATGGCTCAGCATGTGTTTGACCATGCAACTCAAATTAATTATCAAAATAGTAAAAGCATCGAGACTTATATTTCAAGTGCATCCCAATTTAATGGTGATGTGTTATTAGTTGCAAAGGCACTCGATGGTGGAATTTATATTATGCTGGGTGATTTTACGGGGCATGGATTGCCTGCCGCTTTGGGTAGCTTACCACTCTCGCAATCATTTCATTCTTTCGTGGATAAACAGCTATCAGTTGGTGATCTGGCGCGAGAAATGAATCGGGTTTTGGTTAAATTTTTACCCGATTATATGTTTTGTGCGGCGGTGGTTGGTAAGTTAAATGCTACTGGAGATAACATTAAGTTATGGACGGGTGGCCTTCATGACAGCTTAATATTGGATGATCAATTTAAAATACAGCAGAGAATACCCTCACAACATATGCCGTTGGGTATATTAGAAGACAATGAGTTTGATGCTAGTTACTCAGAATTTGATCTTCGGCCAGACAATAAAGTGATTCTCTATACCGACGGTATTTTAGAAGCCTGCAATCAAGAAGGTGAGTTATTTGGTCGCTCACGTTTTGAGTCTGCTTTACAGCTTTCCAAATGCAATATTGATGTAATACGCCAAGAACTTTATCAATTTATGGCTCATCAGGTAGGTGAATATGCTCAAGATGATGATATTAGCCTAGTTTGCATACACGCTGGAGAAATCGAATTTAATGACGATGATTTGGGATTTTTAGATGAAAATCGTTCTTGTTAGAGAGCGTGGCCGCTGTATCGAGGCCACTTTGTCTATGTTTAAGAACTGAGATTAGCCCTTGGCGGCATGAAAATGTAAGAACATCTCAATGATGGCGGGTGGAATGTTGTTACACATTTGATCTGATAAATCACCGTCTTCATCAATGTCAGCCATTTCGGCTTCTTCGGCAAACAGGCCTGATGCATACATAATTGGGAAAATCCATTCGGCCATCTGGTCTTCGTTTTTAGCGTACCAGGCTTCCTCATTTTGTAATACGCCGGCCATGAAGCCCGCTGCCCACGCTTCTAGTGGAGAACCTTCTTCATCATCGTCTTCAACTTGAAGCGTTAAGTCGCAAGGCACAGGGAAGTCTTCCCCATAATCCAACCACGCTTGAATTTCATAGCTTAACTTTCTTAATAAGCGTTGAACACGTTCTAACTGCTCATCAGTAAAAGCTGTTTTTTCAGGAAGAATAATGGCATAAATTTCAGACCACTCAAGATCTATAGGGCCAGTTTTTATAGCGGTAAGAAGACCGTGCGCTTCAAAAAAATCAAATGAATCCTGGCGTTCAAGCTCATCTTCAAGCATTTGGCCAAGAAGTTCTAATTCATCTTCATCTAAAGCTGGGATCGATAACAAGTCAGACATACAATACTCTCCAATAATTGGTCTAATTATAACAGGAAAAGACAAAGAACATGAGTCCGTTGAGGCAATCGGTCAGGCATAAATCCATTCATCAAACGTCCATTGAGTTACAAGGTCGTGAAGTCGTGGTAACTATTCATGCTATGAAGCGGAAATCGTTGCGCTTGGGCATTAATGCAAAGGGTGAGGTTGAAGTAAAAGTACCGCTGCGCTGTCCTCAAAATGAGCTGTTAGCTTTTTTGTCACAACATACGGCTTGGCTAGAAAACCGTTTAACTCATTTTAATAAGGTCGAGCAGTCTCAGAAAGAAAAAATGCAGTATTTGGGCAAGTATTATCGCTTTCAGCAAAGTACACAAAAAAGTAAGCAGCCTGTTTTGATAGAAGATACTTGTTATTACCCGCAGTCGTGGACTGAGCAAAATTTATTAGCAAAAGTTGAAGCTTGGCAGCGTACACAAGCGAAAGAAGTCTTTGAGCAGCTGATCGATAAATGGTGGCCTCACTTTTCTCAAGGAGCACTTATTGCTCGGCCGGTACTCAGAGTAAAAAAGATGCGTAGCCGCTGGGGGTCTTTGTCGAGTAAGGGAAATATCAATTTAAGTTTGAAGTTACTCGAACTGAGTCCGAGCATTATAGAAATGGTGGTGGTTCACGAACTTTGTCACAGTCACTATTTTGATCATAGTGCTAACTTCTATCGCTTAATGGCTGAAAAGCTGCCTGATTATAAAACGCGTGAAATTGAACTGAGAAATATTGAAAAATCCTGTGCGTATTAAGCGTGCACAGGAGCTATCGTTAATAAGATCTATCGTTAATACAGGATCAAACTGCAAAGATTAAAAGAACTGCCAAGGCTGGGAATACCAGTAGAAACGACCTTTTTGACTGCTCATTACTGTACAGTTATAGCGACCGCGTGCGCCATTCATAGCCTTAGGCGCTTGCGTTGTTAATACATAACCAGCATTAATCTTTTCAACTTTTGTATCGATAGCCCCCTGCGAACTTGCAAAACATTGAATACCGGCAGGGTTATAATCAGCCTTTAATAAATCAACCTTAAAGGCTGGTGGGTTATTTTCAGGCAGAACAATAGGGTCATGCAATTGAGATTTTTCGATAGGAAGCGCTAGGCTTAATAGCTTTGTTTTTAAGCTTTTAACATCGGCATAAACCCCAGCCGCCGGGAAGCGAGAAAGCGCTTGAGGATGGCTCGTTTCGCCAATAGGCCCAGACTGCTGTCCATATGCCAGCATGTTATGTTTTTCTAACCAAGGAATCATGGCTAAGGTAAATTCACCGTATGGGTAAGCAAGCATATTGCCTACCTTGCCAAGGCGCTTTTCTAACTCAATTTGAGTCGCCAATATTTCTTGGTCTAGCCATTGGGCTAAGGTTAAGCCTTCAGGAATCGTAGGTAAATGTGCATGAGTGACCGAGTGGTTGGCAATTACGACTCCATCATCAACGAGTTGCTTGATTTGTTCCCAGCTCATAATGCCACGATTGCCTTGGTTTACTGGGCGGGTATTTACAAATACAGTAAAAGGCCAATTGCGACGCTTTAATTCTGGATAAGCGTTTTTAAAAATAGAGGCGTAGGCATCATCAAAACTGATCGCGACTTTTGGTTTATCTGATTGGGTGTGCTGAGAATTACCTGAAAGTATGTCTCGTGTCGCCGACTCAAGGTCAACAACCTCTAATCCTAAATCTTCAATGAGCTGCATATGCTCTAAAAACTTTGCAGGGCTAATCGTTGTTGATTGAGGGCTGACATCATCAACATGATGATATTGCAAAACGACTAAAGCCTGAGTTGAAAGGCTCAGTAATAAACATACTGGGGCGAGTAATAAAGAGATCAAGCGAGAGTGCATAATAGTGGGTCACCTTAATAAGAATTCGGAATAGGATCGGTTGAATTCAGCTTAATTGAGAGATTGTCGCAGTTGATGAAACGCTTGGCAAATCTTCTTGAAATGCTCACTTTCACCGCCTTTATCCGGATGAAAACGCTGTGCTAAACGGCGATATTGTTGCTTTAACTGAAGCAGGGGAAGGGGGGCTTCTAACTCCATAATATTGAGTGCTTGCTGAAGGTCTTCGGCTGATTGTGGTTGATAAACTTTTTTCCAAAAGCTATCCAGTAGTGAATCAACATCTTCACTACTGGTATTAGAGAAATGAGACCAATCTAAATAATATTGAGCTAGAGGATCTGCATTCAATAATAACTGATCGGTATGGCCATGAGAACTCGTTGCTGAATCTACCGTGCTTATTAAAGATGTAATGCCAATCTTTTTAATGGATAAAGCTGAGATTTCTAAAGAAGCATAGCGATTTTTCTGCCAACGGTTACGCAATAAATATAGGCAATGAAAAAGTAAAAAATGCGTTTGGAATAACAATAAAGGGTTACGCATCGCATCAGCGGCGAAAAACGCATGAGGCGGCTCTTGTAAAAGCGTTAGCAGTTGATGCTCAGAAAAGCCCTCTGCCTGACCTTCTAATGTCTGAGCTTCTAATGCCTTTTCTTCTAATAAGAGCTCTAGAACATCGAGTAATTCATTAATTTTTTCTTCAGGGTTGTCGTGGGCCACTTTGTGTTTGAGCGAATTGATAGAAACCCCCTTTTTTAAATTCGATTCTGGGCAGCCATAATAGACTGGGTTATAGTATTTGACGCGACTAAATTGAGTATACGACAAAGTTTGATATGAGCGAAAATAAAGAAAAAAAACCTCTGCCTAGGCGTGCGCACTTGATTACACCTAGAGGATTGCAGCAGATGAAAGATGAGCTGGATTTTCTATGGCGTAAAGAGCGACCTGTCGTGACCCAGCAAGTTTCTGATGCCGCTAAACTCGGCGATCGCTCAGAAAATGCTGAGTACATTTATGGGAAAAAGCGCTTACGAGAGATAGACCGTAGAGTTAGGTTTCTGCGTAAGCGGATTGAAATCTGTGATGTCGTTGATCGACCGCCGCAGGATATCAATCGAATCTATTTTGGTGCCTGGATTGAGCTAGAGGATGATGATGAGGTTTTATACCGTTATCGAGTCGTCGGTGAAGATGAAATAGACTTGCCTAATAATTATATTAGCGTTGATGCGCCGCTTGCCCGAGGGTTATTGGGTAAGCGATTAGAAGATGAAGTCGAGGTTAGATTGCCGAAAGGTGAGGTGAGTTATTGTATCGTCGCAATTGATTACCAACAGCCCGAGTGGGATACAAAGACTTGGTACCAAGCGCCATCGGTTTTAACGTTTGATTCGAAACCTGCTTAAGCGGCTAAATTTTATTTTAGTGCTAATATTTAAGGACTATGTTTGCTCTTAAAGATACATTAGAGGTTTCTATGATCTATCGTAATTCAAAGCCAACGGCCCTAACGTTAATACCTGTATTACTGCTTGGCTTAGCGTTTGTTACCGCCTCGACATCTTCTTTTGCCGTAGAAGATCTAAGAATTAAAGAATTTTATAAGATGTCCCCAAGCATTAAGCAAGTTAGCCAAATATGTCCTTGGAGGTCTTCAACGACAAAAGGCACGATACGCTTGATGAAGATCGAAGATAAGGGTGCACATCGTCTCTATGTTCAATGGTTGCGTGAAGGTATTGCGGGTACTGAACAAGCACCGCTTTCAACCATTAGCATCGAGGAAATCAATAATGACCACTATTACCGCTTTGAATTACCCGATGGCCGTTTAATGGCAGGGGCGTGCTCGATAGAAACAATAATGGAAGACATCGTTGATGAGAGTCGTTATCGATTAACGCTTTATCTTATGGGGCCAGGTGAGTATGAGGTTCATACTACCCGGCTTATAGATGGTGGCATTAAGCTGCATAAAAAACACGAATAAGGCATTAAGGCTGATAGCTTTGCACTGAATCTTCTAAGGCAACCGATGCCGTTTCAATAACGGTGTCGTCTTCAACGGAAGTATCTAAATTAAACAACGGCAAACGCTCTCCTAGGTGAGATTTTTGCTGTTGCTGCTGTAAACCTTTAAAGTCAAACAAGTTACCGTCAGCCAGTTGTGATGGAGCAATGTTAGCGATGGAACGGAATATATTCTCGCTGCGACCAGGCTGTTCTTTTTCCCAATCGATTAACATTTTCTTGATGTTCTGACGCTGAAGGTTCTCTTGCGAGCCGCATAAATTACACGGAATGATCGGAAACTCTTTTAAGCGTGCAAACTCTGCAATATCGACTTCTTTGCAATACGACAGAGGGCGAATCACAATATTCTTTTTATCGTCACTTAATAGTTTAGGCGGCATCGACTTTAGTTTTGCACCATAAAACATATTCAGAAAGAGCGTTTCGATAATATCGTCTCTGTGATGACCTAGCGCTATCTTATTGGCCCCAATGCTTTCTGCGTAGCCATACAGGCTGCCACGGCGTAAACGAGAGCATAGCGAGCAAGTTGTTTTACCTTCAGGCACTTTCTCTTTTACAACGCTATAGGTGTCTTTCTCCAGAATATGGAAATCAACGCCTAACTCTTCTAAGTAGGCAGGCAGTATATGCTCTGGAAAGCCAGGCTGCTTTTGGTCCATATTGACGGCAACAATATCAAAATGAATGGGTGCACTCTTCTTAAGGCTTAAAAGAATGTCCAGCATGGCATAAGAATCTTTACCGCCAGACAAGCAAACCATTATCTTGTCGCCATCTTCAATCATTTTAAAATCTTCAATAGCCTTGCCCACATTGTGGCGAAGACGCTTGCTGAGTTTGTTGTACTCTAGGCGTTCTTTTTTGTTTAAAGATTCTATTAACGATATTGATGTATCTGACGAAAGTTGCGACATGCCTTCTCCAAAGTGCCTTATCAAAAAAATGTGATAGCGCAGAAAACAGGACTTATAGCAGAATGAGGCCATGGAAACTAGTCTTGTATAGAATTTTACAAGTAAGTCTTGCAGATTTGTGATGAAAAATGGTTATGCAGCGACTTCGTTAATCGTTATATAGCGCATGAAGTTTTCACTGAAATCTGCGGTAGAGCAGTTGTGCTTTGGGTGATAAAAGCGCTTCCAAGTTTCTGCTAGGGCATCGATATCATTGGTTTTTGGTAGGGTGAAGTTGGGGTGGCGTGCGTACATAAACCAAGCAATCGCTGTGGCATATGAGAGATTCGTCGCGAGCTCTGCATGAGGCTGTGTTAAAAAGTCGTGTTGGCTTGCTAGGCCTCGAACAATGCTGGCCATATTACTATGTTTTGCAAGATGATCATCCCATATATGGCGATGGCTTAAACTATGAATTTGGTATATTCCCAGAGCTCTTTGGCCTGCGGGTTTTATATGCGAGCCTAAACCAGATTCTTGAGCAGCCGTGGCCAGCAATAAATTTTCGGCTGTTTTACTGTAAACTCCAAGTCGTTTTAAGGTAGGTTTAATCACCCACTGACGAAGTTCTTGTGCGCAAATTCCCATTAATCTTTCCTTAAATATTGCATCTCCCATGAGGAAAGCACTATTTGGACCAACGCTAGGTAGTCTTTAAACCTTAGATCATGAAAGAACTAATTGTCTAATTTTTATGCAAAAAGGATAGAAGTAGAGGGGGATTAATAATTGACTCTGGAATAACAGGTGGAAAAACGCGGTATTGAAAAACTGAAGGAGTGCCAGAAACAAAAAAGCGGCATTAATACGTTAGTATTTGCCGCTCTTTTTTTGACAGGATTTTGCTGATTTAACGTGTTATTTCGCTATATGAGCACAATCGTCTTTATCGTTATCGACCTTGCCAGCCATTTGATACAATGTTTTTGCATCTAATAAGGTGATTTCTTTACCTTGAGTAGCGATCAACTCGTTCTTTTGGAAGCGAGTAAATACACGGCTCACGGTTTCTACGGCTAAACCTAAGTAGTTGCTGATATCGACACGAGACATCGATAAGCGGTATTGAGTATGAGAAAAACCACGGCGAACAAAGCGCTCAGAAATATCTACTAAGAAAGAGGCTATGCGTTCTTCCGCATTCTTTTTGCTCAGTAACATCATCATGTTTTGGTCATGACGAATTTCACCACTCATGTTTCTCATAAGTTGGCGGCGAAGTTCAGGCAACTCATCGGATAGCTGATCGAGTTGTGAAATCGGAATCTCACACACAGTCGTTGTTTCAAGCGCTTTAGCCGTTAGTGGGTAAGTACCACTGTCGTAACCGGAAAGCCCAATGATTTCACTGGCAAGGTGAAAACCTGTGATTTGTTCTTCGCCGCTGGCAGCGATCGTATAGGTTTTCAAAGCCCCAGTACGAACGGCGTACACAGACTGGAAAGGTTCACCTTGTTGAAATAATAGTGTGCCTTTTTGAATCGGGCGACCGCGGCGAATGATGTCATCAAGTCTATCCATGTCGTTGTCATTAAGTGATAACGGCAGGCACAACGCATTAAGAGCACATGTTTGACAATGTGGTTGTGTACCACGGCTGATTTTCATGGAAGGAGATGAGACTGACATAATAATCCTTTCGTTCTAAAAGACACACAAAAAGTGTGCTTATTTATTTGGATATCATTGTACCGAATGGAGCGTATGTCAATATGTTCGCAAGAGTATTTTTAATTGGCTTTACCAAGTCGCGAAAATCGTCCAGCTCCCATAGAGCATTAAGAGTAGGCCGGCCAATTTTCTAAAGTGACTGTGTTGGATGTAGCCATTTAACTGACGGGCAAAAATACCAGCGGCCAAAATGCCGGGCAAGGTGCCTAAGCCAAAACAAAACATGGTCAAAGCGCCCATTCCTGGTTGAGCATTGGCAGCAACCCAGGCGAGAGTGCTATAAATTAGCCCGCAAGGAAGCCAGCCCCACAATAATCCAAGCGCAAGGGCTTGAGGGCGAGTTTTAATAGGAATTAACGTGCGGGTGAGTGGTTGTAAATAGCGCCATAGAAATTGGCCGACTGTCTCTAGGCGGGTTAGTACCATCCACCAACGGGCAACATAGAACCCCATTAAGATTAAGAGTACACCGGAAATACTTCTTAATATCTGTTGCGCTACCTGGTGACTGTCAGCCAGCCAAAGCCCTAATAGCGAAACAATTAAGCCCGCAGTGGTATAGCTAAGAATTCGACCAAGGTTAAACAATAAAAGAAATGAGTAGTTGGTTTTACCTGGGCTAGAACTGCTGGCCGCTGCGGCAATACCACCACACATAACCAAGCAATGGCTTGCGCCCATAAGGCCCAATAATAGAGCGGTGATTAGCGAGAGAGGTTCGATCATTTCTTAATTTGATCGTCGTCATCAAATAAAATTCGATGCGCAGGAGAGTCCATATCGTCAAACTGTCCACTTTTAATCGCCCAAAAAAGTACCGTTACGGCAATAGTAATGAGTACGATGGATAGCGGAATGAGTATGTAAATAATGTCCATAAAATCGTCTATTCGCTTAAGTTAAAAGTCATGAGTTTAAGGGTAATGAATGAAGACTAATACGTTTTAATCAACGTCGCTCTTTTATCGCTAGACAGCAAGCGCAGTGCGTTACCGACCACAATTAATGAACTGACCGACATACCAATCGCCGCTGCCCAAGGTGGAATAAATCCGGTGGCAGCAAGGGGAAGCGCTAGAATATTATACAATAATGCCCAATAAATGTTCTGACGAATTATGCGGCTCGACTTTCTGCCTTTGCTAATCGCATGAAGCAAGGTGGTTAAGCTGTTATTGGTAATCACCGCATCGGCATTCGTTTTGGTTAAGTCACTGGCTTGGCCAATCGCAATCGCAATATCAGCGCGAGCCAAGGTTGGTACATCGTTAATACCATCTCCCACCATCATTAGGCGCTCACCTTGTTGCTGCCAAACGGACGCAATTTCAAGTTTTTGAGCAGGGCTGAGACCTTTATGGACATCGTCAATGTTCAGTGCTGTTGCTACCGCTTCTACCTGAGCACTTGGGTCACCGGTTAAAATCGAAACCTTGATGCCCCAATCTTTAAGCTGTTCAATCGTACTACTGGCGCCTTGGCGCAAGGAGTCAGACAGCGCAAACCAATACAGAGGCTGCTGATCATTGGCCAACAATAACCATTGGCGGTCGTCGTTTATGGGTGGACTCAAAGTCTGTTGGGGAAAGGCGAAGTCGGCACGACCAATACGGTAAGTCATGTCATCATGGCCTTCAATCCCGATTAACGTTCCTTTAACACCCTGAGCGCTGACTTGCTCAATGTTATCGGTAGTGAAATAGCTAAGCGAGGAAAATGCACGAGCAATCGGGTGGTTACTGTATTGCTCTAACGTCGCGGCAATTTTAAGGGCTTGCGCTGAGGTAAGGCTGATATCAGCCGCGGCAGGAATTGATTCTTCTAAACTCAGCTCTCCTCGTGTCAGGGTGCCTGTTTTATCAAATATAATGCGATCAACTTGGGTTAAGCCTTCTAATACATGACCTTTGCTGATTAGGAATCCTTGTTCTCTTAACGATGCAGTCGCAGCGGTAAGCGCAGTCGGCGTTGCCAAAGACAAAGCGCAGGGGCAAGTCACCACAAGTACGGCAAGTGTGATCCAGAACGCTTGGCTAGGGTCGATAAACCACCAAATTATGGCAATACCGCTGGCGATGATTAGTACGGAGGCGACAAAGCGAGAGGCGACTTTATCGGCAAAAATGGCAATGGCGGGCTTTTCTTGTTGCGCTCGATCCATTAACCGCATAATGGTATTTAATTCGGCGTCTGCACCGGTAGCGGTCACCCGCATTAAGAGCTGGCTTTCAACATTGTGAGTACCACCTATTAAAGCATCTCCCGCCGATTTATCGATTGGCAGGTACTCACCCGTTAGAGCCGCTTCATCCACGGCGCTAGTGCCTGATTCAACGATACCGTCAGCAGGAATTTGTTGGCCAGGCTTAATAATTAATAAATCGCCCACCTGAATATCACTGCTTGGAATTACTAGATCACCCTCGGGCGTCGATTTTATGGCGACAGACGGCATTAGATCGAGCAGATTATTGCCAGCGCGAGTCATGCGGTGGCGCGCACGCATTTCAAAGAAGCGACCGGTTAAGAGGAAAAAAGTAAACATACAGACCGAATCAAAATAGATTTCTGGCCCGCGATTCACTGTACTCCAAACACTGGCGAAATAGGCCAGTAAAATCGCAATCGATACCGGCACGTCCATAGTTAGATGCCGGGTTCTTATGTCTCGAAGTGCTGCTACAAAAAAAGGTCGTGCGCTGTATAAGACGACGACGGTGGCAAACAACATTGAAGCAGCCCGAATAAACACTTCGTACTGCGCCAAAATACCGCGTAACTCGCCAATATATAATGGCACTGCAAGCATCATAACTTGCATGGTGGCAAAGCCCGCAACGACTAAGCGACGAAAGGCGGTTTTACTTTCTTGAATTCTTTGCTGCTCTGCCTGCGTGGCAGAAAAAGGGTGTGCTTGATAACCCAGTTGATGAATTTCCTCAAGAATTTGAGACAATTTTATTTCATCATCGAGCCAACGCACCATAAGGCGGTGAGTGGTTAAGTTTAGGTTTACCGAGATGACATGCTTTAACTGGCTGAGTCTATGCTCGATAAGCCATGCGCAGGCCGCGCAGCTGATGCCAGAGATCACTAAAACCGCTTCGGCTTCGGGTAGCTCGTTATCAAAACGCTGAACAAAAGACTGCTGTATGGCAGGCTCATCGTACAGTTTTAGCTCTTCACGAACATCATTGTTAGCATTACGTTTTTGCTGGGGTGATATTTCTGGAAGGGCAGTTCGGTGGCGATAATAATCCTTTAGGCCACTGTCAATAATAGTTTCGGCAACGGCTTTGCAAGCAGGGCAGCACATTGTTTGCGTTTGCCCATCAATTTCTAAGCACCAGCGATTGCCCTCGAGGGCAATCTCACCACAGTGAAAGCATAGATTTTGACTCATGTCTTAGATCTCGATCACTTGTACTTATTGGCTAAGGGTCAGTTGCTTATTATCTTCGATTAAGCCTTCATCTTTGATCATCCACTCTTGCTCTGGGCTCTGTAACCAAAGCTTGCGTTTACCTAAATGATTTTTGTCAGCTAAGCCAAGGTAGCTGCCATCTTCAGTTTGTTGTAATAATACGGTTTCATCTTCAGTTTCAAGCGTAGGATGAATGATTTGAATACGTAAGAACGATGGGTTCTCATCTAGATAACCCGCAATCTTGGTGCGAATTTCACCGTCGTTATACGTCATGGTGGCCGTCAGCTGGAGGCGTTTAGCTTTGTTACGAAACTCACGGTTTTCGGTGTAAGCCATGCCATCTTTGTAATAGCTGTCGCTTACTAAGGAATCTTTGCCGTTAGTGGCTAGGGTGACGATTACAACACCCCATAAAATAGCGGCAATCGGGACGCCCATAACAAGAAACATCCAGGGTTCTTTATGCCAAGGAGTGATAGGTTCATCAGAATTTTTTAGAGGGGAATTCATAGCGTTCTCGAATGTTTTGGCAGGTATTGAGCCAGAGTGGCCAAGTGTAACCACTTGGTCGCTCTGGGGCTAGTATAGTTGCGTAAAGAAACAGCGGTAAAAACCGTGCCAGTGATTAGTTAATCGGTGCAATAAAGCGACTTTCTTCTCGGGCGATCTCGGTATTCGTTGCAGCTTCTGTTACCACGAATTCAATATTCGTTTTACTTTCGCTAAGATTTTCAGGGTTCATCTCGATATTGATAGGAAAAGAACGCATCTTATTACTTTGGAGCTTAACGGTTTCGGGCATATCAGTAATTACACCGTCTAAACCTTCAATTTTAAGGTGGTAACTTAATTCACCTTGAGACATATTCATTAACTTCAATGTATAAGTATTTTGAACAGTGTCATTAGGCGTTAGTTGGTAAAGTGCGCCACGGTCTCGGATAATATCCAATTCAAAAGCGGTGCGAGTGGCCATTGAGTAAATTAAGCCAGAAATCATTAAGCCAAGTACTAGAGCATAGCCAACAAGTCTAGGACGGAAGAAGTGCGTTGTGCCGCCTTCTAATTCGTGCTCAGTTGTATAGCGCACTAATCCAGGCTCGTAGCCCATTTTATCCATGATAGAGTCACATGCGTCGATACACAATGCGCAGCCAATGCATTGATATTGCAGGCCATCTCGGATGTCGATGCCCGTAGGGCATACCTGTACGCATAGAGAGCAATCGATACAGTCACCTAAGCCTTCCGCTTGTGGATCAACGCCTTTTTTTCGAGCTCCGCGACCTTTCTCGCCTTCGCCACGCTTTTCATCGTAGGAAACAATTAAGGTATCTTGGTCAAACATAACGGACTGAAAGCGTGCATAAGGGCACATATGAATACAAACTTGCTCACGAAGCCAGCCAGCATTCATGTAAGTTGCTAAGGCAAAAAAGCCAATCCAGAATGCTTCCCAGCTATTCAGATTGAAGGTCAATAAATTAGGTACTAGCTCGCGAACGGGAGAGAAGTAACCTACAAACGTGATGCCCGTTGCTAAGGCTAATAATAGCCATAAAACATGCTTAGCCCCACGACGTAAAAACTTCTCTAGGCTCATTGGAGCACTGTCCATTTTCATTCGTTTGTTACGTGTGCCTTCTGTTTTTTCTTCAATCCACATAAATACAAAGGACCAAGAAGATTGAGGGCAGGTATAACCGCACCAAACTCGGCCCGCGAGGTTGGTAATGGTGAATAAGCCATAAGCTGCAATGATAAGCAGGCCGGATAAAAGAAAGAAATCTTGCGGCCAGAACGTAATGCCAAAAATGTGGAATTGACGCGCAGGTAGGTCAAATAAAACAGCTTGTCGATCACTCCAGCTTAACCAAGATGTAGCAAAAAACAGAGCCATTAAGCCCCAAAGGCTATACGAACGGATTTTTTGGAAAAAGCCATGAATCTCGCGTACCTGAATTTTTTCTCTTGGTACGTATAAGGATTTTTCTTCTGGGGTGACATTCTTAACAGGAATTTTACTCATATTACAGCAGCCTTGATAAGGGAGTGAAGCTATATAACTGTTTGATTATAAAGGTATGAATGAAATGCGTAAATAAAAAAAGCGGCTCGAAGGCCGCTTTTTCTTGTATTTTCGAGTCTAAAGAGGTGGTTAAATATTGAACTATTTAGCCACTGCTTTGTGGGACAACGAATATACATAGGCAGCCAATACATGGATCTGCTCTTTAGAGAAACGATCTCCTTGAGCAGGCATCTGACCATTTCGACCGTGGCGAATTGTAAATTCAATTTGCTTAGTCGAACCACCGTATAACCAAACTTTATCCGTTAGGTTAGGAGCGCCTGTGATGTGCATGCCTTTAGCATCTGCGCCGTGACAAGCCGTACATGCTTGAGCAAAAATGCCCGCGCCTGCTTCAGCCTGTGTTGCATCGTGCTTAAGGTCAGACAAACTACGTACATACTGTACAGTCTGATCAATTTGCTCATCCGTCATGCTTGGCATTAAGCCTTTAGCCGGCATCATACCATGGCGACCATCAGTGATGGTTTTAACGATATCAGCGGGTGTTCCACCATATAACCAATCATTATCGGTTAAGTTAGGGAAACCTTGTGAACCTTTAGCGGTTGAGCCGTGACATACAGAACAGTTGCTTGCGAAAATACGCTGGCCCGTCTGTAATGCCGCTTCGTTGTCGATTAATTCAGCAATCGGTGTAGCAGCATATTCAGCAAATAATGGCGCCACTTTCATGTCGAACTGTTCAACTTCATTTTCCCATTGAGCGGTTTGGCTCCAAGGTACTTGCTTGCCATCAACTTCTACGGTTAAAAAGCCGTTCATGTTGCCCAGACCGTAAGCAGCGATATAGCCGACTGCAAATACGATGGTTGCCCAGAACATCATTACCCACCAGCGAGGTAGTGGATTATCAAGCTCTTTAATACCATCGTATTCATGGCCAGTTGTTTCGTCAGTTTCTTCGTTATGCACCTGAGTTTTGCTGCTGTATTGAATCAGCAAGCCACAGGCGATTAGGGTGCCAAAGACAATGGCAAATACCCAAAAGTTCCAAAATGTACTTAAAGCACTCATATTTTTACTCCGTACCTTTATCGTCGTGCGTCTTTTTTGCTTCTACACTGTTCTCGGTGCTTTCTTGCGGATCATTATCAGCTTTGAAAGGAATCATCCCATCATCTTCAAAACGATCTTTGCGGCGTGAGCTATAAGCCCACGCAACAATACATAAGAAAGCGAACAGTGCGAAAACAGTGCCTAAACCACGTATGACGTTAATATCCATGGGTTATTGCTTATCTTTCATGACGGTGCCTAGCTGCTGTAAATACGCAACCAAAGCTTCAATTTCACGAACGCCATCTACAGCGGCTTTTGCACCTTCGATATCGGCATCAGTGTAAGGAACCCCTACAATGCGTAATGCTTTCATCTTCTTAGGTGTATCGCGACCATCAACAGTATTTTTAAACAACCATGGATAGGAAGGCATAATCGACTCAGGTACAACATCACGAGGATTGTACAAGTGAGCACGATGCCATTCGTTTGAGTATCGACCACCAACACGGGCTAGATCTGGACCAGTACGCTTAGAACCCCAAAGGAAAGGGTGCTCATATACGTGCTCACCAGAGCGAGTGTAGGTACCGTAACGCTCAGTTTCAGCACGGAACGGACGAATCATTTGTGTATGGCATACTGCACAGCCTTCACGAATGTAAATGTCACGACCTTCAAGCTGAGTAGCGTTTAATGGCATAAGACCTTCAACAGGTTCGTTGGTATTGTCATCCCAAAAAAGAGGAACAATCTCAGCCAAACCACCCCAAGCAACAGCAATGATGATCAATACGACCATCAAACCGATATTTTTTTCAATAATGTCATGATTCATATCAGCAGTACTCCTTATGCTTGAGCTGCAGCGACAGCTTTTTTGCTATCACTAACAGTGCGGTAAACGTTGTAGGCCATAATAAACATGCCGATTAGGAATAATGCACCACCAATAGTACGAACAACGTAACCAGGGTGAGAAGCTTCAACAGACTCGATGAACGAGTAAGTTAATGTACCGTCAGCATTCACTGCACGCCACATCAAACCTTGCATAATACCGTTAACCCAAAGCGCCGCAATGTACAAAACAGTACCAATTGTTGCTAGCCAGAAGTGAGTATTAATCAATTTGGTTGAATACATTTCGCCTTGCTTACGACCAAACATAATTGGAATCAAGTGGTACATTGCACCAATTGTAACCATTGCAACCCAACCTAACGCACCTGAGTGAACGTGACCAATGGTCCAGTCCGTATTGTGCGATAACGCGTTGACTGTTTTGATCGACATCATTGGGCCTTCGAAGGTAGACATACCGTAGAAAGACAAAGATACAACCAAGAAGCGCAAGATAGGATCTGTGCGCAGTTTGTGCCATGCGCCTGATAGAGTCATCATACCGTTGATCATACCACCCCAAGAAGGCGCTAATAGAACCAAAGACATAACCATACCGGCAGTTTGTGCCCAATCTGGCAATGCAGAATAGTGCAAGTGGTGAGCACCGGCCCAAACGTATAAAGAGATCAAAGCCCAGAAGTGAACAATCGATAGACGATATGAGTAAACTGGACGTTCAGCTTGCTTAGGTACGAAGTAGTACATGATACCTAGGAAGCCGGCTGTTAAGAAGAAACCAACAGCGTTGTGTCCATACCACCACTGAACCATCGCGTCGACAGTACCAGCATAGATAGAATAAGATTTTGTAAGCGTAACTGGAATTGCTAGATTGTTACCAATATGCAAAATCGCGATCATAATCATGAAACCAGCAAAGAACCAGTTCGCAACATAAATGTGCGGCTCTTTACGATTCATAATCGTACCGATGAAGTTTACACAATAAGCAACCCAGACGATCGCGATCAGGATATCGATCGGCCATTCTAGTTCAGCGTATTCTTTTGTAGAAGTTAAACCCATTGGCAAAGTAATAACAGCCAATACGATCACTAAGTTCCAGCCCCAGAAAGTGAACGACGCTAATGTGTCAGAAAACAAACGAGTCTGACAGGTGCGTTGCACAATGTAGTAGGAAGTAGAAAATAGTGCAGAACCACCAAATGCAAAAATTACCGCATTCGTATGAAGTGGTCTTAGGCGTCCAAAGGAGAACCAAGGAGTATCAAAGTTTAGTGCAGGCCAAGCAAGTTGGGCAGCGATTAGTACACCGAGGGACATTCCGACGATGCCCCAAACTACAGTCATAATGGCAAATTGTCTTACCACTTTGTAGTTGTATACGGGGTGATCAAATGCAGTGCTCATGATCAGATTCCATTTAACAGCGAGGATTGAGGGGTTAAAAAACGGCGTAATTATGATCTTTCGTACACAACTTTGCAAACGAAGGATGACAAAACGCTTAACTAAAACAGTAGCTTAGTGTTTTTGTTTAAGCAATTGAGTAATAAATGAGCATGTTTGAAAATAAAAAAACCATTGAACTGGTATTCGAATTCCAAATCATGCCAAATAACTGCTTATTCTAGGATGTTAGAAGTATTTGGCTGGAATTTATTGATTTAAGACAACTTAGTTGATTATTTTAAGAATTTAAATATTTTAAGGGGAGATGTTTGTGGAATTAATGAAAAATGGCCCAACAGATGGGCCAGTTTACGTTTTTGCTCATGGCGCTGGGGCAAACATGAATTCTGAATTTATGACTCAGGTTGCGGTTGCATTAGGAGCAAAGGGAGTCCGTGTTGTTCGGTTCAATTTTCCTTATATGATTAAGCGCGAAGAGGATGGTAAACGTCGGCCTCCTGATCGAGCACCTAAACTAATAGAGGCTTATAAAGCGGTTATTAAACATTTGGATTGTCCGGTGGTTATTGGTGGGAAGTCGATGGGCGGGAGAATGTCTTCGATGCTCTTGGCCGAAAATTTCCAGTTACCCAAAAATGAACAGTTGCCTATATTAGGCAGTGCTTGTTTGGGTTTTCCTTTTCATGCTCCAGGTAAAGACCCCAAAGATCGTCTTGATCATATGGAAGCGTTAACAGCGCCATTGTTGATTGTACAGGGCACTCGAGATTCTATGGGGACGCAAGAAGAGGTCGCAGGCTATTTCGAAGATGGACGAATAAGTGATTCAATTGTGGTGAATTGGCTGGAGGATGGTAATCATGATTTGAAACCGAGAATTAAATCAGGATTTAGCCACCTGCAGCACATTGAAAGTGCTATCGAACAGGTGGCTAATTTTGTATTTAAACAGAATTCAATGATTTAATACTTAACGAAGTAAAGTGGTTTGCTAAGTATTTACATTAAGTATTTAAATAAGCATTCGGACTAATAGGCTTATCTAACAACCAGTCTAGGCCGTTAAAACAGTAATCTTTTCAGGAGTCACCAAAATTGGCTGAATAGAGGCAATGACTCTGCGTCGCTCTTCAGAACCTTGCCATTTCTGCCAAGCGGCTAGACTTCTCCAGTTGGTAATAATGACTCGGTGGTTTTCATCACTGGCATCTTTATAGTTTGCGCCCGACATATAACCCGGAGCTTCAAGAATTGCACGCAATGTATCTTTAATGGCTGCGTCGTAATTGGGTTCCATACCTAGAGCGATTTTACGCTCGATAATTACCTTAATCATTATCCTGCCTTAACGAGAAGTATTAAAAAGTTGTAACTCCTTCATGTTATAGGTTCTAGGGCTATGATTTCAATGGTTATCTTAGTAAATTTAAAGATCGTTAACGCAATATAAAAGAGAAGTAATTAATGTCTGTGAGTAATGAAAGCTTAATCGAAGCACAAAACAACTGAAGCACGCCACAAAAGCAAAATACTGTGAAAAAATTGCGCTCATTATCTTGTCATTGAAGAAGCAAAAGAGTGCGCTTATGCCGCGACGAGAACTTAGCCAAAAATCCAGATTAAAAAAGGGATTGCGAGAGATAATGACTCACTCGCAAGCCCTATTTTTCATGCTTAGACTTCTTATATGGCAAAGTTATTTTCAATAAAAAGCCTCTAGATAAAAAAGCTTTTGGATAAAAAGCTACTTCGTCCAAACACCAGTAGGAATTAATCCTTCTAACTGACTAATCTTGCTATCGCGTTCATCGGTATTAGCCGCTGTAATGGTGACATGGCCTAATTTACGGGCAGGGCGCGCTTCTTTGCCGTAGCTATGAACATACGTTTCGCTCATATCTTCGCCAGCAGCTGTTGGGCCTTCGTCACTGATAACGTTAATCATGGCGACCGCCGCAAACTTAGACGCGGTATCGGTAATCGCTTGGCCTGTTACTGCCAGCATGTGATTACGGAACTGGCTAGTGACAGCGCCTTCGATAGACCAGTGGCCTGAGTTATGAACGCGAGGTGCGACTTCGTTAGCAATTAAGTTGTCTTCAGTTTCAAACAACTCCAAGGTAATCGTACCCACATAATCTAGGCTAGTGGCGATTTGCTCGATATAACGCTCCGCAATGGCTTGCTTCTCTGCACTAAAACCATGAGCAGGGTACAACGAATAACGCAAGATACCTTCGTGGTGAATGTTCTCGGTCATTGGCCATACTTTGATATCGCCATTCTCAGCGCGACAACCAATCACAGATACTTCACGAATAAACGGCACAAAGGCTTCGGCGATCAATTCACGGTTACCAATTTCAGCCCAAGCAGCCGTGGCGTCGGAAGGCTCGCGCAAAACGAACTGACCTTTACCGTCGTAGCCTTCGGTTGTGGTTTTCATGATGATAGGCAGACCTAACTTCTGCACAGCATCGTGAATGTCAGCAAGGGAGTTCACTGCATGAAACTCAGCCGTATCAATACCCGCAGCGCGCAGAGCGTTCTTTTCAGTGATGCGGTTTTGGAAGGTTTTTAATGCCTTAAGGCTAGGAAAAACCTTTTCTTCGACACTTTCCATCTGACTAACGATATGAGCAGGAATGTTCTCTGTCTCGTAAGAAATACGATCGTTATCGTTTAAAAACTGCTGCAAACTGGTCTCATCAAACGCACGTAAATCGTAAAGATTGACCGTGATATCGCTTTGATCGGCAATGCTGGTTTCTAGCATTTGACCCAGTTGACCGTTACCTAAAATACCTAACTTCATTAGCCTTCTACTCGCGGATCAGGTTGGCTTAAAATGGTGTCTGTTTGATTCTTTTGGAACTGATGCAAACGTTTAGTCAGTTCGCTATCGCTAGTTGCCAAAATCTGTGCGGCTAATAGACCAGAGTTCTTAGCGCCGGCATCACCAATCGCTAATGTGCCTACAGCAACGCCACCCGGCATTTGAGCGATGGATAAAAGGGAGTCGATACCGTTTAATGCGCGGGATTTAACTGGCACACCTAGTACAGGCAATACCGTTTGCGAGGCGCACATACCTGGCAAGTGAGCAGCGCCACCCGCGCCACCGATGATGACTTTTAGGCCACGGCTTTCAGCACTTTTTGCATATTCGAACAATAAATCAGGAGTTCGGTGAGCGGAAACTACATTTACTTCGTAAGGAACTTCCAACAAGTCGAGCATGTCTGCTGCATGCTTCATGGTTGGCCAGTCACTTTTAGAGCCCATAATAATGCCAACAAGCGCCGTCATAGTATTGTCCTAGCTGATCAGAAAGGCGCGAATTCTATCATAAGAGTTTAAAAAGGGCGATTTAGATAAACCATTCCACCGACTAAATATGAATAAATAGGCCGGTGGAATGTCTTGGGGTTAAAGCGAGCAGGGCCGTTTAGAAGCGAATGCTTTGCTGCTGTATTTGTTTTAGCATTGGTGCATCCAACGCCATAAAGTGAGATTCGCTTGGCAGCTTCACAAAGATAGGTTCTTCGACTTTGCTTAAATCGTAGTTCTCATCTTTTAGCTCAACCTTGCGATATTTGAATGTGCCGGTAATTTCTTCTTGCTCACGAATGCGTATGAATACTGGCATCGCGTAAGCAGGCAGCTTTTCGTTAAGGTGACGAGAGAAAGCCGCGGCATCAAAATCATTGATATTCTTAAGAGTGAGTGCGGCCATGCCAGCACGACCATCAGTACCCGGAATCTCAACGCCATAGGCAACACTGTGCTCAACCCCTGGGAATTCGCTAGCAACGGCTTCTACTTCTGTTGTGGCCACGTTTTCACCTTTCCAGCGGAAGGTATCGCCCAAACGGTCGGCAAAGGCAATGTGCTTAAAGCCTTGGTTAATCACCATGTCGCCACTGTTGAACCATTTGTCGCCTTGTTCAAAGACGTTTTCAAGAATCTTTTTCGCGGTGGCTTCTTTGTCGGTATAACCTTCAAACGGTTGCTTGTCATTGATTTCGGTAATCAGTAAGCCGGTTCCGCCTTTTAATACCGGTGTCATAAAGCCATTTTCACCTCGAATAGGCTCATCTTTTTCAATATCGTATTCCACAATATTGTAAGGCAGTGGGCAAATACCGGCGGTGCAGTCTAGGTTCAGTGCGTTGGTGAAAACCAAATTACACTCACTAGCACCGTAGAATTCATTGATATGGTCAATGCCAAAGCGTTGTTTGAACTCCATCCAAATATCAGGGCGTAAACCGTTACCAATAATGGCGCGGATAGGATGATCTTTGTCATTTGGCTGCGCAGGGGCGTTTAGCAAGTAGCGGCATAATTCACCAATGTAGCAAAAAGTCGTCGCTTTATAATCACGGATCTCATCCCAAAAGCGGCTAACGCTGAATTTACGGCTGATCGCAATACAAGAGCCAGCACCTAAAACACCCGCCATTGAAACGGTGAGGGCGTTATTGTGGTAAAGCGGCAAACTCAGATACATCACATCGTCATGGCGTAAGCGCATCGACGCTAAGCCCATGCCCGCCATGGATTTGTGCCAGCGGTAGTGGCTCATTACAGAAGCTTTTGGCAAGCCGGTCGTGCCTGAGGTAAAGATATAGAAGCAAGGCTGCTTCATTTGAATCTTGTCGGTCGTGCCTGGGTTTTCTTCGCTTTGGCCTTTGCTTACTACTTCCATATCTTGGTAGTAGTTAGGGCAAGCAATAGCGCCTTCATCTTTTAGATAATACAGCTGAGTTTTAAGCACGGTGCCGAGGCTTTCTTGCACGGTAGACAAGTTGTCTAGCTGCTCTTCACCGATCAACATCATTTTGGGCTTAACCAAATTGATGCTGTGTAATAACACCTCGCCACGTTGTGAGGTATTGATCATAGCAGCGATTGCGCCCACTTTTACCACCGCTAAAACCGCTATGAGACATTCGGTGCGGTTTTCGATGTTGATCGCAATGGTATCGCCAGGCTGAATGCCTTGGCTTAAAAAGTAATTGGAATAGCGGTTAACCCAAGCATTCACTTGGCCATAGCTGAATTCGTCGTTTAAATAACGAATAGCAGGGGAATTTGGACGTTTTTTAGCATGGGCTTCTAAATGCGAGCCGATTGAACGGTATTTGTCAGGTTTTGAGCTGATCAATGTATATAGCCCTTTCACTAACGGGCCAGCCCCTTTGGGTGTCAAAGCGGACTTGATAATATTGGGTAATGTAACTAAACGAGGTTCCATGCAATACCTTTTAGATTCTTATTGTTATTTGAATTCTTTAATTTGAATTCTTTAATGTGAGCGCTATTTTAATTCGCTTGACGATTTATTCAGCAAACGGCGAGCAATAATCAGTTGTTGTATCTGTTGAGTCCCTTCAAAGATGTCAAGAATCTTTGAATCTCGCGCCCACTTCTCTAATAATTCATCTTCACAATAACCGACTGAGCCCAATAATTCGACGCATTTTAGTGTGATGGCATTGGCAACTCTGCCAGCTTTGGCTTTCGAAATTGATGCCTCTATAGAATTTGGGATGCCGTTGTCAGCCATCCAAGCGGCTTTAATGGTTAATAAACGGGCGGCTTCTAGTTCGGCCTCCATCTTATACACTTCAGCTTGCAGCTGAGAGCTAAGTTTGGAAGAGCGAGAATAATCAAACTCAATCCCTTGTTTTGATAATAATTCTTTGGTGCGCTCAATCGAAGCTGTTGCTACACCAACTGCCATGGCTGCAACAACAGGACGAGTATTATCAAAGGTTTGCATAACGCCCGCGAAGCCTTTATCGGCATTCACTTCTTCAGTGCCCAACAAATTAGCACGTGGTACGCGGCAATCATTAAAGCTGATTGAGGCCGTATCGGAGGCTTTAATGCCGAGCTTTTTCTCTAGGCGAGTCACCTCCATACCCGGCGTACCTTTTTCGACCACAAACGATTTTATCGCAGCCTTACCTAGGTTTTTATCAACTGTTGCCCAAACCACAACCGCATCGGCACGTTCCCCAGAGGTAACAAAAATCTTTTCACCATTAATGATGTAGTCATCGCCATCCTTATTAGCCGTGGTACGAACCGCCGCAGAATCCGAGCCACAGCCCGGTTCGGTAATGGCCATTGCAGCCCAGCAGTTGCCAAAACGCGCTAGTTGCTCGTCATTAGCAACAGCGGCAATGGCGGAGTTTCCTAGACCTTGGCGTGGCATGGTTAGCGATAAGCCGACATCGCCCCGGCACAGCTCGGCTAAACCTAAAACACTGGTCATGTTGATACCGTTGCGAATTTCACCGGTATTACTGGCGCTGCGACCTAGCTTGCCAGAGCCTGCGCCTTCGTCGCCTAATGCGTCGTTCATACCGTCCATAATGGCGGCGAACATATCCAGCTCGATTGGATAGTCGTGTTCTGCGCGATCGTATTTACGTGAAATAGGGCGGAATACGTTATCAGCAGTTTGTCGTGCTTGGTTTACTAAGGTGCGTAGTTTTTTGGGTACTTCTAAATAAATCATGTTGTTAATTCCTGTCCTTTAATAGCAGTGCTTTAATTACAGCTACAGCTGTAAGCCGCCGTTAATAACCGCCAAAATGCGTAAGTCACGATACCAGCGTTCAGCAGGGTGCTCTTTGGTGAAACCGTGACCGCCTAATAATTGAACAGCATTAGTGCCAATTTCCATGCTTTTTTCGATGCACAATTGGTGGGCTAAAAAAGCATCACGATGGAATTTCTCGCTCCGTTCAAAACGACTGGCGGCTTTCCATACTAATAAACGCATGCTTTCAATTTCGATTTTCATATCGGCAATCATAAAGGCGACCGACTGGCGGTGGCTGATGGGCTCGCCAAAGGCAAAACGCTCGTTTACGTAAGGAATTAAATAATCTAAGGCAGCTTGGCAGCAACCGATTGCCATTGCGCACCAGGCTAGGTTGCCACTATCGACAAATGTGCCGTAGTGGAAGGTTTTGGATGGTGGATTGTCAGCGCCTAATAAAGCGTTTTTATTAACTTGGACTTTATCCAATTTCAATGTGCCGATTTCAGCAGAGCGTAAACCCATTGCAGGGCTGGATTTGAATTTTAAGCCTTTAGTATTGGCAGGCACGATGAAGATTTGGTTTTTGCCTTTAAACTTCGCCGCAACTAAATATAAGTTGGCTTTGCCTGCAAGGGGGATAAATGACTTTATGCCATTAATCACATAGCCCTTTTTATTCTTTTTCGCTTTAGTCGTTAACTCGTTGCTATTAAATAACGGCTGGGGCTCTTGCACCGCAATTGCGGCAGAAAAAACATCGTTGGCATCCGTTGCTTGAGTGCAGAATTTAGGTAACCACAGCTCTTGTTGCTGCTTATTGCCCCAGCGACTGATGGTATTGACGACAGAACTGCTAGAAAGAATGGCATAGGCTAGAGAGAAGTCACCCCAGGCTAAATCTTCTGCTACTAATGCATTGGTCATTGGCGACAGTTGTCCTGCACCGCCTAGTGCTTCGGGAATTGCAAAGTAGTTAAGCCCTAGGTCTTGGGACTCTAATAATAAATTCTCTGGTAGCTTAGCGTCTTCGTCAGCTGCTAGTGCCAGCGGACGAATGTTGGATTCAGCGTAAGCTTTCACGCTGTCGCGAATCATTTGCTGCTCGTCAGACAATGACAAATCAAATAACGGCGGTGGGGCAGGAAGTGCTTTAATATCACCGTTTGCTTGTTGTTTCTTTTTGGCTTTATTAGCCATCAGCTTTTGAGCAAACTCAAAGCCTTTCTTGGTCGAAATATAAGCGAATTTTTCTGCCGGTTTAGCCAGCTTGTATTTTTGCACGATAGGATTAGTCGCAAAACGACTAGCCAAGCCTAAGCCTAACCCTTGTAAATCGGTAGCCATGTCAATTACCTTATAATTATCATTCTTAAAGAGTACCTTTATTCTACCAATCCTCATTGGCAACAGAGGCTGATTTAAAATGTCTTCAAAGCTAGGTATGATGTGGGTTCATTCAAATTCATTGATTTATATTTATGCTAACTCTTATATCTCCTGCAAAAACACTGGATTTTGAAACCCCAGCGGTCACTGATACTTATACTCAAGCTGATTTTTTGGATCACTCTGCAGAGTTGATCGACCAGCTTAAAGAGCAGTCTCCAGAAGACATCAGCGCATTAATGAAGTTAAGCGCTAAGTTGTCTGAACTGAACGTACAGCGTTTTCATGATTGGCGTCTACCCTTTAAGCCTGATAACGCAAAAGCAGCAATATTGGCTTTTAAAGGGGATGTGTACACCGGCCTCAATGCGGAAAATTTCAGTGATGATGACTTTACGTACGGCCAATCACACTTGGCGATCTTATCGGGACTGTATGGTTTATTACGCCCGCTGGATTTAATCCAAGCTTATCGCTTAGAAATGGGGACTAAGTTTGCCAACAGTCGTGGCGCGAACTTATATGCTTTTTGGGGCTCTATTATCACAGACGAAATCAATAAGCGTCTGGCCGCAACGGATAGCCTGATATTGGTTAACTTAGCGTCGAATGAATATTTTAAAGCGGTAAAACCAAAGCAGTTAAACGCCGAGTTGATTACCCCTGTATTTAAAGATCAAAAGAATGGTCAATATAAGATTATTAGTTTTTACGCTAAGAAAGCCCGTGGATTGATGGCGGCGTATATTATTCAAAACAAAATTCAAACGGTTGAAGCGTTGTGTCAGTTTGATGTGGCAGGCTATCAATTTGTCGCGGCAGAATCTGATGCAAAAACATTGACCTTTAAACGTTCAGAGGAAGCAGCAGCGAATGCAAAATAAGCTAAAGAAAACAGTATTAACCTTGGCTGTCGGTTCTGCCGTGGCGTTAACATCAGGCTGTGCGTTATCACCACAGATTATTAATCTACAAACAGAGAGTCCATTAGCGGTTAGTGAAACTCAAGTTGGCCGAAGTGCCTTGGTTCGGGTGCGTGATTTACGCGAGATGACCGATCAATTAGGGACTCGTGGTGGTACTGACTCTCAAAACTCTCCTTTGCTATCTAAGCCTAACCTGCAACAGGCTTTACAGACTAAAATGCAAAACAGTTTAGAGCAATTAGGCTTTGGTGGTGCCAGTCCTTTTGAACCGGTTAAAGTTGATTTGGCGATCGAAGAATTTAATTATCAATGCAATGAAAGCTTCTGGGTTAATCAATGCCAGTTAGCTATAACCATGCGTTTGACGATTGATAACGAAGCGCAGAAATTCTCTCAACCTTTCACACTGAATGAAGAGCGCAGTGTGGTAGCGGCTCCTCGTCAGGGTTATAACGAAGAGTGGATTAATCAAAGTATTGATAAGTTTTGGAATCACATGATGAAGCAGTCAAAAGTGCGAGAAGGCTTAGGGATTTAATAGCGTTTTTAAACAGCACTTATTAAAGAGAGTGTAAATAACTCTGTGTATCTGCTTTTAGTTAAACGTGATCTGATAATCG
>CAJXUD010000013.1 GCA_913061415.1 uncultured Oleispira sp. | reverse complement strand
GAGTTGGTCTGACTATGAAGTTGTGGAGCGCTGGCATCAGCTTTTCAATGGCACAATATTTTCGCAAAAGTATCTTAAAAATGAGGGTGAGTTGTCGAAAGTTGAGATGCTGGTATTTCAGGAAACCATTGATGAATGGCGTTCGCGTCTTCTAGATATTAGTTGGTTTATGCGCATTCTAAATGAAGCCGTGGCGCGCGAAGCGAATGCTGAAGATGGCTGTACCGGTCGTTTCTGGGAAGGTCGTTTCAAATCACAAGCGCTGCTAGATGAAGCTGCATTGATGGCGTGTATGGCGTATGTCGATTTAAATCCTATTCGTGCAAAGATGGCGGCTACTCCGGAAAAATCTGATCATACCTCGATTAAAAAACGCTGTGAAAAAGCGGAAGAAAGTTCAAATCCCAATCATATAAATCAGCAAGAAAAATCTCTTTATCCTTTTGTCGGCAATCCAAAGCAGGGCCAGCCTGAAGGTATTCAAATGAAGCTGAGTGATTATCTTGAATTGGTTGATAGTACCGGAAGAGTTTTAAGAAAGGATAAGCGCGGTGCGATCAGTGCGAGTGCTGAAAAAATTCTAGATAGGTTGGATGTTGATGAAGACCAGTGGTTAGAAATGACTTCCAACTTTGAAGGATGCTTTAGCTCATTTGTGGGTGGCGAGCGTAGTTTACGCATGGCTTGTGAAAATCTTCACTACCAAAGGCCTCCAGGCTTAGCGACTTGTAAACTGATGTTTCATTAACTTTTAATAATCAAGGTTGTAAATCAATTATCAGATGCCCTCTGAGGAATTTCTGTGTCTGATGTTTAGGCACTTACCCATGATAAGTGCCATACAATAAGAGTGACTACGGTAAGAAGTACTACCATCCATGCTTCCATAGCTTTTCCTTTTAATAATTATGTTCTAAGGTTTACATCCAGCAACCGACATAGATCATCAGAAAATTTTATAATCTTATCATTATTCTTAATTTCTGTTGTTTCTACGTTATCTTCTATTCCAGATAAATTAAGACTATGTTTGGTTAATAGGTTTTTCATAGGACTTTCTTCAATGACAAATATAATCCCGCCTTTAACCACCTCTACAGATTCTATACCTAAAAACTCAAAATTATCTTCGAACAAAATAGTCACTGCTGGTGTAAAAAATCTAGCGCCATCCTCCATGGTAGCAAGGATAGTATGAGACTTATTGAGTGTATTCGAAGTCGTCTTATATCTATCGATCCCTAGTGGTCTCTTATAAAAAGATCGGTCCCAGCCCCTACCTTTAGCAACATAAACCTCAGCATCAAAATGAAAATCTAAGGCTAAAAAATCGATAGCTCTATAATCGAGATACATTCCATTATTACCTTGTAAATTATATGATATTAAAGTATGAATATAATCATAATTAAATTGTGTATACGCTCCTTCATATGAAGTTCGAACTAAGAAGTCTGAAAGCTTAACTTTATGACTCGGCCAAATAACATACTCAGCAATATATTCCTTCAGATTAGCTACTTTCTTTCCTTTCATCTGCGATTTAAAGGCCAGTGAATAAATCTTTTTTTCCATAGATCGAAAAGCCTTGGCCTTTTTACTAATCACACTGCAACAATAAAATACAAGGATAAAACTAATAGCAGTAGGTATACAGAAAACAAGAGCCAAGCCATCTACCAAAAATATAAGAGTTAATGAAAGTAGAGTAACACCCAAAATAAAAACTGATATTAAAAATATTAAGAATAAGAAGTTACTAGCACGATAGAAATCAAAATTTAAATCAGCGCGCTCTTTGTAGGGACTAATGATTTTCTGGGCATCAGAAAATTCTGTAACAGGGTCCATTTCAACTAGAATTTCATCGAGTACATTCGCTGCCCTTACATACTTATCCCACCACATATAAATCCCTTTTATTAAATAATAAACTTTATCGTCTTTAATGTAACATCATGAAACCAAATCATAACTCAAGGATAATTAGGACACCAAGGATAATTAGGATACCCATCCTAGTTAAGTGTTCAGTTAACAGAAAAAGCAAAGCAGCTGTAATAAATAATTAACGCCGCTTTCAGATGCCATTTAATAAGCAATCTGAGAGCGGCTTTATATGAGCACTTTCTTCAGTCCCTGAAGATGCAGCCCTCAAATCAGTCACCTTTACTTAAAACAAATAGTAAAACAAATAGGACACCCATCCTAAACAAATAGAAACAAATAGGACACCCATCCTAGTTGAAAACTAAAATTCATGATCTAAAGTTAAATTAAGTCTTTTAATTTAACTCGGTGACCATGATGCCTAAACCTCGTAAAACCCTCATTGCCGTCGAATCCACGCCTTACTACCACTGTGTGCACGTTGTGTACGAAGAGCCTTTCTTTGTGGCGTTGATACGCTTACAGGCCAGAATTACGAGCATCGTCGCGCTTGGCTAGAAGATCGCTTGCTAGAATTGCCAAAGGTCTTTGCTATCGACATTGCCGCTTATGCCATCATGAGCAACCACTATCATGTGATCCTTCATATCAATACTGAAAGAGCCAAGAGTTGGTCTGACTATGAAGTTGTGGAGCGCTGGCATCAGCTTTTCAATGGCACAGTGTTTTCGCAAAAGTATCTCAAAAATGAGGGTGAGCTGTCCAAGGTTGAAATGATGGTGTTTCAGGAAATAATCGATGAATGGCGTTCGCGTCTTCTAGATATTAGTTGGTTTATGCGTATCTTGAATGAAGCCGTTGCACGTGAGGCGAATGCCGAAGATGGTTGTACGGGAAGGTTCTGGGAAGGAAGGTTTAAGTCTCAAGCATTGTTAGATGAAGCCGCTTTAATGGCGTGCATGGCATATGTTGATTTAAATCCAATTCGCGCAAAGATGGCAACGACTCCTGAAAAGTCTGAGCATACTTCAATAAAGAAACGCTGTGAGAAAGCGATAGAAAGTTCAAATCCCAATCATATAAAGCAGCAAGAAAAATTGCTTTATCCTTTTGTCGGCAATCCAAAACAGGGCCAGCCCGAAGGTATTCAAATGAGGCTGAGTGATTATCTTGAATTGGTTGATAGTACTGGCCGAGTGTTAAGAAAAGATAAACGAGGTGCGATCAGTACTGGTGCCGAACGAATTCTAAATAGATTGGATGTGGATGAAGATCAGTGGTTGGAAATGACTTCTAACTTTGAAGAATGTTTCAGCTCATTTGTGGGTGGTGAGAGTAGTTTGCGTATGGCCTGCGAGAATATGAACTACCAGCGGCCGCCAGGCTTAGCGACTTGCAAATTGATGTTTCATTAGTTCCTAATAATAAAAACTATAAATTAACTATCAGATGCCTTTAGATAAATAGCTATGCGTGAAAAGTACACTATCGCGCTAGAAGCTTAGCTTATAAGGATAATTAAAATAAAAAATGATAATATTGAGCTATTAGGCTGGCTTGATTTTTTATAATAAGATTTTCTTAAGGTGTGTGTCTAATTAGGGGTTACTTAAGGTGGGTGTCTAATTAGGGGTTAGCTTATATCTTTAGTTGATGCCTACTTGATCAATCAGTCCTTAGATCCAATCAGCTATCCAACTGCTGGGGCTGGGTTTAATAGTAATAGTTGGGTTCAGTCGTTAATTCAACACGCAGGTGGTAAGGTAAAAGAAAATATGAAAGGTTTGGATATTTTTCATAATCGCCGAATCCCTAAAACATACTTTACTCCGGTTTGCCCTTCTGAACCTCGAGTGAAGCTAAATTAATAGGAACTCTGGATATGGATGTTAAGAAAGACTACGGACAATCATTATTCATTTTTGTGTTTGGTTTATTGTCGTTAGTAGTAGTTGATTATTCGATGCGGCAGTTCTCAGGCTCATTGAATAATCTCGGTATGTCTGAGGTGGTATGGTTTTCTCTTCAAATTATTATCATGGTAGTTTCACTTTTTGTTTTTACAAAGAATATTAAAACTCTGTCCGTCAGTAAAAAGATACTCAGCAGTCTACTGTTCATGCTTTTAGGTGCGGTTGTGTACCTCTGCGTTATCTATGGTTATGTATTTTCTACTCAGATAGATGGTTTTTAAGCCATCTATCTGGAGAGGTATTAAGTGAGCAGAGTGCTGAGCTCTGCATTACTTATCTTAATGAAAAATCAAAACCATTCGTTGTCTTCTAGCTGGAAGCAAAAAAAGGGAATAACTAGGACGGGAATAACTAGGACATATATAGGGATTGTCTAATTAGGAATTCGATAACGAATAAGAATAGGTAGCCCGTAGCCGCTATAAACCGCATTAAACGTAAGAAAAATTCGTCGATGCTAGACGTAAGGGCCGAATCCCGATGTTGCGAATATGGATCATATCTACCGTAGCTTATGCTTTTGTAGTATTAGGAATGTTGAAGTTTTTAGAGTTAAATCTAATATTAGTTCAAGTTGTACCTCTGGTGTTTTTGTCAGTATTTTATTATTTAAAGAATATAATTATTCCCACAGAGAACAATATTTTTATCTTGGTACGACTATCTTATGCAGCGGGACTCGCGGTATTATCGTGGGTTAGTTGTGTCGTAGTGGGTTTGATTGGTTTTATGATTATATTCAGTGGTGGGTCAGCTTTGCCGTAGTGAGTTTGATGGGTTTTATGATTATATTCAGTGGGTAGTTTGGTTCTTGTACGATCATCAGGGATAAGTAGATACCCACCTTAGCGGCAGATAAAAAAACATGACCCACAGGCAGATTAAGCCTTTCTATTTAGCGGATGATCATGATGCCTAAACCTAATAAACCCTCATTTCACTCAAAAGCTCACCTTACTACCAATGCGTTGCGCGGTGTGTACGCAAAGTCTTTTCATGTGGTGTCGATACACTGACAGGTCAGAATGATGAGCGCCGCTTACCCCTGCAAGATTATTTATTTATGAGTATCTTAAATGAAGCGGTATGCATGAGGCGAATATGTTACCGCGCTTAGGCTTTAGTCGAGCGTTATACATTAGAAATAGGTCGGCTAATTTCCACTCACTTATACAAATCACTTAAGACAGTGCCGGTGCAATTGCATTATGTAATTGCATTCATTACAGTTTGAGTCGTTTTTTTTCAATTATTTTTATTATCCAAAGGTTCCGATCATGCCAGCCCCCTTGAAGATACTTGTACTCCTTTTTACTGTAATTATTGCAAGTATTGGTATTGCTGTGACGGCTTATTGGGCTCCTGATCGTTCAGTTGAATCGCTCTCGGTGCGTTGGGCGTCGTCACCGTCAGAATTTATTGCTGTGGCTGGCATGCAAGTTCATCTGCGTGATGAAGGCCCGCGCGATGATCAGACTCCTCTCGTTTTACTGCACGGTACGTCCTCCTCTTTGCATACTTGGGAAGGGTGGACGCAAGTATTGAAAGGGCAAAAGCGTATTATACGTTTCGACATGCCTGCTTTTGGTCTTACAGGGCCAGACCCTGATGGCGATTACAGCATCGAAAGTTATGTGGCGTTTGTAACCGCAGTGCTTGACCAATTAGATGTGCAAAGTTTTGCTATAGCGGGTAATTCATTGGGCGGTTATATTGCTTGGGCGACTGCCTTGGAGCATCCAGAGCGCGTGAGCCGTCTTATCTTGGTGGATGCTAGCGGATATCCTTATAAATCCTCATCGGTCCCTCTTGCCTTTCGTATAGCCCGCACGCCTGTATTGGGCTCGTTGCTTGGCCCTGTATTGCCTCGCAGTATTGTGGAAAATAGCGTGGCGAATGTCTATGGTGATCCTACAAAGGTGACGCCAGAGTTGGTAGATCGTTATTACGATTTGGCTACGAGAGTCGGTAATCGACAGGCTCTGGTGCAGCGTTTCAACCAAACACAGCCTGGTCCGCTTGCGGATCGAGTGGTCGAATTAAAAATGCCAACGCTGATCATTTGGGGAGGTAAGGATTACCTTATTCCTCTGGAACAGGGTAAGCGCTTCAACAGGGAAATTGCGGGTAGCCAGTTAGTGGTATTTCCTGAACTGGGTCACGTACCGCAGGAGGAAGGTCCGCTGCAAACGGTAGCGGTGGTTAAGACCTTTCTTGGCATCTCGAATTAATGATACAAAATTCCGTTCACTCAGTGTGACGTTCCCCTCCCAAATAAACTGGCGATTAAGGCTCAAACGGAACCCCTTTTAGATCGAACAATTTTCCTGAATCTTGCAGTTCTAAAACACTCATCACTTTTATAAGGTGCTTAGCGGTGAAGTCGGGTGTTTGTAGTTGTGCTTCGGTTAAGCCTCTTTGAAAAGGTGCCGATAGCGGGGTGTCGGTAGTGCCTGGTTGTAGTCCAACAATGGTCATGGGTTTGCGAGAATTTTTACCTTCAATCGCAATGTTTTTAATTAACATATGCAAGGCTGATTTACTGGCGCGGTAAGAGTGCCATCCTCCTAAGCGGTTATCGCTGATGCTTCCTACTCTGGCGGATAAAATGCCTATTTTAATCGGGTGTGTCTTTTCTACTTTGTTCAGGAGGCGGCTGACAAATAGAGCAGGCCCTACCGCGTTGATATTGTAAGATCGTAATAGATGTTCACGCTCTAAACTGCGGTAGGTCTTTTCAGGCTTGGTTGATTCGTCATGCAACCAGCCAGATGCAATAAACACCCAATCAATTTTCTTGGCGTCGACTAAAGCCGACATCGCAAGGTCGATACTTTTTTCAATACTATCGTCGTCACAAAGGTCGATTTCTATATCGACAATATTACCTTTTAAGGGCAGTAGTTTATTAATATCTCGAGCCATTCTTATTAATTGAATATCGGGATATTCGGCCATGATACTCTCGCAGTAGGCTTGTCCTATTCCTCCGCTGGCTGCTAGTACTAATATAGATTGTGGTTTTTCAACAGGGGTATTGCGAGTACTAATAATCGATAAGTTAGAGGTTTTTCGATTTATGGTTGAGATTTCTTTATCGGGCTTGGCATAGCTTAGACTCGCGATAGTATTGGTCGAGTGGTAGGTATCTAAGCTGCTTATGGCCAGCGTGCCGGCTTTTTCTAATGAGACAAAACCATCTTCTGCGATAACGTCGTCGGGTATTTCAATACTTACAATTTCACCGATAATAAATTCGGTGCCATTTATATCTAAGCTGTGGCGCTCGCGAAATTTCATGCCCATTTTAATGTGGCTTTCTTGTACAAAAGGCGCGTTAAATCCGTCTTGCCATTGTTCTGATAATCCTACTTCTTCGAATTCTGATACCTCTTCATCATAACGTGCAGACGCTTGATGGGCTTGTTTGTAAATATCGCTATTAACATGATTGAGTGTGTATACACCGGTCTCGAGAATATTTTTTAAGGTTCCTTTCACCGCGCTGCTTGGTCGCATCATCATGCCCAGTAGTGGTGGGTTTGAGCCTAGGTGAACCACTGACGATACTATCGCTAAGTTGCTGTGTTGCGTGGTATCGGTTGTACCGACCAGATTCGCGCTTTTGAATCCTGACAGCGAATTGATGAAAAAAACTCGTTCATGGTCTTCTAATACAGATATGTCGTGGTGTTTTAGCTTCATGATGTCACTGATTTTTTTGAGTAATAATGAGTATAGAAGTTATACGTAAAAAGTATGCAACATGGTTTATCGAAGAGGCATATTTAATTTAGCAGGTGCTTACCTTCGATGCCGTGTACACTGGAGGTGTATGACGTATTTTAAACGTCTGAACTCTTCATATTGTTCGTCCATTTTGTTGTCCCTTTTGCCCCTCCCTATTGAGAAGCCTCCCTATGTCAAATCCCCCTATGTCAAGTAAAGAGAAGCAGCATATTCCGCGCGCGTTGATCGTTGCTGTGCAATTAGATAATGTTAGTGATGTTGAATTCGAATCATCGTTGGCCGAATTAGCGGATCTGGCAAAGACCTTAGGGTTAGAGGTGGTGGGGCAGTTTACCCAGAAACGTTCGGCGTTCGATTCGACGGCGTATATGGGCGTAGGCAAGCGGGAAGAAATACGACAGTTTTTAGAAAGTGATAAGGCTGATTCAGATAGGCTGTCGAGGCTTGATCCGCAGTCGGCGCACGACCCCATTGAGTTTATTTTAGTCGACCATGAAATTTCACCGTCGCAGTCACTTAATTTAGAAAATGAAGTTGATTGTGAAGTGATGGATCGCACGGTGGTTATTCTTGAGATCTTCCATCGTAACGCCAGCTCACACGCCGCCAAGGTGCAAGTTGAGATTGCACGCTTAACGTATATGGCGCCGCGCCTGCGTGAAGCAGCGAAACGTGAGGGGCCGTCTGGAAGACAGCGTAGTGGTACTGGCGGACGTGGTACGGGTCAGTCTCGAGCCCAGACCGATAGCCAAAAGGTTCGCGATCGCATTGCTGAATTGCAAAAAGAAATTGATGCCATGGAAGCCGGCCGTGATACTCAGCGAGCACTTCGTTTAGGGCAAACGGGAGTTTCACAGGTGGCGCTGGTCGGTTATACCAACGCGGGTAAATCGACGTTAATGCGTGCGTTAACGGGTAAAGAAATTCTAGTGGCTAATAAGTTGTTTGCTACCTTGGATACCAAGGTGCGTACGCTGCAGCCAGCCAGTGTGCCAAAGGTATTGATGAGTGATACGGTAGGTTTTATTAAAAACTTACCGCATGGTTTGGTGGCCTCGTTTAAATCAACGCTGGACGAAGCGCTTAGTGCATCGTTATTACTGCACGTTATTGACGCTGGCGATCCCGGGTTTGAAGCGCAGCTTGAAGTAACCGATAAGGTATTGGCCGAAATTGGCGCCGACAGTGTTCCGCGCATTCGTGTATTTAATAAAATTGATTATCTAGCCGATGCTACTGAAGAGGAAGAACGTACCGCAGAGTTGCAAGAAAAATACCCAGGTTGTATTGTGCTCAGTGCGCGCCGTGATGACGATATAAAGAATTTGCATCGGTCGATTGTGCAGTTTTTTCAGAAGAATTTAATTGAATCCGAACTCTTTTTACCTTGGTCATCTCAGGGATTGCGCGGCGAAATTTTTACCTCTTGTGAAGTACTTGAAGAACGCGCCGATGAAGAAGGGGCATTCTTCCGCTTTCGTGCCACGGAAGATGTGATTGCCCGGTTGAATAAATTGGTCGGTGATCGTGCGGATGATGCTGATGTTTAGAAAATAGCTAGAAATGACGAGGATGCCTATCCTCGTTGAACGTACAGATTCGTTTACTGATGGAAAAATTATGAAACACGAAGAGTTGCCCGAGAATACTTCTGATCCACTATTGAATGTGCTGCACTCTAGTATTAGGTTTGCGATTAAAATTCTTGCCGTATTAATGGTTGTGGTTATTTATTGGAGCATTGCAGATGTTGTTTATGTTCTTTATATGAGGCTTTCTTCTCCGCCTTATTTTTTGTTGGATGTAGAGGATATCCTACAAACTTTTGGTGCTTTCATGGTAGTGCTAATTGCGGTTGAAATATTTATTAATATTCGATTATATCTTGGCTCTCACGTTATTCCCGTTGAGTTGGTTGTTGCGACGGCTCTTATGGCTGTCGCACGAAAAATTATTGTACTAGACCTTAAAATTGTTTCTGCAGAACATGTGGCAGGTCTAGCTTTGGTAACTATTGCTTTAGGTGTGACGTATTTCTTATTAAAATATAAACGCTCTTCAAAGTCTGTTGAATAAAGACAGCTCGTGCTAATCAGTTTACTTATCTATTTCTATAACTCTTCGAGCCTAGTTAATTAGGCTCGTTATTTAGTACTTAAGATGCTTTACGATCATATCTTCTAAGTGGCTGTTTAGCGGCTCTACCGATGATTCAAAGTGTTTAAACTCTTTCATGTCTTTGCTAATAAGGTATTTATTGAAGTTCCAGCTAGGCTCTTTGCCTGTTTTTTCCGTTAAGTCTTGGAAAAATGCATTTTTGTTTTCACCGGTTACTGCGCTTGTTGAAACCATGGTAAAGGTAACTCCGAAGTTTATAAAGCATACGCTAGCCGTTTGCTCTTCGGACTTGGATTCTTGGTTAAAATCATTCGATGGGAAGCCGACAATTTCAAGGCCCTGATCTTTGTATTTTTGATAAAGGCTTTCCAGTTTTTTGAATTGAGGGGTAAATCCGCAGTGGCTTGCCGTATTGACGACCAGTAATACCTTGTCATTAAATTTTTCGCAAAAGTTGACGGTCTTTTTTGAATGCAGTTTGGTGGTTTCAAACTCAAGTATTGGATCGCAGCTTGAGTGCTCAGGGCTTGAATGCTCAGCGCTTGAATCGGCAGAGCTTGAATCGGCAGAGCTTGAGAAACTGGTGAAGAGTACTACTAGAAAGCTCGCTAATATTAAGCTGTTTTGACCTAGGTTTTTCGAAAAAATCGAGTTCATGGTGGTTGTTCCTGTTTTTCTACATTGATTTAAGTATTACGAGCATTGTCTTAAAGTAGATCACCGTTGCAGCGCTATAGGCTGTCTAGGTTATCCAGCAGTTTTTTAGCGTGCTGCAAAATTTCAGATTGTTGGGTTTCATCAATACGTTGCCATGTTTTATAGGGGAAGGCCATTCTAGGGTTTTTCTTAAACGTTTCTTTATGAGTATCTAAAAAATGCCAATAGAGGCTATTAAAAGGACACGCTTTAGCGCCTGTTTTGGCTTTCACTGAGTAGTGGCAATTCTTGCAATGATCACTCATCTTATTAATGTAGTTTCCGCTGGCAGCATACGGCTTTGTCGCAATTAAACCGCCATCAGCTGAAAGTGCCATTCCTCGGGTATTGGGTAATTCAACCCATTCGATCGCATCAATATAAATGCCCAGATACCAAGCGTCGACTTGATCGGGGTCGAGTCCTGTTAGTAGGGCAAAGTTTCCGGTAATCATTAAACGCTGTATGTGGTGGGCGTATGCATAATCCAGCGATTGAGTAACCGCTTTGTTAAGGCAGTTCATGTGTGTCTTGCCATCCCAAAACCATTTAGGAATGGGGCGGTTTGCTTGCAGTGCATTGAGTTTAGAAATGTCGGGCATGTTAATCCAGTACATGCCACGAACGTACTCGCGCCAGCCTAAAATTTGGCGAATAAAGCCTTCCACTTGTGACAGGGTGATCGTGTCTTCAGATTGTTCAAATGCCGTTATTGCCGCATTAATTACATCGAGCGGGTGAAGCATTTTAGCGTTGAGAGAAAAACTTAAACGCGAGTGGTAAAGACTCCAAGCATGGTTTGACTGTTGTGTCATCGCATCTTGAAAGTGGCCAAAATTGGGCAGGCAGGTTGTGCAAAAGAAGTGCAGTATTTGTTTAGACTGGGCTCGGCTGCATGGCCATAGCAAAGCGGTTTCTACTTTTCCCATAACGGGTATGTTATGGCGCTTCAAACGTTCAATGATTGCGGTGACATCGTTTGCAAATACAAGGGGTTTTGGGATGGCCGCGAGGTCGTCTTTTTTAAAGCTGTTGCGATTATCGGCATCAAAGTTCCATTGTCCACCTAAGGGCTGCCCATCTTCCATTAAAATATTAAAGCGTTTTCGCATGGCACGATAAAAGTTTTCCATGCGCACATGTTTATCTTTTTTAAAATATTGGGGGATGTCTTCTGCGGGTAAGATAAAGTGTTCGCTATCGAAACGCTTTAGTTCGAGCTTGTGATCTGCTTTTATAGTGTGTGTTAATTCATCGAGCTGTTGCTTTAACCGATATTCGTCAGGGCGCTGATAATGAATTTCTGTGCTTTCATACTGTCTAGATAGTGCGATAAGTAAATCACTTAACGTCGAATGATCGGCCGTATCATCGAGGGTGAGATGCAGAACATGATGGCCGGCTTTTTGTAGGGCTTGTGCGAAATTTTCCATGGATTTAAAAAACGCGCAGGTTTTCTGTATGTGATGTTTTACGTAATGTTGTTCTTGGTGTAGTTCGGCAATGACATACAAAACCCCGGGATCTTTTGTTTTAAACCAAGAGTGGTCGGCGTTTAACTGGTCGCCTAAGATGAGTCGTAGGGTATGATAGCTTTCATTATGTGTGTGCATGCTAATTCTTGTTCTTATATTGAGTCGGGCAGTACGCTCTACCTGCGGTGAAAGACCTTAAGGCGAGATGCTTGGTCTTGCGGCCGCTCACACGCTGACGCCAGTTTTTGAAGGTCTTTTGTTTTAATCTAGCGCGCATTAACGAAATAACGTGGGGCTCTGATAAGCCAAATTGCAGCTTAATGGCTTCAAAGGGTGTCCTGTCTTCCCAGGCCATTTCTATCACTCTTGATGTCTCTTCAGTCGTTAATACGGTCGATAAGTCGGATTTTGTGATTTGTGTCATTATCAGTAAGCCTGCTGGTTTGTTGCTGCTCTATATAAGACTTACTGATAAAAATCGATTTTGGATCATTTTTTTGTTTTATTACTTTATCGGTTTATTTAATACTTCGTGTTTATAAATAGAGGATTTATTCTATGCCAGAGCCTGATTCAGAAAAAATATTAACCTTTACATCCGCTCAGGATTATTCACTTTGGCTCAAAGAAAATCACACCAAAGAGAGCGAGTTGTGGATAAAAATATTCAAGATCAAAACGGGTATGCTCAGTGTGACTTGGGACGATGTCGTTATCGAGTCGCTATGCTGGGGATGGATTGATGGTGTAAAGAAGTCACTTGATGATCAAGCCTATCTACAGAGGGTAACACCAAGAACAGCACGTAGTAATTGGTCGAAAAGGAATAGGGAGCATGTTGAGCGCTTGATCGTTGAAAATCGAATGATGGAATCAGGACTTGAGCATGTTCGAGCTGCCAAAGCGGATGGCCGCTGGGATAATGCCTATACGGCAAGTGAAATGAAGGTGCCAACGGATTTCTTAGTCGCTTTAGATGATAACCCTAGGGCGAAATGTTTTTTTGAAACCCTTACGAAGTCGAGTCGTTTTGTTATTGCTTATGGTTTATTGAGCGCGAAGAAAGCAGAGACAAGACAGAAACGATTTGAAAAGTATATGGACATGCTGAGTAATGAAGTTAAGCCTAAGTAGTTCCGATATCTTTTACATTTATCCTAAAGCAACTTACTATGCAGTTACATAATTATTATAATTCGTTTAGGTATAAAAAATTAAAACACTAACAGTATTACTCATTAACTTTGCCTTTATCACCTTAAGCTCAAGTAAAGCGTTGGCCACTGAATTCCCTAAGGTTAAAACTGAGTGCGTGAATGACAGTGAATTATGCTCAAAAAGCATACAGCATGAAAATTCATATGAACTAAGTTTCTACAATAATACTGCGCATGTTTTAACTGTCGATTTTAGTTATACCGCTTTAAATTATGATGTTGCTCATGCATTAACGCAGACCTTTACGATCGCACCAGCAGAAACAGTTCCTGTTTTCGAAACGTATGTTAATGATGTGAATGCATATAGCGAGCTTACTTGGAATTCAACCTATGAACATGGGGATTTTGAGGCCACTCACGATGATGATTATATTTATACACTGCCTTATCAGGCAGGTGAAGAATATTTAGTTAGCCAAGGTTTTAATGGAGCATACAGCCATAGCGAAGGAGCAAATCAATATAGCGTAGACTTTGTGATGGACGCAGGTACGCCTATTCTTGCTGCTAGGGCCGGTAAGGTCGTTAAAGTAGCAGAGTCTTCTAGTCTGGGTGGAACATCGAGTTATTATTATGGGAAAGCTAATTTTGTCGTTATTGA
Organism: uncultured Oleispira sp.; assembly: GCA_913061415.1. GTDB lineage: Bacteria > Pseudomonadota > Gammaproteobacteria > Pseudomonadales > Oceanobacteraceae > Oleispira. The sequence goes on along the minus strand of CAJXUD010000013.1, from coordinate 81,718 downwards.
ACAAAGCGATGGCACGCATGCAGAATATTTCCATCTTAAGCAATATGGTGCATTGGTCGAAGTGGGGGATTTGGTTGAGGTAGGGCAAAAAATTGGGTTATCAGGTAATACTGGATTCTCATCTGGGCCCCATTTACATTTTTCAATTACGTCGCCTGTGAGCGGTTCTGAAATGAAATCGTATCCTTTTGCATTTGAGGCCTTCAGTGGTGTGGTGACAGAGCCGTTAGTAGGATTTTATTATACATCAGTGACTGAGCTTTATACTCCAGCCCCGATTGATCCAAATATTATGGCTAAAAAGAAGTCTTCAAGTAGTGCGGGTTCCGTGCACTGGTTATTTCTAATGACACTTGGAATTGTTCTTTTAGCGTCTAAAAAACGTAGAATTTATGATTCGAAAAAGAAGTGCTAATACGTAAGTTGGCTGAATTTAAATGGCGGGTTATTGATTTAAACGCTAGATGGCCACCTAGGTATCTCGATGGCCATTTCACTTTAGACACCAAAAACATTATTTGAAGTTTTCTTTTCGGCTTTGGCAGCTTTCTTTTCTTTTGGCGTTAAAAGCGGCTTTTTCTTGGTGTTTTTCTTACTATCTTGACCTTTACTCATGATGCATTCCTATTTAGGTGCTTCTTAAACTTAAAACCAGTGGAACTGGCCTAAGGTCTGGCTGCTTGTAGAGTCAGTGCTTGTGCTAAGTAATACGCAGCTGCATCAGTATGGCCCTATGCTTGAAGAATAGATAGTTGAAGTATTACTATGCTGTCCCCCTTCAAGCTATAAGGGAATAACATAGGCTATTTGAACACTTAGCGTCGAGGGCTGGAATTTTTGTTTATTTCGAGTTAATAATAGATTGGAAGCATCGAGGCTTACTTGCCAATTTTGATATTGTCCTTGCATAAAAATATTCGCACCTAACCCTAACCCACCTTGGTTGTAACTGTCTTGATGGCAATTAGTTTTAATGGCCTCTATTTTCTGACTTGTGCTTTCTGGTCCCGAATTTTTCACTAAATTGTTTCCAGATTCATAGCATGCGGTATTGGATTTATCACCCGTTAGGTACGCAGTCCCTCTAAGGTGGGCATAGCCGAGAGCTGCACCGACTCCAATACGAAAATATCGCTCACTATGCTGACCTCCAAATTGGTAAAAAGTATTTGGTGTTAGTGCCAGCATAGTCGTTGTTATATAGGTTCCTAGATCTACATTCTTGCTTTTATTAGAGCGTTTGATTTTTTGCTCTAACGCATATGTATTGCTGTAGTTAAAGCCTATACCCCACCCCCAGTTTGAATGACCGAAGAAACTAGGTTTCAAATTTAGTGATATAAACGGAGATGGCAGAGTTCTGTCGCTGATAGTGGCTAACTCATCATTATTATTATTAAAGATGGTGACACTAAGACTGTTGAATGAGACTCCTGCTACTACATGAGATCCCACTAAAAATGGTTTTGCTAATTCGGCACAATCAGATTGCTTCACAACCTCCAGAACTTCGTCACAAGATAGTCCACGTACATCATTGTCTGATGCAATTACACTGGTAGTGTAGATTGTGCAGAGAATAAATACGAGGTGTCGGGTTGTATGCATCCATTAACCTTTGTGCTTAAAATGATATTTGAAGATAGTTTATAGTAAACCATAAAATGATGTGACTTAAGTAGGGTGGCGTCTTATGTCTGCTTGGCGAGTTTGTCAGCAATGAAAGATTTTTTACTTGGCTGTTAAGATGAATCTTTAGTGTAAGTGGTCTAAAATTTAAGTTAAATCGTAAACTATCTAGGTAAGATCATTATTAAGCATTACGCATCAGTCTATTTGCGTTGTTTCTATGAGCTTATATTCGTCCAATTAAAACAAGCAACTATTTATTATGAAAAATAAAAAGATACTTACTGCATTTTCTTGCTTTGCTTTTTCAATGGCAGGGCTGGTTCAGGCTGCAACTTATGAGGTCACTAACAATGCAGCCTCAGGAAGCGGCACTCTTCGTTGGGCAATTTCAGAAGCTAATGCTAATACTGGTGCTGATATCATTGAAATATCAGCCACTTTCGACGATCAAAACCCGATTCGTGTTGATGCAGGCTTTGGAGTCTCTGGGCAATCGTCTGAAAATTCCATTGAAATAACTGATGATGTAATGATTAGAGGAAAAGGAAGTGATCGTTCAGTCATTGATGATCATCAGTACTGGATTACCAATAGCGGCCAAGTTGATGGCTATCCATTTGATGATAGCTCGACGGTGATTAGACCATCTGGGCGCCTCTTCAAGATTAATCATAATAATACCGCTGGCCGCACGATTGATGTAACGATTGAGAATATCGCAATGAGTGGCTTAGGTGGTCTTTTACAAACAGATAATGCCAATGTCACTCTAGACAATGTATTGGTTAACAATATTGTTGCGAACAAATCAGGAAGAAGCCTTGTAACTCATGGTAATGGTGGCAGCTTAACAATAAAAGACAGTTTGTTTTTCGAGAATAGGGCTGCGAACTCAACAGCTCTATTTACTCTACTGAATGATCTCACCATTATAAATTCAGCTTTCTCTGCTAATTTAGGCGGCTTGGTCGAGAATAGCGCGAGTCGATTTTTGGACATGCTTACAACTACGGGTGGTAACGTGCTAATCCGTGATTCTTACTTCGATAATTTAGATCAGTCGGCTATATTAATAACCGGGTTTGATGTTGAAATATCCAATACCTTATTGGATGGCCGTAGCCCTAGGGTTGCTCGTGGTATTAAAGTCATCGATGGTGATTTAACACTCACAAACAGCACACTATATTATCGATCAAAAACGGCTAATGGTTTTGATACGCTCTATCAAGGCACACACATTGAGTTAGCAGGAACGGCACAGTTAATTGCTTCTAATAATTTAATATTGTCCACCAACCCAGCAATAAATACTAAACCTCTGATATTTCCTGCAAATTGGGATGACGTTGCTACATACCCTAGAGCCATCAATCAGAATAATTATATCTCGACGGTTGGCGGTGATGACTCTGCACTGAATATGACCCCGTCAGTTTGTAATAATCGCCGGTGTTTTATTCCAAATGCTTTATCAGCCCCTTTGGTTGACCAAGGTAATAATGCCGCAGCACTTTATGGTAATGGTGCGCCCATTATTGCAGATTATTTAAAAGAAGCGCGCCCACAAGGTCTTGCCATTGATATTGGTGCTTATGAGAAGCATGAAACTTTAGTACCTCATGCAGACCATTATCAAACAGATCAAGACGTTAACCTTAGTGTAGTGGCAGCGAATGGTGTTCTTGCTAACGATACAACGCCAGGTGGACTAGATGCTGTATTGAGCAAGCAAGCGCTTCACGGTACGGTGACACTGAATGCTGATGGGTCTTTCGACTATGTACCTAATGCGGATTACTACGGGCAGGATGAATTTGAGTACGATTTGGCAGGCAAGCAGGCAGCCGTTACTATTGAGGTGCAATCAACTGGCTGGGTTCCGGTGGTTAACAATTTAAAGCCTATTGCTACGGCGGACAGCTACATTGTATATACCACTGGTGTGTTAAGTGTTCCAGCTCCAGGGTTACTAGTAAATGATACCGATGATCAAAATACCACGGAGCCTTACTATGCTGGCTTAACGGCACGATTACACCAAGCCCCCACTCATGGACGTGTTGTTATTAACGGCGATGGCAGCTTCACTTATACGCCAGAGGCTGGCTATGTTGGGCGAGATACCTTTAGCTATGATGTACAAGATGCCGGATTCAGCCATAGTGTTCCGCAAACGGTGGGGATTACTGTTAAGCCAGGTGATGTACCTGGAACCGTTCTGGGTAAAGCAGATGTGGGCACAAGTGGTGGTGCTATATCTTTCGGGGTCGTATTGGGTTTGTTCGGTCTTGTCATGCTTCGTTTAAGACGAATGAAGTTTGTATTGCTAATGATTTCAATGTTCACTTTATCGGTATCTACAAACCTGTACGCTAATGAAGAAAATGATCTTCGGAATAAAGGATTGTATCTTGATACTGGGTTAGGTCTTTCTTATCTTACTCCGGATTTGGGTAGTACTGAATGGCAACAAGATGAAGACATTCAACCTGCATTCGGTTTTGGAATTGGTTATCAGTTTGATGATCAGTGGTCAGCTGATTTAAAATATCATTGGTTAAATCACGCAAAACTAAAATCAGACGATGTAAACTATGGTGATACTGTTATTCATTATCATATGTTTAGTGCGAGTGGTAAGTACCGAATCAATCAGCTATGGGGAAGTAAGTATGCTCCGTTTTTAATTGTAGGTGCGAGCTATTTAGACCCCGTTATTAGTGGAGATTCTGATTTGATTAATGTGAAACATAATGCTCAGATAGATTATGGTATTGGTATCAATCTTAGCAATACGAAAGAAGGCCGAGTTGATTTAGGTTGGCGCCGAATCTCTGGAGATGTGCAATTCTTAGAGTTTACTTTCACGCTAAATATTTTTGATTAAGAGTATTCTTGTTTATTTGTTAACACTCTCCTATGTGTCGTGATGGTGTTAACAAATAGAGCTATTATTTTTTAAATTATTTGATATTCCCCTTGTATTCATCCAATCACTTTATTCTTCTGAGTTATAAATCAAAGGCATTTTTCCTTGCCACTTTTCCCATAGATGCGAATCCGATAATAAACGGGTCATGGCGACTGCTACGTTTATTCGGCTGACTTTACCTGCGTCAAATATAGCACTACGAATGGGCGCTGGGTGAAGTGAGTATGGAGTTGCATTGCAATGGTCGATCAATGCATCAGGGCGAACAACAACCCACTGAGTTGTGTGTTTACTGGCATCAAGTGTGCGCAAATAATTGGCTGCCTGTTCATTATCTTTATGAGGTGGTAGTAATAGCCTTAGAATGGTCAGTACAATGCGCTGCATTAACGAAATGGGTTCGTGCTGGTCTTTATTTCGCACACCGCTAGAATTCATTAGTACGAGTTTTAGAGGAGCCTTACGCTGGGGGCAAGCTAAGGTGAGTATTCGTTTAATGCTGTCACGAACCATCATCTGGGGGGCGCCATAGATTCCCCTCCAAGTTAAGTTATGGCCCAGACAAGATATGACTCCGTCAGCCTTATCAATGAGTTTAGATAAGTGGGCATCTTCTAAAGTTAATGCAGTGCCATTGATCAGAGTGAGCTGTTCTTCTTCTCTTAGTTCTTCATTCCCTAGACCTTCATTAATTTTTTCAAGAGTGTTTTCTCGACCAGAGCTTCTTACTAATGCGATTACTTGGTGCTGCTGTTTTAATAATTCTTTTACCACGAGTCGGCCAGTCGCTCCTGTTGCTCCTAGTACTATTACTTTCATATTGCTTCCCTAACTCATGATTTGTGGGCGGATGTTTTAATGAGTATATTGATTCATAAGTGTTTAGATACTACTGCTAATTGCATTGTATCTATTCATATTTGAATGGATTTTGTTGTTGTCTGATTATGCTGGTGAGCTATTATCGTAAATAGATTAGGGGTGGTTTGATGGATTGGAAGCACATTCAGTTTGATTGGAATCATGCTCGGGCTTTTTTAGTGGTGGCTGATGAAGGTTCTTTATCAGCCGCAGGCCGAGCATTGGGCATTAGTCAGCCAACGTTAGGGCGGCAAATTACGGCCTTGGAAGAGCAGCTTAAAGTGACGCTATTTGAGCGAGTCGGTAAGGGGTTGTCGCTTACACAAAGTGGTGTGCGCTTATACGAATACGTAAAGCAAATGGCTGAGGCTGCGAATCAGTTCTCTTTAGTTGCCCAGGGGCAAAGTAATGACGTGAGTGGTGAGGTGTGTATATCGCTAACCGAACTCGATGCATATTTTAGCTTTGCCCCTTTAATTGCAAAATTTAAAGAATATGCACCCAATATTCAGTTAGAGCTGCAAGTATCGAATGATATTAGTGATTTAAAACGACGCGAAGCTGATATTGCCATTCGCTACAAAAGACCAACGGATCCCGATTTAATTGCTAAAAAAATAGGCACCGAAAAAGCGTTTTTATATGGCCATAAAGATTATATAAAGCACTTTGGTAATAAAGCCCCAAAAGATGTGAGTAATTTACAATTAATCGGTTTTGATCATAGCGATCAAATGAAAGATTATTTATTAAATATGGGGTTTCCGGCGAGTAAGGATCAATTTACCGTGATCTGTAAAAATCAGTTAGTACAACTGCAAATGATTTTACAAGGTGGCGCGCTAGCATTTTTACCGGATCATATTGCATCACGCTTTCCTGAATTAGAGCAGGCATTTAGTCAGCATTTTGTCCCGATTGAGTTGCAGATGTGGCTGGTATGTCATAGAGAATTACACACCAGTAAAAAGGTGAGATTGGTATTTGATTTTTTAAGTGAGCAGTTAGGTCGATATTGAATCGTTGTTATTAAATTTTCGTCGATGCAGTGCTGGTGGCTGACCATACCAGCGTTTAAATGCTTTGTAGAAACTACTATTGTCTTTATATCCTAGCTTAATGCTGATGGTATCGATTGATTCATTTTGTGAGCGCAGCAACATGGCAGCTTGCTCTTTTCTAATTGAATCAAATAACGATTTGAAATCGGTATTGTGTTCTTTCAGTTCTCTATAGAGTGTTTGGCGGCTCATGTTTAGGCGGTCACTGATAATGGTAACGCTGATAGGCTGCTGATTATTGATTAATTCTTTAAGTAAAAGAGATACTTTTTGGTCAATAGAAGTAGCAGAGTTTAAATCCTGAAGTGCCAATTTGGCTTTGCTTTTAATGATGTCTTTTAATAAATGGTTGCTACTCATAATAGGCATCGCTAATGCCTTATTATTGAAAATCAAACAGTTTTTATGACAATTAAAAGAGATATTTCTTCCAAATGTGCTGTGAAATATTTCAAGGGATTGCGGTTGAGGAAATGTAAATTCGGCCTTGAGTATTTCTATTTTTTTTCCACTTAATAGTTCTGCCCAAGCAATAATAGAGCTCATGCTTCGCTCTATAGCGAGGTTTGGGTAACCTTTATCTTGGGTGAATGAAAACGTTAAAGCGCATGTGTTTTCAGATTCAGATAATAGCCAGTGTTCAGAGGCATTCATTAGTGGAATGTGTTCAATAAAAATATTGAGGGCTTCTTTTAGTGAACTGGCTTGGCTTATCCAACTGGCTAGCAGTCCTTTAGCGTTTGGGTTGATGACTCTCCCGACTCTTAAGCCGATGTCGTGACTCTTTTTATGTTGAGCGACTTTTTGCCATAAGGCGATAAAGTCAGCTTCAGGTATGCGATCTGTTAATTCTGTAAGCCTGCCGAGAGAGATGTTTAACTGCTCAAGATCTTGGTGCGTAAGGATGTTGTCTGCAAGACATAGTTGGATTAAGTCGATGGCGGCTGCGATTGAAACGGAGTCAGTGCCTTTTTGTTGTGTCATGCATGTTACCAATGGACAGTTAATTGTTACGGCTGAACGTGGATAGAAGTGTTTAGCCTTTTTAATATACACACCTGGGCTTTTATTGAAGGAAAGAAAGTGAATATTTTAAAAACAGCATTCATCCTTATCATCGCGACTCTGCTGAGCGCATGTGGTGAAGAGTATAGCGCTGCTTGGCTTGAAGCTAAGTATAGCGATAAAACATCAAATTTTGTAACCATCGACGGTAACCGTATTCATTACCGTGATGAGTGCGAAAACAATGATGAGAATGAGTGTGATCAGCGAGATGTTATCGTTTTGATTCATGGAACCTCTTCATCTTTGCAAACCTGGGACAAGTGGACTGCTGGGTTAGTAAAACAATATCGTATTGTGCGTATGGATCTAGCTGGGTCTGGGCTTACGGGGCCTGATAAGAAGGATCGTTATGAGGTGAAGGATGATGTGGTGTTTATTTCAAGGCTCTTGCAGCACTTAAATATTCAGAATGCCCATATTGTAGGCAGTTCTTTAGGTGGGCGTATTGCTTGGCAGTACGCATTGGATTTTCCTAATCAAGTCTCATCGCTAACGCTTATCAATGCATTAGGCTATCCCCAAGATTCTTGGCCACCTGGAATTGAGGTGGGGCAGTGGCCTGTTGTCGATAAATTAGTTACACATTTTTCGTCTAAGGTTATGTATCAGTATGGTTTAGAGGATGTGTATTTTTCGAAGGCGCTAATTGATGATGAATTAGTTGATCGATATTTTGAATTGTCACAATACCCTGGTAATTCTGATGCGTTTTTGAAGCGAGTAAAGGCGCGTTTAGATAAAGACAGCTATCTAATTGCTGGAATTAGTGTACCCACGTTAGTGCTTTGGGGGGATAATGATATTTATTTTCCGGTACGTAATGCGCAGCGATTTAAAACTGATATTAAAAACTCGCAGATTCATACCTATTCGAATGTTGGGCATTTACCTATGGAAGAGGTGCCGGAGGTTTCTTTAAATCATTTTCTTTCGTTTATTACAGCGGGGGAGCCTGCCTATTAAAATCCCCGTGATTGATACGAAAATGCAGTGGATTTCTAGGTTATTCTTTATGGCTTTTTCGATCATGCTATTTCAGATGATATTTATTGGTGAGTATTCCTATTACTCCATGGGGCATGAACGGTTTGTTTCTGCTCAGTCTCATCCTGTGAGGTTTTATTTTGGAATTACTTGGTTCAGTTTTATGATACTAGTTTCAGGTGTTTTTGGCTTTGTGGCAAAAAGAAAATAAGCGGTTAAAAGGAATTAACATTATGAAAGTATTGAAACAAAAAAGATTATTGTCACAACTATTACTCTTGTTAGTCTGTGTGTTGCTTGGCTTATCAGGCTGTGGCGGTGATTCAAACTCTAAAGACGTTGTTAGGAAGGATGTCCCAAAAGACATTCCAATTGACATTCCTGATGAAAACCCATTATTTACCGGTAATGCTTGGCTATCTGGCCCCGGTGGTGATGAAGAAGAGCAATGGAATTATGACGGTATTGATCGTCCTTTTATTTCGATTAAGCGGATAGAAGGTTTATGTACTTTCGACAATGGACTCGTCAGTGTAACGGATATGCAAAATGAGCGAGATGAGGCGTGGCATAGTCTGCAATACCCTAGGCCCGCTAATCAACCTGATGAGGTAACGTTTCCTCCTTATTCATTTTTATGTGATAAGCAGCCCTTTAGTGATTACCGTAAGGTGATGGACGGCGAATACGTTTGGACTTATTCAAACGTGAACGATGCAATGTTTTACGGCAATATTGTTTACGATACGTTTAAAAAATATTTAGGTGAGCCTGGGCTTGATCATAAAATTCGTTTACGGGTTCATTATGCGGGTCGCTCTAGAGACTATGCGTTTTGGGACGGTGCTTACGCTAACTTTTCAGATGCTTTTCCTTTCTATTATTCAATGTTGTCGCTGGATTCTGTGGCTCATGAGGTTGGGCACGGTGTGTTAAATCGAATTTCAACACTTAATTCATTTGAACGAGAAATCAGCACCGACGCTAGAACGTTGCATGAAGCGTTTGGTGATATTTCAGGTTTGATGGCTAAGTATGAATTTACTGGTCATACCGATAATTGGATTCATGGTGAGAAAATTTATGGGTTTTCACGTCACTTAAATAAAATCCAAACTGAAAGTGGTGCCATTGAAAGTTTATTGGATTATGACGATGCAGGAAGTAATTATTATTTACGTATTGGCATGATGACCTATCCTTTTTATGTACTAACAAACGAATGGGGCATTGAAACGGCTTACGATGTATATGTCAGCGCGGCTAAAAACTGTTGGTCGCCGATGACGGATTTAACTCAGGCGGCTGCATGTATTCAGCTTGCGGCAGAAGAAAAGGGATTATCCAAAGAGATTGTTACCACTGCATTTAAAACGGTAAAAATTAAATTATTCGATGACGGAGTTTTGAGTCATTTTTATGTCGAGCCAAATGTAGAAACTAGTGTAGAAGCTAGTGTAGAGACTAATGCAGTTGATAATACAAATGCTAGTATCGAAACCAATAGCCTTAGTTTTAAGTTTATCGATAATAGCCAAAGTACTAACCAAGTGAGTGATTGGCACTGGGATTTTGGTGATGGTGAAGAATCGAACCTGACATCGCCACAGCATGTTTATACGCAAGCGGGCACTTATACGATTCGTTTAACGGTAGAAGATCAATCAGGAGATTCAGATTATTTTGAGCGATCTCTTGAGGTGGCACATTGAAGAACAACAAATCAATAGGAATGGTTAGGAGGTAGATTAATGGCAAGACTTAAAGGAAAAGTGGCCCTCATTACAGGGGCTGCGCGCGGTATTGGACAGGCCATTGCAGAGTTATTTGCGCTTGAGGGCGCGCTTGTTATTGTCTCTGATATTAATGACGCCGCAGGAGAGCATGTTGCCCATAGCATGGGTGATGCTGCGCGCTACATTCATTTGGATGTATCGAAAGAGTCTGAGTGGGAAAATGCGTTTGCGCTAATTGAAACCACGTATGGAAAGCTAGATATCTTGGTTAACAATGCTGGCATTACGGGGTTCTTAGAATCTACTGGGCCTCATGATCCAGAAAACTTAGATCTCGACAGCTGGCATGCGGTGCATAAAACGAATCTCGACGGTGTGGCCTTAGGCTGTAAATATGGCATTAAGCTAATGAAGCATTCTGAAAATACCAGCATTGTGAATATTTCATCGCGTTCTGGGATCGTTGGTATTCCTGGGGCAGTAGCCTATGCTTCCAGCAAAGCGGCCGTACGAAATCATACTAAGTCGGTGGCTTTATATTGTGCCGATCAAGGTTATTCTGTGCGCTGTAACTCTATTCATCCAGGTGCGATTTATACGCCAATGTGGGATGCCATGTTAGGTGAGGGCGAGCAGAGAGAAACAGTATTGAAAGAGGTTTCATTAGGAGTTCCGATGGGCAGAATGGGGGAGCCAAGTGATGTTGCCTATGCTGCTTTGTATCTTGCTTCAGACGAATCTAAGTATGTCACTGGCATTGAGTTGAATATCGATGGCGGTATCTTAGCAGGCAGCTCTGCGGCGCCTTCTAAAAAATAGCGATAGGAGAATATTTGTGAGGTGAGAGCCGTTGCATGAACGACAGCACCGCTCTTTAAGCTAAAAGAGCTATTCTGGGCATAATTGATATTTCCCACTTATTACACTTAAATTTAATAGCTGCTCTTTGAATGAGCGGCCTGAGTGCGAATTTGGTTTACGTTAATATTAAGCTTTTGATGTCTTTATGTTAGCGCTTAAAGGGTAAATATGGATAATCTTGAGAAGCAATTTTCTGCGTTAAAAGTATTGGTGGTTGACGATATGGACGCTATTAGGAATTTGGTGAGCTCTACACTCAAAGAACTCGGTGTACGCACTATTTTACAGGCGCCTAATGGCAGTGTTGCTTGGTCTCATATTCAAGAGCTATAGTCAAATCTGGTGTACAGAGTATCAAGCAGCATCTTGACCCTGTTGCTCTAGTTTGATGCCATCACGAAACTTCACGCCCGTAATTACATCTGCTAATAAATTATAACCTCGTAACCTGTGCCATCGTTTCTGAGCTGTTTCCATTAGCTTTAAGACCATCGCTAACGTTGTTGCTCGACTGCCACAGTTTTTACTTTTGGTTGTTCTTAATCGCACTGTCGCAAACACAGATTCTATTGGATTCGACGTGCGTAAGTGTCCCCAGTGCTCGGCGGGGAAATCATAAAATACCAGCAGCGCCTCTCTGTCTTTTACAAGACACTTCATCGCTTTTGGATATTTCGCTTCAAATAACTCAATGCAATTATCCAGGTTTTTATTAGCTTGCTCTTTTGTTTCCGATTGCCAAATTTCATGCAAAGCGCTTTTTACTTTTGGCTGCATCGACTTAGGAAGCTTGGCTAACACATTCGCTGTTTTATGAACCCAGCAACGCTGCCCTTGTGTCGTTGGCCAGCACCTAGCGAGCGCTTTCCAAAACCCTAACGCTCCGTCTCCGATAGCAACTTTAGGCTCGGTACTTAGGCCTCTCTGTTTCAATCCGAGTAACACTTCCGACCAGCTTTCTTCTGATTCTCGATAGCCGTCGCTTACGGCAATAAGCTCTTTATTGCCCAGTTCATCTGATCCGATGATGACCAATAAGCAGACCTTATCACCCATTCTTACATTGCAATAAACACCGTCAGCCCAAACGTAAACATAGCGTTTCTTAGTCAAATCTCTTTTCTGCCACTGCGTAAAATCGGCTTCCCAACTTGCTTTCAATCGACTGATTGTAGCGGCCGATAGCCCTTTCGCTTCTTCACCTAACAGGTGCTTTAGTGACTCGCTGAAGTCACCCGTTGAGATACCACGCAAATACAGCCAGGGTAAAAACTCTTCAACACTTTGGCTGCGTTTTAGATAAGGCGGCACAAGTGAGCTGTTGAATTTTATGCCATTATCAGTACGGTCACGTACCTTGGGAACTTTGACATCAATATCTCCTAGACCTGTTTGTATTGTTCGCTCAGGCAAGTAGCCATTACGTACCAGGCCCGTCTTTCCATCTTCTGTTAGCAACCCTTTATGATCGGCTAAAAGCTGTTGGACTTCGGCTTCAATCGCTTGGGCCAATAACTGCTGCGCGCCTTTCTTTAAAACTTGTTGTAATAAGTCAGTTGGCTCTGGTTTATGTAGCTGAGAAATATTATTATCATTCATGCAGTGTACTCCTTTTGGTTGTTGATCCGCCAAGATCAATCAACAGGATACGCTGCTACTTATTTACCCGATACACCAGAAATGATCATACCTCCATATTCAAGGGGCGCCGGTCGATATGATTGTATGTGACTGGGATATGCCACAGGTCTCTGGTTTAGAGTTGCTAGAACTTGTCAGAAAATCTGAAAAGTATAATCATATTCCCTTTCTTATGTTGACGGGCAGTACCGAAAAATCAAAAGTGATGAATGCTGTTGTAGCGGGAGTGAGTGACTTTTTATCTAAGCCATTTTCCCCTAAAGATCTAGAGTATCGAGTGATTAAGTTGTTGCGCAAAGTTAAGTCTGATTAGGACTGTTATGAATGCTTTCCAGCAGGCGAATTAAAATATGCTATTTCATGATGGGTCCTCGATAAAAATATTCATGTTTTTAAGTGCTAGCATAAATGTGCTGGGTAACTTGCGATAAGCTAATGCGATTGATCTCGTTATTGGAGGATCTAGAGTGATAGGAATATAGGTTAATTTGTCATCATGTTTTATATAGGATTCGGGGATAACCGCTACCCCTAAGTTTAGTTTTACTAAACCTTGTAGCTGTAAATCATGAACGGCCTTACCTTGGTAAGTGATAGAAATATTGTTCTCGCTAATTAGTCGATTAAAGGCTTTACGATTTGTACAATAAGGCCTTTCGATAAAAGTTAGTCCTTCAAAACTTTGAAAATCAATATGTTTTTTCTGCGCGAGAATATGATCGTTACGAACTAGAAGCTTATAGTCTTCTTTATTTATGATTCTGAATTCAAATTGTGAAGGTAATCTCTCTTCGTCAATAATAGCGATTTGTGCTTGCTCGATTGAATCTGCGATTAAGATATCAATATCATCAGATATGCTTTTAATCGATTCAATTACATTTGAATAATGTTCGATATTAATATCCGGCTGAATATAGATAGGAATCTTTATTTTACTACTCGGGATGAACGCTTCTTCTAAGTGTTGATTTTGTAATAGGAAATCACTTGCAAGCTTGTAGAGTTTATTCCCATCGCGTGTTGGTTTTATTCCCTGTTTACTGCGCTCAAATAAAGTCACCTCTAAACTGGCTTCTAGCGATTTAATCGCATGGGTTATTGAGGGCTGCGCAATGAAGCATCGGGATGCAGCTGCTGTGATAGAGCCTTCTTCATAGGCCGCTAAAAAATAACGAAGTGGCTTTACTTCTATCATATAAAATACCTATGCATGAATAATATAAACAATATTATATCTATACTTTCTCTATTGCTAGTCTGATGTCTTATCGATAAAGACATTGGTTTATCAAGCTGTTTTATCGAGTTGATTTTTGAAAAGCAAGGGATAGATAAAAATGATTGAACGACAGGGTGATATCGCAATTCATCAATTACTGAATCGGTTTGAGCAAGGGGATATGTCATTACTTGATTTGGTCGCCGATGATATTGATTTACGGATTGACCACTACAAAGATGATGCCAATACTGACTGGCAGCAATGTACGAATAAAAGTGATTTTATAGCGGTATTAACACGACTCGGTGAGGAAATATTTCCGAGAGGAACGGTTATTAATACCCTGAGCTCTGAGCCATTAGGAGAGGGGTGGTACATCACCACATTTGACCAGTCCTTTTGGTATGGTTTGGCTAAAAAAGATGTACAGAGCCGAACTTATATTGTTTCTCATGAACTAGGGGGGCAGATTGACTATTTCCGAGAGAATGTCAGTACGCTTCAGTATTAGGCTGATTAACTCATTCTTGGAATATGTGAAGCTACAGAATATAAAAGCCGTTAACAAAACAGCTGTTTATATTCTGTAGATTTAACGCTAAGGCCTATCGCTTTTTAAGCGTTGAGCCTCGGTTATCTAGTCGGGCCATAATCTCGCGCATCTCTTTTGCTTCTGCAGCGGCTTTGGCGAGTTTTATCGCTTCGCGCTCTGCTTTTTCTTCAGCGATGGCTTCTTTGATAGCGCGTTCTTTTGCGGCGGAGTTTGTGCGACCCGAGGAAACCTTTGGTTTAACTAATTTAGTCGTTACTGGGCCGCCACTTGTTTTTGAGGCGGTTGGTTTTTTAGCCACGGCCTTTTTAGGTGCAGCTACCTTGATCGGTTTTGGCTTGGTCGTTTTAACGCCGACTAAGCTAGTGCCTTGGTGCTCGTCCATGGCTTCTTCGAATAAATCTTTTAAGTCTTCTCTATCAAAAGCAACGGCATATTCAGAGGCGGTGAAACTTTTGGCCCCAAAGTCGCGTATATCTTTAAATAAGCGAGCAGCGGTATGATCTAATTGTGCGGCTTCTTGGTATTGTTTCCAGCGCTCTTCAACGCTATCTTTGGTCGTTCCAACATAGACTTCGTCGGTTACATCATTGGTAATAGTAAAAACAATCAAAATACTTCTCAAATCTTGGATAGGAAAAAAGGTTGAGCATTCTAATCGACCGAACGAAAAAGACTAGGCCAATATTGTAATTTCTAGCGAATATCCGGACTTTTTTTGCAAAAAAAATATTATTACGTTTGATTGTCTAGTTTGAAAATTTGCAAGTGTTTATTTGCTCGGTTTTTCTCTTTTTCCTGCGATCGCAACGGTGCTTTGTAAACGACCTGAGCGTATAAATTCTATGCTTATATTTTCACCAGGGCGTAAGGCTGCTATTTGATTCATCGCCGATTTAGCATTTTCGCTGGGTAAGTCATTAAGCGAGGTAATGATATCTCCAATCATTAAACCAGACTGCTGTGCAGGGCCGTTTAACGCCAAACCCGTAACGATTAAACCTTCTAGTGCGGTGGGTAGTTCGAGGCTGGTTAACAGTGCTGGGCTGGCTTCTTGAACTTCGATGCCCATCCAACCGCGTATGGTCTGGCCAAATTGTGTGATGTCGGCCAATACTTGTGCTGCACTGTTGGCGGGAATGGCAAACCCAATACCTTGCGACCCTCCCGATTTAGAATAAATTGCGGAGTTAATACCCACTAACTCTCCAAATGGATTGATCAGTGCACCGCCAGAATTTCCTGGGTTAATCGCAGCATCTGTTTGAATATAATCTTCGTAGGTATTTAATCCCAGCTGATTGCGCCCCATTGCGCTGACAATGCCCATGGTGACCGTTTGACCAACGCCAAAAGGATTGCCGATGGCTAATACCACATCGCCGATGCTGAGTGGGGCTTGCTCGGCGATTCGAATATACGGTAAATCACTTAGGTTAATTTTTAATACGGCTAAATCGACTTCTGCATCGCTGCCAATCAAGGTTGCTGGAATTTCACGGCCATCGTGCATTGATATTTTAATTTCAGAGGCACCCTCGATAACGTGATGATTGGTTAAAATATAGCCATCAGGGTTCATAATTACCCCTGACCCGAGGCTTGATTGCATACGCTCAGTGGGTTCGGTATCAAAAAAACGGCGTAAAAAAGAATTATTTAACAGCGGGTGCTGTTGCTGCTTGATGATGCGTTGAGTGAAAACGTTAACAACGGCAGGAGCTGCTATTTTTACTGCGCCAGAGTAACTCACAGGGCCTGTGCGATCGGTTGTGTGTGGTGCGGGTATGACGCTGGTTGGAGCAAGGTTTGTCGCGTATTGCAAAGTAGGGCGAATCTGTGGAAACCAATCAGGTTTGATCAATATTATTAATAAGGCAATAATTAGCCCGAGTAAGACCGGAATTAAATAAACAGTTAACCAATTTTGTGATTGTTGCATTGCATCTCTACCGCTTAGGGGTGCTTTTTTAAGGTGTACATTATTTAGAGCGTATTCTGTATTTAAAGAGTGTACTTTATTTATGCTTGCCATACCGACTAGGATTTTTTATGAGTATAAAACGTATCGATTTAATGCAGTACCTTAATAGTGTATTGCAGCCAGAAAAGTGCAAAGATTATTGCCCTAATGGCCTGCAGATTGAAGGTGCGTCAGAGATTAACAAGATCGTTACCGGTGTGACTGCAAGCCAAGCGTTAATCGATGCCGCCATTGCTGAGAAAGCTGACGCGATATTGGTACATCATGGCTACTTTTGGCGGGGTGAGAACGAATGCCTGACGGGCATTAAAAAGAAGCGTATTCAGACACTGTTAGCGCATGATATTAGTCTCATTGCCTATCACCTGCCGTTAGATAATCATTCTGAATTGGGCAATAACGCTCAGCTGGCCAAAGTATTGGGTTTGACGATTGAATCAGGACTTAGCCCGACGGATCCTTCTGTTCCAGGGCTCATTGGACGTTTGCCGAAGCCTATGACTGCTCGTGATTTTTCTGCGTGGCTAGAACAGTGTTTGCAGCGTGAACCCTTACATCTTGGGCTAGATAACGAGCAGATGATTGAAAGCATTGCATGGTGTACTGGCGGCGCGCAGGGCTATATGCAATATGCGGTTGATGCAGGTGTGGATGCATATTTAACCGGGGAAGTTTCAGAGCCAAGTCATCACCTTGCCGTTGAAACAGGAACGCACTTTTTTGCCGCAGGGCATCACGCGACCGAGCGTTATGGTGCAAAAGCATTGGGTGAGCACTTGGCAGCGAAGTTTGATGTTGAAGTGTGCTTTATAGATATTGATAACCCAGCATAATCTAGCAAGTATAAGGCTACATTTCTCAACAAATCGGATGAGGAATTAAGCGGCTAAATAAGCAGGGCCTGCTAAGCTTTTTTTAGACCTCGTCATTTCTGACGCGACTGGCTAGAAAAAGTGGACCCTGTTATGCCTATTAAAAAATATCTGGAAATTCTTGCTAAACACGATGGCTCAGACCTGTATCTCAGCACGGGGGCGCCACCTAGTGGTAAATTCCAAGGGGTTCTTAAGCCGCTGAGTAAGGAGCCGCTCAAGCCAGGGCAGATCTCAGAGATGATTAGTGGGGTCATGGATGCCGATCAGAAAAAAGAGTTTGAACAAGAATTAGAGCTCAATATGGCGATTAGCCTACCTGGAGTAGGGCGCTTTCGTTTGAATATGTTTCGCCAGCGCAATGAAGTTTCGGTAGTTGCTCGTAATATCGTGACGGATATCCCTAAATTTGATGATTTAGGCTTGCCCGAAGTATTGAAACAGGTGATTACCTCTAAGCGAGGGCTGATTTTGTTTGTCGGGGGGACGGGGTCCGGTAAATCGACCTCGCTCGCATCATTAATTGATCACCGTAATGCGACGTCTGCAGGTCATATCATCACTATTGAAGACCCTGTAGAATTTGTTCATAACCATAAAAAATCGATTATCAATCAGCGTGAAGTGGGCGTTGATACTAAGTCGTTCCATGCTGCGTTGAAAAATACCTTGCGCCAAGCCCCTGATGTGATTTTGATTGGTGAGATTCGAGATGCTGAAACGATGGAGCATGCTTTGGCTTTCGCTGAAACAGGGCACTTAGCCATCTCTACTTTGCATGCTAATAACGCCAACCAAGCATTAGATCGTATCATTAACTTCTTCCCTTCTGAGCGCCATGCTCAAATTTTGCAAGACCTTGGTTTGAATGTGCAGGCCATTGTCTCTCAGCGACTCGTGCCCACGATCGATAATAAGCGGGTTGCTGCGGTTGAGGTATTGCTTGGAACAAAAACGATTCAGGACCTCATCTATAAAGGTGATATAGATTCGATTAAAGAAATTATGGCGAAATCGGAAACTTTGGGTATGCAAACCTTTGATGCTGCACTCTTTAAATTGCATCAAAGTGGAAAGGTGAGCTTGGAAGAAGCCCTAAAAAATGCAGACTCGGCCAACAACTTACGCTTACGTATCAAACTAGCAGAAAGAGAAGAGGCTGGTGAGTCACCCAGTCATCAACCGGATAAATCGAGCTCCAAAGAACCGTCTGGCTTTGAAGGCTTGTCGTTAGAGAAAACGGCTGAAGAAATGTTGGCTGATGAGAAAAAAGCCATTGAAGATGCAGAGCTTGAGCGCTTTAAAGCGAATAAAAAGATCTAGTCAAAACCAAAAAAGGCCGCTTGATTTAAAATAAAGCGGCCTTCATTTATGCAAGAAAAATAGATTAAACGTTAAAACGGTAATGCATCACATCGCCGTCTTTAATCAAATATTCTTTACCTTCTAAGCGCCATTTTCCCGCATCTTTTGCGCCGGCTTCACCCTTGTATTGAATGAAATCTTCATAGGCGATTACTTCTGCGCGAATAAAACCTTTTTCGAAATCGGTGTGAATGACGCCAGCGCCATTAGGAGCCGTAGCGCCTACTGGTACTGTCCATGCACGCACTTCTTTAACGCCTGCAGTGAAATACGTCTGTAAACCTAATAGTTCGTAACCTGCACGAATTACACGATCAAGACCGGCTTCTTCCATACCCATGTCGTCTAAAAATTCTTTTTTCTCATCGTCATCAAGTTCAGAAATTTCAGCTTCAATCTGGTTACATACAGCAACGACTACTGCTTGATCAGATGCGGCAATTTCGCGTACGGTATCAAGATGAGGGTTGTTCTCAAAACCATCTTCACTGACGTTCGCGATGTACATTACTGGCTTCAGTGTTATCAGGTGGAACTGGTCAAAAAGAGCGTAGTCGCCATCTTCTTTAACCAATGTGCGAGCCGGTAAACCGTCGCTTAAATGAGCTACCAATTTTTCTAATAAGCCTTTTTGCTGTACCGCATCTTTAGCGCCGCCTTTAGCAACGCGAGTAACGCGCTGTAATTGCTTTTCGCAAGACTCAAGGTCAGCCAAGATTAATTCAGTATTGATGATATCAACATCGTCAGCAGGAGAGATTTTGTTGGCTACGTGAATAACGTTTTCATCTTCAAAGCAGCGTACAACGTGAGCGATGGCATCGGTTTCACGAATGTTGGCTAAGAACTGGTTACCTAGGCCCTCACCTTTTGATGCGCCTTCAACTAAACCAGCAATATCAACAAATTCCATCGTGGTTGCTAATACACGTTCTGGCTTAACGATTTCTGCTAGTGCATCAAGACGTGCGTCTGGCATAGGCACCATGCCTGAGTTAGGCTCGATGGTGCAGAAAGGGAAGTTTTCTGCGCCAATGCCGGCTTTTGTCAGTGCGTTAAAAAGAGTCGATTTACCTACGTTGGGTAGACCAACGATTCCGCATTTAAAACCCATCGTGATGTCCTATATTTGTTTAGCTATTTGTTCGCAATAAATAATCGGTGAGCGATTATTATGCTTTAAAAGTATGAAGTCTATTCATGGCTTTGCCCCAATCACCTTTTATGGCATCGGGCAGTACGCGACTGGCTTCATCAATGGTCGCGTCCATTTGTGTTTTTTCTGTAGCGCTGGGTCGACCTAGTACGTGCCCAGTCACTTGGCTTTTATCACCTGGATGGCCAATGCCAATACGCAGACGATGAAAGTCTTTATTATTGCCTAAGCAAGCAATGATATCACGTAAGCCATTCTGGCCACCGTGACCACCACCGGTTTTTAATTTCGCGACGCCAGACGGTAAGTCTAACTCATCGTGGGCGACTAAAATTTCTTCGGCGTTAATTTTGTAAAAATTAGCTAATGCTTGTACTGCTTTACCGCTGTCATTCATGTAGGTTGTTGGAAATAATAACCAGACATCATGACCGTCAATACGTCCCTGGCCGCTGATACCATAAAATTTCTTATCGGCTTTTAAGGAGATATTATAAGCGCGAGCAATCTCTGAAATAAACCAAGCACCAGCATTGTGGCGAGTCGCTTCGTATTCAGAACCTGGGTTACCCAGACCGACTATGAGTTTAATTTTGCTCATCGTATTGTCTTCAGTTTAGTCTTTAGCATGATCGAGTATGTTTATTTGTATGCGCTTTAATAAGATAAAAGCGTTGATACAAAAAAGGGCTCATAAATGAGCCCTTTTTACTGTTTTCTCTGTGGGCTAACAACCTAGTGGCTGTGCTTTAGAGAAAGAAGATTACTCTTCGCCAGCTGCATCTTCAGCGTCGTCTTCAGCTACACCTTTAGGAGTAAACAAAGAAACAACCGCTGTATCGTGATCTTCACCATGAGACAATGCTAAAGACTCAACGCCTTTAGGGAACTTGATGTCAGACAAGTGAATTACTTCACCCGCAACTGTTTCAGCAAGATCGATTTCGATGAACTCAGGAAGATCGCCCGCTGCACAGATAACGTCAATACTAGTCATCTGGTGGTTGATCTTAGCACCGCCAGTTTTAACGGCTGGGCAAACATCTTCATTGATGAAGTGAATTGGAAGAGAAGACTTAATGATAGTCGCTTTGCTTACGCGAAGGAAATCAGCGTGCATAACGTCGTTACGAGCAGGGTGACGCTGCATATCTTTCAATACAACTTGCTCAGTCTTATCACCAATGTTCAAAGTGATGATGCTGCTGTAGTAAGCTTCGTTTTCTAAAGCTTTCTTCAACTCATTATCTTTCAACGTGATGTTGGTTGGCTTACGAGCGTTGCCGCCAGTTTTTCCGCCATAAATAATTGCTGGAACTAGACCTTCTAAACGACGTAGGCGGCGGCTCGCACCTTTCCCTACTACTTCGCGAAGTTCTGCGTTCAATGTTAAATCAGACATGGTAACTACCTTTCTTTATATATAAAGCCGCTTGCATGCTTAACATGATTGTTAAAGCTATGTGCGACTAAGTGCAGAAAACCCCAAGGGCAAAATACCCTTGAGGTTCTCTATATGTTGAAGAGTTTTGCGACCAAACTCTTCAACGTGAAACTGTCGATAACAAATGTCTTAACGACGTTTGCTTATCTAAAGTATGTTTATCTAAGTTGGACTTATCTAAACATTGCGCTGATTGATTCTTCGTTATTAACACGGCGAATCGATTCAGCTAATAGACCAGCGATTGTCAGTTGACGAACGCGGCCAGATTTTTGTGCGGCGGCAGACAATGGAATCGTATCGGTTACGACTAACTCATCAAGAGCAGAAGCTTTCAAACGATCAATGGCTGGGCCAGATAGAACAGGGTGAGTACAATAAGCAACAACGCTTTTAGCACCACGTTCTTTTAATGCGGTAGCTGCGTGGCATAAAGTGCCTGCAGTATCGACCATGTCATCAACTAAGACACAAGTACGACCTTCAACATCACCGATAATGTTCATTATTTCGGCAACGTTGGCTTCTGGGCGACGCTTATCAATAATCGCTAGATCAACATTTAACTGTTTAGCGATAGCACGTGCGCGAACAACACCCCCCACGTCTGGAGAAACTACGATTAAATCTTCGTATTTCTGACGAGCGATGTCATCTAATAAAATTGGAGAACCGTATACGTTATCAACAGGGACACTGAAAAAGCCCTGGATTTGGTCGGCGTGTAAATCAACCGTTAGTACACGATCGATACCTGAACCTACCATCATGTCAGCAACTGCGCGGGCACTAATTGGCACACGAGCACTACGAGGACGACGATCTTGGCGTGCATAGCCGAAATAAGGAACAACAGCGGTGATACGAGCTGCAGAAGCACGACGTAAACCATCTGCCATTAGCAGAAGTTCCATCAAGTTATCGTTGGTTGGGGTACAGGTTGGCTGAATAATAAAAACGTCTTTACCACGCACATTTTCATCAATTTCAACGGTGATTTCACCATCACTGAATTTACCTACGGACATTTCGCCCATTGGAATATCTAAACGTTCAACGACTAGCTTGGCTAATTTTGGATTGGCGTTGCCGGTAAATACCATCAGTTTGGACACTATGGGTCACCTTTAGATTTTTTCAATAATGGATAAGAAAGAAGTTGGCTGAGGTGGCAGGATTTGAACCTGCGCATGACGGGATCAAAACCCGTTGCCTTACCGCTTGGCGACACCCCAACTTTTTTTAAAACCGTTTTTTCAAACGGAGCCGAATAATACCTTATGTGCAGAAGAAAGGTTAGTACCTTTCGCAATAAAAATATCTAATTCAGCCGGAAGCTTACTTGCAACTTGCGTTGCTTTGTCCTCTGAAGCTAGGCTTAAGAAAACACAAGCTCCAGTTCCCGTCATCTTAGCAGAGCCGAATTTGTTTAGCAAATTCAATGTCTTACCAATTTCAGGGTTGAGTTTCGTTGCAACTAACTGACAGTCATTTCTAACTGTGTTTGCTGCTTGTCCCTCAAGTGCGTGGCGCATATTAAGGATCTCACTGTCCCTTGTCAACTCTTTATGCGAAAAAATTTCTTTGGTATTTGAATGAGCGTTTGGACAGGCTACTAAGAACCAGTTTTCAACTAGATCTGGTAGCGGAGTGATCTTTTCCCCTATGCCTTCTGCCCAGCAGGCTTGACCCTTGATGAATACTGGCACGTCGGCGCCTAGTTTAATGCCTAAGTCGGCTAATTCTTCTAATGTTAAACCGAGTTCCCATAAAGAATTTAAGGCAAGAATTGTTGTTGCAGCATCTGAACTGCCACCACCCAAACCTCCCCCCATCGGTAATATTTTTTCTAAGCGAATATTCGCACCGCACTGTTTATTACTGGCGCTGGGGTGATTTTGTAAGCTACGAGCGGCCTTAATAATCAGATTATCTTCAAAATTTACGCCGACTATTTCTGGAGTCAGGGTTAATTCGTTATCGTTACGCGACTGAAAGCTGAGCTGGTCGCCATACTCTAAAAATTGGAAGATGGTTTGTAATTCATGATAACCATCAGCGCGCTGGCCTGTGATGTGCAGCATTAGGTTTAACTTTGCTGGAGCAGGAACCGTTAACCATTGAGGCTTGGGGTTATTAGGGGCAGAGTTATTCATAAATAGACCATTCTTTAATAGCGAGAATAAATTTGAAACCGTGGCCGATGATCTTGATGCGGCCAGGTAACCAAGTATCTCCTTGCGGCTGGTAGCGAGAAAATTCAACCTGCCAATCATGCTGTTTTAGGTTTTCTAATAGCCCTAAGCTATTGCGAACTTGGGTGAAGTTTGAATTGGGGCTCGGTTGTCCTTTCACCCAGTAGCGCAAATCCAGTACAGGAAATTCCCAGCCTAAATAGGCGGCGACTAGATATTCTGCTGACGGGGCGTGTACCGGTTCTTTGCTTGGCAATGTTAATGTTGCGTGGCTGCTATTTCCTTCAAGGCGGCTTGAGCCTTGGCCAAAGGGGCCTGATAAGAATAAATCAAAATCTTCATTATCTTGCTGCCAGGTTAAATAGCCGGTAACAGCGTCTTCTGGGCTGATAACAGAGAGTTTGCCGCGTACCTGCCATTGTTGAATTTGATTCAGTTGGTATTCTAGTTCTTGATCATCTTGCTGCAGGTTAAATACGCTGCAGCCAGATAGACCCATACTGATAAAGAGTATGAGCCTAAAATAGGAAGCTTTCATGGGGCTGAGGGTCACTTTGGTATTGATTGGAAATCAGAATCTAAATTAAGGCGGTGTAAGGTTTCTTTTATAATAGGGCTATCAGGATTTTGTTCCAAGCCCTGCTGCCAAATACTCTTTGCTTCATCATCACGCTGCAGCTGCCAAAGCACTTCGCCGAGGTGTGCGGCGACCTCGTGGTCAGGAAAGTCATTATACGCTTGCTGCAGTAACTCGGCAGATTTTTCTAAGTCGCCCAATCTGAAATAAGCCCAGCCTAAGCTATCGATTATGGCGGGATTATTAGGTGATAGCTCGATGGCTTGCTGGATTAATACCATCGCTTCGTCAATACGATCGGTTTTATTGGCCAAGGTATATCCTAGGGCATTAATCGCTTCTGCGTTTTCAGGCATGAGTTTGATTATGTGGCGCAAATCTCTTTCGAGCTGCTCTAAATCGCCTAGTTTTTCCGCTAATAGCCCGCGGCTATAAAGCAGCTTGGTGCTATCCGGTGAGTCAATTAGGGCCGTATCAACAAGCTGGAAGGCTTCAAGAGTGAGTTCGCGCTGAATCAATAATTCTACTTCTAACTGGACGAGTTCAATGTTGCTCTCTGGGAACTCACTGCGGCGATGAGTTAAATAATCCCGAGCGGCGTTAATGTCCTCCAGTTCAATTAATAACTGAGCCGCTTTATATTGCGCAGGTAAAAATTGACGACCTTTTTGAACTGACTGATAGTTACGAATGGCACGAGGGAGGTCTTCTTGGCTTTCGGCAATACGAGCAAGATAAAAGTAGGCTTCGTCGGCCATGTTTCTTTGTAAGGTTAATGGACTCAGGGCGGCGATTGCTTGATCGTACTCTGTTAGCTCTATGTGCAGTAATCCTAGTGATAGTTGTATTGAATGATCATTGGGAAACTGTTGTGCTAGGTATTGAAATGCCGCGCGGGCTTCACTAAAACGCTTTAGGTCGATTAATATACGAGCGCGCAATACGCCGATGCCTTTATTTTTTGGCAGTTGTTCGTGTAGTTCGTCAAGTAAGGCAAGGGCTTCTTCGTGCTGCTCTAACTTGTGTAGTACCCTGGCTTTACTGATCGCTGCGGCAACATAGCCCTCTCTTAATGACAGTGCTTGGTTTAAGGCGGTGAGCGCTGCTGAATAATCTTCTAGCTGTAATAATAATGCGCCTTGGGCCATCCAAAGAGGTGCGTAATCATTGTGCTTTTGCGTTAATTCTTCAATTTGATGCAGAAGATCAAGTGTTTCATGGTTGCCTAGTGATTGAGCGTTTAAGGCAAGGAAATCAAATTGACTGGCTCCTACTAGATTAAAAACGGCCTCTAGGTGAGTCAGTGCTGAAGAGAATTTCCCTATTTTCATATAAGCAAGCGCTAAGGTTTGATGTGCTTGAGCTTCTTCTGGGGCGATTTTGACCCAAAGTATTGCGGATTCTAAAATGTATTCGTTAATACCTAAGTATTGCGCTATGCGTGTTGCACGTTCAGCAATGTCTGGATCTTGAGTTTGTTGTGCTTGATCTAAATAGTTTGCTAAAGAAATATCGAATTGCTGGCGCTGCCCTGCGACTTCTGCGACTAATAATGAATACAGCGTCGCGGCTTCAAACGGTTTGTCATAATTTGGGCTGAAAGGGGCTTGAATCGTATTATTATCTGCCTCATAAATGGCAGTTTCATGATCAGCCGCTTTTTCTAACGAGGTGGTATCGCTGTTCATTGGAAGAAGTGAACAGCCTGCAATCAGGCCATTGGCGATTAATAAGGTAACAATCCGAAACAACATAACGACCTATATCCATTTATTCTGTCAACAGCATACTCTGAAATTTAACTAAAAGTCAGCGTTAAGTCTTCATTGTGGGTGAATTTATAGTAGACAAGGTAATGTGGAAAAGATTTCATGATTATTTCCCGTTATACTGTGCCGCTTTCGTCGATGTGTCATTTATTAAAAGGTCAGATTTAATCTCAGATGGGAATCATAGCGCTTGGCATTAATCACAAAACAGCCCCTGTGGCCGTACGTGAGAGGGTATCGTTTGATCCAGCAACTATGCCGGATGTTCTTCAGCAGCTGCTGCAAACGCTGACGCCCGTTACAGAAGTCTCGATTCTATCAACCTGCAATCGAACTGAAATCTATTGTTCTTATACAGATGGAGGCGAAGAGGTTGATGTGCAGGCGGGGCAAGCCTTACTGACATGGTTAAGTCAGCATCACGATGTTGACGAGAAAACATTATTAGACTCGTCGTATATTCATCATAATAATGATGCTGTTCAACATATGATGCGTGTTGCCTGCGGACTAGACTCGTTGGTACTTGGCGAGCCTCAAATTTTAGGTCAGTTTAAATCGGCTTATGCTGTTTCTCAGCAAGCGGGTACAACGGGCAGTGACCTTGGCCGTTTATTTCGACAAACCTTTACCGTCGCAAAAGAAGTTAGAACGAATACCGCGATTGGACAAAATCCAGTCTCGGTCGCGTTTGCCGCGGTTAGCATGGCTAAACACATCTTTTCTGATTTGAGTCGCAGTACTGCGTTACTTATTGGTGCAGGAGAGACCATTGACCTCGTTGCTAAGCATCTGAAGGATGCGGGTATTAAGCAAATTATTGTAGCAAACCGAACGTTGGCAAGAGCACAAAAACTGGCGGAGCAATTTCATGCAGAGGCGGTTTTATTAGAAGATATCGCACAAGAGTTACCCCGTGCTGACATTGTTATTTCATCGACGGCCAGTCCGCTACCTATATTAGGCAAAGGCACGGTCGAGCGAGCGATGAAGAAACGTCGCCATTCACCGATGTTTATGGTCGATATCGCAGTGCCACGAGATATCGAAGAAGAAGTTGGCGATTTAAATGACGTCTTTTTGTATACGGTGGACGATTTAAAAGACATCATTGAAGAAAATGTAAAGTCGCGCCAAGACGCTGCGGTTCAAGCTGAGCAGCTGATTATTTCAGGTGTAGAGCGTTTTATGCGAGAATTACGCTCATTAGATGTGGTTTCAACGGTGACGTCATTACGCACTCAGATTGAAAGTCTGAAAGATGAGTGTCTTTCGAAAGCTCGCAGGCAGCTCGCGAATGGTGATGACCCTGCGAAAGTTTTGCAGCAGTTTGCTCATACGTATACCAATAAAATATTACACACTCCTACCAAGCAAATGCGTAAAGCAGGGGCCGAAGGCCAGCTTGAGATTATGGATTGGGTTCAAGAATTATTTCAGCTCTCGGATGATACTAATAACAGTATGACTGAGAACAAAGAGAAGAATACATCAGAATGAAAGAATCATTAGTTCATAAGTTGCAGCATTTATGTGAGCGCTACGAAGAAATTGGTCATCTATTAAGTGATAATGAAATTATCTCTAATCAAGATAAGTTTCGTGGTCTGTCAAAAGAGTATGCCGAATTAGAACCTGTTGTGCAGGCCTATGAAGCTTTCACTCAAGCAGAAGAAGATTTTGCTGAAGCTGAATTGTTATTAAAAGATGAAGACCCAGAAATGCGTGAAATGGGTCAAGAAGAATATAAATCAGCAAAAGCGACACTAGAAACATTAGAAGCTGATTTGCAGGTCTTGTTACTGCCAAAAGATCCGAACGATGGTCGTAACGTTATTCTAGAAATTCGTGCGGGGACCGGTGGTGATGAAGCCGCGATTTTCTCGGGCGATCTTTATCGTATGTATTCCCGTTATGCTGAAACACAGGGATTTCGAGTTGAAATATTAACCACCAACGATGGCGATCACGGCGGCTATAAAGAAATAATCGCTCGTATTTCGGGTTCTGATGTTTATTCTCAGCTGAAATTTGAGTCGGGTGCGCACCGAGTACAGCGTGTTCCTGAAACCGAATCTCAAGGTCGTGTTCATACATCGGCGTGTACCGTTGTAATCATGCCTGAAGTTGAAGGCGAAGGTGAGATTGAAATTAAGAAGGCTGATTTACGCGTTGATACGTTCCGTGCTTCGGGTTCGGGTGGTCAGCACGTTAACAAAACGGATTCAGCCATTCGTTTAACGCACTTACCAACAGGGTTTGTGGTTGAATGCCAAGACGAACGTTCTCAGCATAAAAACCGTGCGAAAGCGATGACGGTTCTTGCTAGCCGAATTAATGATGCCGTATTGCAAAAGCAGCAAGCCGAACAAGCGGCAGAGCGAAAGAGCTTGGTAGGTAGTGGAGACCGTTCGGAACGTATTCGTACTTATAATTATCCACAAGGTCGTGTTACCGATCACAGAATCAACTTAACCTTATACAAGCTGGATGAAGTGATGCAGGGAGATCTGGGTGCCGTTTTGAAACCTTTAATTACCGAGCATCAAACTGAGCAGTTAACCGCTTTAGGCAGCCAAGAACAATAGTTTATGGACGCTTTAATACTAGAGCCGTGGATGATTCTATTGTTCTTCTCTTTGCTATTGTTAGTCAGCTGTTTGGGCTGCCTAACGATAGGAAAACAGATCGGCAAAAAATCAGGTCATACTCTAGGTTTTGATGCCGGCTTTAGCGCGGGTTTTGAATCGGGTCAGCAACCGCTTAAGGTTGAAAATGCACTATTAAAGCAGCAAGTTCAAAATCAACAGCAACAGCACGCGCAACAGCACAAGTACAATCAAGATTTGCAGCAACAGCAACAGCAAACCTTTGAAAACCTCTCGCATAAAATATTCAACGAAAAACAGCAGCAAAATAAACAAGGCTTAGATGCTATTTTGCATCCTTTTAAAGATCAATTAGAAGGGCTACGGAAAAAAGTTGAAGACGTTTATCTACACGATACAAAAGATCGTGCGGTATTAAAGAGTCAAATCAGCGACCTTTACCATCTAAATCAAACCATGACGGCTGAAGCCAGTGCGTTAAGTAAAGCGTTGCGGGGTGATAAAAAAGCCCAAGGTAATTGGGGCGAATTAGTATTAGAAACCGTATTAGAACGCTCGGGTTTACGCCTAGGTGAAGAGTACGTGCGCGAGCAAAATCATAAAGCCGATAATGGTCAAAACTATCGTCCTGATGTGATTATTAATCTGCCTGAAAATAAACATATTATTGTCGATGCCAAGGTTTCTTTGAATGCTTATAACGATTATGTGAATTCAGAAGACGATGCGCTAAAAAGCCAGTTTTTGAAACAGCATATCGACGCCATTCGGAATCATATTAAGGCGCTATCTGCCAAAGCTTATCAGCAATTACCAGGGCTGCATTCGCCTGATTTTGTATTTATGTTTATGCCAATCGAGCCCGCGTTTGTTGCAGCATTTCAGCATGATGAACAGTTATTTATGGATGCCTTTGATCAGCGAGTTGTAGTGGTGACGCCTACGACATTATTAGCCAGCTTGCGTACCATCGAAAGTTTATGGGCCATAGAGCGCCGAGGCCGTAGTGCCGATGAATTAAGCCAGCAAGCAGGAAAAGTCTATGACCGTTTACGCATCGTCGTAGAAAAAATGGACAAGTTGGGCAACCAATTAAACAGCGCCCAGAAAACCTATGACGAAACTTACAGTTCGTTAGCGCAAGGTCGTGGCAACCTAGTGAATACCGCCAATCAATTTGTTGAGCTTGGTGTAAGAATTAAGAAAAAAATATCCCAGCCTATTGCTGAAAAATCTGGGCAGAAGGAAGTCTCTGATGACATCACATAAATCGACTCATCCAAATACTCTTGCAACCAATAATGTGGATGGAAACTTGGATGGAAGCGTAGGTGGATTAAACGCCGCGGACGATATATTTGCCAACAGTGAGGGCATTGAACTGTCTGGACAGTTTACCTTTGATGGTGCGGTTGCCCGTGTATTTCCCGATATGATTAAACGCTCGGTTCCGGGCTATGCCGAAACCGTGGCTATGTCAGGGGTTATTGCCGGCGAGTATGCTAGAGACGATACTAATTTATACGATTTAGG
Organism: uncultured Oleispira sp.; assembly: GCA_913061415.1. Taxonomy (GTDB): domain Bacteria; phylum Pseudomonadota; class Gammaproteobacteria; order Pseudomonadales; family Oceanobacteraceae; genus Oleispira. Next base: position 51,660 of record CAJXUD010000013.1, on the reverse strand, counting down.
CTGCTCGTTGGGCGCGGTTACTTTGGCGATGCGCCATGGCGTGAAAGCGCAGAACTGCAAAATATTGGGTATTGATAATTCAACGGCGATGATCGAGCAAGCGGGACACTATTTAGCGCTTGATGATGGCGATGTAGACGTCGAGTTATTGTGTGCGGATATTACGGCGCAAAATATCGATAATGCGTCTGTGGTTGCGCTGAATTATGTGTTGCAGTTTATCGCGAAAGAGCAACGCTTAGGTTTATTAAGTCAGATTGCTCAAGGCCTGAATCCAGGCGGCGCTTTGATCTTATCCGAGAAAATCTGCTTTGACGAAGATGAGCAGCCTTTACAGGATAAGTTACATCTCGATTTTAAACGCGCGAATGGCTATAGCGAATTAGAAATCGCACAAAAGCGCAGCGCCATCGAAAACGTACTGATCCCAGAAACAGAAAGTGCTCATATTGCCCGTTTAAAACAGGCAGGTTTCAGCCAAGTCATTCGCTGGTATCAATGCTTCAATTTTGTTTCTTACCTTGCGATTAAATAAGTCTCTAATGGTTAACAATCCCGGTGCTTAACAAGCCTAATGTTTAACAACTCCAATTTCTAACGAACCCAAAACTTAACAAATAGAATTTCCTTATGAACGTAGATGTATTTTCTTGGTTTGACAATATTCAAGCAGCCATGGAGCAAGAAGGCAGTTTATTAAAGCCTTGGGCGAATATTTTACCACAACAGCTGCATGCTATTTTTAACGAGAAAGTACATGGCGATCAGCAGCGTTGGTTGGATGCGTTAGAAAGCTTACCTGCAGTTGATAATGTCGTTGCAGATTTGCAGCAAGATCGTATTCAGCTAGCCAGTGCGGTGCTCAATGAAGCAGAAAATACAGCAGCCGTTAATGCAGACATTAAATCAGGGCTGCAGCAATTAAGCCCGTGGCGCAAAGGCCCGTTTCAATTTTTTGATACTCATATCGATACCGAGTGGCGCAGTGATTGGAAGTGGCAGCGCATTGCATCTCATCTTGCCCCCTTAGAAGGTCGCACTATTTTAGATGTGGGCTGTGGTTCGGGTTATCACATGTGGCGCATGCTGGGCGCGGGTGCATATCGAGTGGTTGGGGTTGATCCGTCGCGTTTATTTTTGGCGCAATTTCAGGCTTTCAAGCAATATGCTCAATCAGGGCAAGACGAACCGTTAAATATCGATTTATTACCGTTAAAAATGGAAGACGTACCGCGTCCACTGAAAGCCTTCGATACGACTTTTTCGATGGGGGTTCTGTACCATAGAAAATCTCCGATCGATCATTTGGCAGAATTGAAAGATACCCTGAAACCGGGTGGACAATTGGTACTCGAAACCTTAGTCATAGAAGGCGAACTGGGTGAAGTATTAATGCCGGAAGACCGCTATGCACAAATGCGTAATGTGTGGTTTTTACCAAACTGCGATACGCTTTTATTGTGGGCGCGACGTGCGGGTTTTAAAAACCCTAGAATTGTGGAAAAGAATATCACTAGCCTAGAAGAGCAGCGCTCGACCGATTGGATGCAGTATCAGTCTTTAACTGATTTTTTAGATGCTGAAGATAAGAGTAAAACGCTAGAGGGTTACCCGGCACCTTTGCGTGCAACATTAATTGCCGAGGCGTAATCGTTATAATTTTCTATTTTGTGGACTAAATCACTGTCAAATTGTTCGGATCTGACTTTACTGACTATACTAAATGAATACCTAATCACTTTAGTGTTTATTCTTAGAGTTTATTCTTAGAGTTTATTCGCGTGGTTAATCCAATAGTTGATGTCGTCGTTAATAGCCTAATTAATGTCGATAATTAGATGAAGAGTAGATTATGTCTGAAACCGAAGAGTTAACTGATGAGCAGCGCCTTAGTATTTTAGAAGGAAAAGTCGGTAAAAATAGAACCGTTATTATTGTGATTTCAATTGCGGTAGTGGTTATTTTATCGGTTTCTTTAACCCTGACATTGCTGAATGCATTGGGTGGGGATAAAAACTATGCGACTCAAGCGGCTTTCGAAGAACAAAAGGTCATCATAGCGTCACTCAGTGCAGAGCTAGAAAAGCAGCGCAGCCAGTTAGGAACGTTATCGTTAAACTATAAACAGAGTGAAGTATTTGTTTTCCAGCAAACCATGATAGAGCAAGAGCAAAGCTATCAAGAGTTTTTGAAAACGTTGAAGTTAGGTATGTATGACCTAGCCAAAATGATACAAGGGTCGCGTACTTGGCTGGATGTTTACAATGATAAAGTCGATGATGGCTTAAATGCGAGTAAGCAGCGAGAGAAAAATCTTAAACGAATAAAATAGGTTTTCTCATGCGTGTTTGAATGAGCATTGCTAATAGAAAGCGGAGTGTGGGGTTGATAAAGAACTATTCAATCCATACTTCGCGAATTGGCTCACCAAAATCGTCATAAATAATTTTTTTCTTCGGACGGCTACTCTTTACTGGCATTGCTGAACCTGCAGGTTTCTTACGCTCGTCTACCGCTTTTAATTCATCTATTAGGGGTGTTCTTTTTTGCTTCCGTTGTTCAAAACCGCTACTGCGGTCATTAAGCTTACCATTTACTAAACCACTTTCTCCACGCTGAAATTCACGCACTTCTCCGCCTTTGTTGAGGTATTGATCAACCTCGTTGTCCATTTGTTGGCGTATCTCACGTTTAGTTGGGCGTTTATTCATGGATAGTTATCATAAGGGGTGGCTGTTAGCTTTTAATTATTGATAGTGAAAGTATAGATGTCAAAACTCACTCTACCACTTGATGCTTAATCTTGTTAGTTTAACGTATATTAATCCATTCATATATTATGAGAAACGACGATGAAAGCTGACCGCTTGCTGTTGAGTATTGCCCGTAAAACGAGCCTAATTTTAGTTGCCACATTGATGATGACGGCCTGTACAGAAGAAACAATGAACAAATGGTCTCGTCAGGCGGACAACTTTTTAGGTGAAGATTTAAGAGTATCGTATGTTGATGGCGGTAAAGTGGTTAAATCATGGACCGTAAAAGATGGAAAAATTACCACAGGGCGTGATGATCAAGGGCGAGCGATTGGTTATTACTATTTTTGGAGCCTTGAAACGGGTTATGTTCAGCTACCGATTGAACGAACCTTGATAGAAGAGATCAAATAGCCGCCGATGCAGGTATCGAGGCCGGGCACCAAACACCAAGCAATCACAAAAAAGATTAAAAGACTCACTATGACCTTTGGTTTTAAAAAACATCTACAGCCTTATGCGGCCCGTTTAATATCGAGTAATGCACTGCTGGTCATGAAGCGTCAGTGGTATGAGAGCTGGCGTAAGCTTTTAAAACGCGAGCATCAGGTTGATGTCTACCTTAGAATTAACGATCCCTACAGTTATTTATTGGTGCAAGTATTAGCCGACGTTGAGCGGCGCTTTGATGTGCGCCTACAATTTAAAACCATCTTAAATCTTCAGCAAGATATGTATCCAGAAGAGCAGCTTTGGCACCATAATGCGTTTATTGATGCGACTCATCTCGCTAGGTTATATCAGCTCGATTGGCCTGAGGAAGCTCCGCAAGATGAACGAATTCGGGCAGAACAGGCTAGCCAGTTATTATTACAGCAAGAGGCACAAAGCCTTAAAAATCAGTATTGTGATTGGGCTGCTATCGAAAGCGTCTTTAAAAATTATTGGTTTCAGCAGGCTCTCGATAGCTTAGGTGATTCAAACGACTCTGATCCAAACGATTCTGAGTCGATTGTGCATTCTTGGAAGGATCTACTTCGAGCAAATGAGCTGTGCTTGGCTAAGAATGGTCATTATATGAGCGCGATGCTGCATTATGGTGGCGAATGGTATTGGGGGCTCGACCGACTAGACCATTTAGAACGACGCTTATTAGCCCTTGGCCAGGGTGAGGCGACAGAAGTTTTCTTCGATAAAACCTATGCCCAGTTTTGCCAAACTAAACCTTTAACTCAGCCTGATCCAAAACATAAAAAACTAATCCTCTATTTCTCTATTCGCAGCCCTTATTCTCACCTTGGTTTACAGCAAGCGGTGACATTGGCACAGCACTATCAATTAAGCCTAGACGTTAAGCCTATATTACCAATGATTATGCGCGGCTTATCTGTGCCTAATACAAAAAAGATGTATATCCTTCACGATACCAAGCGAGAAGCGCAGAAATTGGGAATTGATTATGGCTGGGTGGCAGATCCTTTAGGCGAGGGCGTTAATCGTTGTTACTCGCTGTTTAAGTATGCGCAATCACAAGGTGTGGAAATTGAATATCTATTGAACTATGCACAAGCCGTCAATGCCCAAGGCGTTCACTCTGATACCGATGAGGGCTTAAAATTAATAGTTGAGCGTACGGGGCTCGATTGGGCTTATGCGCAAACGCTGCTCAAGCAAAGCGATCGTGATAAACAGTGGCAAGGCTGGGCAGAAGGCAATCGCCAGCAGATGCTGGCATTGGGTTCGTGGGGAGTGCCAACTTACCAATACGGTGATTTGGTCCTGTGGGGGCAAGATAGAGTAGGATTGATTGAGCAAGCGATTCTGCAGCAAGCGTGATCCACGAATTAATGGTTAGATGGGATATTATTGTTTAAAAAACAAACAGCTGATGGCCAGAAAGGCATTTGTATCGGCGGTATAATGAAAATCATTACTAAAATGTGTCTTTGTTTTCACAATATGGCATAAAACTCCATTACACTACGGCTCGCATTCAGTAGAATGCTGGTTAATATGCAAAAATAATTAAAAGAGATAATTTTGAAGGTACTCTTGTCTGCCATATGGTCCGTTAAATGGTATTTGTTAATCGGGCTATTCAGTTTTGTTATGTTCTTGGGGCTCACTGCGCCCTTGGAATATGTTTGGCCTAAAGTTCAGCCGCATGTAGGAAACTTGCCTGTGAAAGTTGAGTTGGTTACAGGCACTCTCTGGCAGGGCCAAGCGCGGATCAATATTCCTAATGTTGGCAAGGTCACCGGCCAGTGGGATATTCAATTAAGTGAACTGATCACTGGGCAGCTTGCCGCCAATGTCAAAGTCTCAGGCGATGAGCTCAAATTTAAAGGACTCGTGCGCGGTAATGCTGATCACATTGAAGTAAGCCAAAGTGAAGCCTTTATGTCTTCGCGTTATCTTGCTCCGGTATTACGACAAGGGCGCTCATCATTGGTGGGCAACTTTGAACTGAATAAATTTAATGCGATCTTCTCCATTCATGATAAGCAAGTACTCGCTGCCGACGGCCGATTGCTGTTTAGTGGAGGCGATGTGAGTTTTCCTTTAGAAGGAAAGACGATTAATGCTACCTTACCTATTTTAGTGGGTGTTATTCAGAAACCTGCTGATAATGTTGAGCTAGAGATTACCAATACCGATGGTCAAGATATTGGAAAGGGGTATATTCAGCCAGATGGCTGGGCCGGCATTGGCATTCGTCGCCGATTCTTAGATATTTTAGGGCTTCAATGGCCAGCAGAAGTCCCCGCAGAGAAAGTCATATTTGAAGCGTCACAAAAACTGCTATGACCTTAATAAGAAATATATAAGACGATACAAATACTATGGATAGAATCATTAAACAGTTGGCAGCCAGGAGTGCAGAGTGACTGAGCAAACAATCATAATTTTGCCTTGGCAGCGACTGGCTTTAATTTTAGGTAAGTTAACTTTCACCGTGTTAATCTCTAGCCAGTTGGCTGTATTCACTTGGATGTTTTTAGCCCCTAGCACCGTAGTATTGTCTGAGCCTACGCGTGCTAAAGGCGCAGCGGTCGTCGCTCAAAACGACAGTATTGCAGACATGCATATCTTTGGTGATGCGACGGTCGCTGTTGTTGAAGTACCAAAAGAATTAGATGCGCCAACGACGCGTTTACGGTTAGCGTTATTAGGCGTTATGGCCGCGAGTATTGCGGAAAATTCCAGTGCAATTATTGCTCCTAAGGGCGGTGCGGGTAAAAATTATCGTATCGGTGATGTGGTGCAGGGGCGAACAAAGTTAGCCGCCGTGCAGCAAGATCAGGTGATTCTTGATAGCAACGGTAAGTTAGAAGCGCTAAAATTTGAGCTCGCAGGTAAGCAGGGTATTCAGCAATCCAGTAAGCCGACACCCGCACAAAAACGGGCTCAAACCCGTGGTACTTTTAAAGAAAGATTTAGCGGTATTCGGACCCCAGCAGATGCGGTGCAGTTATTAAAAGATGAAGTCAGTAATGATCCTGCGGGCGCATTAAGAAAGATGGGGCTAGAAACTTCTGGCAATGGATCAGGTTATAAAGTTTCAAGTTCCGGCTCAATGCTAACTCAGTTAGGTCTAAGGCCTGGCGATATAATATTGTCTGTTAACGGGCAGGCATTGGGCAATTTAGAAGATGATCAGGTGCTATTAGAAGAGGTTACTAATAGTGGACAAGCGCGCTTGGAAATTCAGCGTGGCAATGGTCGTTTTGTTGTTAATCATACCATTAAATAAGGACTTAATCGGTGCTCAAGCGTTTTTGTAAAATTGCACTGTTGGCTATGACGATTGCCATCAGCACTCCTGTAATGACTGTTCATGCAGAAGATCAAAATTGGCAAGTGAATCTTAATGATGCTGACATCTCAGCGTTCATTGGACAGATTGCTGATATTACCGGCAAAAGCTTTGTCATAGACCCTAGAGTCAAAGGTAAGGTCACAGTAGTTTCTACAGAAACTATGAATACCGAGGCCGTTTACGAGCTGTTCTTATCAGTCTTGCAAGTGCATGGTTATGCTGCCGTTCCTGCAGGCGATGTGATCATGGTTGTGCAGCAAAACTCAGTTAAGCAGCAAGGCCGTGATTTAGAAGATAAGTATAAAAAACAAAGCCAAGAAATGGTTACGAAAGTGATCACGATTAAAAATACGCCGGCTTTGGACTTAGTGCCTATCTTACGCCCACTGGTTGCAAAATATGGACATCTGGCTGGGGTTAAGTCTGCTAACGCTTTGATCATTTCTGACCACGCTTCAAATATTAATCGTATCGAACAGATTATTGATCGTCTTGATAAGTCTGGCTCTGAAGAGTTGGAAGTTATTCAGTTAAAAGAAGCATGGGTCGGAAACGTGGTAACCATGTTGCAAAGTCTTGACCCTGATAAAGTTGCTCAAGGTAAGGGTGCTAAGAGTGGCGGTGCGGGTAGTATTCGAGTCGTTGCCGATGAACGTAGTAATCGCCTTATTATTAAAGGTGAGAAAACGTCGCGTGAACGTATTCGTACCTTGATTCAGCAGCTTGATAAGCCTTCTTATTTCTCCGGTAGTACTAAGGTTATCCGCTTAAAGTATGCCGACTCTAAAAAACTGGCCGAGCTTTTAAAGAATGTTATGTCTGATTCCGATTCCGGTAATAAAGATGCTAACAAAGCAAAAGGTAAGGCGAGCATCCACGCGGATGAAGAATTAAACGCGCTGGTGGTTCGTGCCGAGCCTTCGGTCTTAAAAGAAATTGATGAAATTATTCATGAGCTAGATGTACGTCGTGCTCAGGTACTGATCGAATCGGCGATTGTTGAAGTAACCGGTGATGTGACCGATTCTTTAGGCTTTCAGTGGGCCGTGGGTGATACAGACAATCCAGTTGCAGGTACTAACTTTGGTAATGCAGGGCAGTCGCTTTCATCGATTGCCACTGGCGTTGCAACAGGTGCTCCAACATTGAGTAATGGTTTAACCGTGGGTGGCTTTAAAGAATCGAATGGCCAGATCGATTTTGGTGTGATTATCCAGGCGCTTGAGAGCCAGAGTAATACTAACTTACTATCGACGCCAAGCATCATGACACTGGATAACCAAGAAGCGGAAATTGTTGTGGGTCAGAACGTTCCTTTCTTAACAGGGTCGACTTCCTCTAGCTCAAACAGCAATCCATTTACGACGATTTCACGTGAAGACATTGGTGTAACGCTAAAAATTAAGCCGCATATTCACGAAGGCAATGAGTTGCGTCTAGAGGTTGAGGTTAGTGCTGAATCGGTTGCTAATACTACCGTTCAAGGCCAGGCCGATTTAATTACTAATAAGCGTAAGTTAAAAACAATGATTTTAGCGGCTGATGAAGAAACCATCGTATTGGGTGGATTGATCAGCGACGACATTACCGAAACGGAAAGTAAGGTGCCAATCTTAGGTGATATCCCACTTCTTGGTTGGTTATTTAAGAGTAAAAGTACGCAGCACGTTAAGCGTAACTTGATGGTTTTCTTAAGACCAACAATTGTATTAGATAAGCAAAAAGCGACAACGTTAACCCATGATAAATACAATGGCATCTGGGAATTTGAATTGTCAGGTGATGTTGAAGTTGATGCTGTTGACAAACGAATGAATCGTTTATTTCAAGGTGTTCAATTAGATAATTAATTGCTTCTAGACTATAAACGAAAATAAAAAAAGACCAGTCCAGACTGGTCTTTTTTTATGCCCGTAGAAAATTTGATATAAAGTAATCACGGCGCAATTAACCAATACCAAATCTAATGGGGCCCGATTAAAGTACTTGAATACCATGCTGCTCCAGAAGATCAACTAGGGCAATTAAGGGTAAGCCGACCAAGCTATTGGGGTCTCGTCCCTCTAAAGCGCTGAATAAGCGAATGCCCATGCCCTCTGACTTAAAGCTACCCGCACAATCTAGCGGCATTTCTTGTTCGATATAGCGACGGATTTGGGCATCGGTTAATTCACGAAAATGAACGGTAAAAGGTTCTACAATCGATAAAGTCTTTTTGGAGTGACTGTTAAAGCAGCATAAGCCTGTTAAAAACGTTACTTTTCTACCACTGCAATCACTTAGCTGCTGAACCGCATTTTCAAGAGTGTGTGGCTTGCCTAGAACGTGCTGTTGACCATTAATATCTAACACAGCGCATTGATCACTACCGATAATAATATGCTTAGAAAAGTCGCCTTGAAGCGCTTTGGCTTTTTCTATCGCTAAGCGCTCTACGTAAGCGCTGGCATCTTCGCTGGGCAATATCGATTCGTCTATATCTGGGCTTGCGCAGGTAAAGGGCAGCTGTAATTTCTCTAATAGCTGTTTGCGATAAGCCGAGCTTGATGCGAGTAAAAGCGGTAAAGACATTGGGAGAAAGCCTTATTAATAAATCGTCTATGAAATAAACAAAAAAAGAGCAAAAAACAGAGCAAAAAAAAGGAGCCGAAGCTCCTTTTTTATATCACGGGTTTGCACCAGTGAAGATAGTAACTGATCACTTACGCTAGGTTAGCGTTAGCGAATTCCCAGTTAACTAGCGCCCAGAAACCTTTAAGGTAATCAGGACGTACATTGCGGTAATCAATGTAATAAGCGTGTTCCCACAAATCAACAGTGATTAGCGGAGTAACGCCTTCTTCTGTGATTGGCGTGCCAGCGTTAGACGTGTTAACGATGTCTAAAGAACCGTCAGCTAGTTGAACCAACCAAGTCCAGCTAGAACCGAAGTTGTTAACCGCTTTGTCGTTCAATTTTTCTTTCATAGCTTCGAAAGAACCGAAAGAAGCGTTGATCGCATCAGCGATAGCGCCAGTAGGTTCGCCGCCGCCGTTAGGGCTCATGCTGTTCCAGTAGAACGTATGGTTCCAGATTTGTGCTGCGTTATTGAAAACAGGACCTGTAGAAGTCTTAACGATTTCTTCTAGAGATTTGTTTTCATCAGCAGTACCACCAATTAGACCATTCAACTTAACAACGTAAGTATTGTGGTGCTTGCCATAGTGAAATGACAAAGTTTCTGCAGAAATGTGTGGCTCTAATGCATCTTGTGCATAAGGCAATGCTGGTAATTCAAACGCCATGTTGTCTCTCCGTTATTAGCTAAGTGATGTGGTGAAATTGCAGACTTCTATTATGATGCGAGCCTTACAACCACAATCTGGTGTGAATAATAGCACACCTTACGTTATCTTCTAGGTATGCAAAAGTGTGGTTTTAGTTTGATCCGCTTATCCGTTATACTAGCGCAACAAAAATATGTCCGAAAACGCTCAAATATTCAACTGAGTAAGCGTTAAGTCGCCAGTTCGGTGTATTAATAATCATAATAATGAATAAATAAATAAGACCCTGGGGGCACTATGTCAAACGAACAAGATTCCATACCAAAGATGCAAGCATCACAAGAAGACATGGCAATGCGCAAAAAACAGCTTCAGCAACGTCGCCTAGCTGCACAGCGTGCCGCAGAATCTGCTCCTGCCGCTGCAATTTCAGTTCCTGCACCCAAGCAAACGATTGCGATTATTGCGTTGATATTAAGTTTGGCAATGGGTGGCTTTGCGGGCTTCTTATTTATGCAGCTGCAAGAAGCGAATGCTCAGTTGGCTAAAGCAGAAGGCATCTTGAATGGCCATGCGACGAACTTAGGAGTTTTAAATGATAAATTGTCGGCTTCTGATGAAAACTCAACGTTATCACTGGGCGCTTTAAAAGTATTATTAAAAGATAATGCGACAGAGATTCGTAAGCTTTGGGATCTAACAAATAAAACCAACAAACCTAACATTGCTAAAAATACTAAAGCGATTTCAGGCGTTAAAGCGTCGGTTGCTCAAGTAAATAAAAAAGCAGCAGGTATTGAAAAGAAAGCCGCGGGTCTTGAAAAAACCACGGCCGGACTAGAGAAGAAAATCGTTTCAGCGAATGGCGAAATCAGCGGGACTAAAACCAGCATTACTGCTTTAAAAACCAGCTTGGCAAATAATCAGCAAGCTTTAGAAGCTAAAATTGCGGCTTTAAAAACATCGGTAACGGGATTACCTGAAGCGACCGAGAAACGTATTGGTGATAACGAGCAGTCTATTCGCTCTATTGATGCGACGCGTAAAAAGCTCAACAGCTCTATGTCTGAAGTTGAATCACAATTTAATGAAATGAAGCTTGAGATTGAAGATATTCAAATTCGCTTAGATCGCATGCAAAATGCGATGACGGGCACGCTTTAGTCCTTTGTTAGATTCATTCAATAAACAAAGCATGCTTGCAGTCTTGCAGCATGCTTTGTTATCTCCTCAGCTTCACTTCTCAGATATACAGACCTTTCGTCAGCAATTCATGCTGGGTTCTCAGCACTACTCTAACGCCGTCAATGCCGTATATTTGGGTGCGCAGTCTGCAACTCCGGGTATGGCTTTTTTAGCGGGCTATCAAAATGCTATTCGTTGTTTGGATGTGAATTGCCCTAGTGATGAACTTGCTGCATTTTGTGTCTCAGAAAAAGGGGTTAAGAAACCTTGGGATATGGCGACGCAGCTTTCTTCGCAAGGTGCGCACAAGGTTCTTGATGGACAAAAGGGCTATGTGATGCTTATGCCGAATGAATTAGACCGCTTGTATGTGGTGGCAAAAAACGAAGAGGGCCAACTTTGCTGCGTTTATTTACCCAGCAATAGCCTCGGTGTCTCGGCAACAGAGCCATTAAAGGCGCCTTTCGTAGAAGATATTCCTCATAGTGGTGTGAGCTTTGATCAAGTAGAGATCTCACCTGAGAAGCTATTGGATATCGATGGACATCAACAGGCCAATAAACCCTTTCGTTATTGGGAAGATGTGCACGTTGCTCTGGCTATGTTGGGCTGGGTACTGCGAGAGCAGATTGAGAGCGGCAAATCATTGCAAGAATTAAGCGGTGATATACAGATGATTGAACAGTTAAATGAGAGCTTTGAAGAGTCGCCAGATTATTACACACTCGGCAGTATTGCGTTATTAGATCAGTGCCATGAAATGATGGATGTTGGCTCTAAAAATGTGTCTGAAAGTGCTCAAAAACTGTGGATGAAAGACAGGTTGTTATTGCAGATGGGGCAAAAGATACGCCACCTAGTGCGCGCAAAATTAACCCGCTAAGCTTTCTTTTTATGAGGCTGTGTAAAACATTTGTAAATATCAGCGGGCGATGATATTTGTTCTAACATTGGGTGAAATAACGTTCGGATTACTAATCAGTGGTGACACTGTATTAATCGGCAAAGCTCTCACTTCTGTTACCCCATCATCATTAACTTCATAGGCCTCTTGGTGCTGATTACTGATCGGAGTATCGGCGGCGGTAACCAAATTTTCATCCTTACTATCAATGCTGGTAATACTCATCTCTTTATTTAAAAGTCTAGGAATATCAAGGCTTTGCGTCGTAGAGCGGTTGTAGCGTTTGGCCGTACTGTAGTCGTAATGATGCGGTCTTTTTTTCGCTTCATTAATCGCAGTAAAAATATCATCTGCATAGTATTCGTCATGAGGGTTCACCCCCCAGCTTAGTACTGGAGTTAAGCTCATGATTATTAAGGCGATTATGTGTTTATTATTCGTCTTCATACAGCATTACCTGACTTAAGGTTCTGGGGTGTAATAAGCTCTTGAGCGTGACGTAGAGCGAATATCTTTGGCACTTCCAGAGAATGCGCCAGAAGTATATTCAATCTTATCAATTTCAAAGGATACTGGCGTAATATCTTCTTTTTTAGAAGATGGTTGTATCGCTGTATCGATACTGAGCGTTTTAGTATCGGCTAAAAATTCTAATTCAGCGTCACTCTGCTTGTTGATAATGATATTCTCAGCACTGAGCTCTAATGGCGATGTTCGAACGGGTGCAACGTCTGCAGGGCCCGCTGCAGTAGCATCTAACGCCCCGTCGACGATTTCAGAAGACATTTCTGTATTCATCAATTTAGGAAAATCAAAGCTTTTTGATGTGCTGCGGTTATACCAGCGATTACCAACGTAAGTCTCGTCGGCAGGGCTATTTTCCGCTTCTTGAACGGCCGCATCAATGTCACTTGAATAGTAAGGGTTTTCGCTCGTTTGTGCATTGGCCAGCATGATGCCGCCACTAACGCATAAAAATGAGGCGATAATGAGTGGGGTTTTCATTGTTCAAACTCCCTGTTCTCTTGTTGTTTTTTGTTTTTTGTTATTTTTTGTTATGCATGGCATCATACAAGTGAGAACAAAATGATGCAAATGATCCCTGTGTGGATAGGACATAATAATGATAAAAATCGGATTATTGCTGCTGTCGGTATTCTTGTTACCGAGCTGCACAATTTACCAGTCTATTGGCCATAACTTTGGAAGTTTTGTCGCTGCTCCTAATGGACAAGATTTTCAACCCGTCGGCTACCGCTGGGACTATGAACATACTGCTTTAGTTTATGTATATCGCCCAGGTTCGACGTGGGCGAATGATGAACTTGAAGCGCCAAGCTTTTATTTGAATGACGACCGTTTATTCAACATTAAAGGGGGTAGCTATACTTGGTACGAATTAAAGCCGGGTAGGCATGAAGTTAAAATTCGCCGACCTCTAATGGGGCTGGAAGGAATAGATATCACCAATGTTATCGACTTCACCTTAAAGATGGTGACGGAATTGGACTTGAACGCAAAAGCGGGTACGGTCTATTACCTCCGTTATTCTGAAGTGGACAAAGACGCTGCTAAGTTCAAAGATATGACATTCCATCAAAATCCTTTGCAGGTTGTTACTCCAGAAGTCGCAATGGCTGAAATCCAGGAAACCAACATGTTGGATTCCGGTCGTGGTTTGATCGCAAGCATTGATGAAGCTAAAACAAAAGAAGTCGTATTTACAGAAGACGCTGTTGAAGAAACAAGCGCAGCCGAAGAAGAGGAAGATAGCGCTCTTAAGAGCTGGAATCCTTTCTAATAATCAGGCAAGCAAAGGCAGCATTTGCCTGACGCTCCGTTTTAATTGAGTTACAATAAGCTATAACTTAATACCCACCTCCCAGTGGGTATTATTTTTTACAGTGCTGAAAAGTACCGAGCTACTTTTACTATTGATAGAATAGCGCTAATAACTTGATGAGGACGTGACCCATGGCAAATGCCGTCACAGTTGTTCGCCAAGATGATCTGATTGAGAGCATCGCGGACGCACTGCAATATATTTCGTATTACCACCCAAAAGATTTCATCGACGCGGTTCATGAAGCGTACCTAAAAGAAGAATCAAAAGCGGCTAAAGATGCCATGGCTCAGATTCTGATCAACTCCCGTATGTGTGCCCAAGGCCACCGTCCAATTTGCCAAGATACCGGTATTGTTACTGTGTTCTTAGAAATTGGTATGGATGTGCGTTTTGAAGATGCCACTATGGGCATCGAAGACATCGCCAACGAAGGCGTTCGTCGCGCTTACTTGCACCCAGATAACGTATTACGTGCTTCTGTGCTTGCAGACCCTGATGGTGCACGTCGTAATACCAAAGATAATACCCCTGCGGTTATCCACGTTAAGCTTGTTCCTGGCAATACGGTAGACGTTCACGTTGCAGCAAAAGGCGGCGGCTCTGAAGCTAAGTCTAAGTTTGCTATGTTGAATCCATCGGATTCTGTGGTTGATTGGGTACTAGAACAAATTCCAAAAATGGGTGCCGGTTGGTGTCCACCAGGTATGCTCGGCATAGGCATCGGCGGTACCGCTGAAAAAGCCATGATGATTGCTAAAGAAGCGTTATTAGAGCCAGTAAACATTCAAGAGCTTCAAGCTCGTGGCGCTGAAACCCGTGCTGAAGAAATACGTTTAGAATTGTTCGATAAAGTGAACAAACTAGGTATTGGTGCGCAAGGTCTTGGCGGCTTAACAACAGTTGTTGATATTAAAGTAGCGGATTTCCCAACGCACGCGGCTAACAAGCCAGTTGCGATTATTCCAAACTGTGCAGCGACTCGTCACGCACACTTCGTATTAGACGGAAGTGGCCCGGCTGCATTGCCTGCGCCTAAGCTTGAAGACTGGCCAGAAATCACTTGGGAAGTTGGTGACGGCGTTCGTCGCGTGAATATGAACGACATCACTCCAGAAATGGTGAAAGACTGGCAGCCAGGTGAAACCGTATTGTTGTCTGGCAAGATGCTAACAGGCCGTGATGCCGCGCATAAACGCATGGTTGATATGATTAACAAAGGCGAAGAGCTTCCTGTTGATCTGAAAGGTCGTTTCATCTACTACGTTGGCCCTGTTGATCCCGTTCGTGAAGAAGTGGTTGGCCCTGCAGGTCCAACGACGGCAACGCGTATGGATAAGTTCACTCGTACTGTTTTAGAAGAAACTGGCTTACTCGGCATGATCGGTAAAGCAGAACGTGGCCCAATGGCGATTGAAGCGATTCGTGATAATGAAGCGGTGTACTTAATGGCTGTCGGTGGTGCTGCTTACCTTGTATCGCAAGCGATTAAAGGCGCTGAAGTCGTTGGTTTCGCTGACTTAGGTATGGAAGCCATCTACGAATTCGACGTTGTTGATATGCCAGTAACCGTCGCGGTTGATTCTCGTGGTTCGTCGGTTCACATTACCGGCCCGCAAGAATGGAAAGCGAAGATTGCTGCAAAGCAAATTGATTAATATTGGCAGACCCTAGTCTGTCGTATTAATTGCTCGCTATAAAGAAGCCGGCCTGAGTTGATAACTTAGGTCGGCTTTTTTGTTGGGCGTTTTAACTATTTCCAATCTTTATTATTCAAGCCTTTACTATCACAGTCTTTGTATTATCTTTTTCCGCTGCGTCCAGCGCTAAGCCCAATATAGTCAACTAACATCGCAGACCCTTCACACTCAAGCGGTTTAATACTGATCGAGTGTTTAAAATTTATTGCCGAAAGAATCAACTGAAACTTCCTATCAGCCACCGCGTCATGATCGCTATACGATCGAAATCTATTCGATAATTTGCCACCACACTTATGTGATTTAACTGACGTAAAAAAGTCAAAGCCCGCCTTGGTATCATCTTCAATTTGATAAATAGAAATAACGTTTAAATTGTTCTTTATCTTATTACTGTCAGCGAATGCCGCATGGGAATTAGCCAGACTGAATAAAATTAAAAAAGCTATCTGAATCAATGACTTCATAAATCCTCCGTTAGATTAAAAGTATAGCAAATTGTTCGAATTTGTCCTCGAAGCTAAATATCTGAACTATGCTGACATTAGAAATCTGAAAAAAACATCAGGGTTAAGGAATGTTGATGCTTGTGCGAAATATAAAACTACTGTGTATCGGTCTGCTGCTATCGATCAATTATGCTTATGCGGCGGAGTCTGAACTGCCACTGATAGCCGAGCCCCCGGCAACGCTTTATACCGGCTTTGGGCAATTATTGGATGATGATAAGACCCTAGTCTTAGAAGAACTGATCGACTTAGACCAAGAGGTTAAACGCATCGCGCTTTACCATAATGGCGATCGCTTACATCGCTTAATTCCTAAGCAAGTTCATCAAATGATTGAAAACAAACTGATGGGGCGCTTAATGGAAAGTGGTCGCTTTGAGGTGATTCAATGTATTGAATGTAGAACCACCAAAGTAATGATGGCAGAAGACGAGCTTAAAATATCGCAAGCCGCCGAAACTAACCAAGAGTTACGAGTCTTATCAAAGAAAGTACGAGCGGATGCCTTTATGTTTTGGAGTGCTTCGGTACATCAGGATAAATTCACCATTAATTTGCGTTTAGTGGATGGTGGCAATAATGAACTGCTATGGCTGAAAGAATATTCTAAAAAAACAACAAAAGAAGCTGAGCTAGAAGATTTTGACAAGGTTCAGTATGAAGTCATTGTTGGCGCTTGGGGCATTAAAGGAGAACGGAAAGGCCTTGTTGCCGCTGACGATGTTGAGCTAAATGGCGCAACCGTATTGGGTATTCGACGTAGAGAAAGCACTGGGCTAAACGAAAATGTTGAATACACTTTAGGCCTTGAATACTTTGCTAACTACTCATCTGGAGATATTTTTGACCTAAGTGGTTACAACCTAGAAGGACGAATCATTGCCGATGTCTCTTCATTGGATGATGTCTTAGAAACCAAGGTGTATTTAGGTATTGGGCAATCATTTTTTAATGATGCGAATAGCTTGGTTTTTCGGTTTGGCTTTGAGTTTCCCTTTTTCAAAGACGGCTTCATGGACTTTGGCGTGATCTATATGCAAGACACCGTCGTTAAGTGGAAAAAAGATACTGCGTATGAAGAGACTGGCACATTTGGCGGTGCAAGTTATGACTTAACACTGGGCATGCGCTTTTAAGGACACATTATGAAACAGTTAGCGATCGTATTATTAGTAGTATTAATCAGTGCCTGTACGCATGAAAGAACCAATCGAACTCTGACTAAGTATGGGACTTATCAGCCTGAGTTAAAGGGGATTGGAGAGCAAAGCACAGAAGCTACCGCAGAGATCTCATTAGAAACCATTGAGAAGCGCAAGCAAGTCGCAGATCTAGCCAAAAAGAATCATGGCTTGATGCACATTCACCGTTACGGGCCAGGCTTTGATGTATTAATGACCCTTGATGCCGGTGATAGTGATGTGAGCTTCAGCATGAAGCTACCAAAATCGGCGGGAGCGATGGAAGATTCTAGTAACGGTGATTTACAAAAAACAGCTGAGGAAATTGCAGAAAAGAATAAGCAAGTTCTTGCCAGCTTAAATGATGAAAAAGCGGAAGCGCACCATGAAGAATTTGAGCAGCGCAACGATCTGGTTGAACAAAAGAAAATTCAAGATTTTAAAGCATCTACTAAGCATATATTCAGTGCGCAATCGCTCTTCTACAAAAAACAGTATTGGCAATCATTGGATGAAACGAATAAAGCGCTAGAGCTGGTTCCTGATTCTGCGCAAGCTCATGCTTTAAAAGGCAGTATCTATTACAAGATGGGGTTGATACCAGAAGCCAAAGCGAGCTGGCAGCAAGCGTTAGAAATTGATCCGAATATGGAGCAAGTTAAATCCAGTTTGGCACGCTTGAGGTAGGGGAATGATGATGAATAGAGTGTTAAAAACTGCCATCAAATTATGCCTGATTATTTCAGTGATATATCCCGCGGTGAATGCTTACGCCGAAACGGGAAAAACCTTTGAAGTACCCGCTAAAAGGGACGAGGTTGAAGAGGTTCGTTTTAAAGATGAGATGGAGGCGCGTTTAAATCGTGACCTTCAAGCCTACCTTGGCAATAACCGCTTTATTATTCATGTTGAAGCTGAACTGAAGAAGACGCGAACCATTGTGAAAGAAAGGTCTAGCACAGGATCAAAAAATATTCCTGAACGTCCAGTATTTAGCTCAAAGCCTCTGCCTTTTACCATTACCAATAAACCAAGAGAAGTTGAAGAGACTTTGCCTGGATTGCCGACGAGTGATCTTCCGGTTTTTGAAGATAATAGCGCCGAGCTTAATACACTTAAACTTCGCATTCAGCAGCTTGAGAGTGAAAGGCAGCAAGCATTAAATTATGCCGAAACCTTACGCCAAGAAGCAGAAAAGCAAATAGAAGAAATAAAAAATAAAACCTTAGGCTATCGAAATACGATTAACAAACTGACGATTACGTTAGTTTTAGATAAAGAGCTGAAAGATGATCAAGTTGAATTTATTCGTAACTTAATTACCCGTAAAGCTCGTTTAGATGAGCTGCGTGGCGATTCATTTAGCATTGTTAGAACAACATTTAAAAAGGTCGAAAATCCTAATGACGCATTAGCAGGTTGGCAGAAGTACCAAGGCTGGATCATGTTGGGCTGCTTTGGTTTTATGATGCTGCTATTGCTACTGGCGTTGTATTTATTTAATAAGCGCTTAGGCGCTACTCTGCAAGACAAGTCTAGAAATAGTCATGATATGCCAAGCTCGACGCCGACTATTGCACCAGATGTTTCCGCTGAAGAACCGGCTAATAATGATTATCGAGATAAGCGCCGACAGTTGAACGAATTACGCCAAGAATTGGTGACTATTGGTCTAGGCCAGCCACAGTTATTTCAGCAGAGAATTAATGAGCAGCTAAACAGTGGCAACAATCAAAATGTGGCTGCGCTGCATGAAGTATTAGGAAAAGGGCTGTTTCGCAGTTTATATCCCAAAATATCGAATGAAGATGCCGAGGCCTTTGCGGAACAAGCAGCAAGAGAGCCGTTGGATAACGAACAGCGAATCACTTATCTGAACAACCTTCGACATGAGATGTTAAAAGCGTTGGGTGATGATGAAACCGGTAACGCGCCTTTTGCTTTCTTAGATAAGTTAAATGATTCACAAGTCTTGTACCTCATTAAAGATGAAGAAACACGAATAAAAGCATTAGTGTTCTCTCAGCTACCTGCTAAACGCGCCGCCAGTTTGGTACAGCGTTTAGAAGGGCGAGAGCAATCAGCAGTGGCTTATGAATTAGGCGAATTTGAAACCTTACCGATTTCAACCTTCAAAGATGTTGCGGACCGCTTAGCTAAGAAATCATTGAATGTTCCGAGTTTCGAAAATGTGTCTGCCAATGGTCTATCGGTGTTGATTAATATGCTCGATACCATGAGTAGTGGAGAAGAGGCTCGCTTACTCAAAACGTTGAAATCTGATAAGCCAGAAACTTATTATCGTTTACGCCAAGTTTATTATACCTACGCCGATCTTATGAGAACGCCAGAGCGAGTTATCGCGAATGAACTCAGAGAGATTGATCGCAGCATAATGGCACTGTCTTTATGCAATACCCCGATTGAATTTAAGCGACATGTATTAACCGGCCTGCCAGTAAAACTGCGCTCAGCGGTTATTGCTGAATTAAAAGTTCAAGAAGGCCAAGCAGCACAAGAGCAGACCGAGCAAGCGAGAAATCAAGTCGTGGCTAAAATGCGAGAAGTATTAAAAGCGGGTCGTTTCTCTATGGAAGAATTGATCGCTGTTGCGAATCCAAATTAAGGATCAAGTATGAATCGATTTTCATTTAGTACGTTATTTGGGATTACGGTTGCGATCAGTCTGTTTATATTTGCAATTGTCTCAAGCACTGATAATTATTTAATGTTCGTTAGTCTATCGAGCTTTGCCTTGGTTGCGGGCAGTACGTTTGCAGCGTCGTTGATCAGTTATACCACCGCAGATGTATTGAGGGCGGTTAAAGCCATATTCGAAACCTTGTTTCATGCGCCCACTGATACAAAACATTTACGCAAGCATGTTGAGCGTTTTATTGAATGGGCACAGATTTATCGCCAACAAGGCATTGCGGGTCTAGAAAGTTCACTGACCGATAAAGAACGTAAGGATCCCTTTTTAGCTCACGGTATGGAGTTATTAAGCAGTGGTCATAAAAACCACGATATCCGCACCATTCTAACCGACGACATGGACGCCTTCTGGCAGCGAATGACGGTAGAGTCAAAAGTCTTAAATACCATGGCGGTGTATTCACCGGGCTTCGGTATGGTGGGGACCATTATTGGTTTAATTATCATGCTCGATAATATGAATGGTGATATGGCTGCGTTAGGTAAGGGCTTAGCATTAGCGTTAATTACAACACTTTATGGTGTTGTCTTGGCCAATATTCTATTTCGCCCTGCAGCCAATCAAGTCACAGAAAAACAGGAGTCGCTGTACTTTCGTGACCAGATGATTGTTGAAGGCTTTGTTTTATTAGCCGAAAAACGCGATGCGCTTTTTATGCAAGATCGGTTAAATGCTTATCTTAAACCGAACGCTCGTTATCAGCCTATAGAAGAAGAGCTGTAATGACAGATTCTATTTCTAATAAGCATCGTAGTTTAAGGCGTCGCCGCCCCAGCTTTGAAGACTCATCCAGTTCTTGGTTAATTACTTATTCTGATGCTGTCACCTTATTGTTGGCATTCTTTGTGATGATTCTGTCTGTCTCAGATATTAATCAAGGCAAGGTCGAAGCTCTAAAAGAAGGCCTGTCTGAAATGATGACAGGTGAAACACAGCCAACGCCTTTTACTGATATTAAATTAGGTCTTGAGCAGTTGATTGCGGAAAAGGGATTGGAAGATCAGGTTTCTGTAACTCTTGATGCTCAAGGTGTAAAAATCGAATTTGCGAATGTTGCTTTATATGAATCGGGTTCTGCTGATATTAAATCAGAAGCCATATCAACACTGAAAGAAGTGACGCAGGTGATACGAGAAACCAGTCATAAAACTCACATGGTCGAAGTGGAGGGGCATACCGATGATGTGCCAATTCATACAGAAAAATATCCTTCAAATTGGGAGTTATCCTCCGTACGTGCAACCAATATTGTGAAATACCTATTGGCGCAAGGGATTGAAAAAGAACGTCTAAAAGCCGCAGGCTATGCAGACAGTCGACCCAAAGAAGGAATTGACAACCTTCCTCTCAATCAGCAACGTCAAGGCAATCGACGTGTAGTGGTTTTTGTAAAGCGTTATTGATATTACTGCGTTGTTGAAACGGCTATTAATACGTCATCAAAATGTCATTTATATCGACTAGTCTGCTCTCACCCGTTATTAATTTATAATTATCGAGAGAGAATAGATGATGGAACTCCTTCAAAAAAATACCTTATACAAAGCGATTATTCTAGCCATGACCAGTAGCATGCTCATCGCTTGCGGTGCAAGTGATGATGGTGCTGACGGAACCCCAGGCACAGACGGTAAAAGTGCCGGTGGACCAGTATCGGTCGTCGATCCTACCAGTTTGGTATTCAGCGGCGTTAGCGCTCCTAAAACAGATGCAGAGAAACGTACCGTAATGGCATCTGACGCAATAATTGATGGCAAGGTTTATGGGGGCGCTTATAAAACACTAGTGCGCTCTGGAGATGATGTTAATGGTATTTATTTTGGCCAGTTAATTGATCAATCGGGCAGTGTATTAAAAGCTGACGATGGCTCGATTAAAATTTCAGACTCAAACGAATTTACGTCACTATTACCGATCGGGAATAAATTATTTTCAGTGTCGCAATTTGAAAGTAAGCCTGGCGCCATGTTCTTGATGGAATTAAATCAAGATAAAAGCAATGGTGAGTTAAGTGTTAAAAACATGAGCCAAATTGACCAGTCTGGAGTTGATGGTGGTTGGGTACATTGTGCAGCATCAGTGACACCTTGGACAACGCACTTAGCATCGGAAGAATATGAGCCGAATGCACGTTCATTGGTCACGGGCACAGATGCGCAGTCAGATGGCTATACCAAGGGTATGCTGGATTATTACACTGATATCAATCAATGGAACCCTTACTACTACGGTTGGAACATTGAAGTTGCTGTAACAGAAGGTGCAGACGTTACCAGTACTAAACATTACGCGATGGGCCGTTTAGCGTTCGAGCTATCTTATGTGATGCCTGATAATAAAACGGCTTATATGACCGATGATGGCACCAACGTTGGCTTGTATATGTTTGTTGCAGACACGGCTAAAGATCTTAGCGCGGGAACGACCTACGCCGCTAAGTGGAATCAAACGTCTGCTGAAGGCATTGGCGCTGCAGATCTTGAATGGATTTCATTAGGGCACGCGACAGATGCTGAAATTCAAGATTACGTAAAGGGTACTAATGGTAAGAGTATGGCTACTTTTGCAGACATCTTTACCACAGCTGACCCTGTTGGTTCTACCTGCCCTGATACGTTTACGGCAATCAACGCGGGTGGTAAAGGGCTTGAATGCCTGAAAGTAAATGACGGCATGGAAACCGTCGCTTCACGTTTAGAAACCCGTCGTTATGCAGCAATGCTAGGCGCAACGACCGAGTTCAGAAAAGAAGAAGGTGTTACCTTTGATGCGAAACGCAACAAGTTATTCGTTGCGATGTCTTCTGTTGAAAAAGGCATGATGGACGACGATTCTTCAAGTGACTTTGGTGGTCCTAATCACATAGCACTGACTGAGATGAATAAATGCGGTGGTGTTTATGAATTAGACCTTGCGGCGAATGCGGGAATGGGATCAGAATTTGTCGCACAAAATATGAAAGGTCTAATCGCTGGTCGTCCAGTTGATGGCAGTGGTTATGGTACGACGACAGAGCCGCAGGCCGTGGGTTACGAGAATGGAAACAAGTGTCATATTGACGGCTTATCAAACCCCGATAACGTTACGTATATGTCGGGCTACGATAAATTAATTGTGGGTGAAGATACGGGTTCGGGTCACCAGAACGATGCGATCTGGGCTTACGATTTCAGCACACAAGATCTTGTTCGTATTCAAACAACGCCTTATGGTGCGGAAACAACGTCTCCATACTGGTACCCTAATATCAATGGTTGGGCTTATATGATGTCTGTTGTTCAGCATCCTTATGGCGAGTCTGATCGTGATGAAAATACGGGCGCAGGTGAAGCGCGTGCTTATACCGGTTATGTGGGTCCTTTCCCTGCTGTAAACTAATCGTAATATTTGCACGTTAATATTGAAAGGGTGGCATTGGCCACCCTTTTTTTATTGGAAACGAGTGAATTATGCTGCGTATTTTTTTTTCTTACTGTGCAATCTTGTGTCTTGTTGGGTGTGAGTCTTCTCAATCTGAAAGCTTAATATCTGAAAGCGATGAATTAACAAGCAATGAATTAACAAGCAATGAATTAACAAAGGACGTTCTAGAAAATCCGACGGCTTATATTCCCCCACAGTGTTATACAAAAACCACAGATGCCGATGGCGCCGTTCATAATCCCTGCTATGTCTGTCATACCGAAAGTAAGGCACCTAACTTTTTAAATGATATCGATGTACAGCAAGAACTTGTATTCCCCGAGCCAGGCGTCATAAATCGCTGGCATAACATGTTCAAAGATAATAGTGAAAAAGTTGAAGAAATAACGGACGATTTTATTTTGAATTATGTTCGTCAAGACAACTATAAAACGAATAATGGACGCCTAATTTTAGCAGATGCTTTAAATGAAGTACCCGCAGAATGGGATAGAAATAAAAATGGCGAATGGGATGGTTTCATTCCTGACAGTTATTATAATTTTAATGAAAAAGGATTTGATACAGCCCCAGATGGCAATTTAACAGGCTGGCGTGTCTTTGCTTATTATCCTTTTTTAGGCACGTTTATGCCGGTGAATGGTTCAACTGATGACGTGATGATTCGCTTACCCGAAGCATTTAGAAAAGACGAACAAGGCCTTTTCAATCAAGACGTTTATGAACTGAATTTATCAATTATTGAATCTCTATTAAAGCAAAAAGATATAGTCATCTCAGAAGTAGATGAAACACTTTATAGCGTAGATTTGAATAAAGATGGCAAGCTATCTCGTACGAATACAATACGCTTTTCTTGGTCGCCTAATGATAATGTTTTTATGAGCTATGTTGGCTTAGCAAAAACAAAACTAGAAAAGGATGACGTGAAATTAGCTGCCGGCCTTTTTCCGGTGGGGACCGAGTTTTTGCACAGCGTACGCTATATCGATGCCCAAAATGGTAAGACCGTGATGGCCAGTCGTATGAAAGAGCTGCGTTATGCGCGTAAAGATAACTGGCGTAATTATTATCAGTTAGAACGTATTGCGACTCAAGAAGTTAAAGAGCGCCATGATTTCCCTGATCGAACAAAACAAGTGCTGGGTAATATGGAAGTGGGATTAACCGTGCCGCAGGGTTGGACATATCAAGGTTTCATTGAAGATAAGCAAGGAGACCTTAGGCCGCAATCTTATGAAGAAAGTTATTTTTGCGTGGGTTGCCATAGCGGAACAGGAGCGACTGCGGATACGACATTTTCTTTCTCGCGTAAATTCGATAGTAATAACTTTAAGCAAGGCTGGTACAGCTGGCTTGAAAAAGACTTATCTGGAATATCAGATCCATTACGCAATGATGGAATTGGAGAATATGGATATTATTTAACGCATAACCCAAGTGGTAATGAGTATCGTAATAATGATGCCGTAAAAACTAAGTTTTATTATAATAACGGTGAAAAAAATACAGCGGCTTTTAAAGCATTAGAAGCCGACATAAGTACCTTATTGATGCCTGAAGTGAAGCATGCGCTATTAATGAATAAAGCCTATAAAGTCATTGTTAACGAACAAAGTTATCGTCACGGCCGTGATGGACATGTTAAAAAAATTGATAATATTCATAAAAACGTTGAACTGGGTCAGGATACCGGAATTGTTAATGTACTTAATTTTCATTGATTAATAATAGACTGAGACTGCAGATATTTTCATGATTAACGTAGAGTTTTTGTTAGAAATTATTATAGCCTGCGTGATTATGGGCTGTGGTATTGGGGCTGATGTTGCTATTGCTACCTTTGTTAGAGCTCAGCAATTGGCCAAACAGAATCAAACAGGACATTGGATTATCGGTGTGACGTTGACTCATACTGTATTTCCAATGTGTGGTTATCTTTTGGCGTATTTTAGCATTCAGTCAATTCCGTTATTAACCCCAATTATTGGTGTATTGGCCTTTTCATTTATTGCGTACTTTTTACTGCAAGAACTTAATGGTTATTTGAGGGCTGATGACGCGGAGCAAAGCGAGGGTCAGTCATTGGTTACCTTTGCATTGATTTTAGCGGTAAGCTGGGATGCTTTGTGGTCGGGGCCTGCTAAATCTGCACAAGTCATGAGTTGGCCAAATGCATGGGTTTTTCTATCATTTCTATTGGTTGGATGTATTGTTGCGCTGTGTGCTTTTATTGGATTATTTTTTGCTAAAAAATTCAACCATATGAATTCTAGATTTTCGACATTTATTGCATTGGGTTTGTGGGTTCAATATTCAGTAATAGCGTACTTTGGTTTTTTGGCCTTAATACGCTACACCTTGTCTATTATGATAAGTGGCTGGCAAATTTTTATGCTTTCATTCGTAATAACCGCCATCGTGATGATGTTGCTGTTTATTAAAAATGAAAGAAATCAACTCAGCCAAAACAGTATTATTTAACGATTTCGTAGCATGGAATATAATCACCGTTAATCTTCATACGTCTTTGAGCTGCCATATTAGTGAGCAGTTCATCCATTGCGTGCATGATGTCTTCGTCCCCTTTAATCTGAAACACACCATGCTCTTTAACCGCGAGTACACCTTCTTCTTTTACGTTACCCGCAACAATACCAGAGAACGCACGGCGTAAATTTGCGGCAAGCTCGTGGATAGGCATCGTCTTAGAAATCTCAAGGCCAGCCATGTTTTGATGAGTCGGCGCAAAAGGCTGCTGAAAACTTTCGGCAATGGTGATGCCCCAGTTAAAGAAGAAGGCATCATTGGTTGATCTTCTATAATCTAATACGTCAGCTAAACCAGACTTCATTTTCTTGGCGACTTTAACCGGGTCATCGATCACTATGTCGTATCGTTGCTGTGCTTTCTTACCTAAGGTTAGCCCTATGAACGCATGCACTTTATCAAAGTAATCAGCACTTCCTGCAGGGCCTGTTAGAATCACGGGGAATGGCATGTCGATATTGCTAGGGTGCAACAAAATGCCTAACAGGTAGAGTATTTCTTCTAGCGTGCCAGGCCCACCCGGGAAAATAATGATACCGTGAGATAATCGAATAAAGCTTTCAAGGCGTTTTTCAATATCGGGCAGAATAACGAGTTCATTCACGATTGGATTAGGCGCTTCTGCGGCAATAATACCGGGCTCGGTAATACCAATATAACGGCCTGTTTTAATATGCTGTTTTGCGTGGCCAATGGTTGCTCCTTTCATGGGGCCTTTCATAGCGCCTGGGCCGCAACCGGTTCCTACATCTAAACCACGTAATCCTAATTCATAGCCTATCTTTTTGCTGTAATTATATTCATCACGAGAAATAGAGTGTCCACCCCAACAGACCACTAATCGTGGTGAGTAGTCAGGTTGCAAAATATTGGCGTTGCGTAAAATGTGGAAGGTCGCATTAGTAATATCTTCGCCGCTATCTAGATTAAAGCGTTGGCTTTGAAAAACAGAATCTTCGGTATATAAAATATCGCGTAATACCGAAAATAAGTGCTCTCGAATGCCTTTGATGATAACGCCATCCACAAATGCATGTGACGGTGCACCTTTAACATCAAGGGTTATTCCACGGTCTTCTTGGCTGACGCGGATATCAAAGTTTTTAAATTCTTCAACCGACGATAAATAATCATCTGAATTACTGCCGCAGTTGAGCACAGCAAATGCACAGCGACGAAATAGTTCGTAAGTTTTGCTATTGATGTCGCATATTTGTGAGACTTCATGCTTTGATAAAACACGTAAGTTTTTCTTAGGGTGTATGTGTGCATTAATAGTGCGCATTAAAAATCCTTCTTGTTAGCATTGTGATCGGTGTGGTTATAAACATTAAATTAAAACTATTAAGCCCAGAGCTCTAAAGGCCCATAATGACTAACGGTTTTAATAATATCAGTGCGAGTTACAATGCCTAATAGTTCATGTTGATCTGAAATAATGGGGAGTGCGTCAAGGTCGTACTCGTAAAGAGTACGAGTTGCTTGGCGAATATCGGTATCTGAGGAAAAACAAAATACGCGTTGTGCCGCAAACGTCATGATGTTTTTCGGGTTAATATTTTCTTGAATACCAGGTCCTCGCAAAATAGCGCGTTCGGCCAGCATGGCTAAAACGGTATTATCTTCATCGATAATAGGGATGCTCTGAAAGCCATACTGCTGAAAAAGTTGCCAAGCATCGGCAACGGTTGCCGTTGGACTTAGCGTGATAACATTTTTAGACATAATGTCGGCAAGCAAAGAAACCTGGCTAGGTTCTTTTTCAGCTTGGCGTTGTTTCTGAATGCTATAGGGATCTTGGCGGTTAGCCTCTGCTGCTGAATGTTGTTTTGCTAACGTTTGGGCAGCGTTGTTTTGCTGAGCTTGCGGATCATTTTCCGAGAAGTCATTGTATTGATCAATACCAGAGCTGCTTTTAGTCGCATGTACTTTTATTGAGCTTCGGTTGTCTTTTTTTTGCGGCGTAGCAATACGCCGGCCCATATCTACAACGATCAGTGCCAACTGGATTCCCTATTCTTTTAATATATACAAATCACTACTTTCTTCATAAGACCACTATCTATATTCTAGTGCAAGTGTAATGGTCTTGAGTGGTGGTGGTATGAGTACGATCACCTAGTAAAATACTGTATAGAGAGTGTATCGAGTAAGCAATGGAACAAGTGTATAGATTAACCATATCGTGCCCAGATCGGGTTGGAATTGTTGCCAAGGTCGGAGGGTTTTTATCTTCCCACGGTGGCTGGATTGTAGAAGCAAATCATTATGCGGATCCAGTAAGTGGTTGGTTCTTTATGCGACATTGCATTAAGGCCAGTTCATTACCGTTTGGCTTAGAAGAATTTAAAGAAAAGTTTGCTCCCATCGCTGAAGAATTTCAGATGGATTGGCAAGTCAGTGATAGTGCACAAGCAAAGAAAATAATCTTAATGGCGAGTAAAGAAAGCCACTGCTTAAGTGACTTATTACACCGCGTGCATAGCAAAGAATTATTTTGTGATATTCCCTGTGTGATCTCAAACCATGACGACCTTCGCTCTATGGTTGAGTGGCACGGTATTCCGTTCTTCCACGTGCCGATGGTGCGCAGTGATGACGCAGACGAGCATGCAGCGAATAAGCAAGAACACTTTGACCGAGTGAATAGTATTATTGCAGAGCATAAAGCCGACAGCATTGTGCTTGCGCGCTATATGCAGATTTTACCGGCCGAAATCTGTCAGCAGTATGCGGGGCAGGTGATTAATATTCACCATAGTTTCTTGCCGTCTTTTGCGGGTGCCAAACCGTATCATCAGGCTGCAGAACGTGGGGTTAAATTGATTGGTGCGACTTGCCATTATGTGACGGAAGAACTGGATGCAGGACCGATTATTGATCAAGACGTGATGCGCATTAGTCATCGCGATACGATTGAAGATACTGTGCGTTTAGGAAAGGATGTTGAGAAACGTGTTTTATCCCGCGGTGTTCGCAGTCACGTAGAAGATCGCGTCTTGCTACACGGCAACAAAACAATCGTATTCTAAAAGAAGGGTGTAAAAAAAGGCATAAAAAAAGGAGCTAAAGCTCCTTTTTTATTTTTTGAACACCTACAAGAATGCTTATTTTTTATGGTAAGACATCGCCGTATCAACTTCGTCGGCTGAACCCATTACCACAGAAACACGCTGGTGAATGTCGGTAGGGGTTACTTCCATGATCGGATCGAAGGCAGTGCTGGCTTTACCACCGGCTTGTTCGATTAGCATGCTCATTGGGTTGCCTTCGTACATTAGGCGTAGTTTACCCGGCTTTGATGGATCGCGTTTATCGTATGGGTACATGAAAATACCACCACGGGTCAGTATGCGATGAACTTCTGCAACCATCGCGGCAACCCAACGCATGTTGTAACGCTTACCTAATGGGCCTTCTTCGCCTTGTAATAAATCGGCAACGTAGTTTTGCATTTCTGGTAACCAAAAACGCTGGTTAGACATGTTGATAGCAAATTCTTGAGTCTGTGCTGGGATTTGTACATTTTCGCGCATTAGCAAAAATTCACCCGTTGCTGGGTCCATTGCGAAAGAATGAACGCCTTGGCCAGTGGTTAGCATCAAGATTGTTGATGGGCCATATAAAACATAACCCGCTGATACTTGCTCAGTACCCGCTTGCAAATAGGCATCCGCTTTAGCAGCATCAGCGTCTTTGGTTGTTTTTAAAATAGAGAAAATCGTACCAACGGTAACGTTCACATCGATGTTAGACGAACCGTCTAGTGGATCAAACAATACTAGGTATTCGCCATCTTCGTTACAGGCAACTGGAAAATCTTCTTCTTCGCTGGCCATGCCTTTAACCATGCTCATGCTGGCTAGCTGGTCTTTGATGATGTCATTAGAGATAACATCTAATTTCTTTTGCGTTTCGCCCTGAATGTTCTCTTCACCGGCGCAGCCTAAAATGCCTGCTAATGCCCCTTGTTGTAATTTATTGGAGATATCGACACAAGAAGTCATAAGACCGTTAAGAATGGCAGCAATATCGCTAGGAGTATTGTGCGCTTGCAGGAAAGAAGGCAAAGATTGCATATCGGGTTCTCGAAAGTGATTAGGCAAAGAGTCTATGAATATGGAAAAAGTGCTGCATCTTACCTGAATTCTCGGTCATTTTGAATGCCTAAAGATTGAACAATGATCTGAGACAAGCGCGACAGGAACTGCCCATAATACTAAAGGACTAATAGTGCGGTGCTAGGCCCGTATTTATCGACCTGAAATAGTTACTCAAATAGTCACTCACTAGCGACGAAAGGCAAGAGCAAGTACACTAGCGGCATACGATTTTTGTGGTAGTGGGTATGCATCTTCATATTTTAGGTATTTGTGGCACCTTTATGGGCAGTCTTGCTCAGTTAGCGAAAGCTCAAGGGCATAGAGTGACAGGGTCTGACCAAGGTATTTATCCGCCAATGAGCGATCAGCTTGAGAAGGCGGGTATCGAGGTCATTGCTGGTTTTGACCCTGCTCAGCTCGACCCAGCGCCAGATTATGTGATCATTGGAAATGCGATGAGCCGTGGTAATCCTGCGGTTGAATATGTATTAGATCGTGGCATGCCTTATATCTCTGGCCCAGATTGGATGGGTAAGTACTTACTTGCTGATAAATGGGTGATGGCGGTTGCGGGGACCCACGGTAAAACAACAACCGCGAGTATGCTGGCTTGGCTATTAGAATTCGGCGGAATGAACCCCGGCTATCTTATTGGTGGTGTTCCTGAAAACTTCTCGACGTCTGCACGCCTAACTGATTCCAATTTCTTTATTATCGAAGCCGATGAGTACGATACCGCGTTCTTTGATAAGCGTTCCAAATTTGTACATTACCACCCACGAACATTGGTGATGAATAACCTAGAGTTCGATCACGCAGACATCTTTGATGATCTGGCCGCGATCGAGCGTCAGTTTCACCACCTAGTACGAACGGTGCCGTCGACGGGGCAGGTTATTTACCCTGTTGAAAATGATGCTTTGCAACGAGTGATTGCACAAGGTTGCTGGAGTGAGCAAGCACTTCTTAACCACTCGGGTGGTTGGATGGTTGAAGCGCTATTAGCCGACTGCAGTCAGTTTAACGTTTTGTATCGCGGTGACATTGTCGCCACGGTTAAGTGGGCATTAAGCGGCGAACATAATATGGCGAATGCATTAGCCGCGATTGTTGCTGCGCGTCATGTTGGCATCGAACCCCATACCTCTGCTGAAGCCCTTGCACAATTTCAATCGGTTAAGCGTCGAATGGAATTGGTCGGTGAAGCAGGTGACATCCGAATTTATGATGATTTTGCGCATCATCCAACCGCAATTAAATTGACCCTCTCTGGGGCGAAAGCGAAAGGCATTATTGAAAAACGTGCAGGTCGTTTGATTGCCGTTTTAGAGCCTCGTTCAAATACTATGAAGCTGGGTGAGCATAAGGCTAAGTTGGCCGCCAGTGTTGAAGATGCCGACGCGGCTTATTGGCTAGAACCAGAAGGCTTGTCGTGGTCGTTAACCGATGCACTTGTGGGCATGAATAATCAAACCGTCTGCCAAAGCGTCGAAGCCTTAGAAACGCAACTTCTGCAAGATCTACGCACCGGAGATGATGTGGTTATTATGTCGAATGGCAGCTTCTCGGGTTTACACCGTTCGTTATTAGCCAAACTGAAAGAGCATACTGAGCGATGAATACGGCTTCTGTAATGAAAGAACATGCGCCTGATGTGAACGCGGCAACTAATATTTGTGTGGCGATTACCGGGGCGTCTGGTTCACCGTACGCTATGCGTTTGATCGACGTTTTATTAAAAAGCGGCTGTACCGTTTCAGTGATTATTTCCAAAGCGGCGCAGTTGGTTATGGCAACGGAAACTGAATTTAAAATACCGCCGAAAGTTCGCGCCCAAGCTGAATACTTAAGAGAGTATTTTGGTGCGAATGAGCAGCAGTTAAAAGTTTATGATCGAGAAGACTGGATGTCGCCTTGGGCATCTGGTTCTGGACGCAATGGTGCCATGGTTATCTGTCCTTGCAGTACTGGCACACTTTCGGCGGTTGCCACCGGTGCGAGTAACAACCTTATTGAGCGAGCGGCCGATGTGGCGTTGAAAGAACGTCGCCAGTTGATACTGGTACCCAGAGAAACGCCGTTCTCGACCTTGCACTTACAAAACATGCTAACGCTTAGCCAAATGGGCGCGGTGATTTTACCGGCAAGCCCAGGCTTTTATCGCCAGCCTGAAAGTATTGCTGACCTTGTCGATTTTTTGGTTGCGCGAATTCTTAATCAGTTAAAAATCGAACACGATTTATTACCTCGCTGGGGCGAGTAATAGACGTTAAAACACCTCCTTTTTTATTATTACTATTTTTGGAAGCACAATGAGCCAAGTAGAAAAACGCGTTGCAAAAGATGGCGACAAAGTGAAACACATCATCATGGGCTTAGTCGCCGGTATTATCATTTCGGTGGTATCACTGGAATATTATGGCTATTTACGTCATTCCAAAGAAGCTGATTCTGCGATGATTGAAGATTTCAAACTGCTAACGCTGAAACCGGGTTACGACGTAAAAACATCGTCAAAACCCTCTGGAAAAACGGCTTTTTGTTCTGGTGGAAGCTTATTGATGAGAGCGGATAAAACCCCTGGTGTGTCGGGTATTCTTGTTGATAAAAAAGGTCGTATTATCAATTGCGATAATAAGCAAATGTAATCATCGCGATACGCAATGATTAACAACATGATCTTTAGCATGTCATTTAATATGCTAAAGGTTTATGCAGATTTGATTGATAAAGATAATAATTATGAAATCACCACACTTAATCTTATTGGGCAGCGCCTTTCTTTTAGCGCTGAGTAGTCCGTTAGCGGTCGCGGCCATCGATGATATCGATAACGATGGTATTGCCGATAGCGTTGATACCGATCGTGATGGCGATGGGCTGTCTAACTTTATGGAAACGGCCAGTGGCACCGATCCCGATGTGCCAGATCAATACGATATCGATAACGATGGCATTCCAGACGCGATCGATTCTGATCAAGATGGTGATGGTGTACTGGATAAGTATGATGATTTTCCGCGAGATTCTACCGCGATAAGAGATACCGATGGCGACGGTATTCCTGACCAGCGCGACCAAGATATTGATGGTGACCATATTCGCAACGAATACGAGCAGCAGCTCGGCTTTGCGATGGACGATGCTAACGATACGCCCAATGATTATGACCGAGATGGTTATCCTGATGTCCTTGATCCTGACATGGATAACGATGGTTATAAAAACCAAGATGATGCATTCCCTTTATTAGAAACCGAATGGCGTGATTTTGATGGCGATGGTATTGGTGATAATACCGATGAAGACTGGGATGGTGATGGCATTAGTAATGAGTGGGAGCAAACGCTAGGGACCAACCCTCATGATGCAACTAATCATCCTAAAGATTTAGATGGTGATGGTATTCCAGACCAGCACGATAATGACCGTGATGGTGATGGTACTAATAATGATGATGACCTTTACCCAGATGATGCAAAAGATTGGGCCGATAATGATGGTGATGGTATTCCTGACCAACAAGATCAAGACGCTGATGGCGATGGCGTGCCCAACGTCTTCGAACTTCACCTAGGCACTGATCCGTTAGATGCAACAAGCCGTCCTGTTGATAGCGATGGCGACTCTATGCCAGATTCGTTCGATACCGATCGTGACGGCGATGGTTTTGCAAACAACTTAGATGCTTACCCAGATGACCCTAAAGAATGGGGTGATCTAGATGGCGATGGCATTGGTGATAATGCCGATACTGACCGCGATAATGACGGCTTTTCGAATGACGATGAGATAGCCGCTAACAGTAATGATCGTGATGCTAAAAGCATCCCTACAGACTTGGATGAAGATGGCCTAGCGGATGCAGTCGATGATGACATTGATGGTGATGGTCACTTAAATGAAGTTGATCTATTTCCGCGCGATAAAAATGATTGGCTGGATCTAGACGGTGATGGCATTGGTGATAATGCCGATGGCGATCGTGATGGCGATACGATCAATAACGACTATGAATTACGACTGGGTTTGGACCCAAATTCAGCCGCAAGCGTTCCGAAAGATTTAGACAAAGATGTGATTCCAGACGACCTAGATGAAGACATTGATGGCGACTTTATCGCTAATGCCTTAGATATGTTCCCGCTAAATAAATTTGAATGGTTGGATTTTGATGGTGATGGCATCGGCAATAACAGCGACCCAGATCGTGATGGCGATGGTATTAGCAATGACTATGAAAGGCTTCTTGGGACGAACGATTTAGATGCTAGTGATGTGCCATCAGACCTTGATCGTGATGGCATTCCAGACAGCTTAGATGACGACCGTGATGGCGATGGTAGATTGAACCGCGAAGATGCCTTCTCTGATGACCCATTAGAATGGGCTGACATGGATAGCGATGGTTTTGGCGATAACTCAGATCTCGATATCGATGGCGACCGTATCAGTAATGCCTTTGAAATACAGCTTGGATTTAATCATCTCGATAATACTTCGACGCCTTCAGATATTGATGGCGATCAACTGCCAGATGCACTAGACAGTGATAAAGACGGCGACGATGTATTAAATGCCGACGATAAATTCCCCATGGATGCTCGCGAGTGGGCTGATATGGACGGTGATGGCCAAGGGGATAATTCAGACCTAGATCGAGATGGAGATGGCATAAACAATGACTATGAATTAAGCCTTAGCTTTGACCCTAATGATGCACGTTCAGTCCCAGTCGATTCTGACGGTGATGGTATCCCTGATGCTTTAGACCCAGATCGTGATGGCGATGGCCTTGATAATACGGCTGATGCTTTTCCAGATAATAAGTCAGAGTGGTCCGATCTTGATAAAGACGGCACGGGGGATAATAGCGATAAAGACCGCGATGGCGATGGTTACAATAACCGCTATGAAATACTGAAAAAAACAGATCCGTCAGACTTTTTCAGCTTCCCTGATCTATTGAACCCTGTTGTTGAAAAGGTACGCTGGAGTAATTCAACGACGCTTGTGGGCATGGCCTTTGATGATGGCATGGGCGTTGACAAAATATGGTTAAAAGATGCTGCAGGCAGTATCTGGACTGGGAAGTTCTTGTATGCAAGCCACTTCAACATATCGGTAGAGGGAAGCGTGCAAGAGCCGCTGACCTTGATACTGGTGGATAAGGCGGGCAATAAAGTAACTCAGACCATTAGTGCGCCTTAGATTCTTGCTTAGGCAAAAAATGGATGGCTGATGAGTTAGCTGATGAGTTAATAAGCTAAACAAGCCAATCAATATGAGTATTTGATATAGCAGTTGTTCTGTTTATTTTAAATACTCAGCAAAACACGGCTACCCTAGTGGGCGCGCATCGAAAGGTGACGCGCTTTTTTATTGGCCATAACAAGGCTATACTCGGCCACGATTGTATAAATAATAATAAGAAATACTTACCTGAGCGAAATTATCGGCTCATAGGGAAACAGGTTAGAGAATGGAACAAATTAACGATATCGATACCGCTACCGATACGTCACGCATTAGTATTAGTGCTCATTACACAGGTTACATTTGGTATAAAAACGGTTTATCTCATAAACAGTTTGTAACGCCAATGGGGCGCGCGGCTTATTGGGCATTAAAGCCTATGAATATCTTTATGCAAAAAATGGTGGGCGCGAGCATCGACACCTTTTTATTGCAGCGTCACTTTGTATTAGACCATTTGGTAGAGCAAGCCATTGAAGAAGGCTTTGAACAAATTGTCGAGCTGGCGGCTGGTTTATCATCTCGTGGCTACCTCATTAAAAAAGCACATCCTAGTATTCATTATGTTGAGGGTGACTTGCCAGGAATGTCGGCTCGTAAAGCAGAATTACTGGATCAGCTAGGTCGTGCAGAAGGGCATATGACTCAGCCTTGTAATATCTTAGATGAATCAGGAACGCATTCCATTGAAGCGTTGCTAGGAAGCCTCGATAAAACGAAGAAGACATTAATTATCACCGAAGGCTTAGTGAATTATTTTGACCTGCCAACCATTCGTAAAGTGTGGGCAAGAATGGCTGTCGCGTTGAAGCAATTTCCACAGGCACGCTATGTGACCGAAGTTTATCCGAAGCTTGAACAGCATCCATCTTATAAGTACGTCAAAGTCGCACAGAAAGTGGTTGGTTTTTTCACCCAAGGGGAATACCCACTGCATTACGATTCTAATAAGGCGATGCAGCAGGGCTTTATAGAAGATGGCTTTGCACAAGTCGCAGTAACGGCACCTGAGGATTATTACGATAAGCTCGATATGCCAACCAGTTCACGACAAAGCTTAGTACGCTTAGTCGCTGCTGATGTTTAAGGTTTAGTCACAGATTAAAATCAGGCTCGGTACTAATAATAGTACGAACAGTACGAACAGTACGAACAGTACGAACAGTACGAACAGTACGAACAGTCAGTACTAACAGACAGTGCCGAGCATAATTGATTACTGCTCCGAAAATGCCCCTATCTGCAACGTTGTTCGTTGTTGCTTGGTTAAGCTTTGCAACAAACGTTTCTTTAATTCGTCAGATGTTTCACCCGAAGCACCCGTCGCCGCGCTGGTGGATAAGTTAAGCTCAGGGATTGGATCCCAAGGTTGCTGTTGCAAGTTACGCTTTATACGCTCCATTAAAACAATCGCACCGTCATTAGGGCAGTGGGGTAGTAGCAAAATAAATAAGTCTTCTTCTAAACGAAACACTTCATCGCCTGCTCGAATAATATTGCGTGCTCGTTCGGTAAAGGTCGCAAGAAACCCATTAATAGAGCGGCGTCCGTGAATATCCATCATTTGATGATAATCATCAATGGTCAATGCGATTAGGCTAATAGGGTCATTAGAGTTTTGGCTGCGGCTAATTTCACGGTCCAAGGTATGGTAAAAGTGGCGTTTGTTGTAGGCACCACTGACTTGATCCGTTAGTGCTAAGCGGCGCAGTGATTCTTGTTTGATTTGTGTTAAGTAAGCGTAGCACCAAGCAGAGCCCAGAAATAAACAATAGTTTGTAGCCCAACGTAATCCATCTTGCCAACCCAGTTCATTCCAAAGCATCAAGGCAGAGATTGTTGCAGCAATAATGTTAATGAGGGTCGCGTTGATGATGGGTAAGCAAAAGAAGCTAAGCAAGGGTAAAGCATATAAAAAGTGCATCATCAGCTCGGAGTATTCAGGCAGCTGATACAAGGCTAGTGAGGCCAGCAATATGATTAACAGGTGGTGCACCCATAACGATGGGCTATGGTCGCGGTTAATATACAGATAAATCGCACTGAATAAAAAAGCAGGAACACCAATGGCGTTTGAGAGTACCAACGAATACAGCCCTTGACGGTATTGGTCGATCATGAGAATACAAATAGCAAAGGCGGCTAAGGTATATAAAATAATCTGAATGCGAAGGGTGAGTTGTTGCTGTTCCATTATTTCGTCTCCTCAAATTGAGACGCCGCGCGTTTTAATAAACTGTAGCTATCATCCTCTGGTCTATAGGTGGCCAGCTTGATTAAAAATACATTTTGGTGCGCATGTCGCGACCGACTAATATCGGCCAGTAGGTTTTTGCATAAAGCTTCACCGTCTTCACGGTTACTATTAGGCAGCATCACCACAAAATCATCGTTGTTTAAACGGTAGCAGGTATCAAACTCTCGAATGCTCGATTGTAATCGGTACCCTGCGTTGGCAATTCTATTTTCATATTCTTCAGGCTTTAACTGCTGCCAGGTCGCGGGCAGACGAATGGCGATTAGGGCAAGCCCTGTGCGCTGACGGTCGGCTCGGGTAATTTCTTTGCTCATGTTGTGATGAAACTGATGCTCGTTATACACCTGGGTTAAGGGGTCGGTATTAATGAGGTTGGATAGCATCATATTACTGCGTTCATTGACCAGTGCGTAAACCAGCGAGAATGAGTAGCAGGCGGTATAGGTGAACAGTAGCTGCAGGCGAATGTAACTATCAAAGTTATTCAATACGACCAAAAAAATCACCGCGCTGTATGTGAGAGTGATGTAGTTAGCAATGTTGAAGGGAAAGAGGAAAAAGACATAAATGGGGAAAAAATAGACCCATTGAGCCACGTAGCTTTCTTGCTGCATGCCAAAAATCGTGAAGCAGCCTAATAACAATGTGAGCGTCCACTCTACATAAGGTGCGGTGCGTTTTTTTCTTCTTAGTAGAAGGTAGCTGGCATACACAATCAGCAACGCACTAAACGTTGCGGCGACAATGGCAAATATTTTCTCCTGTTTTAGGTAATCTAACAGCGCAATAATACTGAGAGCGAAAGCAGCCAATAAGCAATAAACAACTTTGACTTGAAGAATGATAACTTGCTGAAGGGCAGGCTTTTCCATAAACGATGAGACAACTGTAGAGTTCAATTGCTATAAGTGTAGTGGCAATCAAAGGATAGTTGCAAATAAGAGTGGATGAACAAAGCTTTTCTTCACTGTATACTGAGGCCATCTAGAGATTATTAAAAGCCGTCCACATATAAAGAGAACGATGATGGAAATTCAACAATATATGCAAACCCTAGGTCAGCAAGCGCGTAAAGCGTCTCGAGCGATGGCTCGTGCGACAACAGGGGTTAAAAACCAAGCATTATTGAATATTGCACAGCAGATTGAAGCGAGCCGCGAAGCACTAAAAGTCGCCAATGCAAAAGATATGGCACGCGGTGAAGAAAATGGTTTAGATGCCGCATTATTAGACCGCCTAGAATTAACCGATGGTCGCATCGATACCATGTTAGAAGGCTTAAAGCAGGTTGCTGGTTTAGCCGATCCTGTGGGGGGCATTACCGATTTGAATTATCGTCCAAGCGGTATTCAGGTTGGTAAGATGCGTGTGCCGTTAGGCGTTATCGGTATTATTTATGAATCGCGTCCAAACGTGACGATCGAAGCGGCAAGCTTGTGCTTAAAATCGGGCAACGCAACGATTTTACGTGGCGGTTCAGAAGCGATTGAATCGAACCAAGCGTTGGCTTTGTGCATTGCTAAAGGCTTGGAAGATGCAGGTTTACCCGCGCAAGCGGTTCAGGTTGTAGAAACGACTGACCGTGCAGCGGTGGGTGAGTTAATCACCATGCCAGAATACGTAGACGTTATCGTTCCTCGTGGCGGCAAAGGATTAATTGAGCGCGTTAGCCGTGATGCAAAAGTGACGGTGATCAAACACCTTGATGGTATTTGCCACGTTTACATCGATGAAGAAGCCGACCTAGCGAAAGCAACTAACATCGCAATCAACTCCAAAACTCATCGCTATGGCACCTGTAATACCATGGAAACCTTATTGGTCCATGAGAATATTGCTGAAAGAATTTTACCAGACTTAGCATCGGCTTATATCGCGATTGGCGTTGAGTTACGTGGCTGTGAAAAAACCATGGCGCTTTTATCCACAGCAGTAGCGGCGACCGAAGAAGATTGGGATACGGAATATTTAGCACCGATCTTATCGATTAAGATCGTTGCAGATTTGGATGAAGCCATTGACCATATTAATACTCACGGTTCGCACCATACTGATACGATTGTGAGTGAGAATTACACTAAATCGCGTCGCTTCTTAGTTGAAGTGGATTCAAGCTCGGTGATGATTAATGCGTCGACGCGCTTTGCGGATGGCTTCGAATATGGCTTAGGCGCTGAAATTGGTATTTCTACCGATAAAATTCATGCCCGCGGCCCAGTTGGCCTTGATGGCTTAACATCGCAAAAGTATGTGGTATTGGGTGATGGTGAAATCCGTAAGTAGAGAATTCGACATTTTGGGTTTATAAATCGATTCATGATTAGGTATTTATTCCGCAAAACGGCGTGAATACTTACTCGATACATCCATGTATCTCACCCTGCGGGCAGCAAGCTGTGCAAATCTTGCTCCTGCAGTTTAGTCCCTGTAGCCTTAGGTTCGGCATCCATGCCTCGCATATTTGCTACACAAACACCGAATAATGAATCTAACTCCAACTTATAACTCTTAAATGTATTAACTTCGCTACTAAATAGACTATGACCAAACACATTGCGATATTAGGCGGCACCTTTGACCCCATTCATATCGGCCATTTACGAATGGCGGTAGAATTGCGTCTTGCTGGGTTTGATGAGGTTCGTCTAATCCCCAACAACGTCCCACCACACCGCGAACAACCTAAAGCCAGCGCTCAGCAACGTTTAGCGATGGTGCAGTTGGCCTGTGAAAGTCTTGCGCAGCAAGGGGTAAGCGGTATCATTGCTGATGATATCGAACTAAAACGCGATCAGCCGAGTTACAGTGTCGCGACGTTAGAAGAATTAAAAAAACAATTACCCAAAAACACAGCTCTAAGCTGGGTAATTGGTGATGACGCATGGGAATCTATTCATCAATGGCATCGAATTGATGAGTTTTTGGGCCTAGCCAACCTCGTAATTATTAACCGAGGTCACGAAAATCAGTTCCCATACACTACATTACAAGGCCAATGGCTGAAACAACACGCCACAGAGCTGGATAATTTGTTAGAATGCACAAACGGAAAGCTAATTCGCCTAAACTGGCGCTTATTAGATGTATCTGCAACGTACTTGCGTAGCTTGCTAGCGCAGGGCAAAGGGGCTCAATTATTAACCCCAGATGCCGTATTAAAGTACATAGCAGAATACCAACTTTATAAATTTGACTGAAAGCGAAAGCGAAGACTCAATGCAACCTGAAGAAATTAAACAATTAGTTATCAATGCCCTAGAAGACATGAAGGCTAAAGACATCACTGTGATTGATGTACAAGGCCGTACTTCGGTAACTGATTACATGATCCTAGCGACTGGCACGTCAAAAAAGCACGCCCAAGCCGTTTGTGATAACGCTTCTACTGAAGCCAAAGCGAATGGACTTAAGCCTTTAGGGGCTGAAGGCCGTGATTCATCTGACTGGATGTTATTAGACTTAGGTGATGTGATTGTTCACGTAATGACTGAGCAAGCGCGCAACTTTTATGACCTAGAGCGCCTATGGGGCGAGCCTAGCGAAGAGCAAGCTAAAGAGTCGCAAGACGTAGAATAATCGTAGACTCATAAGAAAATAGACCTATGAAATTACGATTATTAGCCGTCGGCCAAAAGATGCCATCTTGGGTAGAGCAAGGCTATAAAGAATATGCCAAGCGCCTACCTTCTGATTGCAGCTTAGAGCTGGTGGAACTCGCCAGCGGCCACCGAGGTAAAAGTACCTCTGTGGCTAAGGTTAAACAGCAAGAAGGCGAAATGCTGTTAAAAGCCATCAAACCTCAAGAATGGGTGGTGGCGCTCGATGTTAAAGGCAAGCCCTGGAGTACCGAGCAACTGAGTGAGCAATTAGCCAATTGGCGAATGGATGGCAAAGACATCTGTTTATTGATTGGTGGTCCCGATGGCATGAGCGATGACGTTATGGCACGTGCTAATCAGCGCTGGTCACTATCAAATTTAACCTTGCCACATCCCCTCGTCCGTATTGTAATGGCAGAGCAGGTTTATCGTGCTTGGACGATTCTGCAAAATCATCCGTACCATAAATAAGATCAACCTAATTAGTAGCTAATAATAATAAAGCGAGAAGTAGGAATGCGGGGGAATTCGTTCAGAAATAAACAGGCAGAACAAAGGCTGTTCCGCAGTCGCGCCATCTTCATCACGATTTTTATCTTTATTTTACTCTCCGTATTAGCTAGCCGTATCGCGTTTTTACAAATTGTTGAACACCAAAAATATCAAGACCTGTCTGAAAACAATCGAATTCAACTTAGACCTATCGCCCCCAACCGAGGCTTAATCTACGATCGCAATGGCGTACTGCTGGCTGAGAATGTGCCTAGCTACAGCCTGACGCTTGTAAAAGAGAGGGTGAACGATGTTGATTCAACCTTATCGTATTTAAAAAGTTTAATTTCAATCAGTGAACGTGATGAAGAGCAATTCCTTAAACGTCTCAAATACAGACGCCGCCCTTATGAAGCCGTCGTTGTTAAGTATCAGCTAACGGAAGAAGAAATTGCACAAGTGATGGTGAACCGTTTTTACTTGCCAGGCATCGATGTGGAAGCACGCCTCGTACGCCACTATCCTGAAGGCGAATTGACCGTTCATGCCCTTGGGTATGTTGGCCGCATTAACGAGAAAGAAACGCAGCGACTCGATAAAAAACAATACAGTGCGACTAAGCATATCGGTAAATTAGGCATCGAAAAACGTTACGAAGAGGCGTTGCACGGGCAGGTCGGTTATCAGAAAGTAGAAACCAATGCCCGAGGGCGAATCTTGCAAGTGATCGAGCAAGTGGATCCTGTGCCGGGTAAAGATCTGGTGTTGCATTTGGACTTACGCTTGCAAAAAGCAGCTGCTAAGGCGATGGAAGGCTATCGTGGTGCGGTTGTTGCCATCGATGTTGCGACAGGAGGCATCTTAACGCAGTACAGTAATCCGAGTTATAACCCGAACTCATTTGTGACGGGGATTTCTCATAAAGAATATTCAGGCTTACGTAAAAACCCCGACCTACCGTTATTCAATCGCGCGATTCGCGGACAATATCCACCGGCGTCGACCTTGAAGCCATTTTTGGGTTTGTCGTTTTTAGAAGCGGGCGCGGTTACTTGGAAAGATAAAATTGCCGACAATGGTTGGTACAAGCTAGAAAACGATGACCGCTTATATCGTGACTGGAAACGAACGGGTCATGGCCATGTAGACCTACATGATGCGATTGTAGAGTCGTGCGATACCTACTTTTATGATGCCGCGTTTAAAACCACCGTTGATGAAATCTCGCCGTTTTTGGCCAAGTTCGGCTTTGGCCGCAATATGACCTTAGACGTGCCTAATGCATTGTCGGGTTTATTGCCGGACCGCGAGTGGAAAAAAGATAAACGCCGCCGCTCTTGGTATGCGGGTGATACGCTGAATTTAGGGATTGGCCAAGGTTTTATGTTGGCAACGCCTATGCAGCTAGCAACCGCAACGGCAGTGCTAGCGGCAAAAGGTGAATGGCACACCCCCCGTTTAATGGACACCTTAGGGGGCGATTCCACGGTTGATGATTCTAAGGCCCTCGATAATATTATATTAAAGGATCCTAAAAACTGGGACAAAATGTTTAAAGCCATGGACGCCGTTATTACTAGCTATAAAGGCACAGGGCGTTCCTTGAGACATAACTTGAACTTCACCATGGCTGCCAAAACAGGCACCTCGCAAGTTGTGAGTATTGCACAGCACGAAGAATACGATTCTGAAACCATGGCCGAGCGCAATCGAGATCATGCATTATTTGTTGCGTTTGCCCCGGTCGAAAATCCAACCATCGCTATTGCGGTGATTGTTGAAAACGGAGAATCGGCTGGTCGCACGGCAGGGCCTGTTGCGAAAGCCGTTATGCAGGAATATTTGTTAGGAGCACAAGGCTAATGGCAAGTACCGATTTTAGTCATCAAATGCCCGTTGCAGGAGCTAACCAAGCAGGTTTTGAGCGCAGCAAGGT
This sequence comes from uncultured Oleispira sp., assembly GCA_913061415.1. Classification (GTDB taxonomy): domain Bacteria; phylum Pseudomonadota; class Gammaproteobacteria; order Pseudomonadales; family Oceanobacteraceae; genus Oleispira. The sequence continues at coordinate 8,164 of CAJXUD010000013.1, read as the reverse complement.
ATTATTTGCCCGCATTCATATCGACCTTCCTTTGCTTATTTTACTTATCGTACTCTGCGCTTCGGGCTTGCTGATACTTTATAGTGCCAGTGGACAAAGTATCGCAATGGTGCAAAAACAAGCGATCCATTACCTGATTGGTTTTACGGTACTAGTCGTGGCCGCTCAAATACCGCCCAGAATTTATCAACTACTGGCCCCTTGGGCGTATTTGTTAGGAATCCTTGCCTTGATCGGCGTATTAGTAATGGGCGTGACAGGTAAAGGCGCTCAGCGCTGGTTGGCCATTCCAGGTTTGCCACGTTTTCAGCCGTCAGAATTAATGAAGTTAGCGCTGCCGTTATTAGTCGCCTGGTATATGGCAACGAAAGGCTCGCCGCCTAAGCTATTTACGTTAGCGAAAGCGATGGTACTGATTGCGATTCCTTTGGTATTGATTTTGAAACAGCCCGACCTAGGAACATCGATTCTTATTGGCACCTCGGGGCTGATTGTGCTCTTTTTTGCAGGCATGCCGTGGTGGATTATCTTTTCAATGATTGGCACGGTTGCCGCTTGTGCACCCTTAATGTGGTTTTTTGTGATGCACAGCTATCAGAAGCAGCGGGTACTGACATTTTTAAATCCTGAAAGTGATCCGCTGGGCTCGGGCTGGAATATTATTCAATCAAAAACAGCGATTGGTTCTGGCGGAATTGAAGGAAAAGGCTGGATGCAGGGAACTCAATCGCAATTAGAGTTTCTACCAGAGAGCCATACGGATTTTATTATTGCCGTACTGGCTGAAGAATTGGGGCTGATCGGCGTATTGCTATTGCTCACGTTATATTTTCTCATACTGCTACGCGGCCTTCATATAGCTGCAAAATGCAGTACGCTTTTTGGGCGTTTGCTATCAGGCAGTTTAATTGTAACTTTCTTCATCTATGTTTTTGTGAACATCGGCATGGTTAGTGGGTTATTACCGGTGGTCGGAGTGCCTTTACCTCTGGTAAGCTGGGGCGGAACATCGGTCGTTAGCTTGTTGGCTGGATTTGGCATTATGATGTCGATGTATACTCATGATGTTAAATAGACACTTTAAAATAATCATCGTCACCACGTTTAATCGGAAATAATAGGAATTATTGTGAAAAAAATCGCATTACTTATTAGCACATGTGCAGCACTTATGGGCAGCACGGTAGTTAATGCAGGCTACGAACAGCATGAACGTTTCAACGAATTTGCAAAAGAACTAGAAGCAGAGCACGGCATAAAGCCTGAGCAAGCGAAAGCTTGGCTCTCTCAAGCTGAGCGTTTAGAGTCAGTATTGACCGCTATTTCTCGCCCCGCTGAAAAAACCAAAACGTGGGCCGACTATCGCAAAATTTTCTTAACAGAAAAACGCATTGAAGAAGGTAAGCAGTTTCTAAAAGATAATGCTGAACTGTTAGTAAAAGCAGAAAAAGAATTTGGTGTACCCAAAGAAATTATTGGTGCCATTATCGGTGTAGAAACCTTCTATGGAAAACGCCAAGGTAATTATCGCGTACTGGATTCTTTATCGACCTTAGCATTTGATTACCCAAAGCGTTCTCTATTTTGGCGTGAGCTCAAAGAGTTCTTTGTCTTGAGTCAAGAGCAAGGCGTAAACCCTGGTGATGTTAAAGGTTCTTATGCCGGCGCTATGGGTTATGGACAGTTTATTCCTAGCAGCTATCGTTATTACGCCATTGACTATGACGGCGATAATAAAAAAGACTTATGGACCAATAAAGCGGATGCCATTGGCAGTGTGGCTAACTACTTTAAACGTCATGGTTGGAAGCAAGACGGAGCGGTCACTCAGCGCGTTAACGTAAAAGGCACTGATTACGAAGAAGCGGTTAATGATCATTTAAAGCCTAAATGGACCGCTGGCGAACTAAAAGCGTTGGGCGTTATGCCAACCGAAGATGTTGCCGATGATGCGAGTGCAACCTTAGTAAAGCTAATGGGCGAAGAGGGGGCTGAGTTCTGGTTAGGCAATCATAACTTCTATGTCATTACTCGCTATAACCACAGCAGAATGTACGCTATGGCCGTTTACCAACTAAGCCAAGCGATTAAATAATTCAAACCCCCTTATGAAAATTCCCCACTCTATAAGGCTGATCACTTTGATCGGCCTTTTTATCAGCTTATTGAACATAAGCGCTTGTAGTACTGGACGTTATCAACACGCCCAAGACTTTCTACCGAATCCGATATTAGACCCTGCATCGTTGAAAGATGCTGAAGTAAAAGCTGAGCCATTAAGCTCAATGGGAAATCCGCGTCGATATACGGTGCTAGGCCAAGAATATGCCGTGATGTCGCAAGGCGCAGGGTTCAAACAGCAAGGTTTTGCTTCTTGGTACGGCATGAAGTTTCATGGTCATGCGACCTCAAATGGTGAAATCTACGATGTGTACCAGATGACGGCAGCGCATAAAACGTTGCCGATTCCGAGTTATGTCAAAGTAACGCGTCTTGATAATCAAGAATCTGTGATCGTACGAGTGAATGATCGTGGGCCATTTCATGAAGGCCGAATTGTCGACTTATCTTACGCCGCCGCGGTAAAGCTGGGAATTCATAAGATGGGAACGGCAGCCGTGAGTTTAGAAGTTATTTCTGCGCCGTCGAAAGGCCCAGAAAAATGGCTGCAAGTGGTTGCGTTAAGCAACGAGCAATCAGCCAAAGCGTTGCAGCAAAAGCTTCAAACCTTGCAGCAGTGGCCTGTGGATATAATAACGAACAATACCCGTAGCTTGCATAAAGTAAGAATTGGCCCCATACCAGAAGGGCAGGAAATGGATAAAGTCATTTCCATTTTGAACAACAATCAACTGCCTAATCCGCTAGTGCTTGCGGCACACCAGTTGTGACGCAGTATTGATGAAAGCTCCAACGCACCTTGGATGAAGGACGCATTCACTGTTCAGATTTAGCACAATGACGTTTGAACTGATACAATGCGGCCATCATTTATTGAATACACTTTTTAAATTCACCTATACATTATTAAATTATACTCTTATGAAATTTTTAAAAATTTTTAAAGCCAGCATAGCGGTTGTTATTACCGCTAGCTGCGCAATGTCATCGGTTCAAGCGAACTCGGTAATTATTCCAAAACCACCTGTTTTAAATGCAACAGCCTACGTGCTAATGGATGCCGCCAGTGGCGAGATCTTAGTCCAGAAAAATGCTGACAAGCAATTGCCGCCGGCCAGTATGACCAAAATGATGACGAGCTATTTAGCCACTCACGAATTGGCCTTGGGCAACCTGAATGAACAAGATCAGGTTCCTGTTAGTATTAAAGCTTGGAAGATGGGCGGTTCAAAAATGTTCATCCGCGAAGGCCGCGATGTTGCATTAATCGACCTTATCAAAGGCATTATTATTCAGTCGGGTAACGATGCCAGTATTGCCGTATCAGAATACGTAGCCGGTTCAGAAGACGCCTTTGTTGATCTGATGAATAAACATACACAGCGTATGGGCATGGTGAATACTCAGTTTAAAAATGCCACAGGCTGGCCTGCGAAAGGTCACTTCTCTAGTGCTCGCGACATGGCCATTTTAGCGCAAGCAATTATTAACGATCACCCAGAATACTATTCCCTGTATAAAGAAAAATATTTCGAATTCAATAAAATTCGCCAACCAAACCGCAACAAACTTTTATGGCGCGACCCAAGTGTTGATGGCTTAAAAACAGGCCATACCGATGAAGCAGGATTTTGCTTAACCGCGTCTGCCGAGCGAAATGGCATGCGTCTAATTGCCGTCGTGATGGGCACCAAAAGCGAAAATGCTCGCGCAACAGAAACGCAAAAGTTATTAACCTATGGCTTCCGCTACTTTGAAACCCACCGCTTATATCAAGCAGGCGATAGCATCAAAACGCTACCGGTTTGGTTTGGTGAAGAAACACAATTTGATGTCGGCATCGCGAATGACTTATTCATCACCATCGCACGCGGCGCGAAAGAACAATTAGAAATTGAAACACTGACGAATGAATTTATAGAAGCCCCGCTTAATACAGGTGATAGCCAAGGTACTTTAACCATTCGCTTAAACGACAAAGTATTAGCTGAGCGTTCATTAGTTGTTTTAACCGATGTAACGGAATCTGGTTTCTTCAGCCGCCTTTGGGACGGCATTAAGCTATTCTTTATAAAGTTGTTTGGCGGTGAAGGTTAGGCGTAAAAGCCAAGAACAGGTAAATAGAAATGAAAATGCCGATTAAAAGCACCCTACCAAAGGGGGCTAGTGTTCCAAAAGACGCACCTAAAATAGAATTCCCTTGTGCCAACTACCCGATAAAAGTCGTTGGCCAATGTATTGCAGGCTACGACACCATTATTATCGAAGTGATGCGTCGTTATGATGCCAACCTCGACGTCAGTAAAGTACACGCAAAAGACAGTGCCAAAGGCACGTTCCGCTCGATTACACTGTACATTACCGCTACGGGTGAAGATCAGCTAGCCAAGCTGCATACAGAACTCACATCACTTGAATGTGTCAAAATGGTAATGTGATGACGGACCCAGCGGCTGACGTTAACATAACAAACGCTACAACGGCTGACGTAGAGAACGCTAGAGATCATGATCACTCGGTACTTATCGTGCGCGATTTTCATGATGAAAATACAGCAATTATCCCGCTGGACTATCATCAAACCCACGAAAGAATGCTGCACTTCACGCAAAACAGAGACGAAGATAGCCAAGACGAAATCTGGCTATTGCAGCATCAGCGCGTTTTTACCCAAGGCCAAGCCGGTAAACCCGAACACGTTTTATTTGCTGGCGACATCCCCGTGGTACAAAGCGATCGTGGTGGCCAAGTAACTTATCACGGCCCAGGCCAATTGGTTGTGTATTTAATGATCGACATTAAACGCAAAGGCTGGGGGCCACGAGAACTGGTCAGCGCCATCGAAGATGCCATTGTGGCCACATTAAAAGACTTCGGTATAGATAGCGCGCCCAAAAAAGATGCCCCCGGCGTTTATGTGCAGCAATCCATAGGCGATGCCAAAATAGCCTCATTAGGCCTACGCATAAAACAAGGCCGCTCCTTTCATGGCCTAGCGATCAACATCGATATGGACATGGAGCCCTTTCAACGCATTAACCCTTGTGGGTATGCAGGAATGGCCATGACACAAATGAAAACCGAACTGCTAGCCAGTGAATGGTTAACTGACGAAAATCAAAAAACCGTATTCGAACGCGTAAGCACACAGTTAAAGCACCACTTAACACATTGCTTGCAGTATACTAAGCACATCGAACTTCCCGCATAAAACGCTCACTCAAGAGCCACTAGCCGTACTAGGTGTTTATGACTGATTTAGAGAAAACTGCCAAGCCAAAAACGCAACGCGCAGTACAAGGTGAAAAACTTCGAGGGGCTGAAAAAGTCGCCCGAATTCCAATAAAAGTAATTCCAACCGAAACCATGCCGCGCAAGCCAGATTGGATTCGAGTACGCATACCTGCGTCACCCAAAATCAGTGAAATCAAAGAAAAGCTACGCAAACACAAGCTTCACACCGTTTGTGAAGAAGCCAACTGCCCAAACCTAGGCGAATGCTTTGGTGGTGGAACGGCCACCTTCATGATTATGGGAGACATCTGTACACGTCGTTGCCCATTCTGCGACGTAGCCCATGGTCGTCCGAATGAACTGAACAAAGACGAACCCAAAAGTTTGGCCATTGCCATTGCCGACATGAAACTAAAATACGTAGTAATCACCTCGGTAGACCGTGATGACTTGCGTGACGGGGGGGCACAACACTTCGTCGACTGTATTCGTGAAACACGCGCACTGAGTCCAACCATCGAAATTGAAGTGCTGGTTCCTGACTTCCGTGGCCGTATGGATGTAGCACTGGCGATTATGGAAGATAACGTTCCTGACGTATTCAACCACAACCTAGAAACCGTACCGCGCCTGTACAAAGAATCGCGCCCAGGTTCAGACTACAAATGGTCGTTAGAGCTTCTGCAAAAATACAAAGAACGCTGCCCACAAGTTAAAACCAAATCTGGCATCATGCTGGGCTTAGGAGAAACCGACGAAGAAGTGATCGAAGTAATGAAAGACCTTCGTGAACACAACGTCGACATGATTACGTTAGGGCAATATCTGCAGCCAAGTAAAAACCACTTACCAGTGGATCGCTTTGTAACACCAGAAGCGTTTGACGAGCTTGGCAGAATTGCGACAGAGCTTGGCTTTAAACACGTTGCCAGTGGCCCAATGGTTCGATCTTCGTACCATGCTGACCAGCAGGCACATGGAGAGTTTTCTTAACTCTTTATTAACTTAATAGTTGAAACAATCTGCTTAACTATCAGCGGGGCTAATCACCCCGCGACCACCTTTGTTTAATACATGGGTATAAATCATTGTCGTATTCACATCGGCATGGCCTAAAAGCTCCTGCACAGTCCTAATATCGTAACCACCTTCTAACAAATGCGTAGCAAAAGAATGCCTAAACGTATGACAGCTTGCGTGTTTATGAATATTCGCTTTCTTAATTGCTTCTTTAACACCCCGCTGAATTGTTCTTGGGGTTAAGTGATGACGCCCCATATTTCCTGATCGAGGATCTTTGCTTAATGTATCGCTCGCAAAAATATACTGCCAAGCAAGTTCTTTACCGGCATTGGGATATTTCTTGGCAAGGGCATTAGGTAGATGCACAAATACAATACCTTCATTCAGTGCTTTATGATGCAAGCGCTGGCATTCATCGATATGGGAATGGAGAAATGGAACGGCTTTTTCAGGTAACATCGTTATTCTATCTTTATTTCCCTTGCCTTCTCTTACTGTAATTTCCTTGCGACCAAAATCGATATCTTTTACCCGAAGACGAAGCGCTTCTTGTAGCCTCAAACCAGCACCATACATTAACAATGCTGCAAGAAGGGGAGAGCCGGTTAAGTGAGCAATAACCTGATTAGCTTCTTGTTTACTAAAAACGACAGGTAATTTTTTAGGCTTTTTAGCAGATTGCCAAGTAGAAATATCAACCTCTTCGAATTTTAGAACCTGCTTATACAAAAAAACGAGAGCACTTAAAGCCTGCTTTTGAGTATTAACAGCCACGTTTTTAGTAAGTACTAAGTGACTTAAAAATTGAGAAATTTCAGGCCCTCCCATGTCAGCTGGATGGCGCATATTATGAAAGTGCAAGAATTGCCGAACCCAGCCCCAGTATGAGCGTTCTGTGGCCAGAGAATAATTGGCTAAACGAACGGCATTATTAAATTCTTGTTGTAGTCGCATAGGCATAATCCTTATGTATAAAACAAGCATAGTTGGATGTGACTGTTCGCCTATCAGCATTTAGGATTAATTGTTAAGTATATGAAAAATATAAGAAATATGGCTTAGATAAATATGACTTGGATTAACCGACAATGAGTATTATTTGATATCAAATTGACAAAAGCGACATCTGAATATAGTGTTGTTTAAATTATTAACAGGGATAGTGCTATGATCTTAAAGGAATTTTCCTCTTGTTCGCCTTTCCCATATATAAGGGTTTATGCGACATCGTGTCGTATAAACCGCTGTTATACGATTATAGAAACTCATGAGTAAAGAATTCTGGCAAGCCTTAATACTAGGCATAATTCTTGGTATGGTCTTTTGGATTGCGGGCATTAGTGAATCATTTATAGGTATTCTAGTTTCTTTAGGCACCTGTATTTTATTTGGGCCTTTAACTGTATGGAAAATTAAGCGCGATCCGAATATATATGCATTAGTTGTCTCTGTAATTTCTGGTATATTCCTTGTAATTGCTTATGGCCCTCAAAAGGGAATGGCTTTTTTTGTTGGTGTGCTTTTCATTTACGGGATAGTGTCAGTTCAATTATCTATTGTAATGGCCAATTCATACGACAATATATTGTTTATTATAGAAAAATTTAAGAGTCGTAAATGACTGCGTATAACAAACAGTTGGTGTTCGCACCTACGGTGCTGGGACGGTTAAACTTCGCTCGTTCCTCGCTACGTTTTACCGCCCCACAACAAAAGCGTTAAGTGAATGTATTAATAAGGAGATAGCGTGGCTTGGATATATTTGATACTTGCAGGTTTATTTGAA
>CAJXUD010000012.1 GCA_913061415.1 uncultured Oleispira sp. | reverse complement strand
CATATCCCATCTCTTATCTTTTTATCACAGACTAAAAAAACTACCCAAACACCCACCAAACCCAGCACGTTCATCCAAAGTCACGCCGTAAGGCAATCATTCAGTGCGTCGATATAGTGCAAATAATGTTGATGAAACGGTCGGTTTGAAATTCATAATCACAACTAGAGCTTTTAAAAAATTAATAGAAACAACGCTTTATAACCAGTACAAATGTTCAGCTTTGTAACTAATTGGTTTTACCTATTGTATTGATATAGACCAATAGATTCCTCCATTCGATTTAATTGGAGTACTACCGTATTAATAACTCATAAATATCTTTTCTTTTTTTCCTGCCGTTGTTCAATAGATATTGGTAAAGATCTTTGATGTAAAACGAAGGTCTCATAATAAAAATACAACACCACCGCCAGAGTTCAAAAATGCTAAATAATGTGAACAAAATATTATTTTTCAGCCTCCTATTTATGCCGTTTGCTAACGCACAGTTAGTACCTATTGAAGAGCATGAGCTGTCACAAACAACAGGGCAGGCTTTTATAAATGTTGATCGCCTACAGACAGCAAGAAACTCATCTAATGAATTAATTGATACAACAAAAATAACCTTAGGTTTGGATATTAAAACCTCTGTCAATGCTGACTTGTTAGACTTAGGTAATTATGAACGAAATGGCAGTGCGGGTTCAGATATTAGAATTAATGATTTTGCTTTAGGACGAATTGATTCTGATGGAAAAATTGTGCCTTTTGAAATATCAGATCCTTTTATTGAGTTAGCATTTGATACCGATGCTACTGGAAAAGAGAATTTAATTGGATTGCGCTTAGGTTTTGGTGGGGCTAAAGGTGCTTTGTCTGGGAATATAGAATCCTTAACCGGTAAAATTAATATAGATATTTTTGGCAAAGCCGCTCCAGTACGAGCTTCGACAACATGGTTTAATAGAGGGCTTTTAAGCTTAGCAGGCATCTCAGACACTACAATACTCCGCGCTGGGGCTGAATTAGTTCAAGCTAACGGTGTTGCAAATCCTGTGCGGGCAACTACTGTTGGGATTCCTAATGGTGACAACTTAAACTGTGAATCTGGCTGCGGTATACTTACAGGGGTAGCTTTAGCTTTATTAGGGTCTAATAATTGTAACGTGCTAGGCATCGATACATGCTTTCCTATTGATATATATCGTACGTTAGAAGTTGGAAACAAGCAGGCTGATGGTTCATTCACAGAGGCTCCCGGTTTATTTCTATCCTTCTTATCAGAAAAAATTACTTGGGAGCCCGGTACTCAACAAGCAGAAACGGGTGCGTTTTTGAATGTGCCAAACGGTGGCTTAGAGGTCGACTTTGAGCAGGCATTTAATGGCATTGAAAGGGCGAGAACTAAATATGTGGATGCCTATTATGATTAATATTCGAAACACTATTATCTTAATGGCTTTACCTTCTATGGTCACTGCTGACTTGATTCCATTAACTGATTCCACATTAAAGAAAATTGATGGTGAAGGCATTGGTATTGTTCTTGAAGATTTTGTCTTTCAGGCTGGTGAGCAAGCAAATGGAGGTACTTTTGAGATTTCTGGTTTAGAGAATTCAAGTGGAGCACCTGTTGTTTTTGGTATCTCGCAGTTTTATGTATCGGGTAGTAATAGTAATCGCGGTACTAATGTTATTAATAACCCCGTAAACCTTGGGCGACTTTTGTATCCTTATAATATTGAGTTGCGTGATGGTGACGACTTAGGAATTACGGACAAAGCCGTATTAGAGCTAGCAGCACCTGAAAAATTGGTAGATGAAAGTTATTTTCAGGTTTCTAAAGAAAATAGAACTGAACGTCGATTCCCAGGGCAGCAAGTTGCATCAGGACAGAGAGTTGATTCGATTAGTGGTTTTAACAATTCTATTTTTTCATCTAGAGCCGGAGAAAAAGCTGACTTAGGTATTCGCTTTGATTTAGAAGTAAATGGAAGCAATGCTCAGTCTTTAGAGAATCATATCAAGGACCTTGCCATAGATGGATCGTATGTTCGTCTATGGGGGGGCGGAAACAGAGTCGAAGCCGAGATTAACTTGAATATCTATGCCTCGCAGCTTGAGTTTAGGGCGTGTAATTCTTCAGGTGCTAACTGTGGAGATTCAGTTTATTTTAATGATATCGGTATTGAATCCCAGATTGGTGATGGCAGCTATCAGCCGGTAACGTTTGAGGTTACGCCTGATGGCCAATTCTCTTTTCTTGTTGGCTCGTTAGAAGGTAAGTGCGTCACCAATGCAACAGGTGGTTGTGTTGCTGGCGCTGATAAAAATCGATTGATTGAATACTATGAATCTGGTCCTACCACCAATACATATATTGGAAATATAAATATTGGTGGCGCTGCAGTAAATACACCTGGAAATTTTGGTAGTTCCACTATTTCTAATTTACAAATTCAATACTTAGAAGTCACCAGTCATGACTTGTAATAGGAAGGAAGGATCGATGATAAAAAAAATAATGATCATTCTGTGTTTTATGCCAACGTTTTATGTCTTTGCACTAGAGCCCTTGGCAGAAGATGAGTTGCAGAAAGTATTGGGTCAGGGTGGGGTATACCTCTCAGGAGATATCACTATCAATGAAAACGGTGGTCCATTGAATGATGCATCCGATGCTTCAACGCCCGCAATCTGGCAGGCCAATTGTTCAGGTGCTTCAACCAATAAACGTTGTGGAGCACGTATTGCTGTTAATGCGGGTGATGGTGCCAATTCTGGTTGGCTAGTATTGGACAATATCCGGGGCCGCTTTTCTTTTGAGGGGATGACGCTGAAAACAAGAACCATTAATGATGGTTTTTCTGGAGATGGAGTTCTGTTTGATAATGATGTACTAGAAATAGGGCTGCCGAATAAAGTTAGTTATGGCGATGTAAGTTATACGCTTGCTAATAGTAGTAAGGCTAGACCAACGGATGTTGGTTTTAACCAAACAGATATTCTCAATGTTAAAGTCGATGGCGATGTGACTATGCGTGGTAATTTATTATTATTTCCAACGGGCACTCCATAGGGTTAATTGATATGAATTGTAATAAATTAATTCTCGCTATTATAGCGTCCTCACTTTCTTCAGTAAGTGTCTCTTTGGAGCGTTTAAGCGATTCAACATTATCTAATGTACAGGGTCAGTCAGGCTTAACGATTGAACAAAGTCAATTACTTAATATTGATGATCTAAGTTATATCGATGATGGAAATAGTCTAAATATTCAAGGGCTACGCATATCCTCTCAAACCGACGTTAATGCAAGCTCAAGCCAGCGTTATTTACTTGATATAGGTGCTGATGGTGCACTTTCAATAGAAGCTACCGTCAATCCTACGCAATTGCACATCGATGCAATTAGAATTAATAATTCAGTTGGAAGTTTTGGCGATCTGACTTTGAACTTTGAGTCGGTGACTAATTTCTCGATTAAAGGAATGTCAACAGGGGGATTGGAAGGTAGTTTTGCAACAGGTATATCAAATGCAGATTTGATTTGGCAAACCAATACTCATTCTATGTCTTTTGAGGATATTGCCTTTAATGCCAGTATTGATAGCTTCACGTTTGAGTATGATGCGATTGACAATACGAAAGGCTTTACGCGTACTGGACTAGCGTTTGGTATGGATAATTTCGATTTTTCATTCTCAACAGGTGCACTAAGTTTGGCTGGAGTTAGTCTTGGTGAGCTATCTGGTGATTTAGCACTGTCGGCTAATCTTCAAGTATTTGGTGGAGGTCGTTATGGGACACAAGGCTTAACCCTTCATAGCCAAGTCTCTATTTTGAGTGATCCTACTAACTATGTGAAATTTACCGATGATGGTAATTCGTTATATATGGGAAATTTTAGCGGCTCGTTGAATGTAACTAATCTCACATTAGATGTTGAATCTGGTCATTTAGCAATGGGCTTTGATCAGTTGGATGGAGCATTCAATGCAGGAACGATTTTAATCGGTGACAGCTCTCGGCCAATTGGTTCAGTCGAGTTAACATTCTTATTTAACGATGATGACTTAAACGGCCGCTACAACCGTTTTCAGTTATATCCAGGCATTCGCCAGCCAGATTTTAATCTCATGCCAACAGGCATCAAAACCTATGCAGAAAATTTTTATTCCGGTATGACACCAGCAAGTGAAGGTTTAAGTTTGGCAACACAGTGGAACCTAGCGAATGCTGAGGTTGCTTATATTGATGATGGCCGTCGAGTTGTATTTAGCGGTATTGAAAGTTATGGCTCTGCAAATACAACCATTGATGTACGCGATCAAAAAATTGCGATTGGTATTTCTGATTTAAAAGGGTCTTACAGTATTGATGGCTTAAAGGTAGGGAACGATTCAGCTCAGTTACAAGGGGGGGCTGAATTGTTGCTCGCGCTTGAAGTTTATCAAGCAATGGACTTTGATATTGATGGTTTTACTGAAATTACAGCCGGGGGTGTTTCTGGTGGTGGTATACGCATTAATGGTGATTATTATTTCAGTAACGCCAATATAGGCCTGTCTGTTGATGAAAATGATAATGGTATATGGGCGACAGGGGTTAACTACGATATTCACTTACGAGACATTACTTTTGATGTAGAAGGTGATGGCATCCAAATTAATCGTGGTGAGCAGTGGAGTACCATGGATGTGGCAAACCTACGCTGGGGTAATAAAACGGATGGTCGCAGCTTGGGCAGAATTAAACTTGAGCGTTTTGAAAGAAACTCTTTATTAGCTATTAGTCCAGGTGGTGCGGGTGAAGTATGTGTCGGTGCAGCAGCGGTATCCGCAGTAACATGCGGTGCGGCAGGCGGTCGTTGGGAAGATCGAGGTGAGCAAGGTATGACGGTATCCTTGAAAGCAGCATTCTCTGATGCAGGCACCACGACAGATGGGTCAGCTCAAGCTCGAAACAGATTTACTTGGGAGAATAATCGTAGCGAAAGTAGTCCAGGTGAATATATTAATGATACTGGCACACAAATGATTTTTGATAACTACAGTACCAATGATGGTCTTGGGACAAGCGATACAAACAGCTATGGCTTACAAGCTAACCTAAATATTGATGTATTTGAGACGAAAGTATTGAAAAAAACTGACGGAGTAGATGCAAATGGTATTGCTGGTGATTTAGGTGAAGAGCTAATTTATGATGATAGTTCGCGTAATTCATATACTTACATAGCAACTCCTAATGAGGCTCAAAAAACGCTTCGACCATTAGGCTTTGCTGTACAAGGTAATGTGTCATTCAAAGAACTCAACATTGATTCAGTACAATTGAAGCATCCAGATGTTGTGGCTCCTCAGGCAGTATTTTATGGCGTTGTCATGCAGAATCTAAATCTAACAACCAACTTAACCGCAACCCCCATCCAATAAATTCGCTCATTTCTGTCAGATTAAACAGCACTGATGTCTCTTGGAAAAGAGCTATTGGGGCTGTTTAAAGATTGAACGAATGTTTCTTTTTTTATTGTCATTATTTACTGATAATATTCCTCTGTAATGAGTATCAGACAAGCGCTATGCCGTTAATCTAATACTTGAATAGTATCGATCAGAGATAATAATAATAATAATGAAAAACTTCTCATCGCTACTGCTCTCTTTATCTTTCTGTTTATTTTGCGGATCGATTTCAAATGATGCAGTCGCCAGAACACTTACCGACGATGAATTACGCGCAAGAGCAATGGATCAGGGTCGTACCCTGCAATCACGTATTCGAGCGTTAAAAAAACTCTATTCATATATGCTTGTCGATGGAGAAATACCTTCGCGGACGACGTGTGTCTGGGATGTTTTGGGTAAACAAGGCCCTATTTATACATCGACAGTTGATCAACAACTACGGCTTAAGCACTACGGCATTACCATGGACGTAGAAGCTTACACTGATGAGCAAGAAGTTGTTGATAAGCTTGTAGCAGGGGACTGCGATACCGGTATTATAAGTGGTGCTCAAGCAAGGCAGTTTAATGATTTTACTGGTTCGATAGAAGCCTTAGGCGGAGTGCCGAGTCGTAAGCATATGAAGTATCTGCTTCAAGTGCTCTCCAGTACTTATGCACATAAGAAAATGCAACAAGGTAATTACCATATTGTTGGCATTATCCCAATTGGGTTTAATTACCTCTTTACCCATAACGGTAAAAAACCGACGCTAAAGCGTACCTTTAGTGGTAAAGCCGCGATTGTTAATGGTGATGTTTCGCAGCATGCACTTTATAGCGCGTTTAATATGACGTTAGTTAATGGCAATAATGCTGCTGCCGCAGCGGGGGCATACAATCTAGCCGAGGCGGATGTTCTGATGGCGCCACTGGTTGGCTATAACATGTTTAACCTAGGAGCTGGATTAAAGCATGGATCAATTTTAGATTACCCTTTATCTCAAATGACGCTTCAAGTGGTCTCGCGTATTGATCGAATTCCGCCAGAAGTTGGACAATTCTTACGAGAAGACTTATTTGTTAAGTTGAATATGTTGTATCGAGAAGTTGAAAAGAATACCCGAGAGGTACCGCGGGATAAGATGCTTAAGTTATCTGCTCGGGAGGAAAAGGTGCTAGCAACCCAAATTGCCTCTATTCGAGAAGGTGTGATGAAGGAAGGCGGCTATAACAAAGGTATGATGAAGCTACAAAAGAACATTCGCTGTAAAATTGATAAGACATTACAGGAGTGTAAAAAGTAGACGCTTTCATAGTATAAGCTGATATCTGTGGAACTATGCCGCCTTCAGGTGGCATTCATCAAATAAATAACAGGTATACATGTTATTAATTTCAATTATGGCGTGAATCTATCTACTATACGCATCGTAGCAAAAAGGTTTGGTGCATTGAGACACGCTATGAGATTAGCACTGGCCCCCACTCACATTATTGAAGGATTGACACATGTCAGCTTATCAAGACGATATCAAAACCGCATCTGCAGTAATCGACGCTGCTGGTAGCCCTTGGGAAACCATTAGCCCAGAATCTGTAGCTCGCATGCGCGCTCAGAACAAATTCAAAACTGGCCTAGAAGTAGCTCAGTATACTGCAGACATTATGAATGCAGACATGGCAGCTTTCGACAAAGATAAGACTAAGTACACTCAGTCTCTAGGTTGCTGGCATGGTTTCGTTGGTCAACAGAAGTTGATCGCGATTAAAAAGCACTTCGGAACTACTGAACGTAAATACCTATACCTTTCTGGTTGGATGGTTGCTGCTCTACGTTCTGAATTCGGTCCTCTTCCTGACCAATCTATGCACGAGAAGACGTCTGTTGCTTCTTTGGTTAAAGAATTGTACACATTCCTACGTCAAGCTGACGCTCGTGAACTAGGCGGTCTTTTCCGCGAACTAGACGCAGCTGCAGAAGGCGAAAAAGCTGCTGTTCAAGCTAAGATCGACGCTCACGAAACTCACATCGTACCTATCATTGCTGATATCGATGCTGGTTTTGGTAACGCTGAAGCGACTTACTTGATGGCTAAGCAAATGATCGAAGCGGGTGCTTGTGCACTTCAGATCGAAAACCAAGTTGCTGATGAAAAGCAATGTGGTCACCAGGACGGTAAAGTAACTGTTCCTCACGCTGACTTCCATTCTAAAATCCGCGCTTTGCGTTATGCATTCCTAGAGCTAGGCATCGACAACGGCATCATCGTTGCTCGTACTGACTCTGAAGGTGCTGGTCTTACTAAAGAAATCGCTGTTGTTAAAGAAAAAGGCGATTCTGGCGATATCTACAACTCTTACCTAGATGTTGAAGAAATTGATGTTGCTGACATGGCTGAAGGCGATGTTGTATTTAACCGTGACGGCAAGCTAGTACGTCCTAAGCGTCTACCTTCTGGTCTATATCAGTTCCGTCAAGGTACTGGCCATGAGCGTTGCGTATTCGATTGTATCGGTGCTATCAATGCTGGTGCTGACATGCTTTGGATCGAAACTGCAGTTCCAACGGTTAGCGAAATCGCTGGCATGATGGACGACGTTCGTAAAGTACACCCAGATGCGAAACTTGTTTATAACAACTCTCCATCTTTCAACTGGACGCTAAACTTCCGTCAGCAGACTTTCGACTCTATGGTTGAAGCTGGTGAAGACGTTTCTGCATACGATCGTAATAACCTAATGTCTGCTGAATATGACGATTCTGAATTGTCTGCAGTAGCTGATGCTCGCATCAAGACTTTCCAAGCTGATACAGCTCGTGAAGCGAACGTATTCCATCACTTGATCACTCTTCCTACTTATCACACAACTGCATTGTCTGTTGATAACTTGGCTAAAGAGTACTTCGGTGAAGCGGGTATGTTGGGTTATGTTGCTGGCGTACAGCGTAAAGAGATCCGTCAAGGCATCGCTTGCGTTAAGCACCAGAACATGTCTGGTTCAGACATGGGCGACGACCACAAAGAATACTTTGCTGGCGAAAACGCTTTGAAAGCTGGTGGCGCTAAGAACACTTCTAACCAGTTCTCTTAATCGAGACTTCTCTTAACTGAGAGTCTTAATTGAGACGGTTAGATCAGCCTACTCAGTAGGCTGAATGTTCTAAAAAGAGGTCATCCTTATTCATTTAAGGGTGGCCTTTTTTTATGCTTAGCATAAATGAATATTAAGCTTAGAACAGAGCAAAAGAATACTTCACGAGTGTCATGTATTGATAATAAAGCTTTGAAAGGCGGCGGTGTTAATAATACTAATTGCAGTTCCCATAATGAAACTCATAGCTCTTGCTAAGGGGTGAGCTTGCCTAGCTCTAAGGTAGGAGAAAACTCAAAAGTTGAGCCAATCTCTTTTGGTATTTTAGGGTAGGGGTTAGCAGCGAGTGCAGCTTTCTTTGCCCAATCATCAATTTCTAAATTACCACTGGATTGAATGACCTTCACACTGGTCGCGAATGATCCATATTCCAGTTTTATTTTTAATCGCACGGTACCTTTTAGGTTGGCATTAGCTGCAAGTCGTTGCGTTAAATATTGAGTGGCAACACGGCGATAAGCACTATATGTAGGGTCTTCACTGCCTTCTAAGGCTTCAACTTGGGCACGGCTATCACTCGTGATTTGACTGTTTTGTTGTATTTTCGGTTGCGCGGCAATAACATCCGGTTTTTCTATAAGCTCTTCAATCTCAGTATCGGGTGT
This sequence comes from uncultured Oleispira sp., assembly GCA_913061415.1. Taxonomy (GTDB): domain Bacteria; phylum Pseudomonadota; class Gammaproteobacteria; order Pseudomonadales; family Oceanobacteraceae; genus Oleispira. Next base: position 108,661 of record CAJXUD010000012.1, on the reverse strand, counting down.
GTTTTCTTCTACCGGCTCTTCAACGGGTTCAGCGCTGACTTTCTTCTCGGCTTTGGTAGCGCTACTGATTACGGGCTGTTCTTGATTTGTATCTTTTGTTTTAGCCGCTTCTTGCTCTACCGGTTGGTCTAAAGCGACTTCCGATGGGCTGCTTGCTTCAGATATTTGCTCATTATGTTGCTGAGCAATTTGACCAGCTTGGGCTTGTTGTATCAGCTCTCGGTCTTGCTTATCAAGACGGGCATGAATTATGGAATGCTGTGATAGATACTGAACAGACGGTTCACCCGGAATAAATAATAAGCTATGCAGTGCTAATGAAAGCACAAGCGCAAAGATAAGCTTTAGGGTAGGTGATTGCACGTTTTCTATTCAATCCTGATTGACGTACCTTCCATGATAATCGAGCAAAGGGCTAGGCTCCATCTTTTTCACGAAATAACCTATGGTAGCAGTAGGATTTATAGAGTGAGCAAGGTATGATTATCGGCTTAAATATTTAACGTGGATGCCTTTGGTATTCGCAAACTCCCCCTCATTAATGGAGATTCTCAAATGAGCGTATTGGTTGGTAAAAAAGCCCCAGATTTCACAGTTCCTGCAGTACTAGGTAACGGCACTATCGTTGATGAGTTTTCTTTATCTGAAACCATCAATGGTAAATACGGTATCGTATTTTTCTACCCATTAGACTTCACTTTCGTATGTCCTTCTGAGTTGATCGCTTTGGATCACCGTATGGATACTTTTACCAAGCTAGGTGTTGAAGTAATCGGTGTTTCTATTGATTCACACTTCACACACAATGCTTGGAGAAATACTCCAATCAATCAAGGTGGTATTGGCGCTGTTAAGTACACTTTGGCGGCTGATATCGATCACGGCATCGTTAAAGCATACGACGTTGAAACGGAAGGCGGCGTAGCACTACGTGGCGCATTCATCATCGATAAAGAAGGTGTTGTTCGTTCACAGATCATCAACGATCTTCCATTAGGTCGTAACATGGATGAGCTGGTACGTTTGGTTGAAGCTCTACAATTCCACGAAGAACATGGCGAAGTTTGTCCTGCTGGTTGGAACAAAGGCGATAAGGGTATGGACGCTTCTCCAGAAGGCGTTGCTAAGTACCTAGCAGACGAATCTGACAAGCTTTAAGTTATTCTAATAACTTATTGCTGTAAGTCGATAAAAAGAGCCTCGCACTAGCGGGGCTTTTTTTTGCCTGTAAAGCGCTAATACTGAGTCGAAAGAATGCACTTATGATACAAATCAATGTGTAAGAACCAAGATTCTGTAATGATTTCTAAAACTTTTAGAGAATCAACCATGATCGACTTTCATCAATTGCCAAAAGTTGAATTAGACTTTATGAATACAGAGCACCAAGAAGCTGTTGATATTTATAATAAAATTGAACGAGATTATCTACTTCATGACGTGGACAGCGTTATAAACGGGATTCTTGATATACAGGAACACTGTATCAGCCACTTTGCTCATGAAGAGCAAGTGATGAAAAATAACTGTTATCCACCTCTTCAGGTGCATAAAGAAGCTCATGACAGGGTGCTAATGGAAATTGATATGGTGGTTAAGCAGCTTAAAAATCATAGAGATTTGAGCAAGATTGCTCATTATATAGAGCGAGGTTTTCCAAACTGGTTTTCACAGCATTTAAATACAATGGATAAAATGGCCGCAGAATTTATCAGTGGGCAAAAATTGAGAAAAGTAGGCTAGAGGTTTATTACTTTAATCATTCCGATGGGGTTACTTAACGAATTAAGCAAACCGCATGGAATCCAGATTCTGTCATAATGTACGCCGCTGCTTGGCTGCGGCTGCCTCCGTCACAATAGACGACATAATGAAAATCATGATTCATTCCAGCCAGCTTCTCGCGGATGCGATTAAGTGGAATGTTTTCACTGTTCTTTAAGGGGTCGTGTCGGAACTCTTCTGGGTGACGAACATCAATTAAAACAGTTCCTGAATCACCCTCATCCATTTGGATTTTGAGCTCTTCCATTGTGATGGACTTAATAATGGGCTTTTTCAGTAGTTCATCAAAATCTACCTTGTCTAAAACCATAAGCGAACCATTACTCGCCATTGTAACGGTCGCATTGCGCACGCTCTCAGCGATTAATGCATCTTCCCCGAAGCAATGGCCGGTTTGGATGGCGGCTAAAACTTTTTCTTTATGTCTGTCGCCTTGAGTAACAATGGCACGCCCCTGTTTTATTACGTAAAACTCATCGCCCTGCGCAGCCTCTTGTACGATAATTTCACCAATTTTTACCTCTCGTTCTTTAAAGCGAGATAGTAATTTTTGGATATTGGCAGGGGGGATGCGTGTAAATAGGGGGGATGTTAATAATGCATCCATCCAGTCCAATGTCTCGACATCTGAATCGTCACTCGAGTCGCGCTCTTCGTTAGAGTCGTCATCATCTAAATCTTCAGAAAGCTGAGACCATGTTGTGACTAAGTCTAGGTACTCACGATTAATGCTGTAAAACTGGCATATTGTGGTCGTGATGGCAGAAGAGCGATGTATGTGAGAGCTATTGTCTAAAGCAAGATAGTTATCTTCACTATCTGCAGTCACTTTTGTGACGTTAAAATTTTCATCAGCTAGGTCAATTTCGCCGCTCATTAGAAAGTGGCACTCGTGATCTTTACTACCGCGCTTAAAAAGAATCTTACCTTTTTCTAATGTATGTACTCTAAGTTGATTGGTCAGATCTTTTATACAGGCAGCGGTTAAGTAGTCAAAAGGAATAAATCCTTTTAACTTATCTGAGTCTATATTGCTTGAAGTCGTCATACTTCTCTTCTTCAAAATGATACTGCAAAGGTAATCGTTCTTTTAACTATAGCTAATCTTAGTGGTTGGGTAAATTAATTAACAAATTCAATGCCCCTAGGGTACATTTTTTATTAAAACGAGCATCGGTTATTGTGTGGATTAATAGACTATTCGCTTGGTAATATTATGTGGTGAATAAGATCTTTTGGCTGCTTGCTGGGGCTAAAGGGAATTCTTCCTAAACAGGGGGCTTGCAGATGATTTTTTAAGTAAGCGAAGTTAGCTTCTTGTTCACTCATCTCAGGATCAATATGATTAGCGACCCAGCCGACGAAGTTTAGTTTAGTCGCAAGTATGAGCTGCTGAGTTAATAGCGCATGATTAATACAGCCTAGCTTCATACCGACGACAAGAACGACGTCATGATTGAGCTGTTGAGCAAAATCCGCCAGTGTATGTTCATTATTCAAAGGCACTAACCAGCCTCCAGCGCCTTCAATTAAATGAAAGTCTGCAACCTGTTCCATCCCCGTTTGGCATTGCTCTAACAAGCTGTTTAAGGTCAGTTGGCTATTATTCAGTTCTGCTGCGATATGCGGTGCGATGGCCTGAGGAAAGGCGACTGGGTTATGCACTGCATAGTTTGTTTTAATGCTGCTGGCCGCTTGTAAAGAGAGCGCATCGTCATTGTGCCATTCTCCCGAAGGGTTTTGCTCTAGCGACCATTCACAGCCTGCAGCGATGGGCTTTAAGCCAAACGTCGAAAGACCAAGTGACTGCGCTTTATATAATAACGTTGTGGCGACGAAGGTTTTACCTGCGTCGGTATCTGTCCCGGTGATAAATAGCTTATGCATAGGATGCCAGTATGATAAATGTAGTAATGAATAAGGTTCTAGAATTAGCGCTTACGTGCAATCACCCAAATTAAATCATAGGTCAGTGACAGTTGTGAGGGATGCGCAGTTGGGTCCTCTCGTGCTGACTCTCCCAATTTAGAGTGACAAACATTACGGTATGCATCATCTAGCTTTCTCAGCCTTTCACGGCCGCCCAAGCCTTGTCGGCGACCAGGGTTCACATTAGTCGCGCCAATAGCTTTTAATTCTTTCAATAAACTGGATAGGTTTTTATGGTGCTGCACAACTTCTTGTTGCTGACAGCTCTCAATATCAAAAAATTGCTCACAGTCGTTAATTACCTGAGATTTTGAACTGAAACTATTCACGTGCACAAAAGGGTCGACTTGTTGCCAAGCAGACTTTAACTCATGCATGGTACGGGGCCCCAGCGTTGCGAAAGCAAATAAACCGCCTGGCTTTATAACCCGGCTAGCTTCACTAAACAGTTGCCGAACTTGTTCACTCCATTGCACCATCAGGTTTGAATAAATTCCGTCAAAGCATGCGCTGGTAAACGGAAGGTTTTCCGCATCGGCAGTCACTGCATGAAAGGGCAACTGTGCTAGTTTTTGATGGCTGGTGACAGACATTCCATGAGCAAGGTCAGCCCCGGTAATACGTTGAATGCCTTGTTCAATCAAAGTCGGCACGGCAAACCCTGTTCCGCAACCCAAATCTAGCCAGTGCGATAGACCACTTTCTCGGGCCTGTGCAATAGGGTGCTGAGAAGCAGGGTGTTGAGAAGCAGGGTGTTGAGAAGCAGAGTGCTGAGAGTCAGGAGGTTGAATGAAAGAGCTCAACTGCTTTACTAACTCTAATGCCGAAAATTGTTGGATGCGCGCAGCTTGGTCGTAAGACTGTGAGGAGCGGCTGAATTGACTGGCGACTTGTTGCTTTGCTCTATGCGCATGAGCGGTTGCTAGGTTATTGTCTGATTCGCCATCAAGACTTGTTACTGTGGAGCGACCAGAAACGCTTGCCATGGCACTGTTGCTATTAGTTTGCTCGGATAAACAGGTTGTCATAGAAAGGGGCTCCGCTCCAAATCAGACTTATCAGAACCGCTCAATGACAGGGTCATTGGCAGATTTGAAGGTGAGCTGATTATAAATTGACGATATATGCTTCAGAACAACTTCTGGAGACTGAATAAATAATGCATGGCAGGTATCAAACACCAGCTCTGAGCGACCCTGGCCATGACTGTGTGGCGGGGCAACTAAAGCATCGTATTCAGCAAATAAATGCAAGCATAAACAGGATGCCTTGGGCATGGCGGTAAAGTCGTATTGATCGAGCCAGCGCAGTTGATTTGCCATCGCACTATTAGGCTCTATTTGCTGGTGGGCCAAATAACGAATAATACCCTTCGGCAAATCAATACCTTGAGCACAGAGTGCTAAAAATCGGACTTTAGTTTTTTGCGGAGTATTTTCGTAGCTCGATACAAAATTATTAAAGCGTGTTTGAGGCATGCCATACGGCCACTGAGGTGCGCGACAAAATTTAGGCGCTGTGGCTAGGGTAATGAGCGCCGCAGGGACTGGTTGGCAATGCGCAGCAGCCTCAGCCAGTGCTCCGCCCAGTGACCATCCAACTAGAATGGCATTCTCAGGCAGGGCTTTGCAGATATCTTGAACGGCATCATCAAAATTTTCGAAGTCTTCCCAGCGATACCAATAATGTTGGCCTGGAAGATTGTGCGCGAGCTCGGTAAAAACTTCAGCTTTGAAGCTCCAACCGGGAAACCAGACCCAGACCTGCTGGCTTTTACACTCAGAAGAAAATGCGAACTCAAACGCCATAACCAGACTCCAAAATAGATACTAAAGAGGTCAATAAAAAATCGATATCTTTCTCAGTATGGTTGGCGGTGAGTGTTATGCGTAATCGGGCACTGCCTTTTGCGACGGTTGGGGGACGAATGGCAGTTACTAAAATACCTTGCTGCTTAAGCTGCTGACTAATTGCGACAGCTTTAGCATCATCGCCGATTAATAGCGGCTGAATAGCGGTACTAGACGGCATTATGTTTAATGCTAAATGCTGTGCTTGCTGGCGAAAATAATCGATATTAGACGCCAATAACGCTTGCCGCTTGCCTGTCATTACAACTTCTAGGTTGGTCTGCATGGCACTCGCTAACGCTGCTGGAATCGCCGTAGTATAGATATACGGGCGAGCAAATTGGATAAGGTACTCGATCAACTCTTCAGAGCCCGCAATAAAAGCCCCGTATCCACCCAAACCTTTCCCTAAGGTTCCCATGTAAATGGGTACTTGTTCCGCGGTTAAGCCTTGCTTGGCGTGGCTTCCTGTATGCGCCGAATTGCCTAGCACAGCAAAACCATGGGCATCATCAATCATTAATAATGCTTGGTGCTGCTGACAAATAGTTGCGAGATCAGCCAGATTCGCTTGATCACCATCCATACTGAATACCGCATCCGTCGCCACTAACGACAAACTGCTTACGGTTTGCTCATTTAATGAGCCGCTTGATGCAGTAACTAAAGATTCTGGCGCTGACTTTTGGTGCTGCTTGAGGAAGTGTAATAAATGAGCACCGTCATTATGACGATAGCGGTGCATTTTTGCACTGCTAATAAGGCCACCATCAATCAGAGAAGCATGATTTAACTTATCTTGGTAAAGATGATCTTGGCGGCGGAGCAAGGTTTGTAAAACGGCTAGATTGGCCATATAGCCATTGGAAAATAATAATGCGCGAGGATAGCCGACAGACTCCGCTAGCGCTTGCTCTAGTTGCTGGTGGGCGCTGCTGTGACCACATACAAGATGCGATGCACCACTACCCATTCCCCAAGCTTTAGCCGCATCAATTAAAGGTTCTGTTTGCTGCGCCAAGCCCAAGTAGTCATTACTCGAAAAATTGAGCAAGGGTTGTCCATCAACCAAAATTCGAGCGGATTGGGGGCTGCCCACGTTAATGCGTTGGCGCCAAAGGTTATCTGCTTTGCGTTGTTGAACCGCTTGATGAATACGTTGCTGCCAAGACATGCTATTGAATAAATCCCAAACTCGACTTAATGAATATAGGGCATCATAATGCAGGGAATAAAACAGTCAACCTAGTTTGATGTGCATGGTTTACTAATGGTGGATTACAGTTTACTAGTGGTGATTAACAGATGAAAAATACAGCGGAGCCAACCCAGCGATGACGACTCAGTTAGAGACAGACTTTAGTTTTAAAAAATCGACTTCAAAAGCGTTGGCATATGACCAGCAGCACTTATGGCATCCGTATTCATCGATGAAGAGACCTAAGGAATCAAATGACAGTGTCGCTCATGAGCAGGCAGTCTGGCCAGTTGCGTCAGCTAAAGGTGTGTATCTAACCCTTGCTGATGGCACGCAATTAATCGATGGCATGTCTTCTTGGTGGTGTACTGTTCACGGATACAGTCACCCTAGAATGGTCAAAGCGATTAGCGATCAAGCAGCATCACTATCACACGTCATGTTTGGTGGTTTGACTCATGAACCAGCAATCAACCTTGCCTACAAGTTAGTGCAACTGACCCCAGCAGGTTTAAATAAAGTATTTCTGTCTGATTCAGGTTCGGTAGCGGTAGAAGTCGCTGTAAAAATGGCAATTCAATATCAGCAAGCGCGAGGGTTATCGGGCAAAACTAAGTTAATCGCACTTAATAAGGGCTATCACGGTGATACATTAGGGGCGATGGCGCTGTGCGATCCGACGACGGGAATGCATCACTTATTCAGTGGTTTATTAGCACAACAATATTTTATACGAGAGCCAAAAATAGCATTTGGACAGCCTTGGAATGATGACGATATTGAGCCACTGCGTGAATGCCTTGAGCAAAATCATCACAATATCGCTGCATTAATTCTTGAACCCATAGTTCAAGGTGCAGGGGGAATGCGATTTTATCACCCTGAGTATTTAAAGCAGGCGCGACAGTTATGCGATGAATATGACGTACTGTTAATTGCAGACGAAATAGCAACCGGCTTTGGCCGCAGTGGAAAATTATTCGCTTGTGAACACAGTAATATTACGCCCGATATTCTCTGTGTCGGCAAAGCGCTTACGGCTGGCTATATGACCTTAGCCGCAACGTTAACCACAGACTTGATTGCCGAAACGATCAGTGCAGGAGAAGCTGGCTGCTTTATGCACGGTCCTACTTTTATGGCGAATCCTTTGGCTTGTGCCGCCGCCAATGAAAGTTTATCTCTGTTGATTGAAAACGATTGGCAGGGGCAGGTTCAGCGCTTGGAAAAAGGCTTGGAAGTAGGTTTGGCACCTGCTAGAAAACTGGATGCCGTAGCGGATGTTAGAGTCTTAGGGGCTATTGGTGTGATTGAAATGAACGCTGCGGTGGATATGAAAAAAATTCAGCCAGCATGTATCGAACAGGGAGTGTGGCTACGCCCGTTTGGCAGGCTGGTTTATATAATGCCCGCCTATGTTATGTCGGAGAAAGAGTTAGAAGGATTGACAGCAGGTATCCTTAAGGTATTAAAGTCAGGAGCATTTTAATAAAAAAAGTGATAATTGGTTAAAGATTGTTCAGTGAAAGGGCTATAATAATACTGTTACAGCCGATCTGCCTGTGCTGTATCCATTCTTTATTAGGTGACTGATGGTAAAGGGTGCGAGATATGCAGTTGTCCCGCTGCATACTCGGGTTTAGCTCTCGAATTTGCGATGCTTATTTCTGGATCGTAAATCCGGGAGTTTTTTTATTTCAGTAATACTCTTTTCATTTTTCATTATTTTCTCTTTTTTAATTTCATTACAAATTGTTATTTACTTAGCTTTTGTTCTTGTTCTATTCTTTTTTATTTATCATTGAAATCTCGTTCTAACATTATAGAAGTTCTATCTTAGATAAATGTTTCTATTAGCCGTTGTTGTACTTTTTTCTTGATCCTAATTACACTGGCTTTCAATTTAAAATGTAATTAAATTTTATGGCAATTGTTTGGCAAGACACCCGTGAAGGGACTCATTATCAAGTACGAACGGCTGGAAAAACACTGCGATTATATACGGATGGGGTTTTACACAGTCAATATAATCCGGTGAAAACATTAACCGGGAGTGTTTGGGATTTGTTATTTTTGCCATCATTATGTTTAACATCAGAGCACACGCGGCACCCCATCAGTACCAGTGCTCAATTTAATATCAAACCACTTAAAGTCTTAGTACTTGGCGTCGGCGGTGGTGCCGTATTGCATATGATGAATACGTTTTTTAACTGTGAAAAAATAGTGGGGTTAGAATTGAACCCAACTCATATAGAAATAGCAAAGCGCTATTTTTCTTTAAATGAAACAGTATTTGAATTAATAGAAACGGATGCGATTGAATGGATCGAAAATTATAATGGCGAAAAATTTGATGTCATTATTGATGATCTTTTTTACGAAGAAAGTGGAGAGCCCGTAAAAGTTGCACCGCCAACACCGACTTGGTTTTATCACTTATATCGTCATCTAATACCGAGCGGAATAGTGATCATGAATTTTGTCGGTCGCCCTAGTGCCATGAGCGCTGCGCCTTTGCATGATAACAGTGTTAAAAAGTTTCTTCCCAATGGGATCCACCTCACGACACCGCATTATGATAATCATGTATTGGCTTTCTCTAACCGCCCTTTAAGCAGTCAAATAATACGAAAAACCATCAACCAACATAAAAAAATTAAGTCATTAAAACAGAACTTACGCTTTTCATGTCGAGCGCTTAAATACTAGGCGCAGAAGAATAAATAAGCAGAATAATAGCTGGAATAATAATAATATAAGCCAGCATTAATCCACGCCAGCGAATGTCGATATGTCTTAATCCCATAAAACGATCAACGACTATCTGACTTTTAAAAACGGTAATCACTAGTGCAAAAAGTATCAGTGTTTGGGCCGCGATGCTTTGTTGTGATAATACAACGGCAGCTAGCGTCAACAAGAGTAATACCACCCAGTTAAAGGTTAGGGTTACTAATATAGAGCTCTTTGGGCTTTTTGGGGAATGAGTATTCATTGCTAATAACCTAAATAATGTAAACCTAAATAATGTAAACCAAAGGAAAAAGAATGATCCAAAGAAGATCAACCATATGCCAATAACTCGCGCCTGACTCTAATGCGGATAAATCAGAGGTGACATATTCTGGCTCGTTTAAGCAGACGGCCAAAATAGCGAGTACGACCATCCCTAGCAATACATGCATAAAATGAAAGCCGGTGGTGAAAAAATAGAACATATAGAAGTTATTGGTTGATAGATCATATCCTTGCCCTATGAGTTCGCTGTATTCCCACATTTTAGTAACTACATAGATACTCGCTATCAAGATAGATAGCCAAAACCCTCGACGGCAGGCAAGGGCATTACCCGCCATCGCTGCTTTGATGGCAAGGGCTAAAATATAACTGCTAGTGATGAGTGCTAAAGTATTGATCAGGCCAGCAATGGGATGAAGGGTTGCTTTACCTGCATCAAACATCTCAGGATTTCGGCTATCCATCCAGGCAAAACCAATAAAAAAGACAGCAAAAACCGTCAACTCAGCAAAAATAAATAGCCAAATCGCAAGGTCGCCAGGGAGTTCTTTTGACTCAGAAGTGATTGCTTGTAGGGCAATAGGTTGATTCATGATCTGGTATCTCTTTAATCGATCGTAAAACTGAGAACGTTCAAGGATCCACTATAAATGATGTGCGCCTTATGTATCTTGAGGCTAATCAATATGCCGGCTATTTTCAGGTAGAGTCGTTTAGCCAGCGCTGTTTTAGTCTTTAGACTATGTTAAGTAATTTAGTGCGAATAAAAGACAGGGTATAAAGTGCGATAATAATCGCGCATAGCACGTCAATCACCGGGAATGACCACCAGATACCGGTGACTCCCCATAGCTTAGAAAAAGTCCACAAAACAGGGAGTAATAAAATATAGTTATGCAAAATGTTTAAGAACACCGCAGATTTTGCAAAGCCCAGTGCTTGAAATAAAGCAGGGCATATCATGCTAACTCCCGTGGTAATAAAACCAATAAATACGATGCTCGCAATCCCTGATGCGGATAAAACAAGGGATAAGTCCTGGCTGAATAATTGAAATAAGTAGTGCGAGGCAAAGATCATGACCAGCGACCAAAATAGTGAATAAGCAGAGCTCAATACCAGTGCGATCTTCAAAACATGAACGACTCTATCGTGGCGATTAGCGCCGTAGTTAAAACCTGCAAATGTCTGAAAGGCAATCATCATCCCTAATACGGGCAAAAAGATCAGCATAAATGTACGATTTAAAATGCCATGGGCGCTAATAAGCAATTCTGCTTGATCACCTGCAACGTGAACCAAGGTTAAATTGACTAGGAGTAACATCATCGCAAAGCCCATATAAGATAGTAAAATGGGCAAGCCTAATACTAGAACTTCTTGGTGGATCTTTCGGCTAAAACGGAGAAGTTGGCGGCTGATAAAGATTCTATCGCTGTTCGTTTTTAACAAATATAAGGCATACAAAAAGGCTGATGTTATGGAAATGGCTGTCGCCCAAGCTGCTCCAGGAACGCCCCAGTCAAATACAAAAAGAAATAGCGCATCTAAGGCAATATTTAACAAGGCCATTGAGGCCATCAGCTTAAAAACCTGAATATTCAAACCTTGTGCGCGCAGTGCTTCACTGAGAGTTCCGTGGCAAAAACTGATGATGCCTATTGTAGCAATGGGGGTAAGATACTCAATTGCATAGGGCGCTAGGGTGAGCGGCAGCTTTAAAACATCAAAGATTTCAACTCGAAATAGGATAATAATAATCGAGAGAAAAAGCCCTGTGGTGGCCACGAATAGCAGTGATGCGTTAAATACTTGGTTAGCCTCTTCATAACGGTTCGCACCTAAATAACGCGAAATAGTCGATGCCATACCACTGCCCATCATGGCACTTAGGCTGATCATGATCATCTGAATAGGGAACGCGGCTGAAACACCACCAATCGCATAAGTACCTACGGCACGACTTATAAAAATAGCATCGACAAAATTAAAGAGGCCGTTGATCATTAGGCCAAAAATAATAGGCAGAGCCATTTTAATAAACAGCGGAGCGATTGGCGCGGTTAATATAGGCGAAGCGACTGTCGACAAACTTTCAATCGACGACTGTACTTTGGGAGTTTCGAGGGTCATGGTATAAAAATCATCTGTTGTGGGCGAAGCGAGCACCTAAAAGTTAGCACCAAAAGCTCAGCACTAAATAACCAGTGCCAAATAATTAGTATCACTATTGCAGCAACCACTATTGCAGCAACCACTATAGCAGCACTTACCGAAGAAAAAATATGACTGAATTTCATGATCTATCAGAGAAACTCTTAAATACCGGCGATCAGTATTGGGGGAACTTAGGGTATTGGCAGGCAGAAGATGATTATTCCATGGCCTGTAAAGGGCTGGCTAACCAGTTAGCGGTTGCCGCTGAGCTTAATTCCAGTAGTCGTATTTTAGATGTTGGTTTTGGCTGTGGTGATCAATTATTGTTATGGTTAAACGAGTACCATGTTGAGTCATTGTGCGGCATTAATTACTCTTATAGCCAAACAGACCTGGCTCAGCAGCGTCTAGTCTCATATGGCTATTCTGACGCTGCTTGCAATATCCATAGCGCTGATGTGGGTAAACTATTGGATCTGCCACAGCTAAATACGGCTAGCCTAGATCAAATTAATACAGTATTAGCGCTAGATTGCGCTTACCACTTTCCCTCAAGAGAACAGTTCATTCGGGATGGTTTTACGCTATTAACTGAGTCAAGCAATCCCCAGTCTAAGAGGGTTGTGCTTACCGACATCGTGCTTGCAAAAGACTTAAACCAGCTCTCTTGGCATAAAAAGGCATTACTGAAAGGCATGTTATGGCTGTCCAGAATTCCACAACATAATATCGTTACCGAGAAAAACTATATCAGCACACTGTATGGCATAGGTTTTAAAAAGGTCGATAGTAAAGATATCAGCGAGTCTGTATTTTTGCCTTTTGGGGCTTGGTTAGCGTTGGAAGAAAATAGAATCAAAGAGGCGGCAAGTAGTCGCTCAGTATGGCTAAAATATAAAGTCACCACCGCTTTCCTTGCTTGGGCTTATAACAATGACGTTTTACGCTACGTTATAGTTTCTGCAACATTGAAATGAAATGCTGTTTACAGCGGAAAGTTATTTGTAATCGAAGAACTTTCTTTGATCCACTCCAGAGCTTAAAGTATTAACTTTATTCGGGTGCTTGTATTCTCTCCAGCCTGAAACATGCTTACCAATATTCACATGTGGAAACTGAACGTCAGAATTATGAGGCACGTCTAAAAAGCTTAGGAGTTGATCTAAGCTGTTTTTATCGCTCAGATTAATGACTAATAAATCCTCTCGCTGTTCAAAATACGTTAATACCTGTTCTTTATGTATCTGGTAGCACTGAGTTAGATGTTGCTCAGTAAAGGCCGTTTCATTAAGCACAAGATTTTTTGCGGTGTATCTTGTAGAGGGTTTATTCGTTTCCTGCGTATTGTTAGAGGTATTAGTGTGCGGAGGAGTATACAGATCGAAGGTTTCATTAAAACTGCGTTTAAGAACAGGGTGAAATATTCCCGTTTTAGGCGCTAGGTTTTCCTGCATTTTTTTGAGCAGCATTTGAATGGAAGGAATCCATTGCTCCAGTGCTCGGTCTAGATAAACAAACTTTGAATTTGGGTATAACGCATCCAGCTCTGGGTAATCACAAAAGCAGGGGGAATCAGAGATTACATCGGCTAATTCAAAGGCCTGCTTGGTATAAGCGGTATGAGCGACCTTGAAGTCATAATCCAGCATTGCAATGCTAATGCTGGTGGTTCCCGTTCTGGGCAAGCCAATAATGAAGAGCTTATTCATGGTTTTTATAAAGGGTTTCTATCTAATAAAACATGGCTGATATTAGCATAGAAACCGCTCATAAAGCTCGATATAAGCCCACGCTTAATACCGAGAGGCTATACAACAGAGTTAAGCTTGAAAAATAGTTAAACCTATAAAATAGTTAAACTAATAGTGAAGAAGAAATCCGACCCAAATCAGTTTCAGTCTCAGAGGTCACTTCTATCGGTATGGCAATACCGTGGTCTGAAATATTTCTGAAGGCTCTAATATGGGGCTGACAATCCGCTTCGCGCCAAAATATAGCGGCACTAATTAGTTTTGAGGTCGTGATGACGTCCTTGTTGGTGACTTGAACGAGATAGGAATTGATTTTAGTTTTATTCACGAAAGTCGTGACTTTAATAGCGAATGGCATTTTGCTTCCTTGCAAAGTAGAGCTTGATAATACAACAACGAACATACTAGTCGTTGAATCTTTAGATTATTTAGAGATTATACCTTAAAAAATACTAAATTCAGCATCGGCTAATATTTTATTTGTAAGCAGGAAAAAAATAGTACAAATGTATGACGTTATTTGTATAACGCATGCCTCTAGAATGCCTCTTGAGTGTCTCTAAGGCCCCGAAGACTTTTAATGAAGCTCCCTTAAAATAGAACCTTCAAAGACTTTTATCCTACTTTTATCTAGTTTTTAATTATTCTAAATACGCCGATATTACGAGTGTTTAGATTATGAACTTGGCTATCCTTTAGTTTAGCCGCTGATTATAAAGGCTGATTACAGACCCTGGAGCAGCAAAAGAATAAAGACGATAGGCACTTAATATTGATTCGAATTAAAATAATAACACTCTGGCTGCTTTTAATGATCAGTCACCTCGCTCATGCAGAGATTTTTAAATGGGTAGATAATCAAGGGCGGGTCCAATTTTCTGATGTTCCCAATACCAAGGCCGCTAGCCAACCTTTAAAGCAACAAACTCATGTAACTGATCATAAAAAGATAAGCAATAAAGAGCCGAAAGATCTCAATGGCATTGCTCAACAAATGAAGAAAGAGCGTCTTGCGCGAGAGAAGGCTAAGAAAAAACGAGAAAAAACTCGAAAAATTAAACTAAAAAAGCATCAGAAGCAGCTTGCTGCTGCAAAAAAGAAACAGCTTGCTTGCAAAAAGGCAAAACAAAAGGAAGACGTCGCCTTTAGAAAGCGCACTCAGCAGCAAGGGCTGCTAAAAATGCGTAAAGCGCTCGCCAACTACGAAAAAAAACGTGCAGCACGCCGCAAAAAGTGCAGCCGTTAGATTGTCTTCAATCTTTTCATCGCACCTTTTTTAAAATCAGCTTTAACTTCAGCTTTGAACTCAGTTTTAAGCTCAGGAATGAATATGAAAATCTGTAGCCCGCCAGCTTTTGAGATTGATTGCTCAATGGTACCGTTCAATAGCTCAATGATAATAGTTTTTACTTGAAACATGCCAAGCCCTAGTCTCTTATTCGAGCCTCTAGACGTAGTAAAGAAAGGCATAAATAACTGATCAATTTCATCGCTGGGTAAGCCAGTCCCATTATCAGAAAAAATGATGGATAAACCATCATTAGACCGATGAAGGTGAATGTTAATCTCTAAATTATATTGCTGATTTGAAGGGTAGTGATCCCAACTATTGGTAATAAGTTGATCGAATATTAGATTAAACGCGGTAGGGTAAGACTCAAGCACTAAATGATCAGGTGTTTTTATATTAAATAAAATACTTCTCTTTGTGCCGTTGTCTAAATTGCTTTCGGCTTCTATGTCTACTTTTGTTTTAAAGAGGGTCGTTTGATCCATAACTAACGCGGATAAATCAAATGTACCTTTTGGGTGATCCCCTTCGTTAATTTTAATATTTCTAAAAACATGCGTGAGACGACTTAACGCTAATGTTGATGATTTTATTGTAGCGATCGCAACAGCTTGATCACTGATTCGATCATGAAAATCTGAGGGTTTAACCGTTGCTAGATCAAGTTCTTTTAATTGATCGCCCAAATCGGTGAGGTAAGAATTAGAGAGTGAAATGTTACCGATGGGTGTATTCATCTCATGACATACACCCACAATAAGTTGTTGCAACTCAATCATCTTTTCTTGCTTTTCATGAATCAGATCATGCTTTGCTTGAATACGATCTAATTGCAGTCGTTGAATACGAGCACCGAGAGCTAATGATAATAAAATAATCTCAATGAATGAACCAACTTGATAGCCATACTGAGTAAAAAAGTTGCCGGGTAATACGCCTAATGTACGTAAATTAGCGGTAATCATGCCCGTAATAAATACAGCCCAGGCCAAGGTAAATAAACGAGCGGCGGACTGCTTCTTATGCCAATACTTCAAGCTTAGGAAAAAAGCAGAAGCGGTGATAGTAATATTTAACAAGTTCTGAATCGGAATAAACAGCTTATAGGGAATAAGGGGGATTAATATTAACGTTAATACCGCAAGCCCCAGCAGAACATTAAAATAATTATTAATACGTACATTGTTTTTTAAATTCAAAAAATTAACCACAAACAGAACAGTAAAAATTTGATTGAAAGCGAAAGCTACTGGCATGGCAAACGTATTTATAGCCGGAAAATTAGGCCATAATAATTGAAATCCTGAGCCTTCATAAGTCATATGAAAGAGTGCAAATGTAAGAATAAAAGCGCTGTAATATAAGTAGGTTTTAGAGCGAGTCATAAAAAATACAGAAAAATTATACAGCATCATAGATAACATAAGTGTTAGGTAGCCACCGCGAAAGAAATCATTAACCGCAAGATATTCATCGAGAGATTTTTTATCGATCAGAGAAATTGGTAGCTGATAAGACCCTTCGGTCATTACTTCAATGTATAAATAATTTAAGCCAGGGCTGAGCGCAGCAGGGGTAATAAAGTTCGGGTTGAAACGGGCTCTATTATCAAAAGGAATCCTATCGCCAAGCTGTGCAGTCTGACACTGCTGAGTAGGCTTTGTAACGATTTCACTATCGCATAGATACACATTTATGTAGTCGAGAGGCGGGTACGTAATACGTATATACCAATCTAAGTCAGTTTGTTCATCTAAGTCGTTTATTTGATCTAAGCCGGGTTGTTGATAGTCGATAACCGCCTTAAACCAATAAGGTGACTGACTAAAGCCTAGATTAATATCACTGCTATTATGGGATTTCCAATTCTGCTGTTGACTGATTTCCTCTAGAGGTTTGCGCTCCTGACTCTCTTGCCAGTACTCAACCACATGGCCAATTTCATGATTGCCGGCTTGGTTGAGGGAGAAACTTGCTGCGTAGAGATTGGGTGCGCCAAAAATAACGAGGAGGAAAAAAATTATCAATCGATGACCTTGCATACCAATCCTTTGCTTTGCAGTGATATATCTTTACTTTTAACAGTACAGTAAATCGTACATTCAACACGACAGTACTTTCGCCGTAAAGGCTGTTAATAGTATCACTAATAGTCCTATTTCATTAACCCCTAATAATTTCTTACAATGCGCTATATCCTAGCCCATCACCCAGTGAATACTGCTAATAGGCGACAAATATTCAATCAGATTAAAGCAATACTAGCCTTGGGCTCTCGCATTGATTAATCTAGGTGATTCGAATTTAACTGGCATTATTATTTGTATGTTTTTTGAACAGGAACGGGGGCAGTTCTTTCGCCCTTTAACGAGCAAGTATCGAGCTCAGGTATTAGAATGCCTCAAAGAGCTTTACCAACGGCTATATAGTAGCAGCAGCGCTGACTATGGCCAGGCGCTTCAACGTGATGTGGTGATTGAAATATTTCAAGAAGCCTTAGTGCGCGCGCCTATTTTAGCAGATGGTGATGATGCGGATGAGCTGGATAAATTGGCTAATTCAAAGAGCAGCGGCGTAAACACCGTTAAAGACATCAGTAGTAAAGAAGCCACTAACAAAGACAGCACTAGCAAAGACAGCCGTTTTCGCAATAGCCGTGAACAAGCCGGCTGGGTCTTAAATCAGTTAATCGAATTTGGTTGGATGGAAAAGCAAGTCGACGAAGCGACCTTGCAAAGCACCTTTGCTTTTAGTCGGTATGGCCGCCAGTTTGTCGACCCATTCATTTCAGAAAGTCGAGCTTCTGCTCGTACCCGTCATCGAAATACCCGAAATACCCGAAATTCTTTAGAAGCGTTTTTAGAGCGTGGAGAAGTCTATGATTTGCTGGATGCTTACGAGTACTCCGAGCGAATTATTAGCGATTTTACCGACGTTATTTCCGAACTCGAAGAGCGTAAACGAGATCTAGTGCGTGAGATGGAAGATCAAATGCTGGTACAGCGTGCCAGTGAAGACTTCTTCGATTTTATGGAAAAGCGCTTTCAGCCCGATCTAGCCGTCCGATTGTCGGCGGATAACGTTGAAAAGCACCGTGACCGCATTAATGAATTATTAGATCAGGTGCGTAATAAAAACAAAGCGTATAAAGCCAAAGCAGAAGGTCGTTTACGTGATTTATTACCCGAACTGGTACAGCCAGGTACTTCCGTACTGTGGACTATCTTAGACGGTATCGAGCAGCGCATTCGCAATGCCAGTGAGGTCATGCTGCCAGCCTTACGCAAGGCACTGCAAGGATTTACAAAACGCGCAGATATCATTATTCGTCAGATGAGCTATCTGGCCTCTCAGCAACATAATGATGTACTTAGTGTGTGCAAACGCCTCGCAGAGCTTGATCCTAAAGAACAGAATAAACAATTGACGGCCGCAGGCCAGTTAATGAGTGTGCCAGAAGTCGCGCTAGTCGATCCGGCTCAGGTCCGCTTGGCTGCACCGCGTAAACGCCGAATGATTGAAGCCGATCTTGACGAGGGAAATGAAGCTTTCGACATGGATGCCCGTAAAGATATTTATGTGCAGCAAGTATTGGATCAAGCCTTCTTCATTAATAATAATTCGTTGCGCAGTTATATGCAGAAGCACCTATTGGCGGGCAAGATAATTTCAACCAAAGATCTGCCCATCGATAGTGCAAAAGACTTTTTGGCCGTTGCCAATGCGATTGGCTTGGCTTCCACGAGTAGCCTGTCGTCAGATTTTGAGTTTGTCATGACCTATCAAGAAACTGAATGCGGAAACCTTAAGCCGGGTTCAAGTGAATCACTGTATTTCAGTCAGAAAGACCACTTTACAGTGGAGTTAATTAATAGCGACCGTAGTAAACAAGCTGGCGCTCAATAGTAGAGAGAAAAATAATGTTGCAATTTATTGAGCAAAAATTAGAGAAACAAGGCCTAGACCGCCGCGAGCTGTCTGAGTTATTAATTCGATTATTGGATTATGGGGTGATTTGTCGTGATGAAAGTCAAATTGAACAGCAGCTTTATGATCGCTATTTGCGTTTAGAAGAAATTGTTGCCGACTACCTCGAATTAATCGGAGTACGTGTTCAGCACGATAAACGTTTTCAGTTTATTCGCTTGTATCCACCGGGTGCACAAATTCCTGGGGTGCAAGATGAACCGAATGCCGTGCAAAGCCCTGGCTTGCGTATGCGCTTAAACCAAAATGAAGTCGCCTTGATTTTGGTATTGCGCGCGCAATATGACAAAGCCTTGCGTGAAGGACAAGTGGATGAGCAAGGCTGCGTGATGGTCTCGCTAGAATCTTTGAGCATTGCGATTAAAAACCTATTAAAGCGCACTCTGCCAGACAATATGACTGAGCGTAAACAGCTTTTTCGTCGCTTAAAGCAATTACGCCTTATCCAGCTTTCTAACGAAGATCGTTTAGATGATGGTGATATGTGGATGCGCATTCGCCCGATGATCATGAGCTATGTGAGCGAGCAAGTCTTAACCGACCTGATTGAAAATGAGCAGGATTTGTCTGGAACTTCCTATGAAGATAGCCAAGAAATCAGTACTTCAGAAGACGCCGATGGCGAAGATAATATTTCTGAAGCTGAACCCGTAGAGCTTACATCAGAAGCAGCTGCATCAGAAGAAGTTGAAACGTCAGAAACTGAAGTCATAGAAGAAGCGCAATCAGAAGTAGAAGTTCAGTCAGACAAGCCGTCTGAAACTAAGACAACCAGCTTGTTTGCGGAATAAGGAATAGAGCGTGTTTTTAAAGAAATTTGTATACGTTAACTGGGGCAATATCCCCGCATTAGAATTTGACTTTGGACCGATCAATTTATTATCCGGTGGTAACGGCTCAGGTAAAACAACCGCAGCCGATGCGATTCAAACCGTGATGACCGCCGCTCATGATACTTTATTCCATTACAACCCAGGCCAAGACGAAGCAACTCAGCGTGGGCGCGGTAAAAACGTTCGTACACTGGCCTCTTATGTTCTTGGTTGTGATGACGGCAGCTACGCTCGTCCAAATGGTGCGATCGGTTATTTAGCGGCAATTTTTCATCCTACCGAGGGTGAGTCCGGAGAAGCCTTTACGGCCGTTTTAGGTATCAGTGCCTCGATGGAAAAATCAGGCAGCCAAGTGACCGCCCGTCAAAATGACCTACAGTTCTACATTGTTGCTGGCGAACAATTAACCCTATCGGATTTCTTACAAGAAGACGCCGAAGGTAAGCGACAGGTTATTGCCTTAGATAAAATTAATAACCATTTTAAGCGTCGTATGGAAGCCAATAATATCGAAAAGTACGATACTAAAAAGCAATACCTTCGTCGTTTATACGGTGCTTTACGAGGCCGCCACGATGCGGTATCTGAGCGCGAAGCGATGAACGCTGCACGTACTTTTTCACGTTTTATGGCCTACAAGCCGGTGAAAAGTATTAACGGCTTTGTGGCCAATGAGATTTTAGAAAAGAAAGATCTTGGCGATGCCATTCGTTCGGTTTCTGATTTGATGAAAACCATCTATTCGATGGAATCTGACGCCAAGCGCCTGCAAGAAACCATTAATGTTTTAAGCTCTACCAAGCAAACGGCTAAAACCTATATTGATCAATGGATTGATTACAACGTTTTAGAATATACCGCGGCAAAAAGTCGATTTTTAAATGATCAACAAATTTATTTAAAAGCGAAAGAAAAGCAGCAGCACTTGCGTGATGATTTATCCACCGCAGAGCAAGAACGTGAGCAGTCGCAAGATCGACGTAGTCAGTTACGCGAACAGTTAATCGCAATGGAAGCGCAGCGTTTAGGCATTGATGCGCTGCAAGATAAAGACAAATGCGAACAAAAAGTAGAAAGTGGCAAGCAGCAATTGCAACAGCAAGCCATGTTGTTATTAGAGCAAGACAAGGCGTCACAGTTTTCTTTACAGGCGACTGAATTATTATATAAGTCGCTGCAAAAATCGACGATCTCGGTAGATCTACCTTCTTTAGGCCAGCGTAAACTGATTGAAATGGCCAAAAATGTTGCCGCGATTGCCAGTGAAGGGGCGGTTGATTTTCCGACCTTGCTAGGCAAGGATTGGGTTGATTTAAGTCCGTTAGAAGCACACTTAGAAACTGCACAGCAAAATCAACAACTGATGAATCAATGGCGCGAGCGTTGGTTCAGTGGTGAGTTAGAAAGCTCTGGTATTCCATTGCGTGATCAACTGGCCAAACTGGTCGATCGACGTGAGCAGAAAGTCCAACAAGTTCAGCGTCAGATTGCACAAAAGCAAAATGACATTGATAGCTTAGAAGCACGCGAGCTTAACTACCCGCACTTTGTGCGCATTGCTTTAGAAACGATTCGTCGTGAATGCCCACAAGCCGAGCCGTGTGTATTGGCCGATTATGTAGAAATTACTGATCCAGAATGGCAAAACGCAATTGAAGGCTATGTAGGCGGTGCACGTTTTAGCATCATCGTTGAATCGGAATATGAAGCAGAAGCCGCTCGAATAGTGCGTTCGATTCAGGGCGGTAGCCGTGCTCGCGTTGTACAAGGCAGTAAGGCGAAAAAAGATTGCGATCGTATGAAGTTAGCCGATAACTCCATCATTAACTTGATGTCGTTTGAGCACGCAACTGCGCGTCATTATTTACAAGCCAGCTATGGATCGGTTGAGCAGGTTCGAGATGTCACCGCACTGCGCCAAACTCGCCGCGGGGTAACGAAAGAAGGGCTGGGTAGTGGTGCTTATTCTATCTACCGCTGTGATTTAAATGATGCCGAGTTAGTATTTGGACAAGGTGCCCGTGAGCGTGCGTTAGCCGCTAAGCAATCTGAACTGGGTAGCTTAATAGACCAAGCAAACGACGCTCAAGTTAGCGCGCGACAAGCACAAGATATCTTGTTAGCGGTTAATAATTTACGTCATGTGGTTTTTGCTAACTCTATTAAAGACATGCTAGAAACTCATTACCAAATTCAGCAAGCAGAAGCGGCCTTAGCCAAGGTTGATCTATCCGACTTCACCGCGCTTGAAGAAGAGTTTACCGTACTGAAAAAGAAAGGGGACGAGCTGGATCAGCAAATCCAACTATTGGACGGTACAACGGGGCGCATCGAACAGCAGCTTAAAGATAGCGAACGCTTATGTAAGAAGCTAAGCGACCAGCAAGAAGAAACATCGGATATTGCCGATGGCAAAGAAGATAACTTGCGTAAAATTGTCAGTGTTTGGCCAGAGTTTGATCCTGAAGCGCGATTAAAAGAAGCCGATGAAGAAGCGGCGAATAGCCCAGCAGATTCTATCGAGAATCATCGCAAGTCTGTTTACAGTGAAATGAATGCCAAGGTTCATGAGATAGAGCGCAATATTGCCGAGCATAACCAAACTTGCCAAACCATTGATGCCATTGTTTACGATCCTAATTATCGCGAAGAGCATGGCGTCCCTTTCTTTAAAGATGTGTGCGGCTTACAACGAGAAGTGGATCGTGTGCATAACCGTTTACGCAATAACATTTTGGTTGAAAAACAAGATAAGTTAACCGGTTTAAAAGAAAGTTTTAATAATGCGTTTGTGACCAATCTTTGCCACTCGATTTATCAGTCGATCAATGATGGTAAGCGTGTATTAGAAGAATTAAATAAAGAGCTCGCACATCATAAATTTGGTGCCGATAAAGAATGTTATTGGTTCGATTGGGAGTGGGTGCCTGAATACAAAGAGTACTTCCAATTCTTTGATGAAGTCATTAAATCGCCAAGCTTGGGTGACGGTGCAACGTTATTTGATGCCGGTTTGACGAAAACATCGCAACGAGTGCGTGATCAATTAATGGCCATGCTATTGGATGAAGACGAAGTCAAAGCGATGCGTGAATTAGAGCGTATCTCGGACTATCGTAATTACCGCGCGTATGAGATTTACAAACAGCCGCTGAACAAAGACCCGATTGCGCTTAGCCAATACGGTACGGGCTCGGGTGGGCAGTTAGAAACCCCTGCGTACATTATTCGCAGTGCAGCCATTACTTCAGCGTTCCGCTTTAACGAAGGCGATACCCATTTGCGCACCGTGTTGGTGGATGAAGCCTTCTCTAAAATGGACGAAACTCGCTCTAAAGAAGTGATTAACTACCTGACCGAAGCGCTTGGTTTGCAGTTGTCGTTTATTATGCCAACCAGTAAAGCGGGTCCATTTATGGATCTAATCTCTAATCAGTTTGTTTTCAGCAAAGTTCCGCTGGCCAGTGGTGTGAAGAAAGGTGAACTGCAAACTAAGGTATTGGTTGATCGCCAAGAGTGTAACCAAGACCGAATTAAAGAGCTGTGGGCCAACCATAGGCAGTCAATTCGTCATCAGGCAGGGCTCGATTTTATGGAGGAGTTTGCTTAATACACGCCTCTTTCTTATTGGAGTAATTGTCAATAAAGACTCAAAAAGCCCAGTTTTACTGGGCTTTTTTGTTTGTTAACTCAGGTTTTCAGCATTTGATTCTACGCCAAACGATTGCTTCTATCATAGAGAAAAAATAAGCGCCGCCGCGCTAAGTGCTATAAAAATTAATCATGGGCCAGTCTAAAGGTGATAAAATACGCTGAAAATTGAACATCTCATCACCAAATGTGTAAAATGCGCGCCTCATCTGTAAGGAAAAGTTGTGAATGACAACGTTAATACCAGGACAGCAGTCGACTTCTGAGTCCGATATTGAAGAAAAATCTGTTGAATTTCCTCAGGAATCCGTGAGTAAAGAAAGCGCTGCGCCAGATATCTCTGCTCCTGTCGTAACCTTACAGGTACATCCTTGGCGATCTGCGCTTTACGAAGAACTGCATAATCGCCCGTCGCCTATCATCGAAGGTGTTTGCCAAATTACCCACTTTACGGTGATGCTGGGTGATGCGAGTCAGGCGCTTTACGAACATATTGTAGATTTGTGCAAACGTTTTAGTATGCCAGCACCAGCGGCAGATTCATCGTGCTTGTACTTAGATTTTGGTGGCTTTGAATTACGCTGGGAACGCCATTTAGAGTTTGCTAATTTTACCTTTATTTGTCCTAACGTAGAGCCGTTTTCAGCGGATGCGCTTTCGTTTATTCCAAAAGATTGGCTCGCCGCCATCCCAGGCAATGTTGTGGTCGCTTTGCACTTAGCATTGATCGATCATGAACCAACGGATGAAGAACTGCATAAATGGTTTGAAGGTCAGCGCTGGAATGGCGCCAATGTTGCCTTTGATCGTGGTGCCGCCTGGACCGCGTTTAAGCTGCATAGTGATGGCTTTGGTCGAATAGTTGCTCATGGCAATAAGCTCAATCCTTACCAAAAAGGTCGCTTGGTTCAGCGCTTAATCGAGATTGAAACCTATCGCTTAATGTCACTATTAGGTTTGCCAGTCGCTCGAGAATTAAATCCAGCAATCACCCAAATAGAAGAAGACCTTGCGGTACTGAATCAGCGTATTGCTGACATTAAAAATGAAGATGATGAACGACTATTATTAACGGAACTATCACAGTTAGCGGCAACTATTGAACAGCACCGTTCAGATACCAACTTTCGCTTTTCGGCCACTAATGCCTATCACGATTTAGTCGGTGACCGTTTGCATCAATTACACGAGTCCCATATGGATGGCGTGCAATCACTGCAAGAATTTTTGGAACGACGTTTGAGTCCCGGTATTAAAACCTGTCAGTCGGTGCGAGACCGTTTAGAAGATTTGTCGCGACGTATTCACCGCACAACCAGTTTATTAAGAACCCGCGTGGAAGTTTCAATTGAGGCGCAAAATCAAAACCTACTGACGTCGATGAATCGTCGTAGCCATTTGCAATTACGTCTGCAGCAAACGGTTGAAGGTTTGTCAGTTGTCGCGATTGGTTATTATGCCTTGTCTTTAATGGCATACGGATTTGATGCGGCTAAAGCATTAGGCGTGCCTGTGAACAAAGACATCGCTACCGGTATTGCCATGCCGATTGTTTTAGTCGCAATATATTTGGGCATGCACAGCATTCGCACCCGCTTAACAAAACAGAGCCATAAAGCCACGAAAGTAAAAAAACGGATAAACCAAAAAAAGGCGGAGTCAAAACAGTCTAGCTAGGACTGCTAGTTAGAGAATGATAGTGGCATTATGAATGTAGCCTATATTCAGGTGGGGCGATCTTGTTATGGCAGCGCTGCCTTGTGCCGCTGTTATAATACTCTGTCATTAATGCAGAAAGAATTGGTTATCTCTAGTCGCGATAATGACGGGCTCACTTATTGGTGAATCTGAGCCCTTATTAGAAAAACTAAGTGTGGCAACGACTTGCCGCTGCAATTCCGCTTTATATTAAACGGCAACTGGTAAGTGGCAATATAATGACACTTATACCGTTATCAAACTTTTAAATCCTCAAAACTCTCAATAATTTCTTGCTGTCTAGCTCGATAGTGGCTGAAAGGCTGAGGTAAGTTGTTGAAAAGACAAAACTAATATTTGTTGGTGTATATCTTGCTGAGTACTGAACAAGTGTATTCAGTTAGGATGTATTCATGGACATTAATAATCAAGCTCAGTCTTATCAAGGCTTGCTTAATATGCTCAACGGCAAGCCGGCTAATGACATAGGGTCATCCAGCCAGCAGCGTATTGTTGATTCTTTACCCTATTCCAGTAATAGCAGCGCAGACAGTGTTTCTTTGTCTTACAAAGGGGCCAAGCTGGGTATGATTTCCGCCGAATATTTTTCGGGTACGGTTAAATCCACCGATATTCCTAAACTCACCGAACGTTTATATCAAGATGGTTTCATTAATGAGTCTGAGTACCGCGCCTTAGGCGGGGTGAAAGCCGATGAACCGACGTCTCAGATTGCCCAGTCGGTTAATTTTCTCAATGATTTTATTATGGGAGAAATTGTTGACGGTGATTCCGAAGGCGCTAAAAGCCTGATGTTGGCGGTAGATTCACTGCAGAATATGGATGAGCAGAGCAGCTTAGATTCAAGGCGTAAAGAAACTGAGGCCTATGAGTTTGTTAGCGGCTACACTGAATTATTAAAGGAGACGAATGCTCCCTCCCATCTTATTAAAGGTTTTGAGCAGGTCTTACAGGTTTTTGAAGCATTGGATACGGTACGAAAAAATGAGCTACAGACAGGTGCGTTGGCCAGCTATGCAAGTGTGCAAGATACATTTAATGATTATCAAGATAAAAAAGATTCGTAACCTAAGCTCAGTTAAGCCATTTATTATGCTGCTCTTAGCCATGGGGAGTAATGGTGTGGCCCAAGCTGCAATGCCGTACTCTGATGGGCAGCAGGTAGGTATTCATATTGGTAGCGAAAGTTTAACGTCGTTAGAATCTGGGCCAGGAGAGACTTTTTCTGCCAGCCAAAAGTCTATGACGCTGCCTTTAGAGCAAAAGAGTCATCGTAGAGAAAGCTTTAGCTCTCAGTTTCATCTTGATATAACAGAATTTGATTGGCGCGGCTCAACCGCTGCGCAAAAAGAATATATATGGCTATCCATGCCCATTCAGTATCAACAGCAGAGGGGCTCAAATAACCTATTTATGTTGGACTTTGAGCCAGGTTTTATGACTGATGGTAGCAATATCGGTATAGATCAAATAGGACTAAACGGTTCTGTAACGGGCCGTCGGCTACTGGGTAATGGCGGTTTTTGGCAGTATGGTTTAACGGTCAATCGTGCATTTGGTGATTATAATGTTCGCCCTCTGGTATCGGTAGGGTTTCAAGCCTCACAGCGGACTTGGGTTGAACTGGGTTTTCCCAATATTAATGTTAAACATCGCTTATCGAATGCACTGAAAAGTTACTTCATGATTAAGCCCGCGGGTGGAGTTTGGAAGGAAGAAATTAAAACAGATACGGTCAAGAAAGACGTGAGCTTGCAGTACAGCAATTGGCAGGTGGGTCTTGGCGCTGATTTTCATTGGCGAGAGTCGTTATGGCTTAATGCCGAGGTAGGCCAGCTTCGAAATCGACGAGTGCGAGCCTTTGATGATGCTGGGGCTTTGGTTAAAGCAACACCAGGGCAAAGCCGATATTGGCGTATTGGTGCGAGCTTGAAGTATTAGGTTTATGGTTATTTACTGGCTTAGTCTGCCCTAAGCCATTAAACTGCTTCTTTTCATATCGTTAGTAGAAGAAGTTTTAATGTTAAACCTCGATGCACTGTCTCAACTTAAGTCACTAAAGCAAGAAATCCACTCCAGTATTCCTCGTCATGAAGGCAGGGTG
The DNA here is from genome assembly GCA_913061415.1 of uncultured Oleispira sp. GTDB lineage: Bacteria > Pseudomonadota > Gammaproteobacteria > Pseudomonadales > Oceanobacteraceae > Oleispira. Next base: position 81,385 of record CAJXUD010000012.1, on the reverse strand, counting down.
CGCGCAACCGGTGGTCGTTATGGCTTTGTGAATACCGACGATAACGAACAGTTTTTTTTAAGCCCAGACGAAATGGATAAAGTCCTGTCGGGCGATATCATCGCTTTTAAAGTCGAAGAGACCAAAGACGGCAAAAGCCAAGCGATTATCGAAAAGCTAATTTCATCTGTTCAAGATGAATTTATTGGACAATATATTGTTAAAGGTAAGGGGCATTTCATTTCCCCTGACCATCCAACGTTTAACCGTTGGGTTTTTGTTCCTCCTGCACAGCGCAGCGGTGCAAAAGATGGCGACCTAGTTGCCTGCAAAATTTCTCAGCATCCTTATCCTCACGGTAAAGTTCAAGCGCAAGTCTTAAACGTTATTGGTCAAACTAACGATCGTCAAATTGAAAGTAATATGATGATGCGTAAATGGGACCTAGCGGGTGATTTTTCAGAAGACTGCCAGAATGAAGCTCAAGCGTTATTATCCGTTATGGATGAAGCGACTTCAGCTGACCCTCGAACGGATTTAACCGCATCTAACTGGCTCACCATTGATTCGGCGATGAGCCGTGATTTGGACGATGCGTTGTGCTGTCAAAAAACAGATATGGGCTGGTCTTTGCAAGTCGCTATTGCTGATCCGAGCTGCGCGATCAAACCAGGTTCAGATTTAGATAAAGAAGCTTTGCGTCGCGGAACTTCGAGTTACTTTATTGATAACATGATTCCAATGTTGCCGAGTGCTTTATCTGAAGGCGCGTTCTCGTTGCTACCCAATCAAGTGCGTCCAACCTTGGTATGTCACTTATCGATTTCAGAGCAAGGTGAGATTACTGACTATCGTTTAGAGTCAGCGTTAATCGAATCAAAAGCCAAACTAAGCTATATCCAAGTGGCCGCATTCTTAGACGATGCCAGTTCGAGTGATGAGCAAATTAATGAAGTTATCCAGCCGGTATTGACCGATTTAAATGCCTGCGCGATTGCATTAAATGGTTTTCGTCGTCAGCACAATCTAGTCTTAGATGATCGTACTGAGTACAAAGCGTTTTTGAATGATCAAGGTAAGATTGATCAAATTGTGCCATCAGAACGTAATGTTGCCCATAAGTTGGTTGAAGAGTGCATGGTTGCAGTTAACCGCAGTGTTGCAGACTTTTTAGCGCAAAAAGAACATGGCCTATTTATTCAGCACGCAGGTATTCGTTCAGAGCGCCAAGGCGAAGCTCGTGCATTAGTAAAAGAACAGTTGAAGATTGCTAATCCTGAAAAAATCTCAACGCTAGAAGGCTTTATTGAGATTCAGCAATTGATCGCCGCGGGTGACCCAGAAGCGGAAGGCGGCAAGTTTGAATTACCTTTGCAGGCAATTTTAGCGCGTCAGCTTGAGCGCAGTAAATTTGGCACCGAGCCTAAGCCTCATGTCGGTATGGGATTAACGGCTTATACAACCTTTACTTCGCCGATTCGTAAGTACAATGATTTATTAGTACACCGTTTGGTTAAGTCGTATTTGTTTGATACTCCAATGGATGCCATTGCAGCGGATGTATTAGAGCAATTGGGCAAAGCACAAAATAATAGCCGTATGGCTGCTTGGCAGGCTGATCAGTGGTTAAAAGCTGAATGGTTACTGCGTCAGTTTACGCTAGAGAAAGAGTCAAGCAGCGTAAGTAAAGAAGGCGTTAAACGTGCGGGGAAGATTGTACAAGTGAACAGCGGTGGGTTTACGGTTCGTTTGGATGATTGTGGTATTGAAGGCCAGATCGATGTTCGTCGTAACAAAGACTGGAAGTTCGATACAAAAACCATGACGCATAAACACCTAGAGACAGCGTATCGTTTAGAGCAGTCGGTAACCGTTACGATCGCAAGCATTACGCCAGTATTGCGTGAAGTTAAATTCAACTTGGTTGAAGCGGCTGAATAGCGCGAGCTTTTCTAGCAGTTGTTATTAACAGCGCGTTAATCAACTGCACATAAAAATGCACATAAAAAAAGGGCTTCAATGAATTGAAGCCCTTTTTTGTTTCCGCCTTTTGAGACATTCAATTAAGAGTCTTTACTCTCAATCCAAAAATCAACTTGCTGCTCTAAGACATCTAAGGGTAGTGCGCCTTGCCCTAAAATCACCTGATGAAATTCTGGTAATGAGAAATCTCTGCCAAGCGACTTCTTCGCTTTATGTCTTAAGCGCTCAATCTCTAATGCGCCAATCTTATAGCTGGTTGCTTGCCCTGGCATAACTAAATAGCGTTCAATCGCATGAATCGAGTCTTGCTCAGAAAAAGGCGTATTCGCTAATCGATAAGCCAGTGCTTGTTCCTGAGACCAACCTTTTGAATGCAGGCCTGTATCCAAAACTAAACGCACGGCTCGCCATAGCTCCATAATTAATTGACCATAACGTTCTTCATTTGAGGTATAGCCACCCATCTCATCCGCTAGTTTTTCTGCATACAGTCCCCAGCCTTCGCTATAAGCAGTAAAGCTCATTAAACGACGGAAACTTGCTAGGTTTTGATTTTCACGGGCTAGGGCAATTTGCATATGATGGCCTGGTAACGCTTCGTGATAAGCCAAGGCGGCTAGGCGATACTTGGGTAAGTCGTGCTGACGCGATGGGTTTACATAATAAAAACCCGGGCGTGAACCGTCGAGAGCGGGCTGTTCATAAAATGCGATAGGCGCACTTTTTTGGCGATATTTAGAAACTGCACGAACAACAATCGGCGTTTTAGGCAGTTCTAAGAAGCTCTGATGCAGGCGCATCGACATGGCGGCAACTTTATCTCGCTGGTAGGCAATAAAATCTTTTTCGCCTTGCTCGTCCTGCTCAAAACGCTCTGAACTGTCTTCCATCCAAGTAAAGAACGTTTTCAGATCCAGTGTTTCAATGACTGCGCCTTCGATATCCGCTTCTGGGTAGCCTAGAGGTTTTATCAACTTGCGAATTTTCTTCTGAATGCGCGCCACTTCTTTTAAACCAATGTTGTGTATTTGTTCGGCGGTCAAATTGGTTGTGGTATGGCTCTGCAGTAACAGTTGATAGTATTCCTCGCCTTGCGGTAGGTCGCTGATCGCTTGATGCTTGGGTGCTCGTAAGACCTGTTGCTGCAAGAAAGAAATTAAATCTTTATAGGCCGGTAGTAGAGATCGCTGTAATGCTCTTTTAGCTTTTTTCAGCAGCACCTTGTCACTACTGGCAAATAGATCTAGGCCATCGATTTTTTTATTAAAGTCTTGCCAAATAGGGCTAATGCCTTGGTTATCAAATGGTGCACCTTTAATTACGTTTTCTGCGGCTTCTAACACATAAGGATAAACAAATTGAGGAACCATAATGCCAGAGGCTTCTGCGACTTCTAGGCGATTAATCAGCTCGCTGAATAGATGACGAACACCATTAATACGATCGATGTAATCGTGAGCTTCTTGAATGGTATTAATGCTTTGGTAGTTAATCAGAATATTAGGTATGCGTGTATGCCAGCCACCCATCTGTGAAAGGGCATAACGGTGATGTTCGAAAGGCGTAAAGAGCAAGGCTTGCTCAATATGGTGCAGCAGCAGTTCATACGACAAACGGTTATCAGGGTTGAGTGCCCCTTGTTCTAATTCAATCAGCTGCTGACGAAAGTCTTGAAGGGTTTCGATGTATTCTTGCTGTGCAGCAACGGATATGTCATCCCATTCAAACTGACCAGGCATGGCTAATGTACTGCGCAGAACAGGGCTAGAATCAATTTGATATTGGTAATATTGCTCGAAAATCATTTCGGCCTGCTGTTGAACAAGCGCTTTTTGCTGTTGGCTATATTCCGGAGGGATTATTTCGGGCTCGGTTTTTAACGGATTAAATTGGCAGGCCGCTAAGCTCATCAATACAACGGACGCGAGGCAGAATTTTATTGTGCGCAGTGGATAAGATGATCGTTGGGTTAAAACTCGATATAGCATGAAAAATCTCTAAAATAATAGACTAAAAGCCCGCTGTGAAAATACACAGCAAACATGGGCGTAAACATAAGCGCTAACATAGCTGAAAGGCATGATAGCAGGAGGCTGTTAGCGCAACAAATCCAGTAAGGTATTTTGAAATAAATGAAAATTAGTATTCAAGCTTTGTGCGGTTAAAGGGTCTTGAAACTTAATGGCCGCTTGGATGGCTTCAAAGGTGCATAATCCTTGCTGGTTTTTACGCAATTTGAAATGGCTTTCCAGAGCCTCCCCTTCGGTTTCTTGAATACTTACTTTTGGTAAAGCTTTAAGCCAAGGGCTTTGGCGCAGCATTTTTTTAGCTTCTTGCCAGGTACCGTCGATAATCCAAAGCGCTTTGATGGGATGAGCATCAACAGTCGCATCGAAAATGACCTGTTTAAGATTTGCAGCGTCATCACTAGGGAATAATAGATAATGGCCAGCTTGCTCGTCACTATTAGTGCTAAATTCAGTAGCACTAAATTCAGTAGCGCTAAATTTTGGATAAATAAGTTCTGGCTTTCGGTGCCAGCGAATGCGGTGAATATCGTTACTGCTTAAGAATGCCCATTGTCCCGTATTATCATGACGTTGCCATTCATTACTATGGCAGCAAATATTGATAATGAAAGGTAACTCAACCTGTTCTATTTGGTCGCAAACACAACGTGCAGACGGCAAGCGGCAGGCGATGCAATGTGAGCAATAAAAAGGAGAGTTAGGGCTTAACATGGTGTAATTAATCTACCGGCTATTTAATACTGGGCATTATAAAGGGAGAAGCCGTCGAGGTGGTGAAAACATGCTTAGTCAATGTTTGATGAACGTGCCCGCAAGCATCACAGTAGACTAAAATAAACCACGGCGTGCCATTCTTTGCGCGCTCTATGCTTTCTTTCGATTTGAAGTGCTCAATACCTTCAGTGCTGCAATTAGGGCATTTTGGTTCAGCCATGGTAACCTCGGATTAATAAGTTAAAACTATTTTTTGTAAGAGTTTATAAGATGCAATTATCGGTCATGAGTTCCTTTAAGCAAGCAATGAAATTACTTTCACCCACATACTGCGTTTCAGCAGCAGGTTTGTTGAAAAAGGGAACGTCTTTGATGCTTGGGTTAAGTATATTAGCGGCTTGTCATGTTTCTGCGGCCGACGTACCCACGATGGATGGCTTTCCACGTGCGGAATTATTAGAACAAACAGAAGTAAAAAATGCTGAATATCGATTAATCATCTCTGGCTTAAAACGCAAACGCGCAGCGACTTCAGGCGAAGTTGAGCGCTTGATTACCGGCGATATCAATCGTCAGTTCTGGCAGATTTCAACCAATCATGATGTTGAGCAGGTGATGGAGTACTTTTTAAAACAGTGGCAAGACGAAAAGATATTATACCGCTGCAAAGGCTTAGACTGTGGTAGTAGTAACTTTTGGGCGAATGACATATTTAATAATGCCAAACTTTACGGGCGTGATAAAAACCAAGCGTATGTTGTCGCTATGGTGTCAGGCTCACCTAACAAACTTTATGTTCTTTATACCGTACAGCGCAGTAAGCAAAAATTGTATTTTAATCTAGATCAGGTCACTACGACCGACGAACTGACGAACGACAATGTTGAACGTGAGAATATAGAGGCCTTGTTACGCAAGGAATCGGGCTGGCTAGAAGGCTTAGTGACGATTGATGGACGAATAGACGAAGAAAAGTCAGAGATCTTATTATCGACCCTGAGAAACTTAGATAATACGATTAAGCGCCGTTTATATTTGGTGGTGCATTGTTATGAGGCTAATAACATGGCCGACAATTTTGCGTGCTCAACACGTCTAGCGCAGCAATTACGCGCCGCGACGTATGATGATTTCGAACTGCCTGTCTTTGGTCACGGAGCGCTGACTTTACCACCAGGGAATAATCTAGAACCACAATTACGCTTTATGTTATGGCCTAGACGTCATTAAGGCTTTAGTTGAAAGACGGTTTACCGTGACAACGGTTGAAATAATAAAGCGATTGCACTAATAAAGCCGATTGAAGTAATTAATTTAGCATTGAGGAAGAAGTAATGAGCAAAACAGTGGCACTCGTATTGGGCAGTGGTGGTGCGCGAGGCATGGCTCATATTGGGGTGATTCAAGAAATAGAATCACGAGGTTACAAGGTTGTATCTGTTTCAGGTTGTTCGATTGGTGCAGTCGTCGGAGCGTTTTATAGCGCAAATAAATTGGACGTTTTTTATGAATGGGCTAAATCGCTTAACTATTTAAATGTACTGCGATTAGTCGATTTTAGCTTTATTAGTAATGGCGCAATTCGGGGTGATAAGCTATTTTCGGTTTTGTCTGACATGCTAGGCGATATTCAAATTGAAGACCTTGAAATTCCTTATACCGCAGTAGCAACCGATTTAATTAGCTCAAAAGAAGTGTGGTTTCAGCGTGGTTCATTAGAGCAAGCCATGCGAGCATCAGGAGCAATTCCAGGCCTTATTCAACCTGTTGAACATGAGGGGCGGCTCTACGTCGATGGTGGAGTACTTAACCCATTACCGATTGCCGCTTCAGTATCGGCTCATGCCGATTATATTATTGCCGTTGATTTAAGTGCTGATGTGCCAAAGCCTAAAATCAAAGACATTAAGCAGTTTGCTGACGAAGTGGAAGCTCAGGCTAAAGAAAAAGCAGATTTTGATCGGGCAGCGATGTCAGAAGCAGAGCATCAAGAGCAAGCTCAAAATCACCTTGCGAGCGAAAGTAATGAAGCGACTGAAGAGTCTGCCGCAGATGTTGATTCAAGTACTGATGTAAATGCAAAGACAGATAGTACAAAGACAGGTGCTGAAGCCAGTACTAATGCACAGATGAATACAGATGCTGACACTGATTCTGAAAAAGAAAGTGCAAATAATAGTTCTAACGACGGTGCTGTTGCCGAGTTCAAGGGCAAAATTACCAGCAAACTCAAACATATTACTCCCGATGCAGTTGCTCCAAATCTTTGGCTCAATAGCATGGTCAATAAGGCCAGCGACTGGTTTAGCCAAGACGAAACAGAAAGCGGCGAGGATGCACAAGCTAAAACAGAAATTAGCGGCTCTAAACTCGGTAAAATCGGTATTTTGTATCAAATGTTTGATGTGATGCAAACCTCATTAAGCCAATACAAAATTGCCGGTTATCCACCGGATCTACTGGTTAAAATTCCTAAAGATTGCGTCGAAATGTATGAGTTCTATCGAGCCAATGAAATGATCGAAATGGGACGTTATATCGCAAAAGAAGCACTGGATGCTTTTGAACAAGGGCACAGTAGCGTTTATGGTCAGCGTTAGCGGTGTCATTCATTAATCTGGGCTGCTAACAAGGCCTATCTGCCTTATTTCTACGATTTGAGCCTTAGCAGCTTTCTTTTACAGACTCTATTGTTGATTAACGTTTTGTCGTAGTTAGATTAATTGAAATAGTTTTGAGAAATCATATTGAGGCCGAAATTTTTAACTCGCAAAAATAACGTAATCTATATCGGCAGTCATATTGGTAGCTATTGACATTTTTAAAAAAATAGACAGAATAATGCACTTCAAAATTCACGAAAAGGAAATCACTAAATGTCTCCGTTGTTAAGTATGAAAACTTTGATTGTTGCTAGCGCTTTAACGGTATTGGCCGGGTGCAGCACCATGACTAATAAGGAAGTTGGGCAAATTGACTTCAGTTATAGCGTTCCAGAGCAAGAGCAAGCTGCAGATAAATTAATCGCAGTGGTTACTCCGGATTTCAAAGATCATAAGGCAGGTGCACCAGCAGTCCCTAATAACCCTTTTTATGCTATGGCGATGGCCAATCAAGCATCAATTAGTGTTAATTTTAATGCCAATTTTAATCAGTCTTATAGAGATGAACTTTTATCTTCAATGCAGAATACTTTTAAAGAAATTATTTCAAAAAAAGGTTTTCGCACATCCGAATATAGTTCATTTGATGATATGACATATACTGATAAAAAACGCACTTACTTAGCCAGTGTTCCTAAATTGAGTTTAGTAATCAATAAAAAGACTACTGAAAAAGAATGCAAGCATGGCTATTGCTCTGAAGAAGGTGTTATTCAAATTACTGGTGAGCTGAACGTTAGCTTCATTGAGCCACTAACACAGCAGGTATTTATCAATAAACGCATCAACCTTTCTGATTTTAATATTTCAAAGGAGTACATAAAGCAGGCTGACAGTAGAGGAAGCCAAGGCATTGGAGGATTAATTAATCTAATGTTTAAGCCTAAGGTATATAGTGATAACACTGATAAAGCTCTAACTGAGGCTCTAAATGAGTTTTATACAAAAGCGGCTGAGAAAATTGCAGTTTACGTATCGCGAGAAGAGTTTTTATCGCTAGAAGATGATATTAATAATCTAAAGAATATTAAACGCTTCTAAATGCTTGAAGATATAGCGAGTAGTTTACCTACTCGCTATATTCATGATAACAAATATTCCCTTCTCCATGACGACAATTAGTTATTGGAATGCCACTGTTTAGTTTTTATAAATATGGTTGTTATATTTACTTTCGTATTGTGATTCCCGATTAAAAATCTACTCATTTATACATACTGCTGCTACCTCATAAGAAAAATTGTTTTTATTCATCCGTCTGCTAATGACTGATTGTTTATAATGGTTATTTTACATATCAAGGTATGATAGGGGTATATGCTTGGCTACGGATCTCTTATCTATTTGGAGTGGTGTTGTTCTTCAAAACTTGGTTGCTTGCCCTCTCAATGCTAGAATGTCGCCCTAATTTTTATCTTCGGTGTGCCTGTGACCAGTATCTCTGATGTTGATACCATTCCCTTTATCTTAACGAGCGAAGCTTGTGAAGAAGCCGTGAATGAGCTTTCAACCTTACAAGACCTCCTTCGTTGGGGCATTAGCCGCATGCACGAAGCCGATTTGTTTTTTGGTCATGGTACAGATAACGCATTAGACGATGCTGTTATGTTAGCGACTCATGCGCTCAACTTGCCTTGGGATATCGATCATGTGTGGCAAGCCGCACGTCTGACTCGAACTGAGCGTGAGTCTGTTGTTGCATTGTTTGCTCGCCGTATTAATGAGCGTATGCCGACGCCTTATATTACGGGTGAAGCTTGGTTCTATGGCTTACCGTTTAAAGTAGACGAGCGTGTATTAATCCCGCGTTCGCCCATTGCAGAAATTATTGCCGCACGTTTTCAGCCTTGGTTGGGTAATAAAACTGTTAATCGTATTATGGATTTGTGTACGGGCAGTGGCTGTATCGGTATCGCCTGTGCGGTGGAATTTCCTCAGGCTCATGTTGAACTGTTGGATATTTCCTTTGAAGCCTTAGCGTTGGCCGATGAAAACATCTTTAGTCATGGCTTAAGCGATCGCGTGATGGCTTTGCAATCTGATTTGTTTAGCGCCGCTGATGGCAAGTACGACATCATTGTTTCAAACCCTCCGTATGTTGATGCAGATGATATGAACTCGCTTCCAGAAGAGTTTCATAACGAGCCGGAATTGGCGCTAGCCGCGGGCGAAGACGGTTTGGATTTAGTACGCATTATGTTGGCAGAAGCACGTCAGTATTTAGCCGATGATGGTATTTTCATTGTAGAAGTCGGTAATAGCTGGCCTGCATTAGAAGATGCTTATCCGGAAGTGCCTTTTATGTGGCAAGAATTTGAAGCGGGTGGCCACGGTGTTTTTGTATTAACCGCCGACCAGCTTGATGAGTGTGCTGAAGCGCTAAAGTTAAAGCTTTAAAGAATACTTTTTAAAGAATAGCTTTGTAGAATCAAAATAATTGTATCAAACAATCTAGTGTTGGGTGATTGTGGAGCAAATATCTAAAACATGGATGTTTTAGTTAAGGCTACAGGGAGGTATTTACGCCGTTTTGCGGAATAAGTACCCAATGCTAAGCTGTTAATTAAAAATTTAAAACGGACAAAAATATGTCGGGTAATACATTTGGTAAAAGTTTCACCGTTACCACCTTTGGTGAAAGTCACGGTATCGCATTAGGCTGTATTGTTGATGGTTGTCCTCCAGGAATCGAATTGTGCGAAGCGGATTTGCAGCACGATTTAGACTTGCGTAAACCGGGTACGTCTAAGTTTACGACTCAGCGTCGCGAACCTGACCAAGTGAAAATTTTATCCGGTGTATTTGAAGGTAAAACCACCGGTACGCCAATTGGTATGATCATTGAAAATACCGATCAGCGTTCAAAAGATTACTCCAACATTGCCGATACCTTCCGTCCGGCGCACGCCGATTACGCTTACACCCATAAATACGGTTTCCGTGATTATCGCGGTGGTGGTCGTTCTTCAGCGCGTGAAACAGCCATGCGTGTTGCCGCCGGTGCGGTTGCGAAGAAATTCTTATTGTCTAAAGGCATTGAGGTTCGTGGCTATTTATCTCAACTTGGCCCGATCAAGATTGATGAAGCTAACTTCGATTGGAATGAAGTACGCAATAACCCATTCTTCTGCCCCGATGCATCTAAAGTGCCAGAAATGGAAACTTACATGGAAGCATTGCGCAAAGAATGTAACTCCGTTGGTGCAAAAATCAGTGTGACAGCGACAGGCTTAAAACCGGGTCTTGGCGAACCCATTTTTGATCGTTTAGATGCTGAAATCGCTCATGCACTTATGAGCATCAATGCAGTAAAAGGCGTTGAAATCGGTGATGGCTTTGATTGTGTTGCCCAAAAAGGCACAGAGCACCGCGATGAAATGACTCCAGAAGGATTCTTGGCCAATCACTCGGGCGGCATCGTCGGTGGTATCAGTACGGGTCAAGACATTATTGCTCATATCGCCTTAAAGCCAACATCGAGCATGGCGCTTCCAGGTCGTTCCATTAATAGCGCGGGCGAGCCGATTGAAGTGATTACTAAAGGCCGTCATGATCCGTGTGTGGGTATTCGCGCAACGCCAATCGCTGAAGCTATGTTGGCCATCGTATTGATGGATCACTTCTTACGCAACCGCGGTCAGAATGCCGACGTCGTGTGTGATACGCCTATTATTAAAGGTCAGGCTGAGTAGCATAATCTGCCTCTTCCTGATGTATTAATATTCTAAGCTAGGCTCATGTTCATGGGCCTAGCCTCGCTTTATCTTCTTTTTTATCTTCCTAAGAGAAAAACTATGCCTGTGCCGTATTGGCGTTTGTCTGGATTTTACGGACTGTACTTTGCCTTAATCGGCTGCATTGTTCCGTTCTGGGGGATTTACCTTCAGCACCGTTCATTCAGTGCTGCGGATATCGGACTGCTATTGGCGTTATTTAGCGCGGTGCGTATTGTGGCGCCCAATATTTGGGCGAGCTTAAGTTATTCTATTGAACACATCATCGCACCTATTCAGCTGATGCGCTTGGGCGGGGTATTAATGACGTTGAGCTTTGTCGCTTTTTATTGGGCGACTGAGTTTTGGCATTATGCGGTCATTATGCTTATTTATGGTTTTTTCTGGTCGGCAATTTTGCCTCAGTACGAAACACTGACTCTGAATCATATTAAGGATAACGTTAGTATTTATAGCAACATGCTGCTCTGGGGTTCCACAGGATTTATCATTGTGGTGACAGTATTAGGTTGGGCGTTTGATTACATCAGCATCGAAAATTTACCGGCAATTATGCTGGGGATTATGGCGCTTATTGTACTGAATAGTTTGGTTTTGATACCGGCTCCAGACTTAAAAACAGCCAGCGCCCCTGAGATTGTGAATGACCAAGCAATTGAGAGCGGCCAAGAGGTTGAGAGCCATCAAGACGCCAAAAATGAAACGGCAATCGCACAACGAAATACACCCGAGCAGCAAGATAAAAACCGTCGACTTAAGATTGGGCTGTATAGTTTTTTAATCATCAATGTCCTGTTGCAAATAACCCACGGTCCTTATTACGTATTTTTCACCATGCACCTGCAGCAATTTGACTACAGCAATAGCATGATTGGTTTATTGTGGTCTTTAGGCGTGCTCGCGGAGATTGTGCTGTTTTGGAAAATATCCTTTTTCATGCGCCGCTGGTCATGGCGAGAACTGGTAATACTGTCGTTATTGCTTACGGCTGTGCGCTGGGCGATTACGGCTTATTTTGCCAGTAATCTAACCTTGTTGATTTTTGCACAATGCCTGCATGCTTTTAGTTTTGCGTTATTGCATGTTGTTTCCATTAGTTATATCGGTCTCTTTTTTCCTGGCAAGCAGCGCTTAAAAGGGCAAGCACTTTATAGTGGGCTAGGGTTTGGCTTAGGGGGCGCATTGGGGGCTTATTTAGCTGGAGTAACTTGGGCAATTCAAGGCTCTCAGTTTGTGTTTATAAGTGCCGCAGCCATTGCATTGATAGCGGCGGTTATTGCATTTTATGGTTTGCCGAAGAAAATATTTGAACGTTCTCGCTAGGTACTTGTCATAACTAACATCATGTTTTAAAAGAGCGATTGCTTACATTGTGAGTATCTTTTGAACAGTTTTCATAGTGATTAGGTCCCTTGGCCGGCTCATTAATAATATTTAACGATATTATTTAATCAGTCGGCATTTTTTATTCCACTGAAATAACTTATGATGCTGATTCGCTTACATAATTTCATGTTTTAGGTGGTTCTTTAGCCATGTCATCTTATGATCAAGAATCGATAGTTTACGGCATTATTCGAGATATCCCTGCAGGGGGAGAGCTTGAAGCGTATCGTCGTCGCCGGACGAACTGGTCGGCCATTCAGGAACTGCCTTCTAGCCTAGATGACGACTGGCCTTTTCTATCCCGTGAAATGTTTTCTATGCCAGGCCCAGACGTGTTTTCTGGTACTTATCATACGCAACTCATACACTTTGCTGCGTCGTATAACTCTATTGAATACGAATGGGAGCGTTGGATCAGTCGTTTTGAAGCGATGTTACGCTCTATGTATTGGTCGAGTGCGACCGTGCACCTTGAAACTGAACTGTCGGGCAAGCATACCTTCTCTTGGGAAAGCTCCGAGACAGGCCATAACCCTCACGATAGTGAGTTAAAAATGGTGTGCGAGTGGGAACGAGAATCTAACTTCTCTCACCGTCGATAGCACGTTTATTCATCGCTCATCACGCGCGTTGAAACCGCGCCGTTTAAAATACCTTTCCGTATACGACTCATAAGGGCAACCATGTCTGATTTTCATAATGCGCCACCCGAATACGATGATGAAGAAGCCGGAGTTATTGAAATTCCATATCAAGGATTATCTGAAGATGCTTTGGCAGGGATCATTGGCGAGTTTGTCAGCCGTGATGGCACCGATTATGGTGAGTTTGAATACAGCTTAGAAGATAAGATTTCTCAGGTTAAAGAACAATTAAAAGCCGGTCATTTAACCCTATTATTTGACCCCATTAACCAAAGCTGCCAAATTGTTAGTAGACGAGATTGGAAAACATCCTAATCTGCGGTTTAAATCTAAGAAATGGAAGGGGGTTGTATGAATGACATCTCACGTCAGCGTTTAAAGCGCACACTCTCTTCTGCGCTAGTCAATATCGATCAAATGCAAACTGAGTTAGCGCTAGTGCGCGCTCAGTGTAAATTGCTGCAAGAAGAAATGCGTGCAATTCGTGTACGTTCAAAGCGCAGTATGATGCACAGTATTACGCCCACAGATAATGAACCGCATAAAAAGAATATGGCTTAGCGCTTATTTCTCACCATCTCTCTGATGTAAAAACGCGCAGGGAGTAAGGCTTCTGCATGATCTTTTGCTAATGGAAAATTCTCTTCGCAAATATACGCCGCAATAAGCTCAGCACATAATGGTGCAGAGGTTAACCCCCGTGACCCATGACCAATGTTTAAATACAGTCCAGAATGAAACTTGGCCGCTTGTCTAGGGTAGCGAGCCAGATTCTTACGGATAGCGGTGAAGTCCTTATCAAACGCATCATCATCCATGAGTGGGCCTGCCATGGGTAAATAATCTGGGGTTGTGCAGCGAAATCCTGTACGCCCAGGCAGCAAGCTTTCCGTAGACTTCAATGTTTGATGCAGTTGCTTAAATTCTTCCCCAAAGTCCTCAAGGTAGTCAAAGTTCTTTTGCTGGTCTTTAAGGCGTAATGCCGTTTCATCATCTTTAATGTTGTAGCTAGCGCCTAAGCAGTACTTTCCATTCTCAGCAGGGGCGATATAGCCTTTTCCGCATAAAACAGTTTTTAGATGGATACCTCTTTTATCGCCTTCCTGCTTATCTAAGTAAGTAAGCTGACCCCGTATCGATTTTGTCGGAAGGTAACAATGAGGCAGTAGCTTTTGGCTTTGGTTGGCACAGGCAATAATGACATGGCTATATTGGCGATTGTCGCTGTCGGAAGCACCAGAGGCAGAATCATCAGTCAGCAACCAATGATCCCCTTGTTTAACCAATGAAGTAATGGCCTTTTTCTCGACTGAAATTAGCGGATGTTTTACCAATTGCTGGCAGAGTCGCAGAGGGCTAACCCAGCCCGCTTCAGGGAAAAATAAGCCCCCATTGTTCATCGTTAATCCACTAATATCAGACGCTTCTTCGCGGCTTAAGCTGTGCAGCAGCTGTTTAGGATAGTGAGTATTTTCAATAAACTTTTGCTGGCGCTTGGCTTCTTTCTCGGTGCTCGCTAATTGAATTAAGCCACAATTATCCCAGCCATCTCCTGGCTCAAGTTGTTGATACAGCCAACGTAATGACTGTAGGTAACCTTGCACATAAATATCGCTATGGGTTGCTTCTCCGGCGGCTAGCTTGGCGTACATGGCTCCTTGAGGATTGCCTGAAGCTTCGGTAGCGATACCGTGTTGATCAATAATCGTGACTTTTATGCCGCGTCTTGCCAGCGCATAAGCGGTGGTGCAGCCAGCGATGCCCGCCCCAATAATCGCAATGTGTTCAACTGGCTTGGCAGCGGGTTTTAGCCAAGGCTTGATGTGGTTCAACGGATTCTCTAGTGGCCCCTGACTTTGAATAAAGGTGCCATGCATCATTTCACGCTTCATGCCAAAGCCGGTAACTTTTTGCAGTTTAAACCCTGATGCTGTTAATCCGCGGCGTACATCGCCCGCCGCCGTGAAGGTGGCGAGGCTGGTCTTTTCACAGCTTAAACGCGCCATAGAAGAGTAGAGAGAATCGGTCCACATGTCTGGGTTTTTAGCGGGAGCAAAGCCATCTAAATACCAAGCATCTACGGGGCCATTAAGTTGGGGTAAAGCAGCGCCTACATCATCAAAAATTAAGGTCAGAGTTAAGTTTTGATCTTTAAACTGCAAGCTATGAAAACCTTTAATGAGCAAGGGGTATTCTGCAATGAGCTGCTCGGTTAAATCACTTAATTGAGGAAACAAGGCCAAGGCTTGGGCTATTTGGGCTTTGTCTAAAGGGAATTTTTCGATGCTTATAAAATGTAAGTGATTACTAGCCTGCTCCTTTTGTAGAGGTGAGGATTTGCTGCGCTGAAAATTAATCCACTCAAACCAGGTTAAAATAAAATTAAGACCCGTACCGAAGCCCGTTTCTAATACGGTAAAAGTGCCATTATGCTGTTGCCATCTTTGTGTCAGCTTACTTGGGTTAATAAATACGTAGCGACTTTCGTCGATGCCGCTGTCGGTATTGAAATAAAAATCATCAAATTCTTCAGACTTGGGCTGGCCTTGGGCGTCCCAGTTAAGATTGGCTTGGCGAAGCGAGGCCTGAGTCACGCCTTCTGGTTTATGTGAATTAGACGCTGAAGGAGTCTTACTAAAAGTAGGTGATGATTTTTTCAACGGGCAGCTCACGACAGAACAAAAATAAGGTCGCTATTTTAGCCTGAGCGTTTACAGAGTGGTATGGGAGATAAGGTTTAATTGAAATATAGCGAGATAAAAAGGCTCTAATGACGACCTAACGCACACAAATGTGAGTAAGGGTGAACTGGATCTGTCATTGAGCCTAGTGTTCTAATAGTCTAATAGCCAAAGTGCGGGGTGCGGGCTATGTGCTTTTACTGCGCCTGAATAGCCACTGGCGCTTCTTTTAACTGAATATTCTTGATGGCTACAGGGTTAACCGGAACATCGCCAGACTTAGTCTGAACGCGAGCAATGGCATCGACAACGTCCATACCTTTGGTGACTTTACCAAAAACAGCATAACCATAGTCGCGGCCACCGTGATTTAAAAAGTCATTATCTTTATGGTTAATAAAGAATTGGCTAGTCGCACTATCAACAATACCAGTACGAGCCATCGCTAAAGTACCACGATCATTTTTAAGCCCGTTTTTGGCTTCGTTTTTGATCGCAGGTAAGGTTGTTTTCTTCTGCATAAACTTGTCAAAACCACCACCTTGAACCATAAAATTATTAATTACGCGGTGAAAAATGGTGCCGTTGTAAAAACCACTTTCAACGTATTGCATAAAGTTAGCAACAGAAATAGGAGCAAGCTCTGCGTTGAGTTCAACTTCAATTTTACCCATGCTGGTATCAATCACGAGATCAATGGTTTTTTCGATGGTTTGTTTTTTTGCATCAGCAGCAGCGATAGGGGTTGCACTAACGTCGGCTTGAGTAGAAAAAGAAAGGGAAAGTAGTAGGCCAAGAGCCAAGCTAATAGAGCGCATTGTTCAGATCTCCGATGATTTATTATTAATGTTTAACTGTTGAGAAACATCATAATGGAGATCTGAAGTAAGTGCACTGCCTTGTCACGGTTAAAGTGAAAAAAGCAATGCACTTTCTAACTAATGCATCTAACTAATGCATCTAGTTACTGCATCTAGAGTGAACTTCTAGATTTAAGAATATTAAACAGGAAGTCTGTATTAAGACCAGCCCGCAGATTTACGGCCACCACGCATAGCGGGTATGGCTAAACCAAGCACGAAACCAAATACAATTAAGCCACCACCAATGATTAAATACGTACGCTCTTTATTATCTTTTAAACGAGTATTATCGGCGGTTAATGTGTCTACTAAAATCTCTAGTTCTTTATTACGCTTGGTTAGCAGAGTATTTTTGCTGTCCAATTGCAAGGCGTTTGCGGAAATGTCAGTAATACGCTTCAATTCTTTTTCCAGCGATTTCTTTTCACGGATCAAACTAGAGTGATCGCCCGACAAGGAAGACTTCTCTGCACTCAGCGTTTCGGTTTGCTGCTTGAGAGTGTCTAATTCAGCTTTAACCTTAACCAATTCACGCTGAGACAAAATAAGTTTTTCTTTGGCAACCGGCTCATCTTCTAAATAGCGGGTTAGAACCCAGCCTTCTACGCCTTTATCGGTCGTGACTTTTGTATAGTTCTTATCTTCTGTTTGCTCGTGGTAAATTAAATGCTCACCACTTGGGAGTGCTTTTAAAATACGAAACTCACCACCAGGCCCTGAACGTAATTGCAGCCATAGCTTGTCACTAACGTAGCGCTTTTCAACGGCTGCGTAACTGGTTGCAGTCAGTAGGGTTAATAAAAGCATGCAAAATAACTGTTTCACGGGTACCACCTTTTTCATGTCTATCTTATCGTAATGCGTTAATGTAATTCGTTTTGTTCAGACAATGCTGCCGGTTAAGGTAGCACTTTCTTAAAGGGTTTTACTACGACGCTCTGGTAAACACCGGCTTCGATATAAGGATCTTCATCGGCCCATGCTTGTGCGGCAACAAGGGAGTCGAATTCTGCAACCACTAAACTGCCCGTAAAACCATCGGCGCCAGGATCCTCGCTATCAATAGCCGGGTGAGGCCCGGCGATCAGTAAGCGACCTTCTGCTTGAAGTACTTTTAAGCGTTCAAGGTGTGCAGGACGAACGGATAGGCGTTTATCTAAGCTGTTTTCTACGTCTTGGCTAATAATGGCGTACCACATATTATTTCTCCTCACCTTTTTCTGAGCTCTCTTGCGTTGCATCTTCTGGCGTCATGAATCGATATAAATAAAATGATTGGGCAATAATAAAGAGGATCGTTAATCCTAATAAACCGAATAATTTAAAGTTTACCCATACATCTTCCGAGAAATTATAAGCAACGTACAGATTAGCGGTACCACTAAAGGTAAAAAATGCGACCCAAGCATAATTTAAGTTGTTCCAAGCATTCGCGGGTAGCGTCAGGTTTTGGCCCATCATACGTTCTAGTATGGTTTTATCGCCAATAAAACGGCTGCCAAAGAATGCAGCAGCAAACAACCAATTAACAACGGTCGGCTTCCATTGAATAAACGTCTTATCTTGTAATATCACCGTAGCCCCACCCATCGTTACCACAAGCGCAAGGGTGACTAAGTGCATGGTTTCGACCTTGCCGGTCGATATTTTGGTATACAAAATTTGCAGCATCGTTGCGGGAATGAGCACGGCGGTTGCTAAAACCATCGCTGGCATATCGCTGAGCTGTTGGATTTGATCGGCATTTAAGAATGGGCTGATGGCATCAATCGTCTCAGGCGCAAACTTATAAACGATGAAAAAGATAACAATGGGTAAAAAATCAAGGAGTAACTTCATTTGTGGATCAATATCCTAGGGCATACAATGGGAGGCTATTATTGAGGAATTTTTATGGCTTCGCAAATAGACCTTCATTGTCACACGACTGCATCCGATGGAGCCTTAGATCCTGAGGTGCTAATTGATCGTGCAATTGGTCGAAATATAGAAACATTAGCGATTACAGATCACGATACCATGGTGGGTTACCGTCAGGTAGCAGATTACGCTAAAGAGCGGGGTTTACGCTTAATTCCTGGAATTGAGTTGTCGTCACAATGGCGGGGTATGGGAATACATGTTGTTGGCTTAGGCATGGATCCAGCACACCCTGTCATGATTGAGGCTGAACGCTCACAAACAGAGGTTCGCCGTGCTCGTGCCATTACGATTGCAGAGCGCTTAGAAAAGAAAATGCAAAAGAAGATAGATTTCGCTGCGGTAGAAGCATTGGCCGGTGGTGAAGTTGGGCGCCCACACTTTGCACAATATCTGGTTGAGCAAGGCATGGTGCCCGATCGCCAAACGGCGTTTAAGAAATATTTAGGCGCAGGCAAGGTCGGTGACGTGAAATCAGGCTGGCCTACCATGGAAACTGTGGTTAAGTGGATCGTCGAAAGTGGTGGGCAAGCGGTATTAGCGCATCCTCATCATTACAAGTTAACGCGTACTAAGCTGTTAGATTGTATTGCTGCTTTTCAGCATGCAGGGGGGCAAGCGATGGAAATTTGCTGTGGCTTAATGGATAAAAACCAATCGGGTCAATTGAAAAAGATTGCTCAAGATGAAGGTTTGTTAGGTTCGTGCGGCAGTGACTTTCATGGACCGAATAAATTTGGTTTAGATTTAGGTGTGATGCCTACTTTCCCTTCGTCTGATGAGCTAGGGCATGTATTGAGCGCTATACCGGCATAAAGATAGACATCTTTTGCTTATATTGTTAAAACTCATGCTTTTATCTTATTTCCCCCAAGGTGGATGAGCGATGAGTCTTTTAAATAACCGTGTGCTACTGAAATTAAGTTCAATAGGACTGGTCCCGCAAATTGTTGTTGGCATTATTGCGGGCTGCCTATTAGCGGTTCTTGCTCCTGACTTTGCGCAGTCGTTATCCATTTTGGGCACCTTTTTTGTTTCGGCACTAAAAGCCGTGGCGCCGATTTTGGTCTTTGTTTTAGTGGCATCTGCTATTGCCAATCAAAAGGTCAGTAGCGATGTCAGCTTAAAACCCATCGTTGGACTCTATTTCTTCGGAACCTTAATGGCGGCGTTTATCGCGGTTGTATTGAGTTTTTTATTCCCAAGCACACTCACCTTAGATCTCGCGGGCGCGACCGCAAATCCACCGCAAGGCTTGATGGAAGTATTAAATACCCTGTTATTTAAGATTGTCGTGAATCCTATTGATGCCATCGCACAAGGTAATTTTATTGGCATACTGGCGTGGGGCATCGGATTGGGGTTTGCGATGAAAAAAAGCAGTGAGAGCAGTAAGCTGTTTATGTTCGATATTTCACAGGCCATTTCAACCATCGTAAAATTAGTGATACGACTCGCGCCTATTGGTATTTTAGGGCTGGTGGCAAATACCGTTGCGACAACAGGCTTTACCACAATGGGCGAATACGGCCATTTAGTGGCGGTTTTATTATCTGCCATGCTGGTGATTGCGTTAGTGATTAATCCCATCATTGTTTTTGCACTTACCCGTAAAAATCCTTATCCGCTGGTTTTTACCTGTTTGCGTGAGTCCGGTATTACGGCCTTTTTTACACGCAGTTCGGCTGCGAATATTCCGGTCAATATGGCATTGTGTGAAAAGTTAGGACTGGACGAAAATGTGTATTCCATCTCCATTCCATTAGGGGCAACGGTGAATATGGCAGGCGCAGCGATTACCATAACGGTCTTAACGCTGGCCGCTGCGCATACTTTAGGTATGCAAATTGACTTCGGTACCGCTATTCTATTAAGTGTGGTCGCGTCTATATCGGCGTGCGGAGCCTCCGGTGTAGCGGGAGGGTCATTGCTATTAATCCCATTAGCGTGTGGCTTGTTTGGCATCACCGATGATATTGCTATGCAGGTTGTTGCAATTGGTTTTGTCATTGGCGTTATTCAAGACTCGGCAGAAACGGCGTTAAACAGTTCGACTGATGTTGTGTTTTCTGCAGCAGCGTCGCAATATGTGGCAAATAAGGCCGGTTAAGTAAGGCTGCTTAAGTAAGAGCGGCTAAATAGTGAATTTTGATAATTAAGATAAAGGATCAATCGTGAGTCAATTCTTCCAGATACACCCAGAAAACCCGCAAGCACGTTTGGTTAAGCAGGCGGCTGAAATTATTCAAAAGGGCGGATTAGCGGTATTACCAACAGACTGTGCGTATGTATTGGTTTGTCCTATTGGTGATAAATCTGCCATGGAACGTATGCGTGCCTTGCGTCAGCTAGATGAAAAGCATAACTACACACTCTTGTGTCGTGACCTTTCAGAATTGTCTAACTATGCCAAAGTCGATAACGCAACGTACCGTCAACTAAAGCAGCATACACCCGGTGCATTCACCTTTATTTTGAATGCGACCAAAGAAGTACCCAAGCGCTTAATTCAGCCGAAAAAGAAAACCATCGGCATGCGAGTCCCTGATAATGCGATTATCTTGGCCATTTTAGAAGAAGTGAATGGGCCTTTGATGTCGACGTCTTTGATCATGCCAGGAGACGAGCTGCCTCTGTCTGATCCTTATGACATACGCCAAGCACTCGAACACAGTTTAGATCTAGTGATTGATGGTGGTTACTGTGGGCTAGAAGCGACGACGGTACTCGATTTGACGGATGAAGAAGTCGTATTGCTACGCCAAGGTGTGGGCGATGCCTCGGCTTTTTTAGACTAAAACTACATTAGATGGCTGGTAGTATTTTCTTTGCAAAGTGCTTACCGCAAATGACATCGTAATTGTGCATTTAAAAATGTTCACTGCATCACTGACAGTACGAATTTAACGCTTAATTTAAAAGCGTAATTTAGGTATCATGGCGGGTTTTAGTATAGCCGCTTTTATCTCCACCTAAGTTAGAGTCAAAAGTTAGAGTTAGAGTCAAAAAGTTAGATTCAAATTCGGCGTGTCAGTATCCATGTATAAGTGAGCATTTGATGAGCAAGCAACGCGTTTTAACCGGAATTACCACCACGGGTACTCCGCATCTTGGTAATTATGTTGGTGCCATTCGTCCCGCTATTGAAGCGAGTCAGAATAGCGACATCGATTCTTTCTTTTTCTTGGCTGATTACCATGCTTTGATCAAGTGCCAAGACCCTAAACTTGTTCACCAATCGACGACGGAAATTGCTGCGACTTGGTTAGCTCTCGGTTTAGATACTGATAATACGATGTTCTATCGTCAATCTGATATTCGTGAAATTCCAGAACTTACTTGGATGCTGACCTGTGTATGCAGTAAAGGCTTGATGAACCGTGCCCATGCCTACAAAGGCGCGGTTGATGTAAATCTTGAAAATGGTGAAGACGCAGATAAAGCAATTACCATGGGGTTGTTCAATTACCCAGTATTGATGGCCGCTGATATTCTTATGTTTGGTGCTGATAAAGTACCCGTTGGCAAAGATCAGATTCAACACATTGAAATGGCTCGTGATATCGCTCAGCGCTTTAATCATATTTACGCCAGCAAAAAACAGCCTATCTTCACCTTACCTGAATACGAAGTCGGTGATGATGTCGCCATTTTACAAGGTCTTGATGGCCGTAAAATGAGTAAGAGTTATGGCAATACCATTCCATTATTCTTAACTGAAAAACAGCTGCAAAAGCACATTAATAAGATTCAAACAAACCTACTAGAGCCAGGCGAAGCAAAAGATCCTGATGACTCAACGGTTTTCCAAATTTGGAATGCGTTTGCCAATGAAGAGCAAACGGCAGAGATGCGTCAGGCATTTGCTGATGGAATTGGTTGGGGTGATGCGAAAAAACGCTTATTTACTTTAATCAATGAAGAAATCGGTGATGCTCGTGAGCGTTACAATGACCTATTAACGCGTCCACAAGATATTGAAGAAGAATTGCAAAAAGGTGCGGTTAAAGCACGTATTCAGAGCCAGCAAATGATTGAGAGAGTACGTCAGGCCGTCGGCATCTATGGTATCAACTAAAAAAGTATGACGATTGAAGCGGACTCTTTACCACCAAACGTGACGATAGAAGCTGAAAATAAACAGTTAGAAGTTGCGCTGCCTGTGGATAAAGACTCTGTTAGTTCTGAGCCTGCTAGTTCTAAGACTGTGATCAAAGGTCCGTTGAAAAAAATACCGGCTGCGCGCCAGCATGAAATGCCATTCGCCTTAATTCAAGGGCAGCCGATGACTCAGCTGCCGATGGATTTATACATACCGCCCGATGCATTAGAAATTATCTTAGAGCAGTTCGAAGGGCCACTCGATTTACTGCTGTATTTAATTCGCAAGCAAAACCTCGACATTCTAGAAGTGAATGTGGCTGAAATTACCACCCAGTATATGGGCTACATCGACATCATGCAGACCATGCAATTAGAGATGGTCGGTGAATATTTGGTGATGGCCGCGATGCTCGCGGAAATTAAGAGTCGAATGCTGTTGCCGCGCAGTAAAGAAGGCGAAGAAGAGGAAGAAGGTGATCCTCGCGCAGAATTAATACGACGCTTGCAAGAATACGAACGCTTTAAAAAAGCGGCCGAAGATATGGAAGAGCTACCTCGCATGGGGCGAGACAACTTTATAGCCCAAGTGGATGCCCCTGAAAAAATTCAACAGCGTGCTCATCCCGATGTTGATATGAAGGAGCTGATGCTCGCGATGGGCGCCATTATGCGCCGTGCGCAAATGTTCGAAAAGCACGAAGTAGCCAAAGAAGTGCTTTCAACTCGTGAGCGGATGTCGAATATTTTGGCCACCTTAAAAGGCGGACATTTCGTGAATTTTAGTGATTTATTCACGCCAGAAGAAGGTCGTCTCGGCGTTGTTGTGACCTTTCTTGCCATGCTCGAACTGATTAAAGAATCGCTATTAGACATAGTACAGCATGAAGTACTCGGACCTATTCATGTGAAAGCGCGGGTTGATGGACCGGGGCATATTGAATCGAGCTTACTGAGTGACGACTATAAATCAGATTTTGACTCTGACGAAATTGATAGGGTTACGCAATAAATATGGAAATGACCAAGCTAAAACAGATTATTGAAGCCGCCTTAATGGCCAGTGGCGAAGTGCTCTCGATAGAACGCTTGCAGTTATTGTTTGATGAATTTGATAAACCTAAAAGCCCAGCGATTAAAAAGGCATTAGATAGCTTAATAGAAGACTTTTCAGAGCGCGGTATTGAGCTAGTAGAAGTGGCTTCCGGTTATCGTTTTCAGGTGCGTAAAGACGTAGCACCTTGGGTAACTCGTTTATGGGATGAAAAACCGCAACGGTACTCGCGAGCGTTATTAGAAACCATGTCCTTGATTGCTTACCGCCAGCCGATTACCCGTGGTGATATTGAAGATGTGCGAGGGGTTGCCGTAAGCAGCCAGATTATTCGCACCTTACTTGATCGAGAATGGGTTCGAGTTGTTGGGCATCGGGATGTGCCTGGTCGCCCAGCAATGTATGCGACTACAAAAGAATTTTTAGATTATTTTAGCCTTAAAAGTTTGGATGAATTACCGACTTTAGATGCGATTCGCGAAATCGATGACGCCAATCAAAACCTTGATCTCATTAATGCCGAGAAGAATGCATCGGTGACCCGAGAATATGATTTTGATAACGAAGGTGATGTTGAAATACGTGGCGAAGAAGTTCTCGCAGAAACAGAATTAGAGCTAGAAGAAGCACAGCGTCTGGTTCAGCAGGTTGAAGATAATGTCTTCAATAAACCGAGTGAAGAAGAGTTGGCGGCCGAGCGTGAAGCAGAACGAGAAGCTAAAGCGGCCGAAGAGCGCTTAGCGGAAGAAGCGGCAACAGAAAGAAAGTTAGCGGATAAATACGCCCAATCTTCCCTATCGGTAGCAAGTTCATCGTCGCAGCCATCCTTTGCAGATATGGCCAATAAAACCCAGCAGCGCCTGTCATCAGAAACCGATAGTGGGCTGTCTGTTGCTGACCTGGCGGATAAAATTGCTGATCACCAAGCACGTTTGGCGGGTTCGCCTAAGGTAGAAGAGGCAGCAGAGGTTGAACATGCCGCTGAAGCACCATCCACTGAAGCACCAACTGAAGACGAGTCTTCAGAAGGCCTAACGTTGATTCAACAGCAAGAACGCTTAATGCAGCAACTGATGAAAGAAGAAGCTGAGCGACAAGCGCGAGAAAATGGGGCAGCAGAGACTGAGACAATCACTGTTGAGCCGTCTGTGACCGATACAGCAACGGATACCTGGTCGTCTGCTAGTGACAATTATTCAGAGTCAGAGTTAGAGTCTTATGAAGATGAAGCATTGCTGGCAGAAGCCCAAGCAGAAAAAGAATTATTAGAACAAGAACGGCTTGAAAAAGAGCGCCTTGCAGAAGAAGCGTTAGAAAACGAACTAAGCTTAGAAGATGACACTTCAGCAAGCAGTTCAACCGTGGCTGATATCAGCACAAAGAAAAATTCCTTGTTTGACGACTGATGGTAATTATTCGTCAAATATAACTGTACAAAGAGAAAGGTTACATAAGCACTATGAATGAGAATGAGCGCTTACAAAAATTATTGGCTGTTGCCGGTTTAGGTTCACGTCGTGAAATTGAACGCTGGATCGCAGACGGTCGCATTAAAGTGAATGGCGAGATTGCTGAGCTAGGTCAACGTGCCAGCCACCTTGATAAAATTCATGTTGATGGCAAAGAAATCAAGCTAGAAGGGACAGGTAAAACCCGTCGAATTCTTGCGTACAATAAGCCAGAAGGCGAAGTCTGTACTCAGCACGACCCAGAAGGTCGTCCAACGGTATTTGATAAGCTGCCAAAACTAAAAGGCGAGCGTTGGGTAAACGTTGGTCGTTTGGATATCAATACCAGTGGTTTGTTATTGTTCACAACCGATGGCGAATTGGCGAACAAATTGATGCACCCTTCTTCTGGAATCGACCGTGAATACGCTGTGCGTGTTCGTGGTGAAGTTACCGAAGAAATGATCAAAAACTTAAAGACCGGCGTGATGCTAGAAGATGGCATGGCCAAGTTCACCGATGTTCAATACTTTGATGGCGATGGTTCAAACCAGTGGTATCACGTAGTATTGATGGAAGGTAAAAAACGCGAAGTGCGTCGTCTATGGGACTCTCAAGGTGTAACGGTAAGTCGCCTTAAGCGCGTACGTTATGGCTGCATCTTTATGCCAAAACAAGTGCCAGTAGGGACTTGGATTGAATTGAAGCAAAAAGAAGCGGATGACTTGTCTACCCTTGCTGGCGTTGAATCTAAGCCTGTGAAGCACCTAGATGGTCAAGAAAAAGAGAAGTATGAACGTCAGGCACGTAAGCAAAAAGTACGTCAAAAAACGACTTTCACAAAACGCCGCTAAGTTTTTAGTTGGGCTGTTTTAAATAAAACCTGATTTTAGCCCAGTGCTAACTTCAGGTTTTTTTGTTTTGAAAATGAATACGTAAATAAGAAAAGAGTAAAAGGTAAATCGCATGTCTAAAAGTTTTGAAGTTCAGGGAATCATTCATTCAATTGGAGAAACCCAGTCGTTTGGCCAGAATGGTTTTACTAAACGTGAATTTGTTATCAAGCTAAGCGGTGAAGGTGAAAACCCTTCGTACCCTAGCTATGTTGCGCTAGAGCTATTAAAAGATAAGTGTTCTTTGATGGATCAATATCAATTAGGACAAGAAATCATAGCGCATTTTAACTTGTCTGGCCGTCTCTGGGCAGCTCAAGGTAAACCAGAGAAGTGCTTCACTAGCCTGCAAGCATGGCGCATCGAAAGTGCGGATGCGGGCTTTGGTGGCGGAATGTCCGGTGGCGCTAATATTGATAGCAATACAGGCAATAATAACGGAGGTAATGGCTTTGATGTATCAGACTTTACCTCTACGGGTAATAACTTTGATGATGATGTTCCTTTTTAGGATACGTATTATCTAATACTGTAAATAAGCCTACTATAAAGTAGCCAGCCATAACCTCAGCTTCATCCCCCATAAGCTGGTCATGCCTGTGCTTATAAAGCGAATGTCACCTTGAGTATCAATAATAAAGATACTTGGGGTGACCGCGACACCCCAGGATTGGCTTATTTCTCCGCTATCGTCATCAATAGCTTCGAAATGATAGTCATGTGCGTTCAAATAGCGTGTTACCTGCTGAGCGTCTCCAGAAGACAACGCAATCGAGATAATATTGTACTCAGACTCGAGCGCTAACGTGCTGACGAAGGGGGAGGTTGTAAGGCAAATCGAGCACCAGCTTCCCCAAAAATAGACCAAGGTAGGGCCTTCGCTATACTGAATGCCTTCTAAGCTCAGTGCTTGCCCTGAATGCATATTACGCTGTTGATAACTTGAGACGGCGATAATAATAATCAGCATAAAACTAAGCGTTATTAAATTTGAAATCCAAAAGCCTCTATCGCTAACCTTTGTCTTTAACGAAGCCCATAAGCGGCTGAACATATATTTTCCCTCTATTTATAAGTCTGCCCTGCAATGCTACAACATAAGAGGCATTATTGAGGCGAGAATTAAGGTTAGAAGTGAAAATGAGTGCGATTTTTGACTCAGGTAATGACCTGATATTTATAGCAAGGTAAGATAGGGCAGCATATTTATGCTTGATTTAACGGAAATAGCGTAGACATGAGTAAAGATACAGAAGAGCGACCTGCTGATGACTCATCAGTAAAAGATGAAAAGCCTGCTGATGAATCCCTAATGCAAGGCTTAAAGAATAAAGCCTTTACGCAAGCGGAAGCCCTGCAGTTTTTGCAGCAAAATAAAGACCGCTTAGAAAAGTCGTTAGCCTCGATCGACAAACGTGACTTATTTTCAAAATTTACAACCTTGATTATGGCTATATTCTCAAAGCTTGCGGGTTGGATCGATATTATAAAACGCAGCTTAATCAATTGGTTGATGAAAATACCCGCACCAGAAATTATTAAGCAAAGCCTGCATACCGCCAGTGTGGTGACTAACTTTAAAGGCATGATCGATTTTATACGGACAAAATTTTACGCCTTTCGCAAATCTCCCTATAACGAAAAGTTAGTCCAGCACATGGATGAACTGATTGGTCATGCAACGCAGCAAGGGCTGGACTTTAAACAGCATTTTCCAGAAGTGGTTGATAAGCTCGTCGCGCGTAAAAATCAGATGCTGCAGCACTCGTATTTTAAAGAGTTTAATAAAAGTCCGATTGAACGCTTGTTGGCGACCCCCTTTTCATTTAAACGGTCATTATCGCCGGTTTTACCCGACCGTGCTATGTGGCATAAGCTTTTTGGCATTTTAGAAGCCCGCTATATTCAAGATATTATTTTAGTCGACGAGGATGGTAAGCAAGCATCGTTTAAAAACGACTCCAAGCGACAAATCGAATCAAGTCATAGTGTACGTCATTTATACGAAGCGTCTGTATTTAAAGCTCATGGCCATCGTGTTTTTATCATTGGTCATCATGAAGGCTATTTAGGGCCTTATTTTGTTCGTAGTGCATTACGTCGTTTAGGTTTTGATAACCTCGCTGAAAACAATAATACCGTGGTTGGCCCCCGTATGTTTTCGAGCTTATTTTTGAAAAGTGGAGCAAGTAACGTCGGCAATATGTTTTTAACCTTGCCGTCTCAGCGTACGACAAAAGTGAATGAAGATAGTTTAGCGGCAGCATTGCAAAAAAGTGCTCGTCGCACCCAATTTTTAATTAAAATGCCAAATTCTGGGCTTAAACTGATTGAACAGTTTAGCTATCGCGATTTCATGCAGCTCATTCAGCATTATCAAAATTTAGAGACCGAGCAGGTAAAGCTTAATAACAGTTTATCTTGGTTGGATGAAGTTTTAGACACTGATGAACAAGCTGAATTAATCGGCTATTTATGCGCATGTGATGCGGCAAGCGTAGCGGCGGAACTTGATAAGCGTGACTACGATTTATTTAAACAGGTGATGCATGAGCCTTTCTTGATTTTTCCTGAAGGTTCTCGTTCGTATGTCGAAGACAATGGCGATATTACCTTGAAATATTTTAATCCTAAATACCTGCAAGCCTACCTTCGCCCAGGGGATGTTATCTTGCCTTTGAGTTTAGTGGGCGGCGCTGATATTTTACAGGGAGTAAAATTAACCAAGGGTAAGTTAGGTTTGTCTTTAGGTTCTCCGTATAAAGTGACTTCAGAAATGATTGAAAACTACGAAACTGAAGGGGTCGAGATTATGCGTAATATTGCCCGACTGCCCAATATTAAAAACGTTCATTTAGATGACACTATTCAGGCGGGTATTAAACGTGAGTCATAGAGCAGACAGTTTAGTCATCCTCGATTTCGAAACGACCGGGCTGTCTCCCGATGTTGGCGATCGTGCCATTGAAATTGGTGCCGTGCGTTTAGTGAATGGCGAAGTCACCGAACGATTTCAAGAACTGATGAACCCAGGTCGACGCGTCAGTGCGTTCATTGAAGATTACACCGGTATCTCAAACGAGATGCTAGTAGATGCGGATTGCTGTGAGTCGGTGATGGATCGCTTTGCTGATTTCATCGGCAGTGATAATTTAATTGCTCACAATGCATCGTTTGATAAGCGTTTTTTAGACGCCGAACTTGCACGCATTAATCGTACTTATTGCGGTGATTTTTCTTGTTCATTATTACTTTCAAGACGTATTTTTCAAGACGCTCATAGCCATAAATTGGGTGAGCTTGTGCGCTTCAGTAATATTGAAAGTAGCGGTGGATTTCACCGAGCATTATACGATTCAGAAATGACGGCGAAAGTGTGGATGAAAATGCTGGAAAATATCGGTGAGCGTTATGGCTTATTCGACATTCCTTTTGAACTAATTCAAAAACTTACCAAAACCCCAAAGAAAGGCATCGATAAAGTCTTGTCTGGCTATTCTTGTTAAATGCTATTAATCAGTGTCCCATTCTTCATAGTTGGCTGAGTGATTCAGCCATTCATTTTCATTTAAAATAGCCTGCTGAATTTTTTCTAAGCCGAGGCGTTCACAAAAGCGAGCGGTTCGCTCTTTCTCTTTTCCATATAGGCCGTAAAAATCTAAAAACCGCTGCGTCAATGCAATCACTTGTTCTTTCGATAAACGTTCAGCAACAATATCGCCAATACGCGGACGACGAGCGGCATTACCTCCAATAACCAAAGACCAGCCACTTTTTTTACCCAGTAAGCCAATGTCTCTCACCATGCTTTCGCCGCAAGAAAATGAACAGCCCGAGATGCCGACTTTGACCTTAGCGGGTAGGTTGATATCCGAAAAGACTTTATCCATTTCTTGACCCATGCCAATCGCATCTTGAACCCCGTATTTACAGGCGGCAATGCCTGGGCAGGCTTGCACGTAATGTAGGCTTCTTTCGCCGGGCTTTACTTGACCTCTAGGCATATCCAGTTCGTGCCAAATATCTTCAAGTTTATCTTCTTCGATGCCGACTAAGGCGATTCTTTGCCCTGACGTTATTTTAATAGCAGGAATGTCGTACTTCTTCGCGACTGCAGAAATTCTATCTAGCTGTTCTGGGGTAATAATACCGACGGGGATTTTAGGCACAATGGCGTAAGATTTTTTATCACGCTGTATGATGGCTCTAGGAATCGAGTCGTCTATCATCATCTGCCCCTTTTTTATTAATAAATGTATTAGCCAAGGCCACGAACATATAGGGGTTATTTTAGCAGTGATCGCGAAGGGATAATTTGATCTAAATTACCTTTGAAGGCTAGAAATTGTGACTTTTTGGGCTGAAATCCGTATCATTCAGCAGATAATTTTTCTTCTTTTTATTTTTGATTTTTAGGCCTTCTCATATGTCCACGAATACTGCGACTCCTTCTGCGATCAAGCTTACTGAATACAGCCATGGCGCAGGCTGCGGTTGCAAGATATCGCCACAGGTTTTGGAAACGATTGTTGCTTCCAAGTTGGATGTGAAGATGGACCCCAACCTGTTGGTAGGCAATAGCAGCAAAGATGACGCAGCGGCTTATGACATGGGCAATGGGCAGGTGGTTTTAAGTACTACTGACTTTTTTATGCCGATCGCCGATGACGCGTTTGATTTTGGCCGTATTGCTGCGACTAATGCGATCAGTGATATTTATGCCATGGGCGGCAAGCCTTTGATGGCCATTGCCATTTTAGGTTGGCCGATTAACGTATTATCGGCAGACGTTGCTCAACAAGTTGTCGATGGCGGGCGCCAAGCCTGCATGGACGCTGGCATCATGTTGGCTGGCGGTCATAGTATTGATTCTCCAGAGCCAATTTTTGGCTTAGCCGTGACGGGTCAAGTCGCCAAAGAGAAGTTAAAGCAAAACAATACCGCGATACCAGGTTGTAAATTGTATCTGACGAAGAAGCTGGGTGTGGGCATTTTAACCACCGCGCAAAAACAGAAGAAACTCAAACCTGAGCATGAAGGCCTAGCCGTAGAAGTAATGTGCCAGTTAAACAAAATTGGTGCCGAGGTTGCCGATATTGCGGGTGTCACGGCAATGACCGATGTAACGGGTTTTGCCTTGATGGGTCACTTGATTGAAATGTGTGAAGGCAGTGGCGTAACCGCTAAAATTGATTTCTCTGCGATTCCTTTTCTAGAACCAGTAAAAGACTATTTAGAAATGGGTTGTGTGCCCGGTGGAACATTAAGAAACTTCGATTCTTATGGGCACAAGCTTGCACCCATGAGTGAAGAGCAGCGCAACTTATTATGTGATCCACAAACTAGTGGGGGTTTACTGATCGCGGTGACGCCTGAGTCCGAAGCTGAGCTAGCCGAGTTATTAAACCGTGAAGGTTTATATGCTCAGCCAATCGGTGAGCTATTTGAGCATAAAAGCAACTCCACGACGTTAGTCGAGGTGCTTTAAACTATGTCCATAGAAAGCCAGCGTCTTGATACGGATGATTATGAAGCGTTATTCTTAACCGATACCCCGATGTTCGATACTCGTGCGCCAATCGAGTTTAAGAAAGGTGCGTTTCCGTACGTGCAAAGTTTACCGTTGATGACCGACATTGAACGCGCAAAAGTCGGCACCTCTTATAAACGTGATGGCCAAGAAGCGGCGATTAAATTGGGTCATCGTTTAGTCTCGGGTGATACCAAAGACGAACGTATGGCGTTATGGATTGATTTTGTAAAACAAAATCCTAACGGCTATTTATACTGCTTTCGTGGCGGTTTACGTTCACACACGACTCAAGCGTGGCTGAAAGAAGCTGGGTATGACTACCCGCTAGTGAAGGGCGGTTATAAAGCGATGCGTCGTTTTTTAATCGATCGTCTTGATAGTATTTGTGAGTATGCAACCAATTCTGAACGACAAGAAAAATTCTATATCGTCGCGGGGCAAACCGGTGCGGCAAAAACTGATTTGCTATTGAAGTTTGACAATACCATTGACCTTGAAGGTTTAGCGAATCACCGTGGCAGTGCGTTTGGTAAGCGAGCAGCGGGTCAGCCGAGTCAAATTGATTTTGAAAATTCCCTCTCGATTAATTTTTTGCGTCAGCATCATAAAGCGCCTAATTGTCCGATTTTATTAGAAGACGAAAGTCATTTAATTGGTCGTTGTGCATTACCTGAGAAGTTAAGAACCGCGATGCATGCTTCCCCCATTATAGTAGTGGAGGCAGATTTAGAAGCTCGGGTTGAGCACTCGTTTCGTAATTACATCTTACAAAAATTAGCAGAGTGGGAAGCTTTTTGCGCCCCCGGTTCAAATAGAGTCAGCTTAGAAGGCAAGCTTGTTGATCGTGAATTAAGTGCTTTTGAACTGTTTGCACAAGAACTGCAAAAGTCGATGTTTAATATCCGTAAGCGTTTAGGCGGTGTTCGCCATCAAGAATTAACCACGATGCTAGATAACGCGTTAGAAGCCCATAAGAATGGCGATAACAGTTTGCATCGCGAGTGGATTCGAGTATTGCTGAGAGAGTATTATGACCCTCAGTATGATTATTTATTAGCAAAGCGTAAAGAACGTATCATCTTTCGTGGCAGTGCCGCAGAAGTCGAAGCGTATATACAGGCACTGTCTGCTGCTTAATCAGCATTAATTGAACTTTAAAAGTCTAAAATTAACTTTAAACAGAATTAAAAAAACCGATAACAACGATTAAATAAAGAGCACAGGAAAAGACAATGAAAAAACAATTTACGACATGGGCTACAGCCTTCTGTTTATTAATAACGGGATTAACCACGGTTCACGCTGAAACTCAATCAAACGAGAATAAACCAACTTTCGTTTTCACGGCAATTCCAGATGCCGATGAGTCACGATTGCAGCAGCGCTTTAATAAAGTGGCTGTTTATTTATCGAAGAAGTTAGATGTGAATGTTAAGTACATTCCGGTTAAATCCTATGCGGCAGCCGTGACAGCTTTCCGAAATGATCAGGTGCAATTGGCTTGGTTTGGAGGTTTGTCGGGGGTTCGTGCGCGTACATTAGTACCGGGTTCTGAAGCCATTGCTCAAGGTTTTGAAGATCAGTCGTTTAAAAGCTACATTATTGCGCATCACTCAACGGGTCTGAAACCGAATGCCGATTTGTCTGATGCCTTTAAAGCATTTAATACTCAAGATATGACGTTTACCTTCGGTTCTAAAGGTTCCACTTCGGGTCGCTTAATGCCAGAATTTTATTTGCGTGAAGAATTTAAGGCTGCGCCGAATGATGTATTTTCTCGTGTTGGATTCTCTGGCGACCACAGTCGTACTATTTCACAAGTTCAATCCGGTGCTTATCAGGTTGGCGCGGTAAACTTTAAAGTCTGGGAAAAAGAATTAGCCGAAGGCAAAGTCGATACCCATAAAGTGTCGGTTATTTGGACGACACCGACTTACCCAGACTATCAGTGGACGATTCGTAACGATGTTGATCAGCGCTTTGGTAG
Source organism: uncultured Oleispira sp. (assembly GCA_913061415.1). Classification (GTDB taxonomy): domain Bacteria; phylum Pseudomonadota; class Gammaproteobacteria; order Pseudomonadales; family Oceanobacteraceae; genus Oleispira. The sequence continues at coordinate 47,772 of CAJXUD010000012.1, read as the reverse complement.
TGAGTTTAAAAACTTGGTGCGTAAAACTTTGTTAGAAATGAACGACCCTGACTTATTGGCCAGCTTCCCTCGCCAATCTTTTATTCCTGCTTCGAATGCTGATTATGCACCGATTGAAAATACCGCTCGTGCGATCGGCTTGATTGATTAACCCTATGGCCAAGCTCGACACTAAATTAAAAGCTGACACTCAGTCTAAAATCAAAAGTAAGTCTGAAGCCGAAGCTAAGCTGAAGTTAGAAAATTACCAGCTTGATACTCGCCTGCAAAATATAACAGTGAGTATTAATGCTGGTGAGAAAATTGCTATCCTCGGGCCTTCCGGTGGTGGCAAAACCAGCTTGTTGAATGCATTGCATCAGCAGTGTCCTGATGACATTGCTTGGTGTCCACAAGAGCATGGTTTGGTTGATATGCTGTCGGGCTATCATAATATCTACATGGGGCAGCTAGAGCAGCATAACCCCTTGTATAACGTACTGAACCTGATTAGACCTTTTGCTAAACATAAGCACGAAGTCTCTGAAATAGCGCGTTCACTTGGTCTTGATCCTGAGCAACACTTGTGGAAATCGGTAAAGCAGCTTTCTGGTGGACAACGACAGCGAATTGGAATTGGTCGTGCCTTTTATCGCCAGCAAGGTATTTTTTTGGGTGATGAGGTGGTTTCAAGTTTAGACCCTGTGCAAGCTCAGATGATTATTGAACTTATATTTAAGCGTCATCAAACGGTGATTATTGCCTTGCACAATCGTCAGCAAGCTTTGAATAATTTCAATCGTATTATTGGCATTAAAGCCGGTAAAATTATTTTTGATTCTCCTGCCAAAGAGTTGATTAAAAATAAGTATCAAGCGGGTCTACTTGACTCCTTGTACGAGTAAGTTGCTTTATGGGCCAACGACTGCGCGTTTTATTCAGCTCTTTATTCAGTTCTTTATTCAGTTCTTTATTCAGCTTTCTATTTAAATCACATCGTAATTTATCGGTCACCTTCATTATTGTGGGATTACTGTGTTTGCCTTTTGCTGATTTAGTGATTTATCAAGTCGATCCTTGGCAAGAATTATCACGTATGGGGCAGGGCATCATGCAGCCGAGCTTTCCTGAGCTGTCGATTCTTGCCGATAGTGTGATGATCACCGTTGCGTTTGCCTTAATCGCAGTATCCGGTGCTGCTTTTTTAGGATTGATACTCGCGTTATTTTTTCATTCTAGAAGTGTCCGTATTTTTTCAGCGTCCATTCGTTCAGTGCATGAATTGTTTTGGGGCCTGATTTTTATGCAGGTCTATGGTTTATCGGCAACCACAGGGGTGCTTGCGATATTAGTGCCGTTTACCGGTATTTTTGCCAAAATGTTTGCCGAAATAATCGAGCAGCAAAGCCCTGTCCCTAATTCGACTATTTCGCCCCAGGCCGATCGTTGCAGCCAATACCTGTTCAGCTGGTTGCCTCAGGCGTGGCCTCAGATGGTGAGTTATACCCGTTATCGTTTTGAGTGCGCGTTACGTTCAAGTACGATTTTAGGTTTTATTGGTTTGCCGACGTTAGGCTTCTATCTAGAAACTGCCTTTAAACAAGGCCAGTACGATGAAGCCGCAGGCTTGTTATTGTCGTTCTTTATTTTAATCGCCAGTATTCGCTGGTGGCTGAACAGCCGATGGGTTCCAGCCTACCTATTGATTCCCTGTTATTTAGTGTTGGCGTTTATCGCATTGCCCGACTCACCGCAGGTTTATGGCAGTTCATTACTGCAATTTGTGACTCACGACATTTGGCCAAAGGCACTTTTGACCGGGGATGTTGGCGCATCGATTGATTGGTATCAGCATCAGTTATTGGATATCGCCTTACCGGCGTTGTGGCAGACGTTACTATTATCGCAACTCGCTTTGGTCTTGACGGGGTTATTGGTATTGCTGTTTTACCCTTGGGCAAGCCAAGTATTTTTTCCTAAAAAGTTATCATTGATGCGAGGCTTCGCGCGCACGTTATTATTAGTATTACGCTCTGTGCCCGAGATGATTTTTGCATTTGTCTTTTTATTGGTCTTTGGTCCGTCAGGCATTCCTGCAGTATTTGCGCTGGCGTTACATAATGCGGGTTTGATCAGTTATTTGTTAATGCGCCATAGTCAGCAATTAACGCTGCGAGCGGATTCGAGCCAAGGCTTAAATCAATATTTTTATGAAGTGACGCCAAGAGTTTATCCGCACTTTTTAAGTTTGTTGTTATATCGCTGGGAAGTGATTATTCGAGAGAGTGCCATTTTAGGTATTTTAGGCATCACAACGTTAGGTTTTTACATCGACTCCGCCTTTGAAGATATGCGCTTTGACCGAGCCTTATTTTTAATTGTGATTGCTGCGTTATTGAATATTGCGGTGGATAGTTTTAGCCGTAAAGTAAGAGCGGCTAGTTGATTTTATTTTTATATAACAAACCTTGACCTAAGACTGAACGGCCGTGAAATATATGTCGTAGACTGCGTTTTTTAATGACGGCAGTCGCCGTCTCTAAGACTTTTAAGCCTTTAAGACTTATAAGTTTAAGCGCGCTCAAGGAAATAATTGTGAATATCAGTGTTAAGCAACTAGAAAGTCAGTTGAATGTGGTCAAGCTAGAAGATGTCACTGCGAATCCCGCTCCACTTGGGTTGATGGGATTTGGTATGACGACCGTCTTATTAAACCTTCATAATGCGGGTCTTTTTGACTTAGGCGCTATGATTCTGGCGATGGGGATTTTCTACGGCGGCTGCGCTCAAATAATTGCCGGACTGATGGAATGGAAAAAAATAATACCTTTGCCTGTACAGCATTTACCTCCTATGGATTTTTCTGGTTAACCTTAGTGGGCTTAGTTGTGATGCCTAAAATGGGCTTGGCCGATGCTCCCGATCAAATGGCTATGGTGGCTTATCTAAGTATGTGGGGCTTGTTTACCGCAGTGTTGTTTGTCTGTTCGTTAAAACTTAACCGCGCATTACAGGTGGTCTTTGCGTCATTAACCCTTTTGTTTTTCTTATTAGCCCTAGGGGATTATACGGGCAGTAGCACGATTAAGCAGATTGCCGGCATTGAGGGGGTTTTCTGTGGTTTATCGGCAATTTATGCTGCGTTAGCTCAGGTTTTGAATGAGGTGTATGGAAAGGTTATTGCGCCGATTGGTGAAGTCGTGCAAGGCGAATAAGTTAAGTCGTTAGTATTCAGCCTGTAGTATTCAGTCTGTGTATTAAATCTGTATTCGTCAGTCCTTAGTATTAACACTTAAAATAGAAACGCATTAAAGGGTCTGTGTTTCGTTAAGTGCTAAAATAAGATATTGATTTGCAATGATTGGTCATTTACCTGCGGGCTGTTCCAGCCTATATTGGAAGCATAAATTAAAGCTCCCAATTATGATGACTCTAATATAAAAAAAGTAACTATATTTAGAATCATCACACCGAAATAGTCACAAAGGTTAGCAGAATGACACAGGCTCAAAACCCACATTACCCACACGTTATGGAACCACTAGATCTTGGTTTTACGACCTTGAAAAACCGTGTGATCATGGGATCTATGCACGTTGGCTTGGAAGATCGTCCTTGGCATTTTGAAGAAATGGCAGCGTATTTCGCAGAACGTGCCCGTGGTGGTTGTGGCTTGCTAGTAACGGGTGGTTTTTCTCCAAACCGCGCGGGTGATTTGCTTCCGTTTGGCTCAAAGTTAATGCACAACTGGCAGGTTCACTTTCATAAGAAAGTAACCAAGGCCGTTCATGATGAAGACGGTAAGATCTTATTGCAGATTCTTCATGCGGGTCGTTATGGTTATACGCCATTAAACGTTGCCCCTTCTGCGGTTAAGTCACCCATTACACCTTTTAAGCCGAAAGAGCTTTCTTCTAAGCAAATTACCAAGACCATTGGTCATTATGTTCGTTGCGCGAAATTAGCGAAAAAAGCGAATTATGATGGTATTGAAATTATGGGCAGTGAAGGTTACTTCATTACTCAAATGCTAAACAAACGCACGAATAAGCGTACCGATGAGTGGGGCGGCTCTTACGAAAACCGCATGCGCTTTCCGATTGAAGTTGTACGTCAGATTCGTGAAGAAGTTGGCAGCGATTTCATCTTGATGTTCCGTTTGTCGATGCTGGATTTGGTTGAAGATGCCTCTGAAATTGAAGAAGTGATCGAGCTAGCAAAAGAATTAGAAAAAACGGGCATTAACATTATTAATACGGGTATCGGCTGGCACGAAGCGCGCGTTCCTACCATCGTAACCTCAGTACCTCGTGCGGCGTTTGCCGACATTACTGGCCGTGTTAAGAAAGAATTGAGTATTCCTGTGGTAGCCTCTAACCGCATTAATATGCCGGATGTTGCTGAAGACATTATTGCTTCAGGCAAAGCAGATATGGTCTCGATGGCGCGCCCATTCTTAGCCGACTCTGAGTGGGTTAATAAAGCGGCTGAAGGTCGTGCAGACGAAATTAATACCTGTATCGCCTGTAACCAGGCATGTCTTGATCACACGTTCCAGATGAAGCGTGCGAGCTGCTTAGTGAACCCTCGTGCAGGTCATGAGACTAAATTGCTTTATACCCCCGTTGCTAAGGCTAAGAAAGTTGCCGTTGTTGGTGCGGGTCCTTCTGGACTTGCATGTGCCACTGTTGCAGCACAGCGTGGCCATAAAGTAACCTTGTTTGAAGGCCGTGACGTGATTGGTGGTCAGTTTAATTACGCCAGTAAAATACCGGGTAAAGAAGAGTTCCGCGAAACGATTCGTTATTACTTGAAGCAAATCGATGTTTTAAATATCAACCTAAAATTGAATACCTACGTGACTGCAGCGCAATTAAAAGCTGAAGGCTTTGATGAAGTCGTTATCTCTTCAGGTGTTGCACCACGCGTTCCAAATATGCCAGGTGTTGATCACGAAAAAGTGGTTACGTATCAACAAGTACTGGATAAAGGCTTGGAGCTGGGCAAACGTGTCGCTGTGATGGGCGCGGGTGGTATTGGTTATGACATGTGTGAATACCTAACGCACCAAGGGCCTTCTTTGACGTTGAATAAAGAGCTTTGGATGAAAGAGTGGGGCGTCGATGGCAGTAATGAAACTCGCGGTGGCTTAAAGCCAATGGAAATTGAAGAATCTCCACGAAAGGTTTACATGCTGCAGCGTAAGACGTCGAGCTTTGGTAAAGGCTTGAATAAAACATCGGGTTGGGTTCATCGCGCGGTTGTAAAAATGAAAGGCGTTGAAACCATTGGTGGTGTTTCTTACGATAAGGTAGACGATGAAGGTTTACACGTAACCATCACGACTGGGAAAGATGAGAATAAGAAAGTTGAAACGCGTATTCTTGACGTTGACCATGTTGTATTGTGTGCGGGCCAGGTATCCGTCAACAAACTTCATACTGAACTAGATGCTGATATGGGCAAGAGCTTTAATCTGCACTTAGTGGGCGGTGCTGAGTTTGCTGGAGAGTTGGATGCTAAGCGCTGCATCAAGCTTGCCAGTGAATTGGCTGCGACGCTTTAATAGGCACCCCTAGATATTGTTTGAATATAAATACTAGCGTTTTTTAGTAAGCGCTTCTCATGAAAAAGGAAAGTGAACTCGGTTCGCTTTCCTTTTTTTTTTGAGATAATTATGGCTCTGCATCTAATGAGTCATAATAAGCATCTAATGATTCATAGTAAGCTTCTTATTAATTTGAGATGATGGCTTAATATCAATACGGTAATAGGTTGTACTTATGTCTTCAGTGAATTTATCTCAGCAAGAGAGTGACGTTCTACAAGAAAAGCTTAATGCCGCTAAAACAGCGGTTAATGTTATTACCTTATTTGCTATTTTTGCTGCGCTTTTTATGGGGGTCATGCTGGGCATTTTTAATGCGACGGCGCCTAGTGAGGGAGTCTCTGAAAATATGAACTTCCTGCTAGGTTTTTCGGCTATCTTTTTTACGATTACTATCCCGAGTATTATCCTCAATTTTTTACTGAAACGTTCAATTGCTCAGCTGGGCTTATGGCAACAAGCGATTGTTTGGTTTTATAGTATTGCTATACTTCCCTTTTTCCCGATAGGCTCAGCTGCCGCAGTCGTTATCATGTATGCACAAGTAAGCTGGATGCGAACGGAAAAAGGGAAAAATTAACGTATTTTTTAAATAAAAATAAGCCGTCCTTTAAGTGAAAAATAAACCGATAATGCACGCTACGCCTAAGGCCCATGCAACAGTTCGAAGCAGTGCAATATCGGCGATATAAAGTGCGCCATAAACGATGCGAAGCACGATGTAGCTGATCGCGAGCATGTCGATACTATCTTGGTTGCCCCCCATCTGATGCGCAATAACAACTGCAGCCATAAACCCTGGAATTGATTCGAAAGTATTTTGTTGAGCCCAGTTTGCGCGCTGCTGCCAGCCAGTAAGTGTGGCCAAATAAGCACGTGGGTTATGGTTATCTTTTGGCCTAAAGCCACTGGTGAATTTTGCTAGGCCAGCGAGTAGTGTCGGCATAACAATGGCAATGAGTACGCACCAATAAGCGGCGGTCATGGTTGTTGCAAGAGTAGGGGTCATGGTCATTCCTTCTTTATTATTATGGAAACTAAGGGGTCATTATTCTAAAGCAAAAAAAACCGCTCACAAGAGCGGTTTTGATAATAGATACAATCCAATCAACAGTGTTATTCGGCTTCGATGCCAACAATAACCCAGTCTGCATTTTCAGTGCTTAAATCGCGCTGTAAGTGCCAGATATCAAAGATCCCATCTTGTGACTTTTCTAGCTCATCTTTGCATACACCGCGGAATAGAATGCTAATTTCAGCAGAATCTCCAGCTTGGTCAGCACGCACAATTTCTGCCGTTAGATCTAAAATCTCAGTCTGCGGTGGCACCATTAGCTTATTACGCTGCTGAGACAGTGCGGTAAACAATTCAGGGCTAACATACTCTTCAATAACTTCTAGTTCACCCTTGTTCCAAGATTCTTGGACTGTGCGGTAATGGCTTAAAGAGCCCTCGATAAAGGCTTGTTGATCAAAGTCAGCAGGTAGGTTGAAAGGCACTTCGTCTTGATTGAAGCCTGTTGCTTGCGTTGCAGGAACGTCTTGCAAGGAAGATGTTCCTGCAGCACCCGCATCGCGTGGCATTTCAAAGTTATGACGCTGAGTGCTATTACCCTCTGCGGCCATTCGTGGTTGTGCTTGATGTCTAGCGCCCATAAAACCTTTGAATAACTTGAATGCTAAAAAGGCAAGGAGTGCCATGATGATGATATCCATTATCTGAATATCCTCAAACGCTCCGCTACCCAACAGTGCTGCAAACAAACCACCCGCAAGTAGGCCGCCCATTAAACCACCCATCATACCGCCTTTCTTTTGACCCGCTTGATTTTGCTGTTGGTCTTTTTTAGCCGGTGCTGCTTTTTTAGAAGCAAATGGTGATGTTTTAAAAGATTTACCAAAGCCACCGCCGCCAAAGCGTTTAGCATCAGCTTCGCTTACCATGGCAAACATTAAAAAGAAGGCAGTGAACAGAGTAATAATCGACTTCATATAGGTCTCTTTTGAGTAGTTTACCCAGACTAAGGATCTGAGCTTAAATCTATTTTTTAACATGTTAGTTTGTTGGCAAAGGGAGTCAATCATAATGCTCAACATTAGTGTCAGAAATTGTCTAGGATATGTCGATTAAAGCCTAGTGTTGAAGGCTAAACGGCTGCACCTGATAACCACGTTGGGCGAGTTGCTGTAATAACCCATCTTCACCAATTAAGTGCAGGGCTCCTACCAGTATAAACTTCTCGTCTGGCTGTTTAATAAGCTGTTCTATCCTAGGTAGCCAATTATTATTGCGCTCTACCAGAAGGCTGCGATAAACCTCAGGGTAGTTTTCCATCATGGGTTGTATACCTGTATTAAATAAGCTTTGTACATCACCAGTACGCCAGGCAGTGCTCATAGTATCTAAGTCATTGGGGAGGGTCTTGAGATCTTCTAATGTTTGCATGATTAATGCGGTTTCGTTTCCTTGGCCCATGGTTGCGACATAGTGGATTTGTTCGTCGATGGTCTCAAGCTCGGTTATCTTCTTGCCTTCAAGTAAGGCTTTATCTCCTAGGTATTGTTCAACACCTTGGGCCGTTAATCCTAATTTATTCAGCTCTTGCAAGCTGATCATTAAACAGACCATTTGAGGCTTAAAGCGCTGCCAATGACCCGTATCTATACCATTCTTTGCAGCGTAATGAATGAGGCCTGAGTAAGCCTGAGGCGATAATTGATCGGCCAGTATTTGCCCACTGGGTAGACTCATAGTCTTCATGAACTTCGTTTCAAACTCAGTACTATCCAATTTGGAAATATCCGTTTCAAAGACTAGCCAGTTTACCTTTTTATAAATGTGTTCAAATTCTTGAGGTAAAGGGTAATCGCTGGGTTTTAACATGTGGAAGGTGCCACCGAGATAAACCGTGTTTTTGTCGTTACTCACTTGCCAGATACTGGTCTGAGCGTAGCTAAAACAAGATAGAAGAAGGGCAGTAATAATCAGGGAGAGGCGGACGAATGTCATGAGCGCTAAAACCTAGGCATAAAAAAACCAGTCTAGCATATTTGCTAAGACTGGTTTTATTGAAAATTAACTGATCAGCTAACTTTCGGTTAAGAGTCTTCTGCGACCACTTCGATGAATTTTCCAGGAATGTAATCATTGGTATACGCTAAACCTAAGCGGGTAAGGTAAATCATACGGTCTGCTTTTGTCTGATCAAAATCATCTAGGTCTTTGCCATTCGCGATGAATAGGTCTTTAACGTAAATAATGTATTCATTGCCGGGTTCCATAATCAAGGCTGCGCCACCGGCATCAGGATTTATTTTGGCATTATCATCTTCGTTGAGAGTGACCTTGAGAACGACAGGTGTTTCATCTTTTTTGAAGTAGATGTTACGTGAATGGACGCGCTGCTGTGCCCAGAAGTACGCCAATTCTTTACTTTGGGTTAAGAAAACAGGATCTTTGCTTTCAAAAGTACGGTTGCCAACGGTTTGCAAAGTGCCTTGGGTGCGCTTGATCCAAGCGGCATCGCCGCCGCCGTGAAGGCCTTTGTTCTTTATGCTTTTTACTAAGCTAGAGGTTGTACCGTGATACCACACATTTGAAGTGGCAATGTTGCCATCCTCTAACATTAAAGAGGATAAATCTTTTAAATAAGCTGGTGCGCCTTTTAAATCACCTGATTCGATAGTGTTTTCTGTGCTCATCTTCTTTTCATTCTCTCTATTTAAATTGGTATTAAAGTACGCGCATGCCGGGCTGTGCACCGTCGTGTGGTTCTAAAATCCACAAGTCGCTACCACCAGGGCCTGCTGCGAGTACCATGCCTTCCGACATGCCAAATTTCATTTTGCGTGGTGCTAAGTTAGCAACCACTATCGTTAATTTACCTTCTAGATCTTCAGGCTGGTAGGCCGCTTTGATCCCAGAAAATACATTACGAGTTTCGCCATTACCAATGTCTAAAGTGAGCTGCAATAATTTATCAGCGCCTTCAACGTGGTCGGCTTTTACAATTTTAGCGATACGTAAATCGACTTTAGCGAAATCTTCAAATTGAATTTCGTCAGCGATGACTTCGTTACCGTCTTCACGCAGTTTTGGTGCGTTAGCTAACTGTTCAGCGGCGCGGCGCTCCTTTTCAAGCTTTCTACGTTCTTTGTTGCTCAGCTTTTTTTCTTCAACTGGCTCTGCTGCAACTTCTTCTGCAGGAGCATTTAAAGCAGAAGGATCGCCGTTTAAGATAGCTTCTTTACGTAAGTCATCTTTGGTTTCTTCCAAGATGGCTTCAACATGTTTCATTTCAGCGCGACCTAACATCGGCTTAAACTTATTGATCTCGTGATCGACTAATACATTGGTGCGCGCAGCCCAATTTAAAGTGTCTAAGTTCAAGAAAGCTTTCGTTTTTTCTGCAATATCAGGCAAAACAGGCGCTAGGTAGGTAATTAACTGACGGAATAAGTTAAGCGCAACCGAGCAGACTTCAATTACTTCTTGCTGGCGGCCTTCTTCTTTATTCATCGCCCACGGCGCTTTTTCTTGAATGTATTCGTTGGCACGATCGGCAAGGGTCATGATTTCTTTCATGGCCTTGCTGAACTCGCGATTTTCATACAGTTCAGCAATCACATCACCCTGGTCGATGAAGTGCTGTACCATTTCTTCTTCAATGCAAGTTGCGCTTAATTTACCGCCGGCTTTGAATACAAAGTTGCCAGTACGGCTAGCAATATTAACCAGCTTGTTAACTAAGTCGCTGTTTACGCGTTGTACGAAGTCTTCTAGATTTAAATCGAAGTCGTCTACTTTATTGCTCAGTTTTGCAGCAAAGTAGTAACGTAAATACGTTGGGTCTAAGTGGTTTAAGAAAGTACGGCCTTTAATAAAAGTACCGCGAGACTTAGACATTTTTTCCCCGTTTACGGTAACAAAACCGTGTGCGAATACAGCGGTGGGTGTGCGGTAATCGGCAGCGGTCAACATCGCAGGCCAGAAGAGGGCGTGGAAGTTGATAATGTCTTTACCGATAAAGTGGTAAACCTCTGTGCTATTTTCGCCGTCTGGGCCTAGCTTCCAGTATTCATCAAAGTCTAAACCTTGCGCTTTGCCTTCTTCGCTATCACAAAGATTTTTAAAGCTGGCCATGTAGCCAATCGGTGCGTCTAGCCAAACGTAGAAGTATTTACCCGGCGCATCTGGAATTTCAAAGCCAAAATAAGGCGCATCACGGCTGATGTCCCATTCTTGTAGGCCAGAGTCTAACCATTCGGCCAGTTTGTTGGCGACTTCTTCTTGCAGCGTACCTGAGCGAGTCCAATCTTGTAGGAACTCTTGGAAATCAGGAAGCTTGAAAAAATAATGCTCTGATTCTTTTTCAACCGGAGTTGCGCCCGAAATAGTCGAGAAAGGTTTGATCAATTCAGCCGGGGTATACGTTGCGCCACAGCTTTCGCAGTTATCACCGTACTGATCTTCGGCGTTACATTTAGGGCACTGACCTTTTACGTAGCGGTCGGCTAGGAATAATTCTTTTACAGGATCATAAAGCTGTTTAATTTTACGTACTGCAATATGGCCTTTATCACGGCAGGCTTTATAGATCTCTTCGCTTAATAGGCGGTTTTCTTCAGAGTGCGTCGAGTGAAAATTATCGAAATTAACTTGGAAGCCGGCAAAGTCAGCTTCGTGTTCAGCTTTAACGTTAGCGATTTGTTGCTCTGGCGTTAAGCCTTCTTTTTCGGCGCGCAACATGATGGCGGTACCGTGTGCATCATCGGCACAAACATAGGTACATTGATGTCCGCGTGCTTTTTGGAAGCGTACCCAAATATCGGTTTGGATGTATTCCAATAAGTGGCCAAGATGGATCGAGCCATTGGCGTAGGGTAGTGCACTGGTTACCAGTATCTTTCTGCTTTGGGATGCTTGATCAGTCATGTTGCTACAGGCTTAATAGTCGATAAAAGAAAGGCGGCGATTGTAGCACACGAATAACTTGCTAAAAAGAAGGTCATCTTGAAAACGCCGTGCGCTAAGGGTGAAATTATAAAAAGAGATATGGCGGCTTAATTAGTTAATGATTGATTAGCCGTTAGATCTTTAATGGATTGAGGTCTGAAATTTGGATAGGTATTCTGAATTCGCGGATCGGTGTTGGGTGCTTTGTTTAAGGCCGTTAGAACACATGGATGTGTTCTCCGAGCCCACAGGGAGAGCGAAGCGGCGTGTTTACGGCGCGCTGCAGAACAAAGTATCCAACACGGATCTTTGAGCGAATCGATGGAAGACTCAGCGCAACGGCGTTGTTGAAAGAAACCAACGCCTTAAAAGTAATCTACTTATCAAACACCCTAGAAAGCTTCACAAGGTTGTCTTCAACCTTAAGAATCTCGATGCGTTTGTTTTCGAGGGTTAAGCACGCTGGGCCATCAGGAATGGTTTCCAAATACTCGACAATTAAACCGCTAAAGGTTTTGGGGCCGTCGGTATTAAAGTCCCAACCTAAGGCTTTGTTGATATCGCGAATATAGGCGGTGCCATCGACCAGGGTGCTGCCATCATTTAAACGCTTAAAATCAGGGTTCTCAAGAGCCGCGGTATCGGTTGTAAACTCACCTACGATTTCTTCTAAAATATCTTCAAGGGTACAAATCCCTTGAACATCGCCGTATTCATCAACCACCAGTGCGATACGTCTTTGCTGTTTTTGGAAGTTAAACAGCTGAGTATGCAGCGGCGTGCTTTCAGGAATGAAGTAGGGCTCGCGACATTCTTGTAAAATATCGTTCTTATTAAAATCAGGGTTGGTCAAGAAACGACTAGCGTTACGCGTATGCAGCATCCCTACCACCGAATTAATGTCGTCACGGTAAACAGGAAGGCGGGTATGCTGGGTGGTGCGTAGCATATTTGTAATGTCTTCAATGTTGTCTTCTAAGTTAATCGCTACGATTTCACTGCGCGGCACCATTATGTCGTTTACCGCCATTTTCTCTAAATCAAGAATACTGATCAGCATGCGTTGGTGGCGCTTAGGAATCATGGTTCCGGCTTCATGAACAACTGTGCGTAATTCTTCTGTGCTTAGATTATCGGGGGTTGCATTGATATCAACTCTTACTAGCTTTAATAGAGCGTTGGCTATGGTATTCACAAACCAAACAAAGGGGGTCAGTAACCATTGCATACCCACCAAAATACGAGACGCAGGAAAGGCGACTTTTTCAGGGTGAATAGCGGCTAATGTCTTCGGCGTCAGTTCAGCAAAAATCAATACGACTAAGGTGAATAGAATAGTATTCACAAACACGGCTAAATCGGGATTGTTAGGCCATAAACGCTGACTGATAATAGTGGCCAACGCAGCCGCCGCGAAATTAACAAGGTTATTACCGGTTAAAATAGTACCGATTAAGCGATCTGGCTTTTCTAATAGGCTAGAAGCACGCATTGCGCCTTTGTGCTTATTCTTCGCCATGTGACGCAACCTGTAGCGGTTGAGAGACATCATGCCAGTTTCAGAACTGGAGAAAAATCCAGACATTATAATGAGTAAGACCAGTATGCCGAAGAGAATACTGAGGGGGACGTCGTTCAAGACGAGTTCCTTGCGTTATTTTGGGAACGCAAGGATACCAAAAAATCGCCTTAGAGTACTAATTCCAGTACAAATTTAGAGCCAAAATAAGCCAAAATTAAGAAACCAGTGCCTGCAAGGGTCCAACGGCTTGCGGTTATGCCTCTCCAACCAAAGTTAAAACGGCCAAATAACAAGGTTGCATAGACTAACCAAGACATGATGCTAAGGGCTGTTTTATGCAATAAATGTTGCCCTTGAATGTCGATAATATACGGCCAGCCGATCACAAAAGCAGCGGTTAGCAATACCATTCCAATCCAAATCATTTCAAACAATAAGGCATCCATGGTCTGTAATGGGGGAAGCGCCTTCACCAAGCCTGATGTATTGTGGCTTTTTAGCTGTTTGTTTTGCATATAAAGCAAAATAGCTTGAATCGCAGCGATGATTAAAATGCTGTATGCCAAAATCGATAAAATAATATGCCAGCCCAGTCCACCGGTTAATTGCGAAATCTTGTCTGAGTTGGGCGTAATGGTATCGACTAATAAAATTAACGCTGCCATAGGGAAAACAACAATCAATAAGTTTTCTAGTGGTTTACTAAAACTGCTACTAATCACTAATAAGCTGATAACCAGCGAGATTAAAATGCCGACATTAAAGAAGCCAAAATTAAATCCCTGATGTAAAACGACAGAACCCGCTAGGACTAACGCGTGAAGAATACCGGCAATGGCCCCTAATGAGAGGACTAAGGTTTTATTCGCTTCTTTTTTATTATTTAAAGTTTGCCACTGTCGATAGGCGCCGAAGAAATATAAAAGTGCAGCAGGTAAAGCAAAAAAGGCTGCGCTGTAGGTTCCGCTCATGCCTGATTATTCCTTTGAAAATGATGAGAAGGTGTCGATTAAGGCAAAAGTTTCTCACAACCAAGAGATAACGCCAAGCTCGGCTAGCTATGTTGTGCCGATATTTGTACAATCGGTGACTTTATTTAGCCGTGATTGACATAAGCCCATGTTTGATAGTTTAACAGACCGCCTGGGTGGTGCCTTAAAGAGCATTACTGGCCAGGCCAAGCTGACCGAAGAAAATATTAAAGACACGATGCGCGAAGTGCGTATGGCGTTATTGGAAGCCGATGTAGCTTTACCTGCGGTTAAAGCATTTACAGACCGCGTAAAAGAGCGCGCGATCGGTTCCGAGGTGATGACCAGTCTAAATCCAGGTCAAGCTTTCTTAAAGATTGTAAATGATGAATTGCGCGATGTGATGGGTGAGGCCAACGAAGGTCTTAACCTAGCAGTACAACCGCCAGCAATCATTTTGATGGCAGGCTTGCAAGGGGCGGGTAAAACCACCACCGCAGCAAAATTGGCACGCTTCTTAAAAGAACGCGATAAGAAAAAAGTAATGATGGTATCTGCCGACGTTTATCGTCCTGCAGCGATCAAGCAGCTTGAAACCTTGTCGACAGAAGTGGGGGCGTTATTCTTCCCATCGGATGTCAGTCAAAAGCCAATTGATATTGCCAAAGCGGCGATTCAAGCAGCGAAAACGCAATTTGCCGATGTATTGATCGTCGATACTGCCGGTCGTTTAGCCATCGATGAAGATATGATGGCTGAGATTAAAGACCTGCACGCAGCCATCTCACCGCAAGAAACCTTATTCGTTGTAGACGCCATGACGGGTCAGGATGCTGCGAATACCGCCAAAGCCTTTAACGATGCCTTACCGCTTACCGGTGTGGTTTTAACCAAAGCCGATGGTGATGCGCGTGGTGGTGCTGCGCTTTCTGTTCGTCATGTGACGGGCAAACCGATTAAGTTCATGGGGATGGGTGAAAAAACAGAGGCGTTAGAGCCTTTCCACCCAGATCGTGTTGCTTCTCGTATTCTAGACTTGGGTGATATCATGACCCTTGTCGAAGATGCCGAGCGCAAAATCGATAAGAAGAAAGCCGACAAATTAACGCAAAAATTAAAAGCGGGTAAAGGCTTCGACTTAGAAGATTTCCGTGATCAGCTGCGCCAGATGAATAACATGGGCGGTATCACTTCTATGTTAGATAAGCTTCCAGGCATGAGTGGTATGGCGAACATGGCCAAACAAACGGATGCAGCGGAAAGCCAATTTAAACAGATGGATTCTATTATTTGCTCAATGACGCCATTAGAACGTCATTTCCCAGATAAGATTAACGGCTCTCGTAAAAAGCGTATTGCGCGTGGTTCGGGTACTCAGATTCAAGACATCAATCGTTTGCTGAAGCAGCATAAGCAAATGCAAAAAATGATGAAGAAAATGACGGCCAAAGGCGGCATGAAGAAAATGATGCGCGCTATGGGTGGAATGACCGGCGGTGGCGGCGGTATGCCTCCGATGATGCGTTAATACTTTATATGAGCTAAGTTTATTTGAACTTGCTTGGGTGTAAAAAAAGCCAGACCGTTTCTTAATTGAAATGCTCTGGCTTTTTTGTATTTGCTAGTTGGTTTATTTTACGGCTTATTTCACTGTTTATTTTTCTTTATACTTTTCAGATACCCACTCTGGGTGCTTATACAAAATTCTTAGATCCTTGTACTTCCAAATGTCTTTAATAATAGAAACCAGTTCGTAAGTTTGAATATAAAACGGATTTAATGGCTTAGCAGGCATACGTGTCACGCCGTATTTAATTTCACCCGCTTCGCGCTCGTCACGAAAGGTTCCGAATAGTTTATCCCAAATAATAAATACGCCACCAAAATTGCGATCAATTTGTGCTGGGTTGCTGCCGTGGTGTACTCGATGATGAGAAGGGGTATTGAATACTTTTTCAATCCAGCCCAAGCGACCAACCGCTTCTGTATGGCAAAAGAATTGATAAAGGAGATTGGTTTCTATCGCGATTAAAATCCAGTCTTTATCAAAACCGATTAATGACAGCGGCACCCACATTAATAACCAGTTACCGTTTAATGCGTTTAAAAAATTCTGACGCAGTGCCGTGGATAAGTTCATGTGTTCAGAAGAGTGGTGGGTAACATGGGTCGCCCAGAACCAGCGAAACTTATGCATGGCTAAATGGTTGAAGTACATGCATAGGTCTGCGAGTACAAATAAAATTGCAAAAGCCCAAATTGATGGTTCAGGATTCCAACCGAATCCATAAGGGTTGATCATGTCTGAGAAGGCGGTAATAAAAAGCGCAATGGCGATGCCATCGACAATTTTATAAGAAGCGCCGGTCGTTAGGTTAGCAATTGTCTCGCCAAGGCGATAATTTGTATCACCATTCTTGCGGTGTAAATACCAAGCTTCCAGTGCCATCACGGCCATGAAAACGGCCCCAGCAGCTAGAATAAAGCCAATTGCACGTATTAAATCTTCCATCAGTCTCTCCAGCTCTTAATTGAGCTTTTGTTATTTGGGTTTTAACTGTGTGTTATCTATGTATCTATGTATCTATCTATCTCTGTAGATATCTGTGTATTACGTCTATACCTTTGAGCTCTTGTAGAATTTCTTCTGAGCTACTTTTGAGTAAGCTCATTATGTCGTGACTTTGACTATGAATATTGACATTTCAAAGCTCATTTTTGACATTTCCCGCCAATAAGGCAATAGTACTGTTTTAAATATGAATACTCTGCTTGGTTTGAGAAAAGCATATGCTAGTGAATTTTAATGTCGCGGGAGACTTAGCGAATCTATTGTTGAGTTATCTAGACGACAACCCGCTTAAAAATAACGACTCTGAAATTGCTGCTCTGCGAACCAAACTTTCCCAGTATAATGCTAATTCTCGCATGCCTTTCACCGATTGGTGGCACGCCTTGGAAGTCATCGCCAAGTTGTATCAAAAACCCTATATAGGTTTAGAGGTCGGTGCTTACATACAGCCGAGTCATTGTGGTGTTCTTGGCTACTTGAGTTTGTCGTGTGAGTATTTGGCCGAAGCCTTGCAACGTTTTGAGCGTTTTCAGCGTCTTCTATATGAAGGCAATGAAGCATTCACTCAAGCTCAAGGGAATCTCGTGACTTTTTCTTGGCCATTTGATTATGGCTACTCCACCCGCGAGTCTGATGAAGTATTAATCTCCAGCATGGCCAGCTACGTTAGAATGCTGGTGGGTAATGAAGATCTAAAGCCGACTCGGATTGGCTTTGTTCATATAAAACCAAAAGATATCACCCCGTATTCGAACCTGCTTGGCTGCGAAGTAGAATTTGAATGTAAAAATACCTACGTCTCTTTCCCAGTATCAATGCTGACCTTAAAGGTTGAAAAAGCTGACCCAGCATTAAGAGCATTATTAGATCAGCAAGCGCACGCGCTGTTAGATGTTTTACCTAACGGTGACCATTTCGAGCAGCAGTTTTATAAATACGTATTACGTGCCATGCAAGATGGTAAGCCAACTATCGATGAAGTTGCGGGTTATATGAAAATGTCATCCCGTACTTTGCATCGTCGACTCGAAGAACGGCAGCTAGTGTTTAAAGAATTGTTGAAAAAAACACGGCAGCAGTTAGCGCAACAGTATTTAAAAGAAGGGCGCTTAACTTTGTCGGAAATTGCTTTGTTGTTAGGCTATTCAGAGCAAAGTGCTTTTACTCGCGCTTTTAAGCAATGGTTAGGTGAAACCCCATTGCGCTTCCAAAAGCGACTGTTGGATTAAGCACTTAGTGAAAGAAAGTTAACTAAATTAATAGCTTATACCCATTTATAAGAGCCTTGAGGTCTTTACACTTGACTACCCGAGCTGTAATCTCCTACGTCTAATTTTTTATGCACGTCATGTGACCTTTGGTAGGGGTCACCACTGTGAAAGGATATATTGATGCCTGTAATTACCCTCCCTGATGGCTCCAAGCGCGAGTTCGATGAAGCTGTAACTCTAATGCAAGTGGCCGAAGATATTGGTCCTGGTCTTGCTAAAGCAACGGTTTGTGGTCGTATCAACGGCACGCTAGTTGATGCGTGTGAGTTGATCGAAGATGACTCCGACATTTCGTTGATTACCGGTCGTGATACAGAAGGCCTTGAAGTGATTCGTCACTCATTTGCCCACTTAATTGGTCATGCCGTTAAGCAGCTTTACCCAACCGCTAAAATGGCCATCGGTCCTGTGATTGATGATGGTTATTATTATGACATTGATTATGAACGTCCTTTCACGCCAGAAGATTTGACTGCGATTGAAAAGCGCATGAAAGAACTGGTCAAAAAAGATTACCTTGTTAATAAAGTGATGACGCCTATTAAAGACGCGCGCCAAATCTTTGTTGATCGTGAAGAAGACTATAAGGTTGAGTTGATTGACGACTTGATTACTAAGGGTGAAGCAGCCGTAGGTTTGTATCATCACGAAGAATACATCGATATGTGTCGTGGCCCACACGTTCCTAGTACTAAATCGATGCGCATCTTTAAGCTAATGCGCGTATCGGGTGCTTACTGGCGTGGTGATTCCCAGAATAAGCAGTTGCAGCGTATTTACGGCACGGCTTGGAATGACAAGAAAGATTTAAAAGCGTATCTACACCGTTTAGAAGAAGCTGAAAAACGTGATCACCGTAAACTGGCGAAGCAATTGGATCTTTTCCACTTGCAAGAAGAAGCGCCAGGTATGGTATTTTGGCATCCAAATGGCTGGACCATTTATCAGGCACTTGAGCAATATATGCGCAAAGTGCAGAACGATGCCGGTTATCAAGAAATTAAAACGCCTCAAGTTGTTGATCGCGTTTTGTGGGAAAAATCTGGGCACTGGGAGCATTATGCCGATGGCATGTTTGTTACAGAGTCGGAAAAGCGTACTTACGCAGTAAAACCGATGAATTGCCCATGTCATATTCAGGTCTTTAACCAAGGTTTGAAGAGCTACCGTGATTTGCCGTTGCGTCTGGCTGAGTTTGGTTGCTGTCACCGTAACGAACCATCAGGTGCATTACACGGAATTATGCGTGTTCGTGGTTTTACTCAAGATGACGCACACATTTTTGCTACTGAAAAACAAATTCGCAAAGAAGCCTCTGACTTTATTAAGCTAACGCTTGATGTCTACAAAGATTTTGGCTTTGATAACATTGAAATGAAGCTCTCGACTCGCCCAGAAGGCCGTATCGGTGATGATTCTCAATGGGATGCCGCTGAAGCCGCATTAGAAGATGCATTGAATGATGCCGGTCTAGATTGGGAATTGCAGCCAGGTGAAGGTGCGTTCTACGGACCTAAGATTGAATTCTCATTACGCGATTGTCTAAATCGTGTGTGGCAGTGTGGTACAATCCAGCTAGACTTCATGTTGCCTGAGCGATTAGGCGCACAATATGTTGATGAAGATAATGAACGTAAGACTCCTGTTATGTTGCATCGTGCAATTTTAGGTTCTTTCGAGCGCTTTATTGGTATACTGATCGAGCATTATGCGGGTGCCTTCCCTGCCTGGTTAGCGCCAAAGCAGGTCGCAATTCTGAATATTACTGATAATCAGGGTGAATATTGCACGAAAATTGAAGAATCTTTGAAAATAGATGGTATTAGAGCCTCTGCGGACTTGAGAAATGAGAAGATAGGCTTTAAAATCCGCGAGCATACTTTACACAAAGTGCCTTACCTAATTGTGGTAGGGGATAAAGAAATCGAATCCAACACGGTAGCAGTGCGTACTCGTAAAGGAGATGATCTAGGAACAATGAGCCTAGACGCCTTTAAAGAGCTATTAGCGAAAGATGTCGCCCGCCGCGGCCGAGTTGAAACGGAGTAATTGAATATCAGACGTGATAATAAGCGTGGTGCTCGTGCTGAGCGCCCATCGATCAATGACAATATCAAAGCAAAAGAAGTACGATTAATCGACGCAGCAGGCGATCAGGCCGGCGTTGTGAGTATTGCTGATGCACTTGTAGCCGCTCAAGAAGCTGGCTTGGATTTGGTTCAGATTTCTGATGGAGATCCGATAGTCTGTAAAATTATGGACTATGGCCAAAAGCTATACGAAGAAAAGAAG
This sequence comes from uncultured Oleispira sp., assembly GCA_913061415.1. Classification (GTDB taxonomy): domain Bacteria; phylum Pseudomonadota; class Gammaproteobacteria; order Pseudomonadales; family Oceanobacteraceae; genus Oleispira. The sequence continues at coordinate 27,601 of CAJXUD010000012.1, read as the reverse complement.
CAGCGTAATGCTGCTAAAAAGAAGCAAGTACAGACCCAGGTTAAGGAAATTAAATTCCGTCCTGGGACTGAAGACGGCGATTATCAGGTAAAACTACGCAACCTGGTACGCTTTCTAGAAAACGGGGACAAAGCGAAGTGTTCTTTACGCTTCCGTGGTCGTGAGATGGCTCACCAACACCTGGGTATGCAGTTAATGTTGCGTCTTGAGAAAGATCTCGAGGCATATGGCACCGTTGAACAGCGTCCAAAGATGGAAGGTCGTCAAATGATTATGGTGCTTGCACCCGTCAAAAAGAAGTAGTTAGGTTCTAAAATGAATCTCGATTCCCTAGCATTCGTAGCAATACGAGGCTGGGGTTTTGTACGTTCTACCTGCTGCTGTTTATTAACAATGCGAAGTGGTAAATTAAAATGCCTAAGATTAAGACTAAAAGTGGTGCTGCGAAGCGCTTCAAGAAAACGGCTAACGGCTTTAAACACCGTCAAGCACACCGTGCCCACATCTTGACCAAGAAAAGCACTAAGCGTAAGCGTCATTTACGAGCTAACCTGATGGTTCACGCCTCAGATGTAGCAACTGTAAAGCGCATGTTGCCGAACCTTTAATAAACCCTTGGTATAATTTGTAGGAGAGTCTCATGGCTCGTGTAAAACGTGGTGTACAGGCGCGTAAGCGTCACAAAAAGATTTTAAAGCAAGCTAAAGGTTACTACGGTGCTCGTAGCCGTGTTTTCCGTGTTGCTAAGCAAGCGGTAATTAAAGCAGGTCAATATGCATACCGTGACCGTCGCCAAAGAAAGCGTCAGTTCCGTCAGTTGTGGATTGCTCGTATTAACGCTGGTGCACGTGTAAATGGTTTGTCTTACAGCCGTTTCATCAATGGTCTTAAGTTGGCTTCTGTTGAAGTTGACCGTAAGATCTTGGCTGACCTAGCTGTTAACGAAAAAGGCGCTTTTGCGGCTCTAGTAGAAAAAGCTAAAGCTAGCCTTTAATAAGAATGCAATGAGCTAGAGTTTCTAGCGCATGATCATTTTTAGATAAGCCAGCAATAACAGTTGGCTTGTTAAAATAAGGGAGTGGCTTTGCCACTCCCTTATTTTTTTGTGTTTTATATAGTGATTAGAATTAAGAGTTTCTAATTATTCAGTAGCTATGATTTTGAGTGAGCTAAAAGCATTATTGGGTATTTGTGCAACCCGTCTGGTGGAATAAATACCCAATCATGCTTTCATTCTGAGAAGATAGAATAGTTGTTTTAATTTAAGGTTTTTACGGAGTAAACGATGGAAAACCTCGACGCGCTGGTTAATGAAGCGCTTGCCAAAGTTACCAGTGCTAGTGAAGAAAATGCGTTATACCAGGTACAGGTTGAATACCTTGGTAAGAAAGGCACAATTACCTCTTTGTTGAAAACGTTGGGTAAATTATCCAATGAAGAACGTCCTAAAGCGGGTGCTCTAATTAACGAAGGCAAAGTAACCGTACAAACCGCAATCAATGTGCGTAAGACCGATTTACAGACCCTTGCTTTGGCTGAAAAATTGGCAGCAGAAAAAATTGATGTGACCTTGTCGGGCCGCAATCAGCAGGGCGGTGGTTTGCACCCTGTTACGCGTACTCTTGAACGTATCGAAGCTTTCTTTACTAACGTCGGTTACAACGTTGCCGAAGGACCTGAAGTTGAGGATGATTTCCATAACTTCGAAGCTCTAAACATTCCATCGCACCACCCAGCGCGTGCGATGCATGATACTTTCTATTTCAATGCAAATACCTTGTTGCGTACGCACACATCGCCTGTGCAAGTTCGTACTATGGAAACGCAAGAGCCACCGATTCGCGTAATCTGTCCTGGCCGTGTATATCGTTGTGATTCTGATATTACCCACACACCTATGTTCCATCAGGTTGAAGGTTTGCTGGTTGATAAAGATGTAAGCTTTGCCGATCTTAAAGGGACGGTTCAGCAATTCTTGAAAGTATTCTTCGAAAAAGATTTAGCCGTTCGTTTCCGCCCGTCTTACTTCCCATTCACTGAGCCTTCGGCTGAAGTGGATATGGAATGTGTGATGTGTTCCGGTAAAGGCTGTCGCGTTTGTAGCCACACGGGTTGGTTAGAAGTGATGGGCTGCGGCATGGTTCACCCTAAAGTATTTAAAGAGTCTGGCGTAGATGCTGAGAAGTATTCAGGCTTTGCTTTTGGTATGGGGGTAGAGCGTTTAGCAATGTTGCGCTATGGCGTAAATGATTTGCGTTTGTTCTTTGAAAATGACCTTCGTTTTTTACAACAGTTTAGATAACTAGAAGTCATTTTTTTAAATCAAAGAACTTATTTAGTAGGTAGATAACATGCAGTTCAGTGAATTATGGTTACGAGAGTGGGCTAATCCAGCTCTTGAAACACAAGAATTAGTCGACCAAATCACCATGGCCGGTTTGGAAGTAGACGCAATTGAAGCCGCAGCAGGCGAGTTCAGCGGAATCGTTGTTGCGCAAATTTTAAGCTTTGAAAAGCACCCAGAAGCCGACAAACTGAATGTTTGTAAGGTAACTGACGGCACAGAAGAATTTCAGATCGTCTGTGGCGCACCGAACGTTCGTGAAGGCATGGTAATTCCTTTCGCAAAAATCGGTGCAGTATTGCCTAGTGAAGATGGCAAGGGCTTTAAAATCAAAAAAGCCAAGCTACGCGGCGTAGAATCTTTCGGCATGTTGTGCGCAGAAGAAGAAATGGGTATTTCCGACAAGTCAGATGGCTTGTGGGATTTGCCTTCCGATGCGCCACTAGGTGTTTGCATGCGCGAATACCTTGGCCTTAGCCGCGGCGGCCGTGACGACAAAATTATCGACGTAGACCTTACCCCAAACCGTGGTGACTGCTTAAGCATTGCCGGTTTGTCTCGTGAAGTGGGCGTATTAAACAAAGTAGACGTGACTGCTCCAGTAATCGAAGCGGTTGCTGCAACGATTGATGATGCGATCGATGTTCAGCTACAAGCCCCTGATGCCTGCCCACGTTATGTTGGTCGTGTAATCAAAGGCATTAATATCAAAGCGGCTAGTCCACTTTGGATGCAAGAAAAATTGCGTCGCAGTGGTATTCGTTCAATTGATCCAGTGGTTGATGTAACGAACTTCATCTTGCTAGAACTTGGCCAGCCAATGCATGCATTCGATCTGGCTAAGCTAGACGGCGGTATTGTTGTTCGTAAAGCGACACAAGACGAAATGTTAGTATTGCTTGATGATCAAGAAATAAAATTAAACAGCGATACTCTAGTAATTGCTGATAATAGCAAAGCATTGGCCATGGCAGGTGTGATGGGTGGAGCTGAGTCTGGTGTCAATGAAGAAACGACTCAAGACATTTTGTTAGAATCGGCTTACTTCAATCCTATCGCGATTGCGGGTAAAGCACGCAACTACGGTTTGCATACAGACTCTTCACACCGCTTTGAGCGTGGTGTTGATTTTGACTTACAACGCACTGCTATCGAACGCGCAACAGCTCTATTATTAGAGATCGTAGGTGGTGAAGCAGGCCCAGTGGTTGAGAAAATCTCTGAAGCTGAATTGCCAACCTGTGCCGAAATCGTATTGGTAGAATCACACATCGAAAAGATGTTGGGCTTAACGATTGAAGCGAGCGAAGTTGAAGAAATTCTAGTTCGTTTAGGAATGAACGTTTCTGCTTTTAAAGATGAAAAAGGCAACAGTGGCTGGAAGGTGATTGCACCGAGCTACCGTTTCGACATGGCGATTGAAGCCGATCTAATCGAAGAGCTTGCACGTATTTACGGTTATAACCGTTTACCTGTACGTACGCCAATGGCCGCAACACCGTTATTGCCAGTACCTGAAAATGAACTTGCAATGAAAGACGTTCGTCGTCAGCTTGTAGGTCGTGGTTATCAAGAAGCGGTTACGTACAGCTTTGTTGATCCCGCTACGCAAAAATTATTAGATCCTGAGGTTGCTCCGTTAGCGCTAGCTAACCCGATCTCAGCTGATCTATCAGTAATGCGCACGAATTTGTGGGCAGGTTTGGTTCAGACTGCCGTTTATAACATTAAGCGTCAGCAGCCTCGCGTTCGCTTGTTTGAAACGGGTTTAAGCTTTGTGCCTCAGCCAGGCAAAGATCCTAGCAATCTAGACGAAAGTTTAGTGCAAGATCCTAAGCTAGCGATGCTATTAACCGGTACACGTACTGAGCAAAGCTGGTCTGAAGGCGATGAAAATGTTGACTTCTTCGACCTTAAAGGCGATTTCGAAAGCTTAATCGCACGCACTGGTAGCCAAGCACGTTATTCATTTGTGCCTGCAGAGCATCCATCATTGCAGCCTGGTCAAACGGCTCGCATCGAACTTGATGGTGTAGCGGTAGGTTGGATTGGCGCATTACACCCTAGTTTGTCTAAACCACTAGGTTTGAAGCAAGCTGTGTATTTATTAGAAATTAGCTTAAAAGCAGTACGTCAGGTAGAAGTTCCTGCATTTAAGCCACTTTCCAAGTTCCCAGAGATGCGTCGTGACCTTGCATTGGTGGTTACCGATGTCACGCCAGTAGCCGACGTTATGTCGTTAATTCGTGAAAAAGCAGGGGACTACCTCACAAAGTTAAACCTTTTTGACATTTATCAGGGTAAAGGCATTGATCCAGATAGAAAAAGCTTGGCTTTGGGCTTGACGTGGCAGCATCCTTCGCGCACTCTGAATGAAGAAGAAGTGAACGAAGCCGTTGATAATGTACTCGCTCACTTGGCTGATAGGATTGATGCACAATTGAGAGGCTAATATGCGAGCTCTTACCAAGGCAGAAATGGCGGAACGCCTGTTTGAAGACCTAGGTTTGAATAAACGTGAAGCGAAAGAAATGGTGGATCTCTTTTTCGATGAGATTCGCCACTCCTTAACGCATAACGAGCAAGTGAAGTTGTCAGGCTTTGGCAACTTTGACCTGCGTGACAAAAGTCAACGTCCAGGACGCAACCCGAAAACGGGGGAGGAGATCCCTATCTCCGCACGTCGCGTTGTTACCTTTAAGCCCGGACAAAAATTAAAAATCCGAGTAGAGGCTTATGCTGGAAGCGAGTCAATCTAACGAGCTGCCACCTATACCGTCCAAGCGCTACTTCAGTATTGGTGAAGTTAGCGAGCTGTGCGATGTAAAACCTCATGTTCTGCGTTATTGGGAGCAGGAGTTTACACAATTAAAACCCATCAAACGTCGTGGTAATCGCCGCTATTATCAACGAGAAGACGTTATCCTTGTTCGTGAAATCCGCAATTTACTCTATTTAGAAGGTTATACCATTGTCGGTGCTCGGCAAAAATTGGATGATCAGTCTGGCGATGAAACTGCGGTGCACTTTGATCGTGTTTTAATTAAAGATATGTTGTCTGAATTAGCCGAATTAAAAACTATTTTAGAAGACTAGCTTGCAGTAAGCATAATTAAGATAAACCTGTGATAGCAAGAAGCTTCCAATTATCAAGTACTTAGGTATAATCTGAAATACTTAAACGAAGCCGCTTCTTTTCTAAAAAAGCATTTGTTTAAGATTGTCGGAATGTAGCGCAGCTTGGTAGCGCACTTGTCTGGGGGATAAGTGGTCGCAGGTTCAAATCCTGCCATTCCGACCAATTTAAACCTATCCCCACTTTTCAAAAAAACGTTTCTTTTTCTTTATTCTATTAGCTCAAAATAATCGCTTATTGCTAAGCCATACTCATTTTCAGACATCTCACATTGCTCGACTGATCTCTCACGTTTTGCTTAATGGAGCTTGATGATGTGCGTGGGTTATAAAGAACCTGTTTGATTTGTTTGCCAGCAGATTTTAGATACGCTTCAACGGCCAAGTTGTGCGGTTTATTGCCCCAGTCTTCACCAATAACGAAAATATCAGCGTTCAATTCTTTACAGCCGCTCACGTACTCAAGTTCGTCATAAGGACGCACAATATCTACGCAGCTCAGTGCGCGTAACATTTCCATGCGCTGCTCTAAAGGAATAACCGGTACGTTAGGTTTGTATGAATTAACGACTCGGTCAGACGCGACGCCAACGGCTAAAATACCACCTAAAGATTTACAGTATTCTAATAAGGCTAGGTGCCCAACGTGTAATAAATCAAACGTGCCTACGGTATAAACGATCATGTTTTTAAATTTCTCTTTTTCACTTCTTTTTCAAAAAGTAGTGGTGCCAGTATTTAGGCGGTAATCTTGGTCTGTGTTTTCGATCTCGTTTTTGTCTTAATCTGCTCTCAATCTTGATGGGGTTTACTTATTGATGAAGTCAAATAAGCTTCCAAGCATAAAAAGCACTGATGGCAAGGGTGTAGCTCGCAAGGATATAAACATTGCGTGGATTGCTGGAAAGTTTAGGGGTTTTAATTTGTGAGACATTCAATATCGCAAGACTGACAGCGCTGGCGTAAAAAATACTGGCAAAAACAGCGGTGGGTAAAATGCTTTCGAGCATGAATACCGCGACAAGAATCAGACTGTTATTATCCAGTGCTAAGCCCGTATATTTAGACTCGCCCGATAACCCAAAGGTGCTGAAGTAACTCAGTCGTATAGCACTTGCGGCAAGCATAATAAAAGCGATCGGCAATAGTAGAGGGTTGAAATTGCCATAGCTTAATAATAAAACCGCAGGTGCAACGCCGTAACTAACAATATCAATTACGAGATCAAGCTGACCGCCAAACATGCGGTCGTGGCCTGTACGTCCTTTCATTCTTCGCGCTACAAGTCCGTCAGCCCAATCAAAAGCAACAGCCCAGATCATCCCGATCATAGCTGCATAAAAAACGCCAAGAATACTAAAATAGATCGCCAATAATGTGCAAAATAATCCAGCAAGGGAGCATAGGTTAGGCAAATCTTTTACATAAGAGATTATGGTGGGTTGTGGTAACTGTGATTCTTCCGTGTTTGTGAGCATTGTGATCCTAAAAATAATAACAAAAAAATAAGCAGCTAAATCATACGTATAAGCGATCGCTGCTCAATGAATTGAACAGAATTGTGAAAAAATTCGGACAGCCATCAAATAAGGTGGAAAGGCAAAAAAAAGATAGTGGCGTATTGGCCAGCTAGTTCGATACGAGATGGGGTTGATTTGGCGACTATACGCTCAATTTTTCTTAGCGCCCAGCTATATATTTTTTTAAATAGATAGCTTTTTTGTCGCTTGTAGTAGTCATTAAAAAGACCTATGAGCAATTTTAGGGGCACTTTGTCGTTCAAGTATACTGCTTGGTTGGGTAGACACAGGGTAAACAAGTGTTTACTCTGTTGGTTTTTTAGCATGGCCATATACTATGACTACGAATCAATCAGCAGCGACTTCTTTGAGGTCATCTTCAATTATGTCATCAGAGGATGATTACGAAAAAATTCATCAGGCTTTTGAGAATATAAAGCAAAAGTATCGTGATGACTTGGGTGAGAAAGACATTCGTTATATCAAAAAAATACGTCGTAATTCTCGTATTTTCGAAGTGATAGGCCGTGGCCTCATACATATTATGCCAGGGCCATTTGCACTTATTGGAGTCCCTTTTCTATTTTTACACCGTAACCTTGAAGCTATTGAAATTGGTCATAACGTATTGCATGGCCAATATGATTCTTTTGAAGAAATTCCTCAGTTTCATGCGAAGAACTTTCGCTGGAAAGCCCCTGTTGATGAAACGTCTTGGCGCCAAGAGCATAATGCGGTGCATCACGTTCATACAAATGTGTATGAGAAAGACCCCGATTTAAACCACGGATTCTTACGGGTTAATTCTCAAGTACCTCATACCAAGCTGCATTATTTTCAGGTACCTATTTATCTATTTCTATTTTATCCCTTTATGTTGTACAACTTTAATGCGCAAAATTTAGGCTTGGCCGATAAATTTAGAGCTAAGTATTTTCCTCAAGGTAATAAGGGGTATGCGGTATTAGATGACGATTTACGTTTATCAAAAGCAGAAAGTATAAAGCGGCATAAACGAGCAGTAAGAAGAGTTTGGGCGAAAGAGTATGTGTTTTTTCCATTACTCGCGTTAATGACGGGCTTTGGCTTTATTAAGGTGTTTTTAGCCAATTTATTAGCGGATGTAATGAACAGTTACTGGATTGCTCTAACAATTCAGGCAACCCACTTTACCGAACCTCTACAGCCAGAAGATGCTATTAAAAATAAAGGGAAGTGGTATGTCTCACAATTAGATTCGTCGGTTAATTTTAAAGGTAATCGTTGGCAGAGTATTTTATGGGGGCACTTGAATTATCAGGTGGAGCATCATTTGTTCCCTGATATTCCTGCTCATCGTTACCCTGATATAGCATTAGAGGTTCAGCAGGTCTGTAAGCAATATGGCTTACCTTATAAGTGCAATGATAGCTGGAGGGCCGCGATTAAAAAATTCATCGGTGCTATGTGGACGTATTCGTTTAAGAACCCAAATGTTGCTGATAAAGCGGCTTTTTTAGATCGGACGATTTCTTCGGATAAGGGGGTTGTTGATGTTAAATAAATTATTATTAGGCATGCTAGGCATCATTCATCCTTGGTTACTTAAAACCCTTGGTCGTGATCGTTTGGAGTATATTGCTAGCAATACGACAAATGAGCTTACGCAAAAAATAGACCCTTTTATTTGGACGTATGACTGTAAGGCTAAGGTAATTGGAATTCGACAAGAGACGGTAGATACCAAAACTTTTGTGCTATTGCCGAATCAGAAATTTATGCCTCCTATAGCTGGGCAGCATATTGAATTAAGCTCGATAGGTCCTAATAAGCAAGCTAATCGTTGCTATACCTTGTCGGCAATTACACCGCATACGGTTTCGATTACTGTAAAATTAAATTCTCAAGGAGAAGTGTCGCCTTGGCTGCATGAATTTGCCAAAGTCGGTATGGTATTTAATATCTCATTACCGCGCGGTAAATTTGTTCATCGTGATCAAAACAAGCTGTTATTTATCTGTGCAGGCTCGGGTATTACCCCTGCATTTTCGATGATTAATAAATTATTGGAAAATAAGAATGAAGCGGAGGCAAGCCAGATAGGCTTATTTTACCGAACTCAAACTCCGACAAATACTATTTTCTCTAGTCGGCTAACAGAGCTAGAAAGTGCTCATAGTAATCTGAACGTTGAGCTGAGTTATTCACGCTTACCGGTTGAAATTGTAACGCCTTCTTTTATCGATCAGCTTGTTTCTGCCTACCCAGATATTAAACAACAGCATGTTTATTTATGTGGCCCTGAGTTGTTTAGAAACGATGTGATTCAATATTTAGAATCCATAGATTTCGATATGGGTAATCTGGATATTGAGCAATTTACTTTACCCACCCTTCAGAAGGGGCGACAGTCGATTAGAAAGCTGGATGAAGATGTCACTGTATTGTTGAAATCTCAGAACATTAACTTTGTAATACCTGCAAGTGACTGTGATAAAACAATCTTAGAGGCCGCTGAAGAGCAGGGGATTGTTATGGAACATGGTTGTCGTTCTGGTATGTGTGGTTCTTGTAAAACGAATCTAATCTCTGGGGAAGTAAGCGGTAACCAAATAGGACGTAGTATTTATCCTTGTACCGCTTATCCTGCGTCAAATCAGATTGTTTTGGAGTAGCGATGCAATAACTGGTTGAGTTCTGTTACGGCCTTTGCAGGGTATAAGTCTTTATATTCCTGCATGTAGATAACAGTTTGGGGGCGCACTTTCATAAAGTGCTTTTTCAAATACGCTTCTAATGGCAGGGGAACAAACCATGGGGCAATTTTTAATAGTAGCTTATAAAGCCTAGGTCTTAAGAACACCTTTAATAGCAATGTTAAAGACAGTTTCTTCAATGAATTGGTAAAACCTTCCTCTGTGATTTGCTGAGGCAGCAATGCTTGCTGCGCTGCACTAAGCTTTTTCAATAAATCAGCTGATTGACCTAAACGTTTAAACTCCCAGTTTGCTGCTTCGAGGACACATAAGAATGTCATCAAAAAGGCAGAAGGTATTTTAGAATCATCAATGGCGCTTTTGACTGCTTTTGCAGGAATTGCTGAGTTTTTAAATAACGATACGATATTTTTTAAACGCGTCTGCTGACTTTCTGTGCTGGCAGAAATTGGCATTGGCATCGGTGGCGAATAATACGCTGTGCCTGCAGGTTTAATATTTTGATTCACTTCATCAGTTTGATAGCTGATAAGGCTGATCATTCCTTGGAAGATCTTTTCTTTAACGATGACTTGGCTTAAATGTTCGAAGTCGGTCGCACTGGGTTGAAGCATTAATAAATCAGTATCTGTACCAATTAACGTTTGCTTTATTTGGTCGAGAGGCAATTGGCGCAACGCATTAGAAGAAATTGCCAGTGCAATAATGTCGAAGCCTTGGGCATCGTCCCAGTGATTAATGGTTTCAAAGTCTTTAAAGTGCTGAGGATTTAATAGCTTTTTATCACTGTTCAGGTGGTAAAGAACAACGCCTGCTTCTTTTTCTTGATTAAGCTGAGCTTGATATTTTTCTTTCACCATAAAAGTCACTTGATGACCTGCGTTGGCAAAATGATGGCCATAGACCAAGCCTACAGCGCCGGCACCGACAATTAATATCTTCATTTTGTTGCTAGCTCACCCAATACAGCTTGGATATTGCGAGGCACTAAGCGCAAACCTAAAACAGCAAGCTTATACATTAAGCCTGGAACAACATTGCCTTTGCCTTTTGCGAGTGCTTTTAAGCCTGAGCGAGAAACAGTTTCGCTCGACATCATTGCAAGGCTACGCACACCATCAATTTTTTGCCCGGCAACATCCATAAATTCTGTTGACGTGCCACCTGGGCATAATGCTGTAATGCGAACGTTGTCTTGCTTAAACTCTCTCACTAATGAATCCGCAAGATTCAATGCGTAAGCTTTAATAGCAGAATAAGTGGCGAACTGAGGTCCAGGCATAAAGCCAAGTAATGAAGATACTAACATTACATAGCCATCCTTACGCTGGCGCATGTCTTGGCCAAATAAGTAGGTGAGTTCTGTCAGGGTAGTCACCATCAATTGAATCATTTCTTGATGAACCGGCAGCGGAATATCCAGCATGTAGCCGTGTTTCGCAAAGCCTGCATTGTTGATTAAAATATCGATTTGTAGGTTTTGGACTTGGCATTGATTATAAAGAGATTGGGCTGAGCCAGGAGTGGACAAGTCGATACTGATGGTCGTTACCGCTATGCCATGCTTTTGTTCCAGCTCTTGCTTTAGACTTTCAAGACGATCGGTTCTACGGGCGACAAGTACTAATGGGCAAGATAAGGCTGCGAGTTGTCTTGCCATGGTTTCGCCAATACCACTTGATGCGCCAGTGATAAGTGCTGTTTTACCTTTAAGACGGTTCATGGTTTGTCCTATTTTTTTATAATTCTATAGCTTTACAATTCTATAGTTTGATATCTATCGAAGTATTGGACTTTAAAATATGATTCGATAGTTGTCAAACTATTAATTCAGCTCATTTCTGATTACACTGTGCACTTGATTGTATTGAAGAGAAGTATTACGAAAGTATGTCTGAGACAGAATTTGATATTAAAACCTTTAGCCGAGTTTTTAAGGCGCTATCGAATCCGAATCGATTGCAGATCTATTTAGAGGTGGTTGCTCATCGTGATTCAGGCATAGAGGCTCCTGAAGCAGGGTGTGGCATTGCTGACTTAATTATTAAACTCAGTGTGGGGGCGCCGACTATTTCACATCATGTGAAAGAACTGGTGGATGCAGGATTAGTGACGGTAGAAAAAAAGGGTAAATTTGTTAGTTGTCATTTAAATGAAGTGATGCATGAAAAGCTTTGTCTTTTCTTTAATAAATAGGGTGTTCTTAATCTACTGTTAAGCTTCTATAGTTGTGGGCATTTTCGAGTTCTATCTGGCTAGTATTGTCTCTATTAATTTTTCTTACTTTTCCTAATGTTATGGGAAACGTTGGTAATATTTTTAGTTATCCTGATCACCCGAAATAAAAAGCCCAGCTGTATCAAAGCGAGGGCTATTTTTTATTAAAATATATCACTTAGTTGGTGGCGAGCAAGGCTTCTTCGCGATCTGTGACAACCTGATTACGGCCATTGTTTTTGGCTTTATACAGAGCGCTATCTGCACGTTCGCAAATACTACGCATAGTATCCGATGAATACAGGGTAGCGCTGCCGATACTGCTGGTAATACTTAAACTGCCTTTTTCATGGCTGAAAACGGCTTCTTCAATCGAGCTACGAATTCGCTCTGCAATTATATGAGCATCCGTGCTATCGGCGCTTGCCAGCATGATCAGAAATTCTTCCCCGCCATAGCGAAAACAAATATCGGTTTGACGAATACAAGCGGTAATCGACTTAACGATTTGCTTTAAAACTTCATCACCCATAGCGTGGCCATAAGTATCGTTAACATTTTTAAAGTGATCAATGTCGAGCATAAGTACCGAAAGTGGCTGGTTGTTGCGTTTTGCCAGTTCGATTTCACGCGACAGTGTTTTATCTAATGCAATACGATTGCCTGCGCCGGTAAGCGGGTCGCGAAAAGCGGCGGCCAGTGCTTCTGTATAGCGAACAGCATTGCGTAAAGGGTAAACCAGGGTACTGATTAGTCCTTCGATATTCGCCAGCTCATGTTCACGAAAGCGGGTGCTGCGGCTAAACGTCAACTCACCCATATAATCTTTATGGGTGGTCAAGCGGTAAGTGCAGGTGTGAATGCCTTCTTTACCGTAGGTATTAAGCAAATTTTGATTGCTGTTGCTGTAGCACATGCTATCAACCAAGACGGCATGCTTCATTTCACTGAAGAAAATGTCGAGCAGTTGATCAAGCTCTAGAGTCGTTTGCAGCCGACTACTTAGCTTAAGTAATAGTTCAGGTTTGATGTCGGGTTTGGGCATTAAATCTGAAAATGGCGTTACTTGCTTATCTTCAGTCAATGTTGCTCTACCGCTGCTTTGCAAACGCGTAACCATACGCAACCTCTTTTACAGAATGTATTTATTCAATTGCAAAAGTAAATGCTAAAACTGTGCCAGTATTGATGTTGTTATTATTTTCAATTAAATCAATGGCTTAGAATTAGTTTAGGGGGATATTCAAAAAAAGATTAAAGATTGGCGGAGTTAAAAAATTGTCGCCGTCGGGTTTATGGCTGTTGTTCGAGTGAAATGTGTACGATAAGTTGACGTGAATCTGGGTATCGTGCACGTCTCTGCGACGATACCCAATAAAAGCTAAAATTTAGGCGGGTTTGGGCTGAGCATCCAATGCTTGGCCGTTGACATGCTTAGATTCATCGCTCATTAAATACACGTGAATATCCATGATTTCATCTGGAGTTTTAAGATGCGCTGGGTTTTCTGCTGGGTAGGCATCGGCGCGCATGCTGGTGCGGGTAGCGCCAGGGTTTAAGCTGTTAACGCGGATGTTACGGCTATCATAAAGCTCTTCAGATAAAATCTGCATTAAGCCTTCAATAGCGAATTTAGAAACAGAGTAGGCGCCCCAGAAGGCACGGCCCTTGCGGCCAACGCTAGAAGAGGTTAGCACAAGGGATGCGCCATGTTCAGAGCGTTCTAGTAATGGAGTGATAGATTTGGCTAATAAAAATTGACCATTTACATTGATGTCCATGACCTGTTTCCAGGCAGCCCATTTGTAACCATCAATCGGTGCTTTTTGGCCCAAAACACCTGCATTTAGCAGGGCGCCGTCTAAGCGTCCAAATTCACGAGCGATCAAGTCAGCCAATTCAATAAACTTCTCTTCATCATTACAGCCAAGGTCGAAAGGCAATACAGCCGCTTGCGGCAGGCCTTCTTCTTCAAAGCGGTCATAGACGGTTTCTAGCATGTCTTGTGTGCGACCAAGAAGAATAACGGTAGCGCCTTCTCTTGCGTATGCTAAAGCAGCGTGAGCGCCGATGCCATAACTTGCGCCAGTCACTAAAATGACGCGATCTTTTAACTTTTGGGATTTTTCCGCGGCTGCTTGGCTCATGTTTCTCTCAATATTCATCTATTTAACGTGGTTGTTCGTGCGCTAGCGGCAAACAAGTTCCGCTAGCGGCGATGTTTAACAAAACGGCTTGCCGTTTTGGCTATCGAATAGCGACAGCTTTCGTTTATTTTAGGCAGTACTTAATGTAGTACTCAAAACAGAGCTTAATAAATCAGTGACTTCTTGCGCAGTATTCACCAATAAGTCAGCTTGCCAGTCTGCTGGATTGTCATGAGCTTCTATGTAGCCATATAGCGTTGCAATGGTGAACATGTCAGCCGCATTGCCCGCATCGATATCTCGGATATGGTCACCCAGATACCAGCAGTCTTTTGCCTCGATATTTATTGTGCGAGCCGCTAGAAAAAGTGGGTCTGGAAAAGGCTTGGTTCTTTCCACATCATCAGGGCAGACCAGTACAGAGCAGTGCTCTAATATGGGCAGTTTGTTTACTAAGCGTTCTAATAGTATCTCGGTATAGATGCGTGGCTTGTTGGTCACAATGCCCCAAGGCAAGGTGAGGGCATTACACGCTTCTAACAACTCGGTAATGCCAGAAAATAAATCACTTTTCTCGCCGAGATGGCGTGTGTATAGATCAAGCAGGCGCTGTCTTTGCTCATTAATATCGCTGTTTTTTTCATTCGCTTCGGCCGCCGTTGTTCCAGTAGGCAGCTGAGGCATATCGAGTGCTAAGCGAGTCAAAGCCCAACCACCGTTGGAAACTTGCAGGCGGATAACCTCATCCGCTAGCGGTGGCAGGTTGTGTTCTTCTCTTAAGGTATTTACCGCCGGAAAGAAGTCCGGTGCGGTGTCCATAAGAGTGCCGTCTAAGTCAAAGAGCAGTGCTTTTGGTTTTGGGCTATTTTTTGTCATGGATGAAAGAGCCATTAAAGGGCTTTCTCGCAAGCCATTAAGTAATTAACATCCACATTGTTATCGACTAACTTATAGTTTTTAGAAATGGGGTTGTACGTCATGCCTGTCATGTGAACTTGCTTCAAATTCACTGGGCGACACCAGCGTGCCAGTTCGGCAGGTTTGATGAACTTGTTGTAATCGTGAGTGCCTGTTGGTACTAGCTTCAATACATATTCAGCGCCGATTACCGCCATTAAATAGCTCTTAGGGTTACGGTTAATGGTCGAAAAGAAAACATGGCCGCCTGGTTTTACTAGCTTAGCGCAGGCGCGAACGATGGACTCAGGGTCAGGTACATGCTCTAGCATTTCTAGGCAGGTAACAATGTCGAAGGACTCTGGATTCTCATCGGCAAAATCTTCAACGGGAACGCATTGGTAATCAACGTTAACCCCAGATTCTAAGGCGTGTAGCTTGGCTGTATCTAAGTTTGCTTGGCCTAAATCAATGCCGGTAACTTTCGCGCCGCGTAACGCCATGCCTTCACTCAAGATGCCACCACCACAACCAACATCTAATACTTTTTTGCCGGCTAAAGACGCGTGTTCTTCAATGTAGTTGGTGCGCAGAGGGTTGATTTCGTGCAGCGGCTTGAATTCACTTTCCATATCCCACCAACGCGTGGCGATCGATTCAAATTTAGCGATTTCAGCGCTATCAACATTGACATTTTTTAAATCTGACATAGTAAATTCCTTCAAGTTGTACGCTTCATCTAATAGGAAGACAGTACGAAAATCTTTTTATAAGGCAAACATTTATCGCGCTATTCTAACTGCATTCATTTTTACTTAATAGCGTTTGTCGGTTCACTCATTGCGCTAGACCAAGCTTTAGCCTGGTTTATTAATGCTTCTTCGTTCAGTGTGGTTAATTTGCCTTCTTTTAATAGGCATTGTCCGTTCACCCAAACATGACTGACATGTGATGATTTTGCGCAATAAACCAAGTGTGAAATAGGATCGAAGACCGGTTGGCTCGAAAGCGAATTAAAGTCGATGGCTTGAATGTCAGCGGCTTTTCCTGGTAACAAAGAGCCTGTGATATTATCGATGCCCAGTGCACGAGCGCCGCCTAAAGTTGCAAGGGTTAGCGCTTCTATCGCGGGCATGGCGCGAGCATTTTGACTAACGCCTTTTGCCAGTAGTGCGGCGGTTTTGACTTCGCCAAACATGTCTAGGTCATTATTACTGGCGGCGCCGTCAGTGCCAATCGCCAGCGCAATGTTCGCCGCTGATAATCGTGCGGTTGGGCAGAAGCCACTGGCCAGTTTTAAATTCGACTCAGGGCAATGCACAACCGATGCGCCTGTTTTTTGTAAAATCTGAATGTCGTGTTCATTAATTTGGGTCATATGAACGCAGCTGACGCGTTCGTTTAAAAAACCAATATCCATTAAGCGCTGGGTTGGGCGTTTATCGAATTTCTCTAAACTTTCACTGACTTCAAAAGCGGTTTCGTGCAAATGAATCTGAACGGGCATGTCGAGCTGATCAGCCAATACGGTAATTTCTTTCAAAGGTTCATCAGAAACCGTGTAAGGCGCGTGAGGGCCAAAACCAATTTGTACTAGACCTTGGACATTCATTGGGTGGTTATTGAATCTGTCGTTGCACTCAACGGCTTTACGGATGTATTCGTCGGAGTTCTGTGCGTAATTTGTCGGAAAATCCAATACGGGCGCAAAGCACACGGCGCGAATGCCGCTGGCTAATGCCGCTTCGCCACTTTGCTGTGGATAAAAATACATATCGGCAAAAGTCGTCGTACCCGATTGAATCATTTCAGCAATGGCCAGATCCGTTCCTTGCTTCACAAAGTCTTCATCTACGTGCTGTGCTTCTGCAGGCCAGATATGTTCTTGCAGCCAGTCCATAAGGGGGAGGTCATCTGCTAGACCACGAAATAACGACATCGCGGCATGGCCGTGAGCATTGACCCAGCCAGGCATTAATAACTGCTGGCCGAGGTCGAGAGTTTCTGTCGCGCTAATTTGGCAACTAGATTGCGGTTCAATCGCGAGAATAATGCCATCTTTGATCAATAAACAGTGATCGATCAATACTTGTTGGTTTGTTGTTTCGATCGGTACGATCCAGTGCGCATCGATGCGTAAGTCAGCATGGGCTGCTAATGCTGAAAGATCTTGAATGGAATTAGAATTCTTGGCTGAGCTCATGTTTGTACTCGCGTTAGTTACTGCTTATTTTAGCTAATTTTTGCACAGTATAATCAAACTTTGATCAGGGTGAACCACCTTCCTTATGTATTCCTTCATATAGAAGCAGGAAAGAAGGGCGAAAGACTAGGTATCTTGTTGATTTGTGGTATGATTTGGCGCTAATTATAAACGCTAATAACAAGGACCGAATGAGGTTTTCGATAGAGACCATCATTCGACAGAGACAGGCCAAGAATCTATGGGTGAGTTAGCCAAAGAAGTATTGCCAATTAACATTGAAGACGAACTAAAATCGTCTTACCTTGATTACGCGATGAGCGTAATTGTTGGGCGTGCCTTGCCGGATGTGCGTGACGGGTTAAAACCTGTGCACAGACGCGTTCTTCATGCGATGAATGTATTAGGTAACGATTGGAATAAAGCCTATAAAAAATCGGCCCGAGTGGTCGGTGACGTAATCGGTAAATATCACCCACACGGTGATTCTGCGGTTTACGATACCATTGTTCGTATGGCGCAAGACTTTTCTATGCGATATACATTGGTAGACGGTCAAGGGAACTTTGGTTCGGTTGACGGTGACTCAGCAGCCGCCATGCGTTATACCGAAATTCGTATGGATAAACTCAGCCATGAGTTATTAGCGGATATCGATAAAGAAACTGTGAACTTCGTACCGAACTACGATGGCACAGAAAAAATTCCAGAAGTAATGCCAACACGAGTCCCGAACCTGTTAATTAATGGTTCCTCCGGTATTGCGGTGGGTATGGCGACGAACATTCCGCCACACAACTTAAACGAAGTGGTTTCTGCGTGTTTGGCATTAATCGATAATCCTGCAATGGATATCGATGCCTTAATGGAACACATTCCAGGCCCAGATTTCCCAACCGGTGCATTCATTAACGGTCGCGAAGGTATTGTTGAAGCCTATCGTACGGGTCGTGGCCGTATTCACATGCGTGCTCGTCACCACTTTGAAGAAAACGAAAAGAACGGCAAAGTGTCGATCGTTTTCACCGAAATTCCTTACCAGTTGAACAAAGCGCGTTTGATCGAAAAGATCGCCGAGCTGGTTAAAGAAAAGAAAATTGAAGGCATTACAGAGCTACGTGATGAGTCTGACAAAGACGGTATGCGTATCGTAGTTGATCTTCGTCGCGGCGAGATGCCAGAAGTAACCTTGAACAATTTGTTTGCTCAAACGGCTTTACAGTCGGTATTTGGCATTAACGTGGTTGCTTTGATGGATGGTAAGCCACAAACGTTGAACTTGAAGCAAATGCTTGAAGCCTTCGTTCGCCACCGCCGTGAAGTCGTAACACGTCGTACGATTTTTGAATTACGCAAAGCCCGTGAACGTGGTCATTTATTGGAAGGCTTAGCCATTGCGTTAAGTAATATTGATCCAATCATCGCCTTGATTAAAAAATCACCGACCGGTGCAGAAGCGAAAGAAGCCTTGATCGCAACGCCTTGGTCTCCGGGTTCAGTTACCGGTTTCTTAGAACGTGCGGGTGAAAATGCCTGTCGCCCAGATGATTTGGGTGAAGAGTTTGGTATGCACGATGGTATGTACCATCTTTCGCCTCAGCAAGCGCAAGCGATTCTTGATTTACGTCTGCAAAAACTGACGGGTCTAGAGCACGAAAAACTGATTGAAGAATATCAGTTGAAGCTTGAAGAAATTAAAGAGTACCTAGAGATTTTGGGTTCTCCAGAAAAATTGTTGCAAATTATTCGTGATGAATTAGCGACCATTAAAGAAGAATACGGTGACGAACGTCGTACTGAAATCATTGCTAATAAGCGTGATTTGACTATGGCTGATTTGATCCCAGAAGAAGATTTAGTATTAACCATTTCTCATGGTGGTTACGCCAAGACTCAGCAGCTAGATGTGTATCAAGCGCAGCGTCGTGGTGGTAAAGGTAAGTCGGCGGCATCGGTTAAAGATGACGATTACGTTGAACACCTAATGATTGCCAATAGCCATGATACGGTTTTATGTTTTACCGATGCGGGTAAAGTATTTTGGCTAAAAGTGTATGACATTCCACAGGCCAGCCGTAACTCCAAAGGCCGTCCAATGGTTAACGTGGTAAATCTAGGTGAAGAAGAGCGCATTACTGCGATCTTGCCATTACCTGAATTTACCGGCGAAGAGTTCATCTTCATGGCAACCTCTATGGGTACTGTGAAGAAAACCAGTTTAGAGCACTTCCAGCGTCCACGTTCAAGCGGTTTAATCGCTTGTGAATTGGACGAAGGCGATCACTTGATTGGCGTTGCCATTACCGACGGCACGAAAGATATCTTACTATTAACCGACGCAGGTAAAGCCAACCGCTTTAATGAATCGGCAGTACGCGCAATGGGTCGAACGGCTCGTGGTGTTCGTGGTATCAGAATGCAAGAAGATCAAAAAGTGATCTCCTTAGTTATTCCAGAAGAAGGCGGCACGTTATTAACGGCGAGTGATCGCGGTTATGGCAAGCGTACTCTTATCTCAGAATTCCCAACCAAAGGCCGCGGCACCCAAGGTGTTAAAGCGATGGTTGTGAACGAGCGTAACGGTATTATTGTGGGTGCAGTGCAAGTCTTCGAAAATGACGAAGTGATGTTGATCAGTGATAAAGGCACGCTTGTGCGTACCTCGGCTGATTCAGTCTCTTGCTTGGGTCGTAATACCCAGGGCGTTCGCTTAATTAAAGTCGCTGAAAAAGAGCGCTTAATTGGTGTTGAACGAGTATGTGAGCCAGAAGAAATTGACGATGGTATCGAATACCTAGCAGCAGACGGTACACAAGTGGAAGGCGAAGAAGTCGACGCATTGGTTGCTGATGATGCTATTGAGTCAGAAGGTACTGAGGCTAATGATGAAGGCCAAAATACGGATGATGCTGACGAAGAATAATTCGTTGGTCGTCTCTGTGGTTGCACGGATTAGTTAAAAGATAAAAGTGCTGATTATGGTGAAGATTATTCATTATTAGTCAGCGCTTTTTTCTGCTTTAAAAGCCGGCGAAATTCTCGCCTGATTTTTAACAAGAGTTGAACAAAACTGTAGTATTTGGAATTTAAAAACATGACTCGTTTATATAATTTTTGTGCAGGTCCGGCTGCATTGCCAACGGCTGTATTAACACAAGCTCAGACTGACCTACTAAATTGGCAGCAAAAAGGTTTGTCGATTATGGAGATGAGTCATCGTTCTCCTGAATTTGTCGGAATTGCTCAAAAAGCCGAGCAAGATTTACGTGACCTAATGGTTATTCCTGATAACTATAAAGTACTATTCATGCAAGGTGGCGCAAGCAGCCAGTTCACTATGATTCCGATGAATCTGTTACGTGGTAAAAAAACGGCAGATTATATCAATACAGGCCAGTGGTCTAAAAAAGCGATTGCAGAAGCAAAGCGTTTTTGTGACGTGAATGTTGCAGCAACAACAGAAGGTAATAAATTCACCTCTGCGCCTTCTCAAGAAGAATTAAACCTGAACCCTGAAGCAGCCTATGTTCATTACACGCCTAATGAAACCATTGGTGGTGTTCAGTTCGATTACATCCCAGAAACTAACGGTGTTCCTTTAGTTGCTGATTATTCATCAGCCATCTTGTCTGAAGAAATCGATGTCTCTAAGTTTGCCATGATCTACGCAGGCGCTCAGAAAAACATCGGCCCAGCAGGTTTGTGTATCGTGATTATTCGCGAAGACTTGCTAGGGCAAACTCTAGCAGGCACGCCGACCATGTTTGACTACAAGGTCATGGCTGATAACGATTCTATGTACAATACCCCACCAAGCTATGGCTGGTATTTAGCCGGATTGGTCTTTGCTTGGTTGAAAGAGCAAGGTGGCGTAAAAGCCATGGCTGAAGTGAATCGCCGCAAAGCAGAAAAGTTATACAGCTTTATTGATACGAATGCGTTTTATGCGAACCCGGTTGCGATTAATAACCGTTCGATTATGAATGTACCTTTTACTTTGGCAAATTCAGATCTAGATAAAGCGTTTTTAGCGGCTAGTGAAAAAGCAGGATTTTTAAACCTAGCAGGACACCGCAGTGTAGGCGGCATGCGCGCCAGTATTTATAACGCAGTCGAAGAAAAAGCGGTTGATGCATTGATTGCCTTTATGGCCGAGTTTGCGAAAGAAAATAGCTAGCTCTAATTAAGGGCTGGCTCAAGCAAGCTCCCAATATTTTTGATGAAGACGGACTCCATGACCAAGAATAGTTTTACCACAGAAGCGGAAGAGTTAGGCAAGTTACGTGATGAGATCGACAGTGTAGATCAGCAGATTCAGCAGCTTGTAAATAAACGTGCTCAGTGCGCGCAGAAAGTTGCTGATGTTAAAGAGCATTTTTCTAAGCCAGGTGAATCTGTTGTTTTTTATCGCCCAGAGCGTGAAGCGCAAGTATTACGTCGCGTGATGGAGCGAAACGAAGGCCCATTGCCTGCGGAAGGTGTTGCGCGTTTATTTCGTGAAATTATGTCGCAGTGCTTAGCGCTTGAAGAGCCTATGAAAATTGCGTACTTGGGCCCAGAAGGCACCTTTACTCAGCAAGCGGCGTTAAAGCATTTTGGTCATGCGGTGCAGTGTGAGAGCCAAGGTTCAATTGCTGATGTTTTCCGTGAAGTGGAAGCGGGTGGCGCAAACTTTGGTGTTGTTCCTGTTGAGAACTCTACTGAGGGTGTGATTACTCATACTTTAGACAGTTTTGTAGGTTCTAACTTACATATCTGTGGTGAAGTTGCGTTACGTATCCATCATCACTTCTTATTAAAAGAAGCTTCATTGAAAGAAGTAGAAGCAACCAAACCATCAAAAGTCTATTCTCATGCACAATCGTTGGCGCAGTGTCGTCAATGGTTGGATGCAAATTGGCCAGGCATTGAGCGTATTGCCGTCAGCTCAAATGCTGAAGCGGCTCGTCGCGCTCAAGAAGAAGAGGGTGCAGCAGCGATTGCTAGTGAGGCTGCAGCCGAGCTTTATGATTTGAGCATTGCAACGGCTAATATCGAAGATATGCCAGACAATACCACGCGCTTTTTAATTATTGGTAAGCAAACGACTGAAATCAGTGGTGATGATAAAACGTCACTATTAATTGCCAGCAAAAATAAGCCAGGCGCTTTGTATCATTTGTTAGCACCGTTTCATGAAGAAGGCGTCAGCTTAACGCGTATCGAAACGCGTCCGTCAAAATCGGGCACATGGAATTATATGTTCTTCATTGACCTTGAAGGTCACCAAAATGAAGAGAAGGTGAAAAAAGCCATGGCATTGGTGCAGCAGCAATGTACAGATTTTAAATGCTTGGGTTCTTATCCAAAGGCCGTGCTTTAGCAAAACTAACGAAAAGCCTTGTGGAATCATGATTAGCAATTGCTTCCACAAAACGGCGTAAATATGGAATAACTCACATCCGTGTGAGTTACCCTTCGGGCAGCTTCGCTGTGCAAAACTTGCTCCTGCAGTTTTGTCCCTGTAGCCAACAGCTAATAATGATTTATTGAGCGTTTGAGTAGATTAAAGAATTATGACTAATCAAAAAGTACAAGCACTTGTTGAAAAAGCACGTGCGGAAATTCAGGGTTTACGTCCTTATCAACCAGGTAAACCGATTGATGAACTAGCGCGTGAGTTTGGTCTGAATCCTGCTGACATTGTGAAACTTGCCAGTAATGAAAATCCTATCGGTCCAAGTCAAAAAGCTATTGCCGCAATGGAGCAAGAAGCGCGAGAATTAACGCGTTACCCAGACGGTAATGGCTTTGATCTTAAAGAAGCGCTGTGCCAAAAACTAAGCACCGACGCCTCACCGATTAAACACGCAAATATCACTTTGGGTAATGGCTCTAGCGATATCCTAGATTTTATTGTTACCTGCTTTGTTTCCAAAGGCGACGAAGTTGTTTTCTCGCAGCACGCGTTCGCTATTTATGGCTTAGTCACCACAATTCAAGGTGGCGTGTGTAGCGTTGTTCCTGCCAAAAACTACGGCCACGATCTTGATGCAATGGCAGCAGCGATCAGCGATAAAACACGCCTTGTTTTTGTTACCAATCCCAATAACCCAACCGGAACTTGGTTAACGCATACAGAAGTCTCTGACTTTATGGCGAAAGTACCGAGTGACGTTGTGGTTGTATTAGATGAAGCGTATTTCGAATATGTTAATGAACCTGATTATTGTGATGGCTTAATCCTATTGTCAGAGTACCCCAATTTAGTGATCACGCGTACGTTCTCTAAAGCTTATGGCTTAGCATCGTTACGCGTCGGTTATGGTGTTTCAGCTCCAGAAGTTGCTGATTTAATGAACCGTGTGCGTCCGCCCTTTAATGTGAATTCATTTGCATTAGCCGCTGCGGTTGCGACATTGAATGACGACGAATACGTAGCAGAAAGCAAAGCCGTTAACGATGCGGGTATGGCGTACTTAACTCAAACATTTGATCAGATGGGTTTGCCGTATATTCCGTCGGTAGGAAACTTCATTAGCTTTGAAATTCCTACTGAAATCGATCATAAGCCGACTAATATTTCAGCGTCAGAAGTAAATGCTCAGTTATTAGCGAACGGTGTGATTATTCGCCCAATTGCCAATTACGAAATGCCAAGCTATTTACGTGCTTCAATCGGCACCGCGAAAGAAAATGAAACCTTTATTGCTAAGCTGAAGCAAATTTTAGCGGATGCGCGCTCTTGAGTTTTCAAAAGAAGGCGCATTTAAATATTCCCAAGGTAGCGATTATTGGCTTAGGTCTAATTGGCTGCTCTTGGGTGAAAGCATTAAGAAGTACGAAAAGTGTTGAGCAGATCTCTGGCTTTGATCGCAATATGGATTCAATGGAGCAAGCCTTGCAGGCGGGCTTGATTGACGACTTTTCTATCGATGTGTGCGATGTTGTACGCGATGCTGATTTGGTTATTATTTCGGTGCCGATTTTAGCGGTTGGCGATGTGCTAGAGCAGATTAAGTCGAGCATTGGTGATCATACCATTTTGACTGACGTCGGTAGTGTGAAAGGTAATATTTCCAAAGCGGTGACAGCGGTATTGGGCGAAGATTTTGATCGCTTTGTATTAGGCCATCCTATTGCGGGTTCCGAGCGCAGTGGTGTATCGGCAGCGGATGAGCACTTATTTAAAAATCACAAAATCATCTTAACGCCAGAAAAACGCACGAGTGAAGTGGCACTAGATTTAGTCAGTGATGCGTGGGAAGTGACCGGTGGTAAGGTTGAGCTGATGACAGTTCAGCATCATGACGAAGTATTGGCTGCCACCAGTCACCTTCCTCATTTATTAGCGTACTCCTTGGTCGATACCTTGGCGAACGATGAAGAAAATAACGATATCTTTAATTACGCAGCGGGCGGTTTTCGTGATTTTACTCGTATTGCCTCAAGCAGCCCAATCATGTGGCGCGACATTTTTGTCGGTAATAAAGACGAAGTATTAAAGGCGCTGGATTTATTCACCGCCGACTTGCAGCAACTGCGCGAAGTGGTTGCTAATGAAGATAAAACCCAGATGATGGGCACCTTTACCCGTGCAAAAGCTGCACGAGATCATTTTACTAAAATACTTGCTCGCAGAGCGTATGTGGATTCCATGACAAGTCAGATTGTAAATTATGTAGCAAAACCGGGTGGAAAGCTTTCCGGTGAATTCCGTGTTCCTGGTGATAAATCGATTTCTCATCGTTCTATCATGCTAGGTTCTTTAGCGGAAGGCACAACCGAAGTAACCGGCTTTTTAGAGGGCGAAGACAGTCTTGCGACGCTTCAATCTTTCCGCGATATGGGCGTTGTTATCGAAGGTCCACACCGTGGTCGCGTTACCGTTCATGGTGTTGGTTTACACGGTTTAAAAACACCTCCAAATGCTTTGTACTTGGGTAACTCGGGTACGTCGATGCGTTTATTGTCGGGCCTTATGTCTGCACAAAACTTCGACGTGGAAATGACCGGTGATGCGTCTTTATCAAAGCGCCCAATGAATCGCGTTGCTGATCCATTACGTGCAATGGGTGCGATTATCGACTCTGCTGAAAATGGTCGTCCGCCCTTGAAGATTAAAGGTAGAGAGACGATTACCGGTGGTCAGTCTTTAAAAGGTATTCACTATGTTTTACCGATGGCCAGTGCGCAAGTGAAAAGCTGCCTGTTATTGGCAGGCTTATACGCTGAAGGCGAAACCACGGTAATCGAACCGGCTCCGACTCGTGACCATACCGAGCGTATGCTAAAAGGTTTTGGCTATCCTGTTGAAGTGGACGGTCCTAAAGTAACCGTTCGCCCGGGTGGAAAATTAATCGCAACGGCGATTGATGTACCGTCTGATATTTCTTCTGCAGCTTTCTTCATGGTTGCGGCAAGTATCGCTAAAGATTCTGATATCACCTTGCAACATGTGGGCATCAATCCAACGCGTGTCGGCGTGATTAATATTCTTCGCCAGATGGGCGCGAATATTGAAATGTTCAATCAAAAAGAAGTGGGCGGCGAGCCGGTTGCAGATTTACGCATTCGTAGCGCGCAGCTAAAAGGTATTCAGATTCCAGAAGATCAGGTGCCATTAGCGATTGATGAATTTCCTGCAATTTTCATCGCAGCCGCATGTGCTGAAGGTACAACGGTTTTGACCGGCGCTGAAGAATTACGTGTTAAAGAATCAGACCGCATACAAGCCATGGTTGATGGGTTGCAGATTTTGGGGGTTGATGCGGTTGGTACTGAAGATGGTGCAATCATTAAAGGCTTTGGTAGTGAAGGTTCTTTCAATGGCGGAGAAGTCGACAGTGTTGATGATCACCGCATTGCTATGAGCTTTACTATTGCGTCTTTGCGCGCTAACGCGGCGATCTTGGTAAAAGACTGTGCAAACGTTGGTACGTCATTCCCCGGTTTTGTTGAGCTGGCTAATGGTTGTGGCATTAACGTCTCTAACGAAGCGGGATAAATATGAGTGATATTGAAGTTAAAGATTTACCAGAAGTTAAATTAGCGGGCCCCGTTATTACTGTTGATGGTCCGTCGGGTGCTGGTAAAGGCACTCTTTGCCAAATGCTTGCTGCAAAATTGAACTGGGCGCTATTAGACAGTGGTGCCTTATATAGAGTTACGGCCTTAGCTGCAAAACAGCATGGCGTTGCCCTTGATAATGAAGCAGGCTTAGAAGCGATTGCCGCACATTTAGATGTGCAGTTTAAGGTTTCTGCTGAACAAGCTGGCGTGCAGGTTATTTTAGAAGGTGACAACGTAACATCTGACTTACGCACCGAAGAAACCGGCGCGATTGCTTCTCAGGTAGCCGCAGTTAATGCAGTTCGTTCGGCTTTATTAGAGCGTCAGCGTGCTTTCCAGCAAGAGCCTGGATTGATTGCTGATGGTCGTGATATGGGAACGGTCGTATTCCCAAGCGCGGAATTAAAGGTGTACTTAACGGCCAGTGCGGAAGAGCGTGGGCAGCGTCGCTATAAGCAGTTGATAGAAAGCGGTAAAAATGCTAGTCTTGCCGGAATTATCGAAGATATTAGAGCGCGAGATGATCGCGACATGAACCGAACGGTAGCACCCTTGAAACCAGCTGACGATGCGATTGTTATTGATAGCACCAGTATGAGCATAGAAACCGTATTTGAACAGGTTCAGCAAGCTGCCGAAAAAGCAGGCTTGTTAGCCTAATATCTCTTTATAAAAGAACCTTAAAAACTCTGCACATTGTCAGGCGTACGCAGTACGGAATGTGCGGAGTTTTTTATTATGACCCTAAATATCTGACTGTTTAGGGGGTGATTAGTCTGACCCAAACCAGTGATTGTTTCGACAAGCGCAAACTCGGGGTAGCCTACACCAAGCTTTATAGGATGTATTAATGGAAAATTTTGCTGAGTTATTTGAAGAGTCGTTACAAACTCTGGACATGAAACCAGGTTCAATCGTTACCGGTACTGTAGTAGATATCGATAGCGACTGGGTAACGGTAAACGCAGGTCTTAAATCTGAAGCCATTATTCCACGCAGCCAGTTCTTAAACGACAAAGGCGAGTTGGAAGTAGCAGTTGGCGATGAGACTCTAGTTGCTCTTGACGCAGTAGAAGATGGTTTTGGTGAAACTAAGCTATCTCGTGAAAAAGCAAAACGTGCTGAAGCTTGGAAAGAGCTTGAGAAAGCATTCGAAGAAAACGCTGTTGTTAAAGGCGTTATCAACGGTAAAGTTAAAGGCGGTTTCACGGTTGAATTGTTCAACATTCGTGCATTCCTACCTGGCTCTTTGGTTGACATCCGTCCAGTGCGCGATACTTTGCACTTGGAAGGTAAAGAATTAGATTTCAAACTAATCAAGTTAGATGCTAAGCGTAACAACGTTGTTGTTTCTCGTCGTGCTGTTCTTGAAGCTGCTAACAGCCAAGAAC
>CAJXUD010000011.1 GCA_913061415.1 uncultured Oleispira sp. | reverse complement strand
GCAGGCGGCGAATAATACGCTTATCCACAGCCCCGTCAACTGCTTTCTGGAAATATATTACAAAAGAATAAAATGAATTCTAAAACTGCTCATTTTGCTTAAAAATCGTACTAATTCTGTTTCAGGACTAGAAATAGAGACGGTAATAGAACGCTATGAACGATTAAAGTAGCCCTTAAGCGCTTTCCAAGAGAAACGCTGCCCTAACAGCAATAAGGCTATCAAAGCGTATAAGGTAGGCTCAAACCAATTAGAACGGATCTGAAGTAAATAATGAACTGCACATAAAATTGCTATCAGATAGACAAGTTTATGTAACGACTTCCAGTTTCGCTTCAATCTTCGCTGCCACCCCTTAGTAGAAGTAATCGTCAAAGGAATAAGGAGAAGCCATGCGATAAAGCCCAGTGTTAAATAAGGACGCTCTATTAATTCACTACCAATGTCACCCCACTCCCACGCAAGTAAGAAGATGACATACGAAAACAGATGCAATGTTGCATAGAACATTACGAACAAGCCAAGCATGCGTCGGTGGACAACCAACCATTTCCAGCCAAGCCAACTTTTTAAAGGAGTAACCGCTAACGTTAATAGCAAGCTATTAAATGCCCACTGGCCCGTAAACCACGTAATCGCTTTACCAGGCTCAGGCCCTAAAATATCGTAATTGCCCATCTGCAACGCAACGATTTGAGCAAAAATATAAGCAAAAGGCGTAAACAGTGCAGAGAATATAAGACATCGCCTAATAAATACTGTCATTAATAGTTCTTCCTTAAGTCCATCCCTTTATAGAGATGCGCTACCTGTTCGCCATAGCCATTAAACATCTGCGTTTCTATTCGATTGGCGCTAAATAAACCTGACGGCAGGCGACGCTCCTTTGCCTGACTCCAGCGTGGATGGCTGACTTCGGGATTCACATTGGCATAAAACCCATATTCACGAGGTGCAATTGCCTGCCACGTATTAATAGGCGGCGTTTCGGTAAAGCGAATTTTCACAATGGACTTAATACTCTTAAAGCCATATTTCCAAGGAATCACTAGGCGAAGCGGCGCACCATTTTGCTTAGGAAGAACCTCCCCGTATAAGCCAACCGCCATTAAGGTTAACGGATTCATCGCTTCATCTATGCGTAACGCTTCTACATAAGGCCAATCGATTGTAGAAAACCGTGAGCGCTGACCAATCATCTGCTTCGGTGCTTCTAGTGTTGTAAACTCAACATACTTTGCAGAGGATAAAGGTTTAAATCGTTTAATTAGATCCGCCAGAGGAAAACCAATCCAAGGAATGACCATTGACCAAGCCTCCACGCAACGCAATCTATAAATGCGCTCTTCTAGTGGCATAGACTTTAAAATATCTTCTAAATTGAAACTTCCCTGCGTCTCGCATTCACCCTCAACGGTTACCGACCACGGATCGGTAATTAAAGAACCCGCATTGCGCGCCGGGTCGTCTTTGCCCGTACCAAATTCATAGAAATTATTATAAGACGTCACATCCCGATAAGGCGTTAACTTCTCCCCCTTACCGAATGGGGTTTCTGTCGCACCTGCAACTTGCTGGCTCAGCCAATCTGGACCAAATCGAGGCGGCTGTCCTTCATGAGACTCTAACGAACTTGCCGCTGATGATAACCCCATCGCTGCTAACGCCAACCCACTTTGCTGCATGAATTTTCGTCGATTCAAATAAGCTGAATGCGAAGTGATTTCGGATGATGGAATATCAACAGCTGTCTTGATTATCATAAAAGACTCATCATTATTTATAGAGGGTTAATAATAGTTATACGTAGCGAATACAAATATAGACACCTAATCGCCGAAAAAATTCATAACGACTCAATCCGCCTTTATAGAAGAGACCAATATGACAGGCACAAAAAAGGCCTCTTGCGAGACCCTTCTAAAAAAAACATAAACTGTCAATATTAAGATTTACGGCCTTTCCAATACTTCATGCCACTAACAGCAGGGCCAGATAACGCATAACCCATAAAGATACATAATAAGACTTTAGCCGGATCCATTGAAACCACAACAAACGCCATCACTACCGCAAGCATCGCAACAAAAGGCACCTTGCCTTTAAGATCTAAACCTTTAAAGCTGTGGTACTGAAAGTTACTCACCATTAATAATCCCGCGAAAGGAACAAGCAATGCCATGATCCACGCGACATCTTCACCTGTCGCACCCATTTCACTGAATGCCCAAACCGTACCAGCAACCATTGCCGCCGCCGCTGGACTTGCTAGACCGGTGAAATAGTTTTTATCCGCAGTATCGATCTGAGTATTAAAGCGGGCTAAGCGCAATGCGGCGCCTGCAACATAAATAAAGGCTGCAACCCACCCCAGCTTACCTAAATCTTGAAGCGCCCAACTAAACGCTACCAAAGCAGGTGCTACACCAAACGAAACCATATCGGCCAAGCTATCGTACTCGGCACCAAAGTCACTTTGCGTATTGGTTAAACGCGCAACGCGCCCATCCAAACCATCTAAAATCATCGCAATAAAAATCGCGATCGATGCATTGGCAAACAAGCCATTCATACTGGCAACAACGGCATAAAAACCGAAGAACAAAGCACCGGTTGTAAACAGATTCGGCAACAAATAAATGCCTTTATTGCGAGGCTTAGGATCAGTATCCACATCGCAGTTATTCGTATTAGTAGTGCCTTCTTGAATATCTTCTTTCAATTCAGCAGTCTTATTATCTTGATCGTTCATAAAATTAACTCTTACCTATCTCTATATAATAGATGCTATTTGCCATTGTCAGAAGTTTATCGGCTAAGCGCTACTGCATCTTTAGAGCGCTGGTACATCGCTAGCGTATTATAGATATACCATGTCACATCTCTATCTTACTGAGATGAACACAGAATCGCTAGCTATTCCCACATTACCGTCTGCCAAAGTGCTGATATTAGCGGCTCATTCAAACGCTTACTTTGAGCACAAAGCCCAACAGCAAAGGGTTCCAATGCAGGTTCAACATCAATAATCCTCACCTTATTCATCAAAGGACTATTTTTAAGCACTAAGTCCGGTACTACCCCAACACCACAACCTAGGCTCACCATGCTAACAATCGCTTCATGTCCCGATACTTGCGCATAAATATTTTGCCTCAAACGCTTCTGTTTAAACCAGCGATCTACCCGTGTTCGAGCCAAGCCTGACTCAGACAATACCAAAGGTACCTTTTCCCAATTAATAGTTTCTTCTAATAATTCTGGCACCGACTGATTCGAAACCGGCGCTATAAATAAAAGCGGCGCAGGGGTAATGGTCTTAAACGTTAAATTAGCCGCCAACTGATCTGGGCGAGCGGCAATCACCATATCAACATCCCCAGACTGCACATGCGCAATCGATTCAGCCGCATCACCGGTTTTTAATCGAATATCAACCAGTGGGTGCTGCGCTCGAAACCGGCCAAGTAATTCCGACAAGAAGCTGTAGCTCGCAGTTACCGAGCAATAAATACTAAGCTGCCCTTGTAATTCACTCGCTTGGCGCTGCATCGAAAGCTTTAATTGATGCCAAAGCTCTAATACCTGCTCTGCATGCTGGCGAAACAATTCACCCTCTTCAGTTAAGCGTAAACGTGTCCCCTCGCGATCGAATAACAAACTGCCGACACTCTTTTCCATACGCTTTAAACGTCGGCTTAATGTAGAAGGGCTGCAGTGAACGAACTGGCTAACCACACCTAAATGCTGATGCTCTGCCAACTGTACAAATACTTCTAAATCTTTATATTCCATAACAAAACCTACCGGCAGAATAATAGAAAGTACGCTTTATTCCACTTATTGAATAACAAATAGCCCTTATTGCAATATATGCAATGATAAAAAGCAATTATAGCATTTTACGCAACGAGCAACTTAGCCTAGAATGCACGCCATCGAATTAACATATTCGCCCTTATTATTAACATTTATATTTAATCTTTATAGATTGGAGAGACTCATGTCTAACAACTATTTCAACACGCTTAACTTGCGTGAACAGCTTGATCAACTTGGCCGTTGTCGTTTCATGAACCGCAGTGAATTCGCTGACGGTTGTGAAGCCCTTAAAGGCAAAAAAATCGTAATCGTTGGTTGTGGTGCTCAAGGCCTTAACCAAGGTTTGAACATGCGCGATTCTGGCTTAGATATTTCTTATACTCTTCGCGATGCCGCAATCACAGAGAAGCGTGCTTCTTTCGTAAACGCAACTGAAAACGGTTTCACTGTTGGCACTTACGAAGAATTAATTCCTCAAGCAGACCTAGTTCTTAACCTAACGCCTGATAAGCAGCATACTGCCGTTGTTACAGCAATTATGCCTTTGATGAAGAAAGATTCTGCACTTGCTTACTCTCACGGTTTCAACATCGTAGAAGAAGGCATGAAGATTCGTGAAGACATCACAGTAATCATGGTTGCTCCTAAGTGCCCTGGTTCTGAAGTACGTGAAGAATACAAGCGCGGCTTCGGTGTTCCAACGTTACTAGCTGTTCACCCAGAAAACGATCCACGCGGCGAAGGCTGGGATCTTGCTAAAGCTTACGCTTCAGCGACTGGCGGCGACCGTGCTGGTTGTCTTGAATCTTCTTTCGTTGCTGAAGTTAAGTCTGACCTTATGGGCGAGCAAACTATCCTTTGTGGTATGTTGCAGACTGGCGCAATCTTGGGCTACGAAAAAATGGTTGCTGACGGTATCGACGGTCCATACGCAGCTAAATTGATTCAATTCGGTTGGGAAACGGTTACTGAAGCATTGAAGATTGGCGGCATCACTAACATGATGGATCGTCTAGCTAACCCAGCTAAAATCGTTGCTTTTGATATGGCTGAAGAACTTAAAGACCTTATGCGTCCTTTGTTCCGCAAGCACCAAGACGACATCATCACCGGTCACTTCTCTAAGACTATGATGGAAGATTGGGCTAACGACGACGTTAACCTACTTAAATGGCGTGAAGAAACAGCTGAAACTGGCTTCGAAAAAGCAGCTCCAACTGATGCAGAAATCACTGAACAAGAATTCTTCGACAAAGGCATCATGCTTGTTGCTATGGTTAAAGCTGGCGTTGAGCTTGCTTTCGAAGCCATGGTTGAATCTGGTATCGTTGAAGAGTCTGCATATTACGAGTCTCTACATGAAACTCCATTAATCGCTAATACCATCGCTCGTAAGAAGCTTTACGAAATGAACGTTGTGATTTCTGATACTGCAGAATACGGTTGCTACTTGTTTGCTCACGCAGCAGTGCCTCTATTGGCTGAAAAGTTCATGCCAAACATCACGACTGAAGTGATTGGTAAAGGCTTGAACCTGACTTCTAACTCTGTTGATAACGCTCGTCTAGTTGAAGTTAACGACGAAATCCGTAATCACCCAGTTGAATATGTTGGTGAAGAGCTACGTGGCTATATGACTGATATGAAGCGCATCGTAGAAGCTAACTAATTAGCTTTATGAATTGAGAAATTCGATTCAAAAAAATGCCCCGATTGAGCAATCAATCGGGGCATTTTTGTTTGTACTGAGTCTTAGAGCTTACTCTACCGCTTCAACCTCAAAACTATGAGTAATCTCGACTCCGCCTTTTTCTAGCATAATAGACGCTGAACAATACTTCTCAGCAGAAAGCGCAACCGCCTTTTCAACAGCCACTTCGCGCAGCTTGCGACCTTGCACCTTAAAATGGATATGAATCTTAGTAAAAACTGAAGGAACGGCATCGGCACGCTCAGCTTCAATTTCAGCAACACAGTCTACGACATCCTGACGCTGCTTCTTTAAAATGCTCATCACATCAAAGCTAGTACAACCACCCATGCCTAAAAGCAGTAATTCCATTGGGCGTACGCCCTGATTTTTACCACCGTGATCTTCTGGACCATCCATAATTACCGTATGGCCAGTACCAGATTCACCAATAAACTTGACGTCGCCGCCCCACTTAATTGTCGCTTTCATTTAATATCTCCATAGAATGGCGCAAGGTTACCATAGCAAAGCTAGTTAGAATAATATGAGTATCAATTCTGTGGCCTATTTACTCGTAGTATTCAATTAGTTTGTTAGAATAGACTGGTGCAATAGCTCATACTGCTGCAGTATAATCAAATTACAATTATATATTTATGACTTCGCTATTATTTTTTAATGAGCAATTTTGCTCTTTTTACCGCAAATGGGTAACCGATTTATGAGCCTTTATGGAACGAGTACAAAAGCTGAGTACATCGAACTTTTTTTAGAACATGCTCACCGCCGCCGTTATCCAGCTCGTAGCACCCTAATTTATGCGGGCGATCAAAGCGACTCATTATTTTTACTAATAAAAGGTTCTGTGACCGTCATTATTGAAGACGACGACGGACGAGAAATGATTATGGCTTATCTTAACGAAGGCGACTTCTTCGGTGAGATGGGTTTATTCGATGTAAAAGCAAAAGCACGCACCGCGTGGGTTAAAGCTAAAGTCGACTGTGAAGTAGCCGAAATCAGTTACACCAAGTTTTTAGAGCTGGTGAAAGGCGATCCAAGATTGCTGTTCACAATTTTTGAGCAAATGTCATTGCGTTTACGTAATACAACGCGCAAAGCAGGCGACTTAGCATTTTTAGACGTCACCGGACGCGTAGCGCGTACTTTATTAGAGCTCTCGCAAGAACCTGATGCCATGACACATCCAGACGGCATGCAAATTAAAATTACTCGCCAAGAAATCGGCCGTATTGTGGGTTGCTCCCGTGAGATGGTCGGTCGTGTACTAAAAGCCTTAGAAGAACAAGGCTTGGTAGACGTTGCAGGCAAAACAATGGTTGTCCATGGCACACGCCGCGCCGCGACTCTTCCGCGTAGAGACATCTAAATAATAATAAACTAGGCAAACTAATCTCACCTGTTCTAGACTTGAGTTAGTATTTCTGGAGCATGTTATATGAGTGACCAAGCTTTATTCAACGACGACCCCTTGTTCAGTGGCGGCGACGAGCCCTCACTATCAAGCTCAGATAAAACTTGGAAAGTATTGATCGTCGATGATGAACCTGACGTCCATAAAGTCACTCGAATGGTGCTTCATAACTTTGTCTTCGATGGCCTAAAGCTTGAATTAATCAGCGCCTATAGCGGCCAAGAAGCCAAAGATATCATGGCTTCTCGTGACGACATCGCCCTAGCAATGCTCGATGTGGTAATGGAAGATGATCATGCAGGCTTAGAAGTCGCACATTATATTCGTGAAGAACTCAAAAATCGCTATACCCGCTTAGTACTCAGAACAGGCCAGCCTGGCCAAGCTCCTGAAAATGAAGTCATTCGTAACTACGACATTAATGACTACAAAGACAAAACCGAACTCACCACAACAAAACTGAATACCTTGTTATATGCAACACTGCGCAGCTATCGCGACATTTGCACGCTTAACGAGAATAGAAAAGGCCTCGAGAAAGTCATCAAGGCATCCACTGAGATTTTCAGTTCGAACACCCTCAATAAGTTTGCCTCCGCCGTACTTGCGCAAGTAACGACCTTGCTTGGACTTGAACAAAGCGCTTTATATTGCTCATCAATCACGCAAGATATACAGCTCGATATAGAAACACGAACCTTTAGGGTATTAGCCTCAACCGGTGATATGCAAACGAATGATGCGATAAAGAGCTTTGAAGATCTTCCGCCTAAGATACGCGATGGTTTCAAAAAAGTTTTGCAGAGTCAGCAGTCTTATTATCACGATGATTATTACATTGGCTACTTTTCTTCTCAAAAAGGCAGTGAAAGCCTACTGTATGTAACCTTTCATAATGAGCTGAGCGCGCTTGATAAACAGCTTTTAGAAATCTATGCCGCTAACGTTGCCATCTCCTATGAGAACTTACTCATGCGTGATGATATACAAGAAACCCAGAAAGAATTGGTCTACATGCTAGGTGAAGCGGTAGAACAACGCTCCAAAGAAACGGGGGTTCATGTAAAGCGTGTCGCTCAAATATCTCAGTTACTTGCGAGCGCTTATGGATTATCAGAAGAAGAAGCGAAATTAATTAAACTCGCATCACCTTTACACGATGTGGGCAAAGTAGGTATTCCTGACAGTATCTTAAACAAGCCAGGGAAACACACCGCAGAAGAATGGGAAATAATGCAAACTCATGCTCTCATTGGCGAAGAGATTTTAGCAAAATCCGACAAACGTATTTTGCAACTAGGCTCCATCATTGCAGGTCAGCATCACGAGAAATGGAACGGTAAAGGCTACCCTCGCGGTTTAAAAGGCGAAGAGATACACATTGCTGGGCGAATCACCGCATTAGCAGATGTATTCGACGCACTAGGCAGTAAACGTTGCTATAAAGAGGCTTGGCCTATTGAGGACATTGTCGCGGTTATTAAAGAAGAGCGCGGCGAACAGTTTGATCCTAGACTGGTTGATTTAATCGAAGAAAATATTGATGCATTAGTTGCAATCAGAGAAAACTTCCCGGATAGCCATTAATTATTAATTAATCTCAAAGCACGCCATGAGCTTTATAAATAATAGACATAAAAAAGCAGGCTTCGCAAAGAAGACTGCTTTTTGAGTTTCTCAAGAACTGACGATAAACTCAGCCTTATAAAATCGACTTTTAAAGAACTGATTTTAAAAAAACAGCTCAGCCAATTTATCACCTGGATACTCAGCACGCATAAACGCTTCGCCTACCAAGAAAGCATTCACTTGCTTAGCACGCATGGCAGCAACATCTTCACGGCCAAGAATGCCGCTTTCGGTTACGACCATACGGTCTTCTGGAATCTGATCTAGCAAGGCATAAGTATTTTCTAAGCTAACCTCAAAGGTATGCAAGTTACGATTATTAATACCAACCAAAGGCGTATCCAGCTTCAAAGCAGACTGCAGTTCTTGCTCGTCATGCACCTCAACCAATACATCCATTCCCAGCTCTTTAGCTAAACCGGCAAAATCCTGTAATTGCATATCACTTAACGCCGAAACGATTAATAAAATACAATCGGCATTAATCACTTTCGCCTCAAAAATCTGATACGGATCGATCAAAAAGTCTTTGCGAATAACAGGAATAGAACAGGCATTACGACCTTGCTTAAGAAACTCTTCACTGCCTTGAAAGTAATCTTTATCCGTTAAGATCGATAAGCATGCAGCGCCCGATTTTTCATAAGATTCGGCAATACGAGCAGGATCAAAGTCTTCACGAAAAATCCCCTTACTTGGAGATGCTTTTTTGATTTCAGCAATAACCGCTGGTAAACCCGCCGCGACCTTCGCTTGCATCGCTTTATAAAATCCACGCGCTTCTGGTTGATCGAACGCACGGGCTTTCATTTCAGCCAAAGACATCGCAGCACTGCGCTGTTGAACTTCAATCACCTTGGTATCAAGGATCTTTTTTAAAATCGTTGGGGTATTCATGAATCTTATTCCTGTCCCAAGCTATGCTTGGTCTTCTGCCAAATAACGAGTAAAGGTAACCAGCTCTGATAGTTTTCCAAGTGCAAGGCCAGAATAAATAGCGTCTTGTGCCATCTCTACACCCTGCGCTAAGCTGCTAGCAATATTGGCCGCATAAATTGCCGCGCCCGCGTTCAACGCAATAATATCAGCGGCTTTATTACCCGCTTCTGTTTCACGCTTACCTAACGCATCTTTAATTAGCTGATAGCTTTGCTCAGCACTATCGACGGTTAATCCGATTAAGCTTTGGCTCTCAATACCAACATCTTCAGGTTTTATTTTGTATTCTGTAATTTGACCGTCTTTTAATTCAGCAACAGACGTTTCAGCCGCCAAGCTGATTTCATCTAAGCCATCGCTAGAATGAACAACCAAAACATGCTCACTGCCTAAGCGCTGCAATACTTCCGCCAATGGTCGGCATAAAGCTGCATTAAACACACCAATGACTTGGTTCTTAACCCCAGCCGGATTCGTAAGCGGCCCTAGCATATTAAAAATAGTACGCTGAGCAAGTTCTTTACGCGGGCCAATAGCATGCTTCATGGCGCTGTGGTGAGCCGGTGCAAACATAAAGCCCACACCTATTTCATTCACGCAACGTGCAACTTGTTCAGTGGTTAAGCTGAGAGATACACCTGCAAATTCCAAAACATCGGCACTGCCCGTACTAGAAGAAACACTGCGGTTACCATGTTTAGCCACCTTGCCACCAGACGCGGCAACAACGAAAGAAGACGCCGTAGAAACGTTGAATAAGTTAGAACCATCACCGCCCGTTCCGCAGGTATCAACCGCGTTTTCATCATCGACTTTTACGCCCGATGCTAATTCGCGCATCACTGTCGCTGCACCGGTAATTTCATCAATGGTCTCGCCTTTCATGCGCAGACCCACCAAAAAACCACCAATCTGAGCAGGAGTCGCCTCACCACCCATAATTTGATTCATTACCGCAACCATCTCTTCTGTCGTCAGGTTCTGACGTTCAATGACTTTAGCTAACCCTTGTTGAATATTCATAGTGAATGTCCTTTATTCTTCAATCATCAATCGCGGCTAGCTATTTGCTGCGCTTCAAAAAATTATTTAATAAGTCATGACCTTGCACGGTTAAAATCGACTCAGGGTGAAATTGCACCCCTTCGATATCTAACTCTTTATGACGCACGCCCATAATCTCTTCCATACTGCCGTCTTGGTTTTCGGTCCAAGAAGTAATTTCTAAGCAGTCTGGCAAGGTCTTTTTATCAATCACCAAAGAATGATAACGCGTTGCAATCATTGGGTTATTTAGCCCTTTAAAGACGCCACCATCAGCATGAACAATCGGCGAAGTCTTACCGTGCATCACTTGGCCTGCGCGCACAATGTCGCCACCAAATACTTGGCCAATACTTTGATGGCCCAAGCAAATACCTAAAATAGGCAACTTGCCTGCGAAGTGGCGAATCGCTTCGACAGAAATACCCGCTTCGTTTGGCGTACAAGGCCCTGGTGAAATCACCAAGTGATCGGGGTTAAGCGCCTCGATCTGCTCAATCGTAATTTCATCGTTGCGATAAACCTGAACATCCGCACCTAGCTCGGCAAAATATTGCACCACGTTGTAGGTGAAGGAATCGTAATTATCAATCATCAGTAACATAATAAATTCCTCCTATTGGTCCAAGCCAGATTCAGCCATCGCCACTGCGCGAAATAACGCGCGGCCTTTATTCAAAGTTTCTTTCCACTCTAAGCGCGGTATAGAATCGGCAACGACCCCTGCACCCGCTTGAATGTTTAAGACACCGTCTTTAATCACCGCGGTACGAATCGCAATCGCGGTATCCATATTGCCATTCCAGCTTAGGTAACCCACTGCGCCGCCATAAATACCGCGTTTAACCGGTTCCATTTGATCGATAATTTCCATCGCACGAATTTTAGGTGCACCACTTAAGGTACCCGCTGGGTGAACTGCACGCAGAACATCCATCGCGGTAATATCGTCTTTAACCTTGCCTGTTACGTTGGAAACAATGTGCATCACGTGGCTATAACGCTCAACCACCATCTGATCACTGACTTCCACCGTGCCGACTTTCGATACTCTACCAGCATCGTTACGACCTAAATCGATCAGCATTAAATGCTCGGCAATTTCTTTAGGGTCCGATAATAATTCTTTTTCTAACGCCAAATCTTCTTCCGGCGTTTTACCACGATAACGCGTGCCCGCAATAGGACGCACCGTGACTTCACCATCTTCTAAACGCGCTAAAATCTCTGGTGAAGAACCCACAATATGGAAATCATCCAAATCCATGAAGTACATGTACGGCGATGGATTTAACGTACGCAATGCGCGATAAACCTGAATCGGCTCACCACCAAAAGGCACTTTCATACGCTGTGAAATCACACACTGCATGATGTCGCCAGATAGAATGTATTCTTTAATATCTTCAACCGATTGCTTGAATTCTTGCTCACCAAAGCCCGATTTAAAATCGCTTTCATCAACAACCTTTGGTTCAGCCAGCGCTTGGCCAATAGTTCCTTGGTAAGGCTGACGCAATTTAATGCGCAGCTCTTCTAAACGGCTTTCTGCGTTCTCTAGCGCATTCTCTTGCTCTGGATTGGCCAAAACAATTAAATAGATTTTGCCGCTGAGGTTATCAAATACTACGACTTCTTCCGACACCATCAATAAGATATCAGGGGTGCCTAATTCATCGGGCGGACAGCTGTCTTGTAAACGTTTTTCGATATAGCGAACGGTATCGTAACCAAAATAGCCGACTAAGCCGCCATCGAAAATCGGCATATTTTCCAATACAGGAACGTTATATTTGGCTTGCAGCTGTTCGATGTAATCCAAAGGATCTTCGACTTCTTGCTCTGAAGTTTTCTGGCCATCAATAAAATGACGAACAGTAAGACCTTCAATCTTAATAACTTCCGAGCAAGGTAAGCCAATCATGGAGTAACGGCCCCATTTTTCGCCACCTTGAACAGATTCAAGTAAATAAGAATAAGGCCCGGAAGCGAGCTTAAGATAAGTCGATAATGGCGTATCTAAATCTGCCATTACTTCACGTGCAACAGGAATACGATTGTATCCTTGCTGGCTTAATGTTTTAAATTGTTCAGGAGTCATGACCTAGTCCGTCAAGCAAATCAAATGCGATGGTTTATAAAAAGTAAATTAAAGACGAAATTGAACCGAGTCGGTTCTTAGACTCTCACCATCGTTTGGAGAAAAGATGTCCTTGTTGATTTGGACAAGTGAACTGAAAGGACACGAAAGTGCTCCTAGCAAGAATATTTAAAGGTTTCTCAACTATACCGAGTTGACTGGTTTGAGTCTAGCTCTTACGCCAATCAACCCGCGGCCAATTTCTTTGCCTCGCTAATTCTGCCAACTGCTGATTTGGGTTTAAAACAACCGGTTGCCTTACAGCTTCCAGTAACGGTAAATCCGCATGACTATCGCTGTAAAAAACGGCTTCCGATAGATCAAACCCTTGCTGCGCAGCAAATTCTTTGGCCATATCGACCTTACCTTGACCATAGCAAAGCGGCTTGGTTAACCCCATGATTTTGCCATCTTTAATCTTAAATCGATTACCTATGACAAAATCCAAGCCCAATGCATCGGCATACGCTTGCGCCATCACCTCATCTTGACCGGTAATTAAGATTAATCGCGTACCTTGGCGGCGGTAGGCAAACAGCAAAGAAGCTGCCTGTGGATAAATATACAAATGACCTCTTTGGTCAAAAAAATTACTGATGTGCTGACGATACTCATTCAGGCTCATACCCTTAGTGCGCGTACGGTAATAAGTCGATAAGCGCCAATGGCTAACCTTTCCTTTTTTATAAGCACGATACAGTGATGCTAATGCTTGCAGAGCCTCTAAAATTGCCCAGCGATCAAAGCTAACACGCCACTTAATCCACAGGCTGCTCGCGTCTTTGTTGATCAGCGAGTCGTCTAAATCAAAAAACACATAACGGGCCTGATAAACTTGCAATGTCTTTTCCACAGGCATAAACGGGTCTCTAACCAAGCTATAAAATTAATGAAAATGAACGATATCAAACACCATCCAAATTAACACAAGGTTGTTAATTAAGTCTCTTTCTCGAGTCTTCAAATGTTTATTTTCGCCATTTATGACTTTAGGGGTTGAAAAGAAAGCCTATATGCCACATGTTTTATAAGAGCGCAGGCAGTTTTTGCCTACTTGGGAAATCAATAAACATTGCCTTAGGCAATTTATTTGACTTATCTCATAGCGTTTTTGCAATCCATGGACCATTATTATTATTCGTACACTTATAAGGATTCGCCATGAAAGGTTTGGAAATTAGCTTCCGTGATATCGAACACTCTGACGGTATTGAACAATTAAT
Organism: uncultured Oleispira sp.; assembly: GCA_913061415.1. Taxonomy (GTDB): domain Bacteria; phylum Pseudomonadota; class Gammaproteobacteria; order Pseudomonadales; family Oceanobacteraceae; genus Oleispira. Next base: position 126,772 of record CAJXUD010000011.1, on the reverse strand, counting down.
CCGTGAAAAAGCCGGCAAAATATCCAGCATCTACGACTCTATCACCGGTATTAGAGCGGTTGTAGCAATGCCACACAACCACAGTAACAAGGGCAAGCTAGCCCACGTATCTCTTGAAATAGGCCTGCCTGGCGAAACGGTCGCGATTACCAACGACAATCACGACAACAAAGCGCATGAAGACATGTATATTGCCGTAAAAGATGCCTTTGACGTAGCACAGCGAAAAGTACGTAAGATTCATGAAAAGCGTCATGACTTGAAGCGTCGAGCAGGTGCAGCAGCCACCCCAGAAATCGCTGAATGATTCCAGCACCTTGCAAATAATAAAGTGCTAGTAACAGACGGCTCATTCACTTGAGCCAACTAAACTCGTTCTAATACGAGCTATACTTTAGCCGAGAATTCCTCGGCTAATTTCTTCTATAAAGCACAACTACTTTTTAAGCCCTTTTAAAACTCTAATCAGACTTTCTACTTAAACTTTTACTCAGCCCAATATTTCGTCAACCCGCTAAGCAATCGCCTTCTCTATAAATATCCACCCAATAATACCGCCAGTAATCCTGGGCGAACTAACGACGCATATAACTCACCCATAACTTCTGGATCTTCTACAAAGCCCTGGCGAACCCAGCGAGTAATCACCATAAACGAAGCGCCTGCTAAATAATCAACAACGTAAGGCAATAAACCTGCACGGTTCTTTATCCCATGAGCATCCATAAATCGCTCAACAACACGCGCCACGTAATTCTTAAATTGCCCAAGCATTAAGCTATCAATGTCATCTTGCATTAATAGATGAGCAAACTCGGCATTATCTGACCATTGGCGAAACATAATAGACGCGATTACAGGATCAGCATCTTTGCTTTTAGTGATATAGCCATCGATCTCGGCATAGAACTTTTCAAACATCTCATCGATATAGGCAATCAATAAGTCATCTTTGGAGTGAAAGTGTAAATAGAACGTTGGTCGGGCCACCCCAGACTGCTCTGCAATATGAGCCACTGAAATTTTGCTATAGGGGCAGTCCTTCATAAGAGTAAGCAAGGCATCAATTAATAAACGACGCGAGCGTTCAACGCGCTTATCCAATTCTTTTTCAGCCATATTGGCGACATCCTTATTATTTTTATGCTGCATTATGTAATAGATAAAAGCGAATAAACAGGGTTAGCGCTATTATTTTGATAGATTTATTGGTACTTATGTACAATGAAATGAGCGATTTTATACTGATTTCTCGGCACTTCTATAAGGGGTTTCTAGTCAACAGCCACAAAAAAGCCGAATCATTGCTGATTCGGCTTTTTGGTACTGCTGGATTTATCCAGTTTTCGCTTTAAAGTTAACTTAAAACTAGAACTGGGCAGCTTCCATTGCGTACAAACAATCAGCACCGCCTTTAACAGACTCGCTCAAAGAAATGTATCTAGGCAATAAACGCTTGGTGAAGAAGCGAGCAGTCGCTAACTTATTCGCGTAGTAAGGCTCAGAACCTTCTTTTTCTAGTGCCTTCTCAGCCATCATTGCATACATGTAAGCAAATGAGGTGTAACCAAATACTTGTAAGTATTCAACAGAAGAAGCACCTAGCTCGTTAGCATTGTTTTGCGCTTCACCCATTACCCAATCGGTTAAATCGGTAAGGTTAGCAATCGCTGCTTTAAGCGGAGTAATGAACTCAGCCATGGCAGGGTTGCCTTCTTGACTTGCACAGTACTGAGCAATTTCGTCGGCATAAATCTTGTAAAACGCACCACCGTTAGCGGCAATTTTACGTGCAATAAGGTCTAACGATTGAATACCGTTGGTGCCTTCATAAATCTGAGTAATACGTAAATCACGCACATGCTGCTCTTGGCCCCACTCACGAATGAAACCATGACCACCAAAAATTTGCTGGCCAGCAACTGCAGATTCTAAAGCAAGGTCTGTTAAGAACGACTTAACGACAGGCGTTAGTAAAGAAATCATCGCATCAGCGTATTCTTTAGTTTCTGCGTCATCAGAAAACTTAGACAGATCCAACCATTTAGATGCATACATAGAGAAAGCACGAGAACCTTCTGTATTAGCACGCATGGTCATCAACATACGACGAACATCTGGGTGTACGATAATCGGATCAGCTGCTTTTTCTGGAGCAACTTTACCCGTTGGAGCGCGAGACTGAATACGGTCGTTGGCGTAAGTAACCGCATTTTGGTAAGAGTTTTCAGCAACACCAAGACCTTGAATACCTACCGCAACACGCTCGTAGTTCATCATGGTGAACATAGCATTTAAGCCTTTGTTTTCACCACCCACTAACCAACCTTTAGCGCCATCGTAGTTCATCACACACGTTGCTGAACCTTTAATGCCCATTTTGTGTTCAATAGAACCACAACCCATCGTGTTGCGCTCGCCCAAAGAACCATCTTCGTTCACTAAGAACTTAGGCACTAAAAACATAGAAATGCCTTTAGGACCCGCTGGGGCACCAGGAAGTTTAGCCAAAACAAGGTGAATGATGTTCTCAGCCATGTCATGCTCGCCCCAAGTAATAAAAATCTTGGTGCCAGAAACGCTGTAAGAACCATCGGCATTAGGCTCTGCTTTGGTGCGCATAATGCCTAAATCGGTACCACAATGTGGTTCCGTTAAATCCATTGCACCCGCCCACTGGCCCGAGTACATATTAGGAAGATATTTATCTTTTAATTCTTGGCTACCGTGAGCATCCAAAGATAAACACGCGCCTGCAGTCAGCATAGGTGCTAAGCCAAATGAAATGTTAGAACCTTGAATCATTTCTTCAACTTGGCCTACCAACATTTTTGGCATACCCATACCGCCAAACTCTGGGTTACCGCCAAGTGCACCCCAACCGCCTTCACTGTAAGTTTGGTACGCTTCTTTAAAACCTGGAGGAGACGTTACTTCACCATCGTTCCATTTTGAACCGACTTCGTCGCCTTCACGATTAAGTGGTGCTAAAACGTTACCTGCAATTTTACCTGCTTCTTCAAGAATCGCTTCTGCTGTTTCAGTTTCAACAACTTCCGCTAAACGTGGATTATTAGCCCACATAGTTGGTGCATCAAATACTTCATTTAGCAGGAAGCGCATATCGCGCAGGGGAGCTGTATATTCAGGCATAACCTTTCCTCATTTCATAAATTTAGCGACTAATATTTTCTGGAAAACTGCCAGTAATACTAAGCGCTGTGCTCATATGAGCAAGCTCATAGAGCCAGTCCGTGATTTAACTGCGGCGTATTTTAAACGATCTGACGCCACAGTCGACCTTACAAAATCAATAATCGGTCAATTACAGCAAAAAAACGGTGTATTTACTGCAAACCACAATAAAAACACGTTATTTTTGAGCGCACACAAAAAAGCCGTACTAAAAAGTACGGCTTTTTTGGTCTTGCGTAATTACTTACGCAACGTCTTAGAATGCAAAGTGTTCTGCATCTAGATCCATCAAGCTATCTGCGCCAGCTGTCATGCTTTGTGCATGAGTCGCTGTACGTGGCAAGATACGCTGGAAGTAGAAACGGGCAGTTTTCACTTTAGCGCCGTAGAAATCTTCTTCAGTCGTACCAGCAGCCAAGTTAGTCTTAGCAACTTTAGCCATTTGAGCCCACAAGTAAGCAAGTGTTACATAACCAGAGTACATTAGGTAATCAACAGACGCTGAACCTACTTCTTCACGGTTTTGCATAGAGCTCATACCGATTTTCATCGTTAGATCGCCCCACTCTTTGTTCAGCTTAACTAATGGCTCAACAAACTCTTTCATGTCAGCGTCGTCAGCATTTTCTTTGCAGAAAGCATGAACTAGCTTAGTAAACTGTTTTAAGGCAGCACCTTGAGTCATAAGTACTTTACGACCTAATAAATCAAGTGCCTGAATGCCCGTAGTACCTTCATACAAGGTAGAAATACGAGTATCACGAACGATTTGCTCCATACCCCACTCAGCAATGAAACCGTGGCCACCAAATACTTGTAGACCATGGTTTGCAGCTTCAAGACCTGTTTCAGTCAAGAATGCTTTAGCGATAGGTGTTAAGAAACCTAGCATATCATCTGCAGTTTTACGTTCTTCTTCAGTTTCAGCTTTGTGAACCAAATCAGCGTTTTTAGCCGTTAGTAGTACTAATGCACGACCACCTTCAGCAAATGCTTTCTGAGTAAGAAGCATTTTACGAACGTCTGGGTGAACAATAATTGGGTCTGCCACTTTTTCTGGCGCTTTCGGGCCAGTTAAAGAACGCATAGCCAAACGGTCTTTAGCGTAAGCTAATGCACCTTGGAAAGAACCTTCAGCAGCTGTAACACCCTGCAAAGCAGTACCAATACGAGCAACGTTCATAAAGGTGAACATGCAGTTCAAGCCTTTATTTTCTGGGCCAATCAACCATGCCTTAGCGCCATCGAAATTCATAACACACGTCGCGTTACCGTGAATACCCATTTTGTGTTCAATGGAACCACAAGTAACAGTATTACGATCACCCAAAGTACCGTCTGCATTTACGTTGAACTTAGGTACGATGAACAAAGAGATACCTTTAGTACCTTCTGGAGCGCCCGGAAGACGAGCTAAAACGATATGGACAATGTTGTCGGCCATGTCGTGCTCACCAGCAGAGATGAAGATTTTAGTACCGGTTAATGCATAAGAACCGTCTGCATTGGCTTCTGCTTTAGTTTTCAAAATACCTAAATCAGAACCACACGCTGGCTCAGTCAAACACATTGTACCTGTCCACTCACCAGAAATTAGTGGCTTAAGATACATTTGCTTCTGTTCTTCAGTACCCCAAGCTTCTAAAGTATTTTTAGCGCCATGAGATAGACCTGGGTACATGCCCCAAGACCAGTTAGCCGTACCAACCATTTCAGAAACGATTGTACCTAGAGACTCAGGAAGACCCTGGCCACCGTACTCAACATCAGCAGACAAAGAAGCCCAACCGTTATCAACATACTGACGATAAGCTTCTTTAAAGCCCGTAGGTGTTTTAACAGAAGCGTCTTCGCTGCGAACACAACCTTCGATGTCACCACCACGGTTTAGAGGAGCAAGAACGTTTTCACAAAACTTAGCACCTTCTGTAACGATTGCATCAACCATATCTGGCGTAGCAACGTCAGCATAAGAAGGCAAGCTAGCGTAGTGGCCTGGATAGTCTAATAATTCGTCAGCAACGAACTTAATATCACGTAGGGGAGCTTTATAATCTGGCATTCGGAAGACCTCTTAGCCTTTATGTTTATGGCGGCAAAAGCCGCATCTAAATTAACAATAGATAATTGCGTTCACAATATGAGCAAGTATCAAATTCAAACACTTGTTTGAAACATACGTTTACGGACTTATTTTGTCAAGCGAGCAAGTTAAATAGCATAGAAAAAATATAGAGTTTGAGTGCTGTTTTGAGGGAGGTATTTGATTAAAGTCAAGAAAGGCAGGAGGTAATACTAAACGACAGCATCCAATAATTGGCCAGACGCTTTACTGGTATCACTTTGACTAATGGACACTAAAATTTCGTTGATTCTGGCAATGCGTTCATTAGCCACTTGAAAGCCTGCTTTACTGCTATCAGCGGGTAATTCTGTTGCAGAATCTTGCTGAGTCGTTTGAGGCGTTGATTGAAAAACGTTCTGAGTAATGCCTGAACGCTCTAATTGATCGCTTGCTAATACAGTATCAGAGCCATCCTGTTGAGCTTCATTGTCACCCTGAGTGGCCAATTCAGCACGCGCTTGATTGGCTTGCTGTGCCGCGAGAGCCGCCACTTTTCGGTCTTGAGCAGAAGGTTCAGCTGGTGCTAAAGCTGCACGCTGAATCAATTGCATTTTTTGCAGAGTCGCCGCGGGATCTCCTGGAATTACACTGGAGTCGATTGAAACCTCGCCTCCTACCGCATAATTCACCCCGTCAGGGCCACGCTGATAAGTGTAGCTCGCTGAACCCGCATATTGACCACCGACAGCGCTATGAGCATTTTCGTGAGCATGAACCTCACTTTCTCTTTGCGACAGTGTTCTGATCAATTCCAAGTCTTGCTTTTGCTGCTGCTCTTGGATTCGCTCTTGCTGCTTAGATTCATTATCTGCATCAGAACGCTCTGAACGGTTACCCGCTTTAGCCTGAGTAGCCGATGCATCATCTGCTTGAGAGTTCTGTTCTGCGCCAGTACTTTCCCCTTTATTAGCCTGAGCTTGAGTAGGAGAAATGTCGGGCCGACCGCTGTTTTCGGGAGCTGTTGAGGGCTGAGCGCGCTGCTCAGGAACTGCACGAGAGAGTGTAACTGAAGTAACCGCTTCAACAGGAGCAAAGCTTGTAGAGCCTGCAGTTTCTGCAACGCGCGTCACGAGTCCACCCTGTGTTGGCGTTACCGGCAACACACTATTGGCTAACATTCCTGCGCTTGTTGGAATTTGCATACGACCCTTGGTTACCTCAATAGGTATTAGTTAAGCTTGTATATCTAACAGTGAACCGATCTGTTTTTCGCTGGCTTCTAGCACCTTGGCATTCGCCGCAACACCCTGCTCACCTTCTTTCAATTTCAATAAAGCATCTGTAGTTTCAACAGTGCCTTGGGCTGGTCGAGCCGTCGTCGCTTCAACGACTTGCTGCGCCGCTTGCTTTACTTGCTCAGTACTTTGTTGGATACCTGCACTGGCAATACTAAATGAAGAGCCTGACGTAGAACCTAAATTCATAACCACTACCTCGTCTGTTTGAACGGCTTAGTACTTTTATCACTGTATACATTTTAAACAGCGAAACGCAAAGAGGCCAGCAATATGCTGACCTCTTTTAGACTGTATTGTTATATAGCCCTATCTCAAGCGCCTTTTAATCCACAAGGTTACTTCACTGCGCTGTAGAACATCTCACTTTCAACAGGCTTCGCTGCACTGGCAACCAATAAGTCATCCAGCTCTTGCGGAGGCTGCGTAACCTTATGATCAGAGTTGATACCCAGCTTGCGAAAAAGCGCTTGGTCTTTATTCGCGGCGGGATTTGGCGTGGTTAACAAACACTCACCATAAAAAATAGAGTTAGCACCCGCAAAGAAACACATAGACTGCATTTCTTCCGACATTTCTTCACGACCCGCGCTTAGGCGAACATGTGATTTCGGCATCATAATACGAGCAACAGCGATGGTACGAATAAACTCAAAAGGATCTAAATCTCCTTCTGTTTCTAGCGGCGTGCCTTCTACTTTCACCAACTGGTTAATTGGCACAGAATCTGGGTGTTGCGGTAAATTGGCCAGCTGGCGAAGTAAGCCAATACGGTCTTTCTCTTTTTCACCCATGCCAATAATGCCACCCGAACATACTTTCATGCCTGAATCGCGTACGTTTTGCAGAGTATCTAAACGATCAGAGTAAGTGCGCGTCGTAATAATTTCGCCATAATACTCAGGAGAAGTATCAAGATTATGGTTGTAATAATCCAAACCGGCTTCGGCTAATTGGGCCGATTTTTCTTGGTCTAACATTCCAAGGGTCATGCAGGTTTCCATACCCAAATTTTTCACGCCTTCAACCATCGCTAATACATAAGGCATGTCTTTAGCACGTGGAGAGCGCCAAGCAGCTCCCATACAAAAGCGATCAGAACCCGCCGCTTTGGCAGCTTTGGCTTTTTCGATCACGGCTTCGACTTCCATCAGCTTTTCTTTTTCAAGCTTGGTATCGTAGCGAGCACTTTGTGGGCAGTACGCACAATCTTCAGGGCAAGCACCGGTTTTAATCGATAACAAGGTGCTCACTTGCACTTGGTTTGGGTCGAAATATTGGCGATGTACGGTCTGAGCCTTGAATAATAAATCATTCATTGGCAGTGCAAATAGATCAGCGACTTCTTGCTGCTGCCAGTCATGGCGCAAACTACCCAACATTTCGTTCATTTGACTCTTACCTTTTATCCCAAGCAACTGTTAAAATATTTAGCAATTGGATTACTGAAAGCATAATAGCCAGACACATGGATTGGTCAACTTGGATAGATAAAAAGGTATACTCACGGTTAAAATTTGCACTATCGCATTTTTATAATACAACCTGTGAGCTCTGCTTAGAGGTAAACTCTTCAGATGAGTTTATTTGCACACCCTGCAGAAATACCCTGCCTAACATAAAAAATCGCTGCCAAATCTGTGCGATTCCGATGCCGAACTCTGGGTATTGTGGCCAGTGCCTGCGAAAAAAACCCGCCTTTGATTATAGCCATAGCAGTTTTACCTACGCCGCGCCGATTGATACCTGGCTACAGCGTTTAAAAAGCAGCCGCCGCATAGAGTGGGCGCAAAAGTTAGCCCGCCTAATGCTATTACAACAACCCGATAATTTGACCCATGTGGATGCTTTCACCTTTGTGCCTTCTACCCGCTGGAGCTTAATGAAGCGAGGTTATAACCCAGCAGAAGTGATTGCACGAGAGCTAGGAAAGCAACTAAACAAGCCCATTATTGCAAAACTAGCGACTCGCAGTCATAGCCGCGAGCAAAAAGAGTTAAACCGCCACCAGCGCATTAATAATGTTGGCTTGCATTTTCACCCGACCCACAAAACGTTAGCAGGTGAGCACATCATGCTCATTGATGATGTGATGACAACGGGTAGTACCGCACATTCGATGGCCCTTATCCTGAAAGACGCAGGCGCAAGCCAAGTAGGAATATGGTGCCTAGCTCGCACTCCTAAGCATTAACCCCTCTATTTACTGCGATTCATAGCCAGCTCAGTTATACTGCGGCGAATTCATTTCGTCTGATAATTTTCGCACCCTTAACGAGCAGCGGCTAAATATGACCAGTTTAGAAACACCTTCTTTACACCCTTATCAAAGCCTTAGCCCAGATGCGGTCATTGATGCGGTTGAAAGCGTTGGCTTATTGACCGACATGCGCCAATACCCGCTGAACAGCTATGAGAACCGCGTTTACCAAGTCGGTATCGAAGAAGCTACCCCTATTATTGTTAAGTTCTACCGCCCTAATCGCTGGTCGAAAGAAGCCATATTAGAAGAGCATCAATTTCTTGCTGAATTGGCTGAAGAAGATCTACCCGTTGTTGCCCCGTTAGAATTCAACGGCCAAACTCTATTTGAATATCAAGAATTCTATTTTTCGATTTCTCCTCGAAAAAGCGGCCAATCTCCCGAAATCGCCAATCGCGATCAGTTAGAGTATTTGGGTCGTTGGCTGGCGCGTATGCATCAGGTTGGAAGAGACTATCGCTTTAAAAATCGCCCTATCTGGAATGGCCAAGCCGACCTAGGTCGTAGCGAAACCAAAACTATCATCGAACAAAGTTGCGAGACGGTTTTAAACTCTGGGTTATTAAACGAAGATTTCCGCCCTGCTTATGAATCGTTATGCCGTGACCTGAATGAATTGGTCAAACAGCAATACCAGCCAACGCTTAGTGATACTCTGCGTATTCATGGCGATTGCCATGTTGGTAACTTACTTTGGCGCGACGAACAACTTTATGTGGTCGATTTTGATGACTGCGTTCAAGGCCCAGCCATGCAAGATATTTGGATGCTACTGAGCGGTGATCGTGAAGAGCAGCTGCAGCAGTTAGAGTCTATTCGCCAAGGCTATGAGATTTTCCAGCCATTCCCTTACCATCAATTGAAATGGATTGAATGCCTGCGTACAATTCGCTTGATCAAGCATACGGCTTGGGTTGTTGAGCGCTGGTCTGACCCTGCATTTCCACTTGCCTTCCCATGGTTTACCGGTATCCGCTATTGGTCAGAGCACGTTTTATCTTTGCGAGAGCAACTAGCCGCACTGCAAGAAGAACCTTTATATATTCCCAATTAAAAACACATTGCGTTTTTTAACTTATTTTAATAAAAGGAAAATATCATGAAAAAATTATTGTTAACGAGCTTAATCACACTCGCCGCATCTCCAAGTTTCGCAGATGATCACTCTACTGCGGCTGAGAAGGGTTTATACATTGGCGCAGGTGTTAGCTATAACAACTTAGATTTTGGTTCAGTTATTAAAGGTGCCAATAATGAGTCTGCTTCGGGCATTCAACTGTTCGCAGGTGTCCCTATTGAAAATACCATTAAGGATTTTGATACCTTTGCTGAAGTAGGTTTTTTCCGTACCAGTACGTTCAATTTTGGTCCCGGTGCTAAAGAACGCGTAACCGGTATTTCTGGCTCGATTGTTTTGCAAAGAAACTTGAACGAAGTTGATCCTAACCTTTATGGTTTAGCACGCCTTGGTTTAGAACTAGGAGATGACGATGGTATCTTCATGGGCGTAGGTGCAGGTTACCGCATCACACCAAAAGTAGACGTTCGTGCTGAATTTGTGAATAAAGACTTAATATCATCGTATCAAGCTAACGCACTGATTCGCTTCTAACCAGCACATAATCGTTAGTAGAAAAACAAATAACACAACGCTCGATTAAACGAGCAGTTGTGTTATTTGATCGATATAGACATCCGCTTGGCAATCATTGCGCGCATCGGTAATCGACATGCCATGATTATAACCGTACGTTACCGCCACCGTTTTCACACGAGCCGCAGTCGCCGATTTAATATCAGAAATAGAATCCCCAACCATAATGGTTTGCTCTGCACTCACCGATAAATTTTCTAGCGCCGTTAATACTGGTAGAGGATGTGGCTTTTTAAATTCCAAATCGTCTCCACATAAAACATCCGAAAAATAATGTTCGATGCCTAAAGCCTGCAATAATGGCACAGTAAAGCGTCGTGGTTTATTGGTGATCAAACCCAGCATGATGTTCTCTGCAGCTAAGGCAGACAAAACAGACAACACACCTTCATATAATCCGGTTGCCGCCGTTAAGCGTTCAGCATACGTGCGCTCAAAAATTGCGTAGGCCGAGGTATATGTTTCATCATCGTATTCATTCGGATACTGAGCAAGATGCACCGCATCGCCATGATCATCATCAGCCAGTGCTCGCTTTACCAGCGCAGCCGCACCATTACCAACCCAACGATTCACTTTGATTTCACCCGCAGGGGCATGCCCAATACTTCGAAGCATTTCATCAATCGCTGAGGCCAGATCAGGAACGCTATCTATTAACGTTCCATCAAGATCAAATAACACAGCACGGATTGCTTGAGTATTTAACTCAGACACCGCTTTAGAAAAAACAGAATACTCACTCATAATAGATCGTAACCCGAATGAATAATCGTTACTAAGCTAATGCTAATTCAGCACGCATCTCATCAATGACCGCCTTATAATCTGGCTTACCAAAAATGGCAGAACCAGCAACAAACGTATCAGCACCGGCTTCTGCACACGCACGAATATTATCGACCTTCACGCCACCATCGACTTCTAAGCGAATGTCATAACCTGAGTCATCAATCATTTTGCGTGCTTCTTTTAGCTTCTCAAGAGTATGAGGAATAAAAGACTGCCCACCAAAACCTGGGTTAACCGACATTAGCAAAACCATATCCAACTTATCCATAACGTGCGTCATGTGATGCAGAGGTGTCGCAGGGTTAAATACCAAGCCCGCTTTACAGCCACCGTCTTTAATAAGCTGCAAGCTGCGATCAATATGATCAGACGCTTCAGGATGAAAAGTGATGTACGTTGCACCCGCTTTAATAAACTCGGCAATCATGTGATCAACCGGCTTAACCATTAAATGCACATCAATATCAGCCGTCACGCCATGCTTACGCAAAGCAGAACAGACCATTGGCCCAATCGTTAAATTTGGAACATAGTGATTATCCATAACATCAAAGTGAACAATATCTGCACCAGAAGCCAATACGTTATCCACTTCTTCACCTAAACGGGCGAAGTCAGCAGCTAAGATAGAAGGAGCAATTTTGTAATCAGGCATATAGATCTCAATGTTGAACTGGGTTAAATAGCAGTAATAAACGCATTTTAGATGGAAATTCGTATAAAAGTAAGGAACATCTTTTGCTTCTTAACTAGGCTATTAGCTAAGACGAATTTTAAAAGACACCCTAAGAGAGTACGGAAGACACGAATGCTCAGCCGATTGCATCACCCAATAGACCACCAGCAAGATTGTAAGCCACCTCAAAAAGGCTCTAAGAAAGATTCTAAGAAAGTGGCTTTATTACTTATCTGCCTAAGCAGTTTATGCACACTGCCGTCATTTCTGTGGGCAGAGGATAGCGATGATGCGAGTGAGCAAACAGAAACAGAAGCGACGACAGAGCAGGAGACCGCAGCAGGTTCAGATTCAGATTCAGGCGATGAAAAAATAGCCCCAATAAAAAATACCCAACGCCATTTGCCCAACGTTCCACAAAAGCGCACCCAAGCTCTCATTCATCACCTAGAACTGATGGAGCGCCAAGATGAAATCGTGCAATTAAACGCCGCTGAAGAAGTCTTCTATGGTTTTTATTTACCCGAAGCCACCGGAGCACCCCAGGGCGCGGTCTTAATTTTGCACGATAACCAGCAGCATGGTCACTGGCCTAAACTCATTGCACCATTACGCGAAAGTCTGCCTCAAAACGGCTGGACGACCTTCTCAATCGAGTTGCCAGAATTGCCCGCAAGTCAGCGTATTATGAGAGACCCGGCTGCAAAAGCGCCAGTGGAAGAAAGTGAAGACGAGGACACCGAAGAAAACAGTTCAGTCTCTTTAGCGCCCATTACAACAGACCAAGAAGGAGATGCCCTTCTAACAGAAGAAGCCGCCGATAGTGACGCGCCGGATTTTTCAAAACAACCTCAGGTTCAAGAACAAGATGATAAGAGTCTAGAGCCCTCACTTCCTAGGTTAGCAAAACTACCTGATTTACCTGCAGACGCCCCTTTCACAGCCATGGCGTCTGAAGCGGCTGCCGTAGACCCATTGGAACAATACCAAATACTCAACCGACAACGCATTATTGCTGCTATCGATTACTTAAAAAGCAAAGGCCAGCTGAACCTTATAATACTCGGCTATGGCACAGGCGCCGCATGGGCAATCGACTATGTCGAACAAATCAGTCAAGCCGATGCCGCAAAAGGTAAAAGAAATAAAAAAGAAGATAACAAAGGTCTAACCCTGGTCACCATTGATGCTAGGCCCAGCATTAATCGCTTCGCTGACATGAATCAGCAATTAAAAAAAATGAGCATACCTTATTTGGATATTATCCAGCCTAGTAAATCCCTTGAAATGAAATATGGCAAAGCAAGAGAGGCCATCATGAATCGCAATCAGAATCCTAATTATCAGCAAATAATAAGTGCTGACATCGGTTATGACCAAGATCAAAACAGCCCAATTATTAGGCGTATTCGGGGCTGGATTAAAGCCAAAGCAGGCGGCACGTTGGTCAAAATGACTCGCTAAAAAGGGCGATTAATCAGCTGATAAGGATCGCCAATTCCTAAAACCGCTTCCAGTTCTTCATTCGTTAACCAAGCATCATCAGGAAAGCCAAGGCGGCGTGATAACTGCAGTGCACCGTGAGCCCAAGTACACTTATTCGCGAACAACATGCCCTCACTATTTAATGTGCCTCCCTGATTGATATAACCCAATGCCAATGTTCTAGCAGGGCCAAGATCCAGCGGTCGACAACACGACAAAATGGCCTCACCGTGTCCATGAAATAAGAACAGTCGCTGCTTAATAGTATGAGAAAACAAAGCTTTTTGTAATTGTGAATCGGCTTGTATCTCGCCCTCCCATTCGTCTCTTGGAAAACGAAAACGACCGGGCTCTAACATGTAAATTAAACTGTGCGCTTGTTTATTGTTGGCAAGACGATCGCTCAGTAATAAGGCTTGCTGTAACTGAAAACTGCCAACCGCAATTATCTGCACATCGGCCTGACAATGACCGCGCAAGCAAATAGCGCCTTGCTCAACCAATGCTTGAGCTTGCTCTGGCGTTAGCATCACGGGCACTTTTGATTTGGCGACAACCATATTCCAAATCGAGCCCATACCGCCATAGCAAGCTTTGAGTGTCGCCATTGCGCTATTAGCATCGGCGGGGTATACAACCCGAGCCATGTCGCTCATTTCATTTAACAATGCTTCACTCAGCGTAGGATCTTGATGGCTTTGCTCATTTTTGCCATTTTCCCAAACATGCGAGGTCGCAATTAATGGCACCGATAACCAGCCCGCGGGTTCCGAATTTTCTTTTTGATGGCGAGAAAAAATTAAAGCCTGACGAATTGCGCCTAGCATTTTTACCGCAAAAGCTTCGTAAGATACAACAAGATTGAGCCCCTGCCGGTTTGCCAAACAAGCAGAGATAACCGCCTCTTCATTCAACGCGGTAATGACCTTTCCGGTAATCGATTCTGCAATACCCAACTCAGGCTGCGTCACACGATGCTTTAATAACTCTAGGGTTTTACCAAAGCGATTAGAGTTTAATTCATCCGGATTACCGACCCGAATGCGCAATTTAGAATTCACCTCAGCAAGATCAACAAAATAATCATCCAACCCCTGAGCAGGTGAATAATAGCGTCCCAGTTTTTGCCAGTTAGGTTCTGGTCGCGTGATAGTGACTTCCACAGGGCTATACGGTTTTGTGGGTTGGGTTAATAACCGCGCCGCTTGCTGCCATGTTTTTTGAGAATGAAATAAAACCTGCGCGCCCTGATTAAATAAAGCGCACGCTTGCTCATCATTTCGAGGGTTATTCATCAGCGGCAAGCCATGCGCCGCATTGGTTCCCGCACCAGGAAAGCCAAATCCTTTTTCAGTTTCGGCAATGCAATAAGGCAGTGCAACGGGGTATTCTGCAGACCCTAGCTTCACCGCATCTGCGGCTTTCGTTAACTGCCTTTCCATATGAACAATGGCCCAAACAAATGCAGCAGGATCACGACCATCAATGCAAATAGGGTCAAATCCCTGATGTGCCAAGTGCTCAGCAAACCAAGCGGTATCCCCTTGCTGTGCAGCCATGGTTCGCTGTTCAATACGACGGCCATTCGCAATCATAATCGGGCACACCAAACCATTATCTTCTGCACGCCACCAGCGAGCAGCCCAGTCACTACCACGCTGTTCTTCAAAAGCGCCATCACTTAAAAAGGCAACGAGGCGCTCACCCGGAAGCGGCTGATGAACATAGTGCAAAGCGGCAAACCCAAGATAGCCTCCTTCAATACTTGCGCCATTAGTATTCACATTAACGTGACTGCCTAATGGCGAAGCGGGCTTTCCGCGAGGCGAAACTTCAAAGCTATAGAAAGCTCTTACAAATGCGGTTAATCCTTCATCGGTTAGCGAAAACTCTTTCTGTCGATCAGGCTTGGCTTGTTGCGTTAATAGCTGGAGCGCATCAATCGCAGCAACACAATGCCCCTGACCCATAAGCCAATCTCTGTGCTGCCCAGTTAAGGTATTCGCCCCTATAAATCCGGCAAACGCAGGCACCATATTGAGCGACCCACCGGTATGTCCTTGCGGATCTTGCTTAAAGCTTTCGCTCGTCAATGTGCGGCCATCAAGATGCACGTCTTTGCTGTACGTCATATGCGCCACTAACCACATCGCCTGATTGGTGATGATATCCAATGCCTGCAAGCATTGATAAAAAGCGTTTAAACTTTCAATTTTATGCTCAGCTACTAAATACTCGGCTAATTCTTTAATGCGCTGCTGAGTGTCAGCATTATGCTGAATAACGCCCCGCCCTTGCGCCCAAATTTCACATTCACTTTTAGTTTTAGCACTCATGCTCGATTCCTTGTGATCCTTAATGATCTCTCGAATTGGTTATCCATAACCCTGCTGCTCTTGCGTTTATTGAGGTTACCTATACTGCTACGAGCTCTTATCATTATCATTGCCAAAAAAAACATAATGCAGCTTAGTCTTAGGCGAGCGGCCTTGCCTTGTGTTAAATCAAGGTTCGCTATCTCAAGGCTTATCTATTGAAGACACAAGCAGTCAGTACTGATTTCATAAGGCACTTTCCGTTATAATCCGCCACATTATAACGACGCGATGTGATCCATGACTGATAATCCAGAGGCATTAAATAACTGCATCAAAAACATGCTGCCTGACGCTTACCTTAGTAAACAAAGCCTGCCTCAATGTACTGACATAAAGCTTTGGCTCGTCGATCCTACCCCCATGCAGCGTCGTTTCAGTCAGGACGAAATTTTAGCCATTCAAGCCTACCCCGCTTACTGGGCTTTTTGCTGGGCGAGCGGCCAAGTATTAGCGCGATATATTTTAGATAATCCAGAGCTGGTTCGTAATAAACGCGTTATGGATTTTGGTGCAGGTTCAGGAGTCGTTGCGATCGCCTGTGCGATGGCGGGTGCTAAGCAGGTCATTGCCTGCGATATCGATCCTGATGCTTTATTATCTTGCCAAGAAAATGCGGCCTTGAATAACGTGGACTATGAACTGCATGGCGACTTATTCGAGTTCGACCAAGAGCTTGATCTGCTCATCGCCGCCGATGTGTTATACGACAAGGCCAACCTGCCTTTATTAAATATCTTCTTAGAGAAAGCCCCCGAAGTACTGGTTGCTGATTCTCGGGTTAAAAACTTTGATTTCCCGCCCTACCAAGCAATTGGACGTATTGACTCCTTTACCGTGCCCGATTTGGATGAGCTTGATGAGTTTCGATTAGTAAATTTATACAGCGCAAGTCGAATATAGGATCGATTTGTTAGATCAAAGACGTCTCTAAAACGCGTATCTAACAGTTCATAAAGCATTCATTTAGGGCTATGATGAATAAGTGCAAGAAAGATTGGCTCTCCAGATTTTGCACACCCTAGGTCGCTAAATACTTGTCACACGGGAAGCAGCAATGGCACCAATATCATCCGCAGGTAGTTATTCAATACCTGCAGCCCAGCCACCTCGTAGTCAAGCTGAGCGCTCTGCTCCAGCTGCTAATGTTAAAGAGATAGTTGAAGACATTAAGGTTGAAAAAAACCTTCAACAAGAAAGTCCGCTTCAACGGGTAAATGATGATCAAGGCCGCAGGTCTTCTGAGCAAGAAAATGCGATAAGTGAGAACAATCCGTCACCGACCGTGACGCAAGCAGAAAATGAAACATCTGTTGGAGAGCAGCAAAAAATTGAGGCCGCACAGCAAGAGGCACAACGAGCTGAGTTTAATCAGCAGGCTGGCATTGTCCGCGAAACAGAGCCTAACGATGTGCGACCTCCTTCTATTAATACCAATCAGGCTTTTAATACCAACCAAGCTTCCACTGATGCTGCTAAAGTGCAAAAAGTTGATTCGGTGCAAGTTCTTCAGGTAGATAACCCCGCCATTGATGTCTTTGTTCAATTACAAAATATCGACAGTCCTCCAAGGCAAGGACAAGAAGTGAACCGCTTCGCTTAAACCCAATTTCACCATAATTCCCGCATTAAAATATACGATCGCCAACTTCGATCGATGAAGCAAATGGTTAGCGCCTAGAAATACTACTTTTCCTCAGAAAAAGTCAAAAATGATAACTCGGTCTAATAACAAATCATTACGTTAATGATATAGTTATAATCATCAGTTATAAGTATATTATGTAATTGTCACCTATACCGGTGATACCTTCGCATGCGACGCAAAAAACAATAACGAGCAATCATGAGCCTGAAACTTTGCAATATACCCACGAATAAAGAAAACCGTGATACCAAATTCGTCGGGACGATTAAGTGCCAATTTAAACTTCCAGGTCTTGTACGCACCGATATAGAAGTAAAACGACAGACAATCGAAAAGCGTTTAAACCAACGTTTCAAAGAAAATCATATTCTGTGTTCAGCCTCACGATCACCACTATCGCTGAACATTAACAAAGAAACAGAACACGTTCATTTCATCGTTGATATAAGGGTTTACCATATCAGCGAAGAGAGTAATGCTGAGTTAGCCGCCGCACGCTGGTTTGCTAAGGTAGGCCGAATGATACCGAAAATAATCTTAGGTAGCTCAACCTGGGCAGCAGAATATGCAGGGCTGAGTACTAATATTATTCCGTCTTATTTATTCGCATTAGAAGACGCCCTAGGGTTATACGAAACTCAAGAAGTTTCAGCTTGATAGCCAAAATGTTACAGGCCCATCATTAATCAAAGCCACTTTCATATCCGCACCAAACTGTCCGGTGCCGACTGAGATTCCTTGGTTTTTCGCCTTACTAACAAACTCTTCATATAACGCTTCTGCGACCGCTGGCACAGCCGCGGTTGAAAAACCTGGGCGAAGGCCTTTTTTAGTCTCAGCCGCCAAGGTAAATTGCGAAACAATCAATAGACTGCCATTCACTTGCTGCACATTTAAGTTCATTTTATCGTCATCATCTGAAAATATTCGATAATGACTCACCTTATGTAATAACTTATCCACATCAACAGAGCTGTCTTCTTTCTCTACACCAAGTAGAACAACCAGCCCTGAATGAATGCTGGAGACTGTTTCTCCGGCAATCGTCACACTGGCTTCCGTAACCCTTTGTATTAATGCTTTCATTTTTATTCTACCAATACCAATTTATAAACTGAGACTTAGTTCTAAAGCGATTATAAAGAAGATTGAGTTTGTATGCCCGTACTGTCATTATGCACAATGAATAAAAAAATCGTCCTCCGTGGATTAATTTCCCTGCTTTTTTGCTCACCTATATCTGGCTATACGACCGATATTTTTATCACTGTTGATGAAAACGGTAATCGTATTTTCTCAGATGTTCCTAGCAAGCAATCACGCACACATACCCTCAAAGAAATCAGTACGATTCCTGCGATAAAAGTGCAAAAAACAACAGCAACCGCGATTAATGATCAAGATATTGAGGTTCAATATCAGCAACTCTCGATTATCAGTCCATCGACTAAAAGCCATATCAGTCGAGATAAGCTAGGCAACTTTGTAGTATCGGCCCAAGTAAGCCCAAGTCTTTCTGATAACGACGAAGCGGTATTGCTATTTAATGGCGAAGAAATCAGCGCCGGTAAGCAATTAAATTGGCAGATCAACAGCGCCGACAGAGGTGCTCATGAGCTGCAAGTGGTTATTCGCTCACGAAGCAATCAACAGCAGAAAATCAGCAGCGCTATTGTCACAGTATACGTGAAGCGTTAATCGCTCTATTCATAGCGGGTTATCGCTTAACCCTCTATTGCTACTTCTTTCAGCACAATGGCACGACCCATAACCCTATTTATAACTATAAAACCATCTATAAAACCATCTATAAAACTATCCGCCTTACCGCACCAATAAAAAGCACTTAAGTGCTATTAATGCACTACTATTGTGCATTTCTGTAACTCAATGCTCTAAAAGTGTCCAAAATAAGACTATAATCAGTGTAGAAAGCATCAGATACGTGCAAACTCAATAGTGGTTTAGTTTTTGCATTGCCAATAAGATTAATCTGTACAATTAATCACTCTCTGCTAAGCAAAAGGAAAGGTTTATAAATGATTGCGTCGGCCGTACTCAACCAGCAGCTACTAGAATACCTAAATACTGGCATTTTATTGCTCGATGTCGACTTGTCAGTTATCTATATGAACCCGGCTGCAGAAGTATTATTACAAGTCAGTGGTCGACAAGGGCTTGGTGAACACTTCTATGACCTAGCTTGGGAATCTGAAGCCGATAAGCTAGCTTTGCAAGAATCAATATCAACCGGCTATACCTTTACCAAACGCGAAACCGAAGTTGTGCTGCACAGCGCACAGACCATCACTGTCGACTACAGCGTTAGCCCTATTTTACACCCTGAAAGTCATACACCATGTTTGCTGATCGAGATTCAAGGACGAGATCGCTTAATGCGAATTTCGCGCGAAGAGCAGATTATTTCTAAGCAAGAAACAACTCGTGAGTTGGTTCGCGGTATGGCCCATGAAATTAAAAATCCTCTCGGCGGTATTCGAGGTGCTGCGCAATTATTGTCACGCGCACTACCCGATGCCTCATTGGATGAATATACCAATATCATTATTGAAGAAGCTGATCGCTTACGCGATTTGGTCGATCGCTTACTCGGTTCGCATCAACTGCCAAAACAAGAAGCGACGAATATTCACGAAGTTATTGAACGCGTTTGCCAATTGGTCGAAGTCGACCAGCTGGGGGATATTAAAATCATTCGTGATTACGACCCTTCTATTCCAGAGTTCATTAGTGATAAATCCCAACTAATACAAGCCATTCTGAATTTGTGCCGCAATGCGGTTCAAGCAATGGTTGAGGCTGGCATTGAACAGCCAACACTCACTTTACGTACACGAACCAAAAGCCAATTTACCATTGGTCATCTACGCCATCGTTTAGTTGCGCATATTTCTATTACTGATAATGGCCCCGGTATTCCCGACAATTTGAAAGAGAATTTATTTTACCCCATGGTCAGTGGCCGTGCAGAAGGCACAGGCTTAGGTCTCTCTATCGCCCAATCTTTGATAAACCAGCACAATGGAATTATCGAATATGAGAGCGAAACTGGCCGTACACAATTCTCTATTTTCTTACCACTTACATACGCTTAGGACGAATCAATATGAATACTGTTTGGATTATTGATGATGATAAATCAATTCGCTGGGTTCTCGAAAAAGCACTGGAGCAAGCGAACATTCCTTGCCGTGTATTTGAAAGCGCCGAAACCATTATGGGTTTATTAGAGAAAGAAAAACCCGCAGCGATCATGACAGATATTCGCATGCCGGGTATTGATGGCCTCGAGCTACTCTCTCAGGTAAATGAAGCTCACCCCGAGCTTCCTGTGATTATTATGACGGCGCACTCCGATCTGGATAGCGCAGTAAGCTCTTATCAAAGCGGCGCTTTTGAATATCTCCCTAAGCCGTTTGATGTTGATGATGCGGTTACTCTTATTCAGCGTGCCATTGCGCATTATGAAGAGCAGCAAGCTTCGCAAAAAATCGTTGAAGAACTGCCGAATAATACCGAGATTATCGGTGAAGCACCGGCCATGCAGGAAGTTTTTCGTGCCATTGGTCGCTTATCCCAATCCAATATTACCGTATTAATTAATGGTGAATCCGGAACCGGTAAAGAATTGGTTGCTCACGCATTGCATAAGCACAGTCCTAGAGCGAGTGAGAATTTCATTGCTCTCAACATGGCAGCGATCCCAAAAGACTTAATTGAGTCGGAATTGTTTGGTCACGAAAAAGGCTCCTTTACCGGTGCCGGTGGTCAGCGTCGCGGCCGTTTTGAACAAGCCAATGGCGGTACATTATTTCTTGATGAAATTGGTGACATGCCAGCGGATACTCAAACCCGCTTATTACGTGTCTTAGCCGATAGTGAGTTCTATCGTGTTGGTGGTACAACCCCAGTTAAAGTGAATGTTCGTATTATTGCAGCGACGCACCAAGACTTAGAAGGGTTAGTAAAAGAAGGCCGTTTCCGTGAAGATTTATTTCATCGCCTAAATGTTATTCGTATTCACATTCCAAGATTGGCAGATCGTCGAGAAGATATTCCTCGCTTATTAAAGCACTTCTTAAACTCGGCCGCTGAAGAGCTTGATGTGGAAGTTAAAATCTTAAAACCTGAAACGTCAGATTATTTATCTAAGCTCGATTGGCCCGGCAACGTTCGTCAGTTAGAAAACACCTGCCGCTGGATTACGGTTATGGCTTCTGGTCGAGAAGTTCATATCAATGATTTGCCTCCTGAGTTATTAGATCAAGAAGCAACGGCGCCAGCATCAGGCAACTGGGAACAGGCATTACAGTATTGGGCTGACCAGCAACTAACACAAGGTACGCCTGCGCTGTTAGATGTTGCTGTCCCACTGTTTGAACGCATCATGATAGAGACGGCACTTAAACATACCGCAGGACGTCGTCGTGATGCCGCAATTCTATTAGGTTGGGGCCGAAATACGTTAACGCGTAAGATTAAAGAGTTAAATATGGACAGCGAAGAAGCCCATGAAGAAGAAACAGAAAGCTAACGAATCAGCTTTCTGTTTTTGATCAACGCACAATCTCTCGCCAATAAATCACACGGTCATTTCCTCGGAACTGGCCGAATGTGATTTTACCAAACGGGTTATCCCCATAATCAGCATCGCCATCGTTTTCTATGCTTAGCCATGGCAAATTATTAATCGTATCGTACTCATAGATCACCGATCCTGAATTACCTAAACCTGCGGCATCAAATGTAATTTCTCCTACCCCAGAACTGATATTAGAACTCAACGTTGCAAACGTTTCACCGGTTGATAAATTCCCTGTCCACGAT
The DNA here is from genome assembly GCA_913061415.1 of uncultured Oleispira sp. Lineage (GTDB taxonomy): Bacteria > Pseudomonadota > Gammaproteobacteria > Pseudomonadales > Oceanobacteraceae > Oleispira. The sequence goes on along the minus strand of CAJXUD010000011.1, from coordinate 104,476 downwards.
CCTGTTTGTGGAGTAAGCGGGGGATCGGTATCCAATAGAACCGTGCAGGAGTCATCCGTATTTAAAACAAAATCTGTTCCGTCATAATACTCTGTTCTCACCGCCATATTTAAATCAAAGGTTTCTGGCCCAAAAATATTACCCAGTTTTAACTGGCCAAAACGAATATCTAAGCTGTTCGCGGTATCAAGATTTTTTGCATTACAGTTGCCAAGCCCAGAGCAATCCGTAATGGTATCTGCCCGCATATCCAATGCATTTAAAACACTGACATTACCATCGTTATCCGCTAATAAGATACCCACATCAAGATCTTGATAAGGACCATCCGGTAGCCCTGAAGGCGCACGCGTAAAGATACCGCCATCGGAGTAAAGGTATTCGCCATTGCTCCAGCTGGTCGAGTTAAAGCCACTCAAACGAGTTTGATAGCCTCCGCCATCATTATTATTTTCTGCCACCAGCGAGATACTGGCTTTTGCAAATGCAGCGTTATAATTAAGTACTAACCCTCCGCCAAATCGCTGCGCTTGCACCGTATAACTAATATCAATTTCACTGTCTGTTTGATCCATGTAGCTAAAACCACTGCAGCTATCACTGGTACTACTTGACGTTAGAATAAAATGATCTGGATAAAATCGGCCAACGGTCGGTAGCGTAAAGGGGGCTATGGTTTCGCCATAATAGGTACTCGGCGTGGCCGTTATCGAGAATACGCCGACTTCAGAAATTGATTGATTATTCATTTGAATCGCACCACCGTCTGCACTACCAAAAGTAGCAGAGTTAATGGCTAAGCTACCAGCACTTCCCGCAGACGGTATAGGAGATACCAGGCCATGAGTTAGCGCAATGCTGCCTTGGTAATCATCGGCAGTGCCTCCGCCAATGCATTGCGCTTCTGAGCTCAATACAAAAGGGGCACCGGCCGCCACAAACTTAGAACACGTTTCATTAACCATGCCCGTTGCACAAGAAGCATTAGCATCAGCGATAGAAAGATTAATCAAATTAGGTTTTACAACAAAGTCAGTACTGCTCGCGACTAGCTCAGAAAATTCAGCAATACTGCCATCATAAGGTGCGTCATCGTGTTTAAAATTAATCCCCAATACATTACCCGCATTTGGGTAGCCAATATCCACATCAGCAATGCCACTATTAAAGGTTAACGTTAAATTATTAGCGGCAGGTTCAGACTGATCACTAATGGCCTGGCTATCTAAGAGTAAATCCGTTGTCACGACATCTGCACCAGAGTCTGAATCTATATTCACGCCATACCAAGCCTTTAAATCTTTCGCCCCCGTAAAACCCGTTAAGGTTTGGCACGCTACTCCAGTATCGTCTTCACCGATTGCCGTTAACCGTAAACTGCTAGTCCCCCCGCATGTAAAAGATGCAGGGGTAGTAATGGTAAACCCTTCCGTTCTAAAGTCGGTTGGACTGAGCGATGTACTCGCGACACCCTCAACCGTATCCTCAGCGCTAACGTACAACGTCGCATTTTCATTCTGATGAAATAAATACGCATCTTTTGTACCCAGTTCAGTACCATCAAACACTAACGAGCTAATGGTAGGTGTAGACACGAGCGTGGCATAAAACTCACTCAATGCATTTTCGTTAGTACTTAAATCCACTGTACCGGCATAGTCTTCTTTTGGCGACGTGCCATCATCACACATAGCTTGAATGGATATTTTTGAACGAGTACCTGGGCATGCTAAGGCATAATCCGGTTGTTCGATATTGAAACTGCCCAGTGTGCAGCTCGCACTTTCACACAGGTCGCCATAGTTTAGATTGGCGGCTGCTGAAGGGTTATAATAAACGTTGGTATCACGACCGATACTAATATCAACACCGGTAAAAGCACCGTAATAATTAGAATCCCGATCTAACTCTATATTACCCGTGCCGTACATAACCCCACTGAATGTCACATCACTGCCGGTATTAATCGCATTGTATCCATACAATAAAAGCTGACTCGCGTCCCCTTGAGAGTTAGCACCTGGTGAATTAATGATGGCATTACCGGGTAATGAAAATGTATTGTTAATGTAGAGTCGTGCCGTACCACTATCCACATTGATCCTGAGCCCTCCCCCCGCAGAAAAACGATTAATCCAATATGTTCCAGAAACAAGGTTTAGCACGCCATTATTCCCAAAACTTAAATCATCAATATAATAATTGCTGTGACCAGAAATCACGCCTAAAGTAGCATTATTTCCAAGAGAGACATCTCTGTACTTGTGTTCAGTTCCGCCAATGCTTCCTGTTCCATTATTGTTAATAGATACATCAACGGTATTGGTAGTAGTATTAGGAAAAGTATCTGGGACAGTAGGTTCTACAGATAGACCACTGGCTTGGCATTCAGACGATACACAGCTACGAGCCGTTGAGCTTCCTGTTAGAGTCACTGAACTAGCATCCAAAATATCATCAGGACTAAAGAACAATTGTGCGTCACGGCCAAAACTAATTGTTCCTCCTGCATGGCTATTTAATCCATCAGGAAAACTGCTGACGCATAAATTAATAGATGAGCAAGGTCTCGTCACTTCCATTAGCTCCCTCGCTTGCCCTTCGCTCAGAGCTTGATCAAAAATATTTACTTCGTCAATACTCCCCTTAAAGTAACGTGACGATGAGTTTTGATCTGCAGCAAACTGCAAAGGATCACTATTAACTTTTGCATTACCGGCATGAGAAGAGCTGCCAGACTCAACACCATTTATAAATATTTTTTGATCACCAGCCGTATAGCTAATAACGATATGCGTCCACTCCTGAGCATTAATTGTCGCAATAGAATCTAGCTGCCTTGAAGTATTTGTTCCATTAACTTGCCACCACCAATTAATTTTTCCTCCAGCCTTAACATGAAATTCATAGTTTTCGTCTTTGGATAAAATCGTTTTTAAACCACCCGTAGGAATTTCATCAATTTTTATCCACACACCAACAGAAAAATTATCCAAATAGTCTAATAGAGGGTCATCAGGTATTTCTACATAATCATTATCACCATCAAACTCACCATAATTACAGGTGCCAACATTAGCTCCTAATGCAGGATCCACATTGGATGTATTAGCGCCTTGATATGAACGCCCATTCAGCCCGTTAATACTTGAATCGGCGACTTCATTGACACTGCCATCCCAGCTGACTTCATCAAGCCGGTATTGTAGAACTGGCTTTGGCAAGGCTAAGAGTTGATTACGAAAAAATAAATCAAAGCTAACTTCGACACTCACGGTATTATATGAATATTCAATGAAATCAGAATCATCTATTTCTAAACCGATGGTTGCGCTCTCGCCATTGGATGTATTGTTATTGTAGCGATAGCGAATATCACCATTTTCGTATAGAACAACTTGAAAGTCGTAGCGTAAATTATTCGAGTAAGCTCTTACATTCGTCCAGTTGGCAATAAACTTCCTATTAGGGGCGCTTCCCAAAGTTCCATAAGTCACAGACGAAGATCCATCATCGACTAAATCATCCCAATAAATGGCAATAAAACGATCACCTTGATTCGTCGCTAAAGAACTATTCGTATAGTCTCGGTGCATTCTTTCCGTAGCACCGAATTTTATAATACCATTGGTAAAAATAGTGAGATCGTTATAGATGATATTATCAAACTGAAATGGGAATCCAATTGCTACCGTTTGCTTATCATCATCATCCGGATAATTTGTATCCGTATTCTCCCAAACCACAGTATTAATAACGTCTGGAGTTTCTAATGGTGTACCTTCTAATTCAGTCATCGTATAGGAAGCATTTGCAATATAGGATGCAAATATTAAAATGATGAATACAAATTTTGTCATTTTAAGCGTACCTCTACCGTCCGCTCAGCAACGGCATTATTACAACGCCCAATACTCACGATCGTACAGTAAGTATTACCATTTGCACTAAAGCTAGTACAATTCGTCACTGCACTGCATTGATTTAATCCTGTGACTGTAAAATTATAAGTAACGTCAGCGCCACCACTACAAGCACAAGCAGTAGGAGTCAGCGTATTTTCGGCTCTGAGTTGTGCGCCACTTTCTGCCGCATAAAACGCCCGAGTAGACAACACATTCTGACTATAAGACTGGCTACTGGATGCACCTAACTGGTTCACTGCAATCGCAATTAAACTCATAATAACGATGATAAATAATGCAACCGGTAAACCAAGCCCACCTTGCTTAGCATTCAATACTTTTTGTGAATTATTAAGGTACATTGCGTAATTGCACCTCCTGGCTAATGTCTATAAATTCTGTCGTCGAATTTGGTCGAGCAATAACGACAGTCATTCTCACAACCGCATTTCTTTGCAACTGCGCAGGCTGAATATTAAACGATAAACTATTGGGTTTTAGTGAATCCGCAATCAATGTTCTGTTCGAACCTACTGTAGGAATGCTACTACTGCTATCTGAATGAAAGCCATAATTCTGGTAACGCCATAGACGACCGTTAGCATCATCACAAAAGCTAATAGGCTGACTCACTAAATAAAAACGCTTTCTTGGCGAGTCTGTCGGAAAGCGATAGCCAGGAGCGGTAGAGAATGTTATTCGCTGCAAGTCAGCACTGGGAACTCCTACTGCACTCGCCGTTGCCGTCATGCTAGAGATCGACTGATTAGCATCATAAACCGACCCTAAGCTATCGGGATACACTGCAACGTATCCAGCCTCTGTGCCATCACCGTTTACAAATTTAATGCTATCAAAACTGATTGCCGCACTCGCGGTGGGAATCGAAATATATTCTGAGCTATAAAGAATGGGCACCATCTCTATGCATTCATAACCACTGTCAGTAAATTTTCGAACACTGTTAGGGAGCGCACGTCGAACCTCCCGCATTACTTTTTCTATAGCAATCGTGGCGCTACTTGCTAACGCTTGTCGCTCGGTAGTATCAACCAAACCTTGAGCTGAAAAAGCAATAAACTTAACACTGCCCGCCGCTAAAATACCCAGTACAACAATCACCATCACAAGCTCTATTAGCGTAAAACCCCTCACCACTTTTTTAATCATAAATCCGCCCGCATCGCTGCAAATACCAGGCTTTGGTTCGTGGGTGTCGTAACCGTTAGCGTAATAAGTTTAGGATTCGTAGAACTTGCACCCAAATGGTCGTCACACGATACAACAATGCTGATGCTATAGCCGCTATAACTCGACGTTGTTGTGCCATCTAAAAAGGTGGCCGTTTCTGTTAGGCCATTATAATCATCCACATCATCAAATAAGCTACGGCTTGATTCTCCGGTTTCCGCTCCGGCGATACTGCAATTTCCCACCGCCCCACCGCCTAATGGAGAATTTTCTTGATAGCGCATAGATAGCATTTCATCGAGATAGGCCTGTGATAACTGAGTCGCTTTACTTTGCCACATGGGGTCAGCGCTTCTACCGACGCCAGTAAATAGACTGGTCGACAATGCACTTAAGGCAATGCCTAAGACAACAATGGTTATCACCAACTCGATCAAACTGAAACCTTTTGCGCGGTGCATGCTTGAGCGCTGAATGTTCAAGCCGTTATTATCTGAGCGGTACATTTTTGAGTTCAGATGCAGAGCGCTAGAGTGTGCAACTTCCTTCATAAATATATCCTGATGAACTAATACAAAGCTCTCTATCCACATTAGAGTCAATACAGACTCGTAAATTTTGGGCGGGTACGCGGTTACCATTACCATCAAAGGTTACCGTTAAAGCAGAAGACGATAAGGTCGAGCAGCTTGAGGTGAAGTCTGTTCCAAACCGAACCTGCTCATCATCACGCCCGACTTCGGCCTCATAAGTAATTGGACCCGACGTAACAACTAACTGCCAACTTTCTGAGGTTCCCGCTACATTAAGCTGTGTATGGCCAGAACTAAGGACAGATGATCGCGAGAGCGCTGTTTGCTGCGCCAGCCGAGCTGAAGCAATGAGTTGGTTCACGATGACGGTGGTTGAAAAACTTTGTTTAGAAGGAAAGCGACTAATCGCAAAAGCTGAGAGAATACCCAGCAAGATGATTACCGTAATGAGTTCTATTAGAGTAAAACCTTGTTGGGTAGTTTTCATGTTAAGTTTTTATAGTTAACATCCTGTTGTAGTTGCAACTACGCTAGGTAATCCGCCCACGGCAGCAGCAGTATAAACAACATTACAATCCGTCTGCAAGGCAAAGGTTATCGCAGCACCAGCTGTCGCACCGCCACCTGAAGGTGTATAATCGCTTGCACTTACTTGTGCAGCTGTTTGTATCCCAGCACTATCTGCAGTTGGGTAAAATTCAACCATTGTAATACTTGCCCCTTCCAGTGTTGCCGCGGCTCCACTAGCTAAGCCTGCTGCCAATGATTGCGCATGAGCAATATTAGCAGCGGCTTTAATCGTTCCAGCCAAGCCATTAATACTCGCCGTTCTAGCATTGCCCCCTAAGTCTGCAAATCGTGGTAATGCAAAAGCAGAGAGTACCCCTAAGATCACGATCACCATGATCAGCTCAATCAGCGTAAAGCCCGCTTGTTTATTTAATTGTTTCATTAATCGCTCCTACTTTTAATTTTTTAAAAGTCATCAAAATAAGGTAATAACTTGGCCTGTTGCCAGGTCATAATGTATTCGCAGACCATCCTGATTTAGACGATAGCGATAACGGCAGATACCGTTTTCTAATTGAGCTGAATAATGTGAATGACGATGACTCGCCTTCTTACTATCCAACTCAACTTCCAGCCCAACTGTTGGCGCCGAATCTTTTAACAAAGCAATCCATAGCCTTTTACAACTAGCGCTATTCAAACCTAGTTGCGTATTATTTTTTTCTTTACCGGATACCTCTTTTTCTAAACCCTCGGGGCTTGAAGCATCCGTATCTAAAGCATTTATACCTAAAGCATTTATACCTAAAGCATCCGTACCTAAAGCATCTATAGCTAAAACATCTATAGCTAAAACATCTATAGCTAAAACATCTATAGCTAAAACATCTATCGGCCACCCTAGCTGATTCATTAATAACGGCTGGTCACCGTCAATTTTCAGTAAGGATTGCGATTTTTTTATTCCTTTAGTCATCCAAAGACTGTGCGTTAAATTAACCGCTAACTGTAAATTGCTGGCGGTTAGCTGTACGTTTCTTTGATGCCCTTTACCCTGCATACTATTAATATTAGGAATAAACACAGCTATTAAAACAGCAATAATAAATACTGTAATCATGAGCTCTAGAAGACTAAAGCCGTATGCTGAAATACTTCTATTACTATAAATTCTAGTCAAAGATATTGATTTTTTCCTTCTGCAGTTACGAATAGACACAATTTTCTTGTTAGTCACTATTTCACACCCATGGCACCACTGAGCTCCCATATGGGTAAGAACACACCAAGCGCTAAGATCAGAACTAATACGCCTAAAAAGACTAACAAAATAGGCTCAATAGAATCGGCGAGTTGTTTCAACTCATAATCGATCTCTTCTTCGTAAAAGTCGGCAACATCATCTAACAAAGTATCAATTGAACCTGTTTCTTCTCCTACCGACATCATTTGTAAAACCAAGGGAGTGAACAATCCGGTTGCTGCTGCTGTACTGGTTAGTCGCTCTCCTCGCTCAACACCGCGATACATATCTTCGATGGCAGCTCCGATTGATTTATTGCCCACACTTTCTGCAACAATAGACAGTCCTTTCAAAATGGGTACGCCAGTAGAAAGCATCATTGCAAATGACCGAGAGAATCGAGATAACGCAATACGCTTGAAGAGAGATCCGAACAGAGGCATATTCAGTTTTTTGGTATCCCACCAGAGTAACCCTTCAGGTGTTTTCACATAGTGACGCCACGAAAAAACTACGACAATTACAACAATGAGCATTAACCACCAATAATTAATTGTGAATTCTGAGGAGGCCACAAGTATACGAGTCGTAATTGGCAGGTCAGCCCCCAACTTTTCAAACACACTGGAAAAACTGGGAATCACAAGTATGTTGATAACGGTTATCGCCAAAAACATAGCCGTCATAACAAACATAGGGTAGCGAGTAGCGGACTTGATTCTTTTTTTAGTTTCGCGTTCGAGTTCTAAGTGCGCCGTTAGTTTTTGAAAAGCCAAATCAAGTCGCCCAGTATTTCCACCAACATGAATCATACTGACAAAAATAGGCGAGAAAATTTTAGGAAATTGGCGAAATGCTGTTGCCAGCTCTGAACCTGATACCAAGGAATCAGCAATGGCATTTAGAACTTCAGCCAAGCGTACATTGTCACTCGATTCGGCTAGCCCATTGAGTGCCCGAATAATAGGAATGCCCGCTTTCGTTAATGCATACAACTGGCGTGTTAATAACACCTGATCATCTAAAGTGATTTTCTTTTTAAAGGCAAAAGAAAACTCAACCCCTTTTGACTCTAATGTTTTCTCTGCCAAGCTTGTTAGCACAATCTTTTTTAACTGTAGCTCACTCATCGCAGCCGAATGATTAGCCGCTTCAACTTGGCCATTCACTTGCTGCCCATCACTGCTACGACCAACATATTCAAAAGTGGGCATATCAGCCTCCGTCGCCTAAGCTAGCACTCACACGGAATACTTCATCTAAGGAAGTAATACCTGCACGTGCATAATCTAAAGCACACAATGCCAAGGGTCTGAATCTTGGATGTGCTTTTGCTGCCGCGGCAAAATCATCGGCCGAGTTACGACGCAATGCACCAATCATCGCCTCATCCATTTCTAATAATTCATAAATACCAATACGACCGCTATAGCCAGTATTATTACACTGATGACAACCTCGACCTTTTTTATAGCTTGCTAATAAAGAGTCTTCATCCATAGACATTAACCAAGCGCGCTCTTGGTCATCTGCGTCATAACTTTCTTGGCAATGATCACATAAACGTTTAACCAATCGCTGCGCCATAACGGCTCTTAGCGAAGAAGCGACAAGATAATTATCAATACCCATATCCAATAAGCGCATGGCGGTCGAAATCGAATCGTTGGTATGCAGCGTTGATAACACCATGTGACCCGTCATTGCGGCTCTCAAACCTATCTCTGCTGTTTCATGGTCTCGCATTTCACCCACTAAGATAACATCGGGATCTTGTCGTAACGCCGCACGTAATACGGTAGAAAACTCCAATCCCACTTTAGGATTCACTTGAACCTGGTTAATACGAGGAAGTCGGTATTCGATTGGATCTTCTGCAGTAATAATTTTTCTTTCGGCGGTATTCAATAACGTAAGTGCACCATAGAGCGTTGTTGTTTTACCACTCCCTGTTGGCCCTGTTACCAAAACCATTCCGTGTGGGCGCTCAATTAAATATTTAAATCGTTCTTGAATATCTTTCGGCATCCCTAGGGAATCCAAGTCGAGTATGCCGCCACTTTGATCTAATAAACGCATAACGACCGACTCGCCAAACTGAACCGGCATCGTCGATAAACGAACATCGATACTTTTATTTTTCACACGAATATTAAAACGGCCATCTTGCGGAATGCGTTTTTCTGAAATATCGAGACCCGACATAATTTTCAAACGCGATACCAAAGCAGAGGCAATTCTGCGTTCTTTCATGACCTGCTCTTGCAAATCACCATCTATTCTCATCCGAATTCTAAGCTGTGTTTCTTCCGGTTCAATATGAATATCAGACGCTTTTACCTGTACGGCATCTTCAAAAATACTTTGTAATAATCGAACAACAGGGGCTTCACTACTGTCGCTACTAGAAGCTAGCTCAGTGATATCAAAATCACTTTCCGACAATTCACCTTCTAATTCCCCAGCAATTGAAGCAATTTCATCCTGGCGACGATAAATACTGTCGAGTGTCGGTAATAGATTTTCTTCCGAAATAAAGGCAGGCAGCACTGGGCGTTTTAACTGTCGTTGCAAATCATCAATGATCATCAGGTCGGTAGGGTCTGACATACCCACGAGCACACCATCTGGCTGCTCGGCTAAAACGATACACCGATAACGCCTAGCATAAGTTTCTGGTAGTATTCTTACGACATCCGCGACAACACGATAGCGATTAAGATCGACATAAGGATAATGAAAATAGTCAGATAAACAGGTCAATAAGGCTTCTTCTGATACAAACTCAAGGTCTGTTAATACCTTACCGATTTTTTTACCGGTACGTTTCTGTTCCGCCAATGCATCCATTAATTGTGCATCGGTTATAAAACCCTTCTCTACTAATAGGTCGCCTATGCGAACTTTCTTTTGAGCATCGACCTTATTATTCATATACAGCAACCTCACTCGGATTCATTTTTTCTAAACGCGAAGTGATCCATTTTTTTTGTCGATAGGTTAATAACGTTGATGTAAGCAAGTTTTGATACATTGCGATTGTTCTATCCTTTTTTCCGAGCTTAGAATAATTTAGCGCCATGGCAAGTTGCCACTTAGTTTCATTAGGTTGTTGCTTAATTAACTCGGCATAATATTTATTAGAGAGCTCATAAAAAGCGTACATTTGTAAGCTAGGTGCAATCAGTTCGAACCAACTTAAGTTTGTATTATTAGCCTGCTCGATCGCGAGTGTATAAATTTCATTTCCAAGCCCTTGCTGCATAAGAATTCTTACTTTTAATCTAAGGTACTCTTCTTTAGGCTCTTCACTCAGTGCTAGATTTATCCACGTTAAAGCAACTTCGCTGTATTTTTGTTTATAAGCTCTTAATGCTAGCTGATAGTGTTTAAAACCGGCATTTTTAACCGTGGTGATATTGGCTTCTTCCGACAATGAATTATCGACAGAGATTGTTGATATTTGATTTAACGCTTCCTGCTGTACAGGTTTTTTATTTACAGATTCTTTATTTACAGATTCTTGCTTTAAAGGTTTTTGTTTAGCAGACTCATGCTGTAAAAAATCAGATACCAAGGGGGCTGTATTTTCTACCCGTTGCTCTGGTGAAACTATGGGGGCAGTAATGGGCAAGGTTTCAGGCAGCTCGTTTTTCATTGCAGATGGCTTTGATACCGCTGCCATAGTGTGAGTTATTTCAGGGGCAACGATTCTTGTAAGTTCGGGGGCAATAGTTTTTGTTAGCTCAGAAGCATTACTTTTTGTTTCCGCGGGAGCAACAACATCATAGCCGCTCACTTCAAGCAATGCTGAATTTTTATAAAATACTTGCACAGAAATAATAATTAACAAAAATACAATCAGCGCGAGAAAAGAAAAATGTATCCACTTATTTCTTTCTACTGTCTCTGTTGCCATTAACGGTTGCAGCGGCATTCCTTTGTAAGGCTGCGAGTTATTAGTTTCTAATTGGCGTAAAACATCATTAACTAAACTCATAAATCGCCACCCAGGAAACTAAAAGAGTGATGAGCATCAATTCTCGCCAATATAGGGTTTTATTACTTATCGCCTTGGCTCCCTCAGTATCATTCACCGCCGCGCGAACATGCGCTTCTGAAACATGAGCCTCACCACCACCAAAGGCGCAAAGTAATGCCTTTTGTGCAATGATATTAATCAACCGGGGGATCCCTTCCGTTGCCTTCACCATCAGCTTCAAGGCTTTTTTCTCGAACAATGGCATACCCCGATAACCCGCCAGCACCATTCGCTGCTGGATATAATGCTGTAGGCTAGCATCATCCATAGGACTTAATTCAGCACTGTAAGTAATACGCTGCTTTAATTGACGAAACCGATGCTGTGCTAACAGCGTATTAAGCTCCGGCTGCCCAAACAATACGATCTGAATTAAGCTACGGCTTTCCGCCTCTAGGTTTGAAATTAAACGCAAAGCTTCCAAGCTATCTTCAGGGAGGCACTGCGCCTCATCAACCACTAAAACAACAGGGCGCCCTTGCTGTGCTAGCGTTAATAATCGCTTTTGAATCTTATCTTGTACTTGATGAATATCGACATTTTGCATTTCAAGACTCAGCTCATGCCCAATAGCACGCCATAGCGCTTCAGGTGATAATGCGGGGTTTGGAATATAAACCGAAACAATGTCTTCTTCTTGCAAGCTATTTAATAAACGTCGACATAGCAGTGTTTTACCCGTACCCACTTCGCCGGTAATTTTGATAAACCCTTCACCGGCCTGAAGTGCATAACTTAATACATTAAAGCATTCTAACTGTGGTTTGATTTCGACATAGAAATCGGTATTAGGCGCCAATGAAAAAGGCGGCTGGTTAAAACCATAGTAATTTTGAAAGCTAGAAATTATATTAAGAGGCGCCATTGTCATAATTTTTGCCCTGAATTTAGCCCAGAAAAGCGATCATTAATACGTTCCATTTCTTCGTAGTGGAAGCGGCTATCAACGACTCTAGGTTGGATCAAAATCACTAACTCACTTTGAACCGTTGTTTCTCTATTTTGACCAAAAAGAGCACCTATAATCGGAAGGTCTCTCAGATAGGGAATACCCGATGAGGTTGTTCTTTTTTGATTCTGCATCAGGCCACCAATAACAACAACCTGACCACTTTTAGCACGGATGATGGAGTCTGTTTCTCGAACCGTACTAAACGCTAAAGGCACGGTGAGATTTCCTGTGCTGAGTTCTACATTTTTTAGACGCTCACTCACTTCGGTAATCGTTGGGTGTACGTGCAAAATAACATCCTCACCTTCACTTATCTGGGGTGTTACATCCAATGCAATACCAGAGAAGAACGGGGTGAATATCACTTCAGGAAAGCTCGTCGTACTGCTTCCAGTACTCGTTGTTGGCGATTTAATTTCTGTTACAAAATATTCATCGTTGCCGACTTTTATCACGGCCTTCTGGTTATTAACCGTTGCGATTCTGGGGCTTGATAATACTTTGACAGTACCCTGTGTTTCTAGCAGCTCTATTACGCCCGTGAAGTTTTCATAATTCATATTGATATTGAAAACTCCACCAATATTATCAGCGTTCGTTAATAATTCTGACGCCATAGAACCTACAGCATTCTTAGTTGTATTATCGATAGTCCCCTTTCGTCCTGCGCCAAAAGTATTCCACTGAATTCCTGACTGAAACCCATCATTTAGTGAAACTTCCAGTATTTTTGCTTCTATTAAAACCTGCTTACCGACACTCAGCTCGGCTCTTTCTAAAAAGGTTTCAATATCTCTAATAGTGCTTGGCATCCCTTTAACAATCACCATTCCTGATTGCGGATCAACAACAATTGTGGCATCAGTTTTACCTTGAATCATCATATTCAAAGTAATCCTCAACTGCCCCCAAAAATCAGTATTAGAACTGGTATTTACTTGCGTTGAATTAATAGCAGACGTGGAAGAAGAGGTAGAATTGGAATCCTCTGAATTATCACTGGTTTCACTTGAGGTAACTTGGCCACTACTAACCCACATACCTGATGAACCTGAACGGCTGACATTTAAGTAATTGATAGGAAAAATGCGCGTTTGTACTGTGCGCGGATATACCTGTATACCATAACTAGAAATTGCATAGTCATAGCCATAGACATCTCTTACGGCTTCTAGTGCTTCTAGAATTGTGACATTTTTTAAATTAAACGTTACAGAACCTTCAAGTCCTTCATGAAGGATCATATTAAAATCAGTATCATGAACAAGGCTCATCAAGAACGATTTAATTTCTGTATTCTTGGCAGAAATATCGAATCGCCCCTCCTCAACGATCAGCTCAGGCTCCGGCGGAAGCAGCTGTTCTATAAATGCCTGTTCGTCATTATCAGAACGTTCCTCTAGCTCTTTCTCATGCCAAACCAATAAGGGTTCATCGGTTTCTGGGGCTTCTTTTTTTTGATTATTTGTAGCGCACGAAGCCATTACAAACGACAAAACCAAAATAGTTAATGCTCTATTTTTCACGATTATATTCCTTCGTCGAAGTGGTCATAGTCAAAACAATGCTACGCCCCTTGTACTTAACCTTGACCATTGAATCAGCGATTTCGATAACTTTAGCACCAGCAATTATTTGGCCTTCTACGACTAATGTATCGTTGATGATTGCAAGCCTACGATTCTCGGACTTTAAAATTTGCTGTAAATCTAACCTTTGCATTGTCGACGTTCGCTCAACACTTCGACTCATCCAACCCGGTGGTTTCATTGGATCTTGAGCAAAAACCTGCGTAAACGATGTGGACAAAAAAAGAAACAGAAGCACTATTAATTTATACACCTAATACCTCCTGACTCATGCTTAGTGTATATACCCGAAGACTTAATCTGCCTTTCGGATATACCGTGCTTTCATACTTTAGATCTTGCCAAAATAGTTGCCATGGCAAACTATCAAGTCGCTTTAAATATGAAACCGCACTGTCATATGTCGCTTCTAGTTCTATTTCAAAGGTATGGCGATAAATCAAAGCCTCGTTGCTGTCCGTACCATTATCTGAAGCATCCGAAGCACCTGAAGCATCCGATGTATTTGTCAGATTTCTTCCTTCAATACTCATCGCCTCTTCAGGCAAATTACTCAACGATATAAGCTTTAATTGTTTATCTTGAGTTAATACCTTCTCTAATAACCCCACCATCTGTTTAGGTGCTACTAAAGACTGTGTTAATAAATCAATCTTATTCTGAGAAGCCTGGCTTTCTTCCAGTAATTTTTTAAACTGCACTTCTAATGCAAGGTTTGGATTATCGGTCTCTCTATTTTTGGTTTTCTCTATCTGCTCAGTTAATAGCGTATTAGTTTTAACCAGCTGACTTTCTTCCTCTACCAACTGAATACTGCTTAAAACTAAAGGCTCTATCATCAACATGTAACCAAGCAGACTCAATATCACCACAAATGTCGATAAAACTATTTTTTGCTCTCTCGCCGAGATCTTTTCATAAGCGGTGATCGCCTCTATAAAAGGCTTTTTTTGCCACCAAGTCATAAGTTTCTTCCTAAGGACAACGCTTGTGCTTGAGCGCTTTCATCACGACGCTGTTTTTGGGTTGATAAAAAGAACTGGCTCCATGGCGTATCATTCTTTGTAATATTTATCTGTTTGAATGACTTACCCTTGTAAGCATCTTTAGAACCAAGCCCCATAATATAATGCGATACCTTATCCGGAGTCTTAGCAAAGCCGGTTAGCTGTACATCCCGCCCTTGATTAATGATTTCAATTTTCGACAACCAAATGCCATTCACACTTTGCTGAGAAAGCTGTTCTACTAACGCCGTAAAACTGCTTTTTCCACTAATAGAATCTTGCCGTAAAAAAGTAATGGCTCTTTTTTTTCTCTTGATTAGCTCTTTTTCTTTATTTATCTTTTCTTGAAGATTGCCATCAATGCTAATTTTAGGAAATTGCTCTGCAAGCTTATTGATTTGTTTATTTAATAACTCTTGTTCTTGATGTAATTGGGCGACATGATTTGATGAATACGTTTGAAATATAAACATCGCTGCCGAAAGGCCAATGAGGCCAACCAGAGTAATTAAAACAACCTTCCCAAATAGTAAAATTTCAGGTGAGAGTTTCGGTGGCTGAAACCGAGGGAGATAAAGGTTAATGCTGTGTTTAATTGGCAACATAGGCTAACGCTCCTCCTAATGCCATAACAGTGCTGTTCATTTCTTCAATACTGTCTGCAATGTTTATATCTGCATGTTTCAATTTTTCTAATATATTAGGCTGCTCAACATTAGCGGTTAATGCTGGCTGCATTGCATCGACTAAATGCGTTAAATCTACATTCCCACTCATTAACCATAACTGAGTGATTTGCCCCATTCCCAGCTGACTTTCGTAATAATCTAATGACCGCTGAACTTCCAAAACTAAACTTTGAACTTGCTGTTCATTGACCTTGGCCTTTGGAGCAAACCCAACATACTCTTGCTCATTTATGACTAAATCCTGTTCGGCGCCTTCTTCGAGCTGTAACTCAGATATTTCAACTTCATCGGTTAATATAAAGTCAGAGTTCATCTCATCTTCGACAATCATTTCTTCCAAGTTAATTTCATTGAGCTTTGCATCATCGCTATGTTCATTAAGCCCAGTATTTACAGTTTTTTCTGGGGTCTCTTCGATATGCTGTATATCTAAAGCCTCTGTACCCACTTCAATGGTTCTTGTTAGGTACAAAGCGCCTGCCTGATACAAACGTATCGTGCCGTGTTTCGGCCCTAACTTTAATAACGCAATGCCTTGATCTAGCGAACTGGCAGCCAACACATTCAATAAACTTATTTCTGGAACCGTAATAACTTCAACCGATAGGTGTAATTCTTTTGCCCACTGCACTCTCGCTGCTATGGTTTCGTTTTTGCTCGCAATAACATGTGCCATCGACATGCGGCCACGATATGCATCTTTGGGTAAGCGAATCGCTTGGATAGCCGTATCGGTAATGGGCTGAGCCAATAAATCACCAATTCGAAATTCAATCGCTGCTGTTAATTCTTCATCTGGCACATCAGGCGCTTCCGCCAATAAAAGCTCATAATCATCATCATCCAATACCAGTACCGCAGGCATTTCATGACTGACGTGTTTCTTAATCCACGACGTTAGAGCCTCAACTCCTTGCTCTTGATCATAAGCAACCGCATCAACAACCCCTTCATCACAATAGATGACGGCGCTAGGGGCTAAAGTCGACAGATTAATGCCTACCCAATGCTTGGTTTTTATATTGTTAAATGACCAGCGAAATTCCACCCACCAACTCCTATTTCGATTTAAATCTTCAATGACTATGATTCAAGTTTAGTAGAGAAATAACAAAATGCGCTGAAGACTCACGCCTTAATAACAAATACCTAATACTAAATCAGTGCTCAGTAAATAAATGCGGCTTTTACCATCGATACCGCTTCCAATTGCCCACCAGCTTTCTATAATCAGCGATTACTGAGGAGTCATCATGTTTAACATCGTTTTATTTGAACCAGAAATACCGCCCAATACCGGTAACATCATTCGCTTGTGTGCCAATACGGGCTGTCAGTTACACTTGATCAAACCGCTGGGTTTTGATATGGAAGAGAAAGCTCTGCGAAGAGCAGGGCTGGATTACCATGAATGGGCGAATGTGCGCATTCATGAAAACTACGCGGATTTTTTAAAGAAAGAAAAACCAGAAACAATTTACGCTCTAACAACCAAGGGTAAGAACACACACTCAGAGACTCAGTTTAAAGACGGTGACTTTTTGATGTTTGGCCCAGAGACACGCGGTTTACCAGAAGATGTACGAATGAGCATTCCATTCGAGCAATGGTTACGCTTACCGATGATGGAAAGCAGCCGCAGTATGAACTTATCGAATACCGTTGCGGTGATGATCTTTGAAGCGTGGCGCCAAAATGGCTATGCGGGTGGGAGTTAGCTAACTCTGAATGCTAGATGACTGTAAATAGCGGGCATAAAAAAACCGAATTCACGCTTTAAATTAAAAGCATGTCTTCGGTTTTTTATTAAGTGCAATAAATCAGCAATAAAGCATCTATATTACAACCCAATTACTGAACAGTCTCTTCTGCTGCTGGAGCGGCAGTTTGCTGAGCTTGCGTTTGCTGATACAAGGCTTCGAAGTTAATCGGCGCTAGCATCAAGGCAGGGAAGCTACCTTTAATGACCAACTGGTCGATTGTTTCACGTACGTATGGGAATAAGATATTTGGGCAGAATGCACCTAGCATGTGCTTAAGCTGCTCGCCTTCAATACCTTTAATATGGAAAATGCCGCCTAGTACTACTTCTACTAAGAAAGCTGTTTCGCCATCATTCTCTGCAGTCGCTGTTACTTTAACGTCGACTTCATAAGTATCGTCAGCCAGCTTGCGAGAGCGGCTGTTTAAATCTAGCTTAACTTCTGGCTTCCACTGCTTTTGGAATGATTCTGGAGCATTTGGAGATTCGAACGATGAGTCTTTTACGTAAAAACGCTGTAGAGAAAATTGACCCTGTTCTTGTGCTTGCTCTTTTGCTTGTTCTTGATCAGCCATGATATGTCCTTAATTTTATTATTTGTCTATCAGCACAACCTTCAGGCTGTGCTTTGTCAATGTATTAGCCCCTGAATGGCAGCTATTATATCTGTTATTTCGTAACGATTAATTGATCTCAGATCGATTATTTAGTTACTACAGGAAGGTTTTGATTACCCCATTCCATCATACCGCCGCTTAAGCGGAACACTTGGAAACCCTTCTGCTTCAACGTTTTACCCGCCATCCCAACACTTTGGCCAGACTTGCATACTAATACAATGGGGTGTTCTTTCGAAGATTCAAGTTCTGTCATGCGCTCAGTCAACGACGCATAAGGAATATTGAGCGCATTGGCTAAGTGACCCGCATCAAAATCTTTCTTATCACGAATATCCAAAACAACGGCGTCTTGCTTGTTGATCATCTGAGTCGCTTGCGCCGTACTAATGCTCGTACCACTTCGCTGGTTGTTATCCCATAAGAAGGCTGCTAAAAATACGCCCCATACACTGGCTAACATCCAATTATTGTTGATAAAGTCGAAAACTTGTTCCATAACCTGTTTACTGCCTATTTGGTTGACTGATAAGAGGATCAAGGCCGCAGTATAACCAGCCGAAGCGCGAAAAAGAATAGAAAATGACGCAAGGCCACAGATTCGCTAGAATAGGCACAATATTTTTTGCTTACTCACGTTAATTTATTGTTTAACTTTTGCTTAACTATTGTTTAATCACTCTTAGTTGAACTAATTAGATAGAGCTATCCCTATTATGAGCCAGACCCGCACACCGACTGCACTAATTATTCTAGATGGCTGGGGCCATGGAGAAGAATCCGAACATAATGCTATCGCCAATGCACGCACCCCAAACTGGGATGCACTGTTGAAAACATACCCAAACGCTTTGTTACAAACGTCAGGGAATGCGGTAGGTCTACCAGAAGGACAAATGGGCAACTCTGAAGTCGGCCATATGAACCTAGGTGCGGGCCGCATCGTTTATCAAAACTTTACCCGTATTAATAAAGACGTTGCCGATGGCGAGTTCTTTAATAATGCCGTGTTATGCAACGCTATCGATAAAGCTAAAGCCAATGGCGGTGCCGTTCACCTTGCAGGTCTATTGTCTCCGGGTGGTGTTCACAGTCATGAAGAGCAAATATTTGCGGCCTGCGAAATGGCCGTTAAGCGCGGAATCAAAAAACTATATGTACACGGTATTTTAGATGGCCGCGACGTTCCACCGCGCAGCGCAGAGCCCTCTATTAAAGCCCTACAAGCCAAATTAGACGAATTAGGCACAGGTTGCATCGCCACTCTAACCGGGCGTTATTACGCCATGGACCGTGATAACCGCTGGGAACGTGTTGAACCTGCCTATGTTGCGATGACAGAAGCCAAAGCGGCCAACCATGCAGACAGCGGCATTGCAGCATTAGAAGCGGCTTATGCCCGTGATGAAGACGATGAATTCGTTGCCGCGACAGTCATCGGCGAGGGTGGCAAAGTTGAAGATGGTGATAGCATCATCTTTATGAACTTCCGCCCAGACCGCGCCCGTGAAATCACCCGGGCTTTTGTTGAACCTGACTTCACTGGTTTCGAGCGTAATGTTATTCCTCAATTAGCCGACTTCGTGATGCTGACAGAATACGCTGCCGATATTCCCGCAAACTGTGCTTATCCACCTGCTTCTTTGGTTAATGGTATTGGCGAATACGTTTCTAATCTGGGTTTAACCCAATTACGCATTGCCGAAACTGAGAAATACGCTCACGTAACATTCTTCTTCTCGGGCGGTCGTGAAGACCTATACCCAGGTGAAGAACGTATTCTTGTACCTTCACCCGATGTCGCAACTTACGATCTACAGCCTGAAATGAATGCCCCTGAATTAACCGACAAATTAGTCGCGGCGATTAAAAGTGGTAAGCACGACTTAATCGTTTGTAACTACGCCAACGGCGATATGGTGGGTCATACGGGTGTTTATTCTGCGGCGGTCAAAGCGGCCGAGTGTATTGATGAATGCTTGAAGCGCATCACCGATGCTATTTTAGAAGTGAATGGCGAATGCTTAATCACCGCCGATCACGGCAACGCCGAGCAAATGATCAACCCTGAAACGGGTGGTCCATTAACGTCTCATACCACAGGCCCGGTTGACCTGGTTTATGTGCACGCCAATAACGATGGCCGCACGATCAAAGCAGGCAGCCTATGCGATGTATCGCCAACACTATTAGCCATGATGAATCTAGAGCAGCCGACTGAAATGTCGGGTTCTAGCCTTATCAACAAATAGATCGAGTCGATAACATGATCCGGATTTTCTTTCTTTTCTGCCTCTTTATTAGTTCGCTGACGCAAGTCAGCATGGCCGATGAACAGGCAGACCTTGCCAAACTGCAGGAAGAGATTAAAAAGCTGCAGTCTTGGTTAAAAGAGACAGAATCCGAACATGACAAACTCAGCGAAGCGTTACGAAAATCCGATGAAAACATCGGCAAAATCGCTAAAAAAATCGACAATACCCGCTCGCAATTAAATACAGAGCGCGCCCGCCTAAAAAAGCTGAAAGCGGAGCAAAGCCAGCTCCGCTTCCTTAAATCTGAGCAAAAGCAGCAACTTGCTAAACAGCTTACCGGCGCTCAAAAGCTCGGCAATCAGGGCTCGATTAAAGTGTTATTAAATCAAGACGACCCTCAGCAAATTAGCCGCATGTTGAAGTACTACGAGTATTTTAATAAAGCGCGAATGGAAAGCATTCAAACGCTGATCGTCAATTTGAAACGCTTAAACAATATCGAAAATGAAATTTTAGCTCAGCAAAACCAATTAATTAAAACAGAGAATTCGCTGCTTAAGAAAAACAAACAGCTGAATAACGAAAAGAAGCAGCATAAAAAATTACTGGCCAGCTTAGAGCTTCAACGCCAGCAAAAAAGTAATGATTTAAGCCAAAAGCAAAAAGATCAAAAGCGCTTACAGCAACTGATTACCGAAGTAGCGACCCTGTTTGATAACAGCGTACGCAAAGACGATGCCCGCCCCATTCGCTCATTAAAGGGCAAGCTTCCTAGACCAGCTAAAGGCAGCATCGTTAAAGCCTTCGGCAACAAGAATGCACAAGCACGCAGCAAGTGGCAGGGCTGGTTAATGAAAGGCTACGAAGGCTCAGCCATTACCGCAATTCATCATGGCCGCATTGTCTTTAGCGACTGGCTACGAGGATTTGGGCTATTATTGATCGTTGACCACGGTGATGGTTATTTAAGTTTGTACGCGCGCAATCAAAGCCTATTAAAATCTGTCGGCGATTGGGTGTATCAGGGCGAAAATATTGCTACCTTAGGCAGCTCTGGTGGTTTTAAGGAACCTCGCTTGTATTTTGAAATCAGACACAATGGAAAACCACAAGATCCTGCGGCTTGGCTTAAACGATAGCGTCAATAAAAAACAGGCAAGGGAAATACATTTATATGGGAATTAGAATGTTAAAATACGTCGCTTATAGTGCTTTATTAATCGGCAGCCAGTTATTATCGGCTCACGCACTCGCCACAGAACAACCTGAAACTTCAGATATTTCGGCCGCTCAAGAAAGCCAATTGCCTCTGCACGAACTGCGTAACTTTACTGAAATTTTCGACCGCATTCGTAGTTCGTATGTCGAACCTGTCGATGATAAAACTCTGCTGCAATACGCCATTGACGGCATGCTAAGCAACCTCGATCCTCATTCTGATTATTTATTACCTGAAGATTTTAGCGAACTGCAAGAACATACCACGGGTAAGTTTGGCGGCCTAGGCATTGAAGTCGGTATTGAAGATGGATTAATCAAAGTCATTACGCCGATTGATGATACCCCTGCGAAGAAAGCCGGCATTAAATCGGGAGATTTAATTGTTTCCCTCGATGGTGAACTCGTGCGTGAAATGTCACTCACCAATGCCATAGATACAATGCGTGGCGAACCCGGCACCGATATTGAATTAACCATTCGTCGTGCAGGAGAACAAGAACTCTTAAGCTTCACGGTTACCCGCGCAGAAATTAAAGTGGCGAGTGTTCGCGGCGAAAGCCTAGGAGATGGTATCGGTTATCTTCGTATTACTCAGTTTCAAGATAAAAGTGGCCCTGAGCTGATAGAAGCTATTGCTAAACTGCAAGCAATTGCTCAAGACAACAATGAGCAGCTTAATGGCTTAATTTTAGATCTACGCAATAACCCTGGTGGTGTTTTAGATGCGGCGGTTGAAGTCTCTGACGCATTTTTAAATACGGGCTTAATCGTCTATACCGAAGGTCGCATTGCAGAGTCTGATTTCCGTTACTCTGCTAGCGAAGAAACCATTGCCGAAGATATTCCATTAATTGTGTTAATTAACGGTGGCTCTGCTTCTGCGTCTGAAATTGTTGCCGGTGCCCTGCAAGATCATAAGCGCGCCGTTATTGTAGGCACGCAGTCATTTGGTAAAGGCTCAGTACAAAGTGTACTTCCGATTGGCGGCGACAAAGCTATTAAGCTAACAACCGCCCGCTACTTCACGCCAAAGGGACGCTCAATACAAGCACAAGGCATTCACCCAGACGTCTTTGTTGAACAAAGTGAAGTCACAACTTACGAACAAAGCTACTACAAAGAAAGCGACCTATCTGGGCATTTATCGAACGGTAACGATGAAGGCGAAGATAGTAATGGGGATAACAACGAAGCGGCCATCGAAAATGATCATCAGGTCTCTGACGACTTATTAAGCAAAGATTTTCAACTGTACCAAGCGTATACGCTGCTAAAAGGCTGGAGTGTGTTTCAGCACCACGCAAAGCCCGCACTGAAGCAAATCAAGCCTTCAATTGAAGTTCAGGCAGACGACATAGAAGCACAAGCCTTACCTACCCATGATTAATAGCCTCACAACAAGCTTACTGCTAATGGTCTTGAGCGGGTTAACCCAAGCTCAAGACCCTAGCAATCAATTAACTGCACAGGTGAGCGCACAACTGGTCGTCATCATCGATGACATTGGCAATAGCTATTCCCTAGGCAATGCCATGGTTGAATTGGACGCACCACTGACGCTTGCATTTTTGCCACATACACCCCACGCCAAAACGCTAGCCAACAAAGCTAACCTTTTGCATAAAGATGTCATCCTGCATGCACCGATGGAAAATACCGTTAAAGCAGCACTCGGTCCTGGCGCTCTAACCAAAGCATTAACAGAAACCGAATTTAAACTCACACTGAAAAAGGCTATTGCTTCCATCCCTCATGTTCAAGGCATTAATAACCACATGGGTAGTGAATTAACTCAAAATAAGCAATCCATGCAGTGGGTCATGGAAACTCTTAAAGGAGAGGATTTATTCTTTGTCGACAGCCTCACGTCGCCAAAATCGGTTGCTTATCAACAAGCCGTTAAATACCAATTACCCGCACTGCGCCGCCATATATTTTTGGATAACAACAAAAGCACACAAGCACTCACCAAGCAGTGGAATAAAGCGATTAAAATTGCTCATAAAACAGGACGCGCCATTCTGATTGGCCACCCCTATCGCGAGTCTCATGCTTTTCTCGCACAACAGATCCCTAAACTGGCCGCACAAAATGTCGAGGTAATTTCAGCGTCTGAATTATTATTACAGCAGGCCTGGAAAGGTTTCGAGCAATCTGCAATCCAAGACAATAAAGCTAATCGCTATCTTTTACACAATACTCTCGATACTAGCATTAACGACACCGGCATTAGCAGCGATGCGCTGATTTCACAAACCTCTGTTAACTCCTCGCACTGATTTACCTAAGCCCGCCATAACCATTCAATAACAGGTCGCCCTTAGTAATCACTGCATGACTTACAAGACTCTTTAATGAGTACTGCGTAAGAAGAGGATAGAATGAAATGAAACCTTAGCGGAGGGTTCATTCCTATGACTTCCATTAATACCAGTAGTAGCTATATCGATACGGGCAATAAACTCAGCCAAACGTATAGCCAAGTCAGTAGCGGAAAGCGCATAAACAGTGCTGCAGACGATCCTGCAGGCCTTGCTATCGCCACCCGCTTCACTAGCCAAATATCAGGCAGCCAGCAAGCGCAGCGTAATGGCCTAGATGCAAAATCGCTTATTGAAACCGAAGATGGCGCACTCTCTCAAATTTCCAGTGGCATTGAAAGACTACAAGAACTCGCCGTACAACAAGGTAACGGTATTCTTAATGATACCGACCGTGCAGCCCTTGCCAAAGAAGCGTCTCAAATTAGTGAGCAGATTAATCAAGTCTTAGAGCAAAGCTCGTTTAATGATAAAAAGTTATTTCAAGCGAGTGATGATGCACAAGGGCTAAACTTTCAACTCGGCGACAAAGCTGGAGATATTGTATCTCTCACCGCCAATGTTACTGCCGATCCGATTAAAGAAGCGCTAGGACAATTAGATTTTTCTAATCCAGACTCAGGGGATAACTTAACCAATCTAGATGCACTTCAGCAGCAAGTCACAGAGCGCCGCACTGAACTCGGCGCTGCCAATAATCGTATTGATAGCAGCGTCACACAATTGGCCAACGAAGAGGAACAAACACTGGCCGCAAGGAGTCGGGTAGAAGATGCCGATGTTGCAGAACTCGTCAGCCAAATGGTGATTGAACAGGTTAAGCAGCAAGTGCAAACCGCTGTGCAAGGCCAGGCAAATGCCAGTGCAGAAGATACTCTAAGACTTTTATCTTAACCATTACACTCTTAACGTTAACAAGCATAAAAGTTAGCAGGCATAAAAAAGCCCTACCAGTTTATAACTGACAGGGCTATTTAAAGATATAACAGGCTGCAAGAACAAATCAGTCGATGCGCATTTCAATACCTGCATCACTCATGTGCTGCTTCGCTTCTTGCACGGTATGCTCACCAAAATGAAATATACTCGCAGCCAATACCGCATCAGCATGACCCAATAAAACACCTTCAGCCAAATGCTCAAGGTTTCCCACACCACCAGACGCAATCACTGGAATGTTCACGGCATCACTTACCGCGCGAGTCACGCCTAAATCAAAACCGGTTTTCACACCATCACGATCCATACTGGTTAACAGTATTTCACCTGCACCGTAATCGGCCATTTTAATCGCCCATTCAACCGCATCAATACCGGTTGGCTTACGGCCACCGTGAGTAAAAATTTCCCACTTATTATCCACATCACCAAGTTCACCAGAACCAGCAACACGCTTTGCATCAATTGCAACTACGATGCACTGAGCGCCAAACTTCTGCGACGCTTCACGCACAAAGTCAGGATTAAACACGGCCGCGGAGTTAATCGATACTTTATCGGCGCCAGCATTAAGCATGCGGCGAATGTCAGCAATTTCTCGAATACCACCACCCACGGTCAGTGGAATAAAAACGTGCTCCGCAATGGCTTCCACCATTTTGACCGTCGTACCACGAGCTTCGTGTGTTGCTGTAATATCAAGAAAGGTAATCTCATCAGCGCCCTGCTCATCATAACGCTTAGCAACCTCTACAGGGTCACCCGCATCACGAATACCCACAAAGTTAACACCCTTTACGACTCGCCCTTGATCTACATCGAGACAAGGAATAATACGCTTTGCTAATGCCATAATGATTGTCCAATTATCTGGAGGGCTTATTAAGCCTGACCATCCCAGCTTAAAAAGTTCTGCAATAACTGCAGGCCATTTTTGTGACTCTTCTCTGGGTGAAACTGCACCGCAAAGACATTATCCTGCCCCATCGCCGCAGCGAAAGGCTTACCGTAATGACCAATCCCTTTAACTTGGCTCTGATCGTCAGCGGTTACAAAATACGAGTGCACAAAATAAAAACGGCTCTGATCTTTAATATCTTGCCAAAGTGGATGGGCAATTTGTTCAACCTGATTCCAACCCATGTGCGGCACTTTTAAGCGCTCATTAGTACCGTCTTTCAGCGCATCGCCTAAGAGGTTGTCACCGAAGTAACGTACTTGGCCAGAAAACATGTTCATACAATCAATTCCGCCGTTCTCTTCAGAACGCGTCATCATGGCCTGCAGGCCCACACAAATACCTAACAACGGCTTTGTCTTCGCCACTTCAGCTACGACTTGATCAATCTCTTGGCGTTGAATTTCGCTCATGCAATCACGGATCGCGCCAACACCGGGCAAAACTACGTGATCAGCCGCTAAAATTTGAGCAGGGTCGGAAGTGACCAAAATATGACTATCAGGGGCCACTTTTTGCAAAGCGCCATGAGCGCTGTGCAAATTCCCCATTCCATAATCAATGACCGCACAGGTTTTACTGATTACTTTACTCATCGGTTACAGAACGCCCTTAGTAGACGGCATTTGACCTGCCATACGAGGGTCTTCTGTAAGCGCCATACGCAATGCACGACCAAAGGCTTTGAAAATTGTTTCTGCCTGGTGATGTGCGTTAAAGCCTTTAAGGTTATCAATATGCAGTGTCACGCCGGCGTGGTTCACAAAGCCATGGAAAAACTCCCAGAACAGCTGAGTATCAAAGCGGCCAATATTACCGCGGGTAAAATCACACTTAAAATCTAGGCTTGGGCGACCCGAAAAGTCGATAACGACACGCGATAATGCTTCATCTAGAGGCACATAAGAATGGCCATAACGCACAATGCCACGCTTATCGCCAACGGCTTTTGCAAAAGCCTGACCTAGCGTAATGCCAATGTCTTCCACCGAGTGGTGATCATCGATGTGGTTATCGCCTTCGCAATAGACGTCCAAATCGATCAAGCCATGACGGGAAATCTGATCCATCATGTGGTCAAGAAAGGGAACACCCGTCTCGAACTTTGCTTCACCCGTACCATCTAAATTGATACTTACTTTAACTTTTGTTTCTGAGGTATTACGCTCAACACTTGCCTTGCGGCTGGCATTTGCCATGGAAGACTCCAAAAAAGATCTCGCCAAACGGGAAAAAAGCCATTATAAAGCAAAGCACAGCAATAGCACAGAATAGAGACTCTTATGCCAGTACATCTTGAACACATCACCCAGCCTACTCAGCAAGATTGGATTGATTTAGGCAAAATTTACACAGACGCCCCTCAAGAATGGTTAACCGGTGCGAGTGATATCCAAGCATCGCTACAAGAATTACTCGATCAAGGTGAATGGCTTATTGCAGGTCGCTTTAATGCTCGTTTATTAGGAGCACTCAAAGCAACAAAAGACGGCAATACTATTAATCTGCGTCATTTATGTGTTCGTAATGTCACAATCAAGCGTGGCGTCGCCCACCAAATGCTGCACCACATGAATAAATGGGCTGATGAAAACGGCTACACTCTTGTTGCCAAGGATGTGCCTGGTGAGCTTGCAACATCATTAGTCAGCCGAGGCTTCACTCAGGACAGTCCCAATTTCATACGCAATCCGAAGTAGGTGCCAGCATTGTTCCCTATTCGGAACAATAAATTGTATTTTTACCCTCTAACCCTAACAAGGTACTTGAGTCATACTTCTGTAACATTTGGAACGATAACCAAAAAAACGGCTAAACTTAAATTAAAAGAGAGAGAGGGGAAAGAGCATGAAGTTCATCGCGACCTTACTGATATCATTATTGAGCTTTTTCCACCTAGCTCATGCTGCAACGCCAACTGAAACGGTTGAGTATGCCACTGAATCTGTTATATCAGAACTCCAAAAAATTCCTGCTGAAGGCCGTAATACTGACGAAGTTAAACGTTTGGTTGAAAGCTATATTTTGCCAGCGATTGATCAAGAACGTATCGCAAAACTAGCGCTAGGTAAGCATTGGAGAAAAGCCACCAAAGACCAGCGCAGTGCGTTTATTGATACCTTTAGAGACTTACAAGTACGCACTTATACCGGCGCTTTTAAAGCCTTCGATGGCCAGAAGTTTGAATTTCAAGCAGCGCGCTTTAACAAGTCTGGTAAAAAAGCCATCGTTAAAGGCTATATGATTCAACCTAGTGGCCAGCAAATTCCGTTAGACTTCAAATTGTTCGTGAATAAGCAACAAGAATGGAAAATATACGACGCCGTTATTGCGGGTTTGGGCATGGTAACAACGTATCGCCAGCAGCTGAGCCAAGAATTGCAAAATAAAAGCTTGGACGAAATCATCGCCAGTATGTCTGGAGACGTTCAAACCGCTCAACGCTAAACACCCCTCTAACTGCCATTAAAGCCTCGATTTTCCACGGGGCTTTTTTTATTAAATTATCCCCCCTATCAGCAATAAAACAGCTAAACTCTAGAGTACTTATCATTTATTTTATGAGGTTCGCGGAATTAGCATGCCGGCTATCGTTATTTGTTTAATCTATTTTTCCGTCTATATGCTCTCGGCACCCAATGCTGCATCGGCGGAATATACAAATAAAGATACCTCTAAAATTCAATATCTATTTCAACTAACTAAGTTTATTCACTGGCCCGATACCTTAATTCGAGATACTCCCATCAAGCTATGCTTGCTTCCCAATACACCCAAGCAAGATAGTTGGCAGAAAATCAACCTTAAACGAAGTCAGGGACGAGAAATCCGAATACACTACCTCAGCGAAGAAAATGACCTTCAAACTTGCACAATACTCTTTGCGCATAAAGGTATGCCTAATAGCTTTATCCAGAAGAACTACTATACTTTAGTCTCAAATCGCATCCTATCAATTGGTGAAAGAGAAGACTTCGCTAAAGATGGTGGGGTTGTTGAACTAACAATGACCAATGAAAATACTCTAGACCTTAAAATCAATCTTAAAACCGCGACAGAAGCAGGGCTTTCTATTGATGCTAATTTAATTGAAATTGCATCAGCTGTGTTTGAACAAGGGCATCCTTAAAAAATGAAGTCATTAAATGCCCCAACGGTTCGCACCAAGCTTGTTATTATTGCGGTTGCAACCAGCAGCCTTATCCTTTTAATAGCGACGATCGCTTTTGTATCGCTGGAACTATTTTTTGGTCATAAAGACCTAAATTCCAAGGTTTCGATTATTGGCCAAGTCATTGCTGATCGCTCAACCGCAGCACTCACTTTTCGTGACGACAAACTGCTTCACGACAACTTAGCCTCCCTAGCCGTTGATAAAAGTATTGTTAAGTCCTGTATATATGATGCTGATAAAGTACTCGCAGCAAGTATCCCCTCAAAACAAGAAGTAGAAAGCTGCCCAAGAATGATGGGGACATTAAAAACCAATGAATCTTATTATGTAGAACAATACTTCCCTATCAAGCTCAATAATACTGTCATTGGTACACTCTACATCGCTTGTCATAATGGAGACATCATCAGCCGTTTGAAGCATATTAGCTTTTTTGCTTTATTAATCCTGATCACTTCAATCATCATTGCGCTTTTATTAGCAACACGCTTACAGCTTATCGTCACTAGCCCACTACGCTTATTAGCATCGACCATTAATAGCATTATCCAGCGTAATGACTTTTCCATACGCGCTAAAAAACATCACCACGATGAACTCGGTAATCTGGTTGATATATTCAATGACCTACTCAGTAAAATTGAAAACGAACATATCTCGCTCAAGAGTAGCGAAGAGAAATTCAGAAAGCTGACCTCACTTTCACCCGTGGGGATCTTCCAAATAAATCCCAGTGGTGAAATCACTTATGTGAACCAGCGCTGGCGCGAAATCAATAACATCAAGCATCAAGAGCCTGATTTACAAACTTGGTTCTCGAACATACATCCTGAAGATGATTCGTCCCTAAACAAGCTGTGGCATAGACTCGTAACTGAACACGAAGATATGGCATGTGAAGTACGGTTAATCGCTGCGAATGGCAGTATTACCTGGGTTTACATTCAAGCAACCTCACTTCACTCCAAGGAAGGAAAACTGCTTGGTTTCTTGGGCTCAGTCTCTGATATTTCTGAATTAAAGAAAGCTCAGATCCAAATGGAAAACCTAGCATTTTACGATCCTTTAACCGGGCTTGCTAACCGTCGTCTATTCAAAAACAGACTGGTTAAAGCCGTAAAAAGCGTGCAAAGAAACAATACGTCCATAGCCCTTATGTTTTTAGATCTCGACCAGTTCAAGCGCATTAACGATACGCTCGGGCATGATATTGGCGATGCTCTATTAAAAGAAATCGCCCGCCGCCTTGATCTTAACGTACGCGAAAACGATACCGTTTCACGCATAGGTGGAGATGAATTTACCATCCTGCTCACCGACATTAAAAATACCAATGACGTACGCATCGTCGCCGATAAAATCTTACTCTCTCTGGCTCGCCCCTTCATGCTAAATGGCCAAGAAATCATTAGCACAGTGAGTATTGGCATCACCATGACACCCGATGATTCTATCGAACCAAATACCTTGATGAAAAATGCCGATCTCGCCATGTATCGAGCAAAAGAATTGGGCCGAAATAACTTTCAATTTTTCTCTGAAGACATGAATACGTCTATCTTGCACAACCTAGAAATTGAAAAAGAACTCAACGTAGCCATTAAACGCAATCAGTTTGTCTTGGTTTATCAGCCTAAAATCTGTCTTGCCGACAATACCATCAGCGGAGTAGAAACGTTAGTACGCTGGCGCCATCCAGAAAAAGGCATTATTCCTCCTGATTCGTTTATTCCAATTGCCGAAGAAACCGGCCAGATTATAAAAATTGGGGCCTGGGTTTTAGAACATAGCTGCCACGAAATGGGTGCTCTTATTCGTGAAGGATTAATGCCACCAAAATCTAAGGTCGCCGTTAATCTATCAGCCAGACAGTTTGCCGACCCGGGTCTACTGCAAACGGTTTTGGACATTCTAGTTCAATCTAAAATTGACCCACTAAATCTAGAATTAGAGATTACCGAAAGCATCATTATGGACGATGTTGAAGCCGCGATTGGTATTATGGATACGATTAAAAGCAAAGGCATTCACTTAGCCATTGATGACTTTGGTACCGGCTATTCATCACTGGCTTATTTAAAACGCTTTCCGATTGATGTACTCAAAGTTGACCGCTCTTTTGTCAGTGACATCCCCGAAGACAAAACCGATATGGCCATTACTTCGGCCGTGATCGCGATGGCGCACAAACTGAGCATGAAAGTGGTTGCCGAAGGCATTGAAACCCAAGAGCAGTTAGCATTTTTAAGAGAAAACAACTGTGATGATGGCCAAGGTTACTTGCTCAGCCGCCCACTGACACTACCTCAACTGCATCACTTTTTGGTTAACCACCATAAGCAGGCTGAAAAACTGAGACTTGCACAAAAGTAAGTAGGTCGTAAATATGAACAGGCCCCCTTATACTAGCGGCCTGTTCACTTTCATTAGATTACTTCATGCCTGCTGCCGATAAAAAAACATCCTCAACCGCCAAGCAATTCAGCCAAGCCGTTCTTAATTGGTTCGACGAATTTGGTCGCAAGCACCTACCTTGGCAACAAGACATCTCACCCTACAAGGTTTGGATTTCAGAAGTCATGCTGCAGCAGACTCAAGTCGCTACCGTTATTCCTTACTTCCAACGTTTTATGGCAGAATTCCCCACCGTTCACGACTTAGCCAATGCCGAGCAAGACAAGGTCCTTCACCTTTGGACAGGCTTAGGCTATTACGCACGCGCCCGCAACTTACACGCCTGTGCAAAAAAAGTAAGCACTGACTTCGCTGGAGAGTTCCCACAATCGGTAGAAGGCCTCACCGAGCTGCCTGGCATCGGCCGCTCAACCGCAGGTGCCATTGCCTCTATCAGCATGGGCATCAACGCCGCGATTTTAGATGGCAACGTAAAGCGCGTATTGTGTCGTTACTACGCCGTTGAAGGTTGGCCAGGAACAAGCGCCGTACAAAAAGAGCTATGGCTGATTGCCGAACGCCTGACCCCAAATAGTCGCTGCAATGACTATACCCAAGCCATGATGGATATGGGTGCTACCTTATGCACCCGCAGCAAACCACAATGCGGAATCTGCCCACTCGCCCCCGACTGCCAAGCGCATGCCCAAGGCAATCCAAAAGACTACCCTAATTCAAAACCTAAAAAAGATAAGCCCGAAAAACACATACAGCTGATCATGATTCGAGATCCAGATGGCAATATGTTGTTAGAACAACGCCCCCAGCAAGGCATCTGGGGTGGACTTTGGAGTTTTCCTGAACTCGCAATGGAAGAAGATAGTTTGCAGCGTACACAAGCGCTATTTGGCGACCTAGTGATCGAACAAGAGGCTTGGCCTAGCTTCCGCCATACATTCAGCCATTATCACCTGCACATCAATCCGGTATTGATCCAGCTGAGCAAGCGCCCTGATAACATAGGGGAATCAGCCCAGCACTGGTACAATCCCCAGCAGCCCTCCGAGTTAGGTTTAGCAGCCCCCGTAAAAACCCTGCTAAACAACATTCGTTTAGAACAAATTAAATAGACCCGATACAAAAGAACAGATAAAAGGTACTCCCATATGTCTCGCACCGTACTTTGCCGCAAATACAACAAAGAGCTACCCGCTCTTACGTCAGCGCCTTTCCCTGGCCCTGCCGGAATCGATATTCTCGAAAATGTTTCACAGCAAGCTTGGGCCGAATGGACGGAACACCAAACCCGCCTCATCAACGAAAAACACCTCAACATGATGGATCTACAAGCCCGAAAATACCTTACAGAGCAGCGTAGCAAGTTCTTAAGTGGCGAAGATTTCGACAAAGCCGATGGCTATGTTCCTGAAAACAAAGAATAAAGTTAAAATAATTTGTTGAAAGTGCTTGACCCAAGTCTCGATAACAGGTTTAATGCGCCCACTCAACGAACACTTACCAGCTGGTAACGCAGTTCATAGAGTAGCCCGGATAGCTCAGTCGGTAGAGCAGAGGATTGAAAATCCTCGTGTCGGCAGTTCGATTCTGTCTCCGGGCACCATTATTCTAAAAAGCCTGTACTGAAAAGTACGGGCTTTTTTTATACCTGTAAGAAAGTCGATTCACAACACTTGCTCAATAGTTTTACCCGCTAAAATTTCATCATCCTCTTCAAGCACAACCAAAAATAAATAAAAACGAAATAAAATTAATTTCTTAAGGTCTCACCTTCCCAATAAATCAAGCCTACGAAAAGTACAAACTAATAATTATTAGCCGTGGATTCTGTCAATGTTTTTTAAGTTGAAATTCTAAGTTACATAATGAAAAACCATAGACTGTAATAACACTTGTAACCTGAATTCATCAATTACAAAAAATCGCCTATCAATAACATTAGAAAATAACTAGACCGTTCACGCCTAACCTCCGGATTAATACGCAGCATCAAGCATTCAGCAATATATTGCATTCTAAAAAAACAACTACACAAAAAAAATACTCAGCCACTTTCCTGTCATTAAAGGCAATAAAACCACAACTTAAGCATTGGAATTGTCACACCATACTTTAGGAGGGTTATCCCCTCCCCCTCCCCACTGATAAGGTAGCGAAAAATAAAAACAATAAGCAAAATTGCTTCTTAAATACTCATCATCTGTATTTATGACAATGGAGATTCAGCGCATGGAAGTTAAAAACAAACTCGCCGCAAATTTCATAAAGATAAAAAATGTTTCAGTCCCGCAACTGTTAGAAATGCACAAGATTTTCGTTCAGTACTACCACAATGCTGATCTGAATAACTTTGTGAATGACATGGGGGCTAAAACAGGTGTAATCGTTCTAGAAGACAAAACCGAAAAAAGAATTGTTGGCTTCAGTACTTGGACAGAATTAGAACTGATCGCGTCTGGTAAAAAATCCATTGGTATCTTCAGTGGCGATACCGTCATTGAGAAAAAATACTGGGGAAATAAAGCTCTGCAAACGTGCTTTGTGACGCAGCTATTAAAGACAAAACTAAAAAAACCTAAAACTCCAATATTTTGGTTATTAATATCAAAAGGTTACAAAACCTATTTATTGCTAACCAACAACTTTCCTAAGCATTATCCTAGTCATGATAAAAACAATATTAGGTTAGAAGCCGTTGTCGATGAATACTGCCAAAAACTCTACCCAACTGCATACAATGAAACTCACCGATTGCTAGATTTTGGTGGCGAATACCAGCACCTAAAAGACGATGTTGCCGCCATTACAAAAGACATGACCAAACATAACCCAGACATTCGTCACTTTGAAAGGCTAAATCCTTCTTGGAGACAAGGCACCGAGCTGCCCTGCGTTGGCGAAGTATCGGTCAATATGGTTTGGCAGTTTATGAAGAAAAACGTCTTATCTTTCAAGAAACCGAAGAGTAAAGCTATACGTTTGGAAGCATCATGAAATTTGTTAGAGGCTACCTGATGAAGTCAAATTTAATCAGTCGATTATTACATCAAGCATCTTTTCGTTTATCAAAAACGGGGGGCAATAAGTTGTCTGAGGCAAGTTTAGATGTTGAAGCTGCGCAAAAAGATATTTTAAGTAAAATTCTTCATGCCATTGATGGTTCATTAAGCGCTCATCAACAAGACATAGAAAAGAATACTTCACTGAAAGAATTCCAGCAGCAGGTGCCTATCACTGACTACCACTATTGGCAGACACTTATACAAAAACAACAAGAAGATAATAAGCCAGTTTTAACCAAACATGAATGCCAACGCTATCAGCCTACTAGTGGCTCGACCTCTAAAATAAAATGGATTCCTTATACCCAAGAGTTCTTGAATGAGCTCGATAATGCTATCTCTCCATGGATTGGTGATATGTATGAAAAATACCCAGGAATTTTAAAAGGAAAGCATTATTGGTCACTCTCTTGGGTGCCGAGTGATTTAAGAAATAAACTGACCACCAGTATCAATAATGATTTACAACTATTACCTTGGTGGAAGCGATTATTCATGGCTGGCACTATGGCCGTACCAGAATCTATATCTCTTGCTGAAACATCTGACGAATCATTCTTTGCCACAGCCGCTTATCTATTAAGCTGCAGTGACCTGAGTTTCATCTCTGTGTGGAGCCCGACGTTTGCGTTAAGTCTTTTAGAGTTTATTCAAACGCATAAAGTTGATTTGCAATACACATTAGACAAGGGTAAGTGGCCACTGCATTTAACTGGCCTTAAAAATATTAACAGTCCAAAGAATACTCGATCAGCAAGAATACTATCAAAATGGGATGGTGAAATAGATGCCGAATTTACCCAGTCAATTTGGCCAAATTTAGCATTAATAAGTGCTTGGGATACCTCCTCTTCAAAAATATGGGCAGCAAAGCTACATGCGTTATTTCCTCACTGCGACTTCCAAGGAAAAGGCTTATGGGCAACGGAAGGCGTTATTAGTATTCCCTTTCAAGGCAAGTACCCTTTAGCAATCAATAGTCACTTTTATGAATTTGAAGATTTATCCAGTGGCAAAATTCACACCAGCTGGCAGTTAGAAGAAGGACAGAACGTACGCCCAATCATCAGCTCCAGCAACGGTCTATTACGCTATGCGATGAAAGATCAATTAAAAGTAACCTCATTCATTAACCAGTGCCCCTGCTTCGAGTTTATTGGCCGAATTGATGGTACTGACCTCGTTGGAGAAAAAATCTCTCCAGAAGTGGCTATACAACTAATTAACCACTTCAATCAAGTTGATACCGTAACCCCAATTACCTTAATAGCCCTTCCCGCTAAAAAAGCGTATGAAAAACCACGCTACGCCTTATTGTGCAGTGAGCAATCCTCGTTAATTGAAGGCTATACAGAACAAACGGAAAACAGCCTATCAAAAAGACTTGAAGAACAGCTCTGCGAACACTTCCACTATAAGCTCGCCCGTGAACTAGGCCAACTGGATAGCGCCAGAGTGATGATCAAAAAAGATGCCTTAAACGTTTATGCTCAGCATAAAATGGATCAAGGCATGGTGAAAGGGAATATAAAAGTTGAGCCGCTGATAACTTGGGAAAATAGTAACTTCTTATTTGAAATTAATTCATCAACTAACTCTAAATTAGCAGCCGTATCATGAGCCAGCGTTTTAACATTCGCCCTGCCACTCACAATGATTCTGAAGCGTTAATTACCCTAATTAATAGCACTCCGCAGCCAGGTAGCATTCGTTTAAACTTTGAACGCACACCTGATTTTTTTCATGCAACAGAAACCACAACCAGTGAACCCGATGTTTGGTTAATGGAAGATACACAAGAACAGCGTTTGGTTGCCTCGTTCAGTATTGGTAAACGTTTCGTTTATATCAATGGTAAAAAACAACTAACTCGCTATGGCAACGATCTGCGCATTCATGAGGATTACAAAGGCGGCAGAACTCTCTTTAGGTTATTTAAAAAATACCGCGAGTTAATGCAGGATGAATGGATGCAGACGGTAATTTTAGAAGAGAATACCGCCTCAATCGATACCGTGGGAAGTGGTCGATTGACACTGCCTAACTATCACCCTGCGGGTAAGCTCCTCACCCACATGATTGCACTTAACCAAAATATAAGAAGAATAACATGCGTGCAATCAGAACATCGTATTCGCAGAGCAAGCGAAAATGACATAGACATACTACAAACCTTCTTCGACAAATACTCATCAGAGAAACAATTCTATCCTTGTTATGATTTTTCAAAAATAGACAGCAACGATCAGTATTATCGTAACCTCAATTTAAGTAATTATTACTTATGCTTCAACAAGCAAGAGCTAGTGGCCGTCACTGGAGTTTGGGATCAAAAATCGTTTAAGCAAACGCGCTTCCTGTCGTACCACGGTAATATGAAGGTACTGCGTCATATTAATAATATCAGCAGTAAGATTCTGGGTGGTTTGAATTTACCCAGCCCTGGGAGTTTAGGTAATTACATCAGCCTTCACTCAATTTTATGCAAAGACAACGAACCAGCGTTCCTAAAAAGTCTTATTACTGAAATTATGACTGAACATAAAAAAACGCAGTATGACGCTCTCATCCTAGGATTAGACGAGCAAGATCAACTGCATGACGCCGTAAAAAATCTAAAACGCCACAGCCTTGTCAGTAACCACTACTTAGCAAGCTACGGCGACCAGCCTGATGTTTTAAATCATCCATCAGCACCGCCTCTTATTTACCTAGAACCCAGTCGACTATAGGCCACAACAATGAAAGCATCCAAAGATTATATTTCCATGTGGTTTGATGTCAGAAAAGAATTGGGCATAAGCGATAGCATGAGCATTGGGCCAATGAATAAAGAGAATGGCCATACCCAGTGGCATACATTTTCTCATAGCGAAATGGATGGCATTGGCGGTGTGGCAACGATTTTACGCAAACAAGGTTACCCCTGCGAGCAGCTGCCTATTTCTGGAGAAAAGAATGAACCCAGCTCTTGGCAGTTATATAAACTAAGTAAAATAGATAAAAAGAAAAAACAAGTACATCAAGTTAAAACGCCTCCTAAAAAAATTCGTTGGAAAAAAACTTACCCATGCAGTAATAATAACTCAGCAGAAATAGCCAATGCGTTTTTTGATAAAGAGAGCACATTACAGCTCAAACGAAATGCAAAGAAAAACCGAGTCGCGTTCAGTACCTTTCTTATGTGGGCACTGAACAAAGCAATCGCTGACAATTTATTAGAGGGTACGCAAAACTACTACTGGTTTTATCCAGTCAATTTACGTGGGGCTATTACTCGTGATAGCGATACCAGTAACTACTCTTCAGGCATCAACATCTGCCTCAACAATCACATCACGCCAAAAGCGCTTCAACAAGAAATAAAAGATCGCATTAAGTTAAAAGAACACTGGAGCACATGGAAGCTTGCGCACATAGGAAAAATCGTTGGCAAGCCAGGCATTCGATACATCTATAACAGCATAAGTAAAAAGAATTTCTATGCGGGATCTTTCAGTTACCTCGGCCCTTGGCCATTAAAAACAGATAGCAACCCACAAGAAAATGAAAACGAAGTATGGGTGAGCTGCGGCATTGGTACTAAAAATTATCCGGTATCAACAGGCATTATGGAGTGGCACGGGCAATTAACGCTCGGTTTAAAGTTACACCCTTGGATCTGCCAAAATATCGCCTTGACTGAAAAGTGTTTAAGCGACTGGAAACATAATTTACTAGAAGATAAAAATCATAATGACTGCATTTAGTTCTAATATAAAAACCGGTGCTGTTTTTATATTGATCACCGCCGCGACTATTTTTTTGTTAACCGACAATAAACCATTACCCGAAAAGAGTTTGGTTAAAATTACTGCTCCAGAAGTGCCGTATACGGTGGCAAAGTCAGCGGAAGTTTCTATTCCTATCTTTAGTCGAGGCAAGGTTTCACCCGCACAAATTCGCCATATAACCAGTGAAGTGCCTGGATTAGTCACCTTTGTTAACGACAAGCTCATAAAAGGAGGTTTTGTTGAGAAAGACGAGCTGGTCATTCAACTGGATCAACAACCTTTTATTCTAGATATCGCACAAAAGCAATCGTCACTCGACCAAGTAAAATTACATTATTATGAAACCAAAGCCAAAGCGCGGGTTGCCAAGAAAGGGGCCGGAAAAAATGCCTCCGACTACGCCCTCTTTGTTCCACAATTACGCTATGCCAATAGCCAAGTTGAAGCAGCCAGTGCCGCGCTAGACTATGCAAAAAAACAACTGGATAAAACCTCGATAAAAGCACCGATAAGCGGCAAGGTGATCATCGCTAATATTCACGCGGGGGAATACCTACAAACAACACAAGAATTGGCCAAACTGTACGGAACCGAAAGCGTCGAAGTAAGGCTGCCTCTAAACGACCACCAAATAGCGCTACTAGGGCTAGATTTTTCACATTTGCAGCCCGACTCGGTCGTACTACCACCTACGGTAGCAATCAAAAACTTCCAAGATGACAGTATTATTTGGCAAGGTGTAATCACTCGCACAGAAGGCGAAAGAGATAAAAATCAATTACTTTATGTCATTGCGACCATCAACAATAACGATATGGCGAATGCCTTGCTTAAGCCTTTATTGCCGGGTTCATTTATTGAGGCCACCATTACCGGACGCAATAAAACGGAATTGCATATTCTGCCAAGAGAAAGCTTACAAGCAGAAGACAAACTCTGGACCATTAGCAAAGAAGACCGCCTATCGCGTAGATCAGTCGAGGTTCTCTATCGAGGCAAAGATCAGGTGTATGTTGCCTCTGGCATCATGCTCGGAGAACGTATTGTGACGGGGTCTTTTAGCAATTTAGTCGATGGTTTACTGGTCGAACCTAAGTCTCAAGATCACACCGATTCAGTACCACAGGTGACGACCCCTGTTATGGTCGAGGCTTTATAATGAAGTACTCCATCAAGTGGTTCGTCAATAATCCGGTCGCGGCCAATCTATTTATGTTTTCTATTTTTGTACTGGGTATTCTGACAATCCCCAGTACGCGCATGGAATTAATACCGAATGTTTCTTTAGAGCGTATTGGTATTCAAACTCAACTGCCTGGCGCAACGGTCGAAACCGTTGAGGCAACTATTTGCAAGCCCATAGAACAGCGTATTTACGACATTCCTGGCACTCTTGATCTTACCTCTACCGCTTACGAAGGCATGTGTTCTATTACCCTCGATGTCGCCGATGGTTTTGTGACTAAAAATGTTTTAGACGACGTAAAGAACCGCATTCAAAGCGCGAACATTTTACCACTGGATGCAGGCCTGCCTGAAATCAAAGAACTAAATGTTCGTAATCGCGTTGCAAAACTTATTTTAAGTGGCGACTCACATTACGCCGATCTTGCCAAAACGATGCGCAATATACGTCAAGAGCTGCTTGAATTCGATAACATTAGCATCATCGATTTGGAAGACATTAAGCAATCAAAAATTGAAATTAACATTCCTTCGCATAACT
Organism: uncultured Oleispira sp.; assembly: GCA_913061415.1. GTDB lineage: Bacteria > Pseudomonadota > Gammaproteobacteria > Pseudomonadales > Oceanobacteraceae > Oleispira. Next base: position 64,594 of record CAJXUD010000011.1, on the reverse strand, counting down.
TAGAAAAATATGACGTTACCTTCTCGCAAGTTAATACACTCATTCAGCAGCAATCTGGTCAACTGCCTGGCGGCTTATTAAAAACTCAAGATGGCAATGTATTAATCACTTCCGATGAAAAAAGAGAAACCACCGAAGGCTTTAATAACATTGTTATTTTGTCCAATAGCGAAGGCGCTGAAGTAAAACTAAAAGACATCGCCAGTATTACCGACAATCGCTACAGTCATGAAAACCAAGCCAGTTTTGATAATAAGCCTGCGGTATCCATCGACATCTATCGTATTGGTGATCAAAACATTATGGATATTGCTAAAAGTTTAAACAGCTATATCGACCAAGTTCAACTGCCCGACAATATGCAATTACATATATGGCAAGATGACTCGAAGCATTTCAAAAGCCGTATCGATCTATTATTAGATAATGCTTTTACCGGTTTATTATTATTGTTTTTTGTTTTACTTTTATTTTTGAATGCCCGCTTATCTTTTTGGGTTAGCCTCGGAATTCCTGTTTCATTTTTTGGCAGTCTATTTTTTATGCCATTTTTTGATGTCTCGATCAATGTCATCTCCCTATTCGCATTTATTCTTGTCTTAGGCATCGTTGTCGATGATGCCGTTGTCGTAGGGGAATCCGTGCACCAGCAAAACCAATTGGGTAACTACGGCCGCGCTGGTGCATTAGAAGGTACATACCAAGTCTACAAACCGATATTTTTCGCGATCGCTACCAGCATAGTTGCTTTTTTACCGCTGTTATTCTTACCCGGGCCTGAGGGTAAATTAATGCAGGCAATTCCTATCGTGGTTATTTTAACCTTGATATTTTCTTTATTAGAATCGATTTATATTTTGCCTGCTCACTTGTCTGGCACTAAATCAGAAAACTCTAAAGCAGAACAATCTAATAACGACAGCACCAAAAACCCTAACCCATTAACAAAAATCCAAAAAGCATTTAGTTATGCTCTCGATTATTTTATTAATACGATCTATCAGCCAATGCTCGTTCGGTCACTGCATAACAAAGGCTTAGTTGTCATCTGCTTTAGTTTAATATTTATTATTTTTATGGTTGTAGTCTCGACCGGTTGGATGCGAATCGCGCTATTTTCGGCCATCGAGGCTGATGTTGTGATTGCCAACGTGAGTTTTCCGGAAGGTTCGCCTAGACACAAAACGAAAGTAGCGATTGATCAACTCATTACCGCGGCTAATCAACTTAAACATGAAACTCAGCAAGAATCACAGCCAACTATTTTACATATCTATTCAGTGATTGGGCCTAAGAATAAAATATCCAACCAAGATCTGAATAAAGATCTCGATCATACCGCCCAAGTCACGTTGGAGTTATCAACAGGTAATGCGCGCCAATATAGTGGCCAAGAACTGGTACGTCGCTGGCGTGAACTGACGGGCACGATTGCCGATATTGAAGATATACAATTCAGTGCAAGTTTGAACCCGGCTAAACCCGATATTAATATTGAATTTTCAGGCTACGATCTCGCTCAACTCACCAGCGCTGCCGATCAGTTAAAAGAAGTGCTAGCAGAGTTTGAGGGCAGTTATGATATTAGTGACTCGATTAGCAGTGCCAAGCAACAAGCCAATATCCAATTAAAAGATAACGCCATTGCCTTGGATCTTTCTTTACAGCAGGTACTCTCGCAAGTGCATAGTGCCTATCAAGGGGCTGACGTTCAAAACATTCAGACCCAAGACGATGAGGTTAATGTGTGGCTAGGCTTGCCAGAAGATGAACGCTCTTCAATGTGGTACTTAGAAAACCTTCCGATTAAGCTGCCGAATAATCAGTATGTGAGTTTATCGACCATTGCCAATATTGAATATCAGCCTGCGCGTAATCACATTAAACGTTACGACCAACAGCGCATTGTCTCGGTCAGTGCATATATTAACAGCCAGAAGAATTCTGTTTCTCAAATCAAAAGCGCGCTAAAGGAGCACAAGCTTGATCAAATCGTTAATGACCATCCAGGCATTCGTTGGAGCACCGCAGGACAGCAAAAGAGCATCGCGTCTTTCTTGAGCATTTTAAGTAAGGGTTACCTTATCGCTATTTTAGCGATGTACTTGATGATGGCCGTACTCTTTGCCTCTTACAGCCAGCCTTTATTAGTACTCTTTGCGATTCCCTTCGGATTGCTTGGCTCACTGGTCGGCCACCTCCTATTGGATTTAGAGCTCACCCTTTGGTCGTTTGTCGGCATGGTGGCGGTCAGCGGCGTTGTGGTGAACGATAATCTCGTATTAATGAACTACATCAACCAGCAACGAGAAGAAGGCCACGCAGTCTTTGTCGCAGTCTGCGATGCCGGTAAAAAACGTTTCCGCCCAATTCTTTTAACCTCTCTAACAACCTTTGTCGGCCTCACGCCACTGATTTTAGAAACCAGCATCCAAGCTCAGTTTTTAATTCCTATGGCAGTATCTCTCGCTTTTGGTGTTTTGTTTGCGACGTTTATTAGCCTGCTACTGGTTCCTGCAAGTTATTTATTGTTAGACCAGTGGTTAATTAGCTTAACCAATCTTTCTAATAAAATTCGTCGTAAAAAAATCATCACAGACTCTGTTGAACTGGCTTATCAGCAAGGATTTCAGCAAGGCAGCAATAAGAAAAATAAAACAAGCCCCTACCAAGATGATGTTCTTTCTTCAAGCTGGGAAGCTGGCTGGCAAGACGCAAAAAATAATAAAGAAGGATTTTCTGTATGACTTATCAACGCCCACTTTCGACAATCGAACGCTACTACGTAAGCTGTGATAACGTGAAAAATGGCCAGCTTTTCACTCCCTGCATGAACCAGATGGTCGTCGAAGGCAATGCCGATATCGATGTCGACGCCTTTCGCCGCGCAATCACAAAAGCCTCATACGCTAATCCAGGCAGCCGTGTGATATTAAAAGGCCATCTTGGTTTTAGCCGTTGGGTTGATAGTGAATACAGCACGCCGCTACGTGTTATCGAAAGCAACTGGGATGGCCTAAGTAATGACGATGCCGATTTTTTAGTCGCCCCTCTTAACGTACGCACCGGCCCTAGCAGTGAAGTACTGGTTGTCATCAATAAAAACCTGAATAAGTCATTTGTCCTATTCAGAACGCATCATGGCGCAATGGATGGCCGCGGCACACTTCATTTTGCCAACGATGTATTTCGTTGCTTACGTGGCGAGAAAGCCATTGGCGAGAACAGCAGCATTACCGATATGGAACTGGCCAAATCAGTGAACAATCATACAATGGCCTCCGATCTTGGCAATGATGTCGCAGCGCCTACTGGTCAGCCATCAAAAATAACCGAAGAGCAGAAGCTGATGACGTCTCGCTGGGTTCGTCGAACGCTCGTGGGAAAGCATAAAGGTGTATTAGCAAAAGTTGCGCTAGAAACCGCTCGCTTCAGCCGTTTACACGGTGAAGATACCGTACGCTTTCAGATTCCTGTAGATATGAGACCTCATCAAGAAGGGCTCAACTCTACAGGTAATTTAACCGGTGGTATTGTGGTAAATGTTAACCGTGATACCGATGCAGCGCAGTGGAGCCAAGATATTAAAGCGCAGCTAGCCGATAAAAGAGAAGCCGACATTCCTCGCTTCTTCCGCTTTTTTCCTTTTCACCTATTAAACTGGGTTCCACAAAAAACGATTTTCAATAGTAACAGTCGACTGGTTGATAAACGTCGCAAAAATGGACAATTTCGAACCAGCGGTGTTATCTCAAATTTGGGACTATTAAACATTGAAATGCTAAGCGGTCCGGGGTTTGAAACGAGTAAATGTTATTTTATTCCGCCTGAGTTTGATACCACAGCACTCTTTATTACCCTTGCAGGACACCCCGAAGGTATTGAAATTATTATGCGAGCGCCAATTGAACTTGATGGTGGCCGAGTTGAAGATTTAATGGATTTTGTCATTCATAACATTTTGGAGAGCGAGAAAAAAGTCTCTCAACTTGCCACTCAATCTGTTGTAAAAAATGATTCAGAAATAATAATGAGACAAAAACAGACAGTCACAAGTTAATGGAGTTTTATAGAAAAACACCGAGCTAAAATTGATCTAAATCAAACTTATTTTTTTAGAAAAATAAGTTTGAAATAACTTACTTGGTTATTTTGATACAGGTCAACAAACCCAACCAACGGCATGTGACAAATTGTCGCACTAGGTAGATAGTACTTGTGGTCATATTCAAAACACTGCAAGTAAGGTCTAAAAGTGAAATCACTAGCCCATCATTTTTTAAACATTAAATGTGTTTTTCTTACACTAATGCTTTTAGTGTCTAGTGCTGCATTCTCTGCTGGCCTAAACGTTAGCCCTGTAAAACCAGCAGAGCCCTTTATTGAAGCGGCTTTCCCTGATGCAACGTCTATCGGTACTAAATCTGAAGTTCTAGAAGAAGGCGATCTTGCTTTCTGGACGATCAAAAAAGAAGACGAGGTACTGGGTTATGCTTTTGAAACTGACGATATTGCATTAATTCCTGCCTACTCAGGCGAGCCAGTAAATAGCTTAGTACTTATGGATACCGAAGGAAAAATCGTATCCGTACATGTATTAGAACATCACGAACCTATCTTGCTTATTGGTATTCCAGAACACAAACTCCATACGTTTACTGATCAATACTCCGGTTTCATGTCAACTGATCTAGTAAAAATCGGTGGTCAGGGTGAAAACAACAGCATTCACATTGATGGACTATCCGGCGCAACCGTAACCGTTATGGTGGTGAACCTAGGCATTATGCGTTCTGCCAAAGAAGTCGCAAAACACCTAGGCATTATCGAAGTTTTAGAAGAAGACGTACTCCCGATTGCGAACATTAAACAAGACGTTTACCAGCCATCCAATTGGACTCAACTAACCGGCGATGGCTCTATTCGTCGTATGCTGCTTAAAAATAGCCAAGTTGAAGACTCCTTTGCAGGCACCGATGGTGAACTCGATACACCTCTTTCAAAAGAAGAAGGTGATGCCTCTTTCATCGACCTTTATTACACCCAATTAAATATCCCAACGATTGGCCGTAATTTACTGGGTGATAGCGAATACGAATGGCTACAAGACCAATTAAAAGAAGGTGAGCATGCCTTAGCGTTAATGAGCAATGGTTTCTCTTTTAAAGGCTCTGGCTATGTACGCGGGGGTATTTTCGATCGTATCCAGATTCATCAAGGCGATAATGTTTTTAGCTTCCGCGATTTGGATCAATATCGTGTTAATGATATTTATGCCGATGGCGCTCCTCGTTTTGAAGAAATGTCGATTTTTATTATTCGAGATCATCACAAATTTAATCCAGGTGCTGAGTGGGAAATTGAATTATTAGTACGTCGCCAAACAGGGCCTCTAGACAGTATTTTTAGCAGCTTTAAAACACACTACCTACCATTAGAAAATTATCTTGATCGTCCTTTTGTTGAAGCCAAGCAAGACATTACAGACCTACCTATGTGGCAGCAGGTTTGGATTGCAAAGCAAGTTCCTGTGACCATTTTAATCATTAGTATGATTTTGATCATCATCGTTATTTTCTTGCAAGACTGGCTGGTTAAGTTCCCTCGCTTTCTACATACCTTCCGCCGTGCTTTCTTAATTTATACCGTACTGTTTGTTGGTTGGTATTCTCTTGGCCAAGTGTCCGTAGTAAACGTATTGACCTTTATGAAAGCCTTAATGACAGACTTTCACTGGGAAACCTTTTTACTAGACCCTATCATCTTCTGCCTTTGGATGTTCATCGCAGTCACCATTCTGTTGTGGGGACGCGGTATCTTCTGCGGCTGGTTATGCCCTTTTGGAGCATTACAGGAATTGGTTGGTGAGCTTGCGGTTAAATTAAAAATCCCTCAATACGTTGTGCCTTTTGCAATCCACGAACGCTTATGGGCCATAAAATACTTAATCCTTTTTGCTCTATTCGGCTTGTCTTTAGAATCTTTGCAAACGGCAGAGGTGTACGCAGAAGTTGAGCCATTTAAAACTGTTTTCCTCTTAAACTTTGATCGCGATTGGCCTTTCATCTTATACGCAAGCGCCTTGATTTTAATGTCTGTATTCAGTCGCAAAGTGTATTGCCGTTATATTTGTCCACTCGGTGCTGCCATCGCAGTCCCTTCAGGTGTTCGCTTATTTGACTGGTTGAAGCGTCGTAAAGAGTGTGGAGATCCTTGCCAGCTGTGCGCTGTTGAATGTGAGATTGGTGCTATCGAACCCAATGGTGAGATCAATTTACGCGAATGCCACCACTGCTTGGATTGCCAAGTGACTTATCAAAATAAGAACAAGTGCCCACCACTCGTTCTTAAGCAGAAAAAACTTAAACGCGCTAAACAAAAAGCGACTCCGGCCGAGCCTATTCGCATTGTTGAATAACCTTTAAGTAACTTTATAAATTGTTTTAATAAAACCTAAAAGAAGAAGGGAATATCATGGATAAGAATGAACATCCAATTGACTCTCAATTAGAGAATCAGGTAGAAAGCCAAGTAGAGACTACTGAAGCAACCAGCCTAGAAACTAAAATGGAAATCAGCCGTCGTGGCTTTCTAGGTGCAGGCGCATTGGCTGCTGGTGCTGGCGCAATTCCAATGACTGCTGCGATGTTTGCGGCGTCTGCTAAAGCACAAGCTGCTGAAGCCGGTGGCAATAAAGCATTTGTTCATCCTGGTGAACTAGACGAATATTATGGTTTCTGGAGTGGCGGTCACTCGGGTGAAGTTCGTATCCTTGGTATTCCATCTATGCGTGAACTGATGCGTATTCCTGTATTCAACATCGATAGCGCAACAGGTTGGGGTTTAACCGACGAATCAAAACGCATTCGTGGCGATGGCGATCATCTTCTTGCCGGTGACTCGCATCACCCTCACATGAGTATGCAAGACGGTCACTACGACGGTAAGTATGTTTTCATTAATGATAAAGCCAACTCTCGTGTTGCGCGTATTCGTTGTGATGTAATGAAAACCGACAAAATCATTACTATTCCTAATGTACAGGCTGTTCATGGTCTTCGTGTACAAAAAGTACCTTATACTAAGTACGTTATTTGTAATGGAGAGTTCGAAATTCCATTAAATAACGACGGCAAAGAATCTCTTGAAGATGTTAGCACCTACCGCTCTATCTTCAGCGTTGTTGATGCTGAAAAGATGGAAGTTGCTTTTCAGGTAATCGTTGACGGCAACCTAGATAATACCGACGCTGATTACGACGGTAAATATTTCGCATCGACTTGTTATAACTCTGAAATGGGTATGACTCTAGGCGAAATGGTTTCTTCTGAGCGTGACCACCTTGTAGTATTTAGCTTAGCTCGCTGTGAAGCGGCTGTAAAAGCAGGAAAATTCAAGAACTATAATGGCAATAACGTTCCTGTTTTAGATGGCCGTAAAGGTTCAGAACTTACTCGCTATATTCCTGTACCTAAGTCTCCACATGGTGTTAATACATCTCCAGGTGGTGAATACTTTGCTGTAAACGGAAAGCTTTCTCCAACCGTTTCTGTTGTTGCTATTGATAAATTAGATGATCTATTCGCTGACAAAATTAAGCCCCGCGATACTATCGTTGCCGAACCAGAACTCGGTTTAGGGCCATTACACACCGCTTTTGATAACAAGGGGAATGCTTATACGACCTTGTTCTTAGATAGCCAGATTGCCAAATGGAATGTAAAAGATGCTGTTGCCGCTTATCAAGGTGAAAAAGTTAATTACCTTCGTCAAAAGCTAGATGTTCACTACCAACCAGGACACAACCATACAACAATGGGTGAGTCGCGTGACGCTGATGGTAAATGGTTAGTGGTGCTTTGTAAGTTCTCGAAAGATAGGTTCTTACCCGTAGGCCCATTACGCCCAGAGAACGATCAGTTGATTGATATCTCCGGCGACGAAATGAAGCTGGTACACGACGGCCCTACTTTTGCTGAACCACACGATTGCCTATTGGTTCACCGTAGCAAAATTAAGCCTAAGAAAATCTGGACTCGTGATGATCCAATGTTTGCAGAAACTGTTGCAATGGCGAAGCGCGATGGCGTAAACGTTGAAACAGATAACAAGGTTATTCGTGATGGCAATAAGGTTCGTGTTTACATGACGTCTGTTGCCCCTATGTTTGGCTTGTCTGAATTCAAAGTTAAAGAAGGCAACGAAGTCACGGTTGTTGTGACTAACCTTGATAACATTGAAGACGTAACCCACGGTTTCTGTATGACTAACCATGGTGTTCAGATGGAAGTAGGCCCACAAGCTACTTCTTCGATCACCTTTACTGCCAGTAAGCCAGGTGTTCAGTGGTATTACTGCAACTGGTTCTGCCACGCTCTTCACATGGAAATGCGCGGTCGTATGTTGGTTGAAGCTAAATAATTAGCGCTTTGTTGTGGGTCTAGATGACCCACCTCAAGAAACATTTGTTTAGTCCTAAAAAAAGCCTAGTTTTTAGAACACTCGGCTTTTTTTATGGTAATTTAATAATTACTTCTAATGATTTATTGCTTAAGTGAGAATGTGGTTGAAGTCACTCAAGACACTGCTTTTTTTTATAAGCCTGCTCGTATTTTTTCCTAGCGCCAATGCTAAAACCTGGCAGGTCACCCCTCAAGATTCTTTACAAAAAACGTTAGATTCAGCGCAAGCTGGCGACCATGTGCAGCTGCAGTCTGGTCAGTATTTTGGGAATTTTGTAATCAACAATAGCATTACTTTATCCGGTACCGATGCGACTATCGATGCCCAAGGAACAGGCAATGGGATCTTAATTAATGTCAAAGATGTGACCATTGATTCATTACGCATCATAAACTGGGGAGACGATCTTACAGAGCAAAATGCGGGCATTTATTCTGATGAGAATTCTAATGGCATTATTATTAAGAATTGTCATCTTGAAGGCGATACTTTTGGTATCTGGCTTGAGGGTGGCGAGCATAATAAAATTTTAAATAATACCGTGATTGGTAACGACTCTCTACGCTCAGCCGATAGAGGCAACGGTATTCAAATTTCTAATATGAAAAATACCGAAGTACGCGGTAATGATATTAGCAAAACTCGTGATGGCTTATACGTAATATCCAGCACCAATAATACCCTCGCACAAAATACCGTACACGATTTACGCTACGGCATTCATTACATGTATTCTTACCATAATAAAATTCTGAATAACTACGCTTACAATACGCGAGCGGGTTACGCCATGATGAATTCACGTCATTTAGAAATACGCGGCAATGTGACCGAAAACAGCCTAGATTATGGTTTTTTAATTAACTTTATTATCTATTCAACGTTTGAAGACAACGTGATCAAAAATGTTTGGACCCCTGCCGACAAAAAAGTATTAGGCCGTGATGGCAAAGGGTTATTCATTTATAACTCGGGCTACAATACCATTCGAAATAATCATATTGAACATGCTGAAATTGGTATTCACTTAACTGCAGGTTCTGAAGGCGTAAAGATATCTGGCAATACGTTTATCGATAATCAGATTCAAGTGAAATACGTTTCTAATAAGCTACAAGAATGGAGCCAAGAAGCCGATGGTATTCATACCGGTAACTACTGGAGTAATTACCAAGGCTGGGATATGGATAGTGATGGTCGCGGGGATGTGCCTTTTGAACCCAACGACGGTATTGATAAGTTATTCTGGAAATACCCTGAAGCACGATTTTTAATGGATAGCCCAGCGGTTTTATTATTGCGCTGGGTGCAGCAACAATTTCCGGTATTAAAAGCACCAGGGGTAAAAGATTCTTACCCTCTTATGAAGCCGAATCCGATTAAGTCACAACCCTTTAGCCTAAAAACTAAGGCAGAAATCTCGCTATGAATGATATCGCTGTAGAATTAACAGACGTCTGCAAATACTATCCTAACGTCAATGCCTTGCACCCATTGAGCATGTCAGTGAAAGCGGGTGAAGTCTTAGGTTTATTCGGCCATAACGGGGCCGGAAAAAGTACCTTAATGAAATTGATCTTAGGCGTTTTAAAGCCTAGTGGTGGAAAAATTTCTGCACTGGGTCACTGCCCTCGCAGTCATCAAGCTCACGATTACCGCACCTTATTTGGCTATTTACCTGAAAATGTCAGTTTCTATGAGCATTTAACAGGTCGAGAAGTGCTGCATTATTTGGCCAAACTTAAAGGTCATAATAAAGCACAAGCCGATCGTTTATTAGAAGAAGTAAATTTAGCGCCTGCTGCAGATCGTGCAGTAAAAACCTATTCCAAAGGCATGCGTCAACGCTTGGGGTTAGCACAAGCTTTTTTGGGCGAGCCTAAGTTATTAATTTTAGATGAGCCTACCGTCGGCTTAGACCCCGTTGCTACTCAAGACTTTTATCTTACCGTTGATCGTTTAAAGTCTGGGGGCTGTGCCGTTATTTTATGCTCGCATGTTTTACCCGGTGTTGAGAGTCACATTGATCGCGCGATGATTTTGAGCAAAGGTCGCAAACTGGCTTTAGGACCGTTAGACGAGTTGCGCGCGGCAGCAAACCTTCCCATTGAAATATCGGTGACAGGCTTGTCTCGCCCAGATATTGAACAAAGAACCAATGGCCTAATCAGCGAATCTGATTGGCTAAATTCAGTTCACGCCATGACTTCAGCCGTTCATATTGATAGCGCGTTGTCTCATCGCTTTAATACCTCGGCAGAGAAAAAACTCGCTATTATTAAAAATTTATCCACTGACGATAACCTACAAGATTTACACATTAAGCTGCCGTCTTTAGAAGATTTGTATCGCTACTATTTAACGAATTTCAATCAGTCAGCGGTTAAAGACTCAGGATTATAAGTAATATGAATAAAATATTAATCGTTGCACAAAAAGAATTTCGTGATGGTCTACGCAATCGTTGGACCGGAGCTATCACGATTATTTTTATTTTAATGTCATTAGGCTTAGCCTACTTTGGCTCTGCTACTGCGGGTGTTTTAGGCTTTTCGTCGTTAGAATCAACCTTGGTTAGCCTTGCCAGCTTATGCGTAATGCTCATTCCGCTAATTGCTTTAATGCTGGCGTATAACTCGTTTGTCGGCGAATTAGAGCAAGGAACGTTATTGCTATTAATGACCTATCCCTTAAGTAGCGCACAACTACTACTCGGTAAATTTACCGGCCAAGCTGCCATCATTACACTCGCATCGGTATTGGGTTTTGGCTTACCCGCCATCATTATTTGCTTAGTCAGCGATGTTGATGTGGCCAGCGTATTAATCGCATTCAGTCAATTTATTGTGCTCGCCAGTTTGCTGGGCTGGGTGTTTATTGCATTGGCTTATATCATCAGTATTTCTGTTGCCGAAAAGTCTAAAGCCGCAGGGCTTGCTCTGATTGTTTGGTTTTTATTCGTATTGGTTTTTGACTTAGTTCTCATGGCCATTCTTGTCGCTAGCGAAGGCAATATTAATGAAACCCTTGTGCCTTTTTTATTGTGGATTAACCCAACGGATGTATTCCGTATTTTGGTCTATACCATTATTGGTGCAGAGAACTATTCAGGGGTATTACAAATTGCCGAGCACGGTGCTGATGGAACCCTCTACTTACTAGCCGTTATGCTTCTTTGGGTGGCTATGCCATTAGCCTGTTCTTGGTGGATATTTAATAAAAAAGAGTTATCAGAATGATGAATCAATTCGCTATCGCTATTAAAAAAACAGCAACGCTCATTGGGCTTTTATCGCTAACGCTTTTCTCACTATTAATGGTGGGCTGTGGCCAAGAGGAAGAAGTCGCCGCTGCAGCTCCCGAACCGGTGATCATTCAAAATGGTGAGGAGTGTGATTTATGCGGCATGTACATCAATCGCTTTCCTGGGCCTAAAGGGCAAGTCTTTGAGCGAGGCGGATTACCCGCTAAGCGCTTTTGTTCAACGCGCGATATGTTTGCTTACGCATTGCAACCAGAACACCAGCATAGAATAGAACATATTTATGTTCATGATGTTGCAACCGCAGCATGGGATGAGCAAGAGAAAGCCCAGTACATTGATGCTAAAACAGCTATCTATGTATCGGGACATCGTTTGAAGGGAGCCATGGGGCCTGCGTTAGCATCCTTCTCTAAGCAGGCTGATGCAGAACAGTTCGCCGCCGAATTTGGTGGCGAGTTGCTGAAGTTTTCAGACATCGATATTGATGCGCTTAGCCAAATGAGTCATCAGGCAATGCATCACTAATCGATGATTAGAAGTTAGTGATTAGAAACTTCTTAGCACGATTAATTCGTTGGAAAAGCCAACATGTCGGCTAATCAAGGGGCTTAGTGTGTTGTGAAATTAGCTTTAATAATACTTTTTGGGATACCGTTATTGCTACTCAATTAAACTTACTTCGAACGCTCAATACCGTACTTTTTCCATAACTTTGTAAGAGTCCCTGACTGATATAAGGTTTCTAACATGCTATTAATTTCATCGACCGAAGGGCGAATACCAGGTCTCACCAATACAGCGTGTTGATATTCTTGGTCCATTTTTTCTGAAATAAGTAGCTTCTTTTTATGTTCTGGGTTGTTTGTTAAATAACGTTTTAGATAGGCCTTCGTTATTACCGCGATATCTCCACGTTCTTTTAATAACAAAGTAATATTTTTCAAATTATTATATGAAAAATTCATGTGATAATGCTTCATCAAATAATCTTCACTCGCATTAAAGCCTGAAAACCCATAATGGAAACCTAAAATCCCCATCATTCGCTTGCCAGTAAAATCATCAAAGTATTCTTGACCACGGCCTAGCTTATTTAACGCAACATAGACCTCGCCACCTTTTTGATAGCTATTGGATACGTCAATATCAATATTGCTCCAGCCCCACTCTTTATTTTCATAGAAAATAACATCATAGTGGCCATCTTTATAAAACTGGTAACGGCGCTTGGGAGGAATTTGTATGGCTTCGAAAGAATATTTTTTTTGTGATTGATTTAAAGCTGAGATCAAATCAATCGTCATACCAGAAGGCTGTAGCTCATTATTGGTACCTTGGCTGGTTTCCACGAAAGGAGCAAAAGGATACATACCAACGTTTACTATAATTCTATCTTCAGCCATTACGCTAATAGAGAGTATCATCGTCATTAAAATAATCAGTTTGCCCATAACCTTACAACCTATTTTATACCTAGAATAACAATCATTGTTAACGCATAAACTGCTCAGGGAAGCCTTTGGTTTGCATCATCGCCATAAAATCCATCGTGAGGGCAATAGCAACATGTACTGCCACACCACCCCAAATCGATTTAGAACGTAACGCTAATACCCCTAATAAAAACCCAAATGATATTGCACCAAACGACTCTAACCACAATTTAGGGAAGTGCAGCATTAAATACGGCAAGCACATCACCGCAATCGATAAACTGCCAAATGGAGTGCGAAGGCCATTCACTAGAAAGCCACGAAAGAAAAATTCCACCGCAATAAACTGCAGAATATAAATACATTCCCAAAGAATTAAGTCTAGCCAACTTTTATGGGCTAAATTGTAGAAGGGATAATGGTTAGCAAAGTCTTCTCGAAAACTGACTAAAAAAGTAAAAAACATAATGGGTGAAGCTAATAACACATACCCTAACCAATGTTGCTTAATGCTGCCTAGTTGCCAGCCATAACTGTTTAATTTTTGTTTTAAAACTAACTTAATCGTCAACATGGGTATGATTAAGAAACATAAAACATTCCAAAACCCCCACCAGACATAGCCTATTAATTCGCGATAAGGATGCCCTCTGAATTCTCGAGACCATTGCTGATTTTTAATATCAAACCAGCCTTCTAGCATGCGAATGCTTTCTAATAATACGCTGGAGTATTTTAAATAGTTGACCATGAGTAAGCAGACACAGGCCACCATAATCACCAGCCAGACGCGTTTACGTTCAACATCGTCATTGAGCTGTGCACGCTCTAATTTAGCCTCATTATCTATAGCGGAAAGTGCAGTGAGTATTTGCCTAGGGTTTAAGGCATTAACGATGCGATTGAAAAAACCTGTTTGTATCCTTGCATCAACGTGCACGATTAGCCACCCGTTACAGGCGGCATAAAGGCTACTTCATCACCATCGTTAACAATGGCATCAGCGCTACAGAAGTTTTGATTAACCGCAATGCGAATACTATCGTCTTGCAAAGCAACCATACCTTTCGCGATTAATATTTGCTGTAGTTCCGCGGCTGTTTTACCAGCATGTTCCGTCTCGAGTTTGAGTTCTGCTTGGCCAATGGTGTCTTTTAATCGCGCAAAAAATAATACATTAATCACGGTTACTTCCCTTCTTCTGCAGGTGCATTCCAGTCGCCACTTTTGCCACCGGTTTTTTGTAATAGTTTAATATCACCAATCGTCATACCTTTATCGACCGCCTTACACATATCATAAATGGTCAATGCCGCAATAGAGGCCGCCGTTAACGCTTCCATTTCTATTCCGGTGCGATCGGCAACTTTGCAGCGAACTTCAATGCGTAATTCTGTTTCACTGATCGCTTGAATATCCACTTTGGCACCTGCAATCATAAGTGGGTGACACATTGGAATCAGTTCCCACGTTTTTTTCGCTGCTTGAATGCCAGCAATACGAGCAGTTGCAAGCACATCCCCTTTCTTATGCTTACCTTCGGTAATCATGGTTAAGGTGTTCGGTAACATCGTAACAATGGCTTGCGCAACGGCTTCTCTTTTGGTGACATCTTTTTCGCTGACATCAACCATACGAGCTTGCCCTTTTTCATCTAAATGGGTTAAATCCATTTTTATTTCCAACGTAATATTTAATTCTTTAATTTCAAAGATTGTGCAATTTATTCGACAAAAACTGCTCTATAGTACTGAGTTCTTCAGGGTCATTAGCATTATTAAAACTGAATTCCCCTTCTAGTGCTGAGTGAATGTAAACACTATTCATGGAGCGCAACAAACGCTGTAAGGCATTCTTATTTTCAGCTAAGCACTGCTCAAAAATAGGCAGCATGCTTTTATGATACAAACCATGTAACGGCTGCAACCCCTGATGAGAAAAAATAATCGCCTGCTTATTAAGGCCTATCTCGTCAGTTTGTAGGCAGCCAATTAATTGCGTCATGACCGCTGAGGTCATCAACGGAGTATCACAAGGCATCACGAGTAGCCAGTCATGCTTGGCATGTCTTAAGCCAGCAGCGATTCCTGCCATAGGGCCTTGATAGCTGGTCATTTCATGGTCTGAAATGCATTCTAACTGGTAGTTCAGATACAGCTCTCGGTTACGATTGCAGCTGATACTGAGGTCATCCACCAGCGGCATTAAGCAATCAATAGCATACTCAACCAACGGTTTCTGAGCTAAAGAAATTAAGCCCTTATCACGCCCTGCCATACGGCGACCTTCACCACCCGCTAAGATCAACCCACTTAACATTCTATTCGTTACAGTCATTAACCGTGCCCATGAGCCGTAGTTAATGCATAAAATGCGATTTCGTCACCCACATTAATTATTTCTCCGGCAGGTGCGCAGGCAAATCCATCACTCCAACTTGAAGACGACAATACGCCCGAGCTTTGGTTATTATAGATTTCGATGTCGCCATCATTATAACGCGCACGTAAAAACTCAGTGCGGGCAATGGACTTTTTAGTAGCAAAAGTCGCCTTACCTTTTAATGCCATTAACGGCTGTGCATCGGCGCCTTGAATAGCCCATAAAAAATCACGAGCCAGCTGATAAAAAGTAACGACAACAGCGGCTGGGTTTCCAGGCAAACCAATAACAGGGGTTTTATTAAACTGACCTAGCGCAAAAGGCTTGCCGGGCTTAATGGCCAAGCGCCACATTTCAAGCTCGCCACCACTGGTGATGGCCGCTTTAATGTGATCTTCTTCACCAACGGAGACTCCCCCGCTGGTAATAATGACATCGGCTTGGGCACTCGCTTGCGTTAATACCGCTTGCGTATCACTGAGTGTATCCGCCGCAAAAAATGGCCCCACAACTTCCATACCCATTCGCTGCAATAAGCCGATTAAAGTAAAACTATTGGTATTATAAATTTTTCCGGGGGTTAATTCTGTCCCCGGCTCAACTAGCTCATCTCCAGATGAAATGACCGCGACTTTTAGTTTTTTATAAACCGTTACTTGACCAAACCCCATTGACGCCAATACGCCTAAGTCTTCTGCTCGTAGAATTCGTCCGGGCTGAAACAAGGTTTGGCCTATTGCAATGTCTTGACCTGCAGGTCGAATGTTTTGCTGAGGTTTTGCATCAATCAATTCGGTAGGAAAAATTACCTGACCATTTTCAATAAGCTCACACTGCTCTTGCATTACAACCATATCGGCATTGTCGGGGACTGCAGCGCCAGTAAAGATTCGGGCACAGGTATTTTCTAATAGCTGTTCAGGTGCATCGCCTGCGGTTATGCGCTGGGAGATAGTCATCTCGATCTTGCCGTTAGCCGCGACTTGCTGCTGACAATCCGCTAAACGCAAGGCATAACCATCCATCGCGCTGTTATCAAACCCCGGCACATTAATCTGCGAGGTGATGGTTTCAGCCAATACTCGCGTTAAAGCCGTATGAATCGTGACGGTTTCAGTTTCTGTTAGCGTACCGTACTGCTGCGCTCGCTGCGCCAATACAGATTGAGCATCGTCTAATGGTACTAGCCCTTTTACTAAGGCAGGGGAATCACAAGATGACATGGCTTCTCTCTATTCTCTTCAAGGCGGTGCTGCTTAATTCACATGCATACACTCGCGCATTAAACTTATTTGTTGTCTGCTCGATAATAGCGGCGTACTAAACGGCTAAGAGCTTGGCGCCACGGCTTGGGTTTGATACCAAAGTTATGCTTAATTAATTTGCTATCTAAGATGCTCTCACTAGGCTGGCATTGATCATCATCCAGCTCTTCTAGCATCACATGAGCTAAGTCTTCATATTGTCGGGCTTCTGCTAATAGCACTTCAGCAAAGGCATATTCCGTTGTACTTTCTACACTGCAATAGTGATACGTACCCCATAGTGATTCGTCACAGTCAATTTGTTGCAATAATGCATGTATAACCAAAGCGATATCATCAGCAGGGGTTGGCGCAATACGAATCAAATTATCAAGAATTAGGCGCCCTTCACTTCGCGCCTTAGCCAATAGCTGCACGGCAAAATCACCGGTTAATAAGCTAAAGGGTTGGTTCACACGGACAATGAGGTGTCGTAGCTGATCACGAGCCGAGTTCTCTAACGCAATCAAGCTGGCATCACCGGTCATTTCATCATTTTCAAGACTGCCAACTTCGTTGTAGTCAAAGACCTTGGCAGACGATAGCAAAACCATCGGGATATCTTGCTTTATCAACAACTCAATCCACGCTTGCAGGTGCTCATTGGCTTGTTGAGTATCACCGGCCGTTGCCAAGATCGCTAACGGTGTTGAGGCTCCGCCAGAGGGTAAAGTAAGCTGTTCTCGGCTGTCTAAACGGCGAGAACTGTAAGGAAGTGCTAACTCACTGGCTAAGTCAGCCAAACACTGGCCAACAGGAAACTCAGCCCCAATAATAAACCAATGTCGATTAGTCCCGCTAAAACCCATGCCGCCTACTCCCAATCAATCCAACCATCTGTTGAATTTATTATAACGCACCCATTTGATTAATAATGCTTAATTCATTAACTGAGCAACCGTTTTCAGCCTGATTGACTATACTTCAATTAACTTAATTTTTTGTGACCAAGATCAGATGCTAAAGCAGTTTGTTTTTCTTTTCATGTTACTCACTCTATCCTTTTTTGGTTTCTCCAATCAATTGGTGATCAATGAGGACTCTGCTAGCCATTTTGGGACGGCGCAATTTCTAATAGCCGATGAGTATTTTTCTCTTGAAGAAGTCCGAAGAAACAATCAACTTAATTGGCAAGATATCGAAGTTGGGGATACAAGTTTCGGTTTTGATTCACGCCATTTCTGGCTCAAAATCCCCCTAGTCAATGTATACAGCTCAACCTCTCCTTGGTTTTTACGCAGTAAGTATCCGCTATTAGATACCATTGATGTTTACCTGTTCGCAGATGAAGAACTTATACAAGAATTTCACACTGGCGATAGCTTACCTTTTAATCAGCGACCCATTAAGCAGCCAAACTTTGTTTTCC
This sequence comes from uncultured Oleispira sp., assembly GCA_913061415.1. GTDB lineage: Bacteria > Pseudomonadota > Gammaproteobacteria > Pseudomonadales > Oceanobacteraceae > Oleispira. Next base: position 46,378 of record CAJXUD010000011.1, on the reverse strand, counting down.
CGCTGGATATTAATACCGACAAAACCTACTCAGTTTATCTGCATGTACAAACCAGCAGCTCGCTTCAACTAGCGCTATCTCTGCAAACAGAGAGTCAATTCTGGCAAGCCATTGCCGCCGAAAGCGTCACCACCTCTGCTTTTTATTCTATCTTACTCAGCTTGCTGCTTTATAACCTCGTGATCTTTTTCATCGTACGAGCACGTAGCTACTTATTTTATGTTTTATATTTAGCGTCATTTACATTATTCATGGCGAGCATTCATGGCTGGGGTTACCAATACTTATGGCCAAACAGCCCCAGAATTCATGAGCTCTCAGTCGTCTTCTTGATTGGTCCTGTCATTATTTTTGGCGCGCTATTTAGCTCGAACTTTTTAAGGTTGGCTACTATACGACCCGCACTGAACCGCCTGATTCTATCGTTTGTTTGGATCGCAGGGATATATTCGGTTGCGACGCTCATATTGCCCTACACAGTAATGATTAAAATAGGGGCGGCTCTTGCAATTCTAGCCGCTGGCATCGCAATGCTTTCCACCGTTCAAGAATGGTTGCGCAGTCGTAGTCGAGAAATTCTTCTATTTATCATTGCATGGTCAACCGTTCTTATTGGTTTCTTACTTTATAGTGGGCAAAAATTCGGCATTCTGCCAATTAATATTGTCACGGAACACGCGATTGAAATAGGCGCTATTCTGGAAGTAATATTACTTGCATTAGGATTAGCCGATCGCATAAACAGTGAGCGAAGAATTCGCTTAGAAACCCAAGAGCGTATGCTTGAAGTTCAAATACAAGCCAATAAAGAATTAGATGATAAAGTCCGCGAAAGAACTGAAGAATTAGAGTTATTAAATGACCATTTACAGGTGGCCTCTATTACCGACTCCTTAACGCAAGTTAAAAATCGTCATTACTTTGATAAGAAATTACCTTCTGAATATCGCCGAGCGTATCGAGATAAGTATACAATTTCACTATTAATCATCGATATCGATCACTTCAAAGCTTTTAACGATAATTATGGCCATCAAGCAGGCGATGCCGTTTTACAGGCAGTGGCAATGAGCGTTCAAGATGTTGTGATGCGCCCTAGTGATGCGGTCTCTCGCTATGGTGGTGAAGAGTTCACTATTTTATTACCCAATACCCCCAAAGAAGGGGCTTACTTAGTTGCCGAACGGGTAAGAAAACATATCGAAAGTATACAAGTGAAATGGGAAGGCCAAGTATTTTCCGTGACGGCAAGTATTGGCCTAGCCAGCTGCATTCCTTCCCACCATGAAGGCGAAGGTCTATTGCTTAAAGAAGCGGATGATTATTTATACGTAGCTAAAGATCATGGCCGTAACCGTGTTATTTATGAAGACAATGATCCAACTGCAAAGAAAGACTAGTGCGGCTAAACATTGCCCAAAGAATGAATGGGCAATGATTATTTGGCCTTACAATAAGTTCAATAGCGCCTTACAGCCATAAGCAACCACCGCAAGACTCGAAACGCCCACCAAGTATAAACTCAGTGCATTGAGCCACTGGCTCTTAAAGGCTATTTTTTCTAGGACAGCTTTCATTAGTAACCATCCTTCATGGAAGTTTTTCCACTAAACGTACGATAGGCATAAATGTTATACCCAATGATGACAGGGATAAATATCAGAATCCCGACCAAGGTAAAGTACACGGTTTTATCCGGTGCAATGGCCTGCCAAATAGTGAGTCGGCCAGGAATAATATAAGGAAATACACCGGCGACCAAACCACCAAACGCTGTCATAAACAATCCTGCGGCATACGCTAAAGGCTTTAAACCCGGCTCGGTTTTCTCTCGTAGTAACCCCCATAAACGTATGGCAAAAAATAGACTTAATAGAGGCAAAGGTAATAACACCAAACTATTAGGGAAGTTTAACCAGCGCTCTGCAATCAGTGGCTGATCTACCAACATCCAAATACTCACCACGGCAAAAAATGCCAACATTAAAAACAGTAATTTTTGTGCTAATTTTTTAGCCACGACTTGCAAGCTTGATTCAGTTTTTCGCACTAACCAACAGGCGCCTAATAAACCATAACCGCTCAGCAGTGCAAAACCGGTGGTGATTGAAAAAGGTGTCCACCAATCAACCGGGTCAGCGAGTGTTTTTCCGCTCGACATATCCCCCACCAAGGCTCCCAAAATAAGCCCTTGGCAAAAGGTTGCGATAATAGAACCTAAGGAAAAACTTAAATCCCAAAAAGACTGACTGCGATCAGACTTAAAACGAAACTCAAACGCAATGCCTCTAAAGATCAATGCCACCAGCATTAGAATAATCGGTATGTATAAATTCGATAATACAAACGCATAGACTGAAGGAAACGCGACAAATAGCACCACGCCACCAAACACTAGCCACGTCTGATTACTGTCCCAGATGTGCGATAAACTCTTCATCGCAATGGCTTTATTATCGCTATTTTTTAATAACGGCGAGAGTATGCCAACCCCCAAAGAAAAACCATCAAGCAAGACATAAACCAAAATACCAAAGCCAATTAACAGTAAATAGACCAATGCAATATCCATTATTTATCTCCTTTATTTTCTGGCTGTTGATTATTTTTATTTAGACCGTCTTTTTTCAATAGCTCGGCCAATTCTTGTCCATAACCCACATCAACTTGGGCTGGGTTTAAGGTCGCTGGCAGATCGTCATTATCATCTAATAAAGGATTAATCAGTGATGCTTGTACCTCATCCAAACTGGGCGGCCCTTTTAGAATTAGCTTGCGCATAAAATAGAGATAAGTAAAAAACAAGCTGGTATACACCACAACAAACAACCCGAGGGTAAACGCAACGGTTTCTGCAGGTAGCGGAGAAATCACATCCGCCGTTCTTACCAACCCTTGCACCAACCAAGGCTGACGCCCAACTTCTACCACGTACCAACCGGCCAGCGTCGCAATCACGCCCGCGGGAATCATCACAACTGAGAGATATAACAAAGGCTTAAAATCAAACAGGCGTTTTTTATAACGTGCTACTGCACCTGTGAGCCCAAGTAATAACATCAAGCCGCCTAACGCCAACATAATGCGAAAGGCAAAAAATACCACCGCAACCTGTGGACGGTCTTTTTCTTCTACTTGATCTAAGCCTGGAATTTCACCATCAAGCTCATGCGTAATTAATAAGCTTGCCGCTTTAGGAATAGAAATTTCAAAATGATTGGTTTCATTCTTTTGATCAGGAATAGCAAACAGGCGTAATGCAGCGCCTTTTTCGGTTTCCCAAAGCCCTTCCATTGCCGCCAATTTAACCGGTTGGTGATGAGCCACATTTAAACCATGAAAATCACCCACTAATATTTGTACTGGCGCTAAGATTAAGATCGCTAACATCGCGGTTGAAAAACCAATTTTAGCGAATTCTTGATACTTTCCTTTTAACAGGTAATACGCATTCACACCGGCAAATAATAAAGACGCCGATAAAAAAGTAGCCAATAACATATGAGCTAAACGATACGGAAACGAAGGATTAAAAATCACCTCTAACCAACTGGTCACTTGAAACTGACCGTTAATAATTTCGTAACCTGCGGGTGTATGCATCCAAGAGTTTGCCGCTAAAATCCAAAAGGATGACATCACTGTACCTAAGGCAACGGTGCAGGTTGCCATAAAGTGAATTTTTGGCGATACCCGATTCCAACCAAATAACATGATGCCGAGAAAACCAGCTTCTAAGAAAAAAGCCGTTAATACTTCATACGCTAATAAGGGGGCTAATACCGGCCCTACAATTTCCGAAAACTGACTAAAGTTGGTACCAAACTCATACGACAGCACCACCCCAGAAACCACACCCATGCCAAAGGTGATGGCAAAAGGCTTCATCCAAAATTTTACTTGCTGTAAGTACGCCAAATTCTGCGTCTTTAACCACATCCCCTCCATAAACGCTAAGTACAGCGACAGACCAATGGTGATTGTGGGGAATATAATGTGATAGCTGATGGTAAACGCAAACTGCATGCGGGATAACATCGCGGTATCGGGGAGTGAAGCGAAAAAATCAAACATAAACGCGGCCTTGTAAGTTATCGGCTGAGGGGCTTACTTGAGAGTACTGTTCATTATTGTGAACTTATAGTTTTATATAACCATACTCATCACCTATTTAGCATAGCGGCTTTCGTGCCAACTCATCAAAGCCTAACTAACACGGGAAATAACACTATATTGTCTAAATAATAGCAAAATACAGCCCGCTCGATGTAAACTATCTAGACAGCTAGACCTGATACCGTAAAGAGAGTTTACAGCTATGCTCATTTCCCTGTTCTCCGCCAGCTTGTGGATAACCATATTATCCGCCTCTGCCACCGCGGGCTGGCTATGGTTCAAACGCAAAGAAGAACCAGCATTGATTGCCCTTGCCGCCTTTTGCCTATCCATGGCCATTTGGTGTTTTGGTCATATTGCGGCGCTTGAGGGCTACCCCAAAGTTGCTCGCAGTCTTTTATTAGCCAACCCTTTGCTGCCTACCACCTTTTTACACTTTGTTTTACTCTGGCTCCGAGGCAGTATTCCGATTGCCGACAATAGCTATCGTTTAACCCCCTTAATGTACCTGTTTGCGATTGCGGTCACCTTACTCAGCATCTGGGGAGAAAGTGGTCATATCGAAGCGTGGAATGTTTTTCCCAGCTTTTTCCACATAGACTCAATCGGCTGGCTTAATCTGCTATACACCATTACCGTCGGCATCATTGCTCATATTTTATTGCTTTATGGTTATCGCAATAACCAAGGTAATAAACGCCGCTCGATCATTGCCATGTTTGCAGTGGGGGCTTGGGGATTTTCGCTGGCGACCAGCTTTATTTTGCCGTCATTGGAGATCAACTTCTTCCCCTATCCCATGCTTGCGCTACCCAGCTATGTTGTTCTCGTAGTCTATGCCGTCGTTCGTTATCGCTTAGTCGAAGTAAACCGCTGGGTCAGCCAAGCGATTCAATGGTTGGCAGTACTCAGCATTTCGATGTTGCTTATGAGTCTACTGCTGGCATTTATCGCTCCTGTCGCCATGACCGAACTTGCGACCGTGCCGACACTGCAATTATTTATTTACTCGAGTATTTTATTATTATTAGCGTGGCTACTTTATGGCCCGGCCAAACAGTTTTCAGACCGCCTTATTTATCCTGGCGCAAGTATTGATGAGGTCACGCTAAACCAGTGGTTGCAACAGTTGAATAAAGCGACCTCATGGCAAACACTCGCCCTGACGATTGAGAATATCTGGCGACAACATTCGCCACAAACTAAAACGATTAGTCACGACGAGCTAATTGGCGTGAGAATTATCAACGCGTCGGGGGATATCTATTTTCAATCACAAGCAACGGCCTTGTTCGAATGCATCAAGCGCGGAGAGTGGGACTGTCGATTATCCGGTTGGGATGACATTCCCCCCACACAACAACATACCGCAGAATTATTAGCCGCCTTAATTCCCAACGCCTGTACGTCATTAGAACGCTCAATACAGTTGGCCAAAATAGAAGCTCGCGCAGAACGTGAACGCATTCAACAGCAACACCTGATAGAACTTGGTGGACTCACCGCGGCTATTGCCCACGAGCTTAGAAACCCGCTGAACATTATTAATATGGCATCGGCTCATACCGACGAGAAAATAAAAAAGCATATTCGTAATCAGGTAGCCCGTGCTGAGCATATGATTCGAGATACTCTGTCTTATGCCGGTCAGATTGAAATAAAAACAACGTCACAAGATTTAGTCCCTATTGCGCAACAAGTGATTCAGCAGATCAATAACCTCTTTTCTGTATCGATTTTGTTGCGCAGCGAACCACAATTAATCGGCCAATATGATAGTGAACGCATTCAACAAATTCTGATTAACTTATTAGAAAATGCCGCCTCCTTTATTGCTACCCGCGCTGAGGGCAAGATCGAATTAGAGCTGAGCCAAACTTCGCACGAAACCTGGATTAAAGTACACAATAATGGCCCTGAAGTGGCCGCCGACATGCTGCCTCATTTGTTTGAACCTTTTGTTACCCAGCGCAGTGGTGGCAGCGGCTTAGGCTTGTCTATTGTGCGCCGAATCATCGATGCTCACCATGGTGATATTCACCACAGTAATCAGCTGGGCTGGCCGGTATCGTTTGTTATCCGTCTTCCTCTCTTAATTAATGATGCCGCTAATGGCTTAGATAACGGCCTAGACAACAGGCAAGATAATTAATATGACCCTTATTACGGACCTTAATATGCCTCTTACTACGAGAAGCAAAATATTATTAATTGATGACGAAGTGGCCTTCTGCGAATTATGCGCACTCTGGTTAGAGCAAGCCGGTTATCAAGTTGCATGCGCCCATGACGCGGCAAGTGGCCTCGCTTTATTTAAAGATGCTAATAGTAATGAGCCCCATCAAAAGGGGTTTGACCTCGTCATTCATGATCTATCATTGCCTCCAACTTTCAGACCTGAAGAAAGTTTAGAAAATTTGAAATATTATGATGTTCCAGTATTGGTTTTAACCGCACATAGCGATCGAGCACTGGCGTTAAAGGCAATTGAATATGGCGCTTGGGATTTTATTAACAAACCCATCGACCCTGATTTATTGCAGCTGATTATTCAACGCGCGTTAGAAAAGCACAGTTTGTTAAAACAGATTAAAACCTTAGAAAATGAATTGGTTCAGCAAGATGAACTACCCAGCATTCCGACGTTTGGTCTCATCGGAAAAAGCAGTGCGATTGAATCTATTCGTGAATTAATTCAACGTATTTCAAAAACCCAAGTACCCGTTTTAATTCAAGGGCCAAGTGGCACAGGCAAAGAAATCATTGCCCACGCCATTCACAACAATAGCGAGCGTAATCCGCATAAGTTAGTCTCTGTACACTGCGGTGCAATACCGGCGGAGTTATTAGAAAGTGAATTGTTCGGTTGCAAAAAAGGCGCCTTTACTGGGGCCGACAGTGACCGTAAAGGCTTATTAGCCAGCGCTGACCAAGGCACGCTTTTCTTAGATGAAATTGGCGAAATGCCATTATCAATGCAGGTAAAATTATTGCGCGTTTTACAAGATGGCAGTTACTACCCGGTTGGCAGTCGTAAATTAGAAAACCTAAATGCTCGCTTAGTCTGCGCAACCAACAGAGATTTGGCCAAAGAAGTCGAACAAGGTCATTTTCGTGAAGATCTTTATTACAGAATTAAAGGCCTTACTATTAGCACGAGCAGTTTAAAAAATAGAAAAGAAGATATTGGTATTTTGATCGATCATTTTTTAATACGCTACAACCACCAGCATAAAACCAACATAAGCCTCAACAAAGAAGTCTGCTGCTGGTTTATGAATACCCCATGGCCAGGTAATGTCAGAGAACTAAAAAATACGCTAGAAAGCGCGGCGGCAATTTGTTTAAGCGATCGACTGAGTTTGCAAGAAATCGCCTTAATTCGTGGCCACGACGCGATAAAGGATATTCAAAATACATCAGGTTTTAACGCCAACCTTGGCACGTCCGAAAAAACTCTAGAACAACACGTCAGTGAACTTGAAATTAACCTCATTACTCAAGCGCTAACAAAGTTCCAAGGTAATAAAACCCATACCGCGCAAGCATTGGGAATTACCCGCCAGGGATTAATTAATAAAATAAAACGATACGAGCTAGCATGATAAAACGAACCTACGTCCCTTTGTCCAAGCGTTTAAAAATCGCCACTAACTTATGTTTGGTGATTATTGTGGTCGAGATTATTAATCAATTTACCGGTGGATTTTTTCGCTCGTTTGGCATATTGCCCCGAAACATTAATAGCTTAAGCGGTATTTTATTTGCGCCTTTTCTGCATGGCGGCATCGTTCACTTATTCAGTAATCTTATGCCTTTGTTTGTTTTCACGCTGTTATTATTGAGCCATGGGCGCAGACGGTTTATTTATGTTTTCTCAGCTACGGCTTTATTCGGTGGATTATTGGTCTGGTTTTTTGGCCGCAGTGCTTATCACATTGGTATGAGCGGGGTTATTTATGGGTTGTTTGGCTATCTTGTTGTGGCAGGGTTTATAAGCCGAGAGTTTAAGCTGTTTATGATTAGCTGTTTGGTTGCCTTTGCGTACGGCGGTCTTCTTTATGGTGTACTACCGACCATTCCTCAAGTTTCATTTGAATCGCATTTATTTGGTTTGCTGGTCGGTATTGTTATGGCTTTTATTTTAGGCAGAGACCCTAGCCGTAAAGCTTAGGTCTATTTTCTTGCCAGATAAATTGTATGACGGCTGCCTTTACCGTTATGCGCTCTCACGGTTTTTGTTTCGACACTAAACTTGGCTTTTTTAAGCTGAGTCGTAAATTTAGGATCATGCCAAGCCGACCATACGGCTAATACACCTTTAGGTTTTAGCGTTTGCCTAATGGCCGCTAAACTATCGAGTGAATATAAACTATTGTTATCACCATGAGTAAAGCCTTCTGGGCCGTTATCCACATCTAATAAAATAGCGTCAAACTCAGGCTGCTTAGCTTTAAACAATCCAGCCACATCACCCACATGAACAATCACGCGGCTGTCATCCAATGGACGGCCTGCACACTCGCCTAACGGGCCTTTGTTCCACTCAATTACATCAGGCACTAATTCGGCCACAACAACCTTAGAGCTTGGTTTAGTCGCTTTCAATGCAGCGGCCAAGGTAAATCCCATGCCCATACCACCCACCAATACTTTGGCATTTTCTGTGTTTTTTACATGAGCACAGCCAAGATCCGACAACGCTAATTCTGAGCTGTGCATGCGGCTATTCATTAACTCGCCGCGAACGCCCTTTAAATGAATAGAAAATTCTTTATCACGCTGAGTTAACTCTAGCTCTCCGCCATTATTCGGTATTTTGGCTAGGCCTAGTAGAGTCCAAGGGTTCATAATATTTCCAGATTAGTATCAGCTGAGATGAGTTTTTTGAGTTTCATTACTTTAACATATTCACTCGGCATTGCCGTTTTGAATTGTATATTCGTATAGCGCAAGATCTACCACTGGGGTTTTTACGATATCTTTTAGTTTGAAACCACAGGATTCATAATACGTTCTAAGACCGTTATTATGTGCGACACAATCTAAGCGTACATAACGCTTGCCGTCCAAGGTCGCCTTGGTTTTCAGCGCCTCTATTATTTTTCGGCCGACTTTGAGGTTAGAGTATTTTCGATCAACCGCGAGTTTATGAATGTACAGCGCTTCGGCTAAATCATGTTGCCACAAGGGCTCTGGTGCAGACCTTATTTCTAATACTGCTGCCATCTGGCCATTAATATCTATCGCAGAGAAAAATCCTAGATCAATAGAAGACTCTATCGCGGGTCGTATGGATTCTAACCATTCAATTGGCCACTGTAAGATGTTTTTTGATAACAGCCACTCGGCATTGCCATAAAGTATGGCATAAACAGATTCAAATTCTGGAGAGGTAACGGGTCTAATATCCATATACTTTTAGTCTTCCCTAAGTCATCACATCTGGTTAAGCGCTCTTTGCCACTGACGAGCCCAACGATTTTAAATCTTTCTATTACACCAAGACCTGCCGTGTATTAGCGATATAATGATGAACCGCTTTTTCTACTTTTTCGTCGATCATTTCTTCAGGCCGACGATCATTCGGGCAGGCCATTCGTGGCGTTGTGCCAAACAATCGGCAAATTAATGGGCGCTCGCCATAAACCGTGCAGCCATTAGGGCCAAGGTGTACGCAACGAAGGTCGTTTAATGCTTCTTCATGTTCTGCGTCTGATTTAACAGGCAGGCGTGACATTTCTTCTGAGGAGGTCGTGACGGGCCCACAGCAATCATGACAACCTTTTACACACTCAAACGAAGGGATTTGCTCGCGCAAACGTACAATAATGTCTCGATTTTCATACATACAATGCTTCCTTTGATGACAATATAATGTATCGCGCTAAGTGATTCATTATAACCCTCTCTCCCTGGCTTCTGCAGATATCCTTGTCGCTATTATTTAATTTATACAAATAAAAAAGCTTTCGTATCCGTTAACCCTGTCTTAACCCGTACTTTGTTATGATTTTTGTATTAATCCAAATTTAGACTTAGAAATTTATACTTAGTTAGGAACATGCCATCATGAAAGACTCTATGCGTATCGGCGGGTTATTGCTATTAGCTTCGCTATTAGCAGCCTGCCAACAAGGCAATACACCGGCCAATAAGGCCATGGTGCCAGCAGTATCTTATATTTCCGTCACGGCGAATGTGCATAAGATAAACCATGAAATGCCTGCGAGAGTCGTTGCCTCTCAAGTCGCTGAAGTACGCCCGCAGGTAAGTGGTATTGTTCACCAGCGCCTGTTTGAAGAAGGCAGTATGGTCAAGAAAGGACAACTGCTGTATCAAATCAATCCGGCGCCTTTTCAATCGGTCTATAACGAAGCCAAAGCGAATTTAAACAGTGCAAAAGCATCATTAGAAACCGCAACGCTAAAAGACAAACGATACGCCAACTTGCTTGGACAGAAAGGCATCTCGCAACAAGACGCCGATGATGCTCGCGCTGCCTACCTTGAAGCACAAGCCAATATTGAGAAGTACCAAGCGGCATTAGAAACCGCGGCCATTAACCTTGAATTCACCAAGGTTAAGGCTTCAATTTCTGGACATATCGGTATTTCGAATGTGACTCAAGGCGCTTTAGTGACCGCTGGCCAAGCTTCGCCACTCGCCACCATTCATACGCTTGACCCTATTTATGTTGATATGAAAAAAAGCAGCGCCGAACTGCTCAAGTTACGCACGCTATTACGCAGTGACAATATTAAGCCTGGATCAACAGATGTCATGCTGACTCTGGGAGATGGTAGCCAATACGAGTCGCTTGGGCAGTTAAAAATGCAAGAAGTTGCGGTTGATACCGCGACAGGCAGCATCACCTTGCGCGCTGAATTCTCCAACCCAGACAATTTATTATTACCTGGTATGTTTGTTCGTACCACAGTGAATGAAGCTATTGATGAACACGCTATTTTAGTGCCGCAGCAAGGGATTTATCATAATGCCAATGGCAGCGCTTATGCTTACATTATTAATGACAACAATCTTATAGAGAAGCGATCAGTAGAAACGATTAATGCGGTTGATAGTAACTGGTTAATCGCTAGCGGTTTAGCCGTTAACGACAAGCTGTTAGTAGAAGGGACTGTAAAAGTGCGCCCCGGTAGCGAAGTAAAACCCATCGAGATAACGCTTTCTACGTCTTCCGAGCCTGTTAACAAAGGGAGCTTATAGCCATGTTTGCACGCTTCTTTATTGATCGCCCTGTCTTTGCTTGGGTCATTTCAATCATCATTATGCTAACGGGCCTAGCCTCTATTTTTTCACTACCGGTCGCGCAATATCCTAGTATCGCCCCACCCGTTATTAGCGTAAAAACGAATTACATTGGCGCCGATGCAGAAACCGTTGAAAACAGTGTTACTCAGATATTAGAACAACAACTAACGGGATTGGATGGTTTATTGTATTTTTCTTCTTCCAGTTCTTCCGACGGTGCCGCATCGGTACAAATCACCTTTGAAGAAGGCACCGATCCTGATTATGCTCAGGTTCAAGTACAAAACAAAGTCGCGCAAATTAATTCTCGCTTACCGGAGTCTGTTCAAACTCAAGGGATAACCGTCACTAAATCGAATAGCGATTTTTTACTTGTGACTGCGCTGTACGATACTACCAACGAAGCAACGGCATTTGATATTGCCGATTACATTGCTTCTAATATACAAGACAGCCTTGCCAGAATTGAGGGCGTGGGTGACATTCGTGTTTTTGGTTCGCGCTACGCAATGCGCATTTGGTTAGACCCAGGAAAACTTGCCAACTACAACCTCATGCCTTCTGATATTTCGACCGCGCTGCGTGGTCAAAATGTTCAAATTCCTGCGGGAAAAATTGGGGCAGTACCCGCGTTGGCGAATCAAGAGCTAAACGCAACCGTGACCGCACAAGCCATGATGTCGACACCTGAAGAGTTTCGTAACATCATTATTAAATACAATTCGTCTGGGGCAAATGTTCGTCTTAGCGATGTTGCTAGCATTGAAATTGGCAGTGAAAACTATTACGCCATCCCTCGCCTAAATGGCCACCCGGCATCGGGTATTGCCGTTATGTTATCTCCTGGGGCTAACGCTTTAGATACTGCGACTCGCGTCAAAGAAAAAGTCGCTGAGCTGGCGACTAATTTACCCGACGGCTACGAATATAACTTCCCTCGTGATAGCACCGACTTTATTAAAATTTCGATTGATGAAGTGGTTAAAACCTTAGCAGAAGCCATTGTGTTAGTGGTACTGGTGATGTGGTTATTTTTACAAAACTGGCGCGCAACTTTAATTCCTGCCATCGCCGTACCTATTGTTTTATTAGGAACATTTGGCGTGCTGTCAGCGTTTGGTTTCTCAATTAATACCCTAACGATGTTTGGTATTGTGCTTTCTATTGGTCTGCTGGTTGATGATGCGATTGTGGTGGTCGAAAACGTAGAGCGTTTGATGCACGAAAAGAATCTTTCTCCCCGCGATGCTACGATTGAATCAATGTCTGAAATAAGCAGCGCTCTTGTTGGCATCGGAATCGTACTTTCTGCGGTATTTTTACCCATGGCCTTTTTTGGTGGCTCAACCGGTGTTATCTACCAACAATTTTCCATCGCTATTGTCGCGTCAATGGTGCTTTCTGTGATTGTTGCGCTAACCCTGACACCCACACTGTGTGCCAGTTTATTAGTCCATACCAAGCCAGAATCTCACACAGTTATCCACGTAGAAAAGACAGGTTTCTTCGCAGGTTTTAACCGTCTCTTTGATCGATTTACCAAATCGTATACGCGTTTTGTTAAAAACATTTTAAATCGAAAGATTCGCTGGGTAATATTTTATGGCGCTATCGTTGCCATCCTCGCGGTTTTAATTATGCGTATGCCAACCGGTTTTTTACCACAAGAAGACCAAGGCAGTGCCATGTTCCAAATCAACTTACCTGCGGGCGCATCGATCAAGCGAACCCGTGCGGCGGCTGAACAAGTTGAACAGTACTTAGCTGAAAATGAATCTGAAACCGTTAATAGAACCTTCTCGATTGCGGGTTTCAACTTCTCTGGTAGCGGACAAAATGCGGGGATGGGTTTCTTGGGTTTAAAGCCTTGGGATGAACGCCCTAATGACGATCAAAGTGTCGATGCTTTGGTTAATCGCATGAATAAAAATCTTTCTAATATTCAAGATGCGCGAATTTTTGCATTATCACCTCCAGTGATTCGTGGCTTAGGCCAAAGCAACGGCTTTAGTTTTGAACTGCAAGCGGCCACAGGCACCAGCCGCGAAGAGTTAGCACAGCTAAAAGATGAACTCATTGCAAAGGCACGAGAAAGTAAATTACTGGCCGGTATTCGCGAAGGCGCTCTAGGTGAGACTCCTCAGTTAAAGATCGATATAGACAACGGTAAAGCGACTGCCTTGGGGTTATCCCTACCCGATGTTGCCAATACGCTAACCTCTGCCTGGGCCGGTAGCTATGTGAATGACTTTATTGATAACGGTCGAGTGAAAAAAGTGTACATCGCCAGTGATGCACAATTCCGCTCAAAGCCCGATGATTTAAATCAGTGGCATGTGCGTGGCACCAATAGCGCAGGTGAAACGACCATGACGCCGTTCTCTGCCTTTAGTAGCTCTTCTTGGTCTAACGCACCGCAAAGTTTGTCGCGCTTCAACGGTATCGCATCGTTTGGCATTAATGGCGCTTCTGCTAATGGCGTCAGTTCTGGCCAAGCCATGGCAGAAATGGAACGCTTAACCGAAGAAGTCGGACAAGGTAAGCTAAGCTATTCATGGAGTGGTTTATCCTTTCAGGAGAAATTGTCCAGTGGCCAATCCACCCTGCTATATGCGATTTCCATCTTGGTGGTTTTCTTAGCCTTGGCGGCATTATATGAAAGCTGGTCGGTCCCCTTATCGGTCATTATGGTAATACCGCTAGGCGTTGTTGGCGCTGCTCTTGCGGCCACAATGAGGGGGTTGGAAAATGATATATATTTCCAAGTTGCATTATTAACAACCATTGGTCTCGCGTCTAAAAACGCTATTTTAATTGTTGAGTTTGCCGAGGCTTCTTATCAACGCGGAATGTCACTGGTCGACTCTGCCGTACACGCTGCAAAATTGCGTTTGCGTCCGATTATAATGACCTCACTGGCATTCGTATTTGGTATTTTACCTTTGGCCATTTCGTCAGGCGCGGGGGCCAATAGCCGCATTTCGATTGGTACGGGTATTATTGGTGGTACATTAACGGCTACGATTTTAGGTATTCTCTTAGTACCGCTATTCTTTGTTTTGGTGCGAGGGTTATTTCCAAAAAGACGCACAGTATATGATGATGAAACTCACTCATAAGAACATGCTTGCCTTAAGATAAAAGGCAAAAAGAGAGTATTATCCAATGATAAATGTACTGCTGGTTGAAGACGATATAGATCTTGCCGCCACAATTGTTGATTACCTCGATATTGAATCAATTAATTGTGACCATGCCAGTAATGGATTGATGGGCCTAGAGTTAATCCAGCGTAATCATTACCAAATGATGATGCTGGATATTAATATGCCTAAGATGGATGGTTTAACACTTTGCAATACCGTGCGAGAGAAAGGCTTGGATATTCCAATACTCATGCTGACAGCACGGGATAGCTTAGAAAATAAACTGCAAGGATTTGAAGCCGGTAGTGATGATTATTTGGTGAAACCTTTCGCGATGAGAGAGCTTGTGGCGAGAGTTCAGGTATTGGCTAAGCGCCGCAGTGGTGAAGTAAAGCGCTTGGTGCTAGGCGATTTAATACTCGACTTAAATCAACGCAGCGCACAATTACAGCAACGAACCTTAAAGCTCTCTCCGATTGCGTTTAAGTTATTAGAAGTGCTGGTACGTGCAAGCCCTCAACCCATGGGTCGTCAACACATCATGCAAGCAGTTTGGGGCGACGAGCAACCTGATAGCAATAGTTTAAAAGTGCATATTCATCACGTGCGCAAACAACTGGATGCCTCTAAACACAGTCCGTTATTAAAACTAGAAACTATTTCAGGAATCGGTTTCGCCATTAAAGCAGCTGATCAAGGCGACTTAGAAATAGTAGGGAATAAAAATAATGAAAATTAGACCTAGCCTGAGGTTGTACTTTTTTATCAGTATTGTATTGCTAGGTTCAACAATGACCATTGGATTTTCTTTATTAAGCGTAAATTACTTTATCAGTGGTTTAGATAAAGGCATTAAAAGCGTTATGCGCGAACTTGCGAAATCTCCTGACGTTGCCGATGGTAATCCCCAACATTTATTGGGTTTCACTATCGCCAGTCGCTGGCAAGATACACCCAGCATTATTCAAACACGCTTTGAAACACCACCCATAATGGTCGGAGAATTACAGAAAATTAAAGATCAAGATTCTGTTTTCCTCATGCCTGAAAATATCTATTTCATTCTTTTATATACCAACCCAGAGGGTGAAAAACGCTATATATCCCGTGTAATGCTAGACAAAGATCGCCCTGCTACCTCAATATCAGGACAACCGATAAAGCACTTTTACTGGATATTTTTTACCGCCCTTGCAGCCATTGCACTGTTCGCATTTTTACTCACGATGATTATGAGTAAAATAGCCAGACCAGTAGAATCATTAAAGAACTGGGCAAAATCATTAAACCAAGACAATATAAAAAAACCGCTTCCTGACTTCACTTATAATGAGCTAAATGTTTTAGCGTCTCTAATACAAGATAGCTTAACGTCTGCACAAAAAAGTTTAAATCGAGAGCAGCATTTTTTAAGTTATGCGAGCCATGAGTTACGCACTCCGATTTCTGTTATCCGCAGCAATGTCGATTTATTAAAACGCTTGAGCGAGAAAGCGCCATTAGGTGATAAACAAGAGTTAACCTTGCAACGTATCGAACGGGCAGGATTAACCATGAGTGATTTAACCGATACCTTGCTTTGGTTAAGCCGCGAGGAAGAGCAAACAACCACACCCGAGTCGATTAATTTACACGAAAAAATTAAACAACTTTGTAATGAGTTGAGCTATTTACTCAATGCAAAAGAAGTCGAAGTTAAAATATCTGGTGATACTTGCAACCACCCCATCACTGCAACGGCTTGCCATATTGTATTAAGTAACTTGATTCGCAACGCCTATCAACATACTCAACAAGGGCAAGTGACCATCACGCAGCAAGGCAGTCGCATTACGATCATTAATAGTACCAGTGACTCTAGCAGTCGCACCCTAGCTGAAGTCGAAACAGATACAAAACAAACCGCACTAGGTTATGGCTTAGGGTTACAGCTCAGCGAAAAAATCATTAATCGCCAAGGTTGGTTGTACCAAGTTAAAGAATGCCAAGGGCATTACCACGTAACGGTTGATTTCGATAACTCTGCCAGAAATCATTCACCTATGGCATAGTGATGAATCAGATTTGATTAGATTTTTATAAACGCTAAATAGAACAAAAAAAGCAAAGAGGAACACTATGAGCAATTCTTTATCTCCATTATTCCAGCCTATTACACTTGGTCCACTGTCGTTAAATAATCGTATTGTTATGGCCCCAATGACCCGTACCTTCTCTCCGGGCGGTGTACCCAATGATTTAGTGGTCGCGTATTACGCTCTTCGCGCCGAAAACGAAGTCGGTTTAATTATCACAGAAGGCACAACGGTTGGTCATAAAGCCGCTAATGGTTATCCTCGTGTTCCTGCTATTCATGGCGAGGCATCTCTGGCTGGATGGAAAAAAGTGGTTGATGCCGTGCACGCTAAAGGCGGAAAAATCGCACCACAACTATGGCATGTTGGTTCAGTACGTAAAGAAGGGGTTGAGCCAGATCCGTCTATTCCTGGCCACAGCCCTTCTGGTTTATTCATGCCAGGAAAACCAAATGGCATTACCATGACTCAGCAAGATATCGATGAGGTCGTTGAAGCGTTTGCACAAGCTGCTGCCGATGCCAAAGACATTGGTTTTGATGCGGTAGAAGTTCATGGCGCTCACGGTTATTTGATCGATCAGTTCTTCTGGGAAGGTACTAATGTTCGTGACGACAGCTACGGTGGCGATCTTGTCGCCCGTACTAAGTTTGCGGTTGAGATCGTTCGTGCGATTCGTGCTCGTGTGGGTGAAGACTTCCCTATAATATTCCGTTTCTCTCAATGGAAGCAGCAAGATTACGATGCTCGTTTAGTAGAAACTCCTGAAGAGTTAAAAGCCTTCTTAACGCCTCTAGTAGATGCCGGTGTGGATATCTTCCATTGCAGTACACGTCGCTATTGGGAAAAAGAATTTGAAAACTCAGCCACGGATTCTGAATTAAACCTTGCTGGCTGGACTAAGAAGTTAACCGGCAAGCCTGTTATTACTGTGGGTAGTGTGGGGTTGAATACCAGCTTTGTGGGGGCTGAACACGGTATGGCAATGTCGGCTCAAGCCGGTATTGAAACCAGTTCTATTACTCAGCTTGCTGAACGTGTTGCAAAAAATGAATTTGATTTAGTCGCTGTAGGCCGTGCTTTAATTCAAGACCCTGAGTGGGTAATTAAAGTACGTGAAAATCGCTTGGAAGAATTGCAGGATTATTCGAAAGAGAGTTTGATGCAGTTGGTTTAATAAAGAAGATCGCTCGTTAATAATTACGTGCGATCGTTGACTAGGCTCCGTTAAGGTATTGATTTTTAAATTAACGGAGCCTTTCAAACATATTCCTAAGCAGCTTGCGTTAGCCAGTAAAAACCTATACTGATAGCAAACATTGCAATGATTTTTCGCACCCAATTAAAAATTCGTACAGATTTCTCTTGTAATTTTTTCTGTATAAAACCAAAACTTAATCCAAAAGCTACCATCGAGAATAAAACACCTGCACTGAATAATATCAGATAAGAAATCGACTCTAGCAAGCGGGTTTGCATCATGGCTGGGATAATAGCTAGCGCTGGCGCACTGCCTGCTAATCCGTGCAATACACCCACCATGATAGGCGTATGTGCTTCCTTAATTTCTTTAGGGCTTTGCATCGTATTGCCACTCTCTTGAGTATGTTCAGCGAGATGCAAGTGAGTATGCTCTATAGCCCCGTCAGAATGTTCATGCGTATGTTTTTTGAGGATGATTTTTTCTTTATGGAATTGCCAAAAACATGCGAGCCCCAACGCAATTAAAAGTACTCCGACACTGGATTCAGCAATTTGCTGAACGGTCTCTGGTAAAGCGATGCCTAGCCCAAAAAATAACAGGCCTAAAATTATTAATACGCTTCCATGACCGATAGCCCAGTTAGCACTGAACTTTAACGTGCGTTTAAAATCTGGTTTACGATTACTTAAGGCTGATACGGCCATAACATGATCAGCATCTAAGGCATGCAATAACCCCAAGCCTAAACCTGTCATCAACAGGGTAAATATTTCCATCGTCATCATTAAAAATCCTATAATTTATTTATTAATGCCATCAGCTAATTCTGGTTTAAATAAACAACTGATCACACTCGGGTTGGAAGGGAAAAATAAATGTAAGTAACTCGCATTTAAATTCTTGTCACGATATACCGCTTCTCCGGGTGCAGGATGGTGCTGACGTCGCCCATAAGAAAGTGGTTCTGGCATATTAAAACTACGCGAGCGGTGGTGTGCATGTGCTCGTATCTCGCCCTCAGGAAAGATTGCCGTTTGCATACCTTGGCAGCCACGCTTTCCTTTCATTGCCCCTTCACCTGCAAGAATATTTGCCATTGGATATGTCTCGTTATTCAAGTCGGTAAGGCTTTCTAGACAATATAATAACCCGCCGCACTCGGCTAATATCGGTTTTTCAGCCGCTGCAAATTCCTTAATGCTGTTAAGCATACTTACATTATTCGCCAATTTTTTTGTATGAAGTTCGGGGTAACCACCTGGTAACCACAGTGCATCTGCTTGCGGAATTAACGAATCATGCAATGGAGAGAAAAATTTCAGGTCGGCGCCAAGCTTCTGTAAAACCAATAGGTTAGCTTGATAGATAAAACTAAAAGCTTCATCTTTTGCGATAGCGATCGTTGTACCTTGTAGGTGAGCTTCTAATAGGGGTAACTGGCTAGGCTTGAACTCAACATTGCCAAAACGCTGAAGAATATTTTCTAACCCTGCAGCCACCAGCCAATCAGCACCTGCTTCAAAACGCTGCTCTAACTCATCACGCATTTCACTCGCTTGCACTAACCCAAGGTGACGCTCCGGCAGTGCAATACTCTCGGATTTAGGCAAGGTTGCTAATAGAGGTAAACTTTCAGGTAAGGCTTCTTCTATGAGCTGACGATGCCGCTCAGTGCTGCAGCTATTTGCAATCAAGCCTGCTACTTTCACATCTGACCGGTGGTTGGCTAATCCCATAGCCATAATAGCAGCCGTTTGCGCCATGGCTTTTACATCCATTACGATTGCCATAGGAATATTGAAGGTGGCTGCTAAATCCGCGCTCGAAGGATTACCATCAAACATCCCCATTGCACCTTCTACAATAATTAGGTCAGCTTCTTTAGCGGCTTGGTAAAACTGATAACGACAGTAGTTTTCTCCTGCCATCCACAAATCTAATTGCTCAACGTGCTCACCAGAAGCTTGAGCCAATATTTGCGGGTCTAAATAATCAGGACCTGTTTTAAATACCCTTACCACCTTACCTTGACGTTTGAGCATTCTAGCCAGTGCGGCCGTCACCGTTGTCTTGCCTTGCCCTGAAGCTGGAGCTGTTAAAAATAACGCGGGGCAAAAGACTGAATCCTGATTATTTAAAGCGTTCATTAGAATTCAATACCTTCTTGCGCTTTAACCCCCAGGTGAAAGGCATGCCTATCTTCTTGGACTGTCGAAATTGTATCTGCAATGTCTTGTAAAGGGGTGGCCATGGTACGGCCCGTAATCATCACGTTTTGCATTTTAGGGCGTGCTTGCAAAGCTTTCACTACAGGTTCTACATCTAGGTAACCATACTTAAACATATAGCTCATTTCATCGAACAATAAAAAGTCATAAGACTCATCTTGTAACAATTGTGCTGCTAGCTCCCAAGCTTTTTCCGCCGCTGCAATGTCTTGGCTCTTATCTTGTGTTTCCCAAGTAAAGCCATGCCCCATCACATGCCAGTCAACTAAAGGATGATCTTGAAAAAATCGCTGCTCACCCGTTTCATTTTGGCCTTTAATAAATTGTATAACCGCGCATTTTTTACCATAACCCAACGATCGAGCCATGGTTCCTAGCGCTGAACTGCTTTTACCTTTACCGTTACCTTTTAAGAGAATCAAGATGCCTCGTTCTTCTTGAGCCGCGGCAATCCTTGCATCAACAATCGCTTTCTTTTTTGCCATTCGTTGCTGATGCTTTTCATCATGATCAGTCATTCGTATTCCCCAATCGCCATTTATCTAGGCTTGTTTATCTAACTTAGTTTTCTAGGCAGGTTTTCTAATCAGGTTATCTAAGTTGATTAATTCAAACCCGTTATGCATTACTATTGCGTATAAAATTAAACCCCACATATTACCAGAATATATGAGGTTTATTATGAAGTTTAATGATTAATAATGATCTAGAGCCACTTAAACTACAGGTAATTCAACTAATCGCCAATAATGATCTAACATTTTAACTAGCTGTTCAAAGCCTTCATCAAGCTTTTCTTTAACAATGTAGCCTGCAACATGGTGTTTATACGCCTTAATTTTATCCTCATCATCTTTACTCGTCGTCAGTACAAAAACAACACTCAACTCTAACTGTGGGTTATTACGAATAGTATCGAGTAATTCTAAACCGCCCATTCTTGGCATGTTTAGATCTAACAAAATCAAATAAGGCTGCTCTATACCTCCCTTTAACAAAATGTCTAAGGCTTCAATTCCATCTTTAGCACGCACAATAGGATTGGCGATTTTCATGCGTTGAAAGGCACGCTGTACACTCATCGCATCTATATCGTCATCTTCAACGAGTAATATAGAAGCAGGTTTAAATTTTTTATTATTCACGGGTTATCCTTTACGGGTGAAATCTTTGGGCCATGTAAATGAAAATATTACCCCACGTTCCTCTGCAGAAACAATAGTGATTTTTTGACCATGGTAATCAAGCATCCGCTTAATGATCGACAGCCCCATTCCACTTCCTTCTACTTCATCTCGTGGCCTTAACGTTTTAAACATTTCAAAAATTTGATCGTGATGCTGAGGAGCAATCGGCGGCCCATCATTTTCACAAAAGAATTCATAAAAGTTATCCTTCTCAATCACGGTAATGGTAATAACACCTTCGGTTTTATCATGATGTTTAATCGCATTACCAATTAAGTTTCTGAAAATCACTTCCAGTGGTGTCGTCAAGGTCGTCATAATAGGTAACGGTGCGGGTAAATTTAATACAAAGCCTTCAGGTGGGTCGAGTAATTGAAAAATCATTTGAACACTTTCGCTTACATCAATTTTTTCTATGTCTCCTAAATGATTACCTACCCGTGAATAGATTAACAGGTCGTCTAGCAGTTTTTCTAAACGTGCCGTTCTGCTTTGCAGTAACTTTAAATGTGTTTTAGTTTCGTCACTGGCTGACTCTTCAATATCTTCATAAATCCAGCTGGCTAGCTGCATAATCCCACGCAAAGGGGCTTTTAAATCATGGGAGGCAACATAAGCAAATTCATTTAAATCCTTATTACTGCGTTTTAATTCGTCTGTAATGCTGACATATTCAGTCATATTGATAATCGTTGCTAATATTTTGGTTCCACCTTCGCCATTAAAATGCGCTAGTCCTATTTCAGCAGGAAATTCATCGCCATTACTTTTCAATCCAGAGACATTACGATCAATGCCCATACGACGATTTTCTTGATGCTTATAAAACCCCTCTCGATGCTTTGAATGCGCAGAACTGAACCGATGTGGAACGAGCATATCGATAGACTGCCCAAGCATTTGTTCTTTTGAATAACCAAATAGAGCCAGTGCATGTGGGTTAACCTCTTCAATTAGCCCATTATCATTTGTGATAATCATTCCACACGGCGCAGCTTCTATCACGTGACGAAAATATTCTTCATTAACAAGTGCCCTCCTTGTCATTTCATCCACTAATATTAATGATCTTTTATCACGCCCGGTTAAGATTATAAAAATAAAAATCAGTAACACATCAATTACAATGCCACCAATCAGTACATAGGTCGACTGGTTGGTTTTCATTTCTTCATCGAATGTAGATGCAGTTTGAATATTAAATGTCCACGTTCTGCTGTACATTTCTATGGTTATTTTTTTACTACGATTTGGTGATTTTGTTGTCGTTACTCCCTCTTCTTTTAACTCATCATAAAGTAGTTCGTCACCATCATAAATACTGAATCTAATATGGCGGTTATCATCTTGTATATCTTTTTGATTGAACGTTCCTGATATTAACTTATGCATGATAAAAGGCGCATATACATGCCCAATAAAATGCTGCCTTTTCAGCTCTGTCGTCGTAATATCATGACTATTATAAAGAGGTACAAACTGTAAAAATCCAGGAGTTTGCTTTTGATCCTGAACCAACGTAATTGGCCCAGTTATCTGAGTCTGTGAGGTGTCTCTGGCTTTTTTCGCAGCATTAATTCTATGTTGTTCAAAAGCGATATCTAGGCCGACCGCCTGCTCATTACCATCCAATGGCTCAATATAGGTTATTGGCCAGTTTTCTACAGCGCCATGATAAGGGTGTATTTTAAAGTCTGGCCTAAGTGCCCTTTGTTCTTTTATAAAGCTGTCTTTCTCTTCAGGCCTTATGTGATAAATTACACCTATGCCATTGATGCCAGGATACATCGAGGTTATTTTCAAGGCCTTTGAAAATCGTAACCAATCGTCTACATCAATTTTTTTTCGTTGTGTTTGAATTGCTACGGCACCTGTTTTTAAAGCATTCTCATAGCGTTTCATTCGTTCAATGATTTGTGTCACCAGCTGATTAGATAAAAAATCAAAACGCTGTTCGATTCTTTTTTCAATTTGTGATGTAGAGACTTGCCATGCTGCAATGGTTAATACGAAAGAAGTGAATATGACCGCCCAATGTAAACGCCCAAAGCTAAACTTAATGTTCATCTTCATTTTCACTCATCAGATCAACATAAATAACGTTATTGTTTAAATATTCATTTTCAATATCTTTTCGCCTTTTAGGCTTTGAATAAAAATATCCTTGCACATGGGTAATATTAAATATATTACACAGCGATACTTGATAGGGTGTTTCCACACCTTCAGCAACAATTTCAAGTCCTAAAATTGAGGCCATAGATACCAAGCCTTCGACGAGGGCTATATTTTTCATATCCGTTTCATCAATGGGCATTAAGCTTTTATCAATTTTCATTACCGAGATGGGGTAATTCCTAAGGTGGGACACGGATGAATAACCTGTACCAAAATCATCTAATGATAATCGGCACCTCAATTGATCAATCGCCACTAGTGCATTACGTGCTTCTTCTGTCTCTTTTAACAATGCGGTTTCTGTCACTTCGATATCAATTAATTCAGCTGGAACTTTATGTTTAATCAAACTGCTATTTAATTTTTCAACAAAATTACGATCGCATAGTTGATGAGCCGATACATTAATGGCCATCGTGAGTACTTGGTTGTATTTTCTATTCCATCGCGCGAGTGTCGAGATGGCTTCCTCCATCACCCACTCTCCAATGGGTACTATCAATCGAGTTTCTTCAGCG
This sequence comes from uncultured Oleispira sp., assembly GCA_913061415.1. Lineage (GTDB taxonomy): Bacteria > Pseudomonadota > Gammaproteobacteria > Pseudomonadales > Oceanobacteraceae > Oleispira. The sequence goes on along the minus strand of CAJXUD010000011.1, from coordinate 22,451 downwards.
ACATCGATGAATTGATCCGGTGTGCGCAACTCATCACCCACCTGCCAGCGAATCAACGCTTCAAAACCGACTATCTGGTTATTCTCTGGATTTATGACGGGCTGATAAAATAATAGTAACTGCTGCTCTACTAGGGCAACTCTTAATTCTGCTTCCGTTTTAATACGAAGATAAAATTTCTTTTGCATTTCTTCTTCAAAGAAACATATTTGATTTCTGCCGTTATTCTTTGCTCGGTACATCGCGATATCGGCATGCTTAAAGAGTACTTCGCTGGTTTTTCCATTCTCAGGGAATATTGCAATGCCGACACTGACCGTTGTTTGCAAAAATGCAGAGGCAATTTCGAAGGGTTTGTGTAAAACCGTGACAATTCGCCTTGCGACCTGCCCTGCTTGGTCACTGCTGCTTAAGTCATTCAACATGATGCCAAACTCATCTCCCCCTAAGCGAGCAAAGGTTTCATTTCCTCGTAAACAGCTTTTAATTCTCAATACGACTTTTTTTAATAACAGGTCACCCACATCATGTCCAAAGCTGTCATTGACCACTTTGAAGTTGTCGAGATCAAATAATAAAAGGGCTGTTTGTTGCTGACTACGAGTATTAAGGGTGAGGACTTGCTTTAAGGATTCGTCAAAGTAATAACGATTAGCCAACCCCGTTAATGAATCGGTTTCGGCGAGCAATTTGACTTTTTTATAGGTATTGTAGAGTTTCTTTTCTAATTCAAAGCGAGTAGAAGCATGTATTAATGCTCTCCTTAGTCGAACTGAGGATATTTCTGATTTGAGTAAAAAATCTTGAGCGCCTGCTCTTATACAGGCTAATGATAACTCCTCATCCTCTGATGAGCTCATCATTACAATGGCGATACTGTTGTCTTTCGTTTCATTTCTTAGTTCTAGGATCATTTCAATGCCATTACGCTGTGGCAATTGATAGTCGAGCAATACCATGTCGTAGCTATTCGCCGCGTACATCTCTAGCCCCTGGTCGACCGTGACGGCTTCACTGATATGAGCATTCAAATCACTCCTGTTCAGCGCCCTAACGACCATTTCACGATCAAGTTGATCATCATCGACTAACAGTATTTTCATTTTATTCCATGACCTTAGTTCTCAGCACCATACTCTTTTGAACTATGTTCTTATTCAGAATATAGCAGTAGGTGCACACTCACTTTAAAAGTATTTAAACTTAAATAGACAGAAAAATATTAAAACTAAGGACATCGAAGGGTGAGCAGTAGCGAGCATCATTTAACCCCCCTTCCAATAGATAAACACTTATTACGTCCTTGCTTTGTGTTGATAGCTATTAGAATAGGTGAGTATTTCGCTTTATTCCAGCTTTCAGCAATTGGCTACATGCCTATTGTACTGAAACAAAAAAGCCCCTATCACTTAAGTGACAGGGGCTTTTTAAGATAATTCATAGAGTGAAGCATCATCGAATATGTTTTGCTAATGATGCCTTAGAACGGAATATCATCGTCAAAGTTATCAAAGTTATTAGCCGGCTGCGGCGCTGCTTGTTGCGCTGGCTGACCTTGTGGCTGGCTTGGAGCTTGGCCATATCCTTGCTGGGCTGGCTGCTGTGGTGCGTAGTTCTGCTGCGGCTGCTGTGCTGGTTGACCTTGCTGCGGAGCAAATCCACCTTGCTGCGGCTGCTGAGCAGGACGCTGCGCCGGCTGGCCTTGCTGTGGAGCAAATCCACCCTGTGGTGCTTGTTGAGCAGGCTGCTGAGCAAAGCCACTTTGAGGCTGTGCCATCGCTGCAGACGGTGACTGTGCCATTGGCTGGTTGTTAGCAAAGTTCTGGCCTGCATTCATACCTGAATCTTGACGACCGTCTAACATCATCATGTCGTTTACGACAATCTCAGTAGAGTAGCGCTTTATGCCGTCTTTTTCGTATTCGTTAGTACGCAGTTTGCCTTCAAAATAAGCTTTAGAGCCTTTCTTTAGGTATTGGCCAATAATCTCTGCCAGTTTGCCAAATGCCGTCATACGGTGCCATTCAGTTTTTTCAACTTTCTGGCCCGAGTTCTTATCATTGTAGCTTTCGTCTGTTGCTACGCTAACTGTTACGACCGCACTACCGCTCGGTAGATATTTCATTTCCGGATCACGCCCAAGCGTACCGATGATTTGTACTTTGTTTACACTGCGGCCCATTTTATTCTCCCAATGAGTTGACGGCTGCCATCGCTTGTTGATAATCAAAAACGCTGGCGTCTACTTTTAAATATATGGCGTGCTCTTCTGCTATTAAAATAGCATCGGCAACCCCTCTAAGATTAATCAAGGCATCCAAATAGAGTGAATGTTGCACATCACTATGTCCTTGATTCAAAATGTCTACTCGCACGCTATTAAGGTGTGCGGGTTTTGGTGTCACGATTACCAATAAGGCCCACCCAAAAACGGCAGATGCCAGTATAAGGAATAGTCCTTCAATACCGAAATGGTTATTTAACCAACCGCCGATTATTCCACCGGCAAAGGCGCCCAAAAACTGTAAGGTGGAGTATATCCCCATCGCACTGCCTTTAGCGCCTGCCGGAGCCACCTTGCTTAACCAAGATGGTAATGTTGCTTCCATAATATTAAATGCCCAGAAGAATACTCCCAGTGCAATCGCCCAAGGCCAAATTCCAGCCGCTTGAGACATTAAAATGAGCGCCAGTATCATAATCCCTAGAGCGGTGATTACGATACCCTTCATCTGTTTTTTCTTCTCGGCGATAATGACAAACGGCACCATCAATACAAAGGCTATTAACAAAACGGGTAAATATAGCCAGGCATGTTGGTCAAGGGTTAAACCTGCCTGAACTAACTGTTGGGGAATTGAAACAAACATAGCAACCATTAAAGCATGCAGTATGAATATGCCTATATTAAGTGGCCATAATTGTCCGTTGCCTAATTGCTTAAATACTTCGCTAATAATGGCGCTACCATCACGATGCTTTTTCCTCGCGGGTGTTGGCACCGCAGTTAACATCAATGCAATTCCGGCTAATGACAGTATCCCCGTTACGATAAATATGAGCTGTAAACCACCAAAGCTGACCAGTACTGGGCCTAAGACGAGTGCGACTGAAAATGACAAGCCTATAGAAGCCCCAATAGAGGCCATAGCCTTCATTCGATGCTCTTCACGCGTCAGATCTGAAACCAGCGCCATGACAGCACTTGCGATAGCACCACAGCCTTGCAGAAATCGACCAAAGATAATGCCATAGATAGTATCTGCGTTAGCCGCTACAAAACTACCTAAAGCAAATATGAGTAAACCTATGACAATGATTGGCTTGCGGCCAAAATAATCAGACAGTGCCCCGGCGGGAATCTGCAATAATGCTTGGCTTAAGCCATAAGCGCCGATTGCTAAACCGATCAGCTCTGGCGTTGCGCCTTCAAAACCAGCCCCGGCAATCGCCATCACAGGCAACACCATGAACAACCCCAGCATGCGAAGGGCATATAAGGAGGCCAGCGAGGCAATGGCTCGTTTTTCGGTGCTGGATATATTGGTCACTGTAGACATTGGCATCATTGAAAATAAATTAGGAAGCCATTCTAGCAGATTAGAAGCGCCGATTTGCACTATAATTTAAACTGTATTTACCCTGTTCTGCTTTAGTCTCAAATGCATATATAGCCAGCCTTTACTCAGAACCATTGCGAGCATCGGTACTTTCATACCAAAAATTGTTGACTTTTTAACGCTAAAATGTGAATTCGGGCACTGTAATCCTATGGCAATTTAAGACAAATAGCGTAAACTTATTGCAATTCAGGCTGGACGCCACACAATTTACAAGGAAAGTAAGATGGATAGCACAACTTCAACCTCTCGCCGTATCATTCTCTTTGGTCAACAGAACCTTCAAAACTCAATTCTAATTGGTTTTATTCATCAGCGCACAACGATTGATTGTCAGCTAATCAGTACTTCCGAATGGAAAGATGAATGGAGTGAATTTGACGGCCAGACCCTTGCCTTGATTGATTCTGATTCAGCTCGCTCTGAACGCCAGCAAGAGTTGTTAGAGCAAATTTTTGCTCAAAACACCGATATCCAAGTCGCTTTCTTTAATACGAACAATACCAGTTCAGTTGAACGCCTCATTGCTTGGCCGATGGTTAACGGTATTTTCTATAAGGAAACATCCCAGCAGCAGTTAGTGAAAGGCATAATGGGGATATTTGAAGGCGAGTTTTGGCTTTCACGTCGCTTAATTGCACAGTACTTAGAGCGCACACGCATTAAGCCTCGTAAAGTTACTCACAACGCCAGCCTACTTACTCGACGCGAAAAGCAAATTCTTAGCTTAACTGCGACAGGTGCCACGAATACTGAAATTGCGAAGAATTTGAATGTCAGTATGCATACAGTTAAAACTCACATCTACAACTTGTTCAAAAAGATTGATGTCTCTAACCGAATCCAAGCGGTTAATTGGGCAAAAGACAACTTAGAAGACATTGTTCTGGAAACCGCTGTTTAATTCCTTTACCCCTTGCTCAGTTGCTTTACAATTCTGGCTTATTGATTAATAAAGTCAGAATTGTTTAATGGATAAAATTATAGTTCAGGGCGCTCGCACCCATAATCTCAAGAATGTTGATATTGAGATTCCTCGCGACAAACTCATCGTCATTACTGGCTTGAGTGGCTCAGGAAAATCATCATTAGCATTTGATACTCTTTATGCAGAGGGTCAGCGTCGCTATGTTGAATCTCTCTCGACGTATGCTCGTCAGTTCTTATCCATGATGGAAAAGCCTGATGTTGATCATATCGAAGGGTTATCACCTGCCATCTCTATTGAACAGAAATCGACTTCTCACAACCCTCGATCTACCGTGGGCACAGTGACTGAGATTTATGATTATTTAAGATTGCTGTTTGCTCGAGTTGGCACACCCAAGTGCCCTGAACATGATGTGGCTCTTGAAGCACAGACCATCAGCCAGATGGTTGACCAAATCATTGAACTTCCAGAAGAAAGTAAGCAGATGATTTTGGCGCCGGTTATTCGAGACCGCAAAGGCGAACATCTACATATTCTAGACAACCTCCGTGCCCAAGGCTTTATTCGAGTTCGTATTGATGGTTTGGTTTGTGATTTAGATGATACTCCTGAACTGGATAAGAAAAAGAAGCACACCATTGAAGTTGTGGTAGACCGCTTTAAAATTCGTCCTGAAATTGCGCAGCGTCTAGCTGAATCGTTAGAGACTTGCGTTGGCCTTAGTGGCGGACTTGTACTTGTTGTGCCGATGGATGACGATGACAGTGAGGGGTTATTATTTTCCTCACAATTCTCTTGCCCACACTGTGGTTATAGCCTGTCAGAATTAGAACCTCGCTTATTCTCCTTCAATAACCCTGCGGGCGCTTGCAGCACCTGTGATGGCCTTGGTGTTAAACAATACTTTGATCAAAGTTTAGTGGTTGCAGAACCTAGCCTCTCCATCTCTGAAGGGGCTATTCGTGGTTGGGATCGTCGTAGCATTTATTATTTCCAAATGCTTAATTCAGTCGCCGAACATTATGGCTTCGATATCGACAAGCCCTTCGACAAACTAACCAAAAAGCAACAACACCTAATTTTGCAAGGTAGCGGCGAAGACGAAATAAGCTTCAACTATGTTAATAGCCGTGGCGATACCGTATTAAAGACCCATATCTTTGAAGGGGTACTGCCAAACCTTGACCGCCGTTTTCACGATACCGATTCACAAATGGTACGTGAAGAGCTTACCAAGTACCTAAGCGTACAACCGTGCCCAACTTGCGAAGGCTCTCGCCTAAGAACGGAAGCGCGTCATGTATTTATTGGTGATAAAACGATTCACCAATGTACGGCGCTACCTATTGATGAAGCGCAGGCTTATTTTACTCAACTTGAATTTGTTGGGCAGAAAGCTCAAATCGCAGAAAAGATTCTTAAAGAAATTCGTGATCGCCTACAGTTCTTGGTTAACGTCGGCTTAGAATACTTAAGCCTAAATCGAAGCTCTGATACCTTATCGGGTGGTGAAGCACAGCGTATTCGCCTTGCTTCTCAAATTGGTGCTGGCTTAGTCGGTGTGATGTATATTTTGGATGAGCCATCAATTGGTTTACACCAGCGCGATAACGACCGCCTATTACAAACCCTGGTTCACTTACGCGATATTGGTAATACCGTAATCGTTGTTGAGCACGATGAAGATGCAATTCGCAGCGCCGATTATCTTATTGATATTGGTCCTGGCGCTGGGGTGCATGGTGGCGAGATTGTTGCCCAAGGCACGCCTGAAGAAGTTTTTAATAACAAGAATTCCATCACCGGTCAGTTTATGACGGGCGTTAGAAGAATTGATATCCCTAAAGAACGTAGCGTATATGACCCAGAACGATTATTAACGCTGACAGGCGCAACAGGTAATAACCTAGATAACGTTGAGCTCAATATTCCCCTTGGCTTATTAACCTGCGTGACAGGGGTTTCAGGCTCCGGTAAATCAACGCTGATTAACCGTACGCTTTATCCTCTAGCGGCAACGGCACTGAATGGCGCAACGACTTTAAAAGCAGCGCCTTACGAAACTATCGTAGGTATGGATCAGCTGGATAAGGTCGTGGATATCGATCAAAGCCCCATTGGTCGCACACCTCGTTCGAATCCTGCGACATACACCGGTATCTTCACTCCAATACGTGAGTTATTTGCAGGGACACAAGAATCACGCAGCCGTGGCTATAAAGTAGGACGCTTCTCTTTTAACGTTAAAGGCGGTCGCTGTGAAGCTTGTCAGGGTGACGGCGTTATTAAAGTAGAAATGCACTTCTTAGCCGATGTGTATGTGCCTTGCGATATTTGTAAAGGTCAGCGTTATAACCGCGAGACCTTGGATATTCGCTATAAAGGTAAAAACATCCACGAATGTTTATCGCTAACAGTAGAAGATGCTCGTGAGTTCTTTGATGCTATACCCGCTATTTCACGCAAACTGCAAACCCTGATTGACGTAGGCCTTTCTTACATCACTCTAGGGCAGGCAGCGACAACACTCTCGGGTGGTGAAGCACAACGTGTTAAGTTGGCCAAAGAACTTTCTAAGCGCGATACCGGTAATACCTTGTACATTTTGGATGAGCCGACAACCGGTTTGCACTTTGCCGATATTCAGCAATTATTAGCTGTATTGCATCGCTTACGTGATCACGGCAATACTGTTGTTGTTATTGAGCATAATCTGGATGTTATTAAGACAGCTGACTGGATCATTGACCTTGGGCCAGAAGGTGGCTCGAAAGGTGGATACATTATTGCTGAGGGCACGCCAGAGCTAGTTGCTGAGCAAAAGCAGTCTCATACAGCGACATTCCTTAAGCCCTTATTAGAACGTGGCTACTAGACTTGAATAAGTCAGAAATCACGCCCATTCGATAAGATAAATTTTGTGATTGTTGAGTGTGTCTTTTTTGGGTATTCCAGAAAAGGCACATGACCACATTCGTTAAAATTAACCACTTTAAAATCCGGATACAGATTCGCTACTCGATCCAAAATAGATAAATCAACGAAAACATCCTCTGCTCCATTAATCGCCAATACCGGACAAGTTAAAGATGCCAAATCATTACTCAACAAATGGAACTCTTGCTGTATATGAGTAAGTACCTTATAGAGCTGAGTTTGATGCTTCTGCAGATCACGCATTCTAAGTTCTAATAATGCATCTGGCATATAAGGGGGTTGGTGAAACAAAGAAGAAAATAAAGCCTTGAATTCATCTAGATTATTAAAAACAAGTAACTGCTTAAACTCACTGAATTTATGCCAATAAGATTGGCCAAATAATTGCTCCCACCCAGTTAGTGAGGCAACAACCAAAGAATTAACTTTAGCAGGGTACAAGGCCGAAAATCGGCAAGCAATATTAGCTCCCATTGAATGTGCGACTAAGCAGGCTGATTCAATATTTTTATGCCGAAAGAAGCGCATTATATAATTAGATAATTCAGTTAACGAATAATAACCGCTAGTTGCCTCATGCCCCACAGCTAAACCAGGGACATCGATAGCAATAACACGATATTGGCGACTAAGAAGCTGCATCAGGCCTCGCCACTGAGTTTTATTACCAACCGCTCCATGTATAAAAAAAACACACTCAGCCATTGGTGGGCCAGCTTCAATATAACTAAAAGTATCTTGTCCGAAGACTTCTCTATGAGACTTAAAATCACTTAGATAGCTGGCCAACTGCTGCTTTATGACATAAGCATTGTCTCGCTTTAACATTAATACTCCCTTGCATTAGCAATCCACAATAAGTACTACTTGAAAGAATGGATTTACTATTATTGATGCTGACATACCCAACAGAAACTAAATTTTGGGCAAAAAAAAGCCCAGCATAAGCTGGGCTTTTTTATAACGAGGATTTTACTCTTCGCCAGCTTCTGTTGCTTCAACAACGTCTTCTGCTTCAACAGCAGGACGGTCTACTAATTCAACGTAAGCCATAGGTGCATTATCACCAGAACGGAAGCCACATTTCATAATGCGAATGTAGCCACCCGGACGTGCTTCATAACGAGGACCCAACTCATTAAACAACTTACCAACAGCTTCTTTACTGCGAGTACGTGCAAAAGCCAAACGGCGATTTGCAACGGAGTCAACTTTAGCCAATGTAATCAACGGCTCAGCAACACCACGTAACTCTTTTGCTTTTGGCAAAGTAGTCTTAATGATTTCATGCTCGAACAAAGACACAGCCATGTTTTTAAACATTGCCTGGCGGTGCGAACTGGTGCGATTAAAGTGGCGACCACTTTTACGATGACGCATGATTAATTTCCTTTACTAACTGAACGCTCTGCGAGGTTTAGTCCCGAAGGACTAAGCCAGCACTTTGTCGTCGTTTCGAAGACTTGCTGGCGGCCAATTTTCTAGGTGCATACCTAGGGAAAGACCACGTGATGCAAGAACGTCTTTAATTTCAGTCAGAGATTTCTTACCCAAATTAGGAGTCTTCAACAGCTCAACTTCAGTGCGCTGTATCAAATCACCAATGTAGTAAATATTCTCGGCCTTTAGGCAGTTCGCAGAACGTACAGTTAACTCTAAATCGTCAACTGGGCGTAGAAGGATCGGATCAATTTCCTCTTCTTCTTTCTGCTGCTCAACTACTTCCTCATTTTCCAGGTCAACAAATATTGCTAATTGTTGCTGCAGAATTGTAGCAGAACGACGAATCGCTTCTTCTGGATCGATAGTGCCATTGGTTTCCAATTCGATAACCAACTTGTCTAGATCAGTACGTTGTTCTACACGTGCATTATCTACACTGTAAGAAATACGCTGAACAGGACTATAAGTTGCATCGATTTGCAATTTGCCAATTGCCTTCGTTTCTTCATCGTTTTGGTTGCGAGACTCTACAGTCTCATAACCACGACCTGAAGTGATTTTTAACGTCATCTTCAGTTCAGTGCCAGCCGCTAAATGAGCAATTACATGCTCAGGATTAGCGATCTCAACACCGTGATCCAGTTGAATATCGGCAGCGGTAACTGCACCTGCTCCAGATTTAACTAGAGTCAGAGTCGCTTCATCACGTTCGTGAAGTTTGACTGCAACACCTTTAAGGTTTAACAAGATTTCAATTACGTCTTCTTGCACACCTTCGATCGTGCTGTACTCATGAAGTACACCGTCGATCTCTACCTCTACAATTGCCGCCCCTGGCATGGAGGACAGCAAGATTCGACGCAAAGCATTGCCAAGTGTATGACCGAAACCGCGCTCCAGTGGCTCTAAAGTCACCTTAGCATGTGTCTTGCTCATTTCTTCAACTTGAATATGACGCGGTGTCAAAAATTCGTTTACTGCGCGCTGCATAGCTGCCCCTTACGATGCTCTATTATTTAGAGTAAAGTTCCACAATTAGGTTTTCGTTGATCTCTGCTGGTAAATCAGCGCGCTCAGGAACAGATTTAAATGTTCCTTCCATCTTAGTAGCGTTCGCATCGATCCAAGAAGAATCTCCACGATTGCCAGCAAGAGCAAGTGCACTTTTAATACGATCTTGGTTCTTTGCTTTTTCACGAACAGCGACAACGTCACCGCTTTTAACCATGAAAGAAGCAACATTAACGACAGTGCCGTTAACCGTAATCGCTTTATGTGATACCAACTGACGAGATTCTGCACGAGTTGAACCAAAGCCCATACGATAAACAACGTTATCTAGACGAGATTCAAGCAACTGAAGCAGGTTTTCACCTGTTGCGCCTTTACGACGTGCAGCTTCTTTGTAATATCCGCGGAATTGCTTTTCAAGAACACCGTATAAACGACGAACTTTCTGCTTTTCACGCAATTGTAGACCGTAGTCAGATAAACGACCACGTCCTGCGCCGTGTACGCCAGGCTTAGTTTCTAGCTTACACTTGGAGTCTAATGCGCGAACGCCGCTCTTCAAGAATAAGTCAGTGCCTTCGCGACGAGACAGTTTACATTTAGGACCAATATAACGTGCCACTATTCTGTCTCCTTATACACGACGTTTCTTAGGCGGACGACAACCATTATGAGGAATCGGCGTCACGTCTGTGATGTTGTTAATCTTGTAACCACATGCATTTAATGCACGTACCGCAGATTCACGACCTGGACCAGGACCCTTAACTTCAACATCAAGGTTCTTTAATCCATATTCTTTAGCAGCTTCACCAGCTCGCTCTGCAGCAACCTGCGCAGCGAATGGAGTGCTTTTACGTGAACCACGGAAACCAGACCCACCTGCGGTTGCCCATGAAAGAGCATTACCTTGGCGATCGGTAAGAGTTACGATGGTATTGTTAAAAGAGGCATGAATGTGGGCGATACCGTCCGCAACCTGCTTTTTAACTTTCTTCTTAGTACGAGAATTTCCTGGCTTAGCCATATTCTACATTCCTACTTTTAATATCAACACTGCAACCTAAACAATGACAATGCAGCTACACTAAAAGCCAACCCGTAATTACTTACGGATTGGTTTGCGAGGACCCTTACGAGTACGCGCATTTGTTTTAGTGCGTTGGCCACGAACTGGAAGACCGCGACGGTGGCGTATGCCACGGAAGCAACCCATGTCCATCAATCGCTTGATGTTCATTTGTTTTTCACGACGAAGATCACCTTCAACCGTCAATTGACCTACTTCATTACGAAGTTCATCAAGTTGGGCTTCAGATAGATCAGCAATTTTAATCGTTTCAGCAATTCCAGTACTAGCACATAACTGCTTCGCGGTAGAACGACCTACGCCAAATACGTAAGTCAGAGAGATAACCGCGTGCTTGTTATCAGGAATGTTGACACCGGCGATTCGGGCCATGTCTAACTCCAATCAGTTTTTGCTTATAAAGGGCGCAAGATAATATATGTGACTCACATTAAATGCAAGCACATATTCTTAAACACCACCAATGGTCAAAACTATTATTAGCCTTGACGTTGTTTATGCTTAGGATCTGCAGTACAGATCACTCGCACACTACCGTTACGACGAATCGTCTTACAATTACGGCAGATTTTTTTTACAGAAGCACGTACTTTCATGACGATCTCCTATCAATTCAGCCTGTTAGCGCGCAGCGCCACCAGAACCGAAATTCTTTAAATTTGATTTCTTCATCACTGACTCATACTGATGAGACATCAAGTGCGATTGCACCTGGGACATAAAGTCCATCACCACCACTACAACAATCAATAAAGAAGTACCACCGAAGTAGAAGGGTACATCAGCCAAGACGACTAGCATCTGAGGCATCAAGCACACTGCTGCGATATACAAGGAGCCAAACAAAGTTAACTTACCCAATACACCATCGATATAGTTGGCAGTTTGTATTCCTGGACGAATCCCTGGAATAAAAGCACCTGACTTCTTCAAGTTCTCTGCAACATCTTTAGGGTTAAACATTAACGCCGTATAGAAGTAACAGAAAAAGATGATACCGGCTGCAAACAAAACGATATATAGCGGTTGACTAGGTCCTAGCGCTAAAGATACATTCTGCAACCACTCCATCCCTTCACTCTGACCAAACCACTGTCCGATTGAAGCGGGGAATAATAACAGACTTGAAGCAAAAATAGCAGGAATAACACCGGCCATATTCAATTTCAATGGTAAATGGCTTGTCTGTGCTGCAAATACCTTACGACCTTGCTGGCGTTTTGCGTAATTAATGGTGATACGACGCTGTCCTCGTTCAACGAAAACAACAAACGCAACAACCATTACCGCAACAATCGCAACTCCTAACAACACAAGGATGTTTAAGTCCCCTTGACGTGCTGATTCGAAACTTTGACCGATAGCGCCAGGCAAGCCTGCAACGATACCTGCGAAAATCAGTATGGAGATGCCGTTACCGATGCCACGTTCGGTGATTTGTTCACCCAACCACATCAAGAATACAGCACCGCATACAAATGACGGAATAGCACCCAGATAGAAATCCATGCCAGAGCTAAAGGTTATACCCTGCCCCGCTAGACCGACTGACACACCAGTTGCCTGGATAGTAGCCAACAATACAGTGCCGTAGCGCGTATATTGCGTGATCTTGCGGCGACCAGCTTCACCTTCTTTCTTCAGCTGTTCTAGCTGGGGGCTCACTGCCGTTAGCAATTGCATAATAATAGAAGCAGAAATGTAAGGCATGATGCCAAGCGCAAGAATACTCATGCGCTCTAATGCACCACCCGAAAACATATTAAACATACTCAAGATCGTGCCTTGATTCTGTTCAAACATCTGCGCTAATTGATCAGGGTTAATTCCTGGTACAGGAATATGTGCCCCAATTCGATATACGATAATCGCTAAGAATACAAAGCGGATCCGAGCCCATAGCTCGGTTAATCCACTTTGCATGCCTTGCGGTAGTGAGCCTTTAGCCATTTAGTCCTCGATCTTCCCACCGGCAGCTTCAATAGCAGCCTGAGCACCTTTAGTTACTTTCAAACCTTTGATAGTAACAGCTTGTTTGATTTCACCTGACAAGATTACGCGAGCACGCTTAATCTTATCGCCGATGATATCTGCAGCTTTAAGAGCTGCTAAATCTACGATGTCGCCTTCTACTTTAGTCAATTCGTTTAAACGAACCTCAGCGGTATACTGAGCTTGACGTGAAGTAAAACCAAATTTTGGCAAACGACGTTGTAAAGGCATTTGACCGCCTTCAAAACCAGGTGCAACTTTACCACCTGAACGCGATTTTTGTCCTTTATGGCCACGGCCGCCAGTCTTACCAAGACCAGAACCGATACCACGACCTACACGCTTACGTGCAGTCTTAGCACCTTTACCAGGGCTGAGTTCATTAAGACGCATCTTATTATCCCTCTACCTTAAGCATGTATTGAACCTTGTTGATCATGCCACGTACTGACGGAGTATCTTCCAACTCTACAGTGTGACCGATCTTACGAAGGCCTAGACCTTTAATGGTCGCGCGATGCTTCGGCAATTTGCCGATTGAGCTACGCAATTGTGTTACCTTAACGGTTTTCTTAGCCATGATGCCTTACCCCAGAATATCTTCTACGGATTTACCACGCTTGGCTGCAATCTGTTCAGGTGACTTCATTTGATTCAAGCCATTGAAAGTTGCGCGAACAACGTTAACTGGGTTTGTAGACCCGTAACATTTTGCCAATACGTTTTTAACACCACACATTTCTAAAACTGCACGCATTGCACCACCGGCAATAATACCAGTACCTTCTGATGCTGGTTGCATGTAAACCTTAGAACCGCCGTGGCGTGCTTTAATTGGATACTGAAGAGTCGTACCATCTAGTTCTACCTGGATGATATTACGCTTAGCTGAATCCATTGCTTTCTGGATAGCAGTTGGAACTTCGCGTGCTTTACCACGACCAAAACCAACCTTACCATTTCCGTCGCCAACTACAGTCAAAGCAGTGAAGCCGAATATACGACCCCCTTTTACTACTTTTGCAACTCGGTTCACTTGAACCAGTTTTTCCTGCAGATCGCTTTCGTTACGCTCATTGCGTTCATTATTTGCCATTGTCTCTACCCCTTAGAATTCCAAGCCGCCTTCACGGGCTGCATCAGCCAGGGCCTTAACGCGACCATGGTATTGGAAACCAGAACGGTCGAAGGCAACCTTAGTGACACCAGCAGCTTTAGCGCGTTCAGCGATAAGCTGGCCGACTTTAGTTGCTGCTTCAACGTTACCAGTAGCAGTTGTACGCAGATCCGCTTCAACAGTAGAGGCTGTAGCTAACACTTCAGCACCACTGGAAGAAAGAATCTGAGCATAAATGTGTCTGGGTGTACGATTTACACACAGACGTACTGTACCCTTCTCGCGAATACGCATACGAGTTTTACGGGCACGGCGTAAACGAGCTGTTTTCTTCTCATTCATGAGCCTAGACCTTATTTCTTCTTAGCTTCTTTGCGACGCACATTTTCGTCAGCATAACGAACACCTTTACCTTTATAAGGCTCTGGTGGACGGTATCCACGAATTTCTGCGGCTACTTGACCAACCTGTTGCTTATCAACACCTGAAATTACGATCTCTGTTTGAGATGGTACTTCAGCTGTAACGCCTTCAGGTAACTCATAATCCACTGGATGTGAGAAACCTAAACTCAGATTGACGACTTTTCCAGAAGTTTTGGCACGATAACCAACGCCCTGAAGAATTAGCTTCTTCTGGTAGCCTTGAGTTACGCCAACAACCATATTGTTCACTAAAGAACGGAAAGTACCAGCCATAGCCATGGCCGCTTTATCACCGTTTTTTGGAGCGAAAACAATATTGTTTTCTTCTTGTTTAATTTCTACAGATGAATGGATGTTCATCTCTAGAGTGCCCTTGCCGCCTTTAATCGCGATTTTGGACTCCGCTAGTGTTACTTCAACACCAGCCGGGATAGCTACGGGAGCTTTTGCAATACGTGACATTGTAAATCCCCTTAGAAGACGGTAGCAATAACTTCGCCGCCGATGCCTTGAGCACGAGCTGCACGATCAGTCATTACACCTTTCGAAGTGGATACGATGGCAACACCAAGACCAGCTTCTACTTTTGGTAGAACAACTGTGCCTTTATATTGACGTAAACCAGGACGACTAACACGTTTGATAGTCTCAATTACTGGCTTACCTTCGTAGTATTTAAGGTCAATATTAAGGCTTGGTTTAACATCGCCTTCAACTGCAAACGCAGCAATATAACCTTCATCTTGTAGCAACTGGGCTACAGATACTTTTAACTTAGAAGACGGCATACTCACACTCGCATGACCAGCCAATTGGCCGTTGCGAATACGAGTTAGCATGTCCGCTAAGGGATCTTGCATACTCATTTAAAATTCCTCTGTTGTACAGCGCCCTAAAAAGTGTAAGAAAGAGTGCCATTACGACACTCTTCTCGCACTAATCGGAATTGCTTACCAACTAGCTTTTTTCAGGCCAGGAACGTTACCTTTCATGCCTTCTTCACGTAGTTTAATACGGGAAAGCTTGAATTTACGGTATACGCCATGTGGACGACCTGTGATTTGGCAGCGGTTACGTAAACGGCTCTTTGAAGAATCACGTGGAAGCTTTTGCAATTGAATTTGCGCAGCCCAACGATCTTCGTCAGAAGAATCAACGTTTAAGATAATCGCCTTCAGTGCAGCGCGTTTCTCAGCGTGTTTAGCTACTAGCTTCTCACGTTTCGCTTCGCGCTGTTTCATACTGATCTTAGCCATGAGACTTACCCTTAGTTACGGAACGGGAAGTTCAATGCTTTCAATAAAGCATGACCTTCTTCGTTCGTATTAGCTGTAGTAGTGATAGTGATATCCATACCGCGAATCTTATCGACTTTGTCGTATTCGATTTCTGGGAAGATAATCTGTTCTTTCACGCCCATGCTGTAGTTACCACGGCCGTCGAATGATTTACCATTCAAGCCACGGAAGTCACGTACACGAGGAAGCGAGATGTCGATTAGACGATCAAGGAATTCCCACATACGATCTGCGCGCATGGTTACTTTACAGCCAATTGGGTAGCCGTCACGTACTTTAAAGCTTGCAACAGACTTGCGAGCCTTAGTAACAACTGCTTTTTGACCTGACATTGCTTCCATATCGGAAACGGCGTTATCAAGAAGTTTTTTATCGCCTAGCGCTTCACCAACACCCATGTTTAGGGTGATTTTAGTAACGCGTGGCACTTCCATAACGTTTTTGTAACCAAACTCTTCAGTCAACTTGGCTACAACATCTGATTTGTACAGTTCTTTCAAACGTGACATATCTGCTTCTCCTAGTTGCTTTAAGCGATTACTTCGCCGGTTGATTTGAAAACACGCACTTTAGTCTCGCCTTCAACTTTAAAGCCAACACGGTCGGCTTTTTCAGTCTTCGGGTTCCAGATTGCAACGTTAGAAACTTGAATTCCAGCTTCTTTTTCAACGATGCCACCTGGCTGCTGTAGCTGCGGGTTAGGCTTTTGGTGTTTTTTCACCATGTTAATGCCGGTAATGATAACACGATTGTCGGCAAGTACTTTAACTACTTTGCCTCGTTTACCATTATCTTTTCCAGCAATAACAATTACTTCGTCATCTCTACGAATTTTTAACATGCTATCTCTACCCCTATAACACTTCTGGTGCTAGGGAAATGATCTTCATGAACTTCTCAGATCGAAGTTCACGAGTCACTGGCCCAAAAATACGGGTACCGATAGGTGCATCTGAGGCATTTAACAATACTGCAGAATTCGTATCGAAGCGGATGATAGAACCATCCGGACGACGAACACCTTTACGTGTACGAACAACAACAGCTGTAAGTACTTGACCCTTCTTAACTTTACCGCGTGGAATTGCTTCCTTAACGGATACCTTAATAAGGTCGCCTATGCGGGCATAGCGACGGTGTGAACCGCCTAAAACCTTAATACACATTACACGTTTGGCGCCGCTGTTATCAGCAACATCCAGCATTGATTGTGTTTGGATCATGCCATTTGCTCCTAGTAACTGCGCTAAACCTTAACGGCGCGCTCATCAACAGTAACCAACGTCCAAGTCTTTGTTTTAGACAATGGACGAGATTCCTTAACAGTAACCACGTCACCAATTTGGCATTCGTTGTTCGCGTCGTGTGCGTGTACTTTCGTAGAACGCTTCACGAATTTCTTGTAGATCGGGTGCTGAACACGACGCTCTACAAGAACAGTGATGGTTTGATCCATCTTATCGCTTACAACCTTACCAGTAAGGGTGCGTGCAGTAGTTTGTTCACTCATGATTATTCACCTGCCTTCTGAGCTAGCACGGTCTTTACTCGAGCTATGTTACGACGCGTCTGCTTGATTAGATGAGATTGACCCAACTGACCAGTAGACTTCTGCATGCGCAACTTAAATTGATCGCTCAACAGCTCTTCTAGCTGAGTTTGTAACTCAGCTACTGTCTTATCTTTTAAATCGATCGCCGTCATCACATCACCGTCCGTTTAACGAATGTCGTAGCAATAGGCAATTTAGCCGCTGCAAGTTCGAACGCTTCACGAGCTAATTCTTCACTCACACCTTCCATTTCGTATAAAACACGACCTGGTTGGATCTGGCATACCCAGTATTCTACGTTACCCTTACCTTTACCCTGACGAACCTCAAGAGGTTTGCTGGTAATCGGCTTATCAGGAAAAATGCGAATCCAGATTTTCCCGCCACGCTTGATTTTACGAGTCATTGTACGACGCGCAGCTTCAATTTGACGAGCTGTAATGCGACCTCGGCCAGTAGCCTTAAGGCCATACTCACCGAAGCTCACTTTACTTCCGCGAGCCAGGCCACGGTTGCGGCCCTTCATCATTTTGCGGAACTTTGTACGTTTTGGCATCAACATGGTTAAAAACCCCTATGAACGGCCGCCTTTCTTTTTGCCTTGGTTTTTAGCACGGTTTCGAACTTCTTCGATACCACCCAAGACTTCACCTTTGAAGATCCATACTTTTACGCCGATAACGCCGTAAGTAGTATGTGCTTCGCAAGTACCATAATCGATGTCCGCACGTAGTGTGTGCAAAGGAACGCGTCCTTCACGATACCACTCAGAACGAGCGATTTCAGCACCACCTAAACGACCACCAACTTGAATCTTGATACCTTCAGCACCGCCACGCATAGCATTCTGAACGGCGCGCTTCATAGCACGACGGAACATAATACGACGCTCTAGCTGGCTAGCAACGCTTTGCGCTACTAATTTAGCATCAAGATCTGGTTTGCGGATCTCTTCAATATTAATGTGTACCGGAATACCCATCATATCAGTGATTTCTTTACGTAGTTTTTCTACGTCTTCGCCTTTCTTACCAATCACGATGCCTGGACGGGCAGTGTGAATAGTAACTTTCGCATTTTGCGAAGGACGTTCGATAACTACTTTGCTTACTGAAGCTTTAACAAGACGTTTCTCAATAAGAGTACGTACTTGGATATCAGTTAACAAATTATCTGCATATTTGTCGCTTCCGGCATACCAAACACTATTATGGTCTTTGGTGATACCGAGACGAATACCAGTAGGATGTACTTTCTGACCCATCTTCGGCTCCCTATTTCTCAGACACTTTAACAGTGATGTGACAAGAACGCTTCAATATACGATCAGCACGACCCTTGGCACGCGGACGAATGCGTTTCATGGTAGTACCTTCGTCAACGAAAACAGTTGAAACATTCAACTCATCTACGTCAGCGCCTTCGTTATGCTCAGCGTTAGCGATGGCAGATTCCAACACTTTCTTCATTAAGTCAGCACCCTTTTTAGGGCTAAACTCAAGAATAGTTAACGCTTCAGAAACATTTTTTCCGCGGATTTGATCCGCAACTAGACGTGCCTTTTGGGCAGACAGTTGAGCTCCACGTAATATAGCGGCTACTTCAGACATACAATTAACCCCTTTATTATCGTTTAGCTTTCTTATCTGCAACGTGACCTTTATAGGTACGTGTCACAGAAAATTCGCCTAGTTTATGTCCAACCATGTCTTCAGTTACGAAAACAGGCACGTGTTGACGACCGTTATGTACGGCAATGGTCAGTCCTACGAACTCCGGAAAGATCGTAGAGCGTCGAGACCAGGTTTTAATCGGACGTTTCTCGCCCGATTCTAACGCTGACTCTACCTTTGTCATCAAGTGG
Source organism: uncultured Oleispira sp. (assembly GCA_913061415.1). Lineage (GTDB taxonomy): Bacteria > Pseudomonadota > Gammaproteobacteria > Pseudomonadales > Oceanobacteraceae > Oleispira. The sequence continues at coordinate 3,171 of CAJXUD010000011.1, read as the reverse complement.
TGGTCTATAAAAGGACCTTTTTTTAATGAACGTGGCACAGCTCAATCCTCTTTTTAATTTACTTCGCTGAACGGCGACGTACGATGAGTTTATCAGTACGTTTGTTCGAACGAGTCTTATAACCCTTGGTAGGCATGCCCCACGGAGATACTGGGTGACGACCACCCGATGTACGACCTTCACCACCACCATGTGGGTGATCAACTGGGTTCATAACAACACCACGAACCGTTGGACGTACGCCTCTCCAGCGTGAAGCACCTGCTTTACCAAGCTGGCGCAAGCTGTGTTCGCTATTCCCTACTTCACCTAAAGTAGCGCGACATTCGGATAATACTTTACGCATTTCTCCAGAACGTAGACGCAAGGTGCAGTAAGTACCTTCACGAGCAACAAGCTGAGCAGATGTACCAGCAGAACGAGCGATTTGAGCACCTTTACCAGGCTTCAATTCGATGCAGTGTATCACACTACCTACTGGAACATTACGCAATGGCATAGAACTACCTACTTTAATAGGAGCATCTTCACCAGAACGTACTTCATCACCTGCTGAAAGACCTTTAGGAGCGATAATGTAGCGGCGCTCACCGTCTAGGTATTTCAACAATGCAATGTTAGCACTGCGATTTGGATCGTATTCTAAACGCTCAACAACAGCTGGAATGCCGTCTTTGTTACGTCTAAAATCGACTAAACGATAGTGTTGCTTATGACCACCACCGATGTGACGAGTAGTAATTCGACCGTTGTTGTTACGACCGCCACTCTTGCTTTTCTTCTCTAGCAAACCAGCGAATGGCTTACCTTTGTGAAGTTCAGCGTTAACTACCTTAACCAGATGACGACGGCCAGCTGAAGTCGGTTTAGTTTTTACTAATGCCATTACCTTAGCTCCTTATTCTGCGTCAGCGAAGTCAATGTCCTGACCGGCTGCCAATGTAACGTATGCTTTACGCACGTCGTTACGCTTGCCCATGCCGCGTGCAGTACGCTTAGTTTTGCCTTTTTGATTCAAGACCTGAACATTTTCAACTTTAACATCGAACAATGCTTCTACAGCTTTCTTGATTTCAGGCTTTGTAGCATCTGGTGCTACCACGAAGGTATATTGACCTTGCTCTGCGATAACTGTCGCTTTCTCAGAGATACGTGGGCCCATTAATACTTTATAGATACGTTCCTGGTTCATCCTAAGTTCTCCTCTAATTTCTTAAGAGCAGAGACTGTTACCAATACTTTATCAAAGGCAACTAGACTTACCGGATCAACTGAACCCGCTTCAGTAACTGCAACGTGTGGAACGTTACGAGAAGCTAAGTAAAGTTTTTCATCCAGATCTTCAGCAATGATCAGTACGTTGCTTAACTGCAACTCAGCCATCTTTGCAACGAAGTCTTTAGTTTTGTGAGAATCCATAGTGAATTCTTCAGCAACAACCAAACGCTCTTGACGAACTAATTCAGAAAGAATGCTCTGCATCGCTGCGCGATACATCTTTTTGTTAACTTTTTGCTCGAAGCTACGTGGGCTAGCGGCGAATGTAACACCACCTTTGCGCCAGATAGGACCACGAGATGTACCAGCACGAGCTCGGCCAGTACCTTTTTGACGCCATGGCTTAGCACCACCGCCGCTTACAGCTGCGCGGTTTTTCTGGGCTTTTGTACCTTGACGAGCAGTAGACAGGTATGCCGTAACAACCTGATGTACTAAGGATTCATTGTATTCGCGACCGAAAGCAACTTCGGAAACAGATACAGTGGCACCACTGTTTGTTGTCAGTTCCATAGTTGTTCTCCTAGCGCTTAACTTTAACAGCTGGTTTAACGATCAGATCACCGCCGGTAGCGCCGGGTACTGCACCTTTAACCAACAACAAGCCGCGTTCAACATCGACACGAATGATCTCTAGATTTTGAGTAGTTACCTGCTCAGAACCCATGTGACCTGCCATTTTCTTACCTTTCCAAACACGACCAGGAGTTTGACACTGACCGATTGAACCAGGTGCACGGTGAGACAATGAGTTACCGTGTGTAGCATCTTGCATTTGGAAATTCCAACGCTTAACACCACCTTGAAAACCTTTACCTTTAGAGGTACCGGTTACATCAACTTTTTGACCGTCTTCGAAACGAGAAACAGTAAGCTCAGTGCCTACAGTAAACTCTTCTTCTGTACGGAATTCCAAAAGACCACGACCTGCTTGAACACCCGCTTTAGCGAAGTGACCAGCTGCTGGCTTTGAAACGCGAGAAGCTTTCTTCTCACCATAAGTAACCTGAATAGCTTGGTAGCCATCAGTTTCTTGAGTTTTGATCTGTGTAACTAACTGAGATGGAACCTCAATTACTGTTACTGGGATAGCTTGACCATCCTCAGAAAAAACTCGGGTCATGCCAGCTTTCTTGCCGACTAAACCTATAGTCATAACATTTTCCTCTAGTGTACGGGGCTAAAACCCGCTATGGCCGCTCTAATCAATCACAATGATTTCAATGAGCGTTACACAAGAACTGTGTGTGATTAAAAACCAAGTATAAATACTTGATTATTAACCTAAGCTAATTTGAACTTCCACGCCGGCAGCCAAATCAAGCTTCATTAACGCATCAACTGTCTTCTCAGTTGGCTCAACAATGTCAAGCATGCGCTTATGTGTACGGATTTCATACTGATCACGAGCGTCTTTGTTGACGTGTGGTGAAACCAATACAGTAAAACGCTCTTTACGAGTAGGTAGTGGGATAGGACCACGAACCTGAGCGCCTGTACGTTTAGCAGTTTCAACAATCTCCTGAGTCGAAGAATCGATCAGACGATGGTCAAACGCTTTCAAACGGATACGGATACTTTGATTTTGCATTCGTTCCAGTCTCCAATTAATGTTAGATGCAGCCGAACACCCTTCGAAAAGGGAGGCGAATTGTATGCTTCTGTTCAAAAAGTGTCAAGCGCACAAAAAGAAAGGCCCTCTCCCCAACATGGGAAGAAGGCCTTTCTTGCTATAAAGCCTTAAATAATCAACAACTTACGTAAATTAATTATTTTCAGCCGATGCTGAATTTTGATAACAAAACTCAGCATTTACCAGCAATGAAGCTAAAGACGCTATTAAGCGATTACTTTACCAACAACACCAGCGCCTACAGTACGACCACCTTCACG
>CAJXUD010000010.1 GCA_913061415.1 uncultured Oleispira sp. | reverse complement strand
CTTCCTACAGAGGACTTTCACCTCATTAGTTCATGCCCATGCTGGGCGTACACAAATAGCTGCAACGGACTTCGTATATTTATCACTTTTTATGCAAAGAGCCGCATAAAAACCGCCAAATACACTACTCCGTTGAGCAAGGTGTTAGGCTTATCAAAATCGAGTTAAAGGAGTAACGAATGATTACGTTTAAGAAGCTTTGGGACAATCACCCAACTAATACAAATCATAAAGATCCATGTATGACTAATGGCAAAAAGAATTTTTCCAACCAGTGTGCGATTCGCGTAGGTGTTTCTTTGGCGGAGTGCGGCATTAAAACAGCATCAATACCTGGCGCAATTCATTGTTGGCATGGGCACGACAAGTCAGAAGGACATGTGATTCGAGCAGAAGAGTTGGCTAACGGACTAACGAAAATTAGTCTTCCGGGGCTTAAGCCTGTCATAAAAGTTAATCCAAATGAATTCTCAAAAAAAATATCCGGCAAAAAAGGTATCATATTTTTTAAAGATTATTGGCAAAGAACCATATCTGAAAAGAAAGAGTCCTTCAGAAACCGATCTGGGGATCATATTGACATCTGGAACGGGAGTCGCATTACAGATTTAACGTCTTGGGCAAGAATCAATCTGAGAATCGGCTCTTTTGGTATTCACTCTATTACTGACAGGTTTTCAGATTTTGAGGACTCCAAAGAAATTTGGTTTTGGGAGACGCATCAATGAAGTATCTAACGGCGTTTCTGACAGGTATTGTCTTTGTTGTTCTGCTAAGTTTTCTTGCTTCACCATTCCTTAGCGAATTATATAGTAATTACTACAGTATCCAGCCCGGATCTGATGGGGAGTCTGAACTAGCTAATTTTCTCATTTTTTGGCAGTGGCCAGTGTTCTTCATTATAGGGTTTTTCTTAGGCTATATCACACATAGAAAATGCCTAGAAAAAAGCTCAAGCGGACGCTAAAAAGCGCCCCAAAATATTGGCGTTAAAAGGAATTCATTGCATTGAAACTAGTGTTATTACCAGGAATGGATGGAACGGGAAATCTTTTCTCTCCTCTTCTAGGTGAACTTTCCGAATTCAATTGTGAAGTGATAACACTACCAATTTCGGGGCCTCAGGATTACACGACGATCACGGAATTCGTTAAAGGGAAACTACCTAAAGAAGACTTTATCTTAGTTGCAGAGTCATTCTCAGGTCCAATTGGTGTGGCGCTAGCAAAGGAAGGTGTTGAAAATATGAAAGGAATTATATTCGTGGCTACATTTTTATCCCCGCCACATAAGATTCTATTAGGCTTTGCTCGGCTACTACCGATAAAGTTATTGACCTCCCTGCCTTTAGCGTCAATTCTCCATAGATTGTTGTTCTTGGGCTTTAGTGCAAGCAAAGAGCTTATGGCGTTGTTTCAGCACACAGTACTCTCGCTGCCTTCTTCACTAATCAAGGCGAGATTAAGTTCAATGCAATCACTTGTTGCTACATTAGATGATATTGATTTACCAGTTGGGTATATTCAAGCAACATCTGATAGGCTAGTTCGTTCAAATAAAATTAATAATTTCCGAGATACTTTTAAGAATATTATTATAAAAACTATAAATGGGCCTCACTTCATACTGCAAGCTAATCCAATAGCGTGTGCGGTAGCAATTACCGAACTGGTCCATCTCCTAGTATCAAGTTCAAAGTGCGAAAGTCATAGATATTAAGCATAAAGCAATTACTCTCGTGTTTTATAGTTATGGCTCCATGAATTATGAATAAAGATACGGCGGTAGGAATAGTTTTAATAGCTTTGGTTTTATACTCCTCAAAATCGAAAGCTTCAAAAATAGGGGCCTTCGTCCTATTTCCAGAGTTATTAACTAAATTATTGATGCCTAAAAGTACTAAAAAGGCTATTGGGGATTTAGATTGAAATGAAAAAGAACCATAGCAATAAGTTTGTGGTTCAGCCCCTACGGGCTTGGATGCTTTCAGCGTCCGACAACAAAAACGTTATAAGTAATCAATAAATCAACTAAATAGGAAGTATTTATGGCTCATATTGAAATGTCACTCTTATCAATCGAGTGTTTTATGAATGATGGAAAACTTGATTCTAGTGAACTAGATAAAATGGTTTCATTGGCTGAACAAGACGGCAAAATTACACAAGAAGAAGTGAGCGTATTAAGAAGTGTCATTAAACGAATCAAGCCAGAAGAAGTCGATGATACGATGAGAGAAAGGCTTGTAAATTTAAATAAAAAGATAAGTGCTTAGTTTTGGGAGGTCCGGTATTTTACAGATTAAAAGTTTTTCGCTAGAAAAACATATGGGTGAATATGACACCTGGCCAAGCAAGACCCGTCTTTTTAAGGATGGGGAGTTTGTAGGTAAGGAAATACCGGGTTACTTTATTGAAAGGCAGTTTTCTATAGGTAAAGGTTATTATTTTCTAATCACTTCATATGATTGCCCTTTTGAAGAGCAATGTGATTTGATTATGTTAAATGAAGACTATGAAATCATAGCTAAAAGAAGCTTGATTCCTTGGTATTACTCATCATGGAATCTTGATAGTCATAAGTATCTAAGTAACTCTAGGCTTTTACTTATATTTAATACAAATTATCATCTTGAAGTATCATTACATCCTAGAAAGCTGTTCTCGTGGAGAAAAATATCCTTGTCTCGCGTTAACCATGCATCATAAAAGGCACGCATTTTTATACGGTTGATAGTTAATATAGTAGACATCTCACGTTGTTTGAATCGTTTAACAATACTACTAATAATGGTTAAATCTTAGATGCTTAATAGAAGAAAATTCCTTATTTTAAGTTCTGTGCCTTTTGTTAGTTTCGGTACAGGCGCTCTGTATTGGCCGCATCGCTGGAATTATATTGTGATCCATCATAGTGCTGGTGACTTTGGTAATATTGAGTTTCTTCAGCAGGTGCATAGAGAGCGGCAGTCAAAGGATCCAATAGATGCAATTCCGTATCATTATATTATAGGTAATGGTAATGGATTGGAGCTTGGGGAAGTCGCGTCAGATTGGCGAAAAAAGCATGATATTTGGGGGGCTCATGTGTCAGGTCGTAATTCAGATCGAAACTTTCGTGGCATTGGAATTTGTTTGATTGGTAATTATGAAGTGAATCAAGTGCCAAAAGCCCAATATGATGCGCTGGTAGCTCTTACACGAAAGCTAATGTCTGATTATTCTATTGGTGTTCATAACGTTTCAGGGCATGGTCATACAAAGGGTGAGTATACTAAATGCCCCGGTAAGAATTTTCCGATGAGTAAATTTTTATCGGATATCAGTCAAACAAATTGACTTAATAAACCTAAGAGATAGTCAATGCCAACATTTGAGTATGACAATGTTAAAAACTGCGTTGATGAGTTATTAGCGTTAGGTAATAACAACATGAAAATGTGGAATATCTTCCAATGGCTTTCTAAGCACGACGAACTTCAGCGTGGTACTCAAGCAGAAATTATCAAACTCTACGTTAATGAAGCGCTAGTAGGTTACAGTTTGTTTGAAAATTACCAACATCGTTCTGATAAAATAGTGCAGCATAAAGGTATTCATTATCAGGATCTTGGGGTCGTTCATTTTATAACGCTGGAACAGCACCGCAACCAAGGTTATGCCTCTTTGTTGGCTGATGAGATGTATCGTGAAGTTGTTGAGCCTTTGTTACTCGCTCATACTGGGGGAAAGGCGTATATCACCGCTACGGGGCGTGCAGGCCCATTAATGGCCCGCACCGATATTCGCCCTTATAACCTAGTACAGCAGTTTTATTCAGATTTAACGTTTGAATCAAAAGTTGCGGATTATTTAGAAGCACAAGAAGGAGGGGGCGGTAGAGGAGAAGTGGCTGAAGAATAGGAGAATAGCTGGGGTTATATGTGATCTGAAAAATACCCCAGAGCTAGGAGTATTTTTCAACCTAAGGCAGTTTTATTTCCCGCTGGCAAATAACCAGTGGGAAAATATTACAACTGGAGCTTTAAATTTCAGCTTCTAGTTTTATAGCGATTACATACACATCCCCTAGGTTTGAATCATCTCCTTGTGGTGAGCCGCCTTCTAGCATATAGCGCTTAAAAGCAATACTAAGCAACTCATCTTGAGGGGATATTTTTGAGGTGATGTCTGTTACAAGAGAATATAAGGTATTTGCATCCCCTGCAGGGGTAAGAGGTCTCGGTGAATAGCTCCACGAGCCAATCAATTCTCCAACTTTAAAGCCATTTGCACCTTGGTCTATGAGTAGATCGCCATTAGGCTCGCTAATCGCGTAATACGTGGTCATGGTAACACTAGTTGCTTCATCCCAACCTTTTGGTAAAGGCACGAGTGCTGAAACATTAGCTGCAGATTTAGTAGTCTCCTTCTCTATTTTAATAACCTCTTTATAACCATTCATGAAAACCTTTGTTTTAGACACCCAAGTTTGAGAGTCTTGCAACATTAAATCGCTAGGTGATAGCCAAAGAGAAGAAGCTCCAGTATCCCCCTTTTCGCCTTGAATACCTTGAGCGCCTGTATTGCCCTGAACCCCAGTAGCTCCTTGGATTCCAATTTGACCTTGTGGGCCAGTTGCACCTTGAGGGCCGGTATCACCTTGCAGCCCCGTTTCACCTTGGATCCCAGTCGCCCCTATTGGACCTTGAACTCCCTGAATCCCTTGAGGGCCCGTTTCACCTTGAGCACCAGTTTCGCCTTGCGGCCCTGCCTCTCCTACTAAGCCTGTCTCTCCTTGAGGTCCGTCATCGGCTTCAGCGCCACAACCTGACATGATAAAAAAACATGTTATAAGAATTATTTTTGCACTATTTTGCAGTGGGTTGATCATTGAGGGGCCTTTAATTATTAACGGAAGGGAAGTTCTGAATAGCTTGTAACAAATTGTACGTCACGATGATTAATATATATACAATTTTATTAAGGTGTTGGTATTTATCGGTTGTATATAGCAATCATTGAGTGGATTTTTTACAAAAATTAAAACTTCTGAGGGAGTAATCAATAGGGCTAGAGTTAGCCATTGAGGTTTGATAAATGACTATGGTACATGCTGCGCCACAGTCATTTATATTCGGATAAGCAGCTGCTAGGTAGGCGTATTTCGTTCTCTTGCTCGCTTTGATAGCTCTTTGTCGACGGTTTTCTCGGTTATTTGTAGTTTGTGATGCATGGCTGTTTTCGCCAGCATATGCGCCGTTACTGGTGCGGTAATCAGTAAGAACAGTGTAATCAAAAGTTCATGCAAGCTTAAGTGGCCTTGCTGATACGTCATTAATATTGCAGATGCGGCCAATAGGCCGCCCATACCGAGTGTTGTTGCTTTTGTGGGGGCATGAAGGCGAGTATAAAAGTCGGGCAGTTTTGCCAGCCCGAGGGAGCCGATAAAAACAAAGACAGCCCCTGCGACTAAAAATACCGATACTACCAGTTCAATCCAAAATTCCATTATCTGTTCCTAATGCTTTGTAGGTGTCGATTATTCAATCAAATCGCCACGTAAAATGTATTTGCACATGGCTGCGGTACTCACAAACCCAAGCATGGCAATTAATAAGGCCGCTTCAAAATACAGCGCGGTTCCTGATGCGATGCCAAACAGAATGATGAGCGCGATACTATTGATGTACATGGTATCCAGCGCAAGAATTCGATCGGGTCTGCTTGGGCCTTTAAATAATCGCCATAAATTTAAAATTAAAGAGATGCAGACCAGTGTGGTGGCGATAGTGATGGCCGTATTTAGCATTCGAATATCTCCATAAGGGGTTTCTCATAGCGCTGCTTAATTAAGGCGATGAGTTCATCTTTATTGGTCATGTGTAAAACATGAACATAAAGCCACTGTTTGTCTTCGGATATTTCTGCACTGACGGTCCCTGGTGTTAATGAAACCGTGCTTGCGAGAATAGTAATCGGCAGCTCGTATTGAATATCGAGCGGCACCGCAATAAATGCAGGGTTTAACTTTTTAGATGGGCCAATAACCAATAGTGCGACTTCAAAATTAGCCACAATGATGTCGGCAATGACCATTAACGCGTAGCGAAAAGTTACCAGCGGCTTGTGAAAGCTCGGTTGTGGGCTCTGCATGCCTGAGGTAAGCAAGGGAATGACTAGGGCTAAAAATGCCCCTAAAACCAAATGCCCTGGTGCGACGGTGTTATTAAGTAGTAACCATACAACAAATAGCAGGAGCGAGTGTATCGGCATGGGTAATAAGCGAAAGCGTGGCTGACTCTTCATTATTTATTCCCTCCTATTAATAATGCATCAACCGACTGAGTCGTATCGTGCAATTGGCTGGCGGCTAAGTTTGTAAAGTCGGTCACAGGTCCGCCAAATATCACTAATAAAGGGGAGGCTGATAGCAGTAATACAACGGCGATAATTTTTAATGGATGAATGGGGTCACTATCGTTGCTGCCATTGGAGTGACGCCAAAATAGCGTAGTACCCGCACGAGAGATCGCGATGAGTGATGCCACGCCAGCTAATAAGACGACAGACCAAACCCAAGCGCTTTCAGTGAGCCCTTGAGCAGATTGTAAGATAAGCACCTTACCTAAAAATCCAGAGAAAGGCGGTAAGCCTACTACGGTTAATGCGGCGATAAAGAAGGTGATGCCAATGATTTTGCTATGGGTCATTTGGCGAGCAACCACATATCGATCTTCGGCTTTGCCACGCTGTTTGCTAATTAGGTCGGCAATTAAAAATAGAGCACCGGTCACCAAGGTTGTATGCATCATGTAATACAGGGCAGCGGCGGTGGCGGCTTCACGTTGCATTGCAATTGCGATAATGAGTGTTCCCACTGATACGAGTACTAAATTAGCTACGGTTAAGCGTAAGCTTGGGCTAGCCAGTACACCTATTGCGCCGATGATGAGCGTGAGAATGGCAAGTGGCCATAGCCAAGGAATAGCAATGCCTGCCAGTGCGCCAGCGTCTTCGCCAAAAATGACGGTATGGATGCGCAAAATACTGTACACCCCAACCTTCGTCATAATCGCAAACAGAGCCGCTACCGGAGCGCTTGCTACGGCGTACGTTTTTGGAAGCCAAAAGTTAAGTGGTAGCATGGCGGCTTTGAGGCCAAATACTACGAGTAATAGCAGTCCGCCAGATTTTACGAGAGCTTGTTCTTGGTCGCCTAATAAGCGAACTTTGCTGGCCATATCCGCAATGTTCAATGAGCCGATCGTGCCGTAAAGAATGCCAAGCGCGAATAAGAAAACGCTGGAAGCAACCAGATTCAAAATCACATAATGCACATTGGCTTTTGTTTTTTGTTTACCTCCGCCGTGAATTAATAAGGCGTAAGAAGCAATAAGAAGTACTTCAAAAAACACAAATAGGTTAAAGATATCCCCTGTTAGAAACGCGCCATTAATGCCCATTATTTGAAACATGAACAGTGGGTGAAAATACATGCCTTCGTTATCGTCTCCAGCGCATGCATACAGCAGTGCCCCTAAGGCGAGTACGGAGGTCAGTAAAACCATCATGGTCGATAATCGGTCGGCGATTAAGGCAATACCAAACGGCGGTTGCCAGCCGCCCAAAATGTACATTTGAGTGCCTTGCTCATGACTTGTGAGTAGCAATAATGCTGAGCTAATAATCAGCAAAATCATTACGGCAATGGCAAATACACGGTGGCGATTGATCGAATTACTCAACGGTGGCAGCAGCATAAATACAGCTGCCAGCATCGGTATTAAAATCGGAAAAATGGGCAAGTGTTGCATTAATTGTTCCCTTTGTTTGAAGAGGCACTATTAGAGGCAGCACTGTTATTTGAGATCGTAGGCACTTGTCCATCGACGTGGTCATTACCTTGGTCGGCTCTGGAGCGCATGGCTAGAATTACCAAAAATGCGGTCATTGCAAAGCCGATTACAATAGCCGTAAGCACCAACGCTTGCGGCAGAGGGTCACTGTATTCGGTTGACTGCCCTAATACGGCTGCACCATCAATGGTTAAGCGGCCGCTGGCAAAAAGAAATAAGTTCACCGCGTACGACAATAACGTGAGTCCGATGACGACGGTGAATGTGCGTCCTCTCAATACAAGAAAGAAGCCACAAGTGGTTAAAATTCCAACACAGAACGCGTAGATCGCTTCCATTATACATTTTCCTTATTATCAACACGTTCGCTGGTGGTTAATTTACCGAGGTTCGCCAAGATGAGTAATACCGCCCCGACAACGGTTAGATAAACCCCTAGATCAAATATCATGGCGCTAGCGAGTTCAAATTCACCAACCCAGGGTAGATGAAAGTGGTCAAACCAAGTGCTTAAGAAAGGCTTATCAAATATCCAGCTCCCTAAGCCCGTTGCGGTAGCCATTAAAATACCGCTTGCAATCAGCCATTGGTAATCGACTTTGATGCGAGGCTTTATCCACAGCACACCATTAGCAACATATTGCTGAATAATGGCAACAGACGTAATAAGGCCTGCAATAAAGCCACCGCCCGGTAGGTTGTGACCACGTAAGAAAATATAAACCGATACTAGTAGCGCAAGTGGCAGCAAGCTTTGTGAAACCATGGCAAGCATCAGTGGGTGGCGATCTTTGGTCCAAGGGCGGCCTTTATCATCACGGGTCGGTACGTAGATGCGCATTTTGGCGATGAGCTTAAAGATGCCTAATGCGGCAATACCCAATACCGTGATTTCGCCTAAGGTATCAAAGCCTCGGAAGTCGACCAAGATAACGTTCACCACATTCGTTCCACCACCACCGGTTTTACTATTGGCAATAAAGAAATCTGAAATAGAATTAAGTGGTGTCGTGAGCATGGCAAAGCAGATGGTACCAATAACACAACCGATTAAAGCTGAGACTGTTAAGTCGATACTTAAGCGCCTATTGCTCGACTCTTTTTGTGTGCTCTGGGGTAAAAAATAGAGTGCCAGCAGTAATAATATGATGGTCACAATTTCTACCGATAGCTGGGTCAGCGCCAAGTCGGGTGCTGAAAACTTAGCAAAGGCCAATGACACAATTAAGCCAACGACGGATAGGTATATAAGCGATAGGAAGCGCCTTCTGTGCCAAATAACCGTTGCTATCGCACTGATTATTAGTAGCAGCGCGGCGGTAATGGCGACACCATCAATCGGTAGTTGTGGACGAGAGCCAGCATTTTGCGTTAATTCAAAGAGTGGGTAGGCACTCATCACTAATGTAAATAGTAGCATTAAGAAAACGTATCGCTGCAGAGAGCCGTTTTCTAAAGTAGCCATAATGCGCTGAGTGAATTTGATGAGCGACTGAACGGCCCCTTCGAATATGTACTTAGCATCAGGTTCGTTGAACTGAGCTTGAAACTCAAATAGATGGCGTCGGTTATAATAAATTGTTATGCCACCGACCATGGCAAGAAAACTCATGAACAGAGGAATATTGAACCCGTGCCAAATTGAGAGGCTATGCATCGGCACGTCATTAGCCAATACCGAGAACGCCGCCGCGTGCAATAAATCACCTACTAAGTAGGCGGGGAAAATACCCACAGCCAAACAAAGTGCAACTAGAATTTCGACAGGAACCTTCATGTAACGCGGAGGCTCGTGAGGTGTTTTGGGTAAATCGATGGGTTCGCCGTTAAAGAATACATCGTGAATAAAGCGTAACGAGTATGCGACAGAGAACGCTGCGCCGACAGTGGCCAGTAGTGGGATCATCCAAGACAACGAGCCGAGCATGCTTTGATCAAGGGTTTCTGCAAAAAACATTTCTTTCGATAAGAAACCATTCAATAGCGGAACCCCTGCCATCGATAAGGCCGCAACAATGGCGAGCGTTGCGGTATGGGGCATGTATTTCATCAAACCGTTCAGCTTTCGCATATCACGAGAGCCGGTTTCATGGTCAATAATACCGGCCGCCATAAAGAGTGAGGCCTTAAAGGTAGCGTGGTTAATAATGTGGAAGACTGCCGCCACCGCTGCAAGGTCTGAGTTTAAACCTAAGAGCAAAGTGATCAGACCAAGGTGGCTGATGGTTGAGTAGGCAAGCAAGCCTTTGAGGTCATGCTTAAATAGGGCGATGTAAGCCCCTAGCAGCAGGGTAATTAATCCTGTCAGGCTGACAATCATGAACCATAAATCTGTTCCCGCTAATGCAGGATAGAAGCGGCATAATAAGAATATGCCGGCTTTAACCATAGTGGCTGAGTGTAAGTAAGCACTGACGGGTGTCGGGGCTGCCATGGCATGAGGTAGCCAAAAGTGAAACGGAAATTGAGCGGACTTGGTGAAGGCACCCAAAAGCACCAGTACTAAGGCGATAGGGTAAGCCGCATGGGCACGAATTAAATCGCCACTGGCGAGAACCGTATCGAGATCATAGCTGCCTACAATGTTACCAAGGAGTAATAAACCCGCAAGCAGCGCAAGACCACCTGTACCTGTTACGGTTAAGGCCATTCTTGCGCCTTTACGAGCGTCTGGTTTATGCGACCAAAAGCTGATCAATAAAAATGAGCTGATGCTGGTTAATTCCCAGAACATCCATAGTTGAATCATGTTATTCGAGATAACAATACCGACCATCGCACTCATAAAGAGAATGAGGTAGGCGTAAAACTGGCCCATCGAATCTTTGTCGGATAAGTAATAGCGTGCGTATAAAATAATCAGCAAGCCGATGCCGAGAATTAATAACAAAAATAGCAGTGATAGACCATCTAGCCGGAATGAAAGATCCAGCCCCATGGACGGAATCCACTCAATGGTTTGGCGAATGGCTTCGCCATCAAAAATTTCACCAACATGCATTAAAACCAATATGAGTGACCAAGCGGGTAATAGCGCAACAGAAAATGCACAAACATTACGGCCGAATCGTTCGGTTAGCAAAGGAACGAGAGTTCCAATAAGCGGCAATAGTACAACCCATAGCAGGTTCATATGTCGGTGTAACTCCAAATTATAGGCTGATATAACAAATAATAGACTGATTTTCAGGTCGTGCTTTTGTGTTGATTACTATACACATTGTACGGTCTCGGTCAAAAAACAAGAAAACTTTTAGGCATTAATGGCCTTGTTTTGACCAAACGTTCACTTTGTCGAAGCGCAAGGAAGAATCATTTATTTTTCTGCTCAATTTATGCACATTTATTTCTTCGCCCGCCGTATGATATTTCTTGTTTTCAACGCATTGCTAATATATACGTATTCTATGGAATAATCGCTTTAATAGACGCTTTTCCGAATTGTTTTTACAAAGGGTTTAACTCGCAGTTTTATCGATTCTTTTATCGATCGTTTTAAAAGATGTTGCCGTGGGGTGTGGATTCAAAAATCAGGAATAATAGGAGGTATTCTTCTATAGCTGATTTTGTGAATCTTTTCTTTTTACAGTGAGAACAGAATGACCGAAGAAACAGAACACAAACTTAACCTTAGACACTTAACCCTTGATGACTTCGCCGACATTAAGAAATTAATGGATGCCGTTTACCCAGGTTTGGGAGGCGCTTGGCCAGAGAAAAAATTTCAATCACAGCTTAAAGTATTCCAAGATGGCCAAATCTGCATAGAAGACCACGGTGTCGTTGTGGCGGCAGCGTTCAGTGTAATTGTTGATTACGATAAGTTTGGTGATCAGCATACCTACGACCAGATTACCGGTGATGCTTACCTAACAACCCACGATCCATTGGGCGATGTGTTGTATGGCGTCGATGTATTTGTTTCTCCTGATTATCACGGTATGCGTTTAGGTCGTCGTCTGTATGAAGCACGCAAAGAGCTTTGTCAGAACCTAAACCTGAAAGCGATTGTTGCGGGTGGGCGAATTCCTAACTATCAAAATCATGCCGACAAACTGACGCCTCAGGCTTATATTGAACAGGTTAAGCGTAAAGAGCTTTACGACCCTATCTTAACTTTTCAACTGTCTAATGAGTTTGACGTTAAGCGCGTGATCAAGGGCTATTTGCCAGAAGATAAAGAATCGCATGGGTATGCCACGTTATTAGAGTGGACCAACCTTTATTACGACCCTGAAAAAGCGGCGTTAATTGGCGCAGATAGAACCACGGCCCGTATTGGGTGTGTGCAATGGCAAATGCGTCCGTTTAATTCAGTCGATGAATTGATTCAGCAGGTTGAGTTCTTTATTGACGCCTTGTCAGATTATCAGTGCGACCTTGCGCTCTTCCCTGAGTTTTTTAATGCGCCGCTAATGGGCATTGAAAATCATAAAAATTCGATCGACTCGATTAAAGCGTTAACCGAATACAGCGCTGAAATCGTTGAAGCAATCTCGAAGCTGGCGGTATCGTATAACATTAACGTCATCGCAGGCTCAATGCCGATATTAGAAGATGAAGAGCTGCTGAACGTCTCTTACTTATGCCGTCGTGACGGTACGGTAGAGGCGCAGTATAAGTTGCACCCAACGCCTTACGAAAAACGCGCTTGGATTATGCAGGGCGGTAATGAGCTAAAAGTCTTCGATACCGATTTTGGTAAAATTGGCGTGCTGATTTGTTATGACGTTGAGTTTCCTGAATTGGCGCGTTTGCAGTCTGAGCAGGGCATGCAAATGCTATTCGTGCCATTTTGGACGGATACCAAAAATGGTTATCTACGCGTTCGCTGTTGTGCGCAGGCACGTGCGATTGAAAACGAATGTTATGTTGCTATTGCGGGCAGCGTAGGTAACTTGCCAAATGTAGAAGGTGCAGATATTCAATATGCGCAATCGGCTGTTTTCTCACCCTCGGACTTCTCGTTTCCTCATGATGCGATCATGGCTGAAACTACTCCGAATACCGAGATGACCTTGATTGTGGATCTTGATCTAGAAAAACTGAATAAGCTGCAAAATGAAGGCTCAGTCAGGAATTATCTAGACCGCCGTCGAGATCTTTATAAAGTTGAGTGGTTAGGTAAGCCACTGGATAAGAATAAATAGATCTATCGCAGTTTTTGCACTAAAACTGTGCAAAGAAATGAAAAGTAAGGGGAGTTTAGGTCAAATTGAGAGTCAAATGGCCTATACTGGCCGCTCAATTATTAACAACTTTGTTTTTTACTGATTAGAGAAGTTATCTATCGATTAGTTTAGGCCTAATATTTTATGACATATATCCATCAAACCATTACCGATCTAAAGCGTACTAGCCCATCACAATGTGAATTTTTTCAGGCTGTAGAAGAGGTTTTAGAATCTATCGAACCCTTATTGGAAAGTGTGCCGCGTTATAAAAAACAGGCCATTATTCAACGTATGGTTGAGCCAGAGCGCCAGATAATGTTTCGTGTGCCTTGGATGGACGATAATGGCGATATTCAGGTGAACAAAGGCTATCGCATTGAATTCAATTCAGCTCTCGGGCCGTATAAAGGCGGCTTACGTTTTCACCCTAGTGTGAATGCCAGCATCATTAAATTTTTAGGTTTTGAGCAGATTTTTAAAAATGCCTTAACAGGATTGCCGATTGGTGGTGGTAAAGGCGGCGCGAATTTTGACCCTAAAGGACGTTCTGACGCAGAAATTATGCGTTTCTGTCAGTCTTTTATGACGGAACTCTATCGTCATATTGGCCCAACGACCGATGTTCCTGCAGGAGATATTGGTGTGGGCGCTCGTGAAATTGGCTATATGTTTGGCCAATATAAGCGAATTACTGGGCGTTATGAAGGTGTATTAACGGGTAAGAGTTTATTGTGGGGTGGTTCTTTAGCACGCAAAGAAGCAACCGGTTATGGTGCCGTCTATTTTGCGAAATATATGCTGGAAGCTCGTGGTGACTCCCTTAAAGGGAAGACGTGCTTGGTTTCAGGTGCAGGTAATGTTGCGACGTATGCTATTGAAAAGCTTTATCACTTAGGCGCAATACCTGTGAGCTGCAGTGATTCTCGCGGTACAATTTATCATGAGAAAGGCATAGACCTTGATCTGTTAAAAGATATTAAAGAAGTACGCCGTAAAAGTTTGAAGGAATACATCGAGACCCATAGCGATGCTCAGTATATATCTGTAGCTGATTATCCAGAAGATGGCCATGCTGTATGGCGCTTTAAAGCTGACGCGGCGTTCCCTTGTGCAACACAGAATGAGTTGTGTGTGAGTGATGCTAAAGCTTTATTGGAAAACGGCTGCACCTTAGTGACAGAGGGCGCTAACATGCCTTCAACCCAAGAAGCTGTTGATACGTTTATTGAGGCGAAAATTGCGTTCGGCCCAGGTAAAGCTGCCAATGCGGGTGGGGTTGCGACGAGCCAACTAGAAATGGCGCAGAATGCGAGTATGCAAAACTGGAGTTTTGAGCAAGTCGATGCAAAGCTAAAAGACATCATGAAGCATGTATTTAATATTGCCAACGATACGGCAGCCGAGTTTGGCCAGCCAGGCAATCTTGTGTTTGGCGCCAATATCGCGGGCTTTAAGCGTGTTGCAGAAGCGATGATTGAGCAAGGCGCTGTTTAAAGCGCTGATTATCAACCGCTTTCCGCACTATTGCGATAAGCGGTTGATTAAACAGCGGATTATAGTACTCTTTTATTTTTGATTTCAGAGTTACATATAAGATGCCTAAAGCGAGCGATATTAAGAAGAACGCAGCCGTAGAATATAACGGTAACGTATACATGGTTAGAGACATTGAACGCTCTGTGCCGCAAGGCCGTGCTGGTGGCAGTATTTATCGTATGCGTATGTACGATGTTGTTACCGGTAATAAAATTGATGAGACGTTTAAAGACTCTGATATGTTGAACTTTGCTGACTTGGTTCGCCGACCTGTAAACTTCTCTTATTCTGACGGCAATGAATATGTCTTCATGGATAGCGAAGATTATACATCGTTCAGCTTGAACAAAGAAAATATCGAAGATGAATTGCTTTTCATCAGCGAAGCAATCGAAGGATTGTTAATCGTAATCGTTAACGACTCGCCGGTTGGCTTGCAGCTTCCTGCGACGGTTGATTTAGAAATTACAGAAACTGATCCTTCTTTAAAGGGTGGATCTGCTACGGCGCGTACCAAGCCTGCTTTGCTTTCAACGGGGCTGACGGTTCAGGTTCCTGAGCATATCTCGATGGGCGAAAAAATTAAGATCAATGTTGAAGAGCGTAAGTTTGTTAGTCGTGCTTAATTTGATTGATTAATTAGTACATTAACAAATTGATGAGTAAAAATAGGAGGGTAGCTTGCTTTGTGAGCTATCCTTTTTTTATGCCTTACATTTACCGCAGTAGACCGATGGCCACCCTATTCCGTTACTATTCTATGATCTAAAAAGGAATCTATGATCTAAAATAGCATGTATGACGTAAAGAATAATAATGATGAGCTAGGTTGATAAAAATGAGTAATGAAACGCTTCAAAAGATAAAAATTGGTATTAGCAGCTGCTTGATGGGCGAAGAAGTTCGCTTTGACTCAGGACATAAGAAAAATACCTATGTTACTGAGACCTTGAGTGAGTATTTTGAGTTTGCACCGTTTTGTCCCGAAGTGAGTATTGGTTTAGGTATTCCAAGGGAAACCATACGCTTAGTCACCGTAGACGACGAAGTGCATTGCGTGGGAACCAAAAGTCCTGATTTGGATGTGACAAAAGAGCTGTATCAATCGGCTGACGACCAGAAAGGTTGGCACGCTGAGTTGAGTGGATATATCTTGAAGAAAGACTCTCCAAGCTGCGGTATGGAACGCGTTAAGGTCTATAAAAGTGCTGAGAAGGGGAGTATGGCTGAAAAATCCGGAATTGGCCTTTATGCTAAGCGCTTGATGGAAAACTTTCCGCATTTACCCATCGAAGAAGAAGGGCGCTTGTCTGATCCGCGGTTACGCGAAAACTTTATTCAGCGAGTTTATATTTATGCGCGCTGGCAAAAAATGGAACATGAAGGTTTTACCTTGGCCGGTTTGCAGGCGTTTCATGCTCAGCATAAATATATTTTCATGAGCCATAATCAAAATTTAGGGCGTACTCTGGGTGCTTCATTAGCCAATAGCGATAAAGACATCGATACTTTAGCGCTCGAATATTTAGGACTAATGATGACCTTGCTGAAATCCATCGCGACGGTCAAAAATCATGTGAATACTTTGCAGCACATACAAGGTTATTTAAAGAATGATTTAGATGCGGGTGATAAAGAAGAATTGCGTGCAACGATTGAGGATTATCAGAAATTCTTATTGCCTTTGATCGTACCCATTACGTTATTGCGACACCATTTCCGTCGCCATCCTAAAGGGTACATCGAGAACTCGTATTATTTGAAGCCGCACCCTGGCGAGATGATGCTACTTAACCATATTTAATTGTATATGAGTGAGTGCTCTAAGAGTTTATTGGTATGAATAGGCTTGATGCTAATAAAATTGAGTGAGTTTTTTCATGATCACAAAAAAATAATTTTTTTGAGAAGAAGTACAGTATTTCCAATTAGCGTTGATACTGTACTGATTGATTATCTAAAACAGTATATTCGAAAGACTAATTTTCTGCGCATTGGGTGCTGAAAATTTCTTAGTGATTTTAGGCGATTCAGCATCAGAAGGTGCTTTAACAGTTTGTGAAAAAAATAGATTAAATCCTTACTCTTTTCTGAAGCTGTGTAGTTCTTCTGGTAGAAAAGACTTATCCATGTTTGAAAGTTCTTGCTTCATGTATTTTTTTTTCACTGCGGTATACACCTGAGGCTCAACAATAAATCCATGATACAAATAACTCGGATAACCCTGCTTTATAAAAAGAGTGAATTGATTAGGCGATATGTTAAATGCAGTTTTTTCTGTAGTGGTTATTTCTTGAATGCTAAAGTTGGAGTTGTTATGTCGGGAAAACTCATTTAAATATTCAGCCCAATCAGAGTAAGCTTCGCTATCTTGAGAACTTTTATCATATGAAAATAGAATAACGCCTTTCTCATCTTTGTAAGCGACCTTAGCGTTGCCTGAAAGAGTATTATGAATAGTATTAGAATCGACTGAATTTAAACTGCATGCAGTCATAAATAGTAATACAGCTATTGTTGAAGTATTTTTAAATGATCTGATTGATATCATAATATCTTTTCTTTTCTTATTTCTTGGGAAAGGGAGATCATTCGTTGATTAAAAAAGTACTTTGCTTCGTAATCGAATGTATTATGATCAATTTTAAGGTCAAAGTGAGGGGTATCAATAGGCGTGAAATCGCCTCCCCAGCGATATTCCAGATTTTTCATTGCTGAAATCAATCCTTTTGCGTTGTCTGTTTCCTCTTTATTCTTAAATGTTGTGCTGTTATTCCAATTATCACCGTCGACAATATTGCAATCTAGAGCATGACCAATTAGATGTTGTGACTTTTGGGCTGGAGATACAACAGCACCAGTCACTTTTAACTTATTCTCACGAAAAGTCTGGTTTATTTTAATAGTTATACTTTTATTTTTTGCAAAACTATTGATGTTTTTAATTAATGCTAGTGCACCTTTAGAAATGACCATTTCTCCCTCTAATACTTTTGAAGACGAGGTTTTCTTAAAGTTTGGGCTTGCTTCACAGTTACTTAAGTCAGAGAACTGTATCCGTACAAGGTCTCCAGTTACAATCTTGTTAGTGCTTCTCCAGCTAATAAGTTCTGATTTGGTATTTTCGTCGAGGCTGCCACTAATAAGTATGGAGGGATTTTTTATACGAGAACTAATTTTGTTATCTTTTAGGCAGTGACCCATATTTTTTAGGACCCATTGAAATAACTTTAAAGCTTTTTCAGTTTTTGGGCCGAATATACCATTTATTGATACTGTATATGTGCCCACAGCTTTTAAATCTGATTGTAGCTCTTTAATTGCATAGTCAGGAGTAGTGCTTAAGATATTTCCTCCCCATTTGCTATTGTTGTCATTATCTCCGTGTTTTAATCTTATGTGTTTTGTCATTAAATCCACATCCATTATTGCATTTATATAGCGTTTAAACTTATGAAATATTAAATTGAGGATGTGGAAATTGAAATACGGCTATCGTAGTATTTATGGTTGTTTTTTTATACTTTCGTTAACGCTTGCTGAATCCACTGCTGCAATTGGTTGGCAGGCAATGCTCCAGCAATACGATCAACTTCTTTACCGTTGCGAAAAACCGCTAAGGTTGGGATGCTACGAATGTTTAATTGTGAGCCAAGCTGCTGTGCATTTTCGGTATTCACTTTTGCGAACAGGGCTTGGTCTTTCATCTGCTCGGCGACTTGAGAGTAGGCGGGCGCCATCGCTTTACAAGGTCCGCACCAGCTGGCCCAAAAATCTACCACAACGGGCATGTCATTTTTGCTGGTATATTTAGCAAACTGGCTTTCGCTTAGGTCAACCGGTTTGCCTTGCCAGATCGTTTGTTTACACTTTCCACATTGGCCTTCACTGGCTTTTCGGCCTTCAGGAATGCGGTTAGTTGCATGGCAGTGTGAGCAGACGATTAGCATAAATACATTCTCTATATTCCAATTGGGTTATCAATACTTTATAAGGTCGCTTTGACTTTATTCAAGTGGTTGATGAACTCTGCTTTGTCCATTTCTCCTAAAATTCGCAAGTTATTATGCTCGCCGTTTTGGGAGAAAAATAACAGGCTAGGTGGGCCAAATAGAGAGTAGTTTTCCATTAGTGCAATTTGTTCTGGGGTTTGATCGGTGACGTCTACTTGTAACCACAAAAGATCCGGCCAGTGTTGCTGTACGTCGGTAAGATGAAAGACGTTTTTTTCCATCACCTTACAAGAAATACACCAGTCGGCGTAATAATCCAGCATCACAGCGCCATTAGGATTGGCGGCTAAATGTGCTTTAACCGCTTGGTCTAGTTGCTGCTGATTATTGATGTTGGTGAACGGGCTTACTGTTGAGTGTTGCTGGGCACTTGCTGTATTACCGTATTGCGCAGCGCCAATGGGGTTGAGTGGATCATCATTGCCTTGTAGTGCGCCAATCAACGCCACAATGCCATAAACCAATAGCGCGAATGCTAATCCTCGCACAACGTTCTGTTTGCCGGTTTGTGCGGTATCCAACGCGCCTAACGTGACTGCGTAGACGATGGCCAGTAGTGCCCAGAATGCGAGAATCAAAGTCGCGTCAAGGAAGCGTGATAATAACCAAATCGCGACGCCGATTAATAACACGCCGAAGAAAGCTTTCACGCCATCCATCCAACCGCCCGCTTTGGGTAAGAACGAAGCGCCGGTGGTGCCTAATGCGATAAGCGGTGCGCCCATGCCCAAACCAAGAGCTAGCAATGCACTACCACCTAACCATGCGTCTCCTGTGGTGCTTAAGTAGACCAGAGCACCCGCCAGAGGCGCTGATACGCAAGGTGAAACCACTAGGGCCGACAATACACCCATTAGGAAGACGCCGAACAGGTTGCCGCCTTTTTGCTTTTGGTTCATGTCGTTTAGACGATTGCGTAATTTACTCGGCAGTTGCAGTTCGTACAGGCCAAACATCGATAGCGATAATACGAGGAATAAAGCCGCGAATACGGACAATACCCAAGGGGTTTGCATCCAGTTCGAAATATTTGCGCCTGCGCCTAAAAGCCCGACGGTAATACCGGCAATAGCGTAGGTGATCGCCATGCCCAATACATAGGTTGTGGATAAAACAAAGCCTTTGGCAGGGGAGTGTTTTTCTTGGCCAACGACGATGCTGGTTAAAATCGGCACCATGGGTAATACGCACGGTGTGAAGGTCAGACCAAGGCCTAATAAGAAAAAGAGGCCTACGATGCTAAGCCAAGAGCGGCCTTCAAACCAGTTGCCTTCCGCTGGGGTGTTAGTGGTTGATTGAGTCTTTGCCTGAACAGGTATGGAGTTTTCTTTTGAGGGCGTAGGCTCTTTTGATAGAGAGGGTTGTTGAGATGGCGCAGAAGCGACAGCAGACCAGTCGATGTCTAAATCAATTTTTTGTGGTGGATAGCAGAGTCCTGCATCCGCACAGCCTTGGAAGCCTAAAATCACAGGTTGTGTTGGGTCGAGCTGTGTTAGGTCAAATAGTGCTTCAGTTTGGCCATAAAATACGATGACTTCACCAAAGGCTTCGTCATGCTTCAGGATGCCTTCCTGGCTAAATTGGTCAGTCAGGTGTTTGCTCTTGCCTTGCTTTAATAGAATCTTTTTGCGGTATAAATAATATTCGTCAGCGCTGTCCCAAACAATGCTTAGAGTATTGTCTTGCTGGTCAACCTGGTAGGGAAAGGCTTCGCCAACGGGAAGGAACTTGGGTTCACTCTCTATTAGGCTATCAAGAATACCTGCCTGTGCTGAACTGATGCTCAGCAGCAGTAGAAGGAAAAAGGAAAAACGAGTGAAGATCCAAGCCATGTTAAGGCTCCTGTTTAGTTTAGCTGCTCAGTTAACAAGTACGTTAACAGCTTATTCTTAAGGGAGTATTAAGGCTCCTAGTTAGTTTAGTCGCTCAGTTAACGAATACGTTAGCGAATAGATTAACAGCTTAATCCTAAGAGCCCAGCAGCCGTTCTTGGATGCTTAGACTTAAGTATTTCGTTCAATGGCGATACGCGCCAAATTATGTAGTGCTTGTTTGGCATCAGTATCGGCCAATTGGTTCAAACATTCTTGAGCTAGCGCAACATGTTTGCGGGCAATCTGTTTGGTATAGTCCAAAGAGCCACAAGTTTTGACGATTTCCATGATGGCATCAATGTCTTCCAAGCCACCCTTACGGATCGCTTTGCGGATCAGTTTAGCCTGTTCTTCGCTGCCTTCACGCATGGCATGAATCAATGGCAAGGTAGCTTTGCCTTCGGCTAGGTCGTCACCCACGTTTTTGCCCATGGTTGCTGCATCACCTTCATAATCAAGTACATCATCGACTAGCTGGAATGCCATGCCTAGGTGGTGGCCATATTCTTTTAGCGCCAGCTCTTGCTCAGCATTGGCTTCGCACAAAACGGCCGCGGCATGAGTAGAGGCTTCGAATAACATCGCGGTTTTACCCTTGATGACATCCATATACTGTTCTTCAGTGGTATCTGGATTCTTGCAATTCACTAACTGAAGCACTTCGCCTTCTGCAATGACGCAGGTGGAGTTGGATAAAATATCCATTACTTTCAGATTCTTAAGCTCAACCATCATTTGGAAGGAGCGTGAATATAAAAAGTCACCGACTAGAACGCTAGGCGCATTGCCCCACTTTTCATTTGCGGTTGGGTTTCCACGACGCATGTCTGAAGTATCTACAACATCATCATGCAATAACGTAGCGGTGTGAAGGAACTCGATCACAGCGGCCAGTTTATTTGCTTGTTCGCCAGATGATTCAAGGGCCTTAGCCGTCATAATGACGAGTAAAGGGCGTAAACGCTTACCACCACTGGAGACGATGTAATCGGCAATCTTCTCAACCAAAGGAACTCGGGAAGTCAGTTGTTCACGAATTAGGGAATCAACGTCGGCAAAATCCTGCTCGATCAGCGCGTAAATATCTTTAACCTGCATGGTGGGAATAGTGCCTTTAATTAATGCCTGTAAACTCGTTTGTGAGTTATGCCTTCAGGCTAGAGGAAATCAGGCCTGTAATGCTATTGCCAAGGGCGTAAAGTGTCAAGTCTGAGGAAGAATCGTAGGCTTGCGTTAAAGCAGTGGCTGAGTTACAATCTCGCGCCCCGAAATTCCGTTCTCTACAATATTGGAAACCAGAGTGTTTCCCGTTGACCTAGAACCAAAGCAGCGGCAAGTCGAGTTAAATCGCTTGGGAGGTTCGG
Source organism: uncultured Oleispira sp. (assembly GCA_913061415.1). GTDB lineage: Bacteria > Pseudomonadota > Gammaproteobacteria > Pseudomonadales > Oceanobacteraceae > Oleispira. The sequence goes on along the minus strand of CAJXUD010000010.1, from coordinate 132,261 downwards.
TGTTTAGATTTCTTAAATCCATAACGGAGACATTGCGATGTACGCAGTTGTTGTTACAGGCGGTAAACAGTACCGTGTTGAAGAAGGTCAAACACTTAAAGTTGAAAAACTTGAAGTAGCTACTGGCGAAGCCGTAGCGATCGAAAAAGTTTTGCTAATCGGCAATGGCGACGATGTTAAAATCGGTCAGCCTGTTGTTGAAGGCGCTAAAGTAACAGCTGAAGTTGTTGCACACGGTCGTCATAAGAAAGTTAAAATTATGAAGTTCAAGCGTCGTAAGCACCACATGAAGCAAATGGGCCACCGTCAGTGGTTCACTGAAATCAAGATTACTAGCATCGCTGGTTAATTCTGACTTTAAATCTTTTTATTAATTACGGCGAACTTGGCGGCAGTGATGCACCAAGGGAACCAAATTGGAGGCTAGAGCATGGCTCACAAAAAAGCTGGTGGTAGTACTAATAACGGTCGCGACAGTGAATCAAAACGCTTAGGCGTCAAACTGTTCGGTGGCCAACAGGCAAAAGCTGGAAACATCTTGGTTCGTCAACGCGGCACTAAGTTCCACCCTGGAACTAACGTTCGTTGTGGTCGTGACCACACTTTGTTCGCTACTGAAGCGGGCGAAGTTAAGTTTGAAGTTAAAGGCCCAAATAACCGTAAGACTATTAGCATCATCGCTGCTAGCTAAGTTTTACCGTTAAGTGTGTTATCGAAGACGCCCTGGCCATGCTGGGGCGTTTTTGTTTTAGAAAAATGTTATATAGAATTTAGTACCTAAAATGAAGGTGCGAATTGTTGAGCAAGTTAGCCTACCGATGTTATTTTTGTGCTTTATCGGTAAAGCGCTAAGGGCTCGACTTTTATAATGGGAATGAATACGAGAGGTTGCCATGAAATTTGTAGATGAAGCCAGCATCAGCGTAGACGCTGGTAAAGGTGGTAATGGTTGCATGAGCTTCCACCGTGAAAAATTCGTTGCTAAAGGTGGTCCAAACGGTGGTGATGGTGGTGACGGCGGCTCTGTGTTCGTTGTTGCTGATGATGCGGTTAATACGCTGATTGATTATCGCTATACCCGACGCTACCGTGCTGAAAATGGTAAAAATGGCCAAAGTCGAGATATGACTGGGCACAAGGGCGAAGACATTACCCTTAGAGTACCTGTTGGCACAACGATCATTGATGAAGATACGCTAGAAGTATTGGGCGATCTTGCTAAAGACAAGCAAGTCTTGATGATTGCTCGTGGTGGTTTCCACGGTTTGGGTAATACCCGTTTTAAATCGTCAGTAAACCGTGCCCCACGCCAGACAAAGCCAGGTCAGCCTGGTGAGTCACGTAATATTAAATTTGAAATGAAAGTTCTAGCGGACGTTGGCTTATTGGGTCTTCCCAATGCTGGTAAGTCTACTTTCATTCGCAGCGTTTCGGCCGCTAAGCCGAAAGTAGCTGATTATCCGTTTACGACCTTGGTTCCTAACTTGGGTGTGGTATCGGTAAGACAGCATAAGAGCTTTGTGATCGCCGATATTCCTGGTTTGATCGAAGGCGCTTCTGAAGGAGCCGGTTTAGGTATTCGCTTCTTGAAGCACTTGGTTCGTACTCAGTTGATGTTGCACATCGTTGATATGGCACCGTTTGATGAAAGTGATCCTGCGGATAACATGCTATCGATCAGTCGTGAGCTTGAACGTTTCTCGCCAGCATTGGCCGAGCGTGATCGCTGGTTGGTATTGAACAAGTTAGATCTTGTTTCAGAAGAAGAGCACGAAGAGCTTTGTCAGGCGTTATTAGAAAAAACAGGCTGGAAAGGCCCTGTTTACCAAATCTCAGCATTGACTGGAGAAGGTACTAAGCCGCTTACCAATGACATTATGGATTATATCGAAGAGCGTCGTGAGCGCGCTGCGGAAGATCCAGATTTTGCTGCTCAGATTATTGAAGAGCGTGAAACGGTTGAGCAAGAGTCTCGCGACCGTATGGAAGAATTGGCTGAATTCCGCCGTCAACGCGCCGCTGCCCGTAAGGCTGGCTTGGATGACGATGAAGACGACTACGATGTAGAAGTTGAGTGGGTTCAGGAGTAAAATCTTTTTCTACCTTCTATCTATGTGGTAGAGGGTAGAAAATATTGAACATAAGCCGATAGAACATAAGCCGATAGAACATCAATGAGTATCAGAGCAATGAAACCAGTTGTTGATTTAAATACCGCCAGAGACCGCCTTGTAAGTGGTCAACGCTGGGTTATTAAAATTGGTAGTGCTCTGCTTACGAATGATGGAAAAGGTCTTAATCGCCCAGGCATTCAAGCGTGGGTTGATCAAATTGCCGACTTAATGTCGCAAGGCATCGAAGTGGTGCTGGTTTCTTCAGGCTCGGTTGCTGAAGGTATGTCGCGTTTAGGTTGGACGTCACGCCCTAGTGAAGTTCACCATTTACAAGCCGCTGCTGCCGTTGGGCAAATGGGCTTGGTTCAAGCTTATGAAACCGCTTTTAAACAGCACGATAAACATACCGCTCAAATCTTATTAACTCATGCAGATTTATCCAATCGCCAACGCTATCTTAATGCGCGCTCAACGTTACGCACATTAATCGAAATGGGTGTTGTACCGATCGTGAATGAAAACGATACGGTGATTACCGACGAAATCCGTTTTGGCGATAATGATACGCTTGGGGCTTTAGTTGCTAATTTAGTTGAAGCGGATACCTTGGTCATATTAACGGATCAAGATGGTTTGTTTACCAAAGATCCTCGACATAATGATGATGCTGAATTGATCACAGAAGGCCGTGCCTCTGATGAGTCTTTTGCTGCGATGGCGGGTGATGGTGGTGCGCTAGGTCGTGGTGGTATGATCACTAAGGTGAAAGCCGCAGGTGTGGCTGCTCGATCAGGTGCTGATACTGTGATTGTGGGTGGGCGCATTGAAAATGTGTTAACCCGTCTGCGTGCTAAAGAAAAAATCGGTACCTTGTTGGTTGCCGATACGGCCCCTGAGGTAGCTCGCAAGCAGTGGATTGCCGGACATTTACAGCATTCTGGCGAGTTAGTATTAGATGATGGTGCGGTGAAGGCCTTGAGAAAAGGTGGAAATAGTTTATTACCCGTTGGCGTAAAAGCTGTAAAAGGTATTTTTCGTCGCGGAGAAGTCGTTGCATGTTTGAACAGTAAAGGCAGCATAATTGCTAAAGGTCTGATAAATTTCGATCATAGCGAAGCGCAAAAACTGTGTGGTAAGACCAGCGCTGAACAGCAAGAATTGTTAGGCTATGTTGGCGAAGAAGAATTGATACATATTGATAACTTGGTGGTGCTGTAAGCATTTTTTTAAAGCACAATAAACTCTGTTGGTATAAGTACCGCATTTCGCTTGCTATCGCTATTGAGTATGTCCTTATGCGGCACGCTGCAAGTACCAGCCGTTGCAGGTATTCACGGCGCTAACGCTCCATGTAAGCTCAACTAAAAGATCCCTCTTTTAGATGGCCTTTAACGACACACTCAATACCGATACGCGAAATGCTTTTGCAATATAAACTGAATGCTCTGTTGTTTTTAAAAGAGCTACAGTGTTTAGGTTTCGAGTTTAGTGAGCGGTGAGCGCTAGAAGTTAATTTTTAAGGCCATCCGATTGCAGGGATGCAATCGTTGAGCTTACAGGGAGAGCGAAGCGGCGTATTCACAGCGTGCCGACTAAAATTCAACTTCTAGGGTGAGCAAAGCCTCACGGTTTAACAAATAACCAATCTGCAGCTAGACGATAATCCAATATCTCAGTACGTTGGTGTTAATAAAATTTATAGCTTCAAACTTTTTGAATAAAAGGAATGACCGAATGATTAAGTCAGTTCAAGTACAAAACCTTACTATCGATAACGATGCACCGTTTACATTATTCGGTGGCATTAACGTTTTAGAAAGCCGCGATCTTGCTATGCGCACTTGCGAAGAATACGTAAGAGTGACTGAAAAACTAGGCATTCCTTATGTATTTAAGGCGTCTTTCGACAAAGCAAACCGCTCTTCGATTAATTCCTACCGTGGTCCTGGTATGGAAGAAGGTTTGAAAATCTTTCAAGAAATTAAAGAAACGTTCGGTGTTCCAATTATTACCGACGTGCACGAACCGTATCAAGCAGCCCCGGTTGCTGAAGTCGTTGATATTATTCAGTTGCCTGCGTTCTTAGCGCGTCAAACTGACCTTGTTGTGGCTATGGCAGAAACAGGCGCAGCGATTAACATCAAAAAGCCACAGTTTTTAGCACCGCACGAAATGCGTCATATCCTGACCAAGTTTCAAGATGCGGGTAACGACAAACTCATGCTATGCGAGCGTGGTTCAAGCTTTGGTTATAACAACCTTGTTGTTGATATGCTGGGAATGGACGACATGAAAGTACAAGCGCCTGTGATCTTTGATGCGACTCACGCCTTGCAGCGTCCTGGTGGTCGTACCGATTCTGCTGGCGGTCGCCGTGCACAAGCTTTCCAGCTTGCACGTTCTGGTATGGCATTGGGTATTGCAGGTTTGTTCTTAGAAGCTCACCCGAATCCTGACGAAGCTAAATGTGATGGCCCATGCGCATTGCCACTGGATAAGCTTGAGCCTTACTTGGCGCAGATGAAAGCCGTTGATGACTTAGTTAAATCATTTGAGCCAGTGATTATTGAGTAAATAACACATCTGATTACTCAGGTAGAAACAAAAAAGCCCAATCAGAAGATTGGGCTTTTTTTTGTCTCTTTATTCTCGCTTAAGTATTCTTTTTCTTAAAACAAGAGTGAGCCCAATGATAGAGTGCCGGTAAAACAACCAAGGTTAAAAGCGTCGAAGAAATAATGCCGCCAATTACGACCGTTGCTAACGGTCTTTGAACTTCAGCGCCAGTGCCCGTATTAAATGCCATGGGAACAAAGCCTAAGCTTGCGACGAGGGCCGTCATTAAAACAGGGCGTAGACGTTGGCTAGCACCTTGCCATACCGCTTGAGCGAGCTCTAGGCCGCTCTCACGCAATTCTTTAATGAACGATAGCATCACCACACCGTTTAACACCGCAACACCGGATAATGCAATAAAACCAATGCCCGCAGAAATAGACAGAGGCATATCTCTTAAGGTGAGTGCGATGATGCCCCCTGTTAGCGCAAGCGGTACACCGGTAAAAATAATTAAAGTATCGCGTAAAGAACCAAAAGCACTGTAGAGCAAGCCTAAAATGAGTAGAAGCGTAATGGGAATCACAATAGTTAAACGCTGACTGGCGGATTCTAATTGCTCAAACGTTCCTCCGTATTCTAACCAGTAGCCTGCGGGTAACGTTAATTCATTGCGCATGAGCTCTTGAGTTTCTGCAATAAAAGATCCTAGGTCACGACCTTCAACGTTTGCACTGACAACGATGTTACGTTTACCGCTGCGTCGGTTAATTTGATTAGGGCCTTGGATTTCTACAATGTCTGCAATCTCACCGAGTGGCACAAACACTAGCTCAGATTGTTCGTCTGCTTCCAGTTCTAAGAAGGGGCTCGGGTTAGGAATAAAAACAGGAATCTGCGCTAAGGCTTGTGGGTCTTTACTAAGACTTTCATTCATTCGCACTAATAATTTAAAGCGACGATCACCTTCATAAATTAACCCCGTTTCAATACCACTCACTGCGGCGCGCAAGGTATCTTGAACATCCACAATGGATAACCCCAATAGCGCTAGATGATCGCGTTGAGGAATAACCGAAATCATAGGCAAACCTTTGGCTTGCTCCATGCGCACATCCTGCCCACCAGAAACTTGTGATAGCAATTGTGAAACTTTCGTACCGGCTTGTGCAAGCGCCTCTAAGTCATCACCGTAAATGCGCAGCGCAACATCGGCCCTTACGCCAGAGATGAGTTCGTTAAAGCGCATTTCAATCGGTTGAGTGAGTTCGTAGTTGTTGCCGGGAATCTCTTCGATGGTATGACGAATTTCATCGACCAATTGCTGTTTAGGCTTTTGCGGATTGGGCCAGTCTTTAATCGGTTTTAAAATTAAAAACGTATCAGCAACATTCGGTGGCATCGGATCGGTAGCAATTTCTGCGGTGCCAATTTTAGAAAAAACATGCTTCACTTCAGGAAATTCCATGATGCGTCTTTCTAATAATAACTGCATTTCTGTTGCTTGTTCTATGCCGGTGCCTGGAATGCGCATGGCGTGTAAAGCGATGTCGTGTTCATCCAGTTGCGGTAAAAACTCACTGCCTAATCGAGTGGATTGATAAGCCGTTGCTGAAACAAACATTATCGCAATAATAAAAACAACAGGGCTATTATTTAACGCTAGCTTTAATAACGGCTGATACATCTGACGGGCTTTCGCCATCACCTTGTTTTCTTCTTCGCTCACTTTACCTTTAACAATAATGGCAATCGCAGCGGGAACGAAAGTGATAGAAAATAAGAGTGCGCCTAATAAAGCAGCCACCACGGTGAAGGCCATTGGGTGAAACATTTTTCCTTCAATGCCGGTTAAGGCAAAAATGGGTAAGTAGACCAGCATGATAATCAGCATGCCAAAAACCGCAGGGCTGAAAACTTCTTTTGTGCTTTCAGTCACTTCTAGCAAACGTTCTTGCAGCGTTAATAAGCGGCCGTACTTTTTCTGAGCGAGTCCTAAGCGACGCAGAGCATTTTCCACCACAATCACGGCACCATCCACAATAATACCGAAGTCGATGGCACCTAGGCTCATTAAGTTACCAGATACCCGATTCATCGCCATGCCCGTAATTGCAAATAGCATACTTAAGGGGATCACGAGCGCTACGATAAACGCGGCGCGAATATTGCCCAGCAATACGAACAAGACCGCGATCACCAGTACCGCGCCTTCAAATAAATTAGTGCGAACGGTTTCGATGGTTTTATCGACGAGGGTCGTGCGATCATAAAGAGGAATGGCTTGGATACCGGGGGGTAAAAAGTCATTAATCTCGGTCAGTTTTTTTGCCACGGCTTTTGAAACAGTACGGCTATTTTCACCCAATAACATAAAAGCCGTGCCCAATACGGTTTCTTCACCCGCCAGTGTTGCTGAGCCTGTGCGTAGTTCTTTGCCGTATTTTACCTCGGCTAAATCTTTGATACGCACGGGCGCATCGTCGCGACGAGTGACGACCAGTTGGGCAATTTCGTCAAGGTTGCTGAGCTGCCCTGGAGAACGAATTAGCCATTGCTCGCCGTTACGTTCAATGTAGCCCGCGCCTGAATTCTGGTTATTATTTTTAAGTGTTTCGACTAGATCATTAATCGTGACCTTGTAGGCAAATAATTTTCCAGGAATCGGTGCAACTTGGAACTCACGGCTGTAGCCTCCCATGCTATTGATTTCAGTAATGCCGGGTACTTTGACTAATTGCGGGCGAATAATCCAATCTTGAATGGTTCTTAAATCTTCTGAGCTGTACGGTTTTCCATCATCGGTCAGTGCATTTTCATCGGCTTGAATTGCATAGGTAAAAATCTCACCTAAACCACTGGCAACAGGGCCAAGGTTGGGTTCAATGCCTGCGGGTAATTCACCTTGAATACCTTGTAAGCGTTCACTGATTTGCTGGCGTGCCCAATAAATATCGGTGCCTTCTTCAAAAATTACCGTCACTTGTGACAGTCCATAGCGTGAAAGCGAACGGGTATGATCGAGTTTAGGAATTCCGGCCATGGCATTTTCAATGCTATAGCTAATGCGCTGTTCCGCTTCTAGGGGCGAGTAACCCGGTGCAGAGCTGTTAATTTGCACTTGCACGTTGGTAATGTCGGGAACCGCATCAATCGGTAGCTGAGTCGTTTTATAAATCCCCAAAACGGCCAATAATAATGTCATCGCCATGACGAACCATCGTTTTTCGATTGCGAAGGCGATTAGGTGATTAATGGTCATGGCTCGCCCCACTTTTTAAAATGTCGGCTTTGATTAAAAAACTATTTTCGCTGACGTATTCTTCACCGGCTTTTAAACCCGAAAGGATTTCGGTCCACTGGCCATCGCTTTCACCGATTTTTACATGAGTAACAGTGAAGGTATTGTCGTGATATTTAAAAACAACGCTTTCGTTTTCCATCGTTTGAATCGCATCCACGTTGACTGCAATCGGAACGGTCAGTGTTGAAATTTCCACATCGGCTTTTACGTGCATACCCGGGCGCCAGTGTCCTTCGCTATTATCAATAACGGCTCGTGCGCGTGCGATATGGCCGCCACTCATTTGCGGGGCAATATAACTGATATTACCCAGAGCACTTTCATGATCGTGTAGGTCGTAGATCTTAGTGCGCTGGCCTTTTTGTAAGCGCTCTACATTTTCAGGAAAAGCCGATAGGTTTACCCAAACTTTTGATAAATCGCTAATCTGTAGCATTTCTTCTGCATCAATACGATTGCCTGTATTCACAGAGCGTGAGGTCACTTCGCCGTTTGAGGGACTTTTAAGAGTGTAGCTTTGCAGGGTCTGGATGTTGGTTAAGCGCGCAAGTATTTGCCCTTTTTTTACGGTGTCGCCAACTTGAACATAGATTTTTTCGACCATACTGGGGAAGGTTGCGTGCAGACTAAAGACTTTATCTTGCACCGGAGTAATCACACCAAATAGCGTATCGTATTGAACTAAATTTTGCGCACTGGCGACGGCCGTTTTTATGCCTGAGGTTTGCATGTAGTAAGGTGAAATTTCTGTGCGATCAGAATGTTCTTCTTCGTGCTCGTCATGGCTGTGCTGATCGTCGCCACTGGCTAATACGTTACTCGTGATGCCTGCGATTGCCAGTATGATGATAAAGTGTGGCATTATTTTGGTTAAAAAATTCATTGTAAAACCTTATTTAGCGCTAATGATTGACTGGCCTAAAATACGTTCCAGTTCTAATACTTGGTTAAAAATACGGACTTGGCTATTGATTAAGTCCTGCTCTAAATTGAATACTTGATTTTGCGCATCGATCCATTGCAATACACTGTACTGCCCTTGGCGATAGGCTTTTTGGGTGGCGCTGAGCAATTCACTGGCAAGAGGTAATAACTCGTCATTAATACGCTTTGCTTGTTGCAGTTCTTTTCTTAACTGAGTTCGAATGCGGGTCAGTTCAATTGAGAGCTGCTGGCGCGTTAACTCAACTTGCTCATAACTTAATGCTTGCAGAGCTTGAGTACTGGCAATGCGGCCGCGGTTTGGGTTGCTGAAATTTAACGGCATTGATGCAGTTAATACTAAGCTTTGATCATCGCGGGTATCGTTATGACGTAAACCTAAACCAAGGTTGATATTAGCGCTGCCATTAGATTGCGTTAATGAGACGCGGCTATCTTCTAATCGAGAGAGTGCAACTTGATAACGGAAATCGGGTAGCTGGTTAATACCTTCTTCAATAATGTGAGTTAATACTTCGTCACTGGGAAGTTGTGGAAGAATTGATAGGTTTCCCTTTAAGTTTTTAAATTCCTTTTTCTCCTGTTCGAGCCACATAGTACTCAATGTTGTTTTCTGGAGCTGAATGCTAAATTCGAGCTGCTCTAACGTATTATTAGAGCGTGCTAAACCCAGCGCCATTGTGGCGACATCAGCCTCGGCGACTGCGCCAGCTTCTGCTCTTTTCTGAATGATTTTTAGCGCGCGATTTTCTTGACCTATTCGTATGGTGAGTAGGTTTTTCTGTTTAACTAAAGCAAGCAGTTGATAATAGCGACGACTGGTTTCTGCCAAAATGTCGAGCTTGGCAATTTCAAACTCTGTTTGCAGCTGCTGTTGCTTAGCATGGGTAAAGCCCACTCTGGCTTTGCGTTTTTCACCCAGTTCAAAGCTTTGGCTTAAAGTGAGGGTAGCTTCATCTGAACTGAGTTCTAGTTCAGCTCGAGGCGCTGGGCTGATATCCGCTTGCTTGTATTCACCTTCTAGCTGGCGCACATAATACGGGTACGTTTTGAGTTGTGGGTTGTATTGCAAGGTAAGCTGCAATGCTTGTTTTAGCGACAAATTGTTTGTCGCTTGGCTAGGCACTGATTGACTAGGCATGGGTAGACTAAATACCGACGCACTGCATAGCAATACCAGCATGCCTAAAGAGGCACGGGCTGAATGTCTATTCATAAATATCCCTCATAGCTTGGGCTATGAAAAAAAAGTTATTAGATAAAATTAATAATGAGTATTTATGAGTGTGCGGTAGGCGGCGGAATAGGGGGGCTATAAGTAAGTGTGCGGTAGTGCGGAATGGAACTGCGAATATTTAAGCGGGCTTTGATGGTATCGCTGATCGAGAATTGCGTCGTAAGATCACTTAATACATGAAAATGTGTTTCTTCGATTTCAGCAGCCGATTCATCCAGCTCACTGCCAAAGTCAAATAGGGTTTTTAGATCGGTAACAATGTGCAGATGCGGAGTTTCTAAGGTGCTATGTTCGTTAGCAATAAGATGCACTGAAGCCCATACGCTATTGACGAGCGTATTCGTGATAATAATAAATAGCGCCAAAAGGTGCTTTATTTTCACAGTGTAGACCTGAGTGATGAGTAATATAAGCCTGCATTAATCCATATTAATGCAGGCTAGGCAAGTAAGGGTTTGCAAAGATTGATGCAGGCCATGTTTTACTTATATGCCTGCATTAATAAGGTTATTTTCTTCTTGTTCTTGTGGCGTATGCCATGATTGAAAGTAGAAAGAAAACAAAGGGCGCTAGCGAACCGCCGCCACTACTTTTTTTCGGGGCGACAACATTGGGCGCTTCTATGAAATCGAAGTTGACGCTATCGAGTTCCATATAGTTTAACGTTAGTTGTCCGATGCCTTTTAAATAGACTTTTTCTGCGCCATCTTCAATAACGGTAATGGAGGGATAAACTTTTCCTCTCCAAACTCTTTCTCCAACGTCTTTTAAATAAAATGATCTTTCATATTCAACGCTATCACTAGAACCCGCGATCTTCTGTGTTGAATTGAGTGTGAGTGTGTGTCCAGGCTTTAGGCTGTTAGGAAGAATCAGATGGTTCTCAAAAGTATATGCTGCGTCTGAGTAGATAGAGGTCGAAGTAAAAGACTCTAAGTATATTCCACTGCTTCGGCGCTCAATGGTTAGTTCAATACCATTGCTACTGCTAATAATAAAGCGACCAGGGGTATCGGTTTTTTTCATAGAACTACGGATGAATTGATAGTCTGAAATATAGAAGTAGTCTAGGTCACCAACAGGGTAATAGTCTAATAAATCAATCTCTGCGAATGTGTTTTCTTGCGCTGGAGAGGAATTATTATTTATCTCGTATTGATTTGAAGCCCCGTCATTATCAAAATCGAGATAGGCATCATTAGAATTATACGAACTCATAAAATCAAACTGATCTTCAAGAGTATTCAATATGCCATCGTTATCGATATCTATATCACAGGTGTCACCGATACGATCATAATCAAAATCTTCTTGATCAGGGTTTGCTGTATTGATGCAGTTATCGTATGAATCAGGAATGCCATCTTGGTCGACATCGCTAGGGCTATCATCGCTATCATCGCAGGCGTCACCATAATTATCATTATCGATATTTAATTGATCAGGGTTGTATGTATCTGGGCAGTTATCAAGGTAGTCGCCATAACCATCTTCATCTTTATCACTATCAAAAGGATCGTTATCGCATTCATTGCCTAAACCATCATTATCAGAATCATGCTGATAGCTGTTTGAAATTGTAGGACAGTTGTCTTGGTCATCTATGATCGTATCGCCATCACTATCTGGGCCATAATGAATTTCATCAATGAAAAAAAGTGATGTTGTTTGAGCGCCTGAGTTGTTATTAAAGGTCGCTTTAAATTTGATGGTATGGACCCCTTTTTCAAGGCTAATCAGCATAGGGTCGTTATTATTATAATAATAAGAGCTCGAAGACTTTATTGTTTTGCCATCAACGATGACTGTAACGCTGTAACTGGAATTATTAAATAAAGCACCATACTTAATGCTCAGAGCCCCTTGTTCAAAGTCTGCGGTATAAAATAGGCTCTGCGATTGAATGTCGCTGTTAGGTTTTGAGAGAGCAAGGTATGAGGAGTTGCTTACCTTAAATATGCTTAGGGGGTTGTAAGGGTTAGAACTATAAAACCCTAGAGGTATTGCGTCATCAAAAGTCTCGTTCATTTCTTGAATGGCAGCGGCCTTTGATTCGCTATTATTTATGTCGGTAGAGTAGAAGTATTCAACTAAATTATTAAAGCCGTCACCGTCTAAGTCTAATAATGCATCATCCTTATTGAATGCATTTAACCCTGCGGTAATTTCTATCTGGTTGGGTATTAAATCGCCATCGCTATCGTTGTCACATAAATCCCCGCTGCCATCGGTATCTAAATCGGACTGATCTGGATTGCTAATCAATACACAGTTGTCGATTAAATCACTAATGGTATCGTTATCACTATCAACTTCTGAAAGTAGTGCTAGGTCAGAGTAAATAATCTCGGGTCGCGTTGCCGACTGCTTAACTATTAAAAGTTTATCTTGTAAGTTGAATACTCGAGTTTTTAGTGTTTTGGAGAGCGGGTGCTCTGTTTCTAGCAAATAATCCTCTTGCCAGATTTGCAAAGTCTGCCCTCCTTCTTTAACGGTTATTAGCTTGTCATTAATCCAGCTGGCATCTTCGATTTCATTATCAAGTGTATTGAGCAGGGTTTTATTTTCAGCGCCTATAATTTTTCCTGAGCCGACTAGTAGCACTTGGCCATTCGGGCTAATTAAGAGAGGGGGGGTGGCATCAGTGGTATTACTGCTTAATGATTTCCTGTAATTATTGTCATCAATCTCCCCTGTGCTGGAGGACAAAGCTCTCCATTTTAGGTAGCCTGGTTCTAGGCGATATATTGTGTCATTTAAAGAATTCCATACATAGTTTTGCGACACGCTTGAGCTGCTAGTATCTAAAATCTGGCCGAGCTTGTTGATGCTATAGCTTGTCGTATCGTTATAACCCTTGTAATCATTCACATATAAATAATCTCCAGCAACGGTTAAGCCAATGATTTCTGAGGTTAAGCTGATTAGGTGAGTTTCGACGGCCCCTATTGCTAGGCTGGTATCAAAATAGGTTATTTTTCCTGAAGGATAACCAAGGTAGAGTCTTTGATGAGACTCAGAGTAGCTGATATGGCTGGGGCTATTCACTAGACCCCAGCTGCTTGCATATTCACTTTCTGCCACTTTTCGACGGTGTATTGTTGGGTTTGCTTTATCGACTAGATAGACGATGTTGTTATTATCGGTGGTGATGAGTTCCGCTTGGTAGCTTGCGGAATTGGGGTCTTCTGTAGTGCTTGCTAAGGGTTTACTAAGTTGATCGATATTCGTTTGATGGGCAGTGACTATGCTATCGGTTGTCACAAAGGTGGTGATGATTTGGCCTTTTGCAGCAACATGGCTTGGGGTATGGTCTAGCGTGATTTCTGTGTGATCTGTATCTTGTTCGGTAAGTAAATACAGCTTTTTACCCCTAATGATAACGGGGGATTTATCTAAAAAACTTATGTCAGTCACACTGCCGCTTACGCTGCCTTTAAAAGAAAGGTTTGCAGTGGAATAGATTAAACCTGTATTGGTATAGAATTTACTTTCATCAGGATGTAGGTAAATTTTAGCTGATGGGTTATCTGATCTATTAAACGATGAGCTGGTTTGACTACCAAACTTTCCGTCATCGCTGATGAGTGTTTTGTAAGGACGATTTGAAGTAGGGAGCGTATAAATGGCTTTATTTAATGGTGAAGCAATATTGGCGGTATGTTTAGAATAATGATACTGGTAGCGGTTGTCTGTACTAAGGAAGTTACTTGCGCTGATTATTTCTGCGCGATTATTCTCTTTGAGTAAATAAATACTCGTCCCCATTGCGACGATATCTAATATTGTGCTATCTGCTTGGTAGATCTCGGTCGCGGAAAATCCATCTAGCTTATGTTTGAATAATTTAGTTCCGTAGGAAATGTAAATTACTGACTTATGCACATGAAAAGCACTGGGTACATTATCTAGGCTAATTTTGTTGATGAACTTATTGCTGGAGAGGTCATAGCGAGCAATCTTGTTAGGTGCGGCAAATAGAAAATAAACAATGCCATTTTTTTGTTGAACATCGAGTAATGCGGCGAAGCTATGTTGGGGTAAAAGTAGAGTCGCTAAGCTGAGGCAGGAAAAAAGACCTAGCTTGCGTAATATCCTTATTGCTAACACTTGTGAGTATCCTTACGTCATATTGAGTTTTTTATAATTTTACAAGAGTCGGGCCTATATAGTCTATCAAAATAGGATTTAAAGCCGTGAAACACAGAGGGTAGCTCGCCGGCGTGTTACTATGCATCGGTATATTGGAATTTAGGAATATTGAAATGTGGAACGAACTGGCAGGTGGCGCCTTAATTGGTATTGCGGCTGCGATTTTGTGGTTAGGGGTTGGGCGCATCGGTGGTATATCGGGCGTTGTGGCGAACCTGTTTTTATTGCGCCAAGGTCATCGATCTTGGAGTCTCTATTTTTTCATAGGCTTATTAGCGGCTTATCCTTTATATGTGTATTTTGCTGGTGCACCAGTTGTGCAGATGACGGATAATAAAATACTACTCGTTGTGGCAGGTGTTCTAGTCGGTATGGGAACCTATATTGGTAACGGTTGTACGTCGGGTCATGGGGTGTGTGGTATTGGCCGTTTCTCAGTCCGCTCTATAGTAGCAACCGGTACGTTTATGATTTTTGGTATTCTTACGGTGCTGGTTATGAATACCATGATGGCGGGGGTGTAGTGTGATGAATAAATTAATGAAGATGATAACGCCGCTCTTAGCTGGTGTCATATTTGGATTGGGGCTGTTGGTTTCGGGTATGACTAACCCGGAGAAGGTTCGCGGCTTCTTGGATCTATTTGGCAATTGGCAACCGGCTTTGATGGCGGTAATGGCTTCTGCAATCGTTATTTTTTCGATTGCTTATGGGCTCTCAAATAAAATGAAGCAGCCTTTGTTTCACTCGATCTTCCATCGCCCAAGCCTAACTCAACTAGATGCTCGGCTTTTAGGTGGGGCTGCTTTGTTTGGTATTGGTTGGGGGATGGTGGGTTTATGCCCTGGCCCTGCATTGCTCAATATTATGACGGGACAGGAAGATATATTACTCTTTATTTTTGCTTTGCTACTGGGTAATCGTATCGCACACTATACGGTTGGTCCTGCTAAGTAGTCGTTCAATTAAACTGAATCTCTACTTCATAAATATTCATTTTTAATGCGTTTAAAATAGGTCTATGGTGTTGTCTTAAATAGGCTTATTTTAAAATATCGTTAAGGATACTGCGTGAATGAACAGGGTTTGAGCAATCAACAGCAAGGCTATGTTTTTGCATTTGCTGCCGCGTTAATTTGGGCTGGGTTTATTTTGGTCTCTCGTATGGGAGGGATCAGTGAATTACTACCGTATGATGTGATTGCCATTCGTTATATTACTTGTGCGAGTATGTTATTTCCTCTCTGGCTATTCAAGTACCGTTTCCCCTTGTTCACACCTCGCTTAATCATCTGTAGCTTAATTGGTGGCTTGGCCTATACCTTATGCGCCTTTAGTGGTTTTCAGTTAGCGTCGGCTTCTCATGCGGCTATCTTGCTGCCGGGTATGATGCCGTTATTCATTATTGTTTTATCATTTTTAATTAATAAAGAAACTCACGGCATTCAGAAATGGCTAGGCATTGGCGTAATCACCTTGGGTGTATCGGTTCTTTTTGCGGGAGAGCTTGGAGTCTTTACTGGTGGGGGCTTTAGTAATGGAGGGTTTAAATTTAATACCACCACGCTATTAGGTGATGGCTGGCTGGTGGCTGCGGCATTGTTCTGGGCTATATTTTCTGTGCTCATTAAGCGCTGGCAAATTACTCCTTGGCAGGTCACCGTCAGTTTAGCCTTGCTGACGAGTGTATTTTATTTACCCGTTTATCTCGTATTTTTACCCAAGGCATTATCCAGTGCTAGTTGGAGTGATATAGGGCTTCAGGCTTTTTATCAGGGAATTATGGCGACGATTGTGCAGATGATTTTTTATGTGAAGGCCGTGCAAAGAATCGGGCCTTCGGAGATGGGGGCGGTGATGTCGATCGTGCCGGTGATTTCAGGTATTGCAGCCATTGTGATATTTAATGAGCATGTCAGTATCGAATTAATTTCGGGTTTGATGTGTGTAAGCCTGGGTGCGTGGTTAGCCCATAGTCGATATTTTGGACGTAAAATGTCGTTTCAAAACGATTCAATATGAATTAAGCAAAGGAAGTTTGATGCCTTATATTAATATTAAAATTACGGATGAGCAGGTAACACCAGAGCAAACAGATCTGTAGATTAAATTACGGGCACAAAAAAACCAGCCGAAGCTGGTTTTTTTGTTTAAGTCCTAAGCTCACTCCGCTGAGAGAGCTAGGTCTTAAGGTATGCTTTACAATTAAGCTTTGATAGCTAGAACTGCAGCATTCAAACGGCTCTTAACGCGAGCAGCTTTGTTCTTATGCAAAATGCTTTTTGTAACCATCTTGTCGATGTAAGGCATAGCATTAGTCAATGCAACCTGTGCATCGTCATAGTTGTTTGCATCGATAGCAGCTTGTACTTTCTTGATGTAAGTACGAACCATAGAACGAAGGCTAACGTTACGAGAGCGACGTACTACAGCCTGGCGTGCGCGTTTTTTCGATCCAGCGGAATTTGCCATAGTCGGCTCCTTTGGGAATTATTAACTTGAAAATAAGGGCGTGAATTATCCTGAGTAGCGCCTATATTGTCAACAGGCAATTAAGGATATTCATGGCTCTTTGCTTATTCGTGCCTAAGTTAACAAAAAACCCAGTAAATTCAATGGCTTATTTGTAATATTTTATTGAGTGATTCTGTTAATTCGGCTTAATTGCGAGACTTAGCGCCATTTGAGCAAGTTGTTCGACGGTTAAATCACCTTCTTTGCGGTACCAATTGACGGTCCAGCTCAAGGCACCGGTTAATAATCGGCGTAAAACAGCAGGGTCAATAACGACTGATCCAGCTTCTTTTGCTTCTATTAACGTACCGATCCATAAGTTTTCATAGATATCTCGAAGCTTGAGTATTTCAAGCTGACTTTCTTCCTTAAGCGAGCGCCACTCGTAAACCAATACCGTCATGGCGGCTCCGGTTTCACCCAAAACAGATTCTAGTTCACAGCGAATGAGGGCCAATATTTTATCTTCTGGTTTATTCGTTTGCGCCAGTGCGGCTTTCATTAGTTCGGTATTAAGAATTATGGTTTCTTCCATAACCGCTCGAAGGATGGCTTCTTTATTGGGGTAATGATGAAACAGGCTGCCAGACTGAATGCCAACTGCCTTGCCTAGGTCTCTTACCGTTGTGCGCTCATACCCTTTCTCTTTAAACAGCGTTGCGGCTGCCTGTAATAGACGGCCTTTGGCACTGTCGGGAGCATTGACTACTCCTTTGTCGACTAAAGCTTGGTGATCAGTAGAGAGTTGTTTTTTTTGCTTTGGCATAAATTAAAAGAGCCTAGTGAGAGCCGAATGATATTAGCTGGCTATTATAAAGATGTTTGGTTTTTTATATAGATATCACTGAAGTGAATACTTTACAAACCAAGCGCTTGCTTGGTATTCTTAAATTATTGAAATGGCACTTGTGTGTTAAAGGTCTCTAAATAATTAAAGAAGTGACTAAGCAGATGACTGAAAAGAAAGTACGTATTGGCTGTGCATCGGCATTTTGGGGTGATACCTCAATGGCAGCTCAGCAATTGGTTCACAAAGGCCAGTTGGATTATTTGGTTTTTGATTATCTTGCCGAAGTGACCATGTCGATTATGGCTGGGGCACGGATGAAAAACCCAGAAGCGGGTTTTGCACCTGACTTCGTCATGACCCTAGAGCGCTTGCTGAAGCCAATTGCTGAGCAAGGAATCAAGGTCGTTAGTAATGCGGGTGGCGTGAACGTACGTGGCTGTGTGGCGGCGTTGCAGGCTGCTATCGATAAAGCGGGCATCGATTTGAAGGTGGCAGCAGTCGAGGGGGACAATTTAGTTAAGCGCCAGCAAGAATTTGCTGATGCAGGTATTGTTGAAATGTTTTCTGGGGAAGAATTTCCAGAGCAATGTTTAAGCGTAAACAGTTATTTAGGTGCCAGCGCGGTTCGCGATGCGTTAAGCGCGGGTGCCGATATTGTGATTACTGGCCGAGTGGTCGATAGCGCGGTGGTGCTTGGGCCGTTAATGCATGAATTTGATTGGTCTGAAACTGATTACGATCAGCTTGCCCAAGGTTCATTGGCAGGCCATGTTATTGAGTGTGGTGCGCAATGCACGGGTGGTAATTTTACTGACTGGCAGTTGGTAGAAGCAGGCTATGCCAATATGGGGTTCCCAATTGTTGAGTGTGTGGCGGATGGCTCTTTCATCGTGAGTAAACCAGAAGGGACTGGCGGATTGATTTCTGTTGGCACGGTAGGAGAGCAAATCCTGTACGAAATTGGCGATCCTTCGCAATATTTATTACCCGATGTGACCTGTGATTTCACTCAAGTTCAATTAGAACAGTTGGATGAAGGTCATGTTTTAATATCGGGCGCAAAAGGCCGACCGCCTTCAGATCATTATAAAGTCAGCGCGACTTACATGGACGGTTATCGTTGTAACGCCTCGTTTATGATTGGTGGTCGTCAGGCGGTAGAGAAAGGTCAGCGTGTTGGCGAAAGTATTGTTGAGCGTGTGAGTTTTATTTTTAACTCTATGGGTTTAGAAGCTTTTACCGCGACGGATATTGAAATCTTAGGCAGTGAAACAACCTACGGTGCGCATTCTTGTGCATTAGATAATCGAGAAGTGGTGGTTAAAATTGCTGCGCATCATCAAGACAAAAAAGCTTTGGGTATTTTTGCCCGTGAAATTGCTCAAGCAGCGACGGCGATGGCACCGGGTTTAACTGGGCTAGTGGGCGGTCGCCCAAAGCCTAGTCCGATGATTCGTTTGTTTTCTTTCTTGTGGCCTAAAGATCAAATTGCGGTGTCGTTTAATTTGAACGATCAATCGACTGCGGTAAAAATTGCTGAAGGTGTTTCGTTAGAAAATTTTGTTAGCGCTAATTTTACCAGTGCTTCAGCGGCACTTGTTTCAGGTGATTCGGTTAAAGAGTTAGGTGACTGTGATGCAACCACTTCACTGATTAACCTTGCCATGGCGCGCAGTGGTGATAAAGGTGACCATTGTAATGTGGGTATTTTAGCCCGCGATTCTGCGTACTTACCGTACATTCAACATGCAGTGCAGCCAGAAAAAATCCGTGAATACTTAGCGCACATCATGAGTGATAAAAGTGATGTGAAATTATATTCGTTACCAGGCTTGGGTGCTTTCAATTTGATGTTAGAACAAGCACTGGGTGGTGGTGGTATCGCAAGTTTACGTATTGACCCACAAGGTAAAGCGATGGCACAGCAGTTATTGGATATGCCGGTTGCGGTGCCTGCCGCGATGGCCAAAAAAGCCGAAGAAAATTATAAAGCGATGATTGAATCAGTTAATTCAGATCATAATAAAAACAACAATGAAAATGGGGCAGCGTAATGGCTATTTTAACGTCAGAAATTCAAACCCATAGCGAAGAGTTTGCCAACAATAGTGCTGCCATGCAGGTAGCGATTGATGAATTTCGTACGGTAGAAACTAAGGTTTTAGAAAAAGCCGAGCAAGCAAAAGAAAAATTTCGTAAGCGTGGAAAGCTGTTACCCCGTGAGCGTTTAAACCTGTTATTAGACGGCGGTTCTAACTTTTTAGAATTATGCTCGCTTGCTGGTTTAAAGATGCACGACGATAAAGACGGCAGCGGAGCGGGTGGCGGTATTATTGCTGGAATCGGTTATGTTGCTGGCGCACGTTGCATGATTCAGGTAAACAATAGCGCAATTAAAGGCGGCACAATTTCCCCTGCGGGTTTGGATAAAACGTTACGCATTCAAGAAATTGCCCGTGCGAATAAATTGCCAATCATTACGTTGGCAGAATCTGGTGGCGCTAACTTGCAATATGCCACGGACGTTTTTGTTCCGGGCGCGCAGGCCTTTGCCAACCAAGCGCGTTTATCGGCGGCAGGTATTCCGCAAATTACTGTTGTGCATGGTAATGCTACTGCGGGTGGTGCTTATCAGCCGGGCCTTTCTGATTTTATTATTGCTGTTCGTAATAAAACAAAAATGTTTTTAGCGGGTCCTCCATTATTAAAAGCTGCGACAGGCGAGATTGCGACTGACGAAGAATTGGGTGGTGCAGAGCTTCACGCCTATGACGCAGGGACGGCAGACTATTTAGCCGAAGATGATGCTGATGGTGTGCGGATTGCTCGTGAGGTTATGGCAGGTCTTCCTTGGAATGATCAAGTGGCTGGATGCTTCGATAAACGCGCTGAAAAAACGTATGACGAACCTCTATACAGTGCGGACGAATTATTAGGTGTTGTGCCTTGTGATTCTAAGAAGCCTTACGATGTGCGTGAAGTGGTTGCGCGCATTGCCGATGGCTCTAACTTCCAAGATTTCAAACCTGATTTTGATATTCAAACCGTGTGCGGTTTCATCAAGATAGCAGGTCATGCAGTGGGCATTATTGGTAATAATGGTCCGATCACGGCGAAGGGTGCAAACAAAGCGGCGCAGTTTATTCAGCTGTGCGATCAGAACCAAGTGTCGCTTTTGTTCTTACATAATACGACGGGCTTCATGGTCGGTACTGATTCTGAAAAGAGCGGCATTATTAAGCACGGTTCTAAGATGTTGCAAGCGGTTGCGAATGCGCGAGTGCCTAAGATTTCGATTGTGATTGGTGGTTCTTACGGTGCTGGTAACTATGCGATGTGCGGTCGTGGTTTGGATCCTCGCTTTATTTTTGCTTGGCCAAACAGTAAAACAGCGGTTATGGGCGGCGCACAAGCGGGTAAAGTTTTACGCATTGTAACGGAAGAGAAGCAGTTGAAAATGGGCCAAGAGCCTGATGAGAAAATGCTCGATCAGATTGAGCAAATGACGGCGGCGAAATTAGAAGCGGGTTCAACGGCTTTGTTTGGCACAGCACGCATTTGGGATGACGGTTTAATCGACCCACGCGATACGCGCAAGTTAATGATAATGCTATTAGACATGTGTGATGAAGAAAAGCATCGTTCTCTTCAAAGTAATAGTTTTGGCGTATCGCGCTTCTAAAGCGCAGTTATATAAATTAAAAATTAAGTAATGGGAATAATAAAATGATCCTGACTCAAGAACACAACGAAATTAAAAGAACCGTTCGTAATTTTGTAGAGAACGAAATCAATCCTAATATCGAACAGTGGGAAAAAGATGGCATTTTTCCAGCGAAAGAATTATTCAAAAAAATGGGCGATTTAGGTCTGCTCGGTATTTCTAAGCCCGAATCTGCTGGTGGCATGGGATTAGATTTCTCATACGAAATGGCGGCGGCTGAAGAATTTGGTGGCATCGTTTGTGGCGGTGTTCCGATGGCGATTGGTGTGCAAACGTGTATGGCTACGCCTGCGTTAGCACGTTTTGGTAGCGACTACATCAAAGAAACCTTTCTAGCGCCTGCAGTTGCTGGTGACATGGTTGCTTGTATTGGCGTGAGTGAGCCAGGTGCAGGTTCTGACGTTGCTGCGATTAAAACCACCGCAGTAAAAGACGGCGATGATTACATCATTAACGGTACAAAGATGTGGATCACCAACTCCACTCAAGCCGACTTTATTTGCTTACTTGCCAACACCTCTGATGATAAAGCGCATAAAAATAAATCGTTGATCGTTGTACCAATGGATTCAGAAGGCATTAGCTTCTCGGAAAAATTAGACAAGCTGGGTATGCGTTCTTCTGATACTGCACAAGTATTTTTCGATAACGTTCGCGTACCGCAGAAAAACTTAATCGGTAGCGAAGGCGCAGGCTTCATGATGCAGATGATGCAGTTCCAAGAAGAACGTATGTACGTTGCTGCGATGTCTTTGAAGTCGATGGAAATCTGCGTTGATAGCACAATCGAATATTGCCGCGAGCGTGAAACATTTGGTCAGCCATTAATTAATAACCAAGTAATCCACTTCCGCATGGCTGAACTGCAAACTGAAATTGAAGCACTGCGCTGCATGGTTTACCAAGCCTGTGAAGGTTATTTGAATAAAGAAGATATGACGCGCTTAGCTTCAATGGCAAAACTGAAATCAGGTCGCCTTGTACGTGAAGTTGCCGACAGCTGCTTACAGTATTGGGGCGGAATGGGCTTCATGTGGGATAACGTTGTTTCACGTTTTTATCGCGACAACCGCTTAGCTTCCATCGGCGGCGGTGCCGATGAAATTATGATCGGAATTATCTGCAAGTACATGGATATTTTGCCGAAGAAACGTAAGTAATTAGAGCGTAAATATTTGTCACTGTTGAATCGCGCATGCAATAAAACTTGCAAAAGAATTTAACTAAAGTGTAGTTAATGTGCGGTGAGGTCTGGAGTTTATCGTTGTAGGCCTTCTATAACATGGATGTTATAGCAGAGCTTACAGGGAGAGCGAAGCGACGTATTCACAGCGTGCCGTACAAAGATGAACTTCATGCCGAGCGCAAGCACATTGACGGGCGTAATAGCTAATAGAGATTTTGAAATGAGCCAACAAGAATTTGAGACATTAGTAATACAAGACCAAAAACCTGTATTACGCGTGATGCTAAACCGACCAAAACTTGCCAATGCCATGAACCTGAAAATGGTGAATGAATTAATGGCCGTGATGGAAAAAGTTGAAAACGAAAACTACCGTGTATTAATTATTAGCGGTAGTCATGGCAACTTTTGCGCCGGTGGCGACATAAAAGATATGCAGTCAGCAGGTACTGATAAACAAGCCCTTGTTGAATTGAATCGCGCCTTTGGCCACATGATCACCAAAGCCGATCATCTACCTGCAGCCGTTATCTGCGCTTTAGAAGGTGCAGTATTAGGTGGTGGTTTTGGTTTGGCTTGTGTTTCAGATTTAGCCATTGCTGTTGAGAAAACCCAATTTGGTTTGCCAGAAACCTCATTGGGAATAATCCCTGCGCAAATCGCCCCATTTGTAGTGAAGCGAATTGGCTTAACCCAAACTCGTAGAATGGCCTTGTTTGGCAATCGCATTAAAGCACAAGAAGCGATGAACCTCGGTTTGATTCATCAAGTAGTTGAAGACAGTCAGCAACTTGAAGACGCAGTAAATAAAGCCGTAAAACTTGCGATTAAATGTTCACCACAAGCATCAAAAACAACCAAAGCGTTAATTCACAGCGTCGATAAGCAAGACCTAGAATTCTTACTAGATCAAGCAGCCGAAGATTTCGCTGACGCCGTTATGGGTGAAGGTCGTGAAGGTGGCGCTGCCTTTATGCAAAAACGATTACCGGCTTGGGCGGATGTGTCCACGAGTAATAAAGAAAAGGAAACAGATCAATGAGTTTTCAAAAAGTATTAGTTGCTAACCGTGGTGAAATTGCCGTTCGTGTTATACGCTCAGCACAATCTTTGGGTTATCGCACCGTCGCAGTTTTTTCTGAAGCTGATGCTAACGCCCCGCATGTCGCGATTGCCGACGAAGCCATTTGCATTGGTGGCGCTCCAGTTGGAGAAAGCTATTTAGTTGCCGACAAAATAATTGCCGCTGCTAAAAAAACAGGCGCTGATGCCATCCACCCAGGTTACGGCTTTTTATCTGAAAACTCAGCGTTCGCTAAAGACTGTGTCGATGCAGGCATAACCTTCATTGGCCCACGCCCCGATGCCATAGATTTAATGGGCAGCAAGCGCCAATCAAAAATCGCCATGATCGCAGCAGGCGTTCCTTGTATTCAGGGCTACGAAGGCGCAGACCAAAACGAAGAAGTTTTAAAGAGAGCCGCGATCGAAATTGGTATGCCTGTAATGCTAAAAGCCAGCGCCGGTGGTGGTGGCCGTGGTATGCGTTTAGTCACCGATGCTAAAGATCTAGACGAACTGATTAAATCGGCACGCTCTGAAGCATTTAATGCGTTTGGCAACGGCGAGTTAATTATTGAAAAAGCCGTTCTGCAACCGCGCCATATTGAAATTCAAGTATTTGCTGACTCGTATGGCAATACCGTTTATTTAGGTGAACGTGATTGCTCTGTACAGCGTCGTCACCAAAAAGTCGTTGAAGAAGCACCGTCTCCTTTTGTTAGCCCAGAAATGCGTCAAGCCATGGGTGAAGCTGCGGTTAATGCAGCAAAGGCTTGTAACTATGTTGGCGCGGGTACGGTCGAGTTTTTAGCGGATAGCGAAGGTAACTTTTATTTCTTAGAAATGAATACGCGCTTGCAGGTTGAGCATCCAGTAACAGAATTAATTACGGGTTTAGATTTAGTGGCAATGCAATTACGTGCTGCCGCGGGTGATAAATTATCGATTACCCAAGAAGATGTAACGCTAACGGGCCATGCAATGGAAGTACGTTTATACGCTGAAGATCCTGGTACAAATTTTATTCCACAAACGGGTTTAATCAACTTGTGGCAGCCTGCGTCGGGTGATGGTATTCGAATCGACTCTGGAATTAAAGCGGGTATCAAATCTGGAATTAATGAGGGCCAAACCGTTAGTTCTTTTTATGATCCGATGTTGGCTAAGATTATTGCTTATGGTGAAAACCGTGAAGAAGCTCGCCGTCGTTTAGTACGTGCAGTTGAAGATAGTCATTTATTAGGCATTAAAGATAACCGTGCTTTTTTAGCGGCTATTTTAGGTAATAAAACGTTCATCGATGGTGAAGCAACCACTGCATTCATTGGTGAAGATTTTAATGATGATGCCAGTTTAAAACCGTTAAAAGCCCAAACAAAAGAAGTGGCTTTAGCGGCGGCGCTTTTTGCAGTTGCTAAAGATAGTAATCAAAACGGTAATAAAAATTCAGGCACAGGCTGGCAGAATAATAACGTCGGCAGTCGAGTATTAAAATTATCATGTGAAGATGAAGTCTTCGAACTTGAATTATCTGCCGTTAATAATCGCATTGAAATTTCTTATACTGAAACGTCTGAAGGCAAAGCGCCTGAAAACAAGAAGCAGGCATCGCTTGAAATCATCGAGCAGTCAGCAAACACACTGACGTATTTATTTGATGATGTAGTTCGTACGGTAGTGTATAGCCGCACCAATAGTAGCCTTAATGGACAAGATGAAGCCTTGGGTTGTGCGCAAGTTCATCTTGCGGCAGCTTATGGCAATTTAACCTTTACTGATATTAGCTTGCAGTCGGCTAAGAAGAACAAAGGTGGTTCGGATCAGGTCTTTGCCTCGATGGATGGTGGCATGGTTGATGTTATGGTGAAGATCGGTGATGTGGTTGAAGTGGGGCAAACCCTTGCGGTATTAGAAGCCATGAAGATGGAACATCCACTAAAAGCTGGCGTCGCTGGCATGATTACCGAAGTATTAGTACAGGCAGGTGATCAAGTTAAAGGTCGCCAGAAATTGATTCAGATTACAGCTGCAGCAGCTGAATAAAATATCGTAACCCGATTTTAGAATAAGGAATTTATGATGAGTTCATTGAAAAATACAACCATTATCATCACAGGCGCAAGCCGTGGTATCGGTCGTGAAGTTGCCTTAACCTGTGCCGCTGAAGGCGCAAACATTGTTATTGCCGCTAAGTCAGATGAGCCACATCCAAAACTGGAAGGCACGATTCATTCGGTAGTGAAAGAAGTTGAAGCAGCCGGTGGTCAAGGCCTAGCAGTTAAAGTGGATGTGCGTAGCGAAGAAGACATCGACAACTTAATTAAGCTTACTGTAGAAAAATTTGGTGGTATCGACGCCATCATCAATAACGCCGGTGCGATTGCCTTAGCGGGTGTTGAATCCACACCCTTGAAGAAACTTGATCTAATGATGCAAGTTAACTTCCGTGCAGTATTCTTGCTAAGCCAAAAAGCCTTACCGTATTTGAAAAAATCAGAAAACGGCCACATCCTAAGCTTCTCACCACCGCTAGACCTTGATCGCCGTTGGATGCGCAACCATTCACCATACACATTAACCAAGTATGGCATGTCGATGCTCACAATGGGCATGTCAGACGAGTTTAAGCGCTATGGCATCGCCGTAAACGCACTATGGCCACGTACTGTTATCCATACTGCTGCAACCTCATTTGGCGGCAAGCAATCATTCGACCGTGCACGTGGCCCTAAAATTATGGCAGACGCAGCATTCGCATTATTGAAAACAGAAAATCGTGAGATCACAGGTCAATTATTAATTGACGAAGACTTTCTTCGCACCCAAGGTGTAGAAGACTTTGAACAGTATCGCGCTAACCCAGAAAGCGATAAAACTGACCTAATGCCAGATTTATTTGTGCAAGACGCTGATGCATATGTTCGCGGTACTGTACCGCCATTGGCAGGACTATCTGACGAATAATTTAGCATAAGAAAGAGAATTTAATATGTCTTTAATGAGTTTACGCAATGAAGGTAAAGTTGCCATTATCTCCATGGATAATGGCAAGAATGCCCACAACCTAGAGTTTTCTAAACAGCTTTTAGCACTGCTTAAGCAAGTTGAAGAAGATAAAGGCAACAAAGCATTGATCCTAGCTTCTAGCGATGAAAAAAGCTGGAGCCAAGGCATTGATGTACCTTGGATGATGGGAAATATTCAAAATGGTAACCATGCCGATGTAAAAGAATTTTTACATAATATGGATGCGATCTATACCGCGATTATGGAATTCCCAATGCCAGTGATTGCTGCGATTAATGGCCATACCTTTGGTAATGGCAGCGTACTTGCGTGTGCGTGCGATTTCCGTTTTATGCGTAGCGATCGTGGTTTTTTCTGTTTCCCAGAAGTTGATATGAGTATTCCATTTATTCCAGGTTTATTGGATGTAATATTAAAAGTGATCCCACAATATCGCTTTAATGAAATGCTGCTTTCGGGTCGTCGACTATCGGGTGACGAATTAAAAGAAGACAAGGTGGTTGAGCAAACGTTTGAAGGCGCTGATGCTTTGTTAGAAGGTGCTTTAGCGTATGCCAAAACATTCAGTAAAGGCCGTGGTATTTTTGCTGAACATAAGCGTAGATTTCATAAACCGGCTATTGAAGGTTTGGCTATTAAGAACCCGCCTGTGATAGATGCGATGAAAGTACTGTTGTAATTAATATTCTTTGCGTTCGAGGTGATATGAGGCAGGCTTTTATTAAGCTGATTTATATTGCCTATTTGCTTTGATTTTAAGCCAAATTTTTAATGATACTTTAAATAAAGCCTCCATATCCCGCGTTTTATCCTGTTGTATTAATCCACATAGATAATATTTCTGATAAAAAACAACTTACCAACAGTATCTGTGTATAACTATGGGTATAAAATATTTATAACCTCCTACAGCCCTTATAGAATCAACTATTGTCTCAGATTGTTGCTTTTTCGAACAATTGTTTGAATTGGCTTAAAGCCAGTAAAGTCAATGGTTTAGAGTGTTTTTTTGGAAAAATATTCAGGCTCAGGAAAGTCATAATTATTTTCTAACTTTATGCATTACAAGACTTGTTTTTAGAAAAAATAAGCGCTATTTAGGGATTGTGACGTTAGTTATCATTATTGTATCCACAGATCCTGTGGATAACTGCGGGCATAACTAATGGCATAACTTTATTCTCTTAACTTTTATCCTACCTCTGTGCAGATATTTCTGCAGAGCCCTTAGATTGTATGTTTTTTAATCAATCAATGAGTTGGATTTTCGGCTAAGCAGTTATTACATTCTCTGGTAAGATGGCGCATATAAATTGAAGCTTTACCAAGCTTTCTCGTCGTACTCATAAAATTAGGTCATCCCATGAAATTATTAATCCGCAATCTTGCTCGCACTTTGACTGAGCAAGAGTTAGAAGCATTATTTGCTCCGTTTGGTGAAGTGGCAGAATGCACCTTGGTAATGGATGCACAAACAGGCGAATCTAAAGGCTTCGGCTTTGTGGTAATGCCTGGGCCTGGCAATGGTAAAGCCGCGATGAAGTCATTGAATGCGACAGAAATTGCCGGCCAAACGATTCGTGTTAAGCGCGCCGCTGACGATAAATAGCATTAAGTGAGCACTTATTCAGTAGAGCTCCTCTTCAATAGAGCTCTTATGAAATAGCGCACTTGTATACAGAGCACGGTTAAGCAAAGCAGGCCTTAATCGTGCTCAACCTTTTGAACGTATTCTATATTCCAGCACGGAAGCTCCATGTCTGATTCTGAACCGAACACAATCCTCAAACCCGAAAAAAAGGCTTCATTAGCAAGGTCTTCAAGCATCGTCAGCATTATGACCTTGTTGAGCCGTGTTTTAGGGCTTGTTCGAGATGTGGTGGTCGCGCAGTATTTTGGTGCTCGTGCGGATGCCTTTTTTGTGGCGTTCAAAATTCCTAATTTTTTACGTCGCTTATTTGCCGAAGGCGCATTCTCGGTGGCTTTTGTTCCGGTGCTATCTGAATACAAGTCGCAGCGTAGTGTTGCCGAAGTTAAGATGCTGATCGCCAGTGTTTCGGGGGTGCTTGGTCTTGTTCTCTTTTTAGTCACCATGCTGGCATTGTTATTAGCGCCTTGGTTGCCGTATGTGTTTGCGCCGGGCTTTAGCGGCGATGAAGCTAAGTTTGCCTTAACCGGCGATTTGCTCCGTATTACCTTCCCTTATTTGCTTTTCATCTCTCTGACCGCGTTTGCTGGCAGTATTTTGAATGCGTATGGCCGCTTTGCGATACCGGCGTTTACCCCCGTATTGCTTAATGTGTGCTTGATCTTTTCGACCTTGGTAATGACCAGCTGGTTCGTCGAGCCTTTATACGCTTTGGCTTGGGGCGTATTTATGGCGGGTGCGTTGCAGTTCTTATTTCAGTTGCCGTTCATTGCACGTTTAGGCTTGCTAGTACGCCCGACGTATCAGCCAAAGCAAGAAGGTGTTGGTCGTATTCTACGCTTGATGGGACCTGCATTATTTGGGGTGTCCGTTAGTCAAATCAATTTGTTATTAGATACTTTGTTAGCGTCTTTCTTAGAGCCCGGTAGTGTCAGTTGGCTGTATTACTCAGATCGGTTAAATAATTTACCGTTGGGTATTTTTGCCATTGCGATTGGCGTAGTGATATTGCCCGCGTTATCGAAGAAGCACGCAGAAAACGATTCAGCGCATTTTGCCCAAACCCTCGATTGGGCCACGCGGATGATTTTCTTATTAGCTCTACCAGCAGCGCTAGCTTTGGTTGTTTTGGCAACGCCGTTAATGGCGACCATCTTCTTCCATGGCGAAATCACGCCGTATGATATTGGCAAGATGACGCTTAGCTTGCAGGCGTATGGCATCGGCTTGTTCGCCTTTATGTTGATTAAAGTACTCGCGCCAGGTTATTACGCGCGTCAAGATACTAAGACTCCAGTAAAAATTGGTATTCAGGCCATGGTGGTGAATATGGTTTTGAACTTAGCCTTAGTAGGCCCGTTTCAACATGCGGGTCTTGCACTGGCAACGTCGTTATCGGCGTTCTTTAATGCTTACATGCTGTATCGCGGGTTAAAAGCGACAGGGCATTACAAGGCGCAGCCAGGCTGGTTGGCTTTTGCAATTAAGGTACTAATCGCCAACGCAGCGTTGTTTGTTGTGATGTATTTTATGATGGGAGATGCTCAGCAATGGCTAGAGTGGGGTACTTGGCAGCGCATTGGCTGGATGTCGGCGATTGTGGGTGCGGGTGTGGCGGTTTATTTTGTTACCTTGGTGGTATTTGGGCTTAGGTCTCGGCACTTGAAGGGTGCTCGCTTTTAGGAGGCGCTTTTGGGGTTAGCTCTAGAGCCCTCGGTGCCTTTCTTGTTAATTGTTTACAAAGCTTTAACCGCCAAAGCAAAATTCTCGCCTAGGATGTTCTCAAAAGACCTGTTCACTTGCTGGTCAAGTCGCTATAATCCCGCAGTTATTTTAGGCGGGGTTTATCGGCGGTATGCGCCTTATTCGTGGGTTATACAACATTCCATCCGACTTTTCTGGCTGTGTTGCGACTATCGGCAACTTTGATGGTGTTCATTTAGGACATCAAGCAATTCTTCAGCAGCTGAAGAAACAGGGTGAAGAGCATCAACTGCCAACGGTGGTTATGATGTTTGAACCTCAGCCGCGTGAGTTTTTTGCGCCGGATCAAGCACCTGCGCGTCTTGCTAATATGAGCGAGAAGTTACAAGATCTTGCCAGTTTTGGTGTCGATTACGTTTTGTGTTTGCCGTTCAATCAGAAACTTCGCTCGATGAGCGCTGATCAGTTTATTCAGACGATTTTGCTGGATGGGTTGAAAATCAGTCATTTGATTGTGGGTGATGATTTCCGCTTTGGTTGTGATCGCACGGGCGATTATCAATTATTGCAAAATGCGGGTAAGCAATTTGGCTTTAGCGTTGAAGATACGAAGACCTTCGAGTTTGAAGGACAGCGTGTCAGCAGTACTCGAGTGCGTAAATGCTTAGCCGCTAATGATTTGACTGGCGCAGGTAAATTACTAGGGCGTTCTTACCGAATGAGTGGTCGTATTGGATATGGCCGCCAGCTAGGGCGTACAATTGGTGTGCCTACCGCGAATGTTATTTTGCAGCGTAATAAATTGCCGATGACCGGTGTTTATGCGGTGAAAGCGATTGAGATTGAAGTCGCTGACTGTCACGAAAGTGAAGTGCTTGATGCTTCAGGCCAGCCAAGAGCGTGGCAAGGTGTTGCTAACATCGGAGTTAAACCGACGGTAGCAGGAACTCCTGAACCTTCGTTAGAAGTCCATATTTTTGATTTCCCTAGTTTGGAAGAGGGCGGAAATATTTATGGCAAGCGTTTAAGCATCGAGTTTTGCCAAAAGATTCGTGAAGAGAAAAAGTTTAATGGGCTGGATGAACTAAAAGCCGCCATTGAACAAGATATGAATGTTGCTCGGGACTTTTTCCTTAGTAAAAATTAGAAAGTTAAAATATAGAAACAAACGATTTAGCGCATCGAGTGATGCTAAAAGACATGATGAGGTATTTAAGTAGCTAGTGTGTGAGGCATGGATGCCGAGCTCAAGCCTATAGGGACATATTTACGGCGTCTAGCGGAATAAATACCTCATCATGTCTTTGATTAGACTGAGTCGATTTGGACATACAAATTATTTAAAACATAAGAGCCTAACGGCAGATTATAGTTGGAAGAAAAATGACCAAAAAAGACCAAGCGGGAAAAGTAGAGAGCCAATATAAGGCGACATTAAACTTGCCAGAAACCGATTTCCCAATGCGTGGAAATTTGGCGCAGCGTGAGCCTGAATTATTGGCTCAATGGCAAGATATGGGTTTGTATAAGCAAATTCGTAATGCCCGCTCTGGTCGTGAACAGTTTATTTTGCACGATGGTCCTCCTTACGCGAACGGTGATATTCACATTGGTCATGCGGTAAATAAGGTTTTAAAAGACATCATCATCAAGTCTAAAACCATGGCTGGCTTCGATGCGCCTTACGTTCCTGGTTGGGACTGCCACGGTTTACCGATTGAATTAAAAGTTGAAGAAAAAGTTGGCAAGGCCGGTGATAAAGTCACCCCTGCGCAGTTCCGTCAGCATTGTCGTGAGTACGCGGCTGAGCAAGTAAACGGCCAGCGTGAAGGTTTTAAACGTTTGATGGTTTTAGGTGATTGGGAAAATCCTTACCTAACGATGGACTTCAAATTCGAAGCCAACATCATTCGTACTCTGGGTAAAATTGCCGATAACGGTCACCTAGAAAAAGGCTTTAAGCCAGTTAACTGGTGTATGGATTGTGGTTCTGCATTAGCGGAAGCAGAAGTTGAATACCAAGATAAAAAATCGATTTCTATTGATGTGAAATTTGCGTTCACTGATACCGCGGCATTATTAAATGCGTTTGGTGCAGATAGTGCATTGTCTGACAAAACTGCGAACATGGTTATCTGGACAACAACCCCTTGGACTTTGCCAGCTAACGAAGCGGTTTCTGTTCATCCAGAATTAGAATACTCCTTAGTTCACATTAATACTGAAAGTGAGCAAAGTGAAATATTAGTATTAGCCACTGCGCTTGTTGAAGATGCAATGGGCCGTTATGGCATCACTGATTTCGCCGTGATCGCCAATGCTAAAGGTGAGGCCTTTGGTCAGTTGCCTGAGCAAAACTCTGCGCCTTTCTCTGTAAATCATCCGTTTATGCCAACAGCGAATGGTGCAGGTCTTAAACAAGTTCCCGTCATTACGGGCACTCACGTAACCGCTGATGCGGGTACAGGTTCTGTTCATACGGCGCCTATGCACGGTGCGGACGATTATACGGTTTGTAATCAATACGGCATTGCTGCTGAGATGATTTTGGTTAGCGCCGAAGGCACATTTATCAATAACCCTGCTTTAGAAAGTTTAGAGCTTTCAGGCTTGTCGGTTGCTGATAAAGGTGTTTTCCGCGTATTGGGTATTTTGGGTGATCCGCAAATCGGAACACCGAATGCCCTAATTAAGAAATTGAAAATCGAGCACAGCTACCCACATTGCTGGCGCCACAAAACGCCGATTATTTTCCGTGCAACCCCGCAGTGGTTTATTGCAATGGAAGCAAAAAATGCCGATAACTCTTTGTTATCACAAGCGATGCATGCAGTAGAGCACGATATTGAATGGCGCCCAAGCTGGGGTAAAGCTCGTATCGAAGGCATGATGAATGGTCGCCCTGATTGGTGTATTTCTCGCCAGCGTACCTGGGGGGTTCCGATTGCTTTATTCGTGCATAAAGAAACCTCAGCACTTCACCCAGATAGCAAAGCTCTAATCGAGAAAGTTGCGATTAAGGTTGAAGAAAAGGGTATTGATGCGTGGTTCGAATTAGAAACTGCTGATTTACTAAGTGCTGAAGACGCAGAAAACTATGTGAAAGTTACCGATACTTTAGACGTATGGTTCGATTCTGGTGTAACGCATGCGGCAGTTCTTGATGAGCGTGATGGTTTACGTTCACCGGCTGATTTGTACCTTGAAGGCTCAGATCAACACCGTGGTTGGTTCCAGTCTTCATTATTGACCTCGGTTGCTGCTAAAGCCGAAGCGCCTTATAAAACAGCGTTGACTCACGGTTTTACTGTTGATGCGCAAGGCCGCAAGATGTCGAAGTCGATCGGTAATACCGTATCGCCTATCGAAGTGATGGATAAGTTAGGCGCTGATATTTTACGCTGGTGGGTAGCCGATACTGACTACAGCACTGAGATGACAGTTTCTGATGAGATCCTAAAACGTAACGCCGACGCGTATCGTCGTATCCGTAATACCTGTCGTTTCTTGTTGGCTAACATTGCAGGCTTTAATCCGAAAACGGATTTGGTCGCGGTAGAAGATATGTTGCCATTGGATGCTTGGATTTTAAATCATGCAAGCAATATGGATAAGCAAGTTAAAGCGCTTTATAACGATTATAACTTCAGCGGCTTAACCAAATTGTTGATGAACTTCAGCGTTGGCGAGCTGGGTTCTTTCTACTTAGACATTATTAAAGATCGTCAGTACACCTGTAAGGCCGATGGTCTTGCGCGTCGTAGTGCGCAAACGGCCTTGTATCATATTGCGGAAGCGATGGTACGTTGGATTGCTCCGGTATTAAGTTTCACGGCTGAAGAGATTTGGGATGTATTGCCAGTTGCAGTTGATGCAGAAGGTAATGCTATTGAGCGTGAAAGATCAGTGCTACTTGCCGAATGGTATGAGCTACCTCAAGTTAATGATTTGAGTTTAGACGATAATTACTGGCGTCAAATCATGGCCGTTAAAACAGCTGTGAATAAGATTCTAGAAGAAGCGCGTAGTGATAAAAAAGTAGGCTCTAGTTTAGCCGCTGATGTTACTTTGTTTGCTGATGAGACCTTGAAGCCTCAGTTAGAAAAATTAGGCGAAGAACTTCGTTTCGTAACGATCACTTCGACTGCTGACGTTAAAGCGTTAGCCGATGCGGATGAAGCAAGCACACAAAAAACAGACGTTAGTGGTTTGCGTTTATCGCTTTCTGCATCAACGGCTGAGAAGTGTGAACGTTGCTGGCATCATAATGTCACAGTGGGTATGCATCCTGAACATGCGACCTTATGTTCTCGCTGCGTAACGAATATTGCGGGTGAAGGTGAAATTCGTCACTTTGCATAACATTTATTGTGTGTCGTGTTTAGTTTGCTAAGCATGCCGATAAATAGTGAATGATTGGCGTGATTAAAAAGTCACGTCAATCAGTACAAAAAAATTGAGTAATTTAGCATGAATCAAGAACGAAAGGCTGGGGAACCCTCCGCCCTGATTTGGTTGTGGTTATCTGTCTTCGTGATTGCGTTCGACCTGATTACCAAGCAACTTGCCGAAAACTTTTTAACCTATGGTCAGCCTGTGCCGGTATTTCCGGTATTTGATTTAACACTGCTTTATAACCCTGGCGCAGCGTTTAGCTTTCTTGCCGGTGAAGATGGCTGGCAGCGTTGGTTTTTTACTGCGATAGCCGTAGGCGTTAGCGTGATGTTAATCAGCTGGCTGCATAAATTACCACGCGCAAATAAGTGGATGGCGGTTGCGCTAACCCTTATTTTAGGCGGCGCACTAGGTAATCTATTTGATCGCTTAGTGTATGGCCATGTCATTGATTTTATTTCAATTCATTGGTCAGGTTCTTATTTCCCTGCTTTTAACATTGCCGACAGCGCTATTACCGTTGGTGCGATTATGCTAGGCCTTGATGTGGTATTTGAAGCACGTCGAGAAAAAGCCGCTGCGAAAGCAGCCGCTGTTTTGTCCTCTACCGATAAAGAATAAAGGTAACGAATAATGTCTCATTCTATTCAAACGATTGCTGCTGATTCAAAAGTTTCAATGCATTTTGCATTACGCATGGACGGCATTGCAACGGATGGCACGCGTAAAAAAGACGAAGTTGATTCAACCTTTAATGCAAAACCTGCTGAGTTTGTATTAGGCGATGGTAATTTATTACCGGGCTTTGAAGAATTCTTAATTGGCCTAACAACAGGCGATCATAAAACCTTTACTGTGCCTGCTGAAAAAGCGTTTGGTCAAACAAACCCTCAGAATATTCAAGAAATGAAGCGCTCTAGCTTTGCTGTTGATATGCCGTTGTCGCCAGGATTGGTGGTATCGTTTGCCGATGCGGCTAAAGCAGAATTGCCGGGTGTGATTAAATCTATTGAAGGTGATTATGTAACAGTTGATTTTAATCACCCGTTGGCAGGTAAAGATTTAGAGTTTGAAGTTCAGATTCTTTCCGTGACTGATGCAGACTGGGCAGAAGCATAAATGAAAATTAAAATGGCGAACCCTCGTGGTTTTTGCGCGGGTGTTGATCGCGCAATTGATATCGTAAATCGTGCTTTGGATTTATTCGAGCCGCCTATTTATGTTCGCCATGAAGTGGTGCATAACAAATTTGTGGTGAATGGTTTACGGGACCGCGGTGCAGTATTTGTTGATGAGCTTCATGAAGTACCTGATGACAGTATCGTGATTTTCTCAGCTCATGGTGTATCACAAACCGTGCGTAACGAAGCAACCGCTCGTGGCTTGAAAGTATTTGATGCAACCTGCCCGCTTGTGACGAAAGTACATTTAGAAGTTAGCCGCTACAGTGCCGACGGCAGTGAATGTATTCTGATTGGCCATAAAGGCCATCCAGAAGTTGAAGGGACCATGGGGCAGTATGATCACTCTAATGGCGGAAATATTTATCTAGTCGAAGATGAAGAAGATGTTGCCGCACTAGAAGTTGAAAACCCAGAAGCACTTTATTACGTCACCCAAACTACGCTTTCAATGGATGATACCGCGAAAGTCATTGAAGCCTTACGCGCCAAGTTTGAAAAAATAGAAGGCCCACGCAAAGATGATATTTGCTACGCCACTCAAAACCGCCAAGACGCGGTAAAAGTATTAGCGACAGGCACAGAGTTGTTATTGGTGGTGGGTTCGCCGAACAGTTCTAACTCCAACCGCTTGCGCGAACTGGGCGAGCGCATGGGGGCAAAAGCGTACTTAATTGATAACGCTGAAGAGATTCAAAAAGAATGGTTAGAGGGTATTGAAAGTATTGGTATTACCGCTGGCGCTTCTGCTCCTGAAATCCTTGTGCAATCTGTAGTGGATCGCTTGAAAGAATGGGGCGGCGAAGTGCCAGAAGAGCTGCAGGGACAAGAAGAGAATGTTGTGTTTTCTTTGCCGAAAGAGTTGAGGTTGGTTGAGGTTTGATTGGTTAACTCAGAGCAATAATTCGCTCTGAGTTAAGAGTACATAGTAAATAGATTGCTAATTCTAATAGGTATTGCGAGCCAGAATGCATTCAGGGCATCTTGCATCAAGTAAATCATTACCATCCCAGTCTCGGATAACCAATTTATTGAAGTCCCACACTTTACGCCCACGATTATCAGCAGCTAGAAGTCCCATAAATGCGTCCTCACCAGCATCTCCACTAATCGGTGTCGCTATCGCAATAAAGCACTCTGTCGCGGGTGGATTATCAGGATAGATGACCCCATCATCGCACTGGCCAATACGAACCCCATAGGTATTGATTCCATTGTAGGTTATGACCCATTGGCCGAGTGCGTCAACATCATAGTTGAGGTCTACCATTGCCGGTGCGTATCTGGCGTTATTGAGATAGAAACGCTCTTGAAGTTGCACTACTTGTAAAAGTTTTGTCATCGTATCTTCACGCTGACTCTCTAATATATAATTTCGGTAGCTGGGCATTACTACACTTGCAAGAATGCCAATAATAGCAACTACTATCATTAGTTCAATTAAGGTAAAACCGCGTTGTTTCATTTTTAGCCTACTGCAAAATGCCCCATAACAGCTCAAGGTATTGAGTTGCTATGGGGCTTGCTGTTATGGGTTATAAATTATGCTATTGCTTATAGCGATCGCCAAAAGTTTCTTTTGAGCAACTCGCACTGATCAGATCCGCCTGCAATGACACTGGTACCACTTAGAATCACAGAGACTGAGGCTTCACACTCAGGTTTTGGTGGTGGGCAAGAGTTTGTATCTTCACAGTCTTCATCCTCTTCTTCTGGCTGACAGCTTTCATGGCTAGGGTTGTCCAAGCAAAATTCCTTCTGCCCACCGCCCCCTGTCGTTAACTCAATAGGGGCGGGAGGTGGGCCGTCACTAATAATAGTTTCAGACGATATTTCAGGTGCCGACGGGTTAAAGGCAATGGCATAGGCTTTTGCATTACCAATATCCGCATTACAGCCAGCAACTGTATTTGCAATGGATTTAGGAGAGAATGTGGTGAAATACATATGTCCATTTGCCGTTAAAGAGGGAGAAAGCACTTTTTCACCTGTAGTAAGATCATACTTCCACCCTTTAGGTGAGTATGCCGTGCTTGTTGCAGTAGCGGGAATATCCACCATATCTCCCCTATCCAAAGTATCGTAAGTAGCAGGGGGTGCAACTATATTATGATCTTTAATAATATAGAAACTATCTTGATCAGCCGCCTGTAGTGGATGCGCACGATAGCCTGAACCAATTGAAACGGTCAGAAATTTCTCTTTTGTCTCTTTATCATAGAAGTAAGAAACACTAGGCGCATCATAAAAACGTTGATAGTTAGCGCTATTATTGTTGGCGTCAAAAATCATACCAGCACCTGCAACAAAGTTTGACTTGCTGATGCTTTCAGTTATTTCTGCATTGAGATCAAAGCGCCAAATACGACCGCCCAAATCACTCACGAAGAAATAATCTGTGATTTGATCGCCATCAAAATCAATGGTTTTTATTTCACTAGTAATAGCGCTGGTCATATCAGAAAGGTTAGTTGTTGCTCCAGAATTACTTGCGCTCCATAGTAGTTCTCCTGTCTCGGGATCTATCATATAGACCGAGTTCCCTATGCTATGAGGTGCTCGAATAGCGCGAGTATCTTCTTGATTATCGTAGCCGCCGCCAAATAATAGAACAACTTTAGTTTTTCCTGAGTCACCCCACCTAACTTTGGCTAATGACATAGGAGACCAAGATTCTCCCATTTTGTCGAAATCACCACCTTGACCACCATTTATTTGCCATTGAAATTTAGGCTTTTCAGGATTTGTGATATCAAGCGCGTAGTAGTGGCGTCCACCACGACGTAAGCCGAAATAAAGATAGACCTTTTCACCGTTATCAACTTGGGAGTTTTGATTCGCATCTACATGCCAATAATTGATTGGTCCATCGACGCCATAGGGTTTTGGTTCGTATAGGTCGGCAGACTGATACAGGTCTGCATTGGCTAATAGCTCTTTAGGGATATAAGAGAAGTATTCCTTAAATTCATTCTTGTCTGCATCGATAGCATGTAAGTAACCGCTATTCGTGCCCATAAAGACGACACCTTTTGGAGTAACATTACCAGACGCATCTGTGTCGTAGCCATAGTTTACAACCACTGGGCGGCTGTGAAGAGGATCTTCCATTTGAAGGCGGGTATCCTCCCCCTCTTTTCTGTTAAGCCAGTCAATAAGAGCAGAATGTTCCTCGGGAGTTGTATTGCTGGATAATCCAAGAACATCTTTACTGATTGTATCGGTGGTTAAAGCCGTATCGAGTGCAGTCTTAGATCCACTTAGGTGCGTTAGAATGTTGAGTTCTTTGGTTAAGTTAGCTGCGGCACCACCTTTTAAGACGCTTTCGCCATCGGTCGTTCCTTTTTCCGTCCAGTAGCTTCGACTAGCTTCTTTGAATCGTCCGCTGGATGTATCAACGGCAGAGTCACCTTCTGCATCTACAACTGTTCCATTTGGAGCTAAGCGATAGCTTTTAAGATTGCCTTTCCAGTCGTTGCTGGTAGACGGTACAAACATGGCATAAAATAAGCTATCTAAGTGCTCTAAGCTATTATATGAATTAACCGATACAGCTGGGGCAACGAAGGTAACGGGCTTATCGTGACCTGCTGTTACGGCCGTTCTGAATGCTTTGGCAATCTGATCTTTGTCTGACGCTGCAACATAAGTTCCCTGACCATATTTAGCAATATTTTTCATATAATTAAGGCTGGTACCATCTGAATTCTCATCAAAGAAACCACCAATTACATGTGTATTAATTGTTTGTTTGCCAGCCAGCTGTGGGCGCTGGTCAACATTGGCTAAAAAGTAGGCAAGTTCTTCAGCGCACTTACCTGGACCATCACAGTTATTTGTTAAGACGCTTCTATCGTAATCGTTTAAACCCGGTTCTGTTTGAAAATCGATGTTGGCATCTTTTAACAAAGCACGAATTTCATCGTTCGCGCTTGTATCGGAATCAGAAGGGTCGCCATCCGTGAAAAGTACAAGGTTACTCGTAGCGTTACAAGCTGTACTAATAGGTGATTTGTATGTATTACCTACTCGAGATGAAGCGACACTTGGGTTGTACTGTGTATAGGTACGTCTCGAGTTATCATCGTAATCAATAAAGCCATTACTTTCTCTGAGAAGTGTTGTGTTTGAGTACTGAAAGCGAGCAGAAGAGTCTTTTCCATAAGCAACAGGTCCACCTCTGAGGTATTGTGCAGTTTCATAAAACGCTTCACTAAGAGGCGTACCATTCCATGGAAGGTATCTATCAATAGTTGTTGTAAAGTTACTGCGAATACTTTCTATGTCGGCTGCTGCAATATCAATCATGCCGCCATTACCAAATGTATTGAAACGCGCTAGACCTAGCTGAATACCGCCAGTTGTATTAACAAGTGATGTGGCCGCTTCTTTCGTAATTTGCATTCTTGATTTTTGGGGACCAATAAGGACATCTTTATATTCATTTTTATAAATTAGGTAGTTAATGTAATTGCCGCTATAGATATATGGGAAGTAATTACTCCAAGCGTCGTAGTAACTACCGTCTTTAAATGATAAGTATTGGTTGCTCCGGCCTGTGTCAGCTTTAATGTATTTATTGGAGGAGTTAGTTTCGTCAGCTTTACAATCAATAATTGCGCTTACGTCGTTAGCATCACCTCGTGGAGTTTCTGGAGCTACCCAGCGCCAGCGGTATCTCCGCCCCACTTTAACTCTCTTTAGTTCAGATAATGAAGGATCCCAAACTGAATTAGATGAGTTCCAGCGCTTGAATTGATCGCCATAAAATCCTTCAGTTTGTATACTGGCTTGAGCTGCATCACACTTCAAGGCATCTTTTGGGAATTTATGATTGTTTAGGCTATTTATATCGCTGCTTGAAATTACACTCGCAGAGTGGTCGTCGTCATTAAAATAGTACAGTTCAGGATCGATATAATTTATGACATTGCCATCAGGATCTATTGGATATAAATCTTTATAGTTGGTGCCTGGAATATAATCTGGGGCCTCTTCTCGGACCCAGTATGACATACTGCCGGAAGTATCAATAACCATCATGGATACCGGTTTAATCGTTGATTGAGTTCCTCGATAAATTTCGATGTCGTCTGCTTGAGCTAAGCAGCACCATAATGTTAGAGCAGCGGTTGTTGCTACGCTGCGATAGCGTTTAATAGGATTTTTCATTGGAGATACTCCTTATTTGGAGATAAAAGACTGATATAGAAAATTGTTTTTCTATTTTTATGGAATTGTAAGCGCATCTGCGCTTGTCCATTAGCCTTTAAATGCATTTTTAATTTATTAAGATTGAGTGCTTTACCATCCTTAGAAATTTCAGTTTCAGGAGTAATGGTTAGTTCGTAATTGTTGCAAGTTGGGCAGAGTAGAACTTGGATCTGCCCAAGTCCTGATTCTTCTTGATAATTGCCAGTAAGGCGAATATCTGCTGCCTTCCCCACTAAATCACGGGAAACGATATCTGCTTGACTTGTAAAGGCAAACAGAATGGCGAGTATGGAAAATAGGTATTTCATTAGATTTATCCTTTTGTGGGCTAAGGTGGTGAATAGAGTGAATTTTTACTGGAATCTAAAGCAGGAAAGCTTATGCCAGAGACTTGATATTGAGAGGTAGAGCTATCAACTGTGCGACCAGCGATATCACCTCTTGACCATAGGTGATAACGAAATAAAACTCGATTTCCTGCTTCGTCGCCTTCTGCCAAAGAATTTTGGCCTCTGACCGCTTCTGTCATAATTAGTTGATTATCAACCTGTATTTGTATGCTGGATCCCGATGGGTTGAGTGGAGTTAAAGCAACAGGTGTATAATTTTTAGTACCATTATCGAGGTTGAACTGTCTTATAGGGGCGCTAAGAATAGGATCGCCTAGATTCCTGTTTGATAAATCAAAGTACCAGCTATCTTGATCACTCAATACCGTATTAAAGGTTTCTTCTTTGTGAAATATATTAGAAGTAATACGAGTCTGCAGGCCAGCGCGTTGCATATTCATTGCCGCAAGCAATGTAATAGCCGATAAAAGTACAAGACTAATCGCTAATACCGCCCCTGATTGTTTTTGTACCGATGAATACTTCATATTATTCTTCTCCACGATTAGGAATGAAAAAGGTTGAGCTGAAGACTTGGCGATTGATGGCGTCAGTAAAAGTGTAAATATCTGAGTCCAACATGACGTACTGTTTAGTGCTGACAAAGTTTGTGATATCGCCAAGAGAACGTGTCATTACCGATACCTTTATTGCAAAAACTCTGTTCCAGTCATTCACTTCATTAGCATTGACATAACGCGTTACATCATCAGATGCTAGGTTAGTGGCTTCTCCGTATAAGAAATGTATCGCTTCAACGCCGTTAGCAATGACTTGAGCAGCCCCTGCAGGCGGTATGATTGTTTCGGTGACGTTATTATATAGGCGGCCTTGGCAAAACAAAGAGTTAGTCTGTGTAAGGGGATCAAGGCTTACCCAGAAAGTATTGATGATCGTTGTATTTGGTGAAAATCCTGGAAACGTTGCCCCCGTACAATCGGTGGTTATACTCGGAAAAATAGGGCTTGGATCGCCTGGAGTGAATGGTGGATACGTAAGGTCAATAGAGGGGGGAATCCATGATAAAGCTAGACGGTCTCCACTCAGAATTCCAGGGCCAACTGTAATATTCGCCTCAGTTGCGCCAGCATCGTTATTAAATGAGCAAGCATTATTGGCGTTTAGGTCGGCAACATCACAGCCCATGGCTGTTCTTGAGGTTAACTCTCGATCACTCATAGAGTTAATGCCCGTTGCTCTAATCTGTCTACCCACAAATGACATCACGAAACGAGCCGTCTCTTGGGCTTG
The DNA here is from genome assembly GCA_913061415.1 of uncultured Oleispira sp. GTDB lineage: Bacteria > Pseudomonadota > Gammaproteobacteria > Pseudomonadales > Oceanobacteraceae > Oleispira. The sequence continues at coordinate 89,871 of CAJXUD010000010.1, read as the reverse complement.
GGATACGCCGTCAGAACTTGTTGAATTTTGATTTGAACTAATCAAAACTTGTGCAATACCATAGGTTATTAACAATGACAGCACCAAGGTGATCATGAGTTCGACTAATGTAAAACCACGCTGGGAATTATTATTCATTGGGTCACCAATCTTGGGTTTACTCTTCTTGTGACTGTAAGAGTGTTATCAGGGTCTTGACGAATGGCTGCGGACGCTTCAGTCGCTTCAGTTGCATCCACTTTAGCTCTCCAAGTTAAAGCAAGCTGTAAGGGGTCACCATCAACACAGCCCGCTGGGTCCGGACATAGAACCGTTATTGTTGGTCCCCAATTTCGACCAGGGAGACTTGGCAATGCATCAATTGGATTGCCTTGAATATTAATGTTGTCACGAGGTAATCCACAGGCGACTTCAAACAGATCCCATGCTGCCATTTCTGGCCCAGTGCAAACTGCGGAGACAACGCGAGCACTTCCCGTTGCATAATTGCTGCAGGCAGTTACTGGTACAGGGCCTGGGTCGAAGGGGCAGTTGACAGCTCCGACACGAACGTAGCTCGAAGAAGACCCTTTATTAGCTCTAATTCGGCTCGCTAGGTCATTTAGAATCAATGTGGCATGGCTATGATTCCCCGCGTCTTGGGTCGCTTTTAGTGCCTGCATTTGTAAAGACATTAGCCCCATTAAGCCAATGCTAGTGATCATCATAGTGACAAGGACTTCAATTAAGGTCAGTCCGGCAGATGAGTTATATAAAGGCGCAAATATTGTTTTCATCGTGCAGCAAACCCCGCTGGGCAAAGTATGTCAGTACTAATAACTTGCCCTATCTGGTTAATGTGTAGTCGGCGAGCGTAATCACCAGCGCATCCTAGAACCCCAATTTCAAGAGCGCCACCACGCTCAGCGATACCCTCTGCGTTAAATTCGATCGGGTTAGCAGAATCTAAAGTACCTGTTGGAATATTAACTCCTGCATCGGTTGTAAAAAATGCGACAGAGCGGATCTGAGGGTCTGGCCCCATGTTCTCTTGCTGTCGCAGAGTTACTCCTGGATTGGCAGTACTGATTATAACCCAGCCAGCAGCCCAGTTGACGCCTCCGCCACCTGCCAATGTTCCCGTGCCGTTAATAAGATCGATAGGAACCATTTGAGCATTTGCTTGATGTCTAATCGCGACGCTACGAGTATACATAATATCAATCATCAGCTGGTTGCTGACAGAGATGCTTTTGCTATTAGAGATCATCGCTCGCATATTGGGCACTGCAATAATAGCAATAATGCCAACAATGGCGATAACAATCATGAGCTCGATAAGGGTAAACGCATTAGTATTTTTCATAAGAGTATTATTATCTAAATACTTCTACTCTGGCAGTCTCGTAAGATAAGCGGTGTATTCATCAAGACTAACTGATAATAGCCCCCTTAAAGGGTGATTTAAGGGGGCTTTTTATAATCAAATTGAAGGGGGTGGGCAGGTCGGCTGCTTGTCTGTACTTAATGCGGACTTTCTTCTTTTAAGATCTTGAATGACGCGAATTCTGCCGACTCTTGATAAAACAATGCCTTTTGAATTGTATTCTGAGCAGTACTTTAATGTGCCAGTGTAGCCATTGATCTGCCCTTGGCCGTTGAACCTAATTTGTGTGCGTGGGTATTCAATGGTGCGTTCTATGTTGGAATAAGGCGTAATGGTCTGGAAGAGTCTTTCATTCCCATCTCGCTTTTTGTTGTTATTGTAATCAATGAACATGATTAACGGCAGCTGCCAGTTTTTGATGCAGTTAAAACCATCCTCTGTAGGGCATAAAACGGCATGTTCGTTATGAGTTATGGAGAGAGATCTTGTTTCTTGAATGGCACTGAATAATCGGTTTGGTTCTAGCCAGTATTTGGTTGATTCTATACCGCTGCTAGCGGCGCTTGCGATTACGGATACAAGTGCGGTGACTGTAACGAGCTCTATTAGCGTTAGCCCTAAGTTCTTATTGTGATCGCACTTTTTATAATGTTTATTTCCGTACATATAACCGTCCTTGGTAAGTCTTCCAGCTTGTAATTCGTACTTGAATTAATGACTAGTTGATTACAGCAGTATTTTTGGATGGCGCAGCAATAACGGGGCAGAATCAGTCTATCGGCCTAATAAAACAATAAATTCTTCTGAGATAAAATTAATACTTAACGGTAAGTTTAGAGAAAATACCGTTAAGTAGATTGATAGCCTGAAAAACTTAGTGGCCGAGGTGATAAACCACTAAAGAGTGTGCGATTTTGTTTTGTATTATTTATCAGCGTTCTTTTCGAATTAAAATATCGGCCTACTCAATATTCAATTTTTTACAACGATATCGCAGTGCCCGAAAACTAATACCCAGTTTCTCAGCCGCCGCAGTTTTATTCCAGCGCGTTGCTTCCAAGGCCTCATTAATGGCTAAGCGCTCAATATTTTCGATATAGGCTTCTAAATTGCCATCCGCCATGTTGGTAGAGCTTTCTACTGCCTGCACAGGCTGGCTTTGGTGGTTTGGTAGGTTGAGGTCTTCAATGCTAATCACGTCATTCTCAGACATGGTGAATGCGCGTTGTAAAATGTTTTCCAGTTCTCGCACGTTCCCAGGAAATGAGTATTCGCATAGTGCGGCCAAGGTTTTTGGCGCCAGTTGTACGGCTGGCATTTGCCACTCTTTTGCGTACTTGGCGATAAAATGATCGGCCAGCATGGGGATGTCTTCAGGTCGCTGGGTTAGTGGTGGTGTTTTAATGGTGATGACGTTCAGGCGGAAGTATAAGTCTTGGCGAAAGAGTTCTTCTTCGACGCGCTGATGTAAGTCTCTATGGCTGGCGCTTAAGATGCGAACATCAATTGGAAGCTCTTGTTCATAACCGACAGGGCGCACCGATTGCTCTTGAATGACGCGCAATAGCTTGGCTTGCATATCAATGGGTAGTTCACTGACTTCGTCTAAAAACAGCGTGCCACCATCGGCTGCGCGGAAGAAACCTAGTTTGTCGGAAGTTGAGCCAGTAAAGCTGCCTTTCATGTGGCCAAAAAATTCACTTTCCATTAAATCTCTAGGAATAGCGCCGCAGTTAACCGCGATAAAAGGTTTGTCGCGTCGTGCTCCTAAGGAGTGAATCAGCTGTGCGACTAATTCTTTGCCGGTTCCCGATTGGCCGTGAATAAAAATTGGGGCCTGGGTACGGGCAACTTTTTCTATTTGGTTGTTAAGACTCATCATGGCTTTTGAGTCGCCAATTAAACGCACGGTACTCGCTTTATTGACATCGGTAGCGAGTGGTACTTCTGTGAGTTTAAGCGCTGCCGTGACGACTTCACGTAAACGAGCAAGATCAATGGGTTTCGCGATGAAGTCAAAAGCGCCTGATTTTAACGCTTCAACGGCTGTTTCCATATTTCCGAATGCGGTAATCATGGCGATGGGCATTCTTTTGTATTTTTTCTGCGCTAAGGCAATTAAGTCCATGCCATTACCGTCTGGTAATTTCATGTCGGTTAAGCAGAAATGAAACTCTTGCTGTTCTAAGAGTGTAATCGCTTGACTAAAATCAGCGGCACAAGAGCATTCGATATCCATACGCTCTAATGTTATTTGTATGAGGGCGCGGATATCAGGTTCGTCATCAATAATTAATGCTTTGTACATTACGCTAATTCCTGTGTCACTTTAGCAAAGGTAAGGCTGAAACACGTGCCTAAGTCTTCCATATCTAAGTCTTTCACATCGAAGTCTCCCGAATCTAAGTGGTCGCTGGCCATGTGTGTGATGCTAGCTTTATTGGCTTCGCAAATTTCTCGGCATAGATATAGACCTAAGCCCGTGCCGGTATGTTCGGTGGTGAAGAAGGGTTCAAATAAGTTCTTTTGGTTGTCTTCACTAATGCCTGGGCCATTATCCATCAAATAGAGACGAACGGAACCATCAGACTCTTGTTTTGCGGTTAATTTTAACTGTGCGTTGTCTGGATTTTTGAGCAAGGCGTAACGTAGGCCATTACCGCATATGTTGTGCAATACTTGTTGTAATTGATCAGGGTCGAATTTGATTAAGAAATCAGGGCTACACGTGATGTTTATTGAAAAGGCGTCATCATGGGCTTGCTGGAATGATTCTTTAAAATGCTCTAACCACGGTTTTAATTTAATCACTTCAATGCTGGCATGGTTGCGACGGCTAATTTGTAGGATGTCTTCAACCGTGCGGTTGATGCGCATGCAGTGCTGCTCAATAATTTGAGTAAGCTTTATATCGCCTTTTGATAGATCCGGTGCTTCGGCTAACAGTTGAGCGGCGTGGCGAAGTGCGCTTAACGGGTTACGAATTTCGTGAGCAATGCTAGCGGTTAAGCGGCCAAGTGAGGCTAGTTTAATTTGTTGAGCTTCTGCGGCAATATGGGCGCTATCTTCGATGACTAACACATAATCCCCATGTGTCGAGTTGAGTAGGGCTGACTTGTTTAATATATACAGGTGGTCATTGTGATTAATATGGAGGCTTGTTTCATTTTGGTGTTCGCTGGTATTAAGCAGTACCAGAGGTAACGATTTTCCATCGACACAATTAAACCAATTTTTGGCGGTTTCGTTGCTTAAGAGTATTCTATGGTCTTTATCGCAGGCAATAATGGCATCTGGCAGCGCGAGGAAAACATTTTTATTGATTTTTCGTAAACGAGAAATATTTTCAGCCTGTCGATAGGCGAGGTCTAATGTACTGTTGAGTTTTCCCGAAAGCGTTTGGGTTAAAAAGGCCAGCGTAAAACAAAAGAAACCATACAATCCTGAGGTGAATACTTCTTTTTCGTGAAACTGCCCGGGTAAAAAATGCTGAGTATAAATCACCGCAATAGTGGTCCAAGCGGCGACGGAATAGCCTAAGGAACGAGTCACCAATAAGTTGGAAATGAAGATTGGGATCAGGATAAGGTTGCTGAATCCACTGCCTAAGCCGCCACTGGCCTGCATCATAATAATAAGTAGTGTTATGTCACCAAAGAAATAGGTGATGGCATATTGAGGGTGAGTGCTGAGGCGGGAGCCAGAAACCCCCAGCATGATCGCTGACCAAAATACGTACGCCGTATTGGCAAATAAGAAGCTACGCGGGTCGGCATGGGCAACAATGGAATTGCCTGTATCCAAGCTGTCTAGCACAATGAGCATGAGCGATAATAGCAGGGTATAAAAGCTGTAATAGCGTAATAATCTCTGCCCTTGGACAAGAACGTCCGCTGGTTTTAACCACATTTTGAAATATCCGTTTGCAACCTGTTCACAATTTTTCGACAATACGCGGCAAATATCCCGTGGTCAAAGATAATCGCTATGCAACAATTCTCAATCGCCCTCGCCCAAGTCAACTTTAAAGTGGGTGATATTGACGGCAATCTCCAACTTATTGCTACGGCTGTCGCTGATGCTAAGGCTCAGCATGATAAGACTCAGCATGAAGGTGATATCTCTGAAGAGCGCGCCTTAATGGTGGTTTTCTCAGAGCTTGCACTCATTGGTTATCCACCAGAAGATTTATTATTACGACCAAGTCTACAGCATCGCATTGAAAGTGCCGTGCAGCAGGTCGCAAATTTAAGCGCAGATGTCGCGATTGTGGTGGGTTATCCATGGCAGCAAGACGGTCAGCTCTTCAATATGGCGGGGGTATGGAGTAAGGGTAAGCAAATTGCTCAATACGCCAAACGCTGCTTACCTAACTATCAAGTATTTGATGAGCAACGTTATTTTACCGCTGGCAAAAATGTCTGTGTCTTTGACTGGCTAGGTCATAAGGTCGGCTTAACCGTATGTGAAGATATTTGGCATGAGCATCCTATTGCAGAATCAAAGGCCGCTGGGGCAGAGCTAATTATTAATATTAATGCCTCGCCGTTTCATGCAGGGAAGTTGCAGCAGCGTCATGAGTTGCTGGCTAATCACGCAAAGCGTCATCAATTGCCGATTGTTTATGTGAATCAGGTGGGTGGACAAGATGAGCTTGTGTTTGATGGTGCTTCTTTTGTGACCGATCGAGAAGGGCAATTAGTTGCTAGTCTGCCTGAGCATGAGAGTAGCTTGGCGCTGGTGGACTTTGATTACTTGCCACAGAATCAGCGTCTAACCTGTGTGCCAGCCAACGTCTCGGCGGGCTCAGCCGTACCGTTACCCAAAGCAGCGCTAGCCAGTATTTACGATACGCTGGTATTGGGTGTGCGTGACTACATTGAGAAAAATGGTTTTAAAGGCATTGTTTTAGGCTTGTCGGGCGGAATTGATTCGGCGCTGACCTTAGCGATTGCGGTGGATGCAATTGGTAAAGATCGTGTTGAGGCGGTTATGATGCCGTTTAAATACACGTCATCAATGAGTATGGAAGATGCCAAGCTAGAGGCGGATGCCTTGGGTATTAGTTACAAAGTCTTGCCGATTGAGCCTATGTACGATGCATTTATGCTGGCGTTGGAAGATGAGTTTGCCGGCTTGCCGCGTGATACTACAGAAGAAAACCTACAGGCGCGTTGTCGTGGGGTGATGTTAATGGCTATTTCGAATAAGAAAGGCTACATGGTCATGACTACCGGTAATAAAAGCGAAATGGCCGTGGGTTATGCCACGCTTTATGGCGACATGGTAGGGGGCTATAGTGCATTAAAAGATGTGTATAAAACCATCGTATTTCAGCTTTCTCGCTATCGTAATGCCTTAGCGGCAGAGCAGCATGAAGCGGAAATTATTCCGGATCGAGTGATAACGCGACCGCCTTCAGCAGAGTTGGCGCCGGATCAAGTTGATGAAGACAGCTTGCCTCCTTACGACATTCTGGATCAAATTTTAGAATATTACGTTGAAGAGGATGTCAGCGTTGAAGGCATTATCGCGAAGGGTTTTGCGCGCGAAGATGTGACTCGCGTTGTTCGCTTAGTCGACTTGTCTGAATATAAGCGTCGTCAATCACCGATTGGTGTTCGAATTACATCAAGAGGATTTGGCCGCGACCGTCGCTATCCGATTACTAATGGTTGGAAGGCGGGTAGCTAGACTGTGTCAGTGCTGATAGGTGCAGGTCGGTGCTGGTAGGTAATACTAAGGGTGGTTAGGTTAGGCAATGAAATCGGGTTCGTGCTTTGCAATGAACCCGGTTTGTAAATTATTCAATTAATCCAAAGCTCATCACACCAATCAGTGTACGACGATCTTCTTTGGTCAGTCCGCTATCAATAAACTTACCTTTCGCTGTCAGTTGCTTATGCTTAGGGTAATTCTTTTTCAATAACGCCAGCGCTTGCTTGGCTTCTAAATCTTGTCCTAATAAACGATAGGCTTCTATCTGCAATGCCAAAGCATCGGCGACTGCGCTCGTACCTTGATATCCCAACATAACGCGCTCACCGCGCTGAGCAGCGGCTAGATAAGCATGGCGCTTCAAATAAAAGCGACCAACACCGACTTCGTATTGCGCTAAACGGTCGCGTAAAAATATCATGCGTTTTTGGGCATCTTCGTTATATTGGCTATCAGGATAGCGACGCAATAATTCATCAAAATGATTGAAAGCATCACGGAAAGGGGTTGGATCTCGGCGTGCTTTCTCTGACGGCGTATAGCGCTCGACAAAATTAAATCCTAGTTCGTAGACCGATAGGCCACGCATGTAATAGGCATAATCCACTTGTTTATGCAGCGGATGTAGGCGGATAAAACGCTCCGCTGAGGCGAGTGCGCCTTCCATATCCGACATCATGTGTTGGGTATAAATCAGTTCAAGCTGTGCTTGCTCGGCATAATCACCGAATGGATAACGCGACTCTAACTGCTGTAAACGCTCACTGGCGATTAAAAAGTTATTATCTTCCATTGCTTCACGGGCTTGTTCATAAAACTCACGCTCGCTTAGGTCTTCTGGGCGTTTGTCAGTGCTAGAGCAGGCAGCCAATATCAAACAAGATAAAATCAAAAACGATTGGGTAAAGCTTCTCATGGAGGAATATTCCGTTTAACTGTATACTAGGTGGTCAAATATGGCGCTGTTTAATAAACGTCATTAAATCATAGTCTTAATCTTCACTAAAGATCATTTAAAGCTCATTCATGTCAAATTCTATACAAGCCAGTGTTTTAGTCCCCATTCATCTTGGTAATAAGCGCCTAGATAAGATCGCGGCGGAACTGTTTCCAGATTTCTCCCGCTCGCGTTTACAGCAATGGATTGTCGACGGGAAGTTGACCGTAGACGGTGCCACACGCCGTGGCCGCGATAAAATGATCGGCGGTGAAAATCTAGAGCTGGATGTTATTCTAGAAGCCGAAGGCGATTGGGAAGCAGAAGATATTCCATTAAATGTTGTTTATGAAGACGATGACATTTTAGTGATCAATAAACCGTCAGGCCTAGTCGTTCATCCGGCGGCTGGTAACTATAGCGGAACGTTATTGAACGCGTTGCTTTACCGTTACCCCGGTATTGAAAATGTACCTCGTGCGGGCATCGTTCACCGTTTAGATAAAGATACGACAGGCTTGATGGTGGTTGCAAAAACTTTGCAGGCTCAAACTCAGCTCGTTAATCAGCTACAAGATCGCTCAATGGGGCGTGAGTATGAAGCGATTACGATGGGGGTTATGACCGGTGGTGGTGTGGTTGAAGCACCGATTGCGCGTCACCCAACCCAACGTACCAAAATGTCGGTTGCACCAGAAGGCATGGGTAAAGAAGCGATTACTCATTACCGAGTATTAAGAAAATTCAATGCGCATACGCATATCCGTTGTAAGTTAGAAACGGGCCGTACTCACCAAATTCGTGTACACATGTCGCACATTGGTTATCCTTTAGTGGGCGATCAGACCTACTTTGGCCGTTTCCGTTTGCCTAAGGGTATCTCTTTGCACCTACGCCAAGAACTGCAAACTTTTCAACGCCAGGCCTTGCATGCGCGTGAATTAAGTTTGTGGCACCCAACGACCGATGAATACATGACATGGGATGTTGAATTGCCAGAAGATTTCGAAAAATTATTGCAATCGTTAAGCGATGAGCAAAACGAAACCTATAGCGAACTAGACGACTAATAACTAGATGACTAATTTAACTAGCCTACCTAGTTATATTTAATCAAAAGAGCAGCGCATGATAATACCTCAATGGCCAGCCCCCGATAATGTAAAAGCATTGGCGACTGAACGTGAGGTATCCGCTGCGGGTGTAGGACATAGTCTTTCCCCTTATCATTCTTTGAATTTGGGTGAACATGTGAATGATCACCCAAATTGTGTCACCCATAATCGCCAGCAACTGCTCGATTATGCACATGGCTGTCAAGAAATTCGTTGGCTGCAGCAGGTCCATGGTACTGATTGCCCTGATGCGCACCTCGTTGAAAACTCCATAAAGGCCGATGCCACTTTTACTCAAACACCCGCTTTAGGCTGTGCGGTTATGACGGCGGATTGTTTACCTGTTTTATTTTGTGATCTTCAAGGTCGGCAGGTGGCGGCCGCTCATGCCGGATGGCGAGGCCTTGCACAAGGTGTATTAGCCAATACTCTGACATCGTTTGTAAACAATGGCATAAAGGCGAACCAAGTCATCGCTTGGCTTGGTCCCGCGATATCGCAAGCTGCATTCGAGGTTGGCCCAGATGTTAGGCTGGCTTTTGAGTATTTTGATGAGGGTCAGAGCTGGGCAGATGAGCAATGCTTTATGGCGGGTCAGGGCGACCGCTTACAGGCCAATCTATATCGTCTGGCGAGATTGCAGTTAGAGCACTTAGGTATTGCAGGTGTTTATGGAGATGAAACGCTTTGTACGTTTTCGACGTTAGATCAACACAATGAGCATCGATTTTTTAGTTATCGACGCCAAGCGGTGACGGGTCGTCAGGCCAGCCTTATTTGGCTGGCGGGATCGTGATATCCCGCTAAATTCTAAATAAGCGCGATCAAAAAATTCAAACGTTATTTACAGTAGTTCTTAATGCCTTCTTGGGCTTGCGATTGATAATCTGCTATTTCAGACTGTTCCAGTTTTCGGTAAGAACCGTCTTCCTGCTTGAATCGGCGCTGAGTACTGCCGTTCATATTCGCCAGTAAATCTCGAGATTGTTGGCAGTATTTAGCTTGTTCTTCAGGGCTGTATTCAACGACTAGGGTTTTCTCTGTATTTTCAGTTGTCGTCGGCTTTTGCGCTTTAGTATCTGTTTTGGTGGTGCTCGCACTGCCTGCAGAGCCCTTTCCTGTTGCTTTAATCGAGAGAGCTTTGGCCTCTGTGTTATGCGGTAGATTTTCACTGTAATGCGATCGGCCATTTTCATCGACCCAGTGATAAATTTTTGCAGCCTGGCTTGGTGACATCATAATGCTAGCCATTAGGCCTAAGAATATAGCGGTGCTGGAAAAGCGCGAAGACATAAAAAATCTCTTGATTCAAAACTCGTTCAATTCACATTCAGTTATCCTGCTTATTTTGTCAAGGGATTATCACACTATTGTATTGACAAACGCTGGTAAAATGGCAGAATTACGCGACTTTTCGTCATGCTAGATTTCGGGCCGATCACCGACGTGTTGTGAGAAAAGATAGTTAAGAGCGTGAATAGGTTATCCCCTGTGTTCACCTCTGATTCTTGTTTTAAGACCAAGACGAGAATCATACGGTGATTGACCAAGAATCGATCATCCAGTCTTTAAACTCGTGGCTATGATGCTCTGTTGTTAATCAAAGATAAGCACAGTAGTGTTAATTTTAGGTGTGCTGTTAGCTGCGACGTTCTGTTTAAAAATTATACATTAGAGTTTTATCGTCTTAGCGACAAGCGTGACATCAACGAATGATGGCTACGCCAAATAAAGTCTAATGATACATTCGATTATCGATAATATAGAGGATAGTTCGGTGGAATTACTTTCCGGCGGTGACATGCTAGTTCGTGCTTTGCACGATTCTGGTGTTGAGTATATTTATGGCTACCCAGGTGGCTCCTTGTTACACGTATATGATGCGGTTTATAAGCAAAGCCACGTGAAACATGTACTCGTCCGTCACGAGCAAGCAGCTGCTCACATGGCTGACGGTTTTGCTCGTGCTACGGGTAAAGCAGGTGTGGTCATGGTGACATCGGGTCCTGGCGCAACGAATACCGTAACCGGTATTGCGACGGCTCAGACTGACTCTATTCCTATGGTTGTTATTTGCGGCCAGGTTCCTTCGCACCTAATTGGTGATGATGCGTTCCAAGAGACTGACATGCTGGGTATTGCCCGTCCAATCGTTAAGCACAGTTTCCGTGTAACCGATCCTGTTGATATTCCAGAGATCATTGCTAAGGCATTCCATATTGCTGAAACAGGTCGTCCTGGTCCGGTTGTTATCGACCTGCCAAAAGACATGACCATGCCGAACGAGCGCTTCGAATATAACTATCCGAAGAAAGTGAAGATTCGTTCTTACTCTCCACCACAGCGTGGCCACTCGGGCCAGATTAAGAAAGCTGTGGATATGATTTTTGAAGCAAAACGCCCAATTATCTATACCGGTGGTGGTGTTGTTCTGGATAAGAGTTCAGATAAACTTCGTGAGTTGGTTGATGAGTTAGGTTTTCCTGTAACCAATACGCTAATGGGCTTGGGTGCTTTTCCAGGAACCGATGAGCGTTTCTTGGGTATGCTGGGAATGCACGGTACGTATGAAGCAAACGTTACTATGCACCATGCCGATTTGATCATTGCGATTGGTGCGCGTTTTGACGATCGCGTAACCAATGCAACAGGCAAGTTTTGCCCAGATGCAAAAATTATTCACATCGATATCGACCCATCGTCTATCTCTAAAACCATTACTGCTGATGTGCCGATTGTTGGACCAGTAGGATCTGTTTTAGATGATATGTTGGCCTTGATTAGAAGCAGTGATGAAACCATTGATGCTGAAGCACTGGCTAGCTGGTGGAAGCGTATAAACGATTGGCGTCCTCGTCATGGCATGCGCTATGACAAAAACGAAGATGGACTAATGAAGCCTCAAGAAGTTATTGAAGCGATGTATGAAGCAACAGAAGGCAAAGCCTATGTAACTTCAGACGTTGGTCAACATCAGATGTTTGCGGCGCAGTACTACAAATTTGATGACCCAAATAAGTGGATCAACTCAGGTGGCTTAGGCACCATGGGTTTTGGTTTCCCAGCGGCGATGGGCATCAAAATGAACTTCCCAGAAGACAAGGTTGTTTGTGTGACGGGTGAGGGTTCTATTCAGATGAACATTCAGGAATTATCGACCTGCTTGCAGTACGGTATTCCAGTGAAGATTTTATGTTTGAATAACGGTTCTCTAGGCATGGTTCGCCAGTGGCAAGACATGAATTATGAAGGTCGTCACTCAAGCTCTTACATGGAATCACTACCTGATTTCGTTAAGTTGGTTGAAGCTTATGGTCACGTTGGTATTCGCGTTACTAATCGCGATGAGTTGCCACAGGCATTAGAAGATACCTTCAATAAGTACAACGATCGTTTGGTTTTCCTAGACGTTAAAGTTGATGAAAAAGAACACGTATATCCAATGCAGGTGCCACTAGGCTCTATGCGCGATATGTGGTTGAACAAAACGGAGCGTACATAATGAGTCAGTCACAACGTCACATTATTTCCATTCTGTTGGAAAACGAACCGGGTGCTTTGTCTCGTGTTGTTGGCTTGTTTGCTCAGCGCGGATATAACATTGAAACCTTAACGGTTGCACCTACAGAAGATGAAACTTTATCTCGTCTTACCATGACAACGATTGGTAATGAGAGCAAGGTTGAGCAAATCACCAAGCAGCTAAACCGTCTTATTGAAGTGGTTAAGCTGGTTAATCTAACAGAAGGTCCGCACATTGAGCGCGAACTGATGTTGATTAAGGTGAAAGCTGTTGGCGCTCAGCGCGCTGAAATCAAACGTACTGCGGATGTGTTCCGTGGTCAGGTTGTTGATATTAGCAGCAGTGTTTATACGGTTCAGCTAACAGGCACCTCTGACAAGCTAGCGGCATTCATTGAAGCCATTGGCCCAAGCTGTGTATTAGAAACCGTACGTACTGGAGTATCTGGTATTTCACGCGGTGAGAAAGTACTTAGTTTATAGTTCTATTGAGCTAAGCGTTTTCAAGATGAAAGCCCAAATCTTTTATTCGGTTTGGGCTTTTTTATGCGTGCTATTTAGACTTTCGAGTGAGCGCTTAAAGCTTATAAACACTCTTCGTCATGACCTTGCTCAAACCAGTCATTACAGCACGCACTGGCAAAGGAAACTTATGCCCGCCAGCATCAATGGCTGCCGTTGCGTGTTTTGCTTCGTCGTCTAGCATCTGTAGAAGAATCTTCTTACTCTTCTCATCTTGTTTTGGTAGTGAAGTCATGTGTTCTGTTAGATGTTTACACACTTGGCGCTCGGTCTCTGCTACAAAACCTAAGCTCACTTTATCGCTAACCGCACCGGCCAGTGCGCCAATACCAAATGATAAGCCATAAAACGCAGGATTTAAGACACTGGTATGGCTGCCTAGCTGAGTGATGCGATCTTCACACCAAACAAGGTGGTCAATTTCTTCGGCGGCGGCTTCATCCATCGCTTCACGAACTTCCGGAAGCTTAGCAGTCAGCGCTTGGCCTTGGTATAGGGCCTGAGCGCATACTTCACCCGTATGATTAATGCGCATTAAGCCCGCGGCGTGTTTACGCTCTTGATCATCCATCTCGTAATGTGTTGAGTCGATAGATGCCGGAGAGGGGCGCTGCTTATTGGCCGCGCCTGGAATAAGAGTGCGTAGCGCAAGGTCAGCATTATGAATAAACTTGTCGAATGGTGATAAGTGACGCATGAGAAATCAACCTATTGTTTAAATGAGCGCATTGCTGAATAAATTTAAGATTATATTATGTTACGCGAAAGGCCTGATGAAAACAGGCCTAGCGTATTATTTCATAGACATCGGATTAGTCAGCTTATGAAAGTCTAATAATACTTCTTTTAAGTGGCGGCCGCTAACCGGTTTATTAATGACTTTTTGAATACCAGCTTCTTTAGCTTCTTGGTTAGCACTGCCGATGCCTAAGCCCGTTAGCATGATGCGCATAGGCTTTGGTTCAATATCACTATCAGCCATTAGACGTTCGGTTAACTGAATGCCATTCATTATCGGCATGTCGTGATCAATTACAATATAGTCGTAAGGCTCAGAGATATTCGATTTATTACGCATTAAAGCCAGCGCTTCTTTGCCACTATAGGTACTGTCTGCTCGCATACCCCAGCGCTTAACTTGCTTCTCGATTACGCCACGGAAGGTACTATTATCATCCACAATTAAAATGCGTTGGCCAGTAAGCAGGTCGGCGTCTTCTTCTATGCGTTCAGTTAACTCTTCTTCAATCGGCAAAAATAGCGTAATAGAACAGCCATGGTGCGTTAGGGTTTCAACTTCAATAGAGCCATCCATTAAGCTTACTAAGCGCTTCACAATGATCAGGCCTAAGCCTTGATCAAGATTAATATTAGTGAACGGCTCTTGAGGACCCGCCATGGTGCGGAATAAACGACGCAGCTCGTCGTGCTCAATTAGACTGCCTGAAAGTTGAACCTGAAAGAAAATGCCACTGTGTTTATTAGAGCCGACTCGGAATACTTTGAGCTCTAGCTCACCACTTTCAGTATGGCGTAATGATTGAGCGATCAAGTTGGTAACAATGGTTTGTAGGCGGTATTTATCGCCTAATAAGCGTGGAGATATATCGTCAGCAATGTCGAGTACCAGCTCAATTTGCTTTCGATTTGCTTCCTGCTGATAGCGATTCATACACTGAGTCAGGCAGTTGGTTAAATCAAAGGCGCGGTGGTCAAGGTTAATGCGGCCACTCTGAAGCTTGGCGAAATCAGACATCTCACTAACAAGGTGAAGTAAATCGCGGCCTGCAAGACTAATGGTTTCTAAGTAATCGCGTTGAGTATGCGTCAGGTGCGTATCGGATAATAATTCACTCATTCCCATGACGCCGTTAATGGGGGTGCGGAACTCATGTCCTAGTTTGGCTAGCAGCTCCGGTAAAATAATATCGCTACTATTAACCTGCTGCTCACGCTTTTCTCGATAGAGTTTAATGACGCTTAAGTTCGCAAATATCGTACAAATGATCATGGTTAGAGGCAGGATGATGGCTGCCCAAGCATGCAGAAAATCAAATGCCAAAAAGTTATGAGTCGTAAGGATGCTCAGTAGTATGCCAAAGGCTATGACGTTGTGACCAATTAATAAAAAGAACTGTGCTCGTTCATGCTCACTTTTTGCAAACAATAGAATAAAAATCAGTACGATATTGGAAATCACAATCGTCGATAGTGATAGTAGAGACATAACCCCCGAAGGTAAAAATAAATAGATCAGGGTTGTTGCAACATTGAACACCAAGAGGGTTTTTAGGCAGCGCTTTATGTTTCGAGTATTGTCTGTCGTCCAATTCAATTTTAGGGTCAGTAATATTTGAAGTACTACAGAAGCCATGACACTGATTAGAGTGATTTCATTTTTCCAGATCTGGCTCTGAGGAAACCAAGTTGCCCACTGCCCTTGAAACGACGGGATGAAAATAAAAATACTGATGCAATAAAGTGCTGAAATTAAAGTAATGTGGAAGCGATAAAAATGCCAAATAAACATAAAAAATGCAGCGGTTGCTAATACCCAGCCAAGGGCCATACCCAAAACCGTGAATTCAAATTGCTGGCTTTGTAAAAACTGATCATTAGATTGAAGGCGTACAATAGAATTAATCGCGTTTTTTGAATTAATTTTTATGAAATACGTTTGATTCTTTTTAGCCTCTAACTTAATTAAGAAAGGGTAAGCTTGGCGCTGACTGCCTTGAGCTTTGTACTTGGTGAGTGCACCAGAACTTTGATGGTACAGCTGACCCGCTTTGTATTCATAGAAATTAATATTTTCTAAACTGTTGTCACTAATGCTCAGTACCAAACTCTGATCGTCTGGGTGCGGATTAGTAATACTGAATCGTAACCAATAATGCGAGCTTGTTAAGCCAAAACGTAGATTGTCATCATGGTGTGAATTAAATTTATATTGAGCGCTGCGGGTTAAAATATCATCAATGGTCAGGCTGTTTGTCTTATCTTCAAAAATCGCTAGGTAGGACGTGATCTGTAAATCAAAAGAAGAATCAGGCAGCATAATAGCGGGTGCTGCCTGACTGCTTGTGCTCAAAACTAATGCGGGAAAAGTGGAGAACATCCAAAACAAACTTAGTAAAAGAAATCTTTTAATACTCATTTGTGAACGTTCCATCACTGATTACATTATATTAATTTGCACGGCACTAAGGCTTTTATTCGCCTTGCTCGCGAGCGATTGCACGGTAAGCAATATCGTTACGCATAAACATGCCATTCCAGCTTACTTTTTTCGCTAATACATAAGCGTGCTGCTGAGCATCTGTTACAGAATTGCCCAAAGCTGTGGCACATAGTACACGACCACCGGCAGTGACAATATCACCTTCGGCATTATTTGCCGTGCCTGCATGGAAAATTTTGCTATCAGTACCTTCATCTTCAGGTAAAGAAATCACATCGCCTTTACCGTAAGAGGCAGGGTAACCGCCAGCGGCTAAAACAATTCCGACTGCTGGGCGTGGATCCCACCGAGTTTCTTTCTGATCTAGCTTACCGTCCATTGCGGCAAGGCACAAATCAACCAAATCTGATTGCATGCGCATCATGATAGGCTGAGTTTCAGGATCACCAAAACGACAGTTATATTCAATAACCTTTGGCGTTCCGTCAGCATCAATCATAAGACCCGCGTATAAGAAACCTGTGTAATCGTTGCCTTCTTTGGCCATGCCTTCAACCGTTGGCATAATCACTTCGTTCATGATGCGATCATGAATTTCAGGGGTAACAACAGGGGCTGGAGAGTAAGCACCCATACCGCCGGTATTTGGGCCGGTATCGCCATCACCAACACGTTTGTGGTCTTGGCTGGTTGCCATTGGCAATACGTTCTTACCATCAACCATTACGATGAAGCTGGCTTCTTCGCCGGCTAAGAATTCTTCAATCACTACGCGACAACCGGCTTCGCCAAACGCGTTGCCAGACAGCATGTCAGTAACCGCTTCTTCTGCTTGTGCAATGGTTTCAGCAACGATTACGCCTTTACCTGCTGCAAGACCATCGGCCTTAATCACAATTGGAGCGCCGATTTTATTGATGTAAGCCAACGCAGGCTCAACTTCAGTAAAGTTCTCGTAGAACCCAGTAGGAATCTGATGACGGGCTAAGAAATCTTTTGTGAACGCTTTAGAACCTTCTAATTGAGCAGCGCCTTTAGAGGGGCCAAAAGCTTTTAGACCTCGAGCGGCGAAGAAATCAACAACACCTTCAACAAGCGGTGCTTCTGGGCCAACGATGGTTAGCTCAATGCCATTGTCTTCAACAAACTTGGCAAGACCTTCAAAATCTAAAACGTCGATTGCTACGTTTTCAAGACCGGCTTCCGCTGCAGAACCTGCATTGCCTGGCGCGATGAATACTTTTTCAACGTTGTCTGCTTGAACGGCTTTCCAGCCTAATGCGTGCTCACGGCCGCCTGAACCAATTACTAATACTTTCACAATAAATTCCTTATTCGTCCGAAGTCATTCGCACTTCGACTATCAAGTTAACTTGAGAAAAACAAAAACTTTAAACCTGAAAAGCCTGATATTCAAATGAAGTATCAGGCTTTGATTTTTACGTTAAATAGCGTCTATTAATTCTAAAGAATCAATGACGGAAATGGCGCATTGATGTAAACACCATTGCAATGCCAGCTTCATCAGCGGCGGCAATCACTTCTTCATCACGCATTGAACCACCAGGCTGGATAACCGCCTTAATGCCATTCGCTGCTGCGTTGTCCAAACCATCACGGAATGGGAAGAATGCATCCGATGCCATAACAGAACCAGCAACTTCAAGACCCGCATGCTCCGCTTTGATACCCGCGATACGAGCAGAGTTAATTCGGCTCATTTGGCCTGCGCCAACACCGATAGTCTGACGGCCTTTGGCGTAGATGATCGCATTAGATTTAACATACTTGGCCACTTTCCAAGCGAAGATCATATCATCTAACTCAGCTTCAGTAGGCTGGCGCTTAGTTACAACTTTAAGATCGGCCTTAGTAATCATACCTTGATCGCGGTCTTGAACTAATAAGCCACCGTTAACACGTTTGAAATCAAAATCTTGTACGCGGTTTTCAGTATCCCATTCGCCACATTCCAATAGACGAACGTTCTTTTTAGCGGCAACAATCGCAATCGCTTCTGCGCTTACTTTAGGTGCAATGATCACTTCAACGAATTGACGATCAACAATTTTCTGAGCCGTTGGGCCATCTAATTCGCGGTTAAACGCGATGATGCCACCAAAAGCCGATTCAGTATCGGTTGCGTAAGCAAGCTCGTACGCTTCGCCGATACCATCCAGAGAAACCGCAACACCACATGGGTTAGCGTGCTTAACGATGACACAAGCGGGCTTAACGAAAGACTTAACACACTCAAGTGCAGAATCAGTATCGGCAACGTTGTTGAACGAAAGCTCTTTACCTTGCAACTGCTTAGCCGTAGCAACAGACGCTTCAGTCGCATCTTCGTCGATGTAGAACGCGGCTTTTTGATGCGGGTTTTCGCCATAACGCATGTCTTGCGCTTTGGTGAATTGGCTATTGAAAGTGCGTGGGAAAGCAACGCGATCTTCAGTGCTCAAGGTTTCCGCTTCTAGGTTAATCGTACCTAGGTAATTAGCAATCATGCCGTCATACTGAGAAGTATGCTCAAACGCTTTAAGGGCAAGATCAAAACGCGTCTTAGTGGTTAGACCTTTATGCTCAGCGATTTCAGCTAAAATGCTGTCGTAATCACTACTTTTTACTACGATACCAACGTGTGCGTTGTTCTTAGCGGCAGAACGAACCATTGTTGGGCCGCCGATATCGATATTTTCAATTGCATCAGGAAGTGTACAGCCAGGTTTGGCTACTGCTGCCGCAAATGGGTATAGGTTAACAATTACTAGGTCGATCGGGTTGATACCGTGCTCAGACATAACATCGTCATCAAGACCACGACGACCCAATACGCCACCGTGAATCTTTGGGTGAAGTGTTTTAACGCGGCCATCCATCATTTCTGGGAAACCGGTGTAGTCGGATACTTCTGTTGCAGGAATGCCTTCTGCAATCAGTAACTTATAAGTACCGCCAGTCGAAAGCAGTTCAGTGCCATTAGCGCTTAAGGCGCGGGCGAATTCTACGATGCCTGTTTTGTCTGAAACGCTGATTAGTGCGCGACGTACAGGAGTGATGCTAACAGTAGGGGTATCAACAGAACTTAGTATGCTCATGATCTTCCGAAGTAGTAAGTGAAACAAACCTGACCAAATGGTTAATTAAGGTCTAAGAACGAAAAAGCGGCTAATAAATAGCCGCTGAATAATTAAAAAGTGAATGCTTAAAGCATTCCATACTGCTTTAGTTTTTTCCGCAGCGTGCCACGGTTCAAGCCAAGAACCGTTGAGGCCTTAGTTTGATTATCACGGGTATACTTCATAACCGTCTCAAGCAGAGGCGCTTCAACTTCTGACAATACCATGTTGTAAACATCAGATACTGGCTGGCCGTCTAAATTGTCAAAGTAGTTTTGCAACGCACGCTCAACACTATCGCGTAGTGTTTGAGTATTGGCGTCGAACGATGAATCTTGTGCTGGGGTATGAGCCGCTTCGGTCACTGTATCAACCTTCCTTAATAATGATTCTGTATTCATGCCGCTATTCCTTTATTAAGTATTTTATCCTTGAAAAATAATCGAATCGCTTGGACTTGCTCAGCTGAACTCTCCAAGCGATTAAAAATTTTGCGGAAGGCCAAGCCTTCGCTATGAGTCTGTAAATACCAGCTCACGTGTTTGCGTGCGATACGCACACCTAAATAGTCACCGTAAAAGGTGTAGAGCCCTGCAATATGCTCTAATAAAATGGTTTCGATTTCAGACCAATCAGGCGCTGCTATTAGCTCGCCCGTTGCCAAGTAGTGGGCAACTTGTTTGAAAATCCAAGGTTGTCCTTGGGCGGCGCGACCGATCAAAACTCCATCGGCGCCGGTAAAGTC
This sequence comes from uncultured Oleispira sp., assembly GCA_913061415.1. Taxonomy (GTDB): domain Bacteria; phylum Pseudomonadota; class Gammaproteobacteria; order Pseudomonadales; family Oceanobacteraceae; genus Oleispira. The sequence continues at coordinate 69,646 of CAJXUD010000010.1, read as the reverse complement.
CATTACTTCAGCGGCTTTAATAGCGCTGGTGATATCACCGTTAGCAAAAACAGGAATACCTGCCTGTTGCTTGATATCACGAATGGTATGGTATTCAACTTCACCACTGTAAGCACAGTCACGGGTTCGGCCGTGGACCGCGAGCGAGACAATACCAGCCTGCTCTGCGATTTCTGCGATTTTGGGTGCATTCTTATGCTCAGGGGCCCAGCCCGTGCGCATTTTTAAACTAACCGGAACATTCACGGCTTCAACGACGGCGTGCAGTATTTCGCTCACCAGTCCTTCATCTTTCATCAAAGCTGAGCCTGCAGCTTTGTTGCAGACTTTTTTAGCAGGGCAGCCCATATTGATATCGATGATCTGAGCACCGTTCTCAACATTAAATAGTGCCGCATCGGCCATTGATTCTGGATCGCCACCGGCAATTTGCACAGCAATCGGCTCAGGTTCGCCTTCATGGTTCAATCTAAGCTGTGACTTTCGTGTATTACGCAACTTAGGATTGCTTGAAACCATCTCTCCAACCACTAAACCAGCACCCAAACGTCGGCAAAGCTGCCTAAACGGAAGGTCGGTCACCCCTGCCATGGGTGCAAGCACCACGGGGTTTGGCAGTTGGTAAGGACCAATCATTATCATAAGGAATGTATGACTTCTGGTTAAAAAATGCGCGATGGAAAAGTCGGCGTATAATACTCATATCAAGGGGATGAATAAAGGCCTATTGGGCAGTTTTTAGTGAGATTTTTGCAACTAAAAAGCTTGACTCGAGAAATTGAGCCTTTTATCGATGATTGTCGATAAAAGCAGCTCAATTTATTAGGCAGTATCAGAAATTTGTAGAGTTTTGTTAATGGTTGCCGACAAGTTCAATGCGATAGCCGACGGCTTCTGCTCCAGGGCTCGCGATTTCAATGGCAATATGAACGGGAACGTTCAGTGGCATGATGTTAGAACCGGCCAGCTCACCTGCTAGGTATTCTTTAGGCTTAAAGTGACGAGAGGCGAGGGTCTGCTCATTAAGACCAGTAAAGATCAGATTGAGGTCTGGGAATGGCTGCTCATAATCGGCATGGTTGATAATGAGAGTATCAATGTACAGCGCATTTTTAACTTTAGGGTGAGGGCGTACCATAAAATGCTGGGTATTCATTTTTTTAACATTTTGAATCGCAGGCAGTTGGCAATTAAGTAACTGGCAGCTTGCTGCATAAACTGGGCGATAATCAGGGTTGCGCGACCATGAGTCGAATTTGAAATATCCGACTTGGATGATCAGTGCAAGAACCATTACAATCGCGCCACTCAGCCATAGCCAAAGAAAGCTAGAGTGGGCCTCCGTAGAATTTTTCTGCTTTTTCTTGTTGTCTAGGTCTAGCGGCTCATCAAGTAGGTCGTTTACTGCGCCAGCGATATTGAGCTCAATTTCCACGGTGTCGTTGCCATTTTCATCACCACCAAGATGAAACTGTTCACTTTCAATGTCATCTTCTAAAGAAGGCACAAAGTCATCATCTTGCTTGGAAAAATCATCTTTTTCAAAGTCCATATCGATGTCTGCGATTAAGTCATCATCGACATCTAGTAAGGCTTCAGCCCATGATTCATCATCGTGGTCAGTTTTTTTACTTGGTTTCTTCTCGTCTTCCATCAAAATAGCGGCCCAAGCGTCATCGCTGCTATCATCGCCGCTGTTATGGCTACCGAACTGGTCACTGCCAAATTCAATACCGCGATCATCCTCTATTAGAAAGCGCGATGTATTTCGGTCATCTTGTACTCCGAAAATAGCATCATCTAACTGCAGACTATTCTCAAAGGTCTCATTGCTATCACGATCAGGCTGGCGAATACCAAAATCTTCTAAAGGATCATCGTTGATTTGATCTGGAATATCGTCAAAAAGCCCATCGTCTTCATCTAACTCTTTTTTGGCTGAGTCAGACGGGACTTCTTCAACTTTAGGTAGACTCGCCTCAGATGCTTCAGTTTGAGGTGCTTGTGTAGAAGGCGCTTGAACTGGAGTATTCGTGGCTAGGTTAGAGACTTCAGCACCGCTGACAATATGGTCAGCCGCTTTAAATACTTGCAAACAAGACCCGCACCGAACAGCCCCTTTCGCGGCCGCTAATTGTTCTAAGCGGATTCGAAAGGTGGTCTGGCAATGTGGGCAGCGAGTAATGTGTGTCTCAGCCATAGCTACTAATATCCTTTGCTCTTGTTACGGGCAACTTTTTTATTATTTAAAGTTTTGTGCCAGTTAAGATGATCCAATCATCTAATTGTTCCATACCATCCATATTAAACCATGGTTCATACGCTGCACGCACCTCATCAGCTTGATGGCTTAATAGACCCGATAAGGCGAGTTTACCGCCACTTTTTGTCAGGGTCGCAATGTTTTCAGCTAAAGAAATTAATGGCCCCGCTAAAATATTGGCGACCATTATGTCAGCTTCAATTTTGTGGGTATTCTCGGGTAATACTACGTCATACTGATCCGCAGAAATACCATTTCGCTCTGCATTTTGACGAGTCGCTAGTAAGGCTTGAGGGTCATTATCAACCCCTAGCATACGCTCGCTGCCTAGCAATAAAGCAGCAATACCTAAAATACCACTGCCGCAGCCATAATCGATAATCAGCTCGCCACCTTCAACCTGCTTATCCAAAAAGCGTAAGCAATGAGCGGTCGTTGGGTGTGTGCCAGTGCCAAACGCTAGGCCAGGATCAAGCATGAGGTTCACTGCATTTTTGTCTTCAGGCTCTTTCCAGCTAGGGCAAACCCATAAACGGTCGCCAAACGGCATTGCATGGAAGTTATCCATCCAGGCACGTTCCCAATCTTTATCTTCTACTAATTCAAGCTTATGTTCAGGAAAAGCTTTTCCTTGCATGGCAGGGTCGAATGAAAAAAGGTTTTTCATGTTGGCAATTAGCACATCGCCATTGATTTCAGCATCGAATAAACCGATTACAATCGTTTTATCCCATACCGGCATCGTGCCTAATTCTGGTTCTAAAATGGGTTGGTCTGCACCGTCTTGCAAGGTAACTGCTTGTGCACCTTCCAGTAACATAGAATCTTCGATGATTTCTATTTGATCAGGCAGTACTTCAACTTTAAGTTGTATCCAAGCCATTAGCTTTGTCCTTTTAACTGTACTAGTGCACTCGCAAGTGCCAATTCATAACCTTGTGGACCTAAGCCACAAATAACGCCAACGGCTTTATCAGAGAAGTAAGAATGCGCGCGAAAGTCTTCACGGGCATGAACATTGGAAATATGAACTTCAATGAATGGGATATTAACCCCTAAGATAGCATCACGAATGGCAACGCTGGTATGAGTAAAAGCGGCAGGATTAATAATAATGAAATCAATTCCTTCACTGCCAGCTTTATGAATGCGCTCAATGATTTCGAATTCAGCATTTGACTGGAAACAGTTCAAATCGGCATTGGCCACAGCGGCTTGCTTAATCAAAGACTGTTCAATGTCTGCCAGAGTGGTATGGCCATAAACCCCTGGTTCACGCGTACCCAATAGATTCAGGTTAGGGCCATTTAATACTAAAATTGAAGGCATACTGTGCTCCGCCATGATGTGCTCCGTATAGGTATCACATGGGATATTACGAAATACAAAAGATCATAATGTTAACTATTGGCGGGAGTTTGCACAAAAAGCGGCTAGGGGTCTAGTCCCTAATGCCTCTAATCCTTAGCAGGGCACACTTTTACGCAGTTTCGACCCGCTCTTTTAGCTAAATACATGGCTTGATCCGCTAATTCGATCAATTCATTGCTGCTTTGACCTTTGTGCAAAGCAATGCCGCAAGAGAACGTTGAGTTAATCGCGGCAATGCCACCATGAAGGATGTGAGAGAAATTATTGCGAATTTCGTTCATTATATTTTCTGCATCATCGAGTGTCACATTAGGTAAAACAATGGCGAATTCTTCTCCGCCGTAACGACCGACAAAGTCTGTTTTACGTAACCTTTGAGTCAAAAACAACGCTAAGTTTTTGATCACTTCATCACCAATCGGATGGCCATGATTATCATTTACCTGTTTAAAGTGGTCGATATCAATCATAACAAAGCAGAGTGAGGTTTTATTGCGTAAACAGACCTTAATTTGTTCATCCAAGGCTTTCAAAATATGAGTATGATTATACAAACCGGTTAGGCTATCACGGGCAATAAGATGGCTTAAATCACGAGCTCTCGTTCCTCTTGTGCGAATTGTCGATAATAAATGGCGTGGATCTACAGGTTTGGTTAAAAAATCATCACCTCCCTCCGACATTGCAGCTAATTGAAGCTCAATATCTTCCTCTCCAGACAGAAAAATAATGGGAATGTTAATGTAATGAATATCTTGGCGGATGACCTTTGCTAGCTCAACGCCGTTACAGCCTGGCATGTACATATCCATCAAAATCATCTCTGGCTGAAACGATTCCAAAACATTCCAAACGTCCATTGGATCGGTCACTTTTTCAGTAATCATGCCGGCCGTATTTAAGGAACGTTCAGCAAAGAGCGCCTGTGATTTTGAATCATCAACAATGAGTATGCGAAAAGGTTGTTCAGGAACTAGGTTCACCAAACTTTCTAGTTGAGTGATGATGGCTTGCGGCGCAAGGCTTTCAAAGCTGCTAATGCCCCCTAAACGTAAACACTGAAGTTTTTGCTTAAGTGTCATCCCATGAGAGCTGTAAAAAATGATGGGAATCATGGGTGTTGCTGTTTTTACGACCCCCGCTTCTTTTATTCCTTGGTGCTCGGCAATAATAGCTAAACCATTATCAGCTTCAATAAAATCAATATCGATAATGATTGCCATTGGGTGACGCTTACTAATGGCATTATGAAGTTCTTCTTGTGTCGTGAAAAGCTCGGCCCTTAAACCAAAATACTCCATTTGCTGTGCCAGTTGGATAGCGTTATCGGAGTCATTCAAAGCCATGTAGATCGGCTTCTTAACAACGATCATCTTTTCGGGCTTATTACTCTGATCATTTCTACGTAAAACCCCTTGGCTTAGCTGCAGCATCAAATCATTCAAGGTTTTAAGCTCTTCACTACTGGGGTGGCAGGTGTTTTTGACCTTAGAAAGAGTTGAATCAAGCTGTGTTGCAATCTCCACATACTTGGGTGAGTCGAAGCGCTGAGCAAAGCGTAATAATTTTTCATTCGCTTGTAGAAGGTCAGAGACATGCTCTTGCTGCCAATGATTATCATGCAGGCAGCGCCACAGATCTAGGAGATGCCTAGCTTGGTGCGTAACTCTTGTAGAAAAGTGCTGCTTGAGCTTTTCGCTTTTTGAAATATCCATGATGATCTATATCGCAAATGTTGTTAATAAGCCTAGCAGAAATACGGTTATTTGCTGGCTATTAGAAGAAAGTTATAGAAAACCTATTAACGACACCCCAGTGTCTGTTTCTGTGTCCTATAGTTAACCGAATAGCTAAGCAAATAGCTAAGCAAATAGTTAAGTAGATAGTGAAATAAATAGCTAAATAATATTCAGCAACCCATGAGAGAAAATTCTTGCTTGAAGGACTAAAAAAACGAGCCAAAGGGGTGTTAGCCCGATTAATAAAAGGGGGCACCTCAGCCCTGCTTTTATGTGTGTTCGTTCTATTACAAGCAGATGATCAACAATGGATCAGCAAAGAGTTGTTTAAGTCTGCTCGGCAAGATTTTGGTAGTGGAGCTGAGCAGCGACTACGAGATTGGCAAGCACTCTATCAGGACTTACGGGGCAAAGACGAAGATGAACAGTTACGAGCGGTGAATCATTTTTTCAATAATGCAGTGAATTATGTCAGCGACGAAAAACACTGGGGTCAAAAAGACTATTGGGCAACCCCGTATGAATCACTGACAACACACGGTGCTGACTGCGAAGACTTTGTGATCGCAAAATATTACACTTTAAAAGAACTGGGTGTAGAGGTTGAAAAATTGCGAATAACTTACGTTAAAGCATTACGGATTAATCAAGCCCACATGGTACTGACCTATTTCCCTACGCCCGATGCGATTCCTTTGGTATTAGATAACCTAATCGGAAAGATATACCCTGCTAATCGACGTACCGATCTTGAGCCTGTGTATAGCTTTAATGCATCTGGAATGTGGTTAGAAAGAATGAAAGGGCAAGGGATTCGAATGGGAAATCCTAACAAACTCGATTTATGGACCGGTTTACGGCTCAGAATGTCTGCTGAAGGCATGGATATTTAGGCTTAAGGCTTAGGTTTAAAGACTTAGGTTTAAAGACTTTGATTTAAAGTCTCAAAGCCCAACGCATAAAATCTATTAATGGAACCTGAATTAGACGAAAGTCTAAAATAAGGCCTTACTCGTAAGGCGCAACAAGGAAATGAACATGACATTAAAACGTCAACTTAGCTTGATGGCGAGTGCACTGATTTTGCTGCTATTAACCGGAAATTTGTTTCTCACGCTAACGAATTCTAGTAATTATTTTGAGCAGCAGTTGAATGCCCGTGCTTATGACGCCGCAACATCGCTCGCATTATCCATGTCGAATGCGGTCGCCGATGGCGATAAAGTTAAGCTGGAGCGGATGATTGATGTTTTATTCGATCGAGGGTTCTTTTCTGAAATATCACTACAGCTTTTAGATGGCAGTCGGTTGCAGCGAAAAGTGCAGCCACTTACACAAAACGGTGCGGCGCCAGAGTGGTTTGTCGATGTGGTTGATCTGGCGGTTATACCGGCTTATACCGATGTAACTCAGGGCTGGCAGCGACTAGGTAGCCTAATGGTAAAAAGTCATACCGACCTTGCCTACCAAGATTTATGGAGCATCATAAAAGCGGAAGTCATCTGGTATCTATGGATGGCACTGGTTAGCTTAATCAGTTTGCAAATAATTCTACGTTGGATGTTCAAACCATTAGAGCGAGTTGAGCGGCAAGCGCTTGATATCAGTGAGCGAAATCTATACGAGCAAGAAAAGCTCCCGCGAGCTCGTGAACTAAGACGTGTCGTACTAGCGATGAATCAAATGGTCAGAAAACTAAAAACAATTTTTGCTGAACAATCCGCCATCACAGAAAAGCTTCGGGAAGAGAACTACCAAGATGATGTCTCACAGCTACTAAATCGACGCGGTTTTGATCAGCGCTTACAGCATATTTTACAGCAATCTGATGGCTATAGCGGTGTGCTTGTTTTGATGCAGGTTCAAGAGTTTTCTCAATATAATCAAGAGCAAGGTCGTGAGGCTGGCGATGAAATTCTGTTTAGAATTGGGGAGATCTTTAATCAATGGCACAGTGATCATAATGACGTCATCATTAGTCGACGAACGGGCGCTGACTTTTCTCTGTATATTCCCGCGACAGACTTAACCCATGGTGAAGAGTTAGTTGAGCAATGTTTTAACTTACTCTCAACAACGGTACTGACTCAGCGTGGAGGGCTGAATTTTCATTTTGGCGCGGTGTTTATAGAGCGATCCTTAGTGGTAGAGGGAACACAAACAGAGCACCCATTAACGTTAGTTGATGCACTCAGTAAAGCAGATGTAGCATTACGCCAAGCACAAACACAGCATATAAGCCGCTATGGGTTTTATGCTGAATCCACTCAAAATGATATTGAACGTACGGCAAGCGAATGGAAAGGTGTATTAGAGACAGTACTGCAAGAAGAAAGTATCGAATTGCATTACCAGCCCATTTTAGATTCAAAAGGCGAGAAAGTAATACACTTTGAAGTGCTTAGCCGAATTTACGACCAACAAGGCATTATTTCAGCCGCCCGTTTTTGGCCTATGGTCGAACGACATCAATTGACGCCTAACTTTGATTTATTAGTCATTAAAACATTGTTAGGGCAGCTTCAGTCTTCGGCCAATGTTCAGCATGAGGCAGATAAAAAATTCTGCATTAACTTATCTGCAGGGTCTGTATTGTCTGAAACCTTTCATGACCAGTTAGAGGAGCTATTAGCGCTTTACCCGCAATGGCGAGAGCTGTTATGCATTGAAATCTCAGAGTGTTCAATATCACATATAGAATTCCCTCTGGCCCGTTTGGCTCATCGCTTAAAGTCACAAGGGGTTGATTTAGGAATCGACCAGGTAGGAACGGGTTCTTTAGCGTTCGCTTATTTGCAGCGGCTTCCACTGAGCTACTTACGCATTGCAGGCAGCTTTAACCGAGGATTACATCTAGCGCTCGATCATAAGTTTTTTATTCAGTCTATGGTACAAATTGCGCATAACCTAGATCTTCAGGTATTGGGGGAAGGGGTAGAAAACGAAGATGATATCAAGGCTTTAAAGCAGACGGGCGTTGATGGCATGGGAGGATATTACTTCACTCCACCCATTAACGACCTAAATAAAGCGCTTGAATGGCGCGTTAAATCGAAATGATTAAAACCAAAACTTGAATAGCTATAAAATACTTATAAAAAGACTTTAAGGTATCACTGCGACAATCTGTCTCTGGTGTTCAATGACGAACGGGGTAAAATACCCCGTTTATTTCAGCAGTCTTTAAACAAGCAGGTTTTCTATTTTGGCGACTAAACATCAAGCAGTTCGGGTTATTACTATACTATCTAGCTTACTACTCAGTACATCTGTTTTTGCAGAGCTGGTGGTTGAGGATGGTTTTGTGCGTAAACCTATTCCGGGTCGTAGCATGAGCGCTGCGTTTATGACAATCAGTAATACTGGAACTGAAGATGTTGTTTTAACCACAGCCGCAATCGATGGTGCAAAGAATGTTGAAATTCATACTCACAGTCATCAAGATGGCGTGATGCGAATGCGTCAACTGCATTCATTAGAAATCAAGTCAGGGCAGGCGGTCAGCCTTGAACCTGGTGGACTTCACTTGATGGTATTCGGCATTCAGGCATTACCTGCAAAGCCAAATTTAACCTTGTGCGATGAGGCTAAGCGCTGCTACCAGTTTCCTTTGGCCGTTCGAGACTTAGTGAAGCGCTAATCTTTGAATCCGACGCATTAGCCACCTTACTTCAACTTCCCACATTTTAACTTTTCTGGCTTGGGAGTGAGTGGCGCTTTGCCATAGCGCTGTCAGCTTAGTTAGTTTAGGTGGCTTAGGTAGTGACTCACGGCGGCTTTAATGTCAGCGGGTTTGAAGGGTTTGCTAAGAACATCAACAGCACCCAAAGATCTAAATAATTCGACCTCTTCGCTATCTTTTTCTGCGGTGGCTATAATCACAGGAACCGACTTAATCCCTTCCATTGTAACCATGTTGCTAATGCGCTTGAGAACTTCCTTGCCGTCCATACCTGGCATTTGGTTGTCTAGCAATACAATGTCAGGCTGCCAATCTACAAATAATTCCAAGGCATCAGGTCCATTACTGACTTCCATGCACTCATAACCCGCAGTGCTTAGTATTTTACTTAATAACAAACTATTGACCTTGATGTCGTCGACAATGAGTATTTTTCCTAGCCCCTGAGAAGGAATACATTTTATTGATTCATCTTTTGATACCGATTCGTCAGAAGAAAGACCACCTGTTTTATAGGTAGGCGTTAAATTTAGATGTTTAGCGATTAATTTTAATAGTTGATTGCGCTTGAAGGGTTTGCTCAAAAAGTCATCAGCCCCTTGTTCTAGAATACTTTCTTGCTCCGACTTAAATACGCTGGCACTCACGGCAATGATTGGAATTGCTGCGCCACGTTCAGTCGCTTTGATAGCCCGAATGGCATCCAATCCCCCCATTACTTGCATGCGAATATCCATAAGAATGAGATCGGGTCGCTGTTGCTCAGCAACGGCGCACGCCTGTAAACCATCACAGGTTTCAATAATATTGAAACCAAGAGGTGCAAGGGTTTTGTGAATAAGTAGGCGGTTATTCTTAACATCATCAACAATTAGAATGGTTTTATTGCAGGTTTGATCTTCTGAAAAACTCATGATTTCATGATTGGACTCGTAGTGACTCTGCTCTTCTGCTTCCTTAACTTTTAAAGTGACACAAAAAGTAGTTCCGACCAGCCTTTCGCTAGAAAAGCTAATATCTCCTCCCATTAATTGCGCATACTCACGCGCGATGACCATACCGAGTCCCGTGCCACCAATACTTTTTAGGCCAGATTCAGTCTGTTCAAATACAGAGAAAACTTTATGTCTTTCTTCTGGTGATATCCCTAAACCGGTATCCTCAATCTCTATAGTCAGTAAAAGAGTATTCGGTTCTTCTTGGGTTGGCCATTTGTCTGAGCGAACTCGTAAGTTGATGCTGCCATCTTGTGTAAATTTAACCGCGTTACCCAATAAATTAGTCAATATTTGCCTAGTTTTTCCTTCATCACCATGAATATAAAAAGCGGTTTCCTCATGAATGTCGAGATTCAGTATTAATCCCTTTTGATCTGATAGGCCTCTAAAGGTTTGCTCAACTTCATTAAATAACTTTCTTAAATTGAAGTTGCTATTAACTAGCTTGCTGTGTCCTGCCTCAATTTTTGAAATATCTAGAATATTATTGATTAATAACAGTAAGTTGTTACCTGCGGTATTAATGATCGAAAGCGTATGCTTGTCGTCATTTTTAATATTAGAGCTTTGCTGTAATAGCTCAGAAAAACCCAAAATAGCATTCATCGGAGTGCGTATTTCGTGTGACATATTGGCCAAAAAATTCGTCTTAGCTGAGTTAGCAATTTCTGCGGTTTCTTTAGCACTTACGAGTTCTTCGGTTCGTTCATTGACTCGCTGCTCTAACTCTAAGTTGGTATTACGAAGATTATCTGCGAGCTCCTTTTCTGTTAGCGCTTTTTCTTTGCGAATAATATTAATTTTTTCGGCCATCGCAAGGGATAGTAATATCATTTGTGTGATTAACCCCAATCGCACCCAAATCGTTGGTTCTTCAATAATACCGATATCTAAGCGCGAAAGAGGGAACATCGAAAAACCAATAATATGAAAGGTCCAAGAGAGTGTATACGCTGGCGCTGCGGAACAACCTTGGTACCAGCGAATGCAGCCAGAAACTAGCATTAAGATGAGTGTGGCAATTAAATAAAATTGAAAAAATACAATGGCGCTAGAGTAGGGGAATATTAAGAACGCAACCAGTAGCGCAAGCCAACCCCATAGGCCAATTATATTAATAACATACAGGCGTGGAGCTTGAGAACGAAGCTTTAGAATATAATTGGTTAGCAGTAAAACGGAAGAAAACGAGATAGCAAAGGCAACCGGAATAAGTGTTGGCCATGTCAAGTTGGGGAATACATACTGTGGAAGCAAGCCTTCGTAATACGTTGCCCCTATGGCTGCACCGAGTAGATAAATCGAATAATACACATAGCCCTTATCTCTGAGGATCAGTGCAAGTAAAAAACTATAGCCAAACATGATGAGCATTCCACCATAGGTAGCCCCTAGTATTAATAGCTTAAAGAGGCCCTCTGTGGCATGGGACTCTACAGAGTCGAGTGTTAACTTCAGGATCATTGGCGCTTGGTTTTCAAAACGAAGGTAAAATGTCTTTGTTTCTGCGGGGTCAGGCATATAAATACGAAATACAAATTGACGACTATCGACGTCGCGGGTAGAAAAAGGGCGGCGATTCCCCGTCTTTATGCTCGAGTACCCACCCTCGTCGGGGAGGTAAAGGTCAACAAAGTTAAAGTTGGTCAGTCCAAGAGATAAGCGCCAATCCTTAATGCGTACATTCTGATTGGTAAGCGATAGCTTGACCCAATAGGCAGAGTCAGTGAAGCCAAAGTGAGGTAGCGCTTGCTGGCTGGCTTTGAATTGATTTTGGAATTGAGGCGCGCTGACATCATCAATGGTTAAGCGCTTATCTTTATCTTCAAAAAACTCAAGGTGCATGCCAAGTGGGTAGCTTTCTTGTGATCCCGTTAAAACGAGCGGGTCTTGTGCCTGCACAGTTATACTCAGGAACAAACACAAGAACAAGCACATGAATAAACGCAAACTGTATGTCACTAAATGCACAATATAGGCACCTTAATAAAGGCTGCTTTAAGACTGAATTTAAATAAACGAAGGTGTAACTAAAGCAAGTAAGCAGCGCTACCTTAAATATAGCTGATAAATGCACAACCTGCAGGAAAGTTAACGGCTTCGCAGGTACCTTGGATAGAGGAAATTGACAAGAAATGAACACTCTTCTTGTAGAATTCGTCACGAACGAGCATGCTGAGCGCAATCCCCTTCAGATAGACTTTTAGGTCAGCAATTCCATGGATTTTATAGATTATTACAAAGTATTAGGCGTCGACAGTGATGCGGATGAAGCAACGATCAAAACCGCTTACCGTAAATTAGCGCGAAAATACCACCCAGACGTCAATAAAGATGCCGGTGCGGAAGATAAGTTTAAAGAAATTGCCGAAGCGTATCACGTGCTTAAAGACAGTGAGCGCCGAGCAGAGTTTGATGATAATAAAAAATATGGTGGTCGCAGTGGTGGCTTCCAGTCTCAGGGTGGATCTTCTGGCTTTGGCGGCCAAGGCGGTTTTGAAGGCGATTACTCTGACTTCTTTTCTTCTTTTGGTGGTGGCCAAGGTTTTGGTCAGCGCCAGCCGCGCCCGGTGCGGGGTCAGAATGTTGAAATTGAAGTGTCTGTTGGCTTGGCCGAAATACTCGAAGTTAAAGAAGAGACAGTTTCTTATACGCTATCAAATGCGGATGGCACTGGCACCAAAAAGAATTTGAAAGTTAAAATTCCTCAAGGGGTCGCTGACGGAGAAAAAATCCGTGTTGCGGGTCAAGGCCATGCGGGGCGTAACGGTGGCAGTGCAGGCGATTTGTATCTTCACATTAGAGTATTGGCGCACCCGTACTTTGAGAGAAAAGGGCAAGACATTGAACTTGTCATGCCGATCACTCCTTGGGAAGCTGCGTTAGGTGCGAAAATTACCGTGCCAACGCTAACCGGAAAAATCAGTTTAACCGTGCCAGCGAATACGTCTTCGGGTAAGAAATTCCGCATTAAAGGTAAAGGCTTAAAAACCAAAACAGTAACCGGTGATTTTTTAGCCATTGTTAAAATAGCGTTGCCAGCAACAATGAGCCCTGAAAGTGAGGCCTTGTGGAAGCAGTTGGCAGAAACAGAAGCCTTTAACCCGCGAGAAGTGTGGGGGAGTTAAGGATAGAAGCAATGGACTGTCAGCAAAGTAATGATGTAACAATGGTGATTATTTTTTGCTAAAGACATGTTGATATTAACGTAAATATAAGTTGTAAACCCCATGGCTTAGGCGTAAAACGGCTAGAGTTAATTAAATCGTTAATTAACTCTTTGATCGAGTAATTGATTGTAATATCAAACTCATATCGAGTGCCGTATTTGGTTGATTCAGGTAGTCGGAAAACCTCCACTACCGAATAACATTGTCTAAAAGGAAAGGCCGTGTATAAAACGCTTATTGTCGTTGATACAGAAGATTCACCGCTGAAAGATCAGTTTTCAGATGTCATAAGCTTTGAAAAATATTTACGTGATTACCCTAAGGTCAACGAACCGCAAACACGGCTAATCAACCTCTGTGATACCGAACATTATCTAAGCAAAGGCTACTATTGTTCCTTGTTGGCAGAAGCCCGCAAGCATGTAGTATTGCCTAGCGTAAAAACCATTAACAACCTGCGCAACGAAGTTGACTTGCAGTCGTTGGTTCCTTTGATTTCTGGTTTTACCGAAAGCTTGGACCAAAGTATTTGGATTTATTTTGGCAAGACTCACGGTTTAAACCAAGGCCACAATCAAGCTCAAATAAAAGGTCTGAAGACGTTCGCGAAAAAGCTATTCCAAGAATACCCCTCGCCGATTATTAAACTCAATATCAGCCATGATTCGGCGACTAGTTCGGCTAATAGTTCGGCTAATAGTTCGGCTAATAGTTCGGGCATCCGTACAGGTATGACTGTCAGTATCGAGCGCTGTGCGCCGAATGCTTTGCCTGAAAACGAACAAGTTATCTTCCTTGAACAGCTAAAAGACTTTACTCAAACTGTTTGGCGCATGGGCAGTGGTGCAAAACGCCATCGCTGGGATATGGCGATTCTGGTTAATCCAGAAGAAAAAGTGCCGCCGAGTAATAAAGATGCGTTAAGTCGCTTTGTTAAAGCAGCGGCTAAGCAGGGAATTAATGCTGAAATCGTATCGTATTCACAGATTACTAATATCAATCAATACGATGCCTTGTTTATTCGTGAAACTACCGCGATTGATCATCATACCTATCGTTTGGCATGCGAAGCTGAAAAGAACGGCATTGTGGTCTTAGATGATCCAACGTCTATCTTACGTTGCTGTAATAAAGTGTTTTTGCACGACGCGTTTAGCTATCAAAAAGTCCCTTCGCTTAATACTGTAGTGGTGAGTGATGCCAGTGCAGAAACGGTCGCAAAACTGCGTGACGAAATGGGCTTTCCTTTAGTTTTGAAAATGCCAGAAGGATCTTTTTCTAATGGCGTTTATAAAGTTAAAACCGAAGAAGAGTTAACAGAAAAATTATTGGAGCTGTTAGCTGAGTCGGCCTTGGTATTAGCGCAGGAATATTGCTTCACTGATTATGATTGGCGCATTGGGGTTTTAAATGGCCGTGCGATTTACGCGTGTCGTTACAAGATGGCTCGTAATCATTGGCAAATTTATAACCACGAATCTGAGCGTTTCTTCTCTGGTGGTTTTGAAACTATGCCAACGTTTGAAGTACCGCAAAAAGTATTAAAGGCTGCATTGAAAGCCTGTGCGGCGGTGGGTAATGGTTTGTATGGCGTCGACATTAAACAAAAAGACAATAACGTTTATGTCTTAGAGGTGAACGACAACCCAAGTATCGATCATAAGGTGGAAGATGCGTATTTGGGTAATGAACTGTATATGCAAATTATGTCGGAATTTCAGCGCCGCTTAGAAGAGCGTGGTAAAGCGTAATTATGCTGAACTATCGATTGGCCAATGAAAAAGACTTAGAAGCCTTAATGGGTATAGAGGTGACGTGCTTTGACTCAGACCGTTTAAGTTTACGCCGTTTTAAGCATTGGATTCGTGTTGATCACGGTATCTTAATGGTCTGCCAAGAAAACGATCAGGTCGTGGGTTATGGATTAGTCTGGTGTCATAAAGGCACCCGGCTAGCTCGGCTTTATTCGTTGGCGGTTTTGCCACAGCATCGCGGTAAAAATATTGCCGAAGGATTATTAACTCGGTTAGAAGAGGCCGCCTCTAAACGTGGCCATATCAGCATGCGCTTAGAAGTATCAGAAAATAATACCGGGGCGATCAAATTATACGAGCGCTTGGACTATCGTATATTTGATGAATATACCGAGTATTACGAAGATCACAGTGACGCGCTGCGGATGCAAAAAAGCATTCACAAGCTGAACCCTGCCAGCATTAAAAAGCCCGTGCCCTGGTATCAGCAAACCACGGAGTTTACCTGTGGCCCAGCGGCGTTGATGATGGCGATGGCAAGCCAGAAAGAAACTCTGCAACCGAACCAAGCATTGGAACTCGATATTTGGCGCCAAGCCACATCGATTTTTATGACCTCGGGCCACGGTGGCACTCATCCTTTTGGTTTGGCATTAGCGGCTAATGATCAGGGTTTTCAAGTTGAATTATTTATTAATACTCAAGCCACGCCTTTTTTAGAAGGTGTGCGTTCGAGTAATAAAAAAGACATTTTGGAAGTCGTGCACGAGCAGTTTAAACAGCGAGTCGAAAGCCGAACCGATATCAAATTGCATTATCAGGACACGTCGCAAGATCAGGTTGAGCACTGGTTAAACAATGACTATGCGGTATTAGTATTGATTAGCACTTATCGCTTGGATGGTAGAAAGGCACCGCACTGGGTAGCGGTGACGCATATCGACGAGCATTGTTTGTATGTGCACGACCCCGACTGTGAGGCGTCTGCTAGCGACGATCGTAAAAGCAATAAACAAGGTGCAATTGATTGCCAACATGTGCCTATTGCCCGAACAGACTTTGATAAAATGTCGGCCTTTGGTGCAAGTAAATTACGCACAGCAATTGCAATCAAACCCATTTAGATAAGAATAATAGGGCAAACAAAATAGTTAGGACGCCTGTTGCTGTTTTTTTACAGATTCTTGCGCAACAGGTAGCCCTAAAGAAATAATCGCGGTCAAAATAATAAACCCAGCAGATACCCACAAACAAACAGCCAGCCCGTATTCTTGGAATAACCAGCCCGATAATACCGTACCGACTAAGCGACCCATGGCATTGGCCATATAATAAAATCCGACATCCAGCGAAACACCATCATCCGATGCATAGCTAACAATTAAGTAGCTGTGCAACGAAGAATTGATGGCAAACAATACGCCAAAAATCATTAACCCGCCTAATAAAATAACGGAGGAGTGCCAGTCGTAAGTTAGCGACAATGCAATCGTGATGGGCATTATGCTAAGCTCCAAAGCCCACATTAGCGCGTGGCGGCCATCAGGCGCTTGGCCATTCTTTGTTCCTGTGATCTTGGGCGCAATCCCCTGCACAAAACCATAACCAATAACCCAGCTTGCCAAAAATCCGCCCACATACCAGTGATCCCAGCCAAATGTGGTTGCCAGATAAATAGGCAGCGCAATGACAAACCACACATCTCGAGATCCAAACAAAAACAGACGTGCTGCAGAAAGGTAGTTAATGGCTTTGCTTTTAGAAAATAATTCGGTGAACTTAGGTTTGCCTTTTGACTTGCCTAAATCCTTTTTTAAGCTGATTAAACTTAGAATCCAAACGACTAACAGTGCGATGGCCATCACCAAAATAGCACCTTGGAATCCAAGTAGGCTTAGCATTACACCGCCAAGAAAAAAGCCGATTCCTTTTAAGGCATTTTTAGACCCCGTAAGAATCGCAATCCACTTATACAATTGCCCTCCGGCATCGGACGGAACCAATAACTTAACCGAACTTTTAGCGCTCATTTTATTCAAGTCTTTGGCGATACCTGACATCGCTTGTGCCGCCATTACCCAAGGCACTAACAGCATATCGGCAGGCACTAATAACATTGAAAGCGCGACAATTTGCAAAAATAAACCAATGTTCATGGTCTTATTTAAGCCCAGCCTTGCACCAAGCCAGCCACCCACTAAATTGGTAATCACACCAAAAACTTCATAAAAGATAAACAGCATGGCAACTTCTATCGGGCTATAACCTAGCCCGTAAAAGTACAAAACAACCAACATTCTTAAAGCACCGTCGGTTAACGTGAACGCCCAGTAATTACCGGTTACGATCATATATTGACGAATATCAGGTGATAGCTTTGAAAGCCACGTCATGCTGTTTAATCCTTGCTGCTAATCTATTTATTTTAATTAACGTTCAAACTTATGCTTCAACGAGTAAGTCATCAGATTTGATCAGCTAAACCAACGACTCGCATTAATTCAGCGGTTCGATTGGCATAACCCCATTCATTATCGTACCAGGCATAGATTTTCACTTGAGTACCGTTAACCACCATCGTCGACAGCGCATCAATAATGCTGGAACGTGGATCTGTTTTGTAGTCGATAGAAACCAAAGGACGCTCTTCATAGCCCATAATGTCTTTTAGTTCATTATCAGCGGCGTCTTTCAATAACTGGTTAACTTCTTCGGCGGTTGTTTCACGGCTGACTTCAAAAACACAATCGGTAAGTGATGCATTAGACAGAGGAACACGCACCGCGTGGCCGTTTAACTTTCCTTTTAGTTCAGGAAAAATATTGGTAATCGCAGTGGCTGAACCGGTAGTCGTTGGAATTAAACTGGCGCCACACGAACGTGCACGGCGTAAATCTTTGTGGGGAGCATCTAAAATAGTTTGTGTATTGGTGATGCTATGAATAGTCGTCATAGACCCATGTTTAATTCCCAGTTTTTCATGAATCACTTTTACGACAGGCGCTAGGCAGTTAGTTGTACACGATGCCGCGGTGACAATAGGGTGCTCATCTTTGTTATAAAGATCATCATTAACCCCCATTACCACATTTAATACACCGTCTTCTTTTACCGGAGCGGTTACAACAACCCGTTTAACGCCTTGGTCTAAGTACGCTTGCAGGATGGTTTTTGACTTCATCTTGCCACTGGCTTCAATCACCACATCACAACCAGACCAGTCGGTATCGGCAATGTCTTTATTTTGCGTGCAGCGAATACGTTGCTTGCCAATAACAATGTCAGAACCATCGGCGGTCGCATCGTGGCTCCAGCGACCGTGTACAGAATCGAAGGTTAGCAAATGAGCAAGGGTAGTCGCATCACCCGCGACATCATTGACTTGAACAAACTCAACATCTGCCCAATCAAAAGCTGCGCGTAACGACAAGCGGCCCATGCGGCCAAATCCATTTATTCCTACTTTAATTGTCATAAAAACCTCGGTTTTCTAGTTTATTTTGAAAGCCATTCAATAATTTGATCGGTATGAGGCATTGAGCCGGAGTGAACCAGTTGTTCGTCAATCACAACCGCAGGCGTGCTCATTTCTTTTGCAAATTCATGACGCTCAGCAAACGACATTTTAGGACTTTCTTGAGCGCTGTTTATTGAGTTGCTTACGGTGCTATGTAACGTGCTGTCTGAAGCAACGTTTTTCTTTTGACCATCAGCCAGTGCTTTTGCTGCGAACGATTGCAACCAGCGCTCCTCTTTAATTGCATCAAGAAACCAGCCACCTAAAACCCCAACGGTCATTCCTATCACCACATAGAGCAGTGTGAATTTCCAGCCAAGTAAACTCATTAACAATAAAATCGCGACTTCATTAATCAAAGGGGACGTAAGTAGAAAGCTCATTGTAATACCAACAGGAATACCAGCAGAGGTAAAACCTAGAAATACCGGAATACTGGAACAAGAACAAAAAGGGGTAATCGCACCAAAACCAGAGCCTAGCAGGTAGCCAATACCACGATTTTTACCCGCTAAATAATCGCGAACACGTTCTACATTGAGAGAAGCTCTCAATAGTGCAATGAAGTAAATCGTCACAATTAATAAAACCTAAATCTTACTGAAATCTTCAATAAAAAAATGTACCGAACTGCCAAGCTTAGAATCGGGTGTCAGGTTGAATACAGAATAGGTTAACCAATCGGCAAATTGCGTAAAAATTTCAAACATTAGGTTTCTCCAAACCAGTGTTGGGTTCTATTGGCAAACCAAACAAGGCTCAACATAACAGGAACCTCAACCAATACACCCACTACGGTTGCTAGCGCAGCGCCGGAGTGTAAACCAAATAAAGAAATAGCCACTGCAACGGCTAACTCAAAAAAGTTAGAGGTACTAATCATGCACGCAGGCGCAGCAATGTTATACGAAAGCTTCATTCTAAGAGCGATAAAATAGGTGATCGCAAAGATGCCATAGGTTTGAATTAATAAAGGAATAGCAATTAATACAATGGCTTCAGGCTTGGCTAAAATGGTTTGAGCTTGAAAACCAAATAATAAAACAACCGTGCATAATAAACCAATCATCGACCATGGCTTTAGCATAGTCAGTAATTGATTCAGCGACGTATGATCCTCTTTTTTATCAACCAGCTTTCTGGTGAAGGCCCCGGCTAATAAAGGAATCAAAACGTACAAAACAACAGATAATATTAACGTATCCCAAGGCACTGAAATATCGGTAACACCTAATAAAAAACCCGCAATTGGAGCAAACGCAAAAATCATAATAATGTCGTTTACCGAGACCTGAATTAACGTGTAATTAGGATCTCCCTTGGTTAGCTGGCTCCATACAAATACCATAGCCGTACAAGGCGCAACCCCTAATAAAATCATTCCCGCGATATATTCATTCGCGGTTTGAGGGTCGACCCAATCGGCAAAAAAACCTTTAAAAAATAACCAGCCTAAAAATGCCATGGTAAAAGGTTTAATTAACCAATTAACGACCAAGGTAAGTACTAGTCCTTTTGGTTTTTTACCAACATCTTTTAAGGATGAAAAATCGATTTGAACCATCATGGGATAAATCATTAGCCAGATAAGTAATGCTACGACTAAGTTGACATGAGCAAATTCTAAGGCTGCAATTAACTCAAAAAAAGCAGGAAATACATTACCTAAAACAACGCCCACTGTAATCGCCAATGCCACCCAAATGCTTAAATATCGTTCAAATGTGCCCATTCTATTTTCCTTACCTTCACTATGTTTTATATCTTTTATTTATTCATTTGTAAGACTAAGTACAACAAGAACGCACGCGCTCAGGTCTGTCACCCATCTTATTAAGACTGATTAAATTATTTGAAATAAACTCGGCATTTGCTGTTAGCGTTGTAGATAGAATACTAATAGCCCATTCAGCTAGTTCGCTATTAATGCTGTAAAAAACCCACTGACCCTGACGCTTATCGGTGAGCAAACCACAATTGCGTAATTGTGCGAGGTGACGAGAAATTTTAGGCTGGCTTTCATCCAGTGCTTGCATGAGTTCGCATACACACAGTTCTTGCTGATCCATAATCAACAGTAAACAGCGTAATCGTGTTTCATCAGCCAAGCATTTATAAAATTGTACAGGAGACATGTAATACACACCGGTGCTGTGATTGTGATTCTTATCTTAAGCATATATGGTAAAACGCATATATTAAAGCGAAAAATAAGAAAATTTAAAATAATTGGGAATAAACTGCTGGGCTCTCCGTCAACTTTATGAAAACACTAATAACGGAGTAACAAATCATGAAAAATACTAACATCATCCCAGCAGCATTAACGTTAATCGCATTGTTTGGTTTTAATTCTGTACAGGCGGCAACCGTTACTACGCAAATGAATGGCGAAGTGGCAATTAATACAAGCCATGAAAGTAATGCCGATACCGATCGTAATACAGGCAGTAATACAGAAAGTAATAGCGATGCGAATGGCAGTGCGAGCATTGAAGGTAATAGCCGTTCTGATGCGAGTAACCAGACGAATAGTGATGTTCGATCAGAGTTTACTAGCCAGATGAAGATGACTAAGACTCAAGCATCGAATAGTTCAGAGCAAGCAGCGGCCTATAAAAACAGCCTACAGCAATCGGTGAATGCTAAAAAAGACGCCGCAGTTAGCAGTAGCGTATCAGCTGCAGGATCTGCTCAAGCACAAGGTAAAGCTACGGCATCACAAAACATTGAAATGGCGGCTAATACCAGCGCTCAAGCGAATGCTGAAATTCAAGCACGTGCTGCGAGTGCTGCTGATAGTGCAGCAAGCGCATCACAAGCGGCCTTTAATAGTGCCACAGTGATTAGCAGTGACATTGCGAATACTATTTCAGGTGCTGTTCAAACAAGTGTTCAAGCCAGTATTCAAGGTTCAGTATCACAGAGCTTAGATGCTGCAGTCACACAAACAATTGCCAGTACTGTAGCAAGTAGTATAGAAAGTACGGTTGAATCTTCAGTTGCCGCAACGGTTGCGGGTGGCATTGATGCCGCGCTAGGTATGTAATCTTAAACAGCAAAAAAGGGGCATTTAGCCCCTTTTAGCCGTACTTTTATCTGTACTTTAATCTGAATAAATCTATAACATATAAATATACATTCAGCGACATTGTCATCACAGTCGACATCACAACTATGATTTCTATGACATGATTGCTATCGAGGTTCTTATGAAAAATGTCACATTACCCACTCTTTTAAGTTTAGTCATACTGAATACTCCGGTATCAACATTGGCTGCCGATTCTGTTACCTGGACAGGTTCTGCAACGGCTGAGCGCGAACACGATTCTTCGGTCAGCTTAGAGCAAGTTGATGATGTTAGCCGCGAGAGTGATTATGCCAATCAATTAAAATGGGGCTTAGGTGCAAAATGGCAAGCAACGGATAGCCTACAGTTTTCGACCCAGTATTTAGGCAAGAATAAAGATTATGATGAGTTTACTGAATACGATCTAAATCAGCATCACCTAGCGCTGTCTTCAAAGTTTACTTATTCGGGTATCGGTTATGGTTATCGCTTTGATGGCGTAAAAGCGAAAGTCGATGGCGAAGACTTTTTGAATTTTAGCCAGTCGACCCTTGCGCTTGATAAGTTATCTGATTCATCTTTTTATATGCGGGCGGCGATCTCAATAAATAAAAAAGACTTTATCCAATTAGATGAACGCGATGCCCAAGCCACTGTTTTTGGTTTAGATTCCATGGCTTTTTCTACCAGTGGTCGTAGTCATGTTAGCGTTAATGCCAGTGTGGAAAATGAAGTTGCTGAAGAAAAACTGTTTGATAATAAAACCCTAAGCTTAAAGGTTTCCTTTCAGCACAAGTTTGCCAGTACCCATTTTCCTACCACCTTTGTGACGGGTATTCGTTACGCCCACAAAGCCTATGATTCTTTCGATATCACGTTTGCTAATAATAACGGCGGCATTCTTACGGGGTTTCAACCACAAAGCTCGATGGATGAGACGCGGGTTGATCTGCTGAAGCAATGGACGACTAGTTTAGACGTAGGGCTTAATGATTGGTTGGGTTTAATATTAAAAGTGACTTACGCCGATAACGATTCGAATTACGACGCAGTGAAATATGACGAACGTATTATCAGTGCAGGATTAAGCGCGCGTTTTTAATGCGCCTAGCGCTCATTCAGATTCTAATTTTGATAATCACTCTAAGACGGATTTTTTTGAAAGAAATCCGTCGCCATAAATAACATCACGCCCGCTTTCTCCCAAATCTACCGTCATTCCACCCAAGCTTGTGAGGCTCTGTTCTAAGTCTTTTGTTTGCATCAGAATCGCCATGGCGGCGCTTATAATGGGTGCTGCCATCGACGTACCACTTTCAATCCCTTCTTTATTTCCAGCTCTTAATGTTGCCACGTTGACGCCTTCAGCAACAAAATCAATATGCTTACCGCGATTGGCCCAGCGATAGATGCGTTGATTTTTATCAACCGCACTCACCGCAATAACAGACGCATAAGCAGCAGGAAAAAGCGGACGAGATGCGGGGCCAGCATTGCCAGCCGCAGCGACGACCGCAACCCCTTTTTCACGCACACGCTGTAAGGCTTGCTCTAATAATGCATTAGGCGGCCCTGCTAAGCTCATGTTAATGACTTTGATATTATTCTCTAGCATCCACTCCAATGCTTGTAGTAACGCTAATGTAGGCGCTGACTGAGAATACGCATCTTTTTGGTAAAATACCGACGCGGCATAAATGTTGGCATTAGTTAATAGTGGGGTGACCGTTTTACCCTGACCAATGATTCGTCCTATCACCGCCGTTGCATGTGCCTTTGGCTCAATAAGGTTGGAATCAACAAAGCGTTTGGTGGTGATACTCGCGTGATTAAAACCTGAGTGCTGGTGATCAATGGCGGTATCGATAATGCCGATTTTTAATGGCTGCTCTTTTAACGGCTGCTCGAAATGCGCGGAAGAAGGCGGTTGAATATTCACTTCAGTTTGTGAATCAGCGCTGTCTGTTTTATCGTCAGAACCTTGAATGGCATACACATGATGACGCTCTATGACTTTTGCACCCACAGGGGCTAATAGCTTAGTCAACGCGGCTAAATTATCATACTGCTGTGCTACATGAATACGCACGGTTAGCATTTGAAGTTCGGCTAGATGATTCTCTTCGATCACCGTAATAGGTAAAAGTTTTAACTGCATGACTTGTTGAGCCGACAATAATAAAAGCCACTCTTGTTTCAGCGCTTGCCAGCCAAATTGAACATTCACTTCGGTTAAAACCACTTTTTGTTTTTTGCCTATAATGGTTAATTCTTCAACATCGTTTATTAAGGTATTGGCGTCGGGAATATCTTCAATCAGAGCATCGTCACCGGTTTCTAACAGGGCTTTAGCCGTATTAGCCGGATCAATCTGAGACGATGGCAGTTTAGGTGCTTCTGGTTGTGATACTTCTGGTTGTGATACTTCTGGTTGCGGTAATTCGATCGGCAAGCTGAACAGGTCGAGCTGGTCCATCGAAATAATATCTTGGCCCAATAATTGTGCGTGGCTCGAAAAGCTCGCAACCATGAAACCCAAGCCTAAGGTAAAGGTACAGATATACGAGAAGCTTGAGGCTAGGGTGTAGGTTAGGGTGCAGCGGTGGTTCTTCATGGGTCATCTCCAAACACTAGGTTGTGTTATAGAGACGTTTGACGGGATAATCAATTCCTTATTTTTTTAAAACTATTTGTGGAATAAATAATCCCCTTGGCCGTTAACGGCATAAGAGCAGATAACGAGGATAATAAATTGCACGCAGAACTACTTGAACTATTACCCGGATTACGACGGTACGCATACTCGCTTTGCGGAACAGCCGACGATGCCGACGACTTATGCCAAAGTGCGGTTGAGCGGATATTAGAAAAAGGCGTACCAGAAGATGTGGTACTGGCTAAGTGGGCCTTTCGGGTTTGTCGTAATTTATGGATCGACCAATATCGTGCGACTCGTACACGCGAATTGGCGGTAGAAAATCCTTTGCTGCAAGACATTAACATTAGTGACGATAGCCGGCGCACAGAAAACGAAATTCAACTGCAACAAGTCAATTTAGCCATGCAGGAATTAAACGAAGAACAGCGCTCAGCCTTATCTCTTGTGACCTTACAGTCTAT
Source organism: uncultured Oleispira sp. (assembly GCA_913061415.1). Classification (GTDB taxonomy): domain Bacteria; phylum Pseudomonadota; class Gammaproteobacteria; order Pseudomonadales; family Oceanobacteraceae; genus Oleispira. The sequence continues at coordinate 44,959 of CAJXUD010000010.1, read as the reverse complement.
GTCGTACAAAGACGCCGCTGAAGTGCTTGAAGTCCCTGTAGGAACAGTGATGAGTCGAATCTCACGAGCACGGGCAAACTTAATGAAATATTTGAATACGCAATCCACCTTTGCGCAAGGACATTAATATGACAATTTCTGATGAAAAGTTAAATGCGTTCATCGACGGTGAATTATCAGCGCTGGAAATGAGTATTGTCCGCGATGCGATTGCCAAAGACGATCACATTGCAGACCGTGCAGAGGCGCTAGCCGCATTGAATAGCCAGATCACGGCGAGCCTAAGCGCTATTGATGCGATACCACTTTCCGCAGGATTAAGTCAGGTAAAAAGCCAGCTAGAAACCGGTGCTCACACAGAAGCTGCTGACAATGTTGTTAGCTTTCCTTGGTGGCGACAAGCGCAGGCCGCCATGACGATGCCAACCGCCATTGCGGCCAGTATTGCTGCAATATTCGGCTTCTTTTTGAATTCTGAAACCCATACTGGGGCAGGCGCAATGTCCGATTGGTCTGCAATCAGTCAGGCACTTAGCAATCAGACCAGTGGTGAGTTGGTGACCACAAATAACGGTTCCAGTTTTGAAGCTCGGTTAACCTTTTTGAATCAAGAAGGTGAGTATTGCCGTCAGTTTTATATTAAAACGAATAACGCACCCGCGTTGCAGAGTATTGCTTGTCGTACAGAAAGTGACTGGCAATTACGAGCCGCCATGCCAACGGTCGAGCAAGACGGTTATCAAACCGCATCGAATGATCGCGCCTTAGATGACGTAATTGATGCTATGATTAAAGGCGATATCGTTAGCCTTGAACAAGAAAATAAAGCAATCGAACGCCGCTGGAAACAGTAGCGATTCTATTAAAATAAGGTAGAAGACATGACGCGTAATTTATTGCTGTTAGTGGGTATTTTATTATTACAAGCCTGCGCCACAACATCACCTTATCAACCGGTTAATAGCCGCGGTTTTGGTTATAGCGAAACGCCGCTGGATGATCTTCAGTATCGCATCGACTTTAAAGGCTGGGACATGAATCAGGGGAAAGCCGTTAATTATGCCATGTTACGCGCCGCTGAATTTACCTTAGAAAAAGGCTATGACTGGTTTGAAGTAATCGACCGAAAAAGTGATTCAACAAAATCACGCATGTCTTCGGGCGCAGGGTTCAGTATTGCCCATCACCGAACGATCGAACAAAATTGCGGTATTACCGGCTGCCGTTCTCGTATGAGTGATCCCCATAGTGGCATAGGAATGGGTTTTGATCTGGGCGGAAAAGATCTCAGCGAAGCAGAAGTATTATTAGAAATAAAAATGGGAAAGGGTGTAAAGCCCGATCTGAATCGCGTCTATTCAGCCGTTGAACTGGTTAACAATATGCGCTTGGTATTAGAGCTAGAGACGCCAGTTAAATCTAGGACACAGCCAGACGGCTCTGAGATAAAATAGGACTTAAAAATGCAGTGGGAAGGCATCAGCGAATTTGTATACGTTGCTGAAAATGAGAGTTTTACCTTAGCCTCAAAGAAAATGGGGATTTCTACTGCGCAGGTGAGTCGCCAAGTTAGCGCGCTTGAAAAACGGTTGAATATAAAACTCTTTTATCGCACAACACGTAAAGTCTCATTAACAGAAGAGGGGCGTATTTTTTACCAACACTGTCGTGGAGTATTAGACGGTTTAAATGCTGCTGAACTAGCCGTGACAAATCTTCAATCGAAGCCCCAAGGACGAGTGAAACTGACTGCCCCCGTGACGTATGGCGAGCAACAAATACTGCCATTAGTGAATGACTTTGCTGTGCAATATAGCGAACTAGAAGTAACGGCAAATCTTAGTAACCAGCAAGTAGACTTAGTGGAAGAAGGCTACGACTTAGCAATACGTCTAGGAAAACTAGCAGACTCAACCTTGATGGCTAAAAAGCTAGGCACTCGAACCAACTATGTTTGTGCGGCTCCCTCGTATTTAGAAAAACAGGGTATACCGCATTCACTGTCTGAACTGAATAAACATAACTGTCTTCAAGGCTCATTAGATTATTGGCATTTTGTTGATAATGGCAAAGAGCGTAATATTCGTATTCGTGGAAGGCTGAGATATAATAGTGGCTATAGCCTGACAGATGCTGCTTTAAAAGGTTTAGGGATTGTTCAGTTGCCCGATTATTATGTGCAGCAATATATCGAAAGTGGGGAACTCATCACCATTTTAGATAATTATAGAGAGCCTGATGAAGGTATATGGGCTGTTTATCCTCAGAATCGTCACTTATCACCTAAAATCCGCTTGCTGGTGGATTATTTGGTCAAGCATTTAGCGTAGATGACCACTGATGATAGTGATCAGTCAGTCATTGTCTTCAAATAATAATCTTTAGAAATAGCTGTATTCCTGTAATAGCTAACAAAACTCTACAGCTCAAAGCAAAAGTTGCTTCGCTAAAATGTGCCTGAATCTTATGGCCTAGAAATACACCCATTATGGCGATCGGCAATAAGATTAAATCCATTATTAAGAAGTTCTTTAGATATTTTTAATCGATGGCAAATCAAACCGGTGGCAAATCGAACCAAAGCGCGGTTAAGTCTGTCATCGCACTCACGTCCAGTTGCTCTTCAATTGCACCTAACGCATCACCCGCGTTTAAGGCATTGTTATTCACATCGGCTTTACCACTCATTACGTGTAAGTAACCTGGGCGCTTTTGGGTATTTAGGTCGATCTTTTCACCTGCTTTAAGCTGCAAACGGTAAATGCTGGCATCTTGTTGCACCGGCAATGAACCTTCGCGACCGTCTGGTGTGACTAGCGGTGTTAGTGGGCCATTTTGTACCACCTTTTTTTGCTCATAATTTGGCTTAATGCCCATTTTGTTAGGCTGAATCCAAATCTGCAAAAAGTGTAACTCATCGGTTTTAGAGTGGTTGAACTCAGAGTGAGTGACGCCAGTGCCTGCACTCATGCGCTGAATGTCGCCAGCAGGAACAATGTACTGCTTGCCCATGCTGTCTTTGTGTTCGATCGCGCCTTCTAGAACATAAGAAATAATTTCCATGTCGCGGTGGCCGTGAGTATCAAAACCTGCACCGCCCATCACGGTATCATCGTTGATCACACGTAGAGCAGAAACACCCATGTGGTTAGCATCGTAATAGTTACCAAACGAGAAAGAGTGCTTGCTGTTTAACCAACCAAAGTTAGCGCGGCCACGTTCGTCTGAATTTCTGAAATAGTACATAAAGATCGCCTCATTGCTTATGCATCTATAGTAGCGATTGCTGAACCGAATAAACATTTCATATTTCGGTTCATTATGTTCTAAATTTTAGAATATTTCACAATGCTTTTGCCTGCGGCCATCCAGCAACATTGGCAGGCTGTATTTCAGGCTGTATTTCAGGCTGTATTTCAGGCTGTATTTCAGGCTGTATTTTAATAGGTCTATTTTTTCGAACAAATAGATCTATTTATTATCATTTTTTGCTGTCGAGTAATCTGTTCCAATAGATCCAACTTACAAACAAACAGATTCACAATCACATTTTAAAGGGTGAAACATATGAACAAGTTACTTCAAATTAATAGCAGCCTATTCACTAGCGAAGGCCAATCAACCCAGCTGGCTGATTTATTCATAGCGGATTACAGCAAGAAAAATCCAGAAACTAAGGTTCAGACATTAGATTTATCAGCTAACCCACTTCCACACTTAGATGGCGAGCGCTTCACTGCATTTATTACGCCTGTAGGTGAACGTTCAGAAAGCCAAAAAGTGATTGTTGCTGAGTCTGATAAATTGATCGCAGATCTACGTGAAGCCTCTGCTATTGTATTTGCGTTGCCTATGTATAACTTTGGTATTCCATCGGTACTTAAAGCGTATATCGATCATATCGCTCGTGCTGGAGAAACTTTTAAGTACACAGAAAATGGCCCTGTCGGTCTGCTAGAAGACAAACCTGTTTATATATTTGCTGCGCGTGGTGGATCTTATCTGGGTACCGATAACGATACTCAAACCGGATATATGAAAGCGTTTTTAGCCTTCATTGGTTTAACCAACGTGCAGTTTGTTTATGCCGAAAATTTGAACTTGGGTGAAGACTCTAAAACAGAATCATTAAAGAACGCACGTGAGAAAATATCTCAGCTTCTTAATAAATAGCCACTCACTTTAGCAACGGCTTCTTCATGAGCAATTGTAAGGTTAAGAGATCAAATTAAAACATTAAGTTATTAACACTCGCACTGGTTTAATAAGCCAACCTAATAATTAGGTCGGCCTATTTTTGTCTTAATGTTATGTTTAAGAACAGACTTATGGGATTGAATGATATGTCAGGCAATAACACGATCATGTTTATCTCTCATGGCGGTGGCCCAATGCCATTGCTAGAGGATAAAAACCATACTCAAATGATTGATACGCTAAAGCGTATGAAAAATAAAATTGCTAAACCTAGCGCTATCCTGGTCATCAGTGCCCATTGGGAAACTCAGGTCGCAACGATTACTTCTGGGGCAGCGCCTCCGCTTATTTATGACTATAACGGCTTCCCCAAAGAAACCTATCAAATCAAATATCCCAGTCCAGGCCAACCTGAGCTAGCGAATAAAATTTATGAATCGTTAATACAAGCAGGTATTGAAGCAGAACAGAATGATCAGCGTGGATATGATCATGGCATGTTTGTTCCTTTAACGCTTATGTACCCCGATGCCGATATTCCTTGTGTACAGTTATCACTCGTTAACTCTTTGGATTCGATTACTCATCTTGCCATCGGTGAAGCATTACAGGCTTTGGAGTGGGATAACTTACTTGTTATAGGATCTGGTTTTTCATTTCACAATATGCGTGCATTTTTTGATTCTAGCGCTGATGAAAACAATCTGAAAAATAAGGGGTTTGAACAATGGTTAATATCAGTGATGTCGGATAAAAACTTATCAGAAGAACAACGCACACAGAATTTAGCACAATGGAATCGTGCCCCTCATGCCCGCTTTTGTCACCCAAGAGAAGAGCATCTATTACCACTGCATGTTTGCTATGGCATGGCGGGTAGGGCAAGTGATGAAATTTTTGAAGTGACGGTGATGAATAAGCAAGCGTCGATGTATCTTTGGCAGGGCGAGTTTTAGCTAGTAATGAAATTCTGAAGGCATAAAAAAGCCCGATGCAGTTAAACTGTATCGGGCCGTTCTATTGTATGGTGGGGCGGTGGGAATTAATATTTTAATATCGATAGTACGACCATCGCTCCTACTAAAATAAAAAATCATCACTCAACATTATTTAATAACGAGGTTTTGCTCAAACGATATTCTACTTTGACTTGAACGAGTCTAATACTTGCTTCATGGGCTAAAATCCTTAACCTGCACTGCTCTTACTTGGCCTTAGTATTAAAAGAAATTAGCTTTTCTGGAATAGATCAAATTAGAGTATATTAACCCCATTATAAATAGTCATTGGGCAGGTTCTGATTTGCCAGTATTAATTTTGGAGTGGGGTTTTAGTGAGTAAACGTGACGTATGCTACATGGGGAAAACTCAGTCGCAGATAGATAGCTGGCCTCAAGATGTCCGTGAAATGGTGAATACTAATTTACAGGCTCTTCAAGGCTCAAAGAGCAGTTGTTTTAGTGACCTTGCTGACTGGGTTAATGCAGGAAAATTAACAGATAAACCTTTGAAATGCTCAAAACTTGCGGGTTCTTATCAGTTGACCATTAAGCACCGAGATAGCTATCGAGTCGTTTATGTCGCTGAGCTGGGCGATGACATTATCGTTTTACACAGCTTTAAGAAGAAGACAGAGAAAAAGTCAAAGCCAGATATGGATCTCGTTGAGAAACGCCTTAAAGAGGTTAAAGCCTATCTTGGTGAAGAGGCTAGACAGTCTAAATAATGACAAAATATATACAAAATTGTATATATTATACAAGTACTGATATACTGTGTACTGTATAGGACGGTATTATCCGTCTGGTATATTGTTAAGAGAGAGGTAGCAATATGTTTACTAGAGCATCGAATGTTTGGGAATCTTCAGCAAAAACGCCAGAAGAGGCCAAGCTATTAGAGCTTAAAGCCCAAATGATGATTGTTATTCGCGGGTTAATTACGTCTAAAGGCTGGAATCAAGTTGAAGCGGCTAAACAGCTGAAAATCACACAACCAAGAGTCAGTAATCTTACTAACGGCCAAGTCTCTAAATTCAGCCTAGATTCACTGTATGAGTTTTTGGCGATTTGTGGCTATAACTTTGAGCTTAACTTTGTTGATGGTATTCCATCGATTGAAGCTAAAGACGTCGCTTAGCGTTCTTTTCTTCCTATCTTCAAGGCTGCAAGTTTAAGGCTGGTCATTCGATCAGCCTTTTTCGTTTAGCCTCTTATAAAATTAAACTAACAGCACGTTACTCCAAATCCTTTAAAGCCACTCCGTTCTTGTTCTTCCAGTTTATTAAACCGTTAGAAGAACCACCACGAATAATACCAGCGGCAGCGCTAGGGCTAGAAAATTCATAGTCTTGTGTGAAAACTAAATGATCGTCATTCAGTACCAACAAACCATCTTTTAAATATTGCTCACGTTTTTTCTTAATGCGATTAGAAGACGCTCTGTCTATTGCAACAGCTTGCGAGTCTTTAAATACTACAAAGCCATTAGCGGTGCGTTTACCTTTAGCGGTAAAGCCTTTAATAGAGCAGGTTAAAACGCTCTCTGAGTTATTTATATTTAAAGGGTCATCATTGCTCTCAATTATCTTAAACGCGTCGACAGCATTGCCTAGAGAAAGCAGGGGCAGTAGTTGTAATACCTTTTCTAAAAAGACATCCATCTCTGCCTGATCAGATTCAGGTAGCTTGGCACCACTACTGGCATTATTTAATACCTGAACCGCATTAGAATGATTAGCCCGTACTATAAGCGCACCTTCCAAATAACGTATGTGCGCTTTGGTTAGATTTTCATCTTTGCTAACAAACGCAGCGACTTGGTTCCATTCACGTTTATCGTGCTGTTTTAGACGCTTAACCACTGATTCAGCTTCACCAATATAGAGCGTGGGCATATCGGTGTCGGCATCGACTCCTGTAAGAAAGTAAATCCCCGGGCTAAGCAGCTCTTCACGTTGTAATAGCTTGGTTAATTCAGAATGAGGCCCTGCAATGGCTTTACCTGTCCAGTTGGATATTTCCGCAGTACGAATACCAGCGGGTTTGCCGTCTGTTAGGAATAGTTTAATAGTGGCGGGTTGCATGTTTAAAGTCTCGATTCACTAGTAACTACCTGTATCCAGCTTGATGATAAAATTATAATAGACGCAAAAGATAAACCTAAGACCCCATATGCATATGCCTGAGGATTCGCATCTGTAATCATAGCAACAGGGCTTAATACTAGAAGTATACCTGCTATAACTCGATATACGCCCACTACTGAAGGGCCAACCAAATCGATAACATTGGAAATCCTGTAGTTTAATGTCCCTTTTACTGGTTGAAATTTTATTTTGCTTCTTGCAAGGACATTTATTAAATGAAAAATAAACAGTACAAATAGATATACTAATAGTTCTCTGGGCATACTTAATGATTGTACGTAATCCATTACAGCATCATTACCACTAAAATATGCTATTAGTCCGCAGGGTAAAGAGCCTAGTAGAGCACATGATATAGTTTCTATTGTGATTTCCTGTCTCATGATTTTTGATTCCTTTCGTTCGTGACTTATTTTTTAATTTAATAGCCCGCAGGCTTAGTTTTAATTTTTTTACCAGAGGCATAGCTACTACCAATAGCTCGAAAATCAAACATATTCATTTCAAAAGAACTAATTGAAACTTGATTTGCACCATGCACATGAGTAATTAACTTGTGATGCCTTTCCTTATAAGGAGCTTTTGCAACTGAGCCTCCAAACTCGCCAGTGTTCACTAATACCACATGCTGGTACATATGGTAGTAGAGTGAATCAACCATAGAGTCAAATGTAGAAACATCTTGATTCAAAGCGGAAACGATATAGGCATCAGATTTATCTTTTAAGTCAGCATTCAATTTAATATCAGTGGCGTCATAACAGATTGATCCCGTTAAAATGAAACCTTTATCATTTGGAAATGCAGGGTGAATGAGTTCAAGCATAAATTGATATGGTCGCCATGGTTTAATACTGCCTTTTTCATCAGCCATCATATTTTTCTTGCCTTGTAAGCGAACAGTTGGTTGGCGTCCAGTGTCATCATTACCAGGTATGATCCAAATCGCACAATTATTGGGCCCTGACGCTCCATCTAAATTTAAGAAGCCCAGTCCTGAGTAGATTATCGCACCTGTTTTACGTGAAAGATTACGCAATATATCTATATCATCAATATGTACAGCTAATTCAGGCCATACAATCAAATCAACAACTGATTTATTACAAGACTCTTCAACTGAATCCTGACTATGTATTTTATGCAGAATTAGCTCAGCTATTGATGCGATATGCCCACGGTGTTTAGCTCTAAATTTTGAATGATCTAGCATTAATCCATAGTTAGAAAAATCTTGTTTTCTAGGCAGTAGTGATTGAACCATCACTACTTTTAAGTCTTTTTTATCAATAGCCCAATCAAGTTTCACTTTCTCGATATAAGCAGGAATACCCGTAAGAGTGCAATATAGGTTTTTCTGATATTCAATACGCTTATCAACAAGAAGCTTCAGTGATTCCACATCCCATTTTTTAGGCCAATCATACACACCGTTAATATGATTGGAGCCTCCAGGCCACTTCAATAATTTGAATAAAAGACCAGAAATCCAATTTGACATAGGTGATGTATTACCATTAATGGATTCTGGTGAATGAACCATTCCTAAGCTTCTTTTGTAGTAACTGGTTTTAATACCTGTATAGGCACTTTTCCCATTATCTATTTCAGTACCTAATGACCAATCGATGCCGCCTAATAAGCAACTCCGAATAAGCATCCCTAAACGATATAGACTCTCATCCGTTTCTAGTACCCATTCAGGCAAAGGGTAGATAGCTTCATCAGATGACGCTAATGTAACTTTAACATCCTCATTCATTGATTGAATTTTATTCCAATCACTGCAGCTAACCTTACAATTAACTAGATCAAAGTCCATTAATAATAAATCAGGTTTCTCCAGAATATTTTTAATGAGTAATAGAACAGCGTTTTCATGAGCAAAAGGATTATCATTTCTTTTGATTACTGACATTAGGCTAATAGCCATCACATCAGTTTTATTAAATCTGTTTAGATCACCTTTCACCGCGTGATCATCAAGTCCACTTGCATTAATTATATCAAAAACATAACTAACCCAGTCGCGACTTCCCCTTCTGCCTAAGAATATTAATTCTTCAAATAATGAATAAGATCCTAGAAGAATGTTTTTCACAATAATTTTAATTGATCTCGCACTTAGATTTTTTATTTTTTTCTTTTTAAAAGATATTCCACTATATTTTGGAAGTTTAGACAAAAGCGAATCTAAAGCTCTAACTACCAAAGCCTTATCGCTAGCCATTTGATAAGCAAGTAAGCTATTAACGACTACATTATCTACACTATTAACAGCACTAATATTTCGCATCCCTAACATTAACTGCGAAAGCATCTTAAAGTTATTATCTTCTTTGCAGACATGGGATGGGAGATCATTCCTCACTAACATCAAAAAACGTGCCTGCGAAGCTAAATAATCGTTGATCAACTCTTCACCATCGACAAAACTATCTGCCAACCCCAGCAGAGAATTAAAATAATCATCTACATCCGCATGGGCAGGTAATACAAATCTATTTTTATTGTGAATAACGGTAGCTGAATGACGAAATATTTCGCACAAACAGTATTCAGCAACAGCTACCTGCTTTCCACAATCACGCTGTCTTACAATACTTAGTTGATCTATTACTGGCTTAAGAATTCGACTATCAGGAAAAAGCTCTAAGCCTTTTTTCAACATGACAATTAGTGACGGGTCTTTACTCCAGCATGCTATAAATTTTCTAGCCATGCGTTCCTGTAAATAATCCCAATTACCTGGCATTATCTGCCCTTCATCGTTCACATCCTGTGAAACCAAGCTCCTTTTCTGCCCTAGTAATTTATGAATCTTATTAGCTGAGAATCGTAAAATAGTGTCTTCACGTACATCGACCAATGGTCCTTCAATTATTGCAAGAGGGTTATTATTATTTTCAGACTGTGTATTAGTATTTAATGCCTCTGCGAAGCCAATTAATCCTTCAATATGCCCCAACTGCTCATCTATTTCATTATTAGATAATGGCCCGCTAATCTTTGACTGAATTGCGTTTAATTTAGAAGACAGAATAGATGCCTTACTTCTAAAAACATCTACCTTCGTCTTCCCATCATTAAATGACAAGCCTATTTCTTCTAGTTTAGGTTTCAGTATTTCCTTTATAAACTCTCTAATAGAACCTTCCGAATCTTTAGGCCCAACAATAATTAGTCGCATATCGTCCACATAGCGACAGTAGTCAACTAGTCGAATTTTATCATGAACACTAGTTCCTATTTTATTACCTAGCCATTGATCAAATTCTAACAAATATATATTGGCCAAAAATCCACCCGCAACTAAACCTTGCGGGATGCCCTTAGGTATAAAGGCTTCACCTTCCTTAGAACATACTTCAATATATTTCTCTTCAGCCCCATCCTCCCAGGCCCAGTTCTGAAACTGTGTTAACAAGCGTTTAAATACAGGATCGATTGTTTCTTCTTTAGAAAGCTTAATTATTACTTCAATCAGCTTTGCTCTATCAACTTTGTCGTAGAACTTCTCTAAATCAAGATGCACTTCATATATGCGCTCGCTCTTTACTTTTGTTTGAGCTTCCTCATAAGCGAAATGCGCAGACCGTGCTAAGAATTGTCGGTAATCTGTAAAATATTGACTATAGACATTACTATTTCCCCAGTTAAAATCCGCCTTTCCATCTATATCTTGGCTGTATAAACGATTCCCGTAATTCACTACTCCATTCTCATGAACGTCCTCAAACTTTGTTTTAGAATCACCCTGTTCAGTTTCAACCTTATTGGCAATACACATCATTAGCATTGTCATCAGGCTCTGATCTCGAATGCTGACATGTGCCAAAGGCCGTAGAGGGGGAAGTAATACCTCACCGCTAGGATCTTTTACAGGTTCCCAGGTATACGTATCTAAATCTTCAAAAGTGAAATTTTTCTTCAGACAAGCTTCATCACTAGGTGGGGTAAAGCTCCACTTCATTGTCTTTGGAGATGGAATTAGCTTTAATGGTTCAAAAGTAAAATTTTCATCTTCTAAATCTTTAATCCAATCCTTTAGTTTTGATTCAAGCGCGATAGCTGAACGGTCTAGTTCAAATGTGTCTGCATGCCAACTTGTACTGCGGATAAATTGGTGAGACTTTTTCCACGCTTGAGCTAATACAACCTCATGAGTAAGGCAATATTTATTCGGCACAAGCACATCTAATTTTTTAGATTTGTTATTCACGATTCATCCTTGAATTCTATTTAGCTTAAAGCTTGTTCAGCTATGGTATCGGCTAGGTGGAGTTGAGTTGTTTGAGATTCGCTGATGTGTAACTTAAGTGTTTCACATAGAGCTAATAACTCGTTAACTTTGGTGACGATGCGTGGGCTTTCGGCACTAGGCGGAAGTGGAATAACAAACTTTGAAATATTACCCATACTTAAATTGGCACGGGCATTATCAACTTGTTTATCAAACATGTACCCTCTACACGTTTCACTATTAAAAAATTTAAGTAAGTATTCCTTTTCAATAATCTCATCAAAGACACGTATGAGGCATACAGCCTGATTTATATTGGCTAGTGCATCTATATCAAAAACAGCTGTTCGTCCGATTGACCCACCAACGATATTCATCAAGATATCGCCTTTTCTTAATATTGATCTAGGTTCAACTTCATTAAAGTGTTTTTCTACATACTTCTTTTTATCCAATAAAAGGCAATTGGCACCTACATTTTCACTTGTAACAAAGAGAATATCTTCAGGGTTCTCTGTATACGCAACCCCCTGCCATTTAGGTGAAGATCCTTTGGTTATCAAATGAGATAAAGCTTCGAGCCGCACCCACTCCCAACCAGCTGGCAATTCGAAAGGCTTCTCATCATCACTAATCGGCGGCAGCGCTTTCTGCTTTTTAATTTTCTTATCTTGCTCTTTATTCGAGAGTAACTGCTCTTTTTCAGCGGCGATTTTTTCTAGCAATACACTTGCGGGTTCGTCGTTTGGATCTTGTGGTACTAGCTTACCCATGACGGCCAGTTGTAGGATGGTTTGCTTTAGCTGGTCGATGCTGTGCTCTGTGGTGAACAGTACGTCGAAGTGTTGTGCTATGCGTTCCCATGCTTGGTCAAAGCTGTTTTGGTCTGCGTTTAATAGTGTATTAAGTAAGGTTTCTACTAGGGTCTGGTGTGCAGTCAGACTTGATTCAGTTTGTTGCTCTAGCTGGTCACACAAAGCCATTAGCTCGTCGACTTTGGCGACGATGCGGAACAGCTCTGCATATGGTGGGTAAGGAAATGGTTCATTTTTTAATGTATTAACAGAAACCATATTCTTTTGTGCAGTCCCCTTCAGGTCTAACAATGTTTCTGTTTTCATGTAATAGGCAGAAAAGAGAATCTTAAAATAGTCATTAGTTAACATTTTTTGATTCAAAGTGATCTTTAGAAGTGCTTGATTTATTACCCCTTTTTCCATCCAATCAGGTGCAACTGCAACTCTGCCAACTGTACCAGAGCAACTGATAATCAAATCACCTGATTTTACTTCAAATGCTTTCAGCTCATTATATTTGTCTTCATCTATATAATATTCACCTAAATCAAAATTATCATAAATGGCATTTTGCTGTTCATAAACTTTATATCCTTGCGGTACAAAGAATGCTTTCTTTATTGCACTTCCAAAAGGGCCTCGCTTAATTGAATATTTATCATCAGCTAATACCTGAGGCAAAATAGCCCACGCCCATCCACTCGGAAGACAGTATGGTTTATTTTCTTCAGATATTTCTAGTAAAGGCTTTTGTCTTTTTAACTTACCATCTTTAATTAAGACCTCTTTCTCAGCCGCAATCTTTTCTAGCAATACAGAAGCAGGTTCATCATTTGGATCTTGTGGCACCAATAGCCCACGTACGGCTAATTCTAAAATCAGTTCTCGCAGTTTTTTAATGCCGTACGGTTCTATTTTTTTACTGCTGCCACGGCCTTGTGAGCCACGTTTTTTAATGGCCGATGTCCAAATATCTAGGTTTTCTGTAATCAGTTGTTCGGCAGGTGAGTTTGATGCAGCCATTAGTTAGCACCTTTGTCGCTGTTAGCGGCTAGTGCTTCTGACAGTATGCCTTTTAGCTGGTCGCGCAGTGCTTGTATGTCGGCTTGTTGTTTTGCGTAGTCGGCTAATAGTTCTTCTGGGTCGTGGCTGATGACTTCACCCACGTGTGGGTTTTTGATGTCTAGGTTGTAGTTGCGGGCAATAATGTCGTCTATGCTGACTTTCCAAGCGAACTCGTTTTCTTGGCGGTTCTTGCGTTTGGTTTTTGCATCGACTGCCTTTCCTTCACCCCACCAATCTGCACAGGCGTCAAAGTCTGTTAGCTTCATGGGTTTGGTTTTGTTAAAGGCTTTTACACCTTCGGGTAAAGGTACTTCGTAATACCAAACATCTTTTGTGGGCTCGCCTTTTTCAAAGAACAGTATGTTGGTTTTAATACTGGTGTAAGGGGCGAATACTGAATTAGGTAAGCGCACTAATGTATGTAAATTGCATTCGTCTAATAGCAGTTTTTTGATTTTGGTTTTTACGCCTTCGCCAAACAAGGTGCCGTCGGGTAGTACTACGGCTGCGCGTCCTTCTTTTTTAAGCACTTCGATGATGTACTGCAAAAACAAATCGGCGGTTTCGCGAGTTTGATATTCCGACGGGAAGTTCTTTTCAATGCCGTCTTCTTCGGTGCCACCAAACGGTGGGTTAGACACGACGACATCAACCATGTCGTCATCGTCGAGGCTGGAAAGCGGTTTGTTTAGGGTATTACCGTGACGAATGTTTTTAGGCACTTCAATGCCGTGTAATAACATGTTGGTGGTGCAAAGCAGGTGAGGGAGTTGTTTCTTCTCTACACCGCGTACTGAGTTTTGTAGTTGCTGGTGGCCAGCTGAGTCTTTTACCTGGTCGCGCAAGGTGTCTACCGTGCAGGCTAAAAACCCGCCCGTACCGCAGGCTGGGTCAAATACGGTTTCGCCTAGCTTTGGGTTGATCATTTTTACGATAAAGCGGGTAACTGCGCGAGGGGTATAGAACTCACCTGAATTACCTGCGCTTTGTAGGTCTTTTAAAATCTGTTCGTACAGATCACCAAACAGGTGACGCTCTTGTGAGTTGGTAAAATCGATTTCGTTTAGCTTGTTGATGACTTGGCGTAATAACGTGCCGTTTTTCATGTAGTTGAAAGCATCGCTAAAGGCTTCTTTTACTACGAATCCACGCGGGTTTTGTTTGATAGGCGCGACGAGGTTTTTAAGTTCTACAATTAAGTCGTTATTCACAAAGTCTAATAGTTCATCGCCTGTAATGCCTTGGCTATCGGCTGCCCAGTTACGCCATAGAAACTTTTCTGGGATAGGGGCTTTGTAGTTGTCTTGCTCGTCTTCTAGCTCTTCTTCTTGGGCATCGAATATCTTTAAGAATAATAACCAAGAAAGCTGCCCTAAACGCTGGGCATCGCCGTCGACCCCTGCGTCTTTGCGCATGATGTCTTGAATGGATTTGATCGCTGACGAAATGGACATGATATAACTCGTTTAAATTTGAATGGTTGTAATAATGATTAAATAAATGGTGAGCGCATTTATTAGTTCTTACGCTCGTTTCGGTTCATCGTTCAGGCTGTTGTCGTACAAAGCATCTTCTAGTTCACTGATTGCTTGCTCGTATTGTTCTTTGCCACCAAAGGCACTCTTCTTTATTTCTGCGGGACGGCCATATTTATTAAATGGCGTTACCTTGAGCACTTGCTTGGATTCTATTTCGCTAACACCGCTATTTTCATATTTCTCTAGCAGGTTGGTTAATACTTGCTGCGCGGTTTCGCTGTACTTGCCGAAGTAGTTGCGCTTTTTAACGTTGTTAGCTCGTTCTTTACGGGTAAGCGGCGGCTGGTCGAAAGCAACGTGACAGATTAGGTCGAAAGGGTCTAAGTCGCGGCTTATGTCTTCTTCTAAGGCTGCCCAAATAACGCCAGCATCGGCAAGTTCGTCAATGATAGCTTGTTTGCGTTCGGTTGAGTTCCATTTTTTAATGAAGTCGTCCAA
Organism: uncultured Oleispira sp.; assembly: GCA_913061415.1. Taxonomy (GTDB): domain Bacteria; phylum Pseudomonadota; class Gammaproteobacteria; order Pseudomonadales; family Oceanobacteraceae; genus Oleispira. The sequence goes on along the minus strand of CAJXUD010000010.1, from coordinate 29,533 downwards.
GGTGCCAAATTCTTTCATAACGGTTTTGCGGGTGTAATCTTTAAAAGACTCGGTGACTAGCTTGCCGTCGGAGTCGTAATACTGAACACGTTCGGCCAGCTTTTTAACCGTGACGCCACTGACGTGGAATTTGATGTAGGGTTCTTTTTCACCGCCATCGCCTTCTATAGGACCATCTTTCCATTCACCTTCGTTATTGCCTTGACCTGTCTCAAAGGTATTACCTGTGCCGTCGTCGGCATAGTCTTTATCACCTTCTGATATGCCTTCGGGATTTTCGCTATCAGTTTCGCTATCAGTTTCACTGGTTTCAGAATTAGTGGCGGCAAATTCGTCGTCGAACTTATCACTCTCCAGGTCGATGATGTCTTCGGTTGTTGTGACCATGACTTTTTCAGGAGTGCCGTCAAAGCGTTCGTCGGCAAACAGTTCAGTCGCTTTTTTGAAGTCGAGAATGGTGAACCATAGCTTGCCATAACGATCATCAATGCGGGTTCCACGGCCAATGATTTGTTTGAACTTGGTCATGGATTGAATGTTTTGATCTAACACAATCAGTTTGCAGGTTTTGGCATCTACACCTGTGGTCATTAGTTCTGATGTAGTTGCTATAACGGGGTATGCTTTTTTAGGGTTGATGAAACTGTCGAGCTGGGCTTTGCCTAGTTCGTCATCACCGGTGATTTTCATCACGTACTTTTCGTTTTTAGCGACTTGTTCTGGGTTTAGGTTCACCAAGGCGCGACGCATTCGTTCTGCATGATCGATGTCGTTACAGAAGACGATGGTTTTTGCCATGGGGTCGGTGCGTTTTAAGTACGCGGTTATGGTTTCGGCGACGACTTGGGTGCGTTCGTCGATGACCATAACGCGGTCGAAGTCTTTTTGGTTGTATATGCGGTCGGTGATGAGCTCGCCATTTTTATCGACCATGCCTTTTGTTGGGCGCCAGCCTTGAACGTCGACATCTAAATCAACGCGTATAACTTTGTAGGGGGCTAAGAAACCATCTTCAATACCTTCTTTTAGCGAGTAGGTATAAACAGGTTCGCCAAAGTAATCGATGTTCGAGACTTCTTCAGTTTCTTTTGGGGTAGCGGTTAAACCGATTTGTGTGGCTGAACTAAAATATTCAAGAATTTCACGCCATGCGCTTTCTTCACTGGCACTGCCACGGTGGCACTCGTCGATAACGATTAGGTCAAAGAAGTCTGGGTCTACTTGCTTGTAGGCTTTCTGTGATTCTTCTGGGCCTGTTAATGCTTGGTATAGCGCTAGGTGTATTTCGTAAGCAGGATCAACTGTTCGGCCAGTGATTTTGGTCATGGCTTCGCCAAACGGCTGGAAGTCATTAATTCGGGTTTGATCGACTAGGATGTTGCGGTCGGCTAAAAACAGAATGCGTTTCTTTTGTTTGGCTTTCCATAAACGCCAGATGATTTGAAAGGCGGTATAGGTTTTACCGGTACCTGTTGCCATCACTAATAGGTTACGGTTTTGGCCACGAGAAATGGCTTCGACGGTTTTGTTGATGGCTTGTAGTTGGTAATAGCGAGGGGCTTTACCGCTGCCGTCGTCAAAATAATCTTGGGTAATAAAAGGAAGCTGGTGTTCGGTATAGCCTTTGAAGGCGCAGAACTTGGCCCATAACTCTTGAGGTGATGGAAAATCCTCTAGGCTAATTTCTGTTTCTAGCTGGCCACCATTAGCGGGTGCGGTTTTATCGTGAAAGATAAAGCCATCGCCATTACTGGCAAACGCAAAGGGCACGTCGAGTAAGCGAGCATAGTCTAAGCCTTGCTGCATTCCTTTACCGATCTCGTGCTTATTGGCTTTGGCTTCGATAACCGCTAACGGCATGTTGGGTTTGTGATAGAGAACGATGTCGGCTGACTTTACGGTTTTACGCATACCGACGTTACCACGAACAATTACCTTACCATCACGCAGGGCAACTTCTTGCCTGATTTGAAGCATATCATCCCAGCCTGACTGCTTAACTGCAGGCATGATGTACTTACTAATTATGTCGGCTTCGCTAAGGGCTTTCTTATCCATCGTTCTAACCATCTTTATTATCCGTGATGTCGCGCTATCCTATTTGCTTCAAATGCTGGTGGTAAGCGTGTTTGAAACAATGGCCTTACATGTAGGCGGGGTGTTGTAGATATAGCGACAATGCCTTATTTAGAGCGGTTTTTCAAGATTAGTGAGAGTTTTATAAATGAACAATTATTGAAAGATAGTCCATTTAGTTCACTCAATGAATTTAGGAGGAGGCATAAAAAAGCCCGATGCAGTTAAACTGTATCGGGCCGTTCTATTGTATGGTGGAGGCGGTGGGAATTGAACCCACGTCCGTCAATCCGCCACTAACTGATCTTCACATGCTTGGCCACTTTATTAAGTTAACCCGTCACGGCCCAAGAGGCAGGGAGTTCGGGGCGAGCTCGATTAGTTTTAGACCTTAAGCTACGAGCGAAGCCGCCAGTCGATCCTATTTTGCGTGCCCTTATCCGATGGTAATAGGCAACCATCTTCAAAGGTAAGCAGCCTAAGCTGCTAGTGCGTAGTTTTCGTCGTTTGCGACTATAATTTTGTATGACATTTATTTACGAGATTATCATACCCTCTCGACATGCACCTTTAGCTTTGTAACCAACGTCGAATCCAGAGCGCCCCCAAATTCTGGTTGTTACTGATACTTTTTAATCTATAAAGGCTGTTAGGCACTTTAAAGAAAGTATCATTAACTTGGTCTAGCCAGTTTACTCGAAGTGTATCGAGTTTACTATTGTTCTTTAAGAACATTCACCAATAAGCACTAACGATCACACTTTAACGTACTGAGTGCTTCATTGTGCGTTCTTTCTGCTTGGCCCAGTCTTTATCTTTGTCGGCATTTCGTTTGTCGTGATCTTGCTTGCCTTTTGCTAGGGCAATGTCCACTTTTACGATATGACCTTTCCAATAAAGCGCGGTACATACACAGGTATAGCCTTTGGCATTGATCTGCTGTTCTAGCTTTTCAATTTCACGCTTATGTAAAAGTAATTTACGCTCGCGTTTAGGCTCTGTGATTATGTAAGCCGCGGCTGTTGGTAGGGCTGTTATTAAACACCCATATAACCATGCTTCGCCTTCGCGGATGAATACGTACGAGTCAACGAGTTGACACCTTCCTGCGCGTAGGGCTTTTACTTCCCAGCCAGTAAGAACAACCCCACACTCGACATTATTACTGAGGTGAAAGTCGTGACGTGCCTTTTTGTTTTGAGCAATTGTATTGCCACTGTTTCCAGATTTTTTCTTTTTAGCCATGTGTCTATTATAACTGTATGAAAGAATAAAAAGCACGACTCTTGTAGCTTTGGTCAAAATTTTAGACAATGGTCGCTGAATTTAACTCACACATTTGCATGAGATTACTATATGTCAGACCAAAAACGCGGTATGCATGGTATTTGGGCGGGTCGTTGGACCTTTATTTTAGCCGCGACAGGTTCGGCTGTTGGTCTGGGTAACTTATGGAAATTCCCCTATATTACGGGTGAAAACGGCGGTGGGGCATTCGTATTAGTCTATTTGGCGTGTATTTTACTCGCAGGTATTCCCGTTATGTTAGGGGAAGCATTGTTAGGTCGTAAAAAACGCATGAGTCCGATTCATACGATGGAATCGATGACGGATGAGACCGGTGCGCCGAAATTTTTCCGCGGAATTGGTTGGATGGGGGCTTTATCAGGCTTCTTTATTTTGTCTTTTTACAGTGTGATTGCGGGTTGGGCATTGGTTTATGTGGGTAAAATCGCATCTGGCGCGTTTGTAGGCATTAATGCGGAAGGTTCTGGTGCGGCTTTTGGCGCCATGTTAGCAGATCCGGTTGGGCTGACTATTTGGCATACGGTATTTATGTTTTTAACCGGTGCTGTGATTGCACGTGGTGTTAATAAGGGCTTAGAGGCATCTCTTAGAATCTTAATGCCTGTTTTGTTTGTTTTAATGTTGATTTTGTTTGGTTACAGTTTGACCACACCTGGCTTTATGCAGGGCTTCCACTTCTTATTCGATTTTGATGCTTCTAAGCTGACAACAGAAAGTATCGTTGTGGCGTTAGGTCACTCGTTCTTTACTCTGAGCTTAGGTATGGGCGCAATTATGGCTTATGGTGCTTATATGCCTGCTAAGCAGTCTTTGGGTAAGACGATTATGTGGGTTGGTGTATTGGATACCGCAGTTGCTTTGGTGGCGGGTATGATTATTTTCGCCATCGTATTTTCTAATGGTCTTGAGCCGTCTGCTGGCCCTGGTTTAATGTTTGTGAGCTTGCCGATTGCGTTTGGTGGTATGCCAGGTGGTATTTTCTTCGGTACAGTTTTCTTTATTCTGGTATCAATCGCTGCATGGAGTTCGGCTATTTCTATTGCTGAGCCTGCTGTCGCTTGGGCCGTTGAGAAAGGCTTTACTCGTTTGACTGCGTCGCTGGCGATTTGTGGTTTTGCTTGGTTCTTGGGCCTAGGTACTGTGTTGTCGTTCAATGAATGGGCTGAATATAAGTTATTCGGTAAGACGTTCTTTGATACGCTCGATTTCTTAACGTCGAACATTATGTTGCCACTTGGCGGTCTGTTGATTGCTGTGTTTGTGGGCTGGTTTATGTCTAGCGATATGATTAAGAATGAAATGAAAATGAAGAATGATACGCTTTTCAATGTTTGGCGTTTTGTTGTACGTTTCATCTCTCCCGTCGCTATTGCGTTAATCTTTATCAATGGCTTAGGTTTATTCTAAGCCACTGCTGCAAGGGAAGAATAGATGACTTCGATAACTCGCAGTGCATTAGTTATGCACAGCGCAGAGCAGATGTATAACCTGGTAAATGATGTGGAAAGTTATCCGCAGTTTTTACCGGGTTGCACTGCGACTGAGATAATATCTAAGACAGAAGAAGAGTTGGTCGCGAGTTTGTCGATTAGTAAAGTGGGTGTTAATCAGACCTTTACGACGCGTAATATATTGCAATTCCCTGATCGTATGGAGCTGTCGCTAGTCGATGGCCCTTTCGAACGGTTTGAGGGGGTGTGGCACTTTCTTCGTTTGACGGATGAAGCCTGTAAGGTGACGTACAATATGGATTTTGAAGTGAATAATGGCCTAGCAGGGATTGCGCTAGGCGCTGTTTTTAAACAAATGGCGTCTATGATGGTTGATTCTTTTGTTCAGCGCGCTAAGCAAGTATATGGGTAATAGTAAACAATGAGCGAGCAATTTGAGATTGAAGTGGTTTATGGGTTAGCCCATAAACAGAAGATGGTGAGTATTTTGGTTGATCAAGGTACTACGGTTCGCCAAGGTGCAGAGCAATCAGGTTTGGATAAAGAGTTTTCTGATCTAAATATTGCCGAGTCTAAGCTGGGCATCTTTGGTAAGGCTGTTCGAAGCCCTGATACCGAGTTGTTAAAAGCGGGTGATCGTATTGAAATTTACCGTCCGTTATTAATTGACCCTAAGGCTGCACGAGCAAATCGTGCGGCTAAAGCCGGTAAGTAATAGTAGGTTATTTAACCGCTAGAGCAGGGATGCTCTAGCGGTTATCTGTTTAAATTGCTCGTATTATTCCCCAGGAATTTCGAGTAGGTTGTTCTCTTTCTTATCTTCCAGTACTTCTTGCTGGGCTTCTGGTTTTTCTTCTTGCGGTACTTCGCCTTCAAAGTGAGTGTATAGGTCACCTTCAAAGAATACGGTTACTTGGTAGTCTTTAACGATTTTATCTCTACGTTCGAGTGTATAAAGGTAGTCCCAGCGATTCTGTTGAAAAGGCGAGCGAATCAGTGGGGTGCCCATAACGTAAGCAACTTGGCGCTTGGTCATGCCTACTTTCAATTCGTCGACCATCTCTTGGGTGACAATGTTTCCTTGTTGCACAGTAAGCTTGTAGACTTGAGGGATGCTACACGCTGAAATAAATAAAAAGCTAAGTAAAACAGTAAGAAATCTAAATTGCATGGTATTGGCTATTGGCTTTGTCGTTAGAAGTCTTGATAATACCTGATAAAGTAACTTGCTGTAAGCCGCTGCAATATATTCGAGGATGCAATGTCAGATCAAAACGCCGAACTGCGTAAAGTAGGTTTAAAAGTAACGCTACCCCGCGTGAAAATTTTACAAATTTTAGAAAACTCTAACGCACGTCATATGAGTGCTGAAGATGTTTATAAAGCCTTGATTGAAGCAGGCGAGGATGTTGGTCTAGCAACGGTCTATCGTGTACTGACTCAGTTTGAAACAGCTGAGCTTGTGGCTCGCCATAACTTTGATAGCGGCCATTCTGTATTTGAGTTGGATCGAGGCGATCATCACGACCATATGGTGAATATGGAAACGGGTGACGTGATTGAGTTTACCAATGACCAAATTGAGCGTTTACAGCACGAAATTGCTGAAGCTCATGGTTATGATCTAATCGATCACAGTTTGGTTCTTTATGTACGTCCAAAGAAGTCGTAGTCGTTCATTAAACTAATGCGGCTAACTTTTTAGTAGATCCGCTAGCTTTAGTAGAACGGCTGACTATTAGTCGAGCACAGATTAAAGACAGATAAATGCCCCTATTTATCGCCCGAAACAGGCGATCACTAGGGGCTTTTTTTTAACCATTTCCCATGGCTAGCATCTCTTGTGCATGATCTAGGGTATGTTGAGTAATCTCTACACCGCCCAGCATGCGTGCGATTTCTTCAGTACGCTGTTTATTATCCAGTGGGCGAATATTGGTGAAGGTTTGTTCATCCCCAGCGATCTTGCTTACTTGTAAGTGGTTCTGTGCTTGCGCGGCTACTTGCGGCTGGTGAGTGACACATAATACTTGGCTGTGTTGGCCAAGCTGATTCAATAAACGGCCAACGCGTTCAGCGGTGCCGCCACCAATACCTACATCAACTTCATCAAAGATCAGGCTGGGAATGTTACTGGTTTGCGCGGTGATCACTTGAATAGCTAAGCTAATGCGTGACAGTTCGCCACCAGACGCGACTTTGCAAAGCTGCCCCATAGGCATGCCTGGGTTGGTTTGTACCAGTAGGTCTATGTGATCAATGCCGCTGTTATTAGCGAATTTTTCGTCGCTAGCAACTTGTGTTTGTAAGCGAGCATTGCCTAGCGCAAGCGCTTCAAAGTGAGTATTCACTTCTTTGTCGAGCTTACTCGCGGCCTTGTGGCGCTTTTTACTCAGCTGATGAGCCAGCTTAAGGTATATTTGCTCTAGGTCGGCGACTTCTTGAATTAAAGCGTCCATGTCTTCATCACTAAAGTTCAATGCGTTGAGTTTGTCACTCAGTTCTTGCCAGGTATCGTATAGGCTATCGGCGCGTACTTGATGTTTACGAGCCAGATCGTAAATTGCCCCTAAGCGTTGATCTATTTGATTTAAGCGTTGTGGGTTGATTTCAACCTTGTTGATGTAGTTGTGCAGTGAGTCACTGGCTTCTTGCAGTTGGATTTGGGCTTGATTAAGAAACTCGCGGCTTTCTTTCAAAACGTCATTGTCATCGTCAATTAGATCAAGCTGTTGAATGGCTTGCTGAACTTGCTGTAATGCGCTGTCTTGGCCGCTGCTGAGTGCGCTGGATGAGTCATCATTATTGCCGTCAGCACAGAGCGTTAGGGCTTGCTGGCCAGAAAACATAATGGCATCGGCATTACTTAAGCGCTTCAGTTCATTTTCAAGTTCTGTCACTTCGCCTTCTAATAAATCTAAATTATCCAGTTCTTGAACTTGATAGGTCAGTAACTGGCGTTGAGCTTGTTGCTCGGCGCTATCTTCTTGTAGATTGTTCTTTTGTTTTAGTTTTTCTTGCCATGCTTGGAAGGCTTGCTTGATTTTTTGGCTTAAAGGGCGGGTGCCTGCGTAGTTATCGAGTAATTTTCTTGGCGCATCTTTTTGCATTAATGATTGATGTGCGTGCTGGCCGTGAATATCGATTAGTTGGTTGGCCAAGGCCTTCAGTTCGGTTGCGGAGGCATTGCGGCCATTAATGTAGCCACGACTACGGCCTTCTTGTGTGATTACTCGGCGTAAAATGCAGGTATCGTCTTCAATAGGGTAATCGTGATTTTTCAGCCACTGTATGACTTTCTCGCTGATTATAAAGGTTGCGCTGATATCGGCTTTTTCCGCACCCTTGCGCACAATGTTATCACCAGTGCGGTTGCCTAATGCGAGACCTAGGGCGCCCAGTAGAATGGACTTACCCGCACCGGTTTCGCCGGTAATAGTGGTCATTCCTGCTTTTAGCTCAAGTTCTAGATGCTCAACCAGGGTAAATTGTGAAATGGATAGATGAACAAGCATATTAGGCTCCTGCGATGCAGCGTAAGTCGTCGGTCTTTCTTAGTATAGTTGATTGTATGTTTATACAGTGTTTATTTGTACAGTAAATTTATTAACTGGGCAAGTGTCTGGGTAAGTTATAAGCAATTTATGCTATTTCGTGTGTATTTTGCCCTTGAAAGGTCATTGCGCAGCCCCATATAGAAATCACACAACGAAACTCGGTCAATCAGCACGAGTTAAGCGCATTTTTAGAGTAGAGGAAAGATTCATGTCACAGCAGAATGACGAAAACATAGAGACCACTACTGTTGATGTGGAAGAGCAGGTAGAAACAGCAGAAGAGCAACAAGCTGCTGAGGCATCTGTTGAAGAAGCATTGCAGGCCGAACTGGGTGCAGCGCAAGAAGAAATCGCTCAGCTTAAAGATCAAATGCTACGCGTACAGGCCGACGCACAAAACGTTCGTCGTCGCGCTGAGCAAGATGTAGAAAAAGCACACAAGTTTGGTCAAGAGAAGTTCTCTCGCGAGCTGTTATCGGTACTTGATAACCTAGAGCGTGCTTTAGCGGCAACGCCAGAAAGTGAAGAAACAACTGCATTGCGTGAAGGTGTTGATATGACACTACAAGGTTTCTTATCAACCTTGACTAAGTTCAATGTTGAAGCGATTGATCCGCAGGGCGAAGCGTTTAACCCTGAGTTTCATCAAGCGATGGCGATGCAAGAAAATGAAGAGTTTGCACCGAATACGGTGATGGCTGTTATGCAAAAAGGCTACAGCTTGCACGGTCGTTTATTGCGTCCTGCGATGGTGATGGTATCGAAAGGTGCTCCTTCTATCGACGAGAATGCATAAAAACACGTTATAGCCTATTTATGGTTAAGAAAGGTTAGAAAATCATCAGAATTTAAATTTTCAGCCTTGAAAAATGAAAGATGAGACTTATATAAGTTACATCGAAAGTTAAAACACTTATTGAATTTAAAAGCGGGCTTTGAGCCAGCGAATAGAAAGTCGGAGATTAAAGTTATGGGTAGAATCATTGGTATCGATTTAGGTACAACTAACTCTTGTATTGCTGTGTTAGACGGCGATAAACCTAAAGTAATCGAAAACGCCGAAGGCGATCGTACAACACCATCTGTTGTTGCCTACACGGGCGAAGAAATTTTGGTTGGTCAGCCAGCTAAGCGTCAAGCGGTAACAAATCCAGCAAACACAATCTTTGCGGTTAAGCGTTTAATCGGCCGTAAATTTAAAGATGATGTTGTTCAAAAAGACATCTCTATGGTTCCTTACAAAATCGTTGCATCCGATAACGGCGATGCATGGGTTGAAGCGAACGGTAAGAAGATGGCTCCTCCTCAGGTTTCTGCTGAAATCTTGAAGAAGATGAAAAAGACGGCTGAAGATTATCTTGGTGAAGCGGTAACAGAAGCTGTAATTACAGTGCCTGCTTACTTTAACGACCAACAGCGTCAAGCAACTAAAGATGCGGGTAAAATTGCTGGTTTAGAAGTTAAGCGTATTATTAACGAACCAACAGCGGCTGCTCTTGCATACGGCCTTGATCACACTAAAGGTGATAAGACGATTGCGGTATACGATTTAGGTGGTGGTACATTTGATATCTCTATCATCGAAATTGCTGACGTAGATGGCGAGACTCAGTTCGAAGTACTAGCAACCAACGGTGATACGTTCCTTGGTGGTGAAGATTTCGATATGCGCATGATCGATTATCTTGCGGAAGAATTTAAGAAAGAAAGTGGTATGGACCTTAAAGGTGACCCACTAGCGATGCAGCGTTTGAAAGAAGCGGGCGAAAAAGCGAAAGTTGAGCTGTCTTCATCTCAGCAAACTGACGTTAACCTGCCTTACATCACGGCTGATGCAACCGGTCCTAAGCACTTGAACGTTAAAGTTACTCGTTCGAAGCTAGAAAGTTTGGTTGAAGATTTAGTTGCTAAGTCTATTGAGCCTTGCCGTATTGCGCTTAAAGATGCAGATTTGTCTGCTTCTGAAATCGACGAAATCATCATTGTTGGTGGTCAGACTCGTATGCCTTTAGTACAAGCTAAAGTAGCTGAGTTCTTCGGTAAAGAGCCACGTAAAGATGTTAACCCTGATGAAGCCGTTGCTATTGGCGCAGCTGTTCAAGGTGGTGTTTTGTCAGGTGACGTAACAGACGTTCTATTGCTAGACGTTACGCCTTTGACTTTGGGTATCGAAACAATGGGTGGCGTTGCGACTGCTGTTATTGAGAAGAATACGACGATTCCTTCTAAGAAATCTCAAACCTTCTCTACCGCTGACGACAATCAAGCGGCTGTAACGATTCACATCGTTCAGGGCGAGCGTAAGCAAGCGGCACAGAACAAGTCTCTAGGCCGTTTCGATTTGGCTGACATTCCACCGGCTCCACGTGGTATGCCTCAAATTGAAGTGACGTTCGACATCGACTCTAACGGTATCTTGAACGTTTCAGCGAAAGATAAAGCGACAGGCAAAGAACAGTCTATCGTGATTAAGTCTTCTTCTGGTTTGAGCGATGAAGAGATCGAGCAAATGGTTCAAGACGCAGAAGCTAACGCTGAAGCGGATAAAGAGTTTGAAGAAATGATTCAGGTTCGTAACACGGCCGATGGCCTTGTTCACGCAACTAAGAAAACGTTAGAAGAAGCGGGCGATAAAGCGACTGCTGAAGAAAAAGAAGCAATCGAAAAAGCCATTGCTGACGTTGAAGAAGCAATGAAAGGCACTGATAAAGCAGCAATCGAAACGGCAACTGCCGCTTTGACTGAAGCTTCATCTGGCTTAGCTCAGAAGCTTTACGCAGAGCAGCAAGCAGCAGAACAAGCTGGCGCTGAAGGCGGCGAGCAAGCTCAAGACGCTGGTCAAGATGACGACGTTGTTGATGCTGAGTTCGAAGAAGTTAAAGATAAATAATCACCGCGTTTTAAGTGATTAATTGAACGCGGCCTCCTGTAAAACGGGACGCCGCGTTTTTGCGTTATATTTATACCTACTTTTAAAGTGGGGTTGTTAGCCAAGTGTCAGGGCCGGAAAATGTCTAAAAGAGATTTTTACGAAATTCTTGGTGTCTCTAAAGACGTCGATAAGAAAGAATTAAAAAAAGCTTACCGTAAGGTAGCGATGAAGCATCACCCAGATCGTAACGAAGGTGATAAAGCGTCAGAAGAAAAGTTTAAAGAAGCTTCTGAAGCGTATGAAGTATTAAGCGATGATCAAAAGCGTGGTGCTTACGATCGTTATGGTCATGCCGGCGTTGATGGAAGTCAGGGCGGCGGTCACGGTGGTGGCGGCGCAGGTGGTTTTGGCGATATCTTTGGTGACGTGTTCGGCGACATCTTTGGTGGCGGTGGAGGCGGTGGTGGCCGTCGTGGTGGTCCTCAGCGTGGTAGTGATTTACGCTATACCATGACGCTAAGTCTGGAAGAAGCTGTTAAAGGTTGTGAAAAGAAAATCACAATACCAACATTAGCGCCTTGTGATCCATGTGATGGTTCGGGTGCTAAGCCAGGGACTTCTGCGAAGACGTGTTCTACTTGTGGCGGCCAAGGCCAAGTTCGTATGCAGCAAGGTTTCTTTGCTGTGCAGCAAACTTGCCCATCGTGTCGTGGACAAGGCACTACCATTGATAGCCCTTGTGGTAGCTGTCATGGTCGTGGCGTTAAAGAAGAAACTAAGACGCTGAATGTTAAAGTACCTGCGGGTGTTGATACTGGCGATCGCATTCGTTTAAGTGGCGAAGGCGAAGCGGGTGCAATGGGTGGCCCAACAGGTGACTTGTATGTGCAAATGAGTGTGAAAGATCACGCAATTTTTGAGCGTGATGGACATAACTTATATTGCGATGTGCCAATCAGTATTGTTGATGCAGCATTGGGTGGTGAGTTAGAAGTGCCGACTTTAGATGGTCGTGTAAAACTGAAGATTCCACCAGAAACTCAAAGCGGTCGTATGTTCCGTTTACGCGGCAAGGGTGTAACCCCTATTCGTGCTTCTAGCCCGGGTGATTTAATGTGCCGTGTGCAGGTTGAAACGCCGGTTAAGCTGACAGAGCATCAGAAGAAATTGCTGAAAGAATTCCAAGCGTCTTTGAAAGGTGAGAAGCATTCACCACAAAAGAATACTTGGTTTGCTGGTGTTAAGAAATTCTTCGAAGAATTGTAAGTCGTCTAAGAATGGAAAATATATAGGTTTGAAGGGCGCGCTGTAAATACGTTCCCTGTAAGCTCAACGACAGCATCCATGCTGTCGATGTCCCTTAAAACCTATATAATCTCCATTTAGACAACATTGTATTGAACTCATAATTTTCCAGGTTGACTTTAGAATGACTCGTATAGCAATTACAGGTGCAGCCGGCCGCATGGGCCGCATTTTAATCGAAGCGGTTGATGCAGCCGAAGGCGCTCAGGTAGGCGCAGCGATCGTTCTACCTAACGATCCTATGGTGGGTGTTGATGCCGGAGCCATTGCTGGTCTTGGCAAGAATTTAAGCGTCGTTGCAGTAACAGACGTTGCCGCGGCCGTTGATAGTTTTGATGTGCTCATCGACTTCACTGCGCCAGAAGCAACGATGGCGAATGTTGAAATTTGCCGTAAGGCTGGCAAAAAAATCGTGATCGGAACCACCGGTTTAGATGACGCACAAAAAGCCAGTCTTGAAGCGGCCGCGAAAGATATGGGTATTGTATTCGCACCGAACTATTCAGTCGGCGTGAATCTTTGTTTAAATCTTTTACGCATGGCCGCTTCGGTTATGGGGGAAGACAGCGACATCGAAGTGATCGAAATGCATCACAAACACAAGGTAGACGCACCTTCGGGTACCGCTTTGCGCATGGGTGAAGTGGTTGCAGAAACCATGGGCTGGGACTTAAAAGAAGTCGCATGTTATGGCCGTGAAGGACAAACTGGCGCACGCCCTCATAAGCAGATTGGTTTTGAAACCATTCGTGGTGGCGATGTAGTGGGTGACCACACAGTGATGTTTGCAACTGACGGCGAGCGTGTTGAAGTAACGCATAAGGCGCAAAGCCGAATGACGTTTGCTAAAGGCGCTGTTCGTGCTGCTAAGTGGATTGGTGACCAAAAAAATGGTTTGTACGACATGCAGGATGTTCTAGGTTTCTAGTTCGGCTGGATAAGTGTGAGCCAATAAAAAACCGAAGTCAGACTTTTATAATAAAAGCCTGCTTCGGTTTTTTTGTATCTGCAATTTACGGGTAAAGCATTAAGCCGCTAGGCTTAAACGGCACCGAGTAAATGCGAAATACCACGATCAATCATTTGCTGCATACCGCGAGGCTTGCCGCTTGGATCAAATGCCATTGATACCAGCATTTGAGAATTACCCAATAACCAGCGTGCACGTTCTGCTGCAGAAAGCCCTGGTGCTAGATCACCATTTTTAATGGCCTTATCGATTTGCTTAGCCATCATTTCTAAAAGCTTATTTTGGAAAGCGATATATTGTGGCCAGATTTCTTCACGGATAGAGCAGCTCCACTCTAGCCATACTTTAACGTAGGCTGGATTGGTTTCGCACATATTCAAGAATGCTTTAATGTGGTTCTGAATAGCATCAAGAGGCGCGTCACCTTGGCTATAAATCTCTTCTGCTAAAGCAAGTAGCTGAGCTTCAACTTCAATTAGGACAGCATCGACCAAGTCTTCACGCGTATTGAAATAGTTAAAAACGGTTGCGACAGATACGCCTCCCATTTCTGCAATTTCCGTATGCCCTCCGCGACCAATTCCTCTGGCAGCAAAAACTTCAACGGCGTCATTGAGTAATAAACGCTTGCGTTCTTCTGGGGCAAGACGTCGGCGTCCATCAACAGCAATAGGCATAGGGGTGATCCTTTAATAGTGAAAATTAGTATCAATAATAAAATATTATTAAATTATTTTTTTATATTAGATACCGTAAGAAAAAAATCAGCAAGTAATAGGTTGTAAAATCATAAATAAGTTCATCAATAGGTGTTACTGCTGATGAAATAGTATTCATATTGGTATCGCTGTTCCAAAAGTACTATAAATATAGGGCAAAACCTTATTATTTGGTTAGTTAATTATTATGATTAAGTTATCAATAGTAAGGGGTGGTTGTTGTTTTTTTAGGGGGGAGGGTGATTGGTTTTATAAGGTTTTAAATTACATAATAATTTGATTTTTTTAAAAAAACATAAACCAAGCGCTTGCTGGGTGCGGTGTAGTATTGACGAATTTTCTAACTGTAAATGATGGGGATTACGAGTCAAAGTAGGCGTTATTTGTTTGATGGTGTGGTGTGTATTTAATGACAATTTGATGATTGTACAAATGCGTGTTTTTTTAAGATAGATATGGACTTGAGATGGTTGTTTTGGTATGATTTGCGACCAGTTTATAGGCGTTCGTCAAGCTCGGTTGTTTAACGACTCGAGAGACGGGCGTTAGCGTCTAATCTTATTAAAGCTCTTAGATTATCAGTGCAGATTATCGAAAGCGGGTGGAGCTCAGCTCCTCCCGCTTTTTTGCGACTAGACGTTTGGTAATATCAGCTTAAGCCTTTGATTTATATATTAAAGGTTATGCTGAAAATGCCTTCAGATACTCATATATGAGTATTCTACAATGACCTTATTAATTGATTATTCCGAGGATCATAGCCTTGTCTATAACAGCCATTCTAGCTCTAGAAGACGGTAGCGTCTTTAAAGGGACTGCCATTGGTGCAGCAGGTCAAGCCGTCGGGGAAGTTGTTTTTAACACTTCAATGACAGGTTATCAGGAAATTCTGACCGACCCATCTTATGCAAACCAAATCGTTACACTAACTTACCCACATGTGGGTAGCTACGGCACCACAAGTGAAGATGAAGAGTCTCGTGGGATCTTTGCTAAAGGCTTAGTGATTCGTGATCTTCCTCTTATTGCTTCTAACTTCCGTAGCGAGCAAGCGTTAGATGTATATCTAAAAGAACGCAATATCTTGGGTATTGCCGATATCGATACACGTCGTCTAACGCGCATCTTGCGTGAGAAAGGTTCTTTGAACGGTTGTATTGTTGCTGTTGAAGCAGCAGACGGTGAGCTAGCGTCAGATGCCAGCCTAGCAAAAGCCATTGAAACCGCTAAGGCTTTCCCTGGCCTTAAAGGTATGGATTTAGCGAAAGAAGTAACGACTAAAGAAAATTACAGCTGGACTGAGACTGATTGGGTTCTTGGTAAAGGCTATGGTCAGCTTGCGAAAGCCGATGCTAAATATAAGGTTGTCGCTTACGACTATGGTATTAAACGTAACATTTTACGTTTATTAGCTGAACGTGGGTGTGATCTAACGGTTGTACCAGCACAAACTCCGGCTAGCGAAGTGTTGGCAATGAACCCAGATGGCATCTTCTTATCGAACGGACCAGGTGACCCAGAGCCTTGTACGTATGCGATTGAAGCGATTAAAGAAATCCTTAAAACAGACATTCCAGTTTTTGGTATTTGTTTAGGTCACCAGTTATTGGCGTTAGCCTCTGGCGCAAAAACAGTGAAAATGCCTCATGGTCATCACGGTGGTAACCACCCTGTGCAAGACCTTGAGACAGGCGTTGTTATGATTACGGCTCAGAACCACGGTTTCGCGGTTGATGAAGCCACATTGCCAGCGAACATTAAAGCCACTCACAAATCACTTTTCGATGGCACTTTGCAAGGCATTGAATTGACTGATCGACCAGCTTTCAGCTTCCAGGGTCACCCTGAAGCGGCACCTGGTCCTCGTGACGTTGCGCCATTGTTCGACCATTTCATTGAATTGATTGAAGCTGCTAAGACTGCTTCGAAATAGACTGGGATTTTAGCTATGCCAAAACGTACCGACATAAAAAGTATCCTAATCATTGGCGCTGGCCCGATCATTATCGGCCAGGCTTGTGAATTCGATTACTCTGGCGCACAAGCTTGTAAAGCACTGCGTGAAGAAGGTTTCCGCGTTATTCTTGTGAACTCTAACCCAGCCACAATTATGACCGATCCTGCAATGGCCGATGCAACATATATCGAACCGATTACGGTTGATACGGTTGCTCGTATCATTGAAAAAGAACGTCCAGACGCACTATTGCCAACAATGGGTGGCCAGACCGCTCTTAACTGCGCATTAGGCTTAGAAGCTGCTGGCATCTTAGAAAAATTCAATGTTGAAATGATCGGTGCTAACGCCGATGTGATCGACAAAGCAGAAGACCGCAGCCGTTTTGATAAGGCGATGAAAGCGATTGGCCTTGAATGCCCACGTGCGGGTATTGCTCATACAATGGCGGAAGCGGTTGAAGTTCAAAAAGAGCTTGGCTTCCCTTGTATTATTCGTCCTTCTTTCACGATGGGTGGTACCGGTGGTGGTATCGCGTATAACAAAGAAGAATTCGAAGAAATCTGTACTCGTGGTTTGGATCTTTCTCCAACCAGCGAGTTGCTAATCGATGAATCTTTAATCGGTTGGAAAGAATATGAAATGGAAGTTGTTCGTGACAAAAACGACAACTGCATCATCATCTGTTCTATCGAAAACTTTGACGCGATGGGTGTTCACACCGGCGACTCGATCACGGTTGCACCTGCTCAGACATTGTCTGATAAAGAACTACAAATCATGCGTGACGCCTCTTTGGCTGTTCTGCGTGAAATCGGCGTAGAAACCGGTGGTTCAAACGTTCAGTTTGGTATTAACCCAAAAGATGGCCGCATGGTTGTGATCGAGATGAACCCTCGTGTTTCTCGTTCTTCAGCACTAGCCTCTAAAGCAACGGGTTTCCCGATTGCTAAAATCGCCGCTAAGCTTGCGATTGGTTATACCCTTGATGAGCTACAAAACGACATTACTGGCGGCGCAATGCCAGCATCGTTTGAGCCTTCAATCGATTACGTTGTTACTAAGATTCCTCGTTTCACTTTCGAGAAATTCCCGAACGCCGATGGTCGCTTAACCACACAGATGAAATCTGTGGGTGAAGTGATGGCGATGGGCCGTACTCAGCAAGAATCTCTTCAGAAAGCACTGCGTGGTTTAGAAGTAGGCGTGAATGGTTTTGATCCAATCATCGACCTAGAATCTGAAGGCGCGATGGACAAAATTATTTCTGAACTTAAAACTCCGGGTGCTGATCGCATCTGGTACATCGGCGATGCATTCCGCGCCGGTTTAAGTGTTGAAACCATCTATGAATACTCAGGTGTTGATCCTTGGTTCTTGGTTCAGATCGAAGATCTACTTAAAGACGAAGCCGACGTTGCCAAAAGCAGCCTAACGTCTATGGATGCTGATCGCATTTATAAGTTAAAACGTAAGGGTTTCGCCGATGCTCGTTTAGCAGAATTGCTAGGTGTTTCTGAAAAAGCATTCCGTAAGCAGCGTCAGAAGTTAAACATTCGTCCAGTGTATAAACGTGTTGATACGTGTGCGGCTGAGTTCTCGACGGATACCGCTTACATGTACTCTACTTATGAAGAAGAGTGCGAAGCAAACCCAACAGACAACGACAAGATTATTATCTTGGGTGGTGGTCCTAACCGTATTGGCCAGGGTATCGAATTCGATTACTGCTGTGTTCACGCGGCGTTTGCAGCAAAAGATTTAGGTTACGAAGCCATTATGGTGAACTGTAACCCTGAAACGGTTTCTACCGATTATGATACGTCTGATCGTTTATTCTTCGAGCCAGTAACGCTTGAAGATGTATTAGAAATTGTTGATAAAGAAAAGCCAAAAGGCGTAATCGTACAGTACGGTGGCCAAACGCCATTGAAGCTAGCTAACGAATTAGAAGCTGCTGGCGTTCCGATCATTGGTACTTCTCCAGAAGCGATTGACCGTGCTGAAGACCGTGAGCGTTTCCAGCAAATGATTCAACGCTTAGGTTTGAAGCAGCCAGTGAACGCAACGGTTCGCTCTACTGAAGAAGCGGTAACAAAAGCGTCTGAAATTGGTTATCCGTTAGTGGTTCGTCCTTCTTATGTATTGGGCGGCCGTGCCATGGAAATCGTTAACGATGAAGCATCGCTGCGTCGTTACATGCGCGAAGCGGTTCAAGTGTCTAACGATTCTCCAGTATTACTTGATTACTTCCTAAACCGCGCGATTGAGGTTGATATCGATGCGGTTTGTGATGGCGAACAAGTTGTTATTGGCGCGATCATGCAGCACATTGAACAAGCCGGTATTCACTCGGGTGATTCTGCGTGTTCATTGCCTCCGTATAACTTGGATGCTGACGTACAAGATCGTATGCGTGAGCAAGTTAAAGCGATGGCGTTAGAGCTTGGCGTTGTTGGTTTGATGAATACTCAGCTGGCGTACCAAGACGGCGAGATCTATGTGATTGAGGTTAACCCTCGTGCATCACGTACCGTGCCATTCGTTTCTAAATGCATCGGTGCTTCTCTTGCGTCTATCGCAGCGAAAGTAATGATGGGCAAGACGCTGGCGGAATTGGGTTTCACTAAAGAAATTATTCCAGAGCATTTCTCTGTTAAAGAAGCGGTATTCCCGTTCAACAAGTTCCAAGGCGTAGATCCAATCTTAGGCCCTGAAATGAAGTCGACTGGTGAAGTAATGGGCGCAGGCGCTACGTTCGGCGAAGCTTTCTATAAAGCTCAGCTGGGTGCTGGTGAAAAACTTCCAACAGAAGGTAAAGTATTTATCTCTGTTCGTGACGCTGATAAAGACGGTGTTGTTGAGGTTGCTCAAGGTTTCGCAAAATTAGGTTTTGAATTGGTTGCTACTGGCGGCACGTTTGAGAAACTAATAGAGGCGGGTCTTAAAGTTGAGCGAGTTAACAAAGTTAATGAAGCACGTCCAAACGTTGTTGATGGCATCAAAAATGATGAAATCGCTTTGATCGTGAATACAACAGAAGGTACGCAAGCGATTGCGGACTCTGCAGATATTCGCCGCAGCGCATTGCAGCATAAAGTGTATTACACTACGACGCTTGCCGGTGCAGAAGCGGTTGTTGAAGGATTAAACGCTGAAGGTCTTAACGACGTTCGTAGTTTACAAGACATTCACGCTGCTATCTTAGCTCAGTAATATCTTAACGTTTAGAGTCATTATTGCTGACCTTTGGGTTGTTAATAAGTGGCTTAGATAAGATTTATATTAAAAAGCCTTCTACTTGTAGAAGGCTTTTTGCGAACTAAAGATCGAGTTTCTTCTTTGGTAAAAGCGAATGCTAAAACCAAGGGTGTAGGTAAAGGATTAAAAAATGCAAAAGTATCCAATGACAGTTGAAGGTGAACAAGCCCTTCAAGATGAACTAAAAGAATTGAAAACCGTTCAACGCCCTGCAGTGATTAAAGACATTGCACTGGCGCGTGAGCACGGCGATTTGAAAGAAAATGCTGAATACCACGCGGCGCGTGAACAGCAAGGTTTCATCGAAGGCCGAATTCAAGACATTGAAGGTAAGTTATCTACTAGCCAGGTGATTGATGTTAAAACCATTCCTTATACGGGTAAGGTTTTCTTCGGCACGACGGTTACTATCATCAATTTAGATACTGATGATACGGTTACTTACCGCATTGTTGGTGATGATGAAGCGGATATAAAGAACGCTCGTATCTCTATCTCTTCTCCAATCGCTCGCGCATTGATTGGTAAGGAAGAAGGTGATGTGGTGGTGGTTCGTGTTCCAGCCGGTGACGTTGAATATGAAATTGATAAGGTAGAGCATCTTTAATCGCTCTTTATCGATAAGAAAGGTCGTATGTGAATAACATACGGCCTTTTTTTTGCCTGCTATTTAAGCTTCTTCAGTCGGCGTTAAAGACTCTTCAGTCGGCGTTAAAGACTCCGCAGGCACAGGTTGCTCGCCTTTAATGGCATTGATGATTTTATTAAAGCTATCCAGGCGATCTGATTCAGTAATATAACTGGCATACACCGAGCGAGATATGCTCGGTGTATTCGCAACGATGTGCAGCTGGCCAAGTTCCACATAAGGCATCAGCAGGCTTTCTGGTAAGAAAGCAGCCCCACCATTGGTTAGTAAGAAATCTAATGCGATACGGCCAGTATTGGTATGAAGCACTGCCGGAGGCGCACCAGCGAACTGCTGGGCATGTTGTACATTAAAAGCGGTGCCCCAATCGACCATTACATAATGATTTTGCATGGCTTCTTGCCAATCATCTGTTTTATAAGAGCTGGCTAAATATAAGGGCACTTGAACCACTTCTATAGTGCTGACCTCATCAATTTTGGGTGCATCAAAAGTAATGGCTATATCAAGGGTTCGTTCAAGTAATTGGCGCGCTAGAGTAGTAGCCGTATGGGCCTCAGCGCGCATAGCAATGCCCGGAAACTGACCAAACAAGCGGCTTAGTTCATGTTGTAAAAAGGCATCCCATAGGTTGGGGGTTGCACCAATGGATATCTGCTGGCTTTGATTATTAGCAATCGCAACTTCCTGACGTATTCTTTGTACTAAGGTTAAATTAGCATTAGCTAAAGGACGAAGCTTTTCACCGGCGGGTGTTAAGCGTATGTTATTTCTTAAGCGGGTAAATAACTGGACTCCAAGCTGACTCTCTAGCTGGCGAATGCGAGTACTAACCGCAGCTTGGGTTAGATACAAGTTTTCTGCTGCTTTTCCGAAGTGTTTGGTATGGCTCACTTCTAGAAAAGTTCTTAATAATTCGCTGTCCATGGGTCTGTAATAGTCTTCTAATTGTCTTTTGTGGGGCTTATATTTGTCTTCGGCGGTGGTGCTTATCCTGACGATAAATATATATTGATTTACCCGATATTACTATGAATACATACTCGCGTTTCTGGTAGGCAAAGGTGGTTATCATGGAAAATTTAGTAGGTCTTAATAAGACAGAGATGTTTCCCTATTACGATGATATGCATTTCCCTCATGGGTTTGCACGCAGTGGTTACTTTACAAAAAGACAGGCTGAGATTTTGACGTCTTACGGTCGGCACCTAAGGGAGCTTTGGACGGAAGAAATTGTGCCTGAGAACGATGTAGAAAAGAATTTTGTTGCAGTATGCCAAGGGCATAAAGTGGCTGAAACCGAAATAGAGAAAGTATGGCAAGCCTATTTAGGTGCCGTAAAACAAGTGACCAGTACGTTATATACGTCTTATTGGCACGAAGTAAATGATTCAACAACTGAACACATAGAAGATTAAGGGTTTAAACAATGAAGATCGCAATTTTATCGAGAAACAAAAAATTATACTCAACTCGTCGCTTGAAAGAAGAAGCGGAAGCGCGAGGTCATGAAGTCGATGTAATCGATACTTTGCATTGCTACATGGACATTACGTCGAATAACCCTGTTGTGCGTTATCACGGTGAGCCTTTGCCACACTATGACGCCGTTATTCCACGTATTGGCGCGTCTGTAACGTTTTATGGTACTGCCGTTGTTCGTCAATTTGAAATGATGGGCACCTTTGCGGTAAACGAATCAGTCGCCATTAGCCGTTCTCGTGATAAATTGCGTTCTTTACAGTTATTGTCTCGTAAAGGTGTTGGCTTACCGCGTACGGGTTTTGCTAACAAACCTGATAATATTAAAGATTTGATCAAGAATGTTGGTGGCGCACCGCTAGTAGTAAAACTATTAGAAGGGACTCAAGGCATTGGCGTGGTATTAGCAGAAACTAATAAAACGGCAGAGAGTATTATTGAAGCGTTTATGGGCTTAAAAGCTAACATCTTGGTGCAAGAGTTTATTAAAGAAGCTGGCGGTGCTGATATTCGTTGTTTGGTTGTTGGCGATAAAGTCGTAGCCGCTATGAAACGTCAAGGTGCTGAAGGTGAATTCCGCTCTAATCTTCACCGTGGTGGTACCGCTGAGATTATTAAGTTAACGCCTAAAGAGCGTGCAACAGCGGTTAACGCGGCAAAGATTATGGGTTTAGGTGTGTGTGGTGTTGATATTTTACGCGCTAAAAGCGGCCCAGTTGTGATGGAGGTTAATTCATCACCTGGCTTAGAAGGTATTGAAACCGCAACCGGTAAAAACGTTGCCGCTTTGATTTACGATTACATTGAAAAAACAGCAAAGCCGCACAAGAACAAAACTCGTGGTGAGGGCTAGTATGAAAGAATTAACCATAGGTGGGGTTGCGATTCTGCCGGGAGAGAGTAAAAAAATCGATCTCCCTGTTGTACGCTTATATACCGATACCGAAATTAAAATGCCGGTATATGTTAAGCGATCGCGTAAAGACGGTCCTGTAATTTTTGTCAGTGCAGCAGTGCATGGTGACGAACTGAATGGCGTAGAAATTATTCGCCGCTTGATTCGACGTCGCACGCTTAAACTAACAAAAGGCACGTTGATTTTTGTACCTATGGTTAATGTGTATGGCGTCTTAAACCAAAGTCGCTATATGCCAGACCGTCGAGACTTGAACCGTGTGTTTCCTGGCTCGGCGCGTGGCTCATTAGCGGGGCGTTTGGCTCATATATTTTTGAGCGAAATTGTGAGTAAGTGTGATTACGGCATCGATCTTCATACCGGCGCTATTCACCGTAGCAATTTGCCGCAAGTTAGGGCCAATCTGGACGATGTTGAAACCCGTGAAATGGCTGAGATATTTGGCGTACCGGTTTTGCTTAACTCTAACTTACGAGATGGTTCTTTGCGTGAGTCGGCGGTAGAGCATGGCGTTAAAATTTTGTTGTATGAAGCAGGTGAAGCATTAAGATTTGATGAGTTATCGATTCGTGCCGGTGAGAAAGGCGTACTCAATGTACTCGCTCACTTAGGTATGATTGCAAAGCGCAAATCATCAAATAAAAAGATTACGCCCTTTATTGCTTATAGCAGTTCTTGGGTTCGCGCGGTTACCAGTGGCTTTGTTCATGATAAAGTTCAAAATGGCGACCAAGTGACAAAAGGGCAAGTATTGGCTGAAATTGGCGACTCTTTTGGTGAAGTACAAAGTGAAGTGCTTGCAGGCCGTGAAGGTATTATTATCGGCAAACAGAACATACCTTTAGTACAAGAAGGTGATGCGATGTTCCACGTTGCTTATTTCAAAGTAAGTGATGATGTGGCAGAAAATATTGAAGATATGGCCGATAATTTATTAGACAGTGAATAGCCGCTTGAATAAAGCGAGTTCGAGGTGAGTTGTGGAGTGGTTAGAGCAGATTAAAATACCGTTATCAATTGCACTGCTGTTAACAGCAGTGAGCTACTTTTTTGTGAAGTCTATGATTAAACGCCTCGTGCGTAAAATAGGCCAAGAAAAAAGAATAGCGTTGAGAAGGGTCCAGTACGTACAGTTTATCTTAACCGGCTTTTGGACCATTGTTACTCTCGCTATTTTAGGGGTAATTACCGGTTTTAATTATGCCGATGTGGGTTTGATATTCACATCCATATTTGCTGTATTAGGTGTTGCTTTATTCGCTCAGTGGTCAATCTTGAGTAATGTGACTGCAAGTGTGATTGTGTTTTTCTTCTTTCCATATCACGTAGGTGATCATGTGAAAGTGATTGATGGTGAAAATACTATTGAAGGCACCATACTTGAGATAACCTTATTTCATGTGATTTTAAAATTTGAAGGCACGCACATTACATACCCTAACTCGCTGGTTTTTCAGAAAGCGGTAGTAATCACCAAAGATAAAGGTGCAAAATTTGTATGAGTAAATTAGTAATAGGGTCGCTTGAAACCTGTAATTTGCCAGATCTGAATATTTTTGATCTGCAAATAAGAATTGATACCGGCGCCAAAACTTCATCACTGCATGTTGATGACATTAAGAAAGAGCGCCGTGAAGGCAAGCTAGGGGTTGCATTTACACTGCACCCAGATATTTACGATGTAGATGTCATTACACGCTGCTGGGCGCCTATTAGTGATGTACGTCGTATTAAGTCATCCAATGGTGCAGTTGATCAGCGTTTGATTATTAAAACCAAGATGGTGATGAGTAGCGTTGAAAAGGAAATTGAAATTACCTTGTCTAATCGTTCCGATATGAGTTACCTCATGCTATTAGGACGAGAAGGGATGGGATCAGACTTTTTAGTTGATCCATCGCAGACATTCATAATTTCAGATGTAACGGAAGGATAACCCGATGGCTGTTGACGAGGTTCTGTCAGATATTGAAATGGAAGAATTAGTTTCAAAAGTTCTCTTAAGTGAAAACCCTGAGGGATATTTTGAAGAAGTTAAAAACCTAACCATCTTCCAGCAAGTACAGTTGATAGAATCTTTACCAGCCGAACAGCGACTGAGTATTTGGTATGGCATTGATCCTACCAATTGGTGGTCGTTAATTGGTTATCTTCAGCTAGAAACAGGGCGTAATTTAGTAAATTCATTGCCTGCTGAAGAGAAGGTGAAATTACAAAAGGTTGCGGTCTATAGCGAAGTACTTTCGTTAGCGGATATCTTACCGAAGTCGATGCTTGATGCGATCATGCTGGATCAGGATGAGAAAGTTTCTCTCGAATTCCAGCAAGCATTAACCTACTCGGATGACCAAGTTGGACGTTTTGCTCACCGTAATATTTTACGTGTAAGAAAAGGTATTTCCATTGGTTCTGTGATTGATCGTTTAAAACGAAAAGACTTTATCTCTGCCGTATTTATGGTGGACGGTGATAGAACATTATTGGGTTATGTACCGATCGCGGCGTTGTTTAACAACCATGACAATGATTTGATCGAGACTGTTGCGCGACCGATTCAAGGGGTTGACGATACGGACTACTTGAGCGACGTCGCAACACATTGTCAATTTGAAGAGGGTATGGATTACCTGCCTGTTATTGAGGATGGCAAGTTAACCGCTGCGATTTCTATCTCGGTTATTTTGCATGAAGTTCAAGAAGAGTTCGCGAGCAATAGCGTCAGCGAAGCACCGGTACCGGATGAAGATCTATTTGGACCGGTAAGCGTCGCGATGCGAGGTCGAGGATTATGGCTATGCATTAATTTAGGTACGGCCTTTTTAGCTTCTTGGGTAATTGGGTTTTTCGAAATCGCTTTGCAGCAAGTCGTTGCTCTGGCGATATTAATGCCTGTGGTCGCCAGTATGGGAGGTATTGCCGGTAGTCAAACATTAGCGGTAACCGTTCGTGGTTTGGCCTTGAAGCACATTACAAGTGCGAACATTAAGTTGCTGTATCGTAAAGAAATGAAGATTGCGATATTGAATGGTGCCTTAATTGGTGCGCTGGTTGCGATGGTGGTTGCGTATTGGTTTAACTCTTTGCCGTTAGGCATCATCATATTATGCGCCATTGTGATTAATAGCTTCGCAGCGGCGGCTTCGGGCACGTATATACCGTTTATTTTAGAGAAAATGGATGTTGATCCTGCGGTAGCCTCGGCGGTTGTTTTGACCACGGTAACCGATGTGATTGGCTTTGCAATATTCTTAGGGTTAGGAACACTTATTTTATTATAAGTGCTCTAGCATTCGGTATGGCTATTATGATTATGCTCATGTCAGTGCATCGATAGCCATACTGAAAACCCGATAGAAGTTATATAAAAAGTAATTTGTTTTAAATGGCGATAAATATAGATTTCAGCTATTCAGTCAGGCAGAATCGCGCCTCATTTTAAATGACGCAATACATTAGGTTGGTTTTATTACTAAAACCAACGCTTATATTACTATTCTCGTTGGAGTTCCCTCTTGAATTTTAAACCCTCTGAAGCACCTTGGAGTGCTCAGCAGTCAGCCGATTTATACGGCATTGATCGCTGGGGCAATGATTACTTTGGTCTGTCGGATCAAGGCTTAGTCACCGCTAAAACATTAAATACCGAAGTTCCATTAATGGACATCGTTAAAGGTATGACTGAGCGTGATTTGCAAATGCCAGTTTTGTTGCGAATAGAAAATATTTTGGATGCACAAATCTATCGTCTTAATACGGCATTTGGTGACGCCATTAAGCGATTAGATTATCAAGCGCCATACCGTGGTGTTTATCCTATTAAGGTGAATCAGCAAGCGCAAGTAGTCGAAGAGATTGCCGATTTTGGTAAACGCTTTAAGCACGGCTTAGAAGTCGGCAGCAAGCCTGAAATGATTGCCGCACTTTCGACGTTAACCGAGCCTGGTAGTCTAATTATTTGTAATGGTTACAAAGATCAAGAGTTTGTTGAGTTAGGGTTACAGGCGGTAAAGCTCGGGTTTTTATGTTTCTTTGTTATTGAAACTCCCGCTGAATTACCGATTATTATTGAGCGCAGTAAGCAGCTTAATATTGAACCGTTAATCGGTGTGCGCGTAAAAATGACCTCTAAAGTGAGCGGCCATTGGAACTCAACGTCGGGCGATCGCAGTGTCTTTGGCCTTTCAACCAGCCAGCTGATTCAGCTTGTTGATCGTTTAAAAGAAGCCGAAATGCTGCATTGTTTGCAGTTATTGCACTGTCACTTAGGATCGCAAATTCCTAATATTCGTGAGATTCGTGGCGGTGTTGTAGAAGCGTGCCGTTATTATGCGGATCTTTGTGGTGAAGGCGCTGCGCTAAGCTACATCGATTTTGGGGGTGGATTGGCCGTTGATTATACCGGTGCTCAGTCGAATGATTCGCAAAGTCGAAACTACAGTCTTGAAGAATACTGTACCGATATTGTAGATACGTTGAAAAATACGTTGGATGAATATGAGATTAAGCATCCAACGATTGTGACGGAGTCAGGTCGTGCGACGGTTGCTTACTCTTCGATACTATTATTTAACGTATTGGATGTGACCAAGTTTGAGCCGATTGAGTTACCTCAAATTGGTGATGATGAACATCAGCTATTGCAAGACATGCGAGAGGTTTTAGCCTGTTTAACACTGGTGAAAGCGCAAGAATGTTATAACGATGCTCACTTTTATCGTGATGAAATTCGTGAGCTATTTAAACGTGGTCAGGTTGATTTGCGAACACGCTCAGCTGCCGAGAATTTGTTTTTAGAGATACTTCAGCAGATCAATAAGAACCTTGAGCTGATGGAACATATTCCGGTTGATCTTGAGGGTTTGAAAGAGTCGTTGGCAGATATTTATTATGGCAACTTCAGTTTGTTTCAATCGTTGCCTGATATTTGGGCGATAGATCAGCTGTTTCCAATTATGCCGATTCATCGCTTAGAAGAAGAGCCAACCCGTAATGCGATTATTGCGGACATTACGTGTGATTGTGATGGCAAAATTGATAAGTTCATTGGTCAGCACGAAGTCTCGAATACGTTACCGTTACACGAGATGAAAGATAACGAAGAATATTATATGGGTGTTTTCTTGGTCGGTGCTTATCAAGAAACGTTAGGAGATTTGCATAACCTCTTTGGCGATACCAACGTAGTGAGTGTTCGTTTAAACGAAGATTCTACGTTTGATTTTGTAAAAGAAATACACGGCGATACCATTGCAGATGTATTAAGTTATGTTGAATACCAGCCAAAAGAAATGGCCCTGCGTTATAGAAATACAGCTGAGAGAGCGGTAAAAGAAGGTCGTATTACTGCTCGTGAACGCCAGCTTATGTTGAAGACTTATAACGCGAGTATGCAGGGTTATACCTATTACGAGCGTGACGAATAAAGTGTAACAATCCAATGTTGGATTGTTTTGAGTATTTAACTTGTACAGTGACTGTCGCTGTATTTAAAAAACAAATTGTATAAAAATTTGTAATTAATTTTTGTTAGGAATTAATAA
Organism: uncultured Oleispira sp.; assembly: GCA_913061415.1. Classification (GTDB taxonomy): domain Bacteria; phylum Pseudomonadota; class Gammaproteobacteria; order Pseudomonadales; family Oceanobacteraceae; genus Oleispira. Next base: position 1,470 of record CAJXUD010000010.1, on the reverse strand, counting down.
TGAAAAAAGTAATGATTATCGGCGCAGGCGGTGTAGGCCAAGTAGTTGCGCATAAATGTGCACAGTTGCCTGAAGTATTTTCTGAAATTGTTTTAGCGAGTCGTACAGAATCTAAGTGCATTGCGATCGCGAAGCAGATTAAAGAGATGCAAAATCGTGATATCACGACTGCACAAGTTGATGCCGATAACGTTCCTGAGCTTGTTGCTTTATTAAAAGTAGAAAAGCCATTTATGGTCATTAACGTGGCGTTGCCGTATCAAGATTTAACCATTATGGATGCGTGCTTAGAAGCGGGCGTTCACTATATGGATACCGCTAACTACGAACCTTTGGATACTGCTAAGTTTGAGTATCACTGGCAGTGGGCGTACCAAGAGAAATTCCAGAAAGCAGGCTTGATGGCTCTGTTAGGTTCGGGCTTTGATCCGGGCGCGACCAATATGTTCACTGCGTATGCGGCGAAGCATTATTTCGATGAGATTCAGTATTTGGATATCATCGATGTAAACGGCGGTGACCATGGCTATCCGTTTGCGACGAACTTTAACCCTGAGATTAACATTCGTGAAGTTACCGCGGAATGTCGTCACTGGGAAAATGGTGAGTTTGTTGAAACGCCTGCTATGTCGACGAAGCAAGAATTTACTTGCCCAGACGGTGTTGGTGATTTCAATATTTACCGTATGTATCACGAAGAGTTGGAGTCGTTGACTAAGAACTTCCCAACGCTTAAGCGTGCGCAGTTCTGGATGAGTTTTGGCGAGAGCTATTTGAAGCATTTGGAAGTTTTACAAAATGTTGGCATGACGGGCATCGAGCCTATCGATTTTAATGGCCAGCAGATTGTACCGATCCAGTTGTTGAAAGCGTTATTACCTGATCCTTCTACTTTGGGCCCACGCACGCACGGTAAGACCTGTATTGGTTGTGTGGTTCGCGGCATCAAAGATGGCAAAGAGAAAACGGTTTACGTTTACAACATTAAAGATCACCAAGATTGTTATAAAGAAGTTCAGTCGCAGGCGATTTCTTATACCACGGGCGTTCCAGCAATGATTGGCGCGAAGATGATGGTAGAAGGCAAGTGGATGGAAGCGGGTGTATTCAATATCGAACAGATGGATCCAGATCCATTCATGGAAGATATGAATAAATACGGTTTACCGTTCCAGGTGATTGAAGAGCCTGGGTTTGATTTGATTTAATTTGTAACAAAAAGCAAAAAGCGGATACGGCTTTGGTTAACACTTTGTTGGCTAAAACCGCTTTCGCTTTTCGATCGATATTGGGTATATCATTCTGCGGAACGCCGTGAATACGTCGCTTCGCTCTCCCTGTAGGCTCACTAAAAGATCCCTCTTTTAGATGTCCTTAAATGATACACCCAATATCGCTCCGCGAAAGCTAACACTTTCATAGATTCATAGATTCATAGATTCATAGATTCATAGATTCATAGATTCATAG